>CAXXDQ010000005.1:0-223276 GCA_963664325.2 Desulfomonilia bacterium
TTCACCCTGTCGCTTTCACGCTCCATGGTCAAGTTTACGGAAGACCTGTATTACCGGCCGGCAATGGTGGAGAAGGCGCTAAAGAAAATGACCGAGGACTTTATCGCTTTCGGCGTGGGTTTGTGCAAGGCCGCCGGTGTGACCATCATGAAAATGGCCGAAGAACGGGCCGGTGCTTTTTTCTATCCCCTTAATGTTTTTGAGCGGTTCTGGTGGCCCTATACCCAGCAGATTGTCGACGCCTTCATGTCGGAAGGAATTCAGATCAGTTTCCATCTCGATACGTGCTGGGACAAGAACATCCCCTATTTCAAGAAGTTGCCCAGAAAGTCAGCTATCCTGGAGCTCGACGGAACGACCAATATCTTTGCAGCTAAAGAAATCCTGAGGAACCATCTGTGCATCGCCAGTGATATTCATCCCACGCTCATGTCGCTTGGAAGTCCCGAAGATGTGGCCGATTATTGCAAAAAGCTCATCGATGAAGTGGGCGGGGATGGAGGGCATATCCTTTCGACCGCCTGCAGTCTTCCCGCTGCCGCTAAAAAAGAAAACTTCAGGGCTATGCTTAAAACTGGCAAGACTTATGAGTTGTCCAGATAATGCATTAAGGGATATGGCGCTGATACGGACGCCACCCGGTCTTTGATTGAACCATTCGGGACGCTACAGGGTACTTCCAAGAGAATAGTGAGCTGAACGGCAAACTTGATTGTTCAGCCGGGTCCTTGGGAGGACTGTCTTGCAATCGTAGATATATTCCATCAGAAAAACGCAAGGGAAGTTGAAAATATTGATGATGCGTTAAAGCATGATGAAGGGATTGAATATATACTCATGACTGGGGGGAAAAGCTGTATTTCAGGGCAATTTCACATGACCACGTAGCGGCGGTATTTTAAAAGGGACAGGGATAAGGGCTCATTTATTATTCAACAAGTATGACAAACAACTTTTCCGGACCGTGCATACCCTTGAATGGGGTCGCCTGAATATCTGCGGTTGAACTCGGGCCCGTGATGAAGATGAGCTGGCTTGGCACGGTTTCGATGCTTTCAATTGCTGTTTCATAGGTCGGAAAAAGCTTTTCAGTATGAATTATGGCTATATGGATTGGCGGGGCGATGGAGACAAGGCGTGGCATATCCCTGTTAACGGCAATTCGATGGTGCCGGACTCGGCAACGGCGAATGCGGCCCCGGTCAGACCCGCATCGACTGAAAAGGCCTTCTCTTTGAGTGCCTCTCTTTCGAGAAGGATTTCTATCGATACAACCTCGATACCGTTTGATGCTCCCCATTCAGGCACCTCGAGCGATTTCACGGTATCGTCATTTGATGTAATCACCGATTTGATGCCCTCGGCCATTGATATTTCCGAAAGGATGCGCTTCAAATCCGACATGCCGGAAGTCCTGCGCAAGACTCCTGCCTGAGCGGCAAGCTCGTTTGAAAAGCGCTCTATCATGGCCTCTCTGTTTAAAGACATTTCTGAAAGAGGAGGCATAACCGGTCTCGGCTGAACAGGTTCTCTTTGCGCCGATTTAAGGCCATAAAAATTCTGTCTCTTGCCGATTGCATTATGCGCCATTCCTGCTGAGGCCTTTCCACAATTCATGAAAGGTCCTGTCTGCGATCTTCGGCAGATCCCGGCATGAAAACCAGCCGCCGGCCTTGCCCTCAATGCTGCTGATGTAACCCTCATGCACTTTTTTGCTCAGAACCAGGCGGGCTGATTTGATAACCAGATTCCATGCAAGGCCGTTCTGCATTGCTAGGGCTGCGGATGCGTAAAGAGCTTTCTCGCCTGCCTCCATCATTCCTGCAATTTTCGAGCGGTAATAAAGGAACAGTTCTGGATGGTCTATCCCTGCAGGACAGACCTCCCTGCACGCGCCGCATAGCGTGCAGGAACAGAACAGCTCTTTTGTCTGTTCCAATCCGAGAAGAAGCGGGTTCAGCATCTGGCCCATCGGGCCTGAATAGGCAAACCCGTAAGGATAGCCCCCTATCTTGGAATATACAGGGCAGATGTTCAGGCATGCACCGCAGCGTATGCATCTGAGCACTTGTCTGGTGACCGGGTCCTTATATATTTCAGACCTGCCGTTATCGAGTATGACGATATGGAGTTCTTTCGGGCCGTCTGTTTCGTCCGGTCTGGCAGGTCCGGTATCCAGGGTGACATATCCTGATATTTTCTGTCCGACACAATTCCTGCACAGTATTCTTATGATGTGAAGCGCATCTTTTATATCGGGCACCACCTTTTCAAGGCTCATGACGGCAACAAGCGTTTCAGGGCAGCTCTTGGTCAGGCGGATATTGCCTTCGTTTTCAACATTGATGAATGAGCCGTTTGAAGCGACCGCCGTGTTTCACCCCGGTAATGCCCGCTTTAAGGTTCCTGAACCTGTCCCTCAGATGGGTTCTGACGGCCTTGCCGAGGGTTATGGCATCATCTGTCGGCTTGTCGATGATGCCCTTTTCGAAGAAAAGCCCGCTTATTTCGGAAACCGGGATATTGATTGCCGGACCCACTATATGAAAGGGCGGTCTTTTAAGCTGCTGTATGATGAATTCACCGAGATCTGTTTCAAACGTTTCGATTCCACCCTCGGCAAGTGCGCTGTTAAGGCCTATTTCCTCGGTGACCATGGATTTGCCTTTTGTGATGAATCCGGCGCCTTTTTCCCTGCACAGATTCAGGATGTATTCGTTTGCAGCCTGAGAATCTTTTGCCCAGAAAATTTTGGCGCCGTTCTTTATAGCATTTGACTCAAATTCTTCAAGAATCTCTGGCAGCCTCGCAACCGATTCCCGCCGGATTGAGCGCGAAAGTCCGATCGCGGCCGCAGGGTCGGGAAAGCTGGCCATTGACATCTGGCGCATAACTGCAAATCCCGGGGGCAGTATTGAAAGAAATGCCTGGGTCATGGGATTGGCCATTTCTTTTCTTGCCTTCTCTATAAAAAGCCGCGTGCTGCTTCCCATTCATTCCTCCCGGCCTGCCAGAAGGCTGGCAATGTGCATGGCCTTTTTATCCGGGTGGTGCCTGTGGAGATAGCCACTGATGTTAAGCAGGCAGCCCGGCTCGGATAGAATAAGCACATCTGCGCCCGAGGCAATGAAACCGTCAGTCTTGTCTCTTACAAGCGCCTCCGAAATCTCCGGAAAATTATTTGAAAATTCACCGCCGAAGCCGCAGCAGGAATCTGCGCTTGTGAGTGGCACAACCTCCAGGCCCTTGACGCCGGAGATGAGTTTTTTTGCATACCCGGTAACGCCGAGCCCCCTGAGCAGGTGGCAGGACTCATGGTAGGCGGCTTTGCCCTCAAATGCGGTTCCCGTTTCGCATACACCGAGTGTGGACATGATGAATTCCGACAGTTCAAATACCCGCTTTCCAACTTTATCGGCACGTTCAAACCATTCTGGGTCATTGCCGAGAAGCTCCGGATAATGCTTTTTAACCATGTACACGCACGAGCCTGCCGGGCAGACAATGTTCTCGTCGTTTTCAAATATCCGGATAAAGCGCTTCGCAAGCTTGAGTGCATCATTTCTAAGCCCGGAATTGAAGTGTACCTGGCCGCAGCAGGTCTGCTCCTTATGGTAGACTACTTCGCAGCCGAGCCGTTTTAGAAGCCTGTATGAGGAGATACCGATTTCCGGCAACAGTACATCGACGGTGCAGGGTATGAACAGCGAGACTTTCATCCTGCGGTGTTCGGTTCGAATGGCGCAGGATTGGCGGGTTCATTTCCGGGAAGTGCTCCAGGAGGGGAAATGAGCCTGACTCTGTCTTTCTTTATGTCCTCATAGAAAACAACTTTACTTGTTACCCAGTACGGGCCGACCCATATTGCCGCAATCCCGCAGGTGATGATGCACAGAAGGAACCAGCCGATGAATCTTCCCATCAGGCATGCGTATTTCCATTTGTACCCGTCCATCATCTCCTTGCTCTTTTTGATTGCAGCCATGCCGTCAATTCCAGGATTTTCAGCCATGATTATGAATATCATCGCATAGGACAAAGCAGCTATAATGCCGGGAACGATTAAAAGCAGTGTCCAGAGAAGTATAAATATCGACGCCAGAAGATAGGCTATGAAGGCGTCAAGGAAGCTTTTGAATCCATCGAATATAACTGCCATGCGCGGGGTTTCACCCTTCATGAAAGGTATGAAGAAGAGGTAAAGACCAAGCGTCATCGGGCCCGCAACAATAATGCTCGCTATGCTTCCGAGTACAGGCACAATGCTCAGTATCATTAATATCGCCAGGTACACTATACAGGCTGCAATTGCATCGCCCCATCTGCCGCGCAGTATTTCCCTTGCATTGGTCATTAAATCCTTGTTTTCGATAAGCATCTTTCACCTCCCGCCTTTATAAAGGCCTATAAAAATATTAGGTGGAGCTTTTTAAAAAAGCAATAAGGGACAGAAATAACCCCATCATGCAGCGTGTCAGAACAAAGCAGGCCTAGCAGTGACGTAATCGAGGAACGTGACATGCTTTATGGCATTCCTCTTCGTCTTCGCTGCACTCGGCTTGAGGAGTTAAGCATGATGTTCATGATCCCGATGTCGCGGTGACGAGAAGAGAAGCGACGCAGGGATGCGGAGTAATCTCACGCTGTTTCAGAAAGAAGGGGTCATCGTATATAAACAAACAATCCCGTCCTGGCGGTTTATCTCCGCTTTTGTAAGGTCCCCGTCAAGCACCTTCCTTATTAATGATATCAGCTCGTCACCGACCTCTGTAAGGCTTGCACCTTCCAGAATCCGGCCGGCGTTTATATCCATGTCATCCCCCATTTTTTCATAGAGTCTTGACGTGCTTGCGACTTTAATGACAGGGACAATGGGGAATCCAAGCGGATTGCCGCGCCCTGTAGTGAAAACCATCAACTGTGCGCCGCCGGCAGCGACTCCGGCCATGCTCTCGGCATCATAACCGGGCGCATCCATTAGGGTAACCCCTTTTTGCGACGGGACCTCGCCGTACTCAACCACCTGTGTTATGGGATGCGAGCCCGCCTTTATAATGCAGCCCAGGGATTTTTCGCGGATGGAGCTCATACCGCCGTCCATATTACCTGGTGCAATGACATAAGGGGCCAGGGGGCCGAGAAGGTCATGGGTCAGCTTTTCCGCTTCATCCACCATTCTGACTATTTTTTCCGCCACTTCCGGGCAGCAGGCCCGCCGGGCCAGGATGTGCGAAGTCCCGATCATTTCCGTATCTTCAGTTAAGATTACCGTGCCGCCTTTATCCACAAGCCAGTCCGTGGCCAGGCCTGTCGCCGGATTGGCTGTTATCCCTGAGAACGCATCCGAACCGCCGCATTCCAGGCCCATTATTATTTTATCGATTGGCAGCTCTTCCCTTTTAATCTTTGCTGCACCGGCTACCATGCGCTTCACGATCTCTATGCCTTTTGCCGTTGTCTTCCTGGACCCGCCCTCATCCTGTATGACAAGCTTCTGAACTTCTTTGCCGGTTGCGGCGATTGCATCATAAAGGATGTCCGCCTTGATGGGTTCACAGCCGAGCCCGACGACAAGAACCGCCGCGCAATTCGGGTGCCTGCCGAGGTTTGAGAGCGTGCGGATGTGGAGCCCGAGTTCGACGGCCCTGGCGCATCCGTGTCCGTGGAAAATGGGGACGGCCTCGGGGACTGCCCTTGCAATTGCTGCGGCAACACCGTTTGCACAGGCCACACTGGGAAGGATGGCTACATGGTTTCTTATCCCTGCTTTCCCGTCCTTTCTGAGATAACCTGAAAAGCTCAGCATCTCATCTCCCCTTTTCTTCAATGTCGAGGTTGTGGGTGTGAACCCATTCCCCTTTTTTTATACCGGTTTTTGCCTCGCCGATAAGTTCGCCGTATTTGATTATATCAGCACCTTTAGCAATATCAATCAGTGCGATTTTGTGGCTGTACGGGATGTCCGAGACCGCATCAACAATTGTTCCGTCGGGTAAAGCAGCCTGTTCACCTTTCCTTATGTCAGCCAGGGCCACCGCGACATTGTCCTTTGGGTTTATTACAATCACGTTCGCTTTCATCTTTTTGCCTCCGTTAAAGCTTAACCTTCGGGGTTTATGAAGATTCAATCCTGAAACACTGCTGTGCCTGTCAAGATCGGTGTCATAAATAAAAATAATCAGGCCATGCCCTTTTGCAAACGGGTATGCCGGGGAATCAATACCTGAACCCGGAAGGCCCTGGTGCAAAATGCATATCTCAATGGGGCTAAGTGCTAATTGGGTTTTGTCCAGGTTCCGCCTGAATCAACAAATTTTTTCGTCGCCTTGAGGGCCTTTTCCACCCCGCTTTTCTTGAAAGCACCCTGAACCCAGTCGGGCACTCCTTTTACAACCACGTTGCTGCCGTAGCGGGCGAGCGTTTTGTTACTGCCGTAAGTGTAAAGTTTCCAGAACCCTTTCAGATCCGTGATCTCGTTTTTATATGTCGGATCGAGATGCCAGTCAAAATAGTTGTTCGGTTTGTCAAACTGATACTGGCATTGATACCAGATTGAAAAAAACAGAATCTTGAGGCCGAATTCGACTTTAACGGGATTTTTACCTGCGAGTTTTATCTTTTTGATTTCGGCCAGGTATTTGTCCTGTTCATCAACCCTGGTCAGAAGGCTCCATGTTGATTCAACAGGCTGATTGAACACTATGGCTGCCTCGATCAATGAATTTTCCCTTGATTTATCTGTTGTGGAAAAAATAATTTTCCCTCCGGCAAGCTCTCTCTGCTGTTCAATGCTGATGCCTTTCAGACCATCGTTTCCGAAATTAGGTTCGCCCGCCGCAGCCGAGCCTGAAAATACCAATAGACAGATGATTCCAATAAGGGTCTTTCTCATAACATCTCCATATAAATATGATGTTCAGCAAATAATTACGAGACTATATTACACTTTTTGCAAAAGAGGAATATTGTATTGGTGAAAAAAAATTAAACTGGTCCTGTCCTGTTTAATCTGTTTCGGGTAATTCCGCTGCCCGGACTGGCCAGGCAAGGCAGCGATTATATTTCATACTCCAATTGATACCGAAGAGGGTTCATTTGAGAGGATGTCCTGCATTCATCTCCCATTTCTCCGGCGCTGTGAGGATCTCGTAGGGACGGAACCTCGATTTGTAATCCATGGTTTTGCTGCCGGATACGAGGTATCCCAGGTAGTAATAAGACAACTGAAGCTCAAGGCACAATCCTATCTCCCTGATGATTGACAGGGTGCCCGGACTGAGTTTTCCGAATTCAGGATCAAAATACATATATACGCTGCTCAGACCGTCCGGAACGACATCAACAATGCTTACCCCGACTGTACGGCATGCCTTGCTGTAAACGATTTCAAATGTTTCGGCAGGCGAGTCGTAAAGAAAGGACACAAATGACATCAGGTCTCTGGACATCATACTGTCATGGTAATGGTCGAGATACCGCTTGAAGAGGTCATATTTTTCATCGGAATACTGGGGCCTCGATATGCTTATCTTCACTTCCCTGTCATGCCTCAGGACTCTTTTCATGGACCTGCTGGGGGAAAACAGATTTACCGGAATACGGATCTGCCTGCATTCCGAACATGACCGGCAGACAGGCCTGTAAACAACCCTGCCGCTCCTTCTGAACCCCATTGAGAGAAGCCTTCCATACAGCTCAGGATTCAAATGATGTACATAATATTCTTCATAAGACGCATCTCTTTCAGGAAGATACGGGCATGCCTTGTCTTCTTTCATCAATTAAAGGAGCCGCCCTCTCGGACTTCTTTTTTCATTATTCAGCAGGCCTTCAGAAATAATTTTTTAACATATCTCGGTATCTGGTTTCAGCTGCCTCTTCTCAGCACATTATCGAGTGTGACTTTCCACAATGAGTATGCTTGCATGTAAGGATCTGCAAGCCGGGAATCCGGTTCAATTGTCGATATGGCCTTAAGTCCTGCAAATGCTTCGGCAATAGATTTGTAAACGTCAGAACCGATGCCGGCTCCGCGTGCCGCGCCCTGGGCTCCGTCTGTTGCAAAGAGTTCCACTGTTGCCCCGGTTGCGCATGCAAAAGCCTCGCAGAATACAGGGCTCAAGAACATATTGGCATGGCCAGCACGAACGTCTGTTGCAGGCTTCAGACCCATACCTTCCATGATCTCCAGGCCGTATTTGAGCGCGAAGACAATCCCTTCCTGCGCGGCGCGCAGAAGATGAGCCTTCGTATGTCTTATCAGATCAAGCCCCCGGACTGAAGCCCCCGGATTCCTGTTGGAAAGCGTCCTTTCGGACCCGTTCCCATAGGGCAGGATAATGAGCCCTTCGGAACCCAGTGAAACGGTTGCCGCCAGCCGGTTCATTTCCTCATAGCTCAGGCCCGGCATGTTGTGCTTGAGCCATGAATTCAGTATTCCGGTGCCGTTTAGGCACATGAGAACGCCGAAGCGGCCTCTCTTTGCCGAATGGTTCACATGTAAAAAACCGTTGACGCGGGATTCTTTATCGTAAACAGGTTTGTCGGATATGCCGTAAACAACCCCAGATGTCCCGGCAGTGGCTGCCATTTCACCCGGGTCGAGCACTTTAAGGGAAAAGGCGTTGTTGGGCTGGTCGCCGGCCCGGTAGGAAACCGGGATGCCTGCCTTAAGGCCGGTTTCTTTTGAGGCCTGCCTGGAAACAGCGCCCTGCAGGCCGAAGGAAGGTTTGATATCAGGGATGAGCTTTTCATCAATAGCATAATGCCTGAGTACAAGCCCTGCAGGGGTCGAGTCGGTATAATCCCAGAGAATTCCCTCGGAGAGTCCTGATGCCGTAGTCGTTGACTCTCCCGTGAGCTTTAACGCGATATAATCACCCGGAAGCATGAATTTATATATTTTTTTATAGATGTCCGGCTCGTTTTCCTTAACCCAGGCAAGCTTTGAGGCTGTAAAGTTACCGGGAGAATTCATGAGGCGTTTCAGGCATGCGTCATGGCCGATTGCATCAAAGGCCTTTTCCCCGATTGTGACCGCCCTGCTGTCGCACCAGATTATTGAAGGTCTGAGAGGCTTTAAATTCTTATCGATAATGACTAGGCCATGCATCTGGTATGAAATGCCGATTGCCTCTATATCTTCAAGCACTATCCCGCAAGACTTGATTTTTTCAAGGCATGCCGATGTTTCCCTCCACCAGATGACGGGCTCCTGTTCGGCCCAGCCCGGTTTGGGCGAGGCGATCTTCATTTCAGTTCCGGGCGCGGCTGCGGCGGTTTTCAACAGCCCGGTTTGCGTTTCAATAACCGATGCCTTTACAAATGAACTGCCGATATCGAGGCCGAGAAGCAGACCGCCCATGCATGTTCTCCCTGGTAAAAATCTGTCCCGTTTAATATCATGAGACTATCCCCGATGTCACCTGATGTGTTATTCTCGTTATTAATTCATATATGCTGACGGAGGGTTCCTATGAGCGAATCAAGGGTATCGTGGGATGAATCGACCGGCGAATATGTTGACAGCTCGATCATCAGGGGATTTCCGCTAGGCGGAATAGGTTCGGGCGGCATAACTATCGGTTCCGATGGCTCTTTTATCGAGGCCCGCTGTAACAACAACTGGATGAATCCTGTCAGGAATCTAAGGGGCTGTTTTTTTGCAGTGCATACTTCACAGGGAATCATAAAGAAAAGCCGCATCCTGCGCAGGGGATATGAGAGCGAATTCGGCAATATCGAGGGCATTGCCTCGACAAGGTTCAGGGGCGAATTACCTGAGTTCGAACTATGGTTTAAAGACAGCCTGCCGGTTGAGACCGCACTCTTTGGGTTCACACCGCACATCCCCCATAATATGAAAGATTCAACGATCCCGGCCGCGTTATTCTCCGTGAGGATCAGGAACATTTCGAATAAACCTGTTTTCATATCCGTGCTCTTTTCCTGGCAGAACATCCTGGGCTGCGGAGGAACAGGCCAGACCGGAATGATCATGCGAAGAAAGAGGGTGCCTGTCGGGCTGAGGGGAAAATTGACATACAGCGATGTGACCGGCAATTTCCAGGAGGCAGCAGATGCCGGTGTTATGCCCGCCATAGCCTTCAAGACGAAACAATCGTTCGATCCGAAATCACACAGATACAGCGTACTGGGAGAATACCTCATTGCCGCCGATCCGCCGGACGGGTTCAGGGCCGATATCTGCGAAGGCTATGATGCAGGGGAATTGGCGCCCGCGATGCTGGACAGTTTTGTGAGGTCCGGCAGGATTAGTTCTCCTTCTGCGCCCGTTGTCGGTTCCGATAACGTAAGACCCGGAGCCGCTGTTGCAGTCCACGGAAACCTTGAGCCCGGAGGAAGCGCGGAACTGCCGTTTGATCTTATCTGGTGGACTCCGGGACATGTTACAGAAAAAAAACCCAAACTGAACTTAAAGAAAGGGATTCACGACGGTATAAGGGCCGGTCATGTTTATGAGGAATTTTTTAACGGCAGCACTGATGTTGCAGAATACCTGAAATCCCGGAGGAAAACGCCTTTACAGCGAATCCATGGAGCTGCCCGCCCTGCTTGATGAATCAAATCTGCCTGAATGGCTAAAACGATCAATAAAGAATTCAATTGATTCTGTCCTGTGCAACACCGTAGTCCCCGGGGACGGCCGTCTTTATACAATAGAGGGCATGGATTGGCCCTGGCCCTACGGCGGCCTGACAGGCACCAACGACCAGAGGATTTCTTCCCATCCTTACACGTCCGTTTTCTTCACCAGGCTCGACAGATCCGAACTGGATACTTTCAGGAAGCTCACTGACGAACGGGGTTCGGTGCCGCACGGAAACGGCAACTGCGACCTTGCCCTGGGGGATGCGTCTGTCCCGTACGGCTGGCCCGAGGAGATAGTATTCGTCCTTGCGGCCAAGGAATGGACCGACCTTGCCGCAAGCGAGATCATACAGGCAGGAAAGATATTTCGGATGACCGGGGAGATTAAATGGCTGGAGCTGTTCTGGCCCGACCTGAAACGCATGGCTGAATATATGGATAAAAACTGTGTTCATGGTGTTCCGGAGGGCGGCACGACCTATGACATCTGGCATTTCCCGGGTTCATTCATTTACTCGGCCACGGTTTATCTGGCAGCGCTTGGGATGATGGCAGACCTTGCGGAACAGATCGAACCAGGACTTGAAACAATATACAGGAAACGCTCCGAAACATGCAAAAAACGCATCGATGAAGCCCTGTGGGACAAAGACAGGGGATATTTCAAAAGTTCGCCAGAGAGGCCTACAATGTTCTGTGCCGCACTGGCCGGAGACTGGATAAGCCGGTATTCCGGACTGGGGCCCGTGCTTGAGCCCGAGAAGGCTGCAAGACACATGAACCTCGCATATAAACTTCTTATTGACGGGGCAAAAAATCTGCCCCGGTTTAAAGGCGCATTGCCCAAACCCATTGCCGAGATGACGCTTTCCGGCAGGGAGAAACTTGTATTGCGAGGCTTTTTTGACGGCAACGTCCACCAGATATACATCTGGCAGGTCATAAGCTATCAGGCCTGCGAGCATATATATCTGGGTCAGGTTAAAGAAGGTCTGGATACGCTGAACATGATTTACTCACGGCTGGAAAAACTGGGTTATACCTTCAGCGCGAGCCTGACAGGCGAAACCGAGAGCATATACATGACACATCCCGTTGCCTGGTCTGTTCTGAATGCCTTTACCGGTGCTGCGCTCGATGTACCCAGGGGCATTTTACATCTCGGTCCGAGGATGATTCCGGGTGAAAGACTGTTCAGGGTGCCGGTTTTCTTCCCGGGATTCTGGGCGATGCTGGAATATGATCCTGACAGGTTCCTGGCTGCAATCGATGTCAGGAAACATTTCGGTAAACCGGTTCTTATAAAATCTCTAATTTTCGATCAGGCCAAAGGAGGATCAAAAGAAATTTTGCTTGAAAAACCGATGCTGTTGGAGCAGGGTAGCAGGATAACCATCAAGCTTGCATCGTGAGCAGCGCGCAGCAAACCAACAGCTTCTTGGAAACAGCATTTTCAGATGAAGTCAGGGGAGGAATGCATGGAAAAGGTTAAGGTTTACGGGTACCGCTGGGTTGTTCTTGCAGTCTTTATGCTCATAAACGGTATCATGCAGATGCACTGGATAAACTTCGCGCCGATAACTACCGAAGCGGTCAAATTCTACCATGTTACGCCGCTGCAGATCGGACTGTTCTCAATGAGCTTCATGATAATGTTCCTGTTCATGTGCATACCGGCGTCTTATGTAATCGATACATACGGCACCAGGATCGGTGTCGGCATAGGCGCCGTACTTACTGCTATATTCGGCATGACCAAGGGCATATATGCGGACAGCTACAATGCCATCCTGATCTCTTCATTCGGGCTGGCGGTCGCCCAGCCGTTTATAATGAATGCCATGACCAAGGTCGCGGCCGACTGGTTCCCGCTGGAAGAGCGGGCAACTGCCGCCGGGCTAGGCGCGCTTTCTCAGTACCTGGGATTTGTTGTAGCCATGGCGCTCACGCCTATTCTGTTAAAGATCCAGGGAATGAAGGGGATGCTGATGTCCTACGGTTTTGCATCGGTAGCGATTGCAGTTCTCTTCTTTATCTTTATAAAAGACAAACCGCCCACGCCGCCCACTCTCAGGCATGAAGTCCGTCACAGCGTTTACATGGGCCTGAAGCACATGTTCAAGATCAAGGATATGATACTGCTGCTGATCCTCTTTTTCATAGGGCTCGGGATGTTCAATGCCGTAACGACATGGATAGAACAGATTCTGATGCCAAGGGGCATCAATGCAGAACAGGCTGGGCTCATCGGGGCCGCAATGATAGTCGGCGGGATTATAGGCGCGGTTATAATCCCCATTCTTTCGGACAAGCGGAGAAAGAGGAAGCCGTTCCTTGTCCTTTGCATGATTGGCATAATACCGGGACTGGCGGGGTTGACCTTCCTGAGCGGCTTTGTTCCGCTCCTGATAGCGGGTTTCGTCCTCGGCTTCTTCATCATGAGTGCGGGCCCCGTAGGTTTCCAGTACGGAGCGGAGGTCAGTTTCCCCACGCCCGAGTCGACATCGCAGGGGATGATTATCCTCTCGGGCCAGATCTCAGGAATTATCTTTATCTTTGCGATGGATAAATTCAGGAGCCCCGTGACAGGCTCAATGACTCCATTCATGATCGCATTCCTTGTACTCATGATTATCAGCGCCCTTGCGGCGGCATTCATGAAGGAATCGCCCATGATAATGTCTGCAACGGAACTCGCCGAGAAGACTGAAGAAGCGATTGAAAAAATGGCTGAATAAGCAGCAGGCTAATCCTGCTGCTTTTCCATCTTCCTTTTATTGTGCTTGTAGCGCTGCTGAATGATTTCCACGAACAGGGCAAATCCCATCGGCAGGTAGATGTACGCCTTGGGTACATGCTGATGTGTGCCTTCCAGGAAAATCGTCACACCGATTGTAATGAGAAATGAAAGCGCCAGGATTTTGAGCGACGGCCGCTTTATGATGAATTCGCCTATGGGTTTTGCAAAGGCAAGTATTGCCAGGAAGGAAATTATGACAGCGCTGATTATGACCCAGAGCCTTCCGGTCAGACCGATTGCAGTAATAACCGAGTCGATTGAAAAGACGATATCCATGAGGACGATCTGGGTTATTACGCCGGTAAAGCTGTTGTATACCTTACCTGAAATGCCTTCAAGTTCCTCCTTGAGCTCTACCGTGTGGTGAATTTCCCTGACCGCCTTGTAAATCAGGAAAAGCCCTCCTGAAAGCAGGATAATGTCGCGGACCGAGTAGCTGAGGACTATCGGACTTGTCAGGCCCGCAAGCTTGATCAGTATAAAGAGCATCAGTATCCTTGCAAGCAGGGCGACTCCGAGGCCGGTGATCCTGGCCTTGTTTCTCACTGCATCGGGGAGCTTCCCTACGAAAATCGAAATGACCAGGATATTGTCGACACCGAGCACAAGTTCAAGGCCGACAAGGAGGAGCAGCAAGGCTATGGCATCGTACATAGGACCTTCCTGGATTTTTTCATTTTTCCGCCCATCTCTTTATGGCGTTTACCGTAACAAGTCCGGTAGCTATGTTTATCCCATGCTCCATTGAAGGGTCCGCTTTAAGCGCCATCCTGAGCACCCAGCTTGATTCCCTTATATCGGTATACAGTGTATAAACAAGGACCGTCCTGTTTTCTTCCAGAGGAAAAAGTTCCCAGCGCCAGGCGCCGGTTTTGATATCGCCTTTGTCGTTTTCCGGCCGGATTTCCACCTTTGTGTAAGGAATATTGTGATGCCTCAGCGTGTACACGAAGTCCGGTCCGGGCAGGTCGATAGTATAATTGAGAACGGCATCGTTGCCCTCCCTAGAAAGGACTACAATCTTGTTTGTCTTGGGCATTAACTCATTGTAATGGTCATAATCGGTCACGGCGTCCCAGGTCTTTCTGGCGCTGGCGTTCACGATGCTTATAATGCTGGCCTGCTTGAATTTCCCGTCTTTCTGGGAGTTGACCCATATGATTTCGCCCTTTTCCAGCATGGGGGCCATTGCCTTTACGTCAAACTTTTCGGGCAAGGGAGCAAGTTCGATTTTTCGTGGTTTGGCCGATGCATGGGCAGCTAATGCCAATCCCAGTATGATTATTGCTAAAACCGTTTTCAGATGCGGGCTGATCACGGTATTGTCCTTATTCCAATTTTGCCAGGAATACCAGGAGCTGTTCCGCCACGACCTTTCTGCCGAGAGCGTTGAGGTGTCCGCCGTCATCGGTATATTCGGGGCAGAGGATCATGATCCGGTTTCCTTTATCTTCAAAGAAACAGAGATTTTTATCAGGAGATACGGCCTCAAGCCTTGCCAGGTCGAATACGGGCTCCTTTCCTTCATAGGCCGACCTCAAGAGATCATTATATCTGTTTCTTGATATATTGTTCTCTTTGCTTGGCTCTATCCCTACAGCCTTCTTTACCCAGTATTTTATATTTTTATCAGGCAGCCTGAAAGGCACTGTAACATGAATAAAAATGACCCCCGGATATGCAGCCTTGAGAACGGACATTGCCTGTTGATAGGTACTGAAAAGGGATTTCACATCTGTTGATTTGTTGATGTCTATGTAACAGAATTTGAAAAAGGCAATGTCGGAATTATTGCCTGTTCCTGATTTGATCAGGTTGGAAAAGGCTTCAATCTTTGACAAAGGCTGTTCGTTCCTGCCGATTTCAATATGTTCGAATGTTCCGGGTTTAAGGTCTCCGGGTTTGTCTGAGTTCAATATGACAAGCTTGATCTCCTTATTGGACTCCAGGATATCCGCCATCCCTTGGACGATGTTTCCACCTACAGACTGGTGGCCGAAAAAAATCCGTTTCTTGGACAGGCTGGCCCACTGCGTTGTATTTATATTTCTGATGTCACCATAGCTGAAGTCGTCTTTCACGATCCCGCTCCTTTCGCATCCGGCTGCCGTCAGCAGAAAGAACAGTGAAGCAAGCCCTATTATTCTTTTCATCAGGTCCTCCATTGGTATACCTTGAGCTGACTTTAAGGCCAATTTATAAAATCCAGTGGCAAATCTCCATAAAAAAATCTCTCCCGCGAGAAGGGGGAGAGATTTCATGTAAGTCCGGGAACCGGACTGTCTGTATTTTAAATTCCGCCTGACACTGCCGTGCTCATGAAGCACAGGCCGCTTGAGCCGCTGCTGCCGCCATCGGATGCCTCCTCTGATTTGATGCTTGACATGCTTATACTGACCGGGAGACCCATGTTACCGGCAGCATCAACAGCCCGGATGCTGAATTCCGTCGTTCCTTCCGGAACCGGGATGAATTCCCATGCGCCTGCCGATGCCTTTGCAGTGAATTCCGAGACTCCTCCTGGCAGAAACTCAACAATATATTTTAACGCCTTCCCCTGATACCAGTCATCACCGGGCGCCCTGAACGAGAGCTCCCTGTTTGCGGCATCATAAGATATATCCCGAACAACTCCCGGAGGCCTTGTATCCGTGCCATAAAGGCCCGAATTCCATTCGTCATGCTGATTGTGCCACCACTCGGTGTTGGCTGCAGCCTTGCCCCTGGTGTTCCACACCGACAGGTATCCTTCCCGGGTGAGCATGACAAGTTCTGTCAGGCCGTCCCCGTCGATATCGCCCGCACTGGGCGACCACAGCGCCCATCCTGTTGTGAATTTGGGGAAGCCTTCGGCCTGCGACCCTCCCTCGGTATAGGCATGCAGTGCGGACGAATCGCCGGCATCTATTATCTCGGCTTTACCGTCACCCGTGACATCCGCGATAATCGGCGCGCCTATGAAATTGAGCCCCTGGAAAAATGTCGGGAACCCGTTCCTCGCCTTTCCTGTCTGGGCATCAACTACCCTTTCGAAGTTTTTCAGCCATGTACCCCTGCCCGGTGTCAGTATGGATAAGAGGATCCCCTGTATGCCCGAGCCGGTCTGGGCAAAGGTGAGTCCGCCGCCGAATCTGCCGAATGCGCCGGTTGTCGTGAAGCTCATCGGCATGTCTGTCGTCAGTGCAGTAACCATGTCCACAACGTCTGCGGCCTTGGGCAGCGGGTTAAATCCGCTGTTGTACTGCGTTATTATCTTGCCGTTCCCGTCGACAAGCCAGGGATGTGAAAACATCGGGCTGACCACGATTTCGTCCTTGCCGTCACCGTTGACATCACAGGCTACAGGAGCGCCTGATCCTTCGGTCACGAATTCCTGGGCAGAGCCATAATAAATGGCCATGCCGTCTAGCTCAACCGGCCAGCCCTTAACGACTGAACCGTCGTTTCGATAGGCGATCATGTGCATCTTGTACATTATCTGCAGGTCCGGGGCCTTTGTATAGTTGTAGTTGGTCCTGACCACGATCTCGAATTTGCCGTCACCGTCAAGGTCTGCAATGCAGGGGGTGTTTGTTATCTTCTGGTCGTTGATCAGCTGATAACCCTTGGCAACCGGATAGTTCGGCCCCAGTTCGATCTTCTTCGGCCATCCGGCCAGATATGAGCCGTCCGCATTCCAGACGTGAAGATATCCGTCCCAGCCGGCCTGGATGATCTCTAGCCCGGGTTTTCCATCGATGTTGAACAATACCGGTGAAGAGAAGGCGCCGCGGGTGGCAAGCCTTGAAAGCCAGAGCTTCTTCCTGGGGTTGTCTGGTGTTGTGACGCCAGTGTCAAGTGTCTGCGGCCACCCAATCCTGGGATTGCCGTAGGCGTCATAGACATAAGTCCTTCCCGTTATTGTGGTTGCTACCACCCACTGCCTGCCGTCTGCGTCAAGGTCACCGACGCTTACATTGTTGACCATCGGTTCAAAGCGCGGATTGACGCCTGTATGCGATTTTGTCACTTCTGTCTGATTTGTAGTTGCCGGCCATCCGGGCAGTTCCCCGCCCGTCCTGGAATCTATGGCATGAACATAGCCGTCGGAATCGCCGAATACGATGGCCAGTCTTCCCTGTCCCTGGATGTCGGCAAGGCACGCCTGCGAATCGCCGCCGGGACCGATGTATTTCGGAAAAGGTTTTTTCCAGGAATCGTCATGATATATGTAAATGCTGCGGCGGTTTTCGCCCCTCAGAGATTTATTATCCTTGATCTTTGTATTGTCCCAAACAAGCAGCCGTATTGTAGCCGCATACTGCTCGGTTGTCGGGAGCTGTTTGGATGTGGAGAGGCTGAATTTAGTTTTGATAAAACTGTCAATCTCTTCCTTATACTGGCTGAGATCGATCACGCCGAGCAGACCTTCGAAAGGCGCTGAACCCGTGTCTCCGGATATGCGCTTAAAATCGCTTTCCTGCGGTTCTGCGCCGAGCGCAAACTGAAGCTCCCACGAATAGTCCATTGACCGGTTTGCCGAGATCCTTCCCGAGACCGGTATGCTGGTTGTGACAGTCGGGTCGACAAGGGAGTACCACCTCGGAGAGTCGATCACGGCCACCGGCGGGATGAGATTATCATAGACGTCACTAACTGCTTTATAGACATTTGGTCTTCCGTAGCCGTATGCAAGGTTGAAGTCGCCCGGCTTTCCCGGCCAGGGGAGCCTGGTATCTTCAACATGGGATGAAGCGCCGATAAGAAGCTGGATAAGTTCAAAGCCGGTTATCGGCAGGCCTATGATTTTATTTTCGTATGCGTCATCGGCGTCCGATTTTACCATGGCAACAACTCCGCCGAGCGTCGGAGTCGATTCCGATGTGGTTCCTCCCTGTGTAGAGACCGAGAACATGCTGTGCGTTCCCCATGATGTAACAGATGAGCGCTCCCTGAATGTCGTCGTCATTTTGCCGAATACGTTAAGCGGTTCGATTATACATGCCGTATCCGGGACGAGCCCGTTGCCCGGCAGCACGTTAGGATGGAACATTCCGCCCTGATGATCGGTGGAATTAAAATCATTTGACGATTCAACAATGACAAGCCCCTTTCTCGTGATGTAATCAATCGCTTCCTCCATGAATGTCGAAAACCCGAGGTCGGCGGTCGTCGAAACGATTATGCTTGCGCCGGCATCTGCCGCAAAGAGCCAGGCCTGCGCAAGGTCACTCGTCCTGTCAAGCGCCTCGCAACCGGCTTTGACAGGCATTAGCATGCAGTCGGGGCAGAAGCCCGCCTTGCCGAAGCCGTTGTTGGTGATGGCGGCGGCATTGACCATCTGGCCGTTGGCATGGGTGTATGAGGTATCATAGGTGGCAGGGTTGTTTTGATTGTTGTAAAAATCCCAGCCCGAAATGTCGTCTGTGTAACCGTTGCCGTCGTTGTCAACACCGTCGGAAAACTCTACAATCAGGTCTTCTGCGTCCAGGATGCCGTTATTATTATGGTCACCCGGAACCATGGCGTTGGGGTATTTATTTTTCATCATGTCATAATAGTCAGCAGCATTGAACCATCCGTCATGGTTGAGGTCAGCATGGACGGGGATTCCGTTTTCTATGGCATTCGGCGGCAGCTCCCCCTTGTTAATGTAAATCTTGTCGGCAATATCCGGTACGGTTAAGGGATCATGCCAGTTTTATACCGCCTTCGACATACGCAATAACCACATCCGGCCTGCCGATTCCGTAACCGAACCTTTGTTCATTCCATGTCCGGGTCAGGGACATGCCCGGCGAGCCTTCCGGGTCGCTTGCAAACGGGAATCTGATAGGCTGACCTTCAATGAGCTTGGTTAGATCATCAAAGCTGGAAAGGAACTGGTACTGGAAATCCATCGGCGAATAGTCATTTGCGCTCTTGCCGCTCGCTGTTCCTGTGAATTGAGGGTCATCGGGGAAACCGTTAGAATATGGCTGTTTAGGATTATCCGCATATGGCTTCGCAATGAACAAAACTGTCAGCATCAGTGAAAGGACAAGAGCACCGAATGCATACTTTTTAAATGCCATCTCCACCCCTCCTTTTTAATTCATCGTGTGAATAATTTATTATAAAGTGAGATTACGTCTTTTGTATTCCCGGGTATTTTCCAGGTGCGCCTTATGAGCCTTCCCGGGGTTTTCCCGGTGAGTTCGCCGTTGTCGACCACCACCTGACCGTTAACTATTACCTTGCTGAATCCCAGAGGCTTGAGCTCAAGCATGCCGTCTTCAGCCCTTGCGCGGTCTATGATTTTATTCTGGTCAAAGATGACTATATCCGCATCGCAGCCTTCCTGGAGCCGGCCTTTCTTTGAAAGTCCCATCCAGCGTGCCGGAGCGATGGTCGCCCTGAAAAGGGCATCCTTCATGCCGAGGGCCTGCTCTTCCCTTGACCAGTGTCCGATAAGCCTTGAGAAGCAGGCATACGTCCTCGGCTCGACCAAAACCTGATTTGCTTTATTGACGGATATTCCGCCGTCGTTGCCCATGAAGATGAATGGTTTGGTAAGCGCAAGTTTAGTTGCAGCAGGGGCGACGATATTACACCAGACCCTCAAAGAGATGGAGGTTGAGTCTTTACCGACCTTAAGCGTCTTGTTTGCAAAGCCGTTGACAAGGGCTTCCGCATCCTCGACTGAAGTAAGCCTCCTGTATGCCTCCCAGAAGACGACGTCATTTGAATCGTCTCCATCGTTATCGTTATAATAAACGGTTTCTGCAGGCCAGAGCTGCCCGGGCTTGATCCCGCCGAGTGTCATCAGTACGCCGGGCGGTATTGTCCCGAACTGGGTCAGCGCGAGCAGGTCATTCGAAAAAGTATCAAACCCGATTATATCCGCGGCGACCGGCAGCCCGTCTTCACTGATCGCCTTATCTATTTTATCCAGCACCCATGCCATCGAGCCGTTAAGGCTCACATCCGTCGCATGTGAGATTATCATTGGCGCCCCTGATTCCCTGCAGACATCAAGGGCCTCGGTGACGCTGTTCCCGAAGAGTATCATGTTGGGGCCCTTTGAAGAGCCTTCCACGGGAGCCCATGGGTTAAGCACGTTCCATGTGTTGAAGGTCGGCATCCGCATGTGGATGGCGGACATGCCGCCCATCTTTCTGCTTTCCGTCGCCAGGGCTGCCATAGCCTTTTTTTGTCGTTCCCGGGTCATAGAACGGTCCGAAAGACACACCGAATGTTCCCATCGCCATCTGATCTTCAAGCATCCCGACCATTGCCTCTATCTGTGCGTCGTTTTCTTCCTGCTGATGCGCCAGGCCTGCATCGCCTCTTAACGTGATATTGCCGGTAAGCGTGCCGTAATTGTTATACAGGCCGCCTTCTTCAACAATTCCCAGATATTCAGGCAGGCTCAACCCGATCTTGTTGCTGATGATGATATCGCCGAATTTCAATTCAACACCTGTGGCAGAGAGGCCGCAGTTCCCTCCGAGCCAGAATGTGATGCCGTCCTGTACAAAGGCCTTGCTCGATTCGAAAACCATGTTATTGCCCGTACCGCTGCCTTCATGCGTGTGCGTGTTGATGAAGCCGGGTGAAACGATCAGGCCTGTTGCGTCAATTTCTGTGCATCCTTCCCCGCAGGCGAGCTTGGCGTTTCCCGAAATGATTTTTCTTATGACGCCGTCTTTTATTCCCACTGTCGCGACTTCGTCCCTGGCTGTCTCCGGATCTATGACGCGCCCGCCGGTGATAACCATGTCGAAGTTGATGACTTCTTCCGGCGTGCTTCCGCCGGGGGTGTTGATGTTCTGGCCGCTGTCAGTGACGTCTGTTCCGTCCCCGCTGCTGCTGCAGCCGGAACCTAAGAACAATCCGGCAATCAATAGAAGGTAAACGATACTCTTGTTGCATTTAAAAAACATATGAGCCCCCTCAAACAGTTCATTTAAGCCGAGAATATGTAACCAAGCCTAATATTTTATAAGATATCGAGAGTTGGGGATTTGTCAATAAGAAAGACCGCAAAGTCGATGAATATATTTCAAATTCAGTACGATCAGTCTTTTATTGATTAAACCGAAACAAATCTTTTAAATTGCAACAATGTTCAAGGACTTTATGCGAAATGTTTGATAATGGATTATAAAATAATATTGCAATTGATACCGGCCGTGAACGGTTCTGTCGGAGTTTACCTGATTGGTGCAGTTGCTAAGAGACAGGGTGACGCATTTAAACGGGGCTTGGATGCTGTCGGACCGGAAGACCGGGCAATATAAAGTGAGGTCATGCAGGTTATTAAAAGAATATTTTCAATACTTATAAAAATTCTCGGGCTGAGACTGGCGGGCGAGGCAGTTATGAGAATTTTTGTCGAATGGCCGCTCAAAACGTCTTTCTACGGTTCCATCTCCAGGGAGGATGTGCGGTCATGCCAGGCCAGGCATGGCGTCAAGGCCTCAAGCGGATATGGCTGGATTCATCTTGGCTGGGTGGCTGACCCAGACAGGGAGATCTACAGGATAGAAAAATACCGCAGCGGAAAATGGGAAACCGCCGGAAGCGCCGAATACGGCTCTTTCCATGCAAATGAGGGCGGGAAATTCAGGGTTTTTGGAATTCCCCGGAAATGCGGCGCAGAACATTTAATAGGTGAAGCCGAAGTCGAAATCCTGAAAGGCACGGCACCTGTTTACAAGCCGGTAATAGAGGGAGAATGGAGAACGCTTTTTAAACCGGGCATTCATGGCGATTATATAAACGACCATGCCGTTTACCGTGATGATAAAGGTTTCTGGCGCCTGGTCGGCATCACAAGCAAAACCAGAGGAGACTTTAGCAAAGAGAAATATTTTGCGGCCGGGGTGAGCAGGGAATTCCCGCCTGATAAAGGCATGAGCGAGACCCTGCCTGTTGCGGATTTTGGAGAGCTTGCATGGGCACCGCACGTGATAAAAGAAAACGGCATCTACTATATCTTCTGGTCTCCTCACAGGCTCGAGCGGATGACATCCGGGGACGGCGTTGTGTGGGAAAACAGGGAAACCGTTATCAGTAAACCGTTTCACAAGTTTTTCCGTGACGCCATGATTCTCAGGGTTGCAGACGGCCAGTGGCTTCTTTATACAACGGCGCGCGGGCGCTTCTTTTCCAGAGTCGACATCTACCAGTCGTTCGACCTGAAGGGCTGGCAGTATATAGGGCCGGCTCTCAGCTCCTCATGGGGAAGCGAAAGGAACTCGCCGTTTGCATCTACCGAATCGCCTTTTGTCATGGAGTATAAAGGCGGTTATTATCTTTCAATCACCTACAACAACGGCACTGCCTTCTGGCACGGACTGCTCCTGCCTTTTAAAATATGGTTCGATAAGCCCTCCTACAACGATACGCTCATCTTTCATTCAAAGAACCCTTACTGTTTCGGATGCTATAAAGGCAGGAAAAACACTCTTTCACTTGTTGCAGGGCTTGAGGCGCATGCACCGGAATATGTCAATGTGCCTGAAAAAGACGAGTGGTACATCACCACGTGCGGCTGGCCCTGGGTAGCGGCAATCACGAAAGGCGAGGCGGCTGTGGCCCGGATTGTCTGGCGGGAGATCAAGGGGTGAAGCCGGGTGTCATATGAACAACGGATAAATGGACGAACATTCTTTGCATGACAAGGTAATATGCCGAATAGGAGAAATGCTCGTAATTTCCGGCAGGTTGTGGCCGGAAAAATGCGGCAGGCTTGAGATGCCCCTGATCAGATATACATTAAAGGGAAAGACGGCTGGGAAGGCATGGCTTCTAAAATGGGAGATATCGCTCAATCCTCATATGGCAGCCCTAAATGGAGACAGGTTCATAATGGAAACCGTTACCCACGAGATGGCACATCTGATTGCCCACAAACTCAATTTTAAAGACAGGCCGCACGGCCGGACATGGGAATCGGTCATGACTGCATTCGGGCAGACTCCGAAAAGACTTCACGATTTTGATGTATCCGGTATTAACAGCATGAGGAAACCGCAGCCGAGATTTCTCTATGCATGCAGATGCAGGGAGCATCACATAACCAGAACCAGGCACAACAGGATTTTAAGAGGCGCGGAATATAGATGCCTTTACTGCAAAGGCGTTCTTGAGCCCTTTAACAAATCATAACAGGATAAATACAAGAAATCGGTACAACGGGGATATACCCTGTTAATGTAGGATGTTCCAGTGCGGCCTTCCTTGACTTTTAAAACCGAGACGAGTATCAATCCCGTTATGTTTTGGAGCATGACTAGCTTTCTGGGAACCTCCTCTTATATAATGATATTCATTGTACCACATATAATTACAGCATGGCTGGATCCCACGGCAAACACACCCCACATGATTGCACGCTACTGGGCAAGGTGGACCCTTTTCTGCGCCAATGTGAAAGTGGGTGTTGAAGGTGAGGAGAATATACCTGCCGGGGCAGCTATATACATGTCAAACCATGTGAGCAATTTTGATGTCCTTGCCATACTCGGCTATCTGAATGTCCAGTTCAGATGGACGGTTAAGAGGGAACTTTTCCGGATTCCTCTGTTCGGCCTGGCCATGAAAAAATGCGGCTATATCATGGTTGACAGGGTCAATCATGAGAAGGCAGTTGAGAGCATGCGCATCGCATCGGATAAGATCCGATCGGGCACGTCGATCTTTATTTTTCCGGAAGGGACCCGTTCCGATGACGGCAAGCTGCAGTTTCCGTTCAAAAAAGGAGGGTTTCATCTGGCCCTTGATTCGGGTAAGCCGGTTGTCCCTGTAACAGTCTGCGGTACACATAAAATTCTGCCTAAAGATTCGGTTAAGGTCAGACCGGGTAAGATAGATATCAAGATTGGCAAGCCTATAGACACCAAAGGATATGATGTGTCTGCACTTATGCAGGCGGTATACGATTCCATTGAGAAAGGCTTTGATAATCGATGATAACCGATATCATATACAGATGTCCTGAATGCGGTGTTATGGACTGGTGCAGGGACGGGAAATGCATCTCCTGCGGAGCGGCCCTTGAGCTTGTGAGCAGGAACGAAGTTTCAATCAACGGTGAAATAATGTCCATCGGAGACTGGTACGACAGGGTGCAGTCTTTCGATATTGATATGCCGGAATCTGGACCGGTTTTAAAAAGCAAAAAAGTTAGGCTCTCGGAAGAAGGGACAAAGGGAATTTATACCGGTTATGCGGGAATAGTAAGCACTCATTATGTAAGGAAGCCCATCGGCGACGGCAGGCTTGAACTGTTTGGCGACAGGCTGGAATTCATAGGTGACGGGACACCGGACA
This sequence comes from Desulfomonilia bacterium, assembly GCA_963664325.2. GTDB lineage: Bacteria > Desulfobacterota > Desulfomonilia > UBA1062 > UBA1062 > DATCTV01. Next base: position 24,710 of record CAXXDQ010000005.1, read on the forward strand.
GGACACTCGTCATTGGCGACATGCTGGCGATGACCATAGAAAGCGATACCATCCAGATTGTAAGCCGTAGATATGGACCTCTCTTCTTCGATTTCCTTGAGGAATCGGGCAAGAAATGGGAAGACTGCCTCAGGAGGATCATAAAAGACTATTATTCCGAGGATATTATCGAGTTCTGTCCGCGGATAAGGAGGCAGGGCTGGCTTGAAAGACCCAGACCTGCAGCAGGCCATGAAAAGCTCAGGGCTCCCGTCAGAACCTGGCGCAGGGCTGAACACCCGCTTTTCTTCGCACTCGCCAAACGCCTGATGAAGATTGCTTTAGGTACAGCCTTTAAAATAAAGGTGGAGGGCGTTGAAAACATACCAAAGAGCGGGCCGGTCGTCATGTTGCCCAATCATTCCTCTTTTCTCGATTCCATCATACTCGTGCCGTATTCACCGAGAAAGATATGGTTCATGGGAAAAAATTCGGAATACAAGTCGGAGATCCATAAATTTCTGATGGGGATTGCCGGAAGTTTCCCGGTCAGAAGATATACAACCGATTTCCAGGCGGTTCGTAACGCCGTACGCGTGGTTCAGGAAGGCCATATGCTGGGCATATTCCCCGAAGGTGAGAGGTGCTGGGACAACAGGCTGCTGCCTTACAAAATCGGAACGATAAGGCTGATCCTTGCACTTGGCCATGATGTAATTCCAGTAGGCATATCGGGCGCATATGCCCTGATGCCGCGCTGGACCCATGACATCAAGCGAGTGCCCATTACGATCAGGATTGGAAAACCGATTAACCTGGGACATATACCTGTGCCGAAGCAGACCATGAAGGATATCCGGGCGGCGTCGCAGAGTTTGAAAAAGGCCATGAACGAGCTGATAGGTGAAGTCTCTTGAGTTATGTAAGGATCATTCCCCTTGGCGGCGTCCGTGAATTCGGGCTCAATTCAACCGTTATCGAAACCAGCAGGGGCTCGGTTTTAATCGATGCCGGGCTTATGTTCCCCAGATACAACATCACCGGCGTTGACCAGATAGTCCCTGATTTCAGGTACGTGATAGACAATCAGGAGTCCTTCCAGGGTATCCTTCTGACGCATGGCCATGAGGACCATATAGGCGCACTGCCGTATCTTTTGAAAGATGCCCCGATACCCGTTTACGGACACGAGTTCACGCTCGAACTTCTCAAGCGCAAACTCAGGGAATTCGATATGGATGCCTCGGTCGACCTTATACCCCTCATGCCTGAAGAAACCATCACCATATCGGGTATGGACGTTAGAGCCATGGAGGTCATGCATTCGACAATGGGATGCTTCTCCTTCTCCCTGCTTACACCGCAGGGTTTGATAGTGCACTCAGGTGATTTCAGGCACACGCCCGAGGCCTACGGCACACTTGAGGATGTAAGACTTTTCCTCTGTGAATCCACAAACGCTGAGGCCGAACCCGTGGGCAAAGACGAAGCGACAGCCCTGGCGAATTTGGAAACGATCGTCAGCGAAACGCAGGGAGCGGCCATAGTATCAACCTTCTCAAGTCATGTCAGGCGTATCCAGTCACTCTATGATATAGCGGTGAGGAACGGCAGAAAGGTCTGCATAATAGGAAGGAGCATGAACGAGGTTGTCGAGATAGCCTCTGATACCGGCTTTCTGAAGATGGAGCCGCATCTGCTGGTGGACCCGGACCTTGTAGCCTCGACTGACCGCAGTAAATTGATGATCATATGCACCGGTGCGCAGGGGGAAATCTATTCGGCACTTTCGCTTATATCCAGGGGCTGGCACAGGTACAAGGTCCGGCCCGGCGACAACGTCATTCTCTCGGCCAGGATAATACCGGGAAACGAGTTTGCCATAGGCCGATGCATAGACTCCCTGCTGGAGTTCGGGGCAGGGGTGTACTACCAGGGCACTTCGTATGTGCATGCAACGGGCCATGCAACGCATGACGAGATGAAAAAGGCGCTTAATATGTTGAAGCCCGAGATCATGATGCCTGTCCACGGGGAATTCAGGCATATGAAGGCGCTCGGCGATATGGCCGTCTCCATGGGGGTAAGCGATGTCGTCAATGCAAGGCCGGGCCAGGTATGGACCCTGACTGAAGCAGGGATAAACCTGACCGGAGAAGCGCCGTGCGGCAAATGTTTTGTTGACGGCGAACTGACCGGGGATATAAGCGATGTCGTATTGAGGGACAGGAGGCATATCTCCGAAGGCGGGCTGGTTGTAGCATTTGCGGTATTTGACGATAACACGTCAAACCTTGTATTCGGTCCCGATGTAATGTGCAAAGGGCTGGTGCCGGCGCCGATGGAGCAGGAAATCATGGATGACATGAGAAGGATTGCGAAAGATACGCTCACCGTAAAACTCAGGGGCGAGCACGATACACAGGCGATACAGGGCTATCTGCGCGAAGAGCTCAGCCGGTATCTAAGGGGCAGGCTCAAAAAAAAGCCCATGATTATCCCTATCATTATGGAGATATAGATGTCTGTATTCCAGTGTGCGATGGAATTGAATACTGTTCACGGATTTGCCGAGATTTTATTTCCTGATGTTTTCATGTAATAACAAATCTATGCCTAAGAAAGTAAAAAGTGATATCAATATAAAAAAGATAGCTTCTATATCAATGGGTGCGCTTGCCCTCTTCCTGCTCCTTGCTCTCGTCTCATACAAAGCAACCGATCCGGGCTTTACCCATGCTTCAGACACCAGCAACATCTACAACTATATGGGGCTTATCGGGGCTTATATTGCCGACGGGCTCTATCTGATATTCGGCCTCGGGGCCTTCCTTATTCCTTTAATGATCGCCGAGTATGCCTGGCTTACCTTCAGAGATATCAAGATAGGGATAATAAAGGGTATCAGCAGCATTGTAATGTTTTTCGTAATACTGAGCCTTATCGGCGTTTTCTCGGGTGAGGCAGGCATCTTCGAAGGTTCGGTCAAGGCGGGCGGTTTAATAGGGCTGGTTGTCGGGAAGGGGCTGAGGGCATACCTGAAGACTTGGGGATCGCTTGTCGTACTCCTGACGATGTTTTCTGCGGCGCTCGTGCTCGGTTATGACCTGAAGAATGCATGGGGCGCAATCAGAAGCCTCATCATGCTCGACAGACCTGTTATAACCCGGCCTGAAAAGAAGGCGCGCAACGAACCGGGTGATGAAAGTGTCGAGCCTGAAAAGCCGAAGGAAATCAGGCAGGATAAAAAGAAAAAGGAGCCCCAGATATCCAGGCTTGATTCGGAAAAGACAAAGGTAAACGAAAAATTTGAGCAGGCGAAGCTTGCATTTGAAGGCGATTATGAACTGCCGCCGCGATCCCTTCTCAGGGAAGCCCAGAATACCGGCAAGGAAATGACCGCCAAGGAACTGAATGCGAACGCCGAACTTATAACGGCCAAACTCAGGAGTCTCAACATTGAAGGGGAAATCCTGCAGATAAGGCCGGGTCCGCTGATAACCATGTATGAATTCACCCCTGCGCCCGGGATAAAAATCAACAGGATCGTATCTCTGGCCGACGACCTTTCAATGGCGTTGAAGGCCTCGCCCGTAAGGGTGGTTGCGCCTATACCGGGTAAAAATGCAGTTGGAATAGAAGTGCCCAACAAAAACAGAAGAACTGTTTTCTTAAAGACGATTATAGCCAGCAGCGCTTTCGTTAACGCCACTTCACTTCTTACGGTAGGGCTTGGTACGGATATAGAGGGTGCGCCCATTGTCATAGACCTTGCCAAGATGCCGCATCTCTTGATCGCCGGGGCGACGGGCACCGGAAAGAGCGTCGGGCTCAACACCATGATACTCTCTCTGCTTTACCGGTGCTATCCGGAAGAAATAAAATTCATAATGATTGACCCGAAGAGAATCGAACTGTCCCATTATGAAGGCATTCCGCACCTTCTGCATCCTGTCGTTACGGATTCGAGGGAGGCCCTGCCCATACTCAAATGGCTGATCACCGAGATGGAAATGCGCTACCAGCTCTTTAAGGAGATGACCGTCAAGAGCCTGGACAGCTACAACAAGAAAGTAAGATCACAGGATAAGAACGCCCAGACGACGCTCGCTGTAAGGCATGAAGACGGCTTCCCACATGGCATCCTGCCCAGGCTTGTACTGGTGGTGGACGAGATGGCCGACCTTACGATGTCGAACCGCGAAACCCAGGAGTTTATAATAAGGCTTGCGCAGATGGCGCGCGCGGCGGGGATACACCTGATCATGGCGACTCAGAGGCCGTCTGTCGATGTCGTAACCGGCCTTATCAAGGCCAACTTCCCGTCCCGCATATCCTTCAGAGTATCCCAGGGAGTCGATTCGAGGACTATCCTTGACAGCAACGGCGCCGAGCAGCTCCTCGGAAACGGCGATATGCTGTTCCTTTCCCCTGGTCACCAGGGGCTTATGCGCATACACGGCGCCTTTGTTACCGAAGAGGAAGTGGACAGCGTCGTAAATTTCATAAAGGACCAGAAAGGCCCTGACTATGTGCCGGATATTGAGGAGCACATAAAGGCCCAGGTCACAGATGATAACGATAATGACGATGCGGGTGGCGATATCGATGCAGTTTATGATGAGGCCCTGGAGTTTGTAACTCAGAAGGGCAGCGCTTCCATATCGCTCATTCAGAGGCGTTTCAGAATAGGCTACAACAGGGCTGCAAGGATTATTGAGCAGATGGAGAGAGAAGGTGTGGTGGGACCGTCCGATGCGGCGGGCAAACCGAGAAAGGTGCTGGTGAAACCATATGGCAAAGAAATGGATGAGTAGTATTATTGTACCTGCATTTGTTTTGATATTCGGAACCGGTGCGTTTGCAGCGGGGATTGATGACATACAGAAGAGGTATTCCGCATACAAGGATTTTGATGCGACCTTTACCCAGAGCACATACCAGGTGATTCTTAACAAAACCATAGATTTTACGGGGAAGGTCCTGTTCAAGAGACCCGACGGCGTACGCATGGATGTCTATAAACCGCAGAAGCAGATTATAATCCTTAAAGGCAACAAGCTCGTCGTGGCGCTGCCGGATGAAAAAACGATGGCCGTGGAGGAGGTTCCGAAAGAGATAGCCACCCAGAATCTCCTGTCATTCATTGCCGGGATGTCGAGCCTTGACAAGGGATACAACGTAAAACAGGAAAAAGACCATATCGTGCTCAATCCCAAAAAAGGTACGGGTGAGATCAGCATATGGGCTGATGAAAACAGCATCATCAGACGTGTGAAGCTGATCGATTCGATGGGAAACAAGAGCGATATTCAGCTTAGTGGTTACAGGTTCAATATCGGCCTTAATGACAACCTGTTCAAGACGCCGGAAGTCAATGCCGCGACAGAGGATAAAAAATCTCCCGGAAACTGAAGCAGGATTTTAATTTGAACTTTCATTTTCCATTTATTTGATACTATAGTTTTGAATTCAATGGTTCCGGATGCTTTTGTTATGGATTGATTATCTGCATTTTGAATAATTACAGATAAGGGGAGTTGCATGGAAGGAACAAAAAGCAATTTTAAAACAAGTTTCAAAACAAGGATGCTTTATTCACTTACAAGCCTGGGTATTTCAATTCATGGTGAAGCTATCAATAGCGGTATTGTAACATTTTTTGTGGTTGATACCTTAAGACTTTCAGCAGCGTGGTGGGGTATATTGGGAGTATTCATAGCGATATACCACGCTATTCTTACACCTCTTCTGGGATATGCCTCAGACAGGACAAAGTCAAGATGGGGCCGGCGAATCCCTTATGTTAAGTTTGGCATATACCCGTACGTGATTACATTTATTCTCATCTTCGCAATTCCCTTTAAGGGAAGAGATCATCCAATAGCATTACTTATCAGTTCCGGTTCATTGATGATAATATGGAATACCATTTATACCGCTCTTGCTACCGGTTATTACGGGTTGATGCCCGAGATGTTCACCGACTATATCGAAAGGACTGATGTTGCAGCAAAAATGAACATATTCCAGATAGTCGGCCTTTTTGTCGGTGTGGCGGTACCGCCAATACTGGCAGAAAAGATCGGGTGGCTGCCAATGGCGTTAACACTGGGTTCGGTCGGTATAATTTCCATGTTTATAGGTAAAAGGGCATTGTTTGAAACTCACGATTCCAAAGAAATGGTTTATATACCATTTTTTAATGCCTTTAAGGTCACATTCTTCAACCGCAGTTTCTTGACGGCGGCGGTAGCTCAAGCCATGCGCTTTTTCAGTACCGGGATGTTGACAACCGGTATGTTCTTCTATCTGAAATACAGCCTCAAAGTGGATACCGGCAATGCATCGACGATATTGGGTATTGCCTTCGTAACCGCCGCGGCAATGCTTTATCCGTGGAGGCAGTTCGTGGCCAACAAAACCGATTCCAGAGTCACGCTTATCCTTGCCGATATAGTAATGATTGCCGGAGTGACTGTTTTAGGGTTAGGCACTTCCCTGACAGTCGCTTATATTGCCGCCGTAATATTGGGGATTGGCCTTTCAGGTCTGGTTTTAAACGGCGATGTTATCACTTCAGAGGTGATCGATGAGGATGAGGTCAATACCGGGCTCCAACGCGCCGGTATGTACTTCGGGATGATGACTTTTCTTATCACCCTTAGCGGGGCTCTGAACTGGGCTATTTTCGGGTACATGATGCCTGCGTTCGGTTATGATACAAAACTGGATGTCCAACCTGCAAGTGTTGATGCGGGATTCCGGATGTTCATGACGATACCAACCATAATCGGGTTTGTATTATCCATAATTGCACTCTATTTCTATCCTCTGCACGGGAAAAGGCTTAATGAAATAAAGGCTGCTCTTAAGGCAAAAGAAGAGGCCTCTGCTTCGGGAACCGGCATAAAACAGTAAAGGATGGCTGATGAAACAGACAGGCGGCATCCGGTAAATTTTCCAAAATATCCGGGCCGGCAAGGTTTGAAAAAGACTGATCCGGTTCCGGCCTGAATGTCCTAGTCTCTCAATCCTGTTTCTTGCGCTTGAGCTCCTCGCCGGGGCGGTATTCCGATTCCAGATGGCTGCGGATCTCTGACTCCCCGCGCCACACGGGTTTGAGCTCGCATCTGACGAAGAGCGGCGACTGGTCCGCATAGTGCGGCGAAGACCGGTCCAGCGTGGCGCTCCCGTACTGGTGGATGCTGCGCGAGTGCACGATGCCGTCCTTGTCCCAGGTCACCAGGAGCACATAGGAGTCTCCGAGGTTACCCTTGATGCGTCCGTCCTTCTGCAGATCGCCATCAACGTCATGAAGAACGTCGGGACCGCCGCCGAGCCCGAGATCGACATGTCCCCGGATAAGCCGGTTGACCTGATCCCATCTGACATCAACACTGCCGAAATTCTTTGATAATGTCATAGCCGCTTTTTCGAAGCCCGCGAGCATCCGTTCATTCGAGATGTCCTTCACTTCCGGCTTCTCGGCAGTCTCAATGATGTTCATATAACTCAGCACGGCCAGGGCTGCACCGCGGTTTTCCGGGTTTGTCTGCAGATTCCATGCGCCTAGAATCTTCCGTGCGTCCTTGAGCGTCTTGTCGCCGGGTTCGGGCAGGGCCATGATACGGCTGACCATTTTGGCCATCTTGGACCCGGGCGCATAGGCCATGTCGTATTTGTATGTGTAGAAGGCCTCTTCGGTGATCGAAGGATCTGCGCCCAGGAGTGCAAGCGCCCTCATGGAGCGGTTGGTCATGCGATCCTCGATCCCGAACTCCGGCGCGTAATCTTCCCTGCGCGGGTTCTCCGGATCAAGGGTCGTGTGGAAAGGCGTGTTGTTGCAGTTTATGACGAAACCGGATGCAGGATTCTTTACGCGGGGTAGCTTGTCATAGGGCAGGTATCCGGTCCAGAGAGTCTGAGATGTGTTGCCCGGTACTGCCTTTTTCCAGTCGAAACCCTTGGCCCTCAGCGGCAGGAGCGCCTGGTAGTGATAGAGGATATTCCCCTCCTTGTCAGCATAGGTGCAGTTGAACATCGGGAGTGTAGACATCCGTACGGCCTGTTCCCACTGTTCCATCGTGTGGGCCTTGTTCATTCGGTACCACTGCTCCACCTGGCGGATATCGCCCATGCCCGCCCAGCGGATGGCAAAGACTCCTTGAGGCCTGCGTATCACCGGGCCGTAGACGGACCAGCCGACCTCCATGTTGACGGTCCAGTGGAGCGGTCCCAGCAGCTTGACTCTGATGGGTACCTTGCGGATTTCGAGGTCGCGCCACTGCCCGTCGTAGCGGTACTGGTTTGGATTATCTGGGTTCATTTCAAGGAAATATGTATCCACCAGGTCGGGGTAGTTGTTCGTATGCGCCCAGCCCAGGTATTCATTGTGGCCGTGAAACACCACAGGCGAACCGGGGAAAGTCCCGCCGGTCATGTTCCAGCCATCCTCGCTGTGCACCTGCACCTCATACCATGTTACCGGCCCTTCCCAGGGCTGATGCGAATTGATGGCCAGGAGCGTCTTGCCGTCTGAGGCGCGCCTGGGGGAAACAGCCATGGCGTTCGAGCCCGCCCTGAAGCCCAGCAGAGAGAAGTCCTCATTGCCAAACGATGACGCGAGCATGCTGTCCGCTGCGGAGGCCGTTTCAGTTTGATTTACTCCGAACAGACCCTCCAGCACCTTGTCTACCCCGACCATGAGCGGCATCTTGTGAACGAAGCCGGCCACTATATGCCTGCCGTTGATAGGGAAAAGTCCGGGGAAGGCCTCATCGGGATGCAGGGCCGCATAGTAATTGACACCGTCGGCATAGGCCTCGCAAAGAGCGCGTGTATCGGGACTCAGGTCGGTCTCGTACCTCGCATTGATGGTGTCCCACAGGCGCATAAGCTGTACCAGGTAATCGTTTCCGGCCCATTTGCGTCCGGCCACGGTTGCCAGATTGCCGTTAACCGCCATCAGCACAAGCTGACTGGTCTTGAAGTCATCCTGGGCATGGGCATAGGCGAGGCCGAAAGCCACATCGGTGTCCTTCTTGCCGAAGATATGAGGCACTCCCCAGGAATCGCGCAGGATATGCACGTCGTATTTCGCCGCCAACAAAGACGGATCCGGTTGGGCTGCGCTTCCGGGGAAGGCTGTAATAAGAATTAGGGCGAGAATCGTAAAGATAAAAAAATATTTGCATGGACCGGTTTTTAAATACATATTCCCTCCACGAAATATATGGCAATACTGTAAATCTACATCATAATATCAAGCCGTTCAAATTAAATTTAGTTCCCGGGAATCAATCAGCCAGCCGCCAGTTTACTGCCGCTCGATAAATCTCCATGGGACTTCTATACATGATAACTAAGCATACCGGGCCTTTTCCCGGGTTTGGATTTGCATATTGTTGATATTTGTCACGGCCTGCATTAATTGAGCTTGACATATGCAATCCATAAGGATTATTAATGGCAACTGGTAATACCAGATGCCATCATATCATAAATTATAAAGGAGAAGATTATGTCGGATTTTAATGTCATTGTTATCGGAGCAGGCTGCGGAGGGCTTTCGGCTGCGGCGCAGCTTGCAAAAAACGGGCGAAAGGTGCTTGTCCTCGAGCAGGCTGAAAGGATCGGGGGCTGCTGTTCAACCTACGAGCAGAACGGCTTCAAGTTCGACATAGGCGCATCCATAGTCGAAGCGCCGGACCTGCTTAACCGCGTTTTCGCCAAGCTTGGGACCACCCTGGAAAAAGAGGTCGACCTTATCGATTGCGATCCCATCTATACCGTGATCCTGCGAGACGGCAGCCGCATCACCATCCCGAAGTCGATTGCCGGAACGGAAGAGGCGATCAAGGCTGTCGAGCCTGCGGATGTCGAGGGGTGGAGGAAATATTCGAAGCTGATGGACGATTTCAGCGGCACGCTGAACGACTTCTTTACGGAACCGGCGATGTCGCTCTCTGACATGGCCAAGATCGTGAAGGGTTCGCCCGCAATGCTCAAATACGGCTCTCTTTTCGCTTCCAGCTATCAGGACGTCTTCAACAAATACTTCAAAAATGAAAATATAAAGGAATCCCTCGCATACCAGACATTTTTCATCGGGCTGCCGCCTGAACTTGCGCCCGGCATATTCGCTGTCATCCCCTATCAGGAGCATTTCGGCCTCTATTATGTCAGGGGCGGAATGATCGGCATCCCGGAGGCATTGAGACGGTGCGGGGAAAAGTCCGGCATGGAATTGAGGCTTAAAACAAAGGTTAAAAAAATTATCATCAGAAATAAACGCGCCGTCGGAGTGAAACTGGAAGACGGCACCGAGATATCCGCAGATGTTGTGGTATCCGATATAAACGCGAAGACGCTCTATCTGGACATGATCGGCGAAGAGCATCTTCCCTGGCTGGCCCGCATAGGGGTCAAGAGCTATGAGACCACCATTGCCGTGCCGATGCTCTATGTGGGCGTTGACTACAAGCCGCCGCTCAATTCCCACCACACCCTTGTGACGGTGCCCATGGAGGAGATGAACGATTTCTGGTGGAGCGATTACCGCACCGGCGGGTTCACGAAGCGCCAGTTCGCCATCATAAGCTGGACCTCCCAGTCCGACCCGAAGCTGGCGCCCAAGGGCAAGCATGTACTGATCTTTACTCTGCCGCCGTCGCTCAGGACCTGCGGCCAGAAGACATGGGACGAGGCAAAGCCCGAGATGATCGAAAAATACATCGACTACTATTCAAAGAATTACGTGCCCGGCCTGAAAGAGCACGTCCAGGTGGCCGAACTCGCCACTCCGATTGATTTCGAGCGCAGGCTCGGAACCCCGGATGGAGGCATCTACGGGCTCAAGCAGGACATGGCGCATGAGACCATTTTCCGCCCGGCCGCCAAATCCAAGTCGCTCGAAGGGCTTTACCTGGTCGGCGCATCCACCCACCCGGGCGGCGGCGTTCCCACGACGATGGTGTCCGGAATAGTGGCTACAAACCTGATTGAAAAATATGAGAAAAAATAGTGATGAATGGCCAATGGTGAGTGAAAAGCTGAAAAAAATGAAACTCTATTATAAAAAGGAGATAGAATAATGAAAAAGATAATATGTTTGGGAGTCATAGGTGCATGCGCATACTGCTATACAAAGCTCACGGATTCAAAGAAGCGCTTCATCAAGGAATTCGCCAGGCAGATACCATACCTTGTACCGCGCTATTTCGTATAAGGGCGGCTCATCATGGCTGACTATGATGTAATCGTAATAGGCGCCGGCAACGGAGGGGTCTCCTCGGGCGCACTGCTCGCCAAACAGGGCCGCAAGGTCCTGCTCCTCGAACAGAGCTCCGCCGTCGGCGGGTGCTGTTCGACATTCGAGAAGGACGGCTACAAGTTCGATGTCGGGGCCTCGATTGTGGAGGTGATAAAGCCTATTGAAATGGCGTTTGCCAAGCTCGGCACCACATTTGCCAAAGAGGTCGACCTCATAGAATGCGACCCGGTCATGACCATCATCGACCGTGACGGCAGCCGCATCACGTACCCGAAATCAATCGATGCCACGGCACAGGCCATTTCGGCCATATCGCCCTCGGACGGCAAACGCTGGTACGAGTTCGTAAAGGTAATGAGCGAATTTACCGATGTGGCGCTGAATGCATTCTTCCCGGAGCCTGCCGACTCCCTGGCCGATGTCGCGAAGATGTTTGCGAAAAACCCGAAATTCCTGAAGTTCCTGCCGCTCTTTGTAAAAAGCTACCAGGATGTCATGGAGAAATACTTCAAGGATGAGCGGATCCTCAAGACCATGGGCTACCAGTCGCTCTATTTCGGGCACCCGCCCGCAATAATTCCGGGCATGTTCGCGCTCATCCCCTATACCGAGCATATGGGGGTCTATTACCCCAGGGGCGGCATGATACAGATACCCGAAGCCTTCAGGCGCTGCGGCGAGAAGCTCGGCATGCAGGTGAGGTTCAACACCCTTGTAAAGAAGGTCATGGTAAGAGACGGCAGGGTCCAGGGAGTCATCCTTGCAGACGGCACCGAGATAACCTCGAAAATTGTGGTGTCGAACATCAACGCCAGAACGCTCTATCTCGACCTGATCGGAGAAGAAAACCTGCCATGCATGGTGAGAACGGGAATTAAGAGCTACAAGTATTCCAAGGGCGTACCCATGATTTATGTGGGGCTCGACTATACGCCGCCGCTTGATTCACATCACAGCCTGATTGCCGTAACACCTCAGGGCGTCAACGACTACTGGTTCAATAATGTGGAAAAGGGGATACTGCCCGAGAACAACTTCGGCCTCATCTGCTGGCCGACGCATGCGGACAAATCTCTTGCACCGGCGGGCCATCATGTGCTCAACCTCATTCCGGAAGGGTTTTACCGCCTTGAGGGTACGAACTGGGACGAGGAAAAGCCGCGCTTCATCGAGCGCACACTAAAGGCCCTGGACAAATTTGCGATACCCGGGCTGATGGATCACATCAAGGTGCTGGAATGCACGTCGCCGCTCGATTTCGAGCGCAGGCTCCTTCTGCCCGAGGGTTCGATCTATGCCCTTCAGCAGGACCTGGCGGCGGCCGCGGTTTTCAGGCCCAATGCCCGCTCAAGGGCGGTAAAGGGGCTTTATCTGACAGGCTCGTCAACTCACCCCGGCGGCGGCGTTCCCACTACAATCGCTTCGGGCTATATTGCATCTAATATGATAGAGAAATACGAACAGTAAGGAAAACAATGAAAGAATTACTCAGACCATTAAAGACCGAAAGCCTCAAGGAGGTTTTCATTTCACGCTTCGAAGGGCTGATCCTGTCCGGGAGATTCTCTATCGGACAAAAGCTGCCTTCAGAGCGCGAGCTTGCCCTTCAGCTCGGAGTCAGCCGCCCTGTCGTGCACGAGGGTCTTGTCGATCTGGCAACAAAAGGCCTTGTCTCCATGAAACCCAGGGTTGGCGCAGTGGTAAGCGATTACAGGAGAGAGGGTTCGATAACCATATTGAACTCTCTTCTCAACTACCATCAGGGCAGACTCAGTCCCGAACTGCTCCAGGGCATGATGGACATGCGCAAGCTCATGGAAATGGAGACTGCGCGTCTTGCAGCCATCAACAGAAAGGAAGATCATCTTGCCGAATTGAGGGAGCTTGTCAAGGAAGAGGCGCTATTAAATCCAAATGAGATAGACAGGCTGATAGAAATGGATTTCAGGTTTCACCATTTGATAGCAATGGCTTCGGGAAATGTGATATATTCTCTTTTCCTAAACTCGCTTAAAGAGGTCTATACGAACCTCTCAAGTGAATTTTTTGCAGACACAGGCATGGCTCCCGTTGTTTCCGTTTTCCACTCCCGGATGCTGGAAGCGGTGGCAAAAAAAGACGCAAAGAAGTCTATGGCGATCATGAAACAGATTCTCGATCACGGAGAGGAGCGGCTGAAGGCCGCCCTCAAGATATAAGGAGGCATATATGGCAGCCGCATCTCTTCAGACAAAATACCGTATCAAGGAACCGAAAGGCCTTTCCCCGCGCATCACATGGCTGAGGGATTATTTCTTCAAGGGTGTGAGCAGGGCATGGAACAACGAATATACTGCATGGACCATGGGAGAACCCTGGGACGTTCAGTATAACGAGCTGACCTATTACATCGTGCCCGAGACTTACCCGTTCCTGCAGACGTTCCGCGCTTCGCTCAGTCAGGTCGCAAGAAAGGTCAGGCTGCCTAACGACTTCTGGAAGATGAGCCTGCCCGAACGCAGGGCCTGGTTCAACAGGGAGGTCGTGGTGAACTACCTGCCCCAGGAGATACTTCCAGGCGACCTTCTTGCCGGTTCCCGGTTCAACATCCACACGTCCATGTGCCTGACCGAGAAGGAGACAAAGGCCCGGGACAAGAAGATATTCGGCAAGACAGGCGCCCGCGCACGCATGAAGTGGTTCCATGATCACGGCTACGGCAATGCCGGCGCCACCTCCGGACACCTCATCCCCGGCTACGAGCGCCTGCTCAAGATCGGCTGGAAAGGCGTTCACGCGGATATAAAGACAAAGTACGACGAGCTTTCGGCAACCGATAAAAAAGGCAAAAAAGGCGCCCAGCTCAGGGCCATGATTACCGCCTCCACTATGGCGCGCGACCTGGCCGCCAAGTACTCGGCGCTGTGCACCAGGCTTGCCGATGCCGAAAAGGATTTCACCCGCAAAAAAGAGCTCAACACCATGGCGCACAACCTCAAGGTCGTGCCGTGGGAGCCGCCGCAGGACTTCTGGCAGGCCCTTCAGGCGCTGTGGCTCAACCACATGCTGGTCATGAGCGATGAGAACTACCCCGGGCCCGGCGTTTCCTTCGGCAACTTTGACCGGATACTCGCTCCCTTCTGGGAAAAATCCATAGCCCAGGGCATGGACCGCGAATTCGGCAAGGAGATCATGAAGTGCATGTGGGTGCATGCCAACACAGCCTACGACGGCATGATACGCACCGGCGGCAACCAGGGCATAACGGCGGGCTTCGGCCAGCTGCTCACACTCTCAGGCCTCGGCCCTAACGGAAAAGACATGACCAGCGACATCACCTGGGCCGTGCTGGAAGTCATAGACGAAATGACGCCCATACTCGAACCAAAACCCAATGTCAGGCTCCACAGGAATACGTCCGAAGAGCTGCTAGACAGGGTCGTCGACATGATCGAGACCAGCCAGGGCGCACCGTTCCTGCTCAATTTCGACGAGCGCTCCATGGCCGGCATGATGCTCGAGGGCAAAAAGGCCGGGCTCACGCATCTCATCAATGAAACAAACGTCAATGAATACGCGCCGGTCGGCTGCCTTGAAAACACAATGGTCGGCAACGACCGCTCGGGCACGGTCGACAACAACCTCAACCTTTTAAAGGCGGTCGAACTCGCGCTTACAGGCGGCAAAGACCTGCTCAAGTTCACGGACCCCATAACCATGATAGCCCAGCCTATCACCCAGGACGGGCCCGAGACGCCTGACCCGCGCACATTCAAGACCTTTGACGAATTCTGGAACTCCTTTGCCGTCCAGATGAAGTACATCGTTGCAAAATGCGTCGAAACATATGAACTCTCCGAGGAACTTCGAGCGCAGTATAACCCCACACCCTACCTTTCATGCCTGGTCAAGGGCTGCGCCGAAAAAGGCCTCGACATCACGCAGGGCGGCGCAGAGATAAACTTCACCACTATCGAGGCCGTCACCTACGCAACGACAGTCGATTCACTCCTGGCCGTCAAATACCTCGTATTCGACAAAAAGGAATGCACCATGGACGAACTCGTTAAAGCGCTTAAGGACAACTGGGCCGGCCACGAGGTGCTCCAGGCCAAGGCGAAATTCAAGGCCCCGAAATACGGCCGCGAGGACGACGAGGCGGACATGATGGCCAAAAAGGTCATGGACCTCTGGTGCGGCGAGACCTGGAAATATAAGACCGCATCGACCAACCGCCAGTTCCGCCCCGGCATGCTGAGCTGGAATTACTGGGTCGGCGACGGCTATGTCATGGCGGCCAGCGCTGACGGAAGGCCCAAGGGACAGTTCCTCTCCAACGCCATCTGCCCGTCTAACGGCGCGGACACAAAAGGTCCCACATCAAACACAAACTCCGTCGGCAAGGCGCTCGGCGGCAAAAGCGAAAACGGCGACTGGGAAGACTACCTCAACGCGCTTCCCAACGGCGCCAGCCATACCATCACCTTCAACCCATCGGTCCTGAAAGACCCCGAACACAAGGCCAAGTTCAAGGCATTCCTGAGGGCCTACGCGGAAAACGGCGGGACCGCGCTCCAGATAAACATGCTCGACCCGGATATGCTCAAGGACGCCCAGAAACACCCGCAGGACTACCGCCACCTGCTCGTGCGGGTAACAGGCTACAACGCCTACTTCACAAGCATAGGCCGCGAACTCCAGAACGAGGTCATCGAACGCCTGAGCCACTGCAAGTTTTAGGAAGAGGCAATGCTGACAAAAACTCCACCTCCCCCAACCCCCTCCTGTCGAGGAGGGGGCTATGCGTTAACAAGAATTCGCACGCTGTGCGAATTCTTGTTAGCCGGTTGCCCTCTTGCCCTTGAGGGCAAGAGGGGTGGGAGATGGGGTGCGAGGACTGTATCATGAGTAAGGGAACAGTACTGGAGATTCAGAGGATGTCTACCGAGGACGGGCCCGGCATCAGGACCACGGTCTTTTTGAAGGGCTGTCCGCTCAAGTGCATATGGTGCCACAACCCCGAGAGCATACTGATGAAGCCGCAGGTTCACTGGATAGGTTCGCGCTGTATCGGCTGCAATATCTGTATTGATACGTGTCCTGACAAGGCGCTTTCAAGGGGCAAAAAGGGGATAGTGATTGACAGGAATATCTGCAAAGGCTGCGGGAAATGCGCGGCGGAATGCCCGTCGACGGCCATGGAGCTTCTGGGCCATGAGTGGGATGCGGACAAGCTGGTTGACGAGCTCATAAAGGACAGGGCCTTTTTTGAGACATCCGGCGGAGGGGTTACGGTTTCCGGCGGAGAGCCCACCATGCAGGCCGAATTCACGGCAGAGGTGCTTAAGCTGCTCAAGGGCAAGGGCATTCACACGGCGCTCGATACCTGCGGATTGTGCAGGAGGGAATACCTGGAAGGGCTTTTGCCCCTGGCGGACATGGTCCTTTTTGATCTGAAGGTCATGGATTCCAAGCTTCACAGGGAATTTACCGGGGCCTCCAATGAGAAGATTCATGAGAACCTGCTCTTCATAAGGGACTGGATGAAGGAAAAGGGCTCGCCGAAAGAGCTGTGGATAAGGACGCCCATCATTCCGGGTGCGACGGACAACGGGAAGCTGGTTAAGGAGATCGGGAAATATATTGCAGCGAACATAAATGATGTTGTCAATCGCTGGGATTTGTGCGCCTTCAACAACCTGTGCAGGGATAAATATACAAGGCTGGGCCTTGACTGGACATACCACGATTCGAAGCCTCTTAAAAAAGAAACGATGGAGAAGCTTGCGGAGGCTGCAAGGCATTCGGGCGTGAACCCGGAGATAGTCCAGTGGAGCGGCGCGACGCGGCTCGAAGAAAATGACTAAAATTAAAAAAATATATCAAGTTTTAAACTCAGGGCGTCAGAACGATGCAGACCTAGGAGCGACGAAGCGGAAATGCGAGGCATACTTTTGACGTATGTCTCTTCGCCTTCGGCTTGAGGTGCGAAACAGGAAGCTCACGATCCCATTTTCGCAGCGTTTTCGCAAGGAGTGACAACGGTATGCGAAGTTATCACGCCCTGTAAGATGGAGGAGAGTATGAGTAAGTTTACATCAT
This sequence comes from Desulfomonilia bacterium, assembly GCA_963664325.2. GTDB lineage: Bacteria > Desulfobacterota > Desulfomonilia > UBA1062 > UBA1062 > DATCTV01. The sequence goes on from CAXXDQ010000005.1 coordinate 42,045, forward strand.
TCACAAAGGACGATATGCTGGCTTTCGAACCCGAAGCCAAGCTCGGCTTTATCGCAACGGTTACTCCCGAGGGCCTGCCGCATATAACGCTTATAACAGCCATGCGCGCCAAGGACGAGACGCACCTGATGTGGGGGCAGTTCACTGAAGGGTCTTCCAAGACAAACGTGCTCAGCAATCCCAAAGTAGCATTCGCCATACTCAACCTGGAGAAGAACCTCTGGCGCGGCAAGGCGCTCTATACGCATAACGTGAAGGAAGGCGAGGACTACGTCCTTTTCAACAACCAGCCCATGTTCAGGTACAATTCATACTTCGGCATACATACCGTCCACTACATGGACCTCGTGGAGACGGCCGGCAAGGAGCCGCTCAAGCTGCCCGCCATAATAGCGTCATCCCTGATTACCATGATAAAAAGGCCGTTTGCCGCAACCGGCATTAAGGAGCAGATCATGAAGCCGTTTGCAGTGGGGCTCTTCAACGGCATGCAGACGCTCAAGTTCATATCCTGGATAGGCACCGACGGCTTCCCGAGACTGACCCCGGTATTGCAGGCCCAGGCCCCTGACAGCAGAAGGCTCGTCATGGTCCCGCTGGCCTATGGCGATGAGTTGAAGGAAATCCCTGAAGGCGCGGACGTGGCTGTTTACGGCGCGTCGTTCAGCATGGAGACCTGCCTGGTGCGCGGCAAGTATCACAGAAAGCCCGGCCTGATCCCGACCGTGGAGATAGACCTGAACTGGGTGTATAATTCGATGCCGCCGAATGCGGGGCAGGTATATCCGGAGATTCCACTACAACCGGTCACGCAGTTCTGATTCCGCTTCCCATTCAAACGCTTCCGTTGTCGGCTGCGTCGGAATGCTCCTCGGAGTACATAGATGAGTACACCTCGTCGCTTCCTCCTTGCCTCCTAGCAATCATCTCGAATGGAAAGCGGAATTAATATGTTGGGCGTGATAACTTTGATGAGGGTTTTGACGGCCCTCACCCTTCGGGCACGACTACGTCGCGTCAATTTTCGTGATGCGAAAATTTGCATACCGTTCTCGCTCCTCGCGGAAACGTTGCGAAAATGGGATCGTGAGCTTCATGTTTCGCTCCTCAAGCCGAAGGCGATGAGGCATCATCTTGAATGCAGACCGGAATAATAAATAATTGTGAGCTATATTTTTAAAACTACAATAATTGGAAAAGTACTATATATAAATCAAGTTTGTGAACATAATTCGGATTATTGTTTATCTCAACATAGTTTTTATTCATCATAAAATTATTGTAGAAACTATAACATGGTGATTTGTTATTTATATGATTTTGGAAAAAAGGCTAAAAGAGAATTATTAAATTTCACTGTTGATATGTATATGTGCAGTGAAAAGAAATCTAAAAGTCTCCAAAAAAATACATAACATAGTAAGACCTATATTAGCACTTGTTGAAAGTGTAAAAATACAATCAAAAAATTCATAAATGAACCAGAATGAATAAATTCCCAACCAAATTTTTATAGGATATTGTAAGTAATACAACCAATAAGACCAAGTACGTTTTCTAAATAATCCATAAGTACCAATAAGTAATAGTGCTAAAAGTATAATAAAAAATATTATCTTCACCGATGTGTTATATAAATCAGATTGATTCTCAGATGTTATCAAAACCAGTAAATATACAGAGAAACATATAATATCTAAAATTGACATACTATTAAGATATCTATAAGTATTTCTCTTGACATGACTTCTAATGATACCAAATCTTATAAAAAGAAGTATTGGAAGAATTACAGGTAAAGCAATATTTATTACATCTGTTATTCCGATCTTAACCTTCACTGAAACATTACTAGGTGTTGAAGGTGGTGCGTCTTTAAATGGATATGGGAAATTTATATTTCTTGGTTTTCTATGCTCTATAATTGCTAATTTCTTTTCATATGATCGAATGTCTTCACTTAATAATTCAAAAGTTTTCTTAATTTGATATTTTTTTAATTCTGATATTTTGTCTTTTTTTGAAATCGTAACATATCTTATACTAAGTTCGTTTATTCTATTATATGAATTAAATATTTTATCTCGAAGATCAATTGATTGTTTTTCATGTTCAATATTCAATTTTTCATTTTCTATGATGTTCTGTTTGTATTGCCAATAGATTCCACCTCCAAATATTGTACCTATAATAAAAGTTAAAATTGGAATGACTAGGTTTAATTTTGTATTCTTCATCACATCTGTCCAAAACAAAAGGTGTCAGGCCTTGAAATGGGACATAGTGATCAATTTGTCATTGATCAAGGCCAAGCACCTTTTGTTTTAATTTGACCGTGCCTTTTTGGCTATTTTCCAATGTATCAGGAGTGCGATACCACCTGCTAATATGAACATCATTGATTTGACAAAAGTCTGGAAACCTTCTCTTTTCTCACCCTTTAAAGTAATTGCAAGAGCCTCTTGTCGTTTCTTTGATAGCTCCTCTTCTGATGGTCTTGTAGGTATTACCTTCGTATCACAGTGGCACTGCTTACTTTCCCAGTAACTATCATTGCTCTGATAAATGTTGTACTCATATGACTTCATAGTTAACGTTGGATTTACAATTTCAATAATACTGTATCCAGCAATACCTATGGATATCACCAAGCAAACAACAGCAGCAAAGCAGACTGCAAGAGCATAAATTTCTAGCTTTGATTTCATAGTTCCTTCTCCTTTTTTATTCTTAATGTATGATATTACATGCCGCAGAAACCAATGAACACCAGTTTAAATTGTATCACTAGCAACATTGTTTATCAAGAATAGGTGTATTGGACGCAAAAATGAAGAAATAAAAGGTGTCAGGCCTTGGGTCATTTTTACCATGAATCAAGGCCTGACACTTAAAGGTTTTTCCTTGAAGTTTTACGAACCCCCGATTCGCCAGCAGGCGTTAGGGAATTGCGACGACACGGAAACCGATCGAGTGGTTCCTGTCGCCCGGATTCATGCTGTCTCGCATCGCTGACCACAAACTCCATGTGTTGGCGGCGGGCGTGCACCATGCGCCTCCACGGAAAATGCGTCCCATATTGTTATAAGGCTCCCAGGAGCTGCCGTCAGTCGGCGCACCTATATAGTTATTGTGCCATGGATCCAGACACCACTCCTGGACATTGCCGTGCATATCATAGAGACCCCAGGCGTTCGGAAGCTTGGCGTCCACGGGATGAGTCGTGCTGGTCATAAGGTCCTCTCCGTACCAGGCATAGTTTATCAGATCGGCAACCGAATCCCCGAAACAGAAGCGTGTCGTGCTGCCGGCCCGGCATGCGTATTCCCACTGCGCCTCGCTCGGCAGGGTGATAGTCAGGCCCGTTAACGCCGAGAGTTGTATGCAAAAAGACCTGGCTTCATTCCAGGTGACACTATCCACCGGGTTGTTCTCGGTGCCGGGGTAAACAGGCGCCTTGAAACGAGAGGGATTAACGCCCATGACAGCCGCATATTGTGCCTGGGTAACCTCTGTGGCAGCCATATAAAAACCCGGGAGTGTCACTGCGTGGACCGGAGTCGTGTAAGACGCAGTCCCATACTGATTGTCCGCGGTTCCCATCATGAACGTGCCTCCGGGTATGTAGACCAAGGAGTTCAATAAATAGACAATCGGAGCGCTGAAAACTTTTATCACACAGGTATCCGTTGCCTGCAGTCCGCCCGCATCTGTTACAGTCAACTCAAAGGTCAGTATTGATCCTGACGGCACAGTGGCATTGAATTGCGCTATGGCCGCATCGGGATTGGCAAGAGTTACCGAAGGCCCGCCGGTCTGCACCCATTGATATGAAGCGATTCCATCATCCGGGTCGGATGAACTTTCACCGTTGAGTGTTACCAGGGCCCCTGCGGATATGGTCTGATCGGGTCCTGCTTGGGCCGTGGGCGGTTCATTTGTCCAGGTTACGTTGACAGTACACGTGGCACTCGATTTGAGACCCCCGTTATCGGTCACGGTCAGCTTGAATTTCAAGGCTGCTCCGCCAATACCTACATTGGGGGCCGTAAATACAGGCTGCATGGAACTTGCATCGGAGAGGGTGACTGCAGGGCCTTCGGTCTGCTGCCAGTCATAAGAGGCGATGCCGTCATCCGGGTCCGTCGAGCCGGAAGCATCCAGGGTTACAACGGCAAACTCCGCGACGGTCTGATCAGTTCCGGCATCGGCTGCGGGAGCCGCGTTTATCCAGGTAACATTGATTATGCATTGCGCCGAAGACTTCAGGCCGCCATTATCCGTCACGGTCAGCTCAAAAGTAAGAGCAGCACCGGCGGGGCCTACATCCGGGGTTGTAAAGAAGGCCTGTATGGTATCTGCATTAGTCAACAAGACCGTGGGCCCGCTGATTTGCTCCCACTCATATTGTGCGATGCCGTCATCAGGATCTGTCGAGCCGGACCCATCGAGGGTCACCAGCATACCCTCCGCAACTGTCTGGTCCGGTCCTGCGACGGCTGTCGGAGGTTCGTTTGTCCATGTGACGTTAACGATGCATGAGGTTCTCGACGTCAGCCCTTTGCTGTCCGTCACTGTGAGTTCAAAAGTCAATGCTTCGCCTCCCTGATTCACTTCCGGTGACTGGAACGTGGTTGTAATCCCATTGGGATCCGACAGCACGACTTGTGTGCCTCCGGTCTGTTCCCAGGCATACGAAATAATGTCGTTGTCAGGGTCGGTTGAATTGGATGCATCAAGGCTCACTAATACTTTTTCCGCCACTGTCTGGTCAGGTCCGGTATGTGCGACGGGCGGGCTGTTGTTGGTTTGGATAGTCCATGTCTGCGTATCCGTCCCGAGGGCATGGGTTACCTTGACCGTGAGGACGTGTTCACCTGCTGTGGCGGTGTAAACATACGACTCCAGCGAATTTGGAAGGGGTGCTTCGTCCAGGGTCCAGGCAAAGGTTCCGCCTGTGGGCAATATTTCAACACTGAAAGTCATCTGCTGGCCGAAATCCATAGCGACATTATCAGTGTTTGGTGACTTGGACAGGATGCAACCGCTCAATATGGCTGTAATAAAAAGCACGACAAGAATTGATAATGATCTTTTCATTGTAACCCTCCCCAAATAATTCTTAATTTTATATTTCAATAATCCAAATATAATACCAATAAACTCCCTAAATTAATAGCATTATATTGTGGTTTGACGGAAACAGGGGGTTCGGGCCTAATCGGTCTGTTGCCATGATCAATTTTGGGGAATCACAGATTACAGATTCACGGAGAGTCTGGTCAGACTTGGACATGTCTTAAAACAATATTCTGAAATATGCACATCAAAGTTTAAGAAAGTAACCGGAAATCATGGGATCAAATGATATCCCATTTGATTCTTCCGGAATTGCCGGCATTGCGTTTGCGAGCTTCATTAAAGAAAAACAGGAGGACACGCTGATAGACAATTAACTTACTTTTCTTTGAGTATCTGTAATCTCTCCGGATATGCCTTTTTCAACATAAAACTCCTGCTGTAAAGCAGAAGAGGATTATGCTAATTCATTATATGACGGTCAAGGTTCACGGGCGGCTTTCATGGTCTTTCTTCATGCCGTTATGTGCATAGGCATGATTGCGGCAGGCGGTTGAACTTTAATGTGTCATAATCGAAGTAACAGACAGAGGAGGATAAAAGTGGGTGTAAAAATCGTTCTTATAGGCGCGGGCAGTGCGCAGTTCGGCTATGACACCATGGGGGATATTTTTCAAAGCTCAATCTTGCCGGGAAGCCATATCGTGTTGCATGACATTAATCCCGGGGCGCTTGATAGTGTCTTCAGAAACGGGCAGCAGTTTATCCGGGAGCATGAACTGCCATACACAATCTCGGCCACAACCGAGCGTAAAGAGGCGCTGAAAGACGCCAGTTTCTGCATTATCTCGATCGAGGCTGGCAACCGTTTTGCCCTTTGGAATCAGGACTGGAACATACCCCTGAACTTTGGTTTTCACCAGGTGATGGGCGAAAACGGCGGCCCCGGAGGACTTTTCCACGCCCTGCGCATCATTCCTCCCATTCTGGAGATCTGCGGGGACATTCAGGCCATCTGCCCGCAGGCGGTTGTGTTCAACTACAGCAACCCCATGACCAAAATCTGCACCACGGTTCATCGCAAATATCCGGATCTCCAATTTATCGGACTGTGCCATGAGATCGAATCATTGGGGCAACACCTGCCGATTATTTTAAATACAAGTCTTGAGAATCTACACTTGCGTGCAGGCGGCCTGAATCACTTCAGCATCCTGCTCGAAGCTGTTTACAAGGACGATGGCCGTGACGCCTATCCTGATATCCGGGCCAAGGCCCCGGCCTATTTTGAGAATATGGCCTCCCTGCGGGAAGTGGTTGACGAATTGAAGCAGATCGAGGCCGGTTCAACCCCAATGAGCGAACCGGCGCTGAGAAAACATGCCGGGAAATGGGCGGAACGCGGTGTTTTCAGGGTGCTGCTGGAAGAATATGGCTATCTTCCCATAACCACGGACAGCCATATAGGGGAATATATACCCTGGGCCCGGGATGCCGCCGACCAAAGGGCGATCCTTGATTTCTTCCACTTCTATCAGGAATGGCTAAGGAAGGATCCGGATATCGAGATCAAGCTGCATGAGCGCGTGGTGCCGATTATCGAAGGTATCATAACGGATTCCTGCTATGAGGAAGCGGCTGTGAATCTTCCCAACAGAGGATATATCGATGCGCTGCCGGGGTTCCTGGCGGTAGAAGTGCCTGCCGTCATAGGCAGGAATGGTGTGCAGGGTATACGTTTTGAAAAATTCCCCAAAAACTTTGCAGCTTTACTCTGCAACCAGGTGGGCGTGAATGATCTGATCGCCGAAGCTGTGATCAAGGGCTCGCGAGATCTGGCGCTGCAGGCGCTCCTGGCCGATCCGTCCGTGGACAAATACCACGCCGCCTGCCGGCTGCTGGACTATATGCTGGTTTTGCAGGAGGATTATCTGGGATATCTGAAATAAGGAGCCCGTCTCAGGGTCTGACGCCTGGCTGGGCCGGGTTTTCCTTTTCGCCTTTTGTCTTATTGCGGTCAGCTTCTTTATGGCAGCGCAGGCAGTCGGGATACTTGGGATGCTTTGTGACCGGGGCCCCGTTTATTCCGCTCTGATGGCAGCTGAGGCAGCTCGCATCCGACCTGCTGGCTATGGGATGTGTCACTTCAGGGGCCTTTTTGCACGCACCGAAAACGAGCAGCATGGCCATCATTATAATCAGTACTGCATTTTGAGATTTCATCAACATATGTCCTCCTGATATATCTTTTATAAAACACTGGCAACCAGATAACTTTTAAATCAGCATACTCGTCAGCTTATTCAATAAAATATTTATAACACATCAGAATTCTGTCCCATCCATCTGCCGCTATGAGACCGTTTTGATTCCAAGGGTTTCAGTGCCCATATCGCCTCCGTAAATCAAGATCGGATTTATTGAGGTTTTACCTGAAATGGTCTGCCATTTGCGAAGGCTTCCAAGATAATCCTGGTTGAGTGTCTGGCCCGATTTTATTTCAACAGGCATCAGCTTGTTTCCCTTTTCGATAATCAGGTCAATCTCTGTGCCTGAGCGGTCACGCCAGAAATATAGGTTCGACTCCAGCCCGCTGTTGTATCGTGATTTCATGAGCTCGCTTATTATAAGGGTTTCAAATATAGAGCCCTTCATGGGATGATGCCTCATCTGTTCAACATCCTGAATGGACAGCAGCCATGCGGTAAGACCCGCGTCAGGGAAATAGAGCTTGGGCGTTTTGAGGCCTCTTTTAAGAAATTTTCGGCCCTTCTTTTTATCATGAGATATATTTACAGCATGTACGCTGATTGTCAATTGAACTTACAATCAGCCAGCCAGATTGATTTGATCCAGAAAACGGTAACCCCAGACTGGGAAGCTGATAACCCAGGACAATCATTGAGTGCTGTGATGTTTTTCATGCCCTTGTGATTTGCATTCCATATTGATAATATGCCCCTTGTGTTTCAGTGTCCTAACTGTCCGAATCCTTGCACCGGCAAACCCGGGGACGGCGGCATCTGCCTGATATGTATCAGGATTCGGGAGAATATTTGATTGGGGATTGAATGGAACAAGTTTCAATTGAGATAAGGGACCTGAGTAAAACATTCGGCGGGGTCGAGGCCCTGAAGGGGGTCTTTCTTGATATCCCGAAAGGGCGAATAACCGGCCTGCTGGGTCCGAACGGAGCCGGAAAAACTACTCTTATAAAGGCCATGGCCGGTTCGGTCAAGCCTTCGTCGGGCCGCGTTTCGGTCTTCTCTCACGACCCGGTAAGGATGAGGAAAGATCTCAGGAAGAGAATCGGCTACATGCCGCAGAATCCCTCGGTTTATGAAGACCTGAGCGCCAGCGAGAATATTACGTTCTTCGCCAGGCTTCACGGCCTGGAGGATCTGAATTCCAGAACGGAAGAGATCCTTGATTTTACTGGTCTGAAGGGCAGGGCCAGCGACCCTGTGCATACCTTTTCGGGCGGCATGAAAAAGAGGGTTTCCCTTGCCTGCGCGTTGGTACATGACCCCGAGCTCCTGTTCCTTGACGAGCCTACAGCCGCAATCGATCCCGTATTGAGAAAAAGGTTCTGGGAGATGTTCAGGCACCTTGCCGATCTTGGGAAGACAATAATCATCAGTACGCACCTGATGGAAGAGGCCCTGCACTGCGACATGCTGGCCCTCCTGTCAGAGGGGCGGGTCCTCGTGAGCGCCCCGCCCGGGACGATCCTTCAGAAAGGGAAGGCGGAAATCGAGCTCGGCATGAAGGATAAGTCGGTCAGAAAAGTTATTGAAAACACCCCCGAGAACATGGCCGGGGCGCTTCACGAATACGGGCTGGCCGAGACGGTCAAATCGCTTGAAATAACAAAACCGGACATCGAGAGAATCTTTCTCGAACTCATGGGCGGCAAATGAAAAGGGCGCTGATCATAGCGGGCCGCATAATGCGGCAGTTAAGGCACGACAGGAGGCTCCTGCTCCTCTCCATGCTTGCCCCGCTGGTCATAATATACTTTCTCAAGGTGTTCTTCGACTCCATTCATCTGCCCCCGTTCCTCCCCAAATCAAGATACGTGGTTCCGGTCACGGCCTTCATCGTTCACTTCATCAGCTTCGTCACATGCACGATCCTCCTCGTCCAGGAGCGCAGGGCCGGAACGCTGGAAAGGCTCATCATCTCTGGGGTGACGCGACTTGAGATAATAGCGGGCTTCCTGCTCGGCTACTTTGCCCTTGTGACCTTCCAGACGGCGATCATTCAGGCGGAGGCCTTCTGGCTTTTCAAGCTGAAGTTCTCGGCCCAGACAATACTTATACTCTTTGCAGTCACGTGGCTTCTGTCAATCGTCTCAGTTCTGCTCGGCATATTCATATCCACCTTTGCCCGGAACGAGGGCCAGATATTCCCTTTCATACCGCTCATAATAGTGCCTTCGGTTTTTCTTTCCGGCATGATCATAGATGTGGCACAATTGCCGAAATGGGCTCAGGTCTTAAGCCGCATCTTCCCCCTTTATTACGCGAACAACGTCATTCAGCAGCTTATCGGAGACGACCCCGTACCCTTTATAATCATAATCAATTTCTACGCCCTGGCCGGGTATGTGGTAGTCCTTCTCCTGCTCGCCGCCAATACCTTCAAGGACACTGAATAAACAGGGATATGAACCGGGTACTATAATCAGGCACGGCCCCTTTTGCCTGCGTTTTCCCGGCCGCCATTACCGCCCGGCCGGTTTTTGTTAAAATTATCGGGCAGTCCGGCGGCATCAAGGGGAACAGGAACCGTACGACTGGATTTGCAATATACCCGTTGTTGTTTATTGTTCAATTGTTTTATAAAAACCGGGCATGATGATAAAGACGTCTCATTATCTGATAAGGAGGAATTATTTATGAAAATAGCATTTATCGGCGCAGGCAGCCTGGGCTTCACATCGGAGCTCGTGCGCGACATCCTGACCTTCGACCTGCTCAGGGATGCGACCCTGGCGCTCATGGACATCGACGCCGAGAGGCTCGATTTTGCCCTGAAGTCGGTTACCAGGATAATCGAGGTCGGGAACTATCCCGCGAAGGTCCTCGCGACCATGGACAGGGCCGAGGCCCTGAAAGGCGCCGATGTGGTGCTCACCACGATCCTTTCGGGAAGCACCGACGTCTGGAAATACGATATCGAGATACCGAAGAAGTACGGTGTGGACATCAATGTCGGCGACACGAGAGGGCCGAGCGGCATATTCAGGTTCCTGCGCACGCTTCCCCGCATGCTCGAGATCGTCAAGGACATGGAGAAGTACTGTCCCGGGGCGGTGCTGCTTAATTATACAAATCCCATGGCCATGCTTTGCGGGGCCCTTCAGAGGGTCACGCACATACCGGTGACCGGGCTCTGCCATTCGGTTCAGGGGACCGCTGTCATGCTAGCATGCTGGATCGGCGCAAGGTCCTTCGACGACATTACCTATACCTGCGCGGGCATAAACCACCAGGCGTTTTACCTGAAATACGAGATGGACGGCCGGGACGCATACCCGCTCATAAAGAAGGCGATCACCGAGAATCCCGACGTATACAACGAAGAGATCGTCAGAAACGAGATGTACCTGCACCTTGACTATTACCCGACAGAATCGAGCGGCCATAACTCCGAGTACAATGCCTGGTTCAGGAAGCGCCCAGATCTGATTGAGAAATACTGCCTGCCGGGCAAGGGCTGGAATCCGGGCGAGTACGCCTACATCCTGAAGGAATACCAGCAGACCGAGGCGACCTGGAAGGACAGGGTCAGAAAAGAGCTGGAAGAGCCCGTCAAGCCGGAAGATCTGAACCGCGGCATGGAGTATGCCGCCTACATCATCAATGCCCTGGCCGGCGGAGCGGCATATTCCTTCAACGGAAACGTCCCCAACACCTGCCTTATAACGAACCTCCCCCAGGGGGCGTGCGTGGAGGTCCCCGTGTTTGTCGACAAAGGCGGCTTCCACCCTGTCCATGTGGGCGCCCTGCCGCCCCAGCTTGCAGCCCTTGTCCACACGAGCAGCATCATAGAGGAAATGGCCATTACGGCGGCGCTGACCAACGACGCAAGGCTTGTCATGCAGGCGATCATTCATGACCCTCTTACGGCAGCCGTCCTTTCCCTGTCCGAGATAAGGGCCATGGTAAAAGAAATGTTCGAACAGAACAGGGATTACCTGGGTTATTTCAAGGCGATTGATTTTTAGAAGGGGCCCCTTTCGGGGCCTTCCCTGATTCAGACCGGGGATGCGCGTGAGCCCCCGGCCTTCCGGACAGGAAGATTCTAGGTACCCGATTGCCAGTGGAGCTGGCGGTAATTGTTGCGGATGAACGGCGTGAGGTTTTCCAGAATCTGCCGTGAGCCCTTGGCGGCCACCTCTTTCCTGAGCTCCTCCATGCCTGTGGTGCGGCCCAGCCGGGCGGACAGGTAGCCCAGAAGGGTAACCGCTACGGCCTCGCGGGCCTGTTCCGGGGTGAACTCGGGCTGCTTTCCGTTCAGGATGCAGTCGGCGAAGTGAGTGTCTTCATGATAGGCCGAGATGATGTAGTATTGGGGGTAGGCCCCGTGCTCGGCGGCGATCTCGTAATAGACCCCCTTCATCTGCGCGTTAGGATGGGAGGAAAAGAGGCGGATGGGTTTCTCCCAGGCGTGGTCTTCCAGCAGGTGTCCCCTGGTGCCGTGCAGTTCGGTGTTGTTGTTCAGCGGATGCACTGTGGTGGATGAAAGGGAGACCTCGATCATGGCCCCGTTTTCAAATTGAAGGTGCATGACTGCGTTATCCTCGCCCTTGCATGACGGGGAGTCATAGGCCTTGCCGAGCCAGGCCTGGGCGCTTTCCACCCGTCCGAGGAGCCAGTTAAGCAGGGCGAACTTGTGCACTCCCTGGTCGGCCAGAACCCCTCCGCCGCCCTTGTCGCAGGTGAAGTGCCAGCATGCCGAATCGAGGAACTGCCAGGCCGGGCAATAGGCGCCTTCATAGGTGCGGCCCAGATAGACGTCGCCCAGAAGCCCGCCGTCGATGAGCTCCTTGATCCTGCGGTGGGCCGGCAGGAAGCGGTGGTTCTCGGCGATCATGAATTTCACACCGGCTTTGGCCGTGGCGGCGATCATGGCGTCGCATTCCTCCAGCGTCGGGGCCATGGGCTTTTCGCAGAGCACATGCTTGCCCGCCTCGGAGGCGCGGCTCACGTATTCGGCATGCAGGTAATGCGGCACGCAGACCAGTACCGCGTCGATGTCGCTGTTAATGAAGGCGTTAAAATCTGTATACGGTGCAAGTTTCATCCGTTTGACCAGGCGGGACAGGTTCTTCTCGTTGACGTCATAGGCGGCCGTGAACTGCAGGTTAGCTTCAGGACGGTTTTTAAAGGCCAGGGAATGAAACGTGGCGGCGTCACCGGCGCCGATGATACCGAATCTAACATGATCCATGGGTGTCCTCCTTAAAAAATGTGGAGCAGGCTGGAATTCCGGCATTATAGCGCGCGCTATCCATGCGTCAAGGCCCATGTCCGGATATTTCAAAAATTGAAAACCGGGTTCCGGTTTTATCTTCGAGATACAACTCACAAAAAAAGCGGATGACAAGCCGTTTGCCTTCAGCCTGTGTTTTTCATCCAGATGACAATTGCCCGCTGTCCGGGCAACAGAGGGAAAAGGTCTGTTGCCGCCGGTCTGGTAACCTCGGTCTTCTTTTTCCGGAAGAAGTGAGGGATAACTGTGAATTTTGAGACAAGCCTTCGAGACCGGGCGCAGCCGGAGAAGCAGGGCTTTACCCGGCCGGGGCCGTGTTCCCTTTTGTCTTCAGGAACTGCTCTACCCTGGGGATCTCCGGGGAATTAAAACTTTCCGTGATGTATTTTTCCATGCAGACCATGCGTTTGATGCCCATGAGCGTTCCATAGGGGTTGTCGTCGCTGAAGAAGTTTGTAAGGCTCGGGGGAATCCCGACCGGATCGGCGTGCACGATATAGGTCAGGCGGGTATGCTCGCGGTCGATGATCTCTAGGATGAAGATCCCCTGGAGGTCGTGCATGCGCACCCGATTCTTTTGGAGGGGGCAATACTGCGAACTTTCCGGTTCCGGCAGGCCCTGCAGGACGATGGAGAACACGCCTCGCCTGAAGTCCTTGCTCACTATAGTGCGCACTACGACGTCACGGTCGGAAAGCGGCCAGGGCATGTCGGTAACGTTGAGAATTATCAGGTCGTCTTTCCCGAAGGACCTGATCAGGCGTCCCTCCCTGCAGTTGTACATGAACTGGGCATAGGCCGGGATGTCGCGCAGCACGGCCTCGATCACCTCGATACGGGCGTTGACGGTGGTCTCGCCCTTGAATTCGCTTATGGGCGAGCCCGGGAATGTGCGTTTGAAGAGTGTAATCCCGTTTTTCGCCTTGATCATCACCCAGGGAGGCTCTGCGGACAGGGGCCACGGCATCAGCACTGATGTCATAAGCACCAATAGCAGGAGTTTTCGCATCATGATGCCGCCGTGTGCGCGCTATTGCGGCTCCGCAATGAAGAGCCGCCGGTAGACCGCATAGCCCGGCATCGGCTTCCTGAGTATGGCAAAGTAGACGAGAACGAAGGCGGCCGGCATTCCGATGAGGAAGCCCGGCAGCAGGCTTCCCGCCGCCTTGCCGATATAGTTCACCATGAGTCCGGTGATCGCCGCAGACCCGAGCGAGATAACGAAAACACCCATGAGGGAGAAGGCCATGAGCTTGAAGAGCCCTGTCGGCACTATTTCCCCGGGCAGGGACGCATCGGCCTCGGCCCCCTCCCTGATCCATTTCGCCATGGGGAAGAGAATCCCAGGTACGATCACGATGCCCATGGCGTAGAGGGTCAGGGCGACATTGCTCCACAGGAAGTCTATTCCCATGTGCTGGCCCGGAGACCAAGGCGCACCCGCGACCGTAGGGTCATAGAGGAAACGCTGCCAGCCGAGCCCGTCCCATCCGTGCAGGAGAATAAAGAACATGCAGAAATACCCGAGGAACCACTGTAGATGTCCTGCATAGTAACGGCCCTTCTGGAAAAGCCTGCCTGTGATCCAGAAACCGAGTATCCCCTGGGTGATATTTGTGATGGCGAACAGGACTACCAGCCAGGCCGGAAGGTCGGCATGGGTGCGCGCCACCTGCATGGTCTCCCAGTGCGGGAAGTTCCAGAGCAGATATATCCCTGACGGGGCGAAGGCGCAGGCCAGAAAGATCAGGTTATAGGTAAAGTACCGGTTCTGAAAGATGGATGGCTTTTCACTGTCCGGGACGGCCGAGTCCTTGCGGATTGTCAGCGCCCGGATCTGCCTGCCAGCCGAGGCGGCGAACCCGGCCCCGATTGCATACGACCAGAAGATATCAACCTGAACCATAAAACCCTCCCCTTCATCTGTCATATTTCCGGCAGTCACGTAGATGGACCGGATAAAGACTCCGTATTGTACCATGTATCCGCTTCTCATTAAAGAAGAGGTTGGACTTCCAAAGTCCCGGAACCCTTTCCTGATAATTTTAATTCCTGAAAGTCGGGTTCCGGCTGTTTTTTGATTTGCCTTTATAACCGAAAGGCCCCATTCTTGATCGGATCACTGTCGATACGTTTTAGATGAATACTCCGCCAGCCGAGAAGGTTGTGCAGGATGACCGGATATTGCTGAAACGCCATGCATGGCTTTCTATCGCCGCAGCCGTGACGGCTGTTCTTATAAAAGGGTCCGAATATTGTCTGACAGGTTCTGTCGGTTTATATGCCGATGCCATGGAACCGATTGTCAACCTTGCCTGGGTGCATTCTGTAAAAACAGTATAAGATGATATGTCACGTGTTATCCTCTCCCGTTGTTCAGATTTAAAGACTTCAAAAAAAGCCGGATTTCAAATTTACTTTTTGCAGGAATGGTTTAAAATTTAAAAACTTGGACTGCAAAAAAATATATAAAGGAGATTCCCGATGAAGCATGCAGGCAGGATGTTCATTTTTATCTTATTGATGCTTTTTTCCGTGAATGCCTATGCAGGAGAGGTGATGACAGCCTCCGGCCACCCCGAATACCCGCCCGTCATGTGGAAACAGGGGGGTGAAATAGTAGGCGTCGGCCCGGAACTCATGAAGATGGTCTTCAAACCTCTGGGCGTGACGGTCAACTGCCCTTACATGGGCGATTGGGACAAGGTGCAGGACGAACTGAAGAATGGCAAAATCGATGCCCTGGTAGGCGTTTACATGACACGTGAAAGGAAGGCTGTAATGGATTTCTCGCGGCCTTTTACCACGGATCCGGTCGTGATATTCGTCGCCAGAGGCAAGTCCTTTCCTTTTGAAAAGTGGGATGACCTTATCGGCAGAAAGGGCGTCTCAACGACAGGCGACAGTTTCGGCCAGGAATTCGACGCATTCATAGGCGCCAAACTTGACGTCAAAAGGTCGGTGACAGTCGAGGAAAATTTCAATAAGCTTCTTTCGGGCCAGGCCGATTATTTCATCTTTGCCATGTACTCGGGCAATTTCGAAGCAAAGAGGCTTGGCATAGCTGACAAAGTCGAGCACCTTAGAAAAGAGGCGTCAATCGAAAACTTTTATTTTGCAGTTTCGAAAAAATCCCGGTTCGCCCGGCTTATCCCAAAGGCCGACAGACGCATTGAAAAGCTTGTCAAGGACGGCACCGTCGATAACCTCATAAAAAAGTATACTAAAATTTATGAGGATTCATTGTCAAAGAAATAAGCAGGCAGTTGCCTGATGAACCCGCACTTCAAATTCAATGTAAAAAAAGGAATTTGTTCTTCTGCGGTTTTAATAATTGTCGCAGCAGGAGTCCTTTTCTCACCCGCATCTTATGCAGGCGGGTCATTCATTCTTGATGACATCAAGCCGGTCCTTGGCCAGGCGCCCGTGGTTGAGAAATATCTTTTTACCGGGCTTGAGCTTGAAAAAAGCGGGGATGCAAACCGCATCGGCAGCAATGTCAATCCGAGGCTCGGCGGTACCCGCCTCGGCCCGTACTGTGTCAATGCAAAACCCAAAGGCGCCAGGGGAAAGAACACGTTCAGGGTCTGCATCAATACGGAATACCAGTTCACGGACCGGGCGGGCAAACCCTGCAAGCTCGAACAGGCCTACAGCGTGAAAGAGAAGTTCAGTTCAGTAGAGATCAAGCCTATAAAGGAGTGAACGAAGCATGGGAAGACTGAGAAATCTGATCATTAAAGATGAAGTGTGTCCCTGGTGGCTTATATGGACCTTCGACAACCCGCTCAGGAAGCTTCTGCAAAAGCCTGAGGCGTTCCTTGACGGGTTTGTAAACGCCGGGGATACAGCAGTCGATATCGGCTGCGGAATAGGCTATTTCACCATCCCTCTGGCCCGGATGGCGGGTGCGGCCGGAAAGGTGATTGCAGTTGACCTGCAGGAGAGGATGCTGGCCGGGATGGAGAAACGCGCCATAAAAAACGGCCTCAGGGACAGGATCGTTCCGCATAAATGTACGCCCCAGTCGCTTGGCCTCAGTGTTCAGGCGGATTTTGTCCTGGCCTTTTACATGGTTCATGAAGTTCCCGACCAGGCGCATCTCTTCGGCGAGATAGCCTCGATACTGAAGACCGGGGGTAAAGTACTTGTGGTCGAACCCGGGATGCATGTGAAAGCCGATGCCTTTGAAAAGACGATAAGAACAGCGCAGTCCTGCGGGTTGAGACTTGTTTCAAGGCCCCAATTCAGGTTCAGCCATGCAGCGGTGTTTAGCCATCAGGGCAATTGACTAAACGATGGCCCCTGTTCTATAAGCCATTCCCATGAAAGAATGGTATGTTGTAAACACGAATCCGCGTGAGGATATTGCGGCCATGGCAAAGCTGAGGCAGGACGGGTTTGATGTTTATCAGCCGTACATGCAGAAATATGTCTTCCATGCCAGAAAGAAAACGCTAAAAAAAGTACCCCTTTTCCCGAATTATATTTTCGTGAATTCGGAAGACGCCGAGGCCGAACTTTTCAAGGTGAAATGGTGTCACGGGGTCAGGCGCCTGTTGATTGACAACAATAACCCGGTGCCGATTTCAGCCGGGTTTGTTGATATGCTCAAGTCCATTGAAACACAGGGTGAAGGGGTCATAAAAAAACCTGTAGATTATGAAAAGGGCGAACTTGTCAGGGTGATGTCCGGGCCGATGAAGGACGTGATAGGTATATTCGAATCATGGGATTCCGATGAAGGCAGGGTCAGAATTCTCGTCGAGATAGTAAACCAGCAGGCCAAGGTGGTTCTTCATGCGTCCATGCTGGAGAAGGCATAAAATTCAGGAGGCCTCGGATACATACCGTATTCGGCGATACGAGGGGTTTGAAGGCGCCAGATCTGAGGGCGCTTGAAAGGCTTTACCGCAGGAAGCTGCCGGCCGAAGCCGTTTTCACGCCTGAACTTGCCGGGGAAATCTGCCGCATATCATGGGCCACAGGCATTCAGATAGGGATCATCCTCGACCGCTTCGGCGAAGTCCAGTACGTGATCGCAGGCGACGCTACGGGTCTGACAATCCCTCCGCTCGACCGCAGGCGCACGCACCAGGGAAGGCTGCAGGGGCTGAGATTGATCCACACACATCTCGGCGACGGTAACCTCTCAGCCGAAGACCTCACCGACCTGTCGCGCCTGAGGCTCGATATGATATGGGCTATCGAAGTCCTTGACGGAGGAAGGCCCGGCTATGCCTATGGCGCACACCTTTATCCCGACAGCGGCATGCGCCTCGAATGGAAGCTTCTGGAACCGTCAAGAACCGACCGCATGGACATGGAGTTTGACACCTTCATATCGGAGCTCGAGGCCGAAATCGGCCGGATGAAGCCGGCCAGAAAGGTCGAAAGCGGGGACAGGGCCATACTTGTTGCAACAGGCAGCGACCCGGAAGATATGGAAATCCGCACCATGGAGCTAAAAGATCTGGCCGCATCCGCAGGGATCGCCGTCCTGGACACCGTCGTTCAGCGCAGGTCCAAGCCCGACCCGAAATACATTGTCGGCAAAGGCAAGCTGAACGATATATATATAAAAGCCCTGGCCTCGGATGCGAACCTCATTGTCTTCGACCAGGAGATAAGCCCTTCACAGTCGCGCTCCATCTCGGAAGCGATCGACATGCGCGTGCTTGACCGCACGCAGGTGATCCTTGATATTTTCGCAAAACGCGCCCGCACCATGGAAGGGAAAATCCAGGTTGAACTCGCCCAGCTCAAGTACAACATGCCCAGGCTTGTAGGCAGGAACCCGGCGCTCTCCCGTCTGCTGGGCGGCATAGGCATCAGGGGGCCGGGGGAATCAAAGCTCGAGATCGACCGCAGGCGCGCTAAAGAGCGCATGGGAAGGCTCGAAAAAGAGGCCAGGCGCATCAGTGAGAAGAGGGCCCTTACCCGCAGGAAGCGCCAGGAAAAGAAACTGCCGGTGATATCCATCATAGGCTATACCAATACGGGAAAATCAACGCTTCTGAACACGCTCACGAAAAGCAATGTCCTGGCGGCGGACATGCCTTTTGCAACGCTGGACCCGTCAAGCAAGCGGCTCAGGTTTCCCAGGGACATCGAGGTCATTATAACCGATACGGTGGGCTTCATCCGTGACCTGCCCGCCGACTTGAAGGCGGCCTTCATGGCCACGCTGGAGGAGTTGAACGATGCCGACCTCCTTCTCGAGGTAATAGACATAACCGACCCGTTCATCGATTACAGGATGCAGGCGGTCAACGTGATCCTTAGCGGACTTGAGCTTGAATCCAGGCCGCGCCTGAGGGTCTTCAACAAGATTGATAAAGCAGACAAGGAATATGTCGAGATAATGACACGGCGCCATGACGGCGTGGCCATATCGGCCCTTGACCGCAAGACGCTTACGCCCCTCATCGAAAGGCTTGAAAGGTATTTTTCATAAATAGCCATGATGGATTAAGTCCAAACCGATAAAAACCGTCTACGAAATAGCATTAAGTTAAAGTGAGTAACCCTCAAGTTTTCATATCGTGCCATAATGCAACCTTCTGGAATTGTTCTAACCGGTATAACTATCATCTGAAAACCTTGAAATTTTCTGTTTCATGAAAATAAAAGTTTATCGCAGATATCCATAGTCTGGCAGGAGCATTGATGTATTATAGCACTGTATATTTTTGCATAATCGCTGGACAGTAAAGGTCTTGCGGGCATATATGCAGTTTGAGTTGAATGTTATTAGACGTGAAATCCAACATTGATTTGTTGGGCTTACTATGCAGGCCCAATCTAAGAATAAACCAAATACCACTGATAATACGTATTACGCTTTTAATGGTAATAAGTACTAAATACATAATCATTAAATTATAAATATTTGATTTAATTAGAACGTTATTGTAAATATTTAAGCATTAACCCAAGGGGGCTGTTTGAAAACAGCATAAACATGTATTACGTATATTAATTGTTAGGCTGAACCTTTAGGGGAAACTATGTCACTAATTTGGAAACGTTATAAATGTGTCGAAGAAATCGAATTGAGTTTAGCAAAAGATTTAGTCGACTTACTTCGACCAACAAATATTTATTGGGGAACCAAGGAAACTTCGTCTTGGTATTTTCGAGGGCAGGAAAATGCACGCTGGTCACTAATACCACGAGCTTGGAGGACTATGCCACCATCTGGCCTCGAAGTGCTAGTGAGTTCATTTCTAGAGTTTCTCAAGGATCGACGGGCTAAGCCAAAGGTCAAAGCTCTTGCAAGAATGCATCATGTCACGCCTGTTGATCTACCGGAGTTTGAGAAATTGCTTGCACACCTTGCTGCAGAAGTAGACGCAGTGAAGCATTTCACTGTGTTTGCTGACGAATTGGGTATTAATGTTCCTGATACTGGGTCGCTTGTGAGTGGGGTCGTTTTTCTTGGGTCTGTTCTGGAAAAATCGGATTGGCCAGAAATCCTACACCCATCTTCGCCATTTGGTATAGCGCAACACCATGGCATACCGACGCGTCTTATGGATTGGTCAAGGAACCCACTCATAGCAGCCTATTTTGCATCTGCTGTGTCAGCGGGAACACCCCCCAATGATATAGCCATTTGGGCTGTTAATATCCCATTTCTTAGATCGGCTGATCCAAGTTTCGGTCTTCAGATCCTAACTTCACCCCGTGCACAAGACGCTTTCCTCAAAGCACAAGAAGGATTGTTTATCTGGCACCAAGGTGCAAGCGGGTATTATTGGTCACATCGAAAGTGGCCATCACTAATCGATTCAATAGAAGAGGCCTGTAGAGGAAAGCATATAAAACCACTTCGTATTCTTAAGCTCCCATTTTCAGAAGTAACCTCACTAAAAAAGTTGCTTTGGCGTGAAAGAATATCACTTGCCCATTTAATGCCAACGCACGACAACATAGCTCGCACAGCCATAGATGCATGGGCAACATTTGAAGGTCTCAGAACAGAAGTAAGTGGTTATGGAGAATAGGTCTAACAATCACATCCACCGGACGGCTAAAACCGCCGGTGATGCCTACGTTATACGAAAAATGGAAGAGGCACATATGCGAATGATTGATATGGATTCAGAGAGGCGAGTTAGATCATTACAGCTCTATTTGAGGCCTGAGGAAGCCACAGAATTTCAACGCGTCGCTGATTTTAAAATTAGACCTGTGAGAAATAGAAATGAGTGAAGATAAGCTCATTAAAGGATGGATCAATCCATTGGCGTTCCTTGACGTTGATGAACCTTGGGCTGCAATCGGTGCAAGTCAACCGAAACTAGAATCAGTCATAGGCTTTCTATGCCCTCCCGGTATACCCGCAGATTTAGATAGCTTGATCGCTCGATACAAGGAAATCAGTACCGAACCAGTACGCTTGTTTGCAGCACCAGCAGAGCCGCGCATTCTAGAAAAACTCGTTTGGCCTCTCCGGAATGCAAAGGGTTCATATGTCATCGGCAATTACCTCGCGGTTATAGCACTCTCTGGAATGGTTGCAGAGATGGTTGCTATTCTCGCATGGGATCTTGGAGAAGTTACTCTGGGAGGCCATCTAATGAGTGACGATGAACAAAAAGCACTGTTTGGTTCAACTTTTGAGCGCCTCGGTCAAGAGCGACGCGTAAAAGTGCTTTCGACATACAGAATAATTGATGAGGAAACTGTAGGAAGATTCGATACCGTAAGGGTGATTCGTAGAAAGTACTTGCACATCTGGTCGCAGGATCATGATACATTACCTACTGATTCCAAGGCATGTTTCCATGCGGCAGTCGCCTTAGTAACTGGGATCATTGGTCAGGACATTAAAGATGGGAAAATAATGCTGAACCCACGGCTGATAAAGTATTTAGAGAAACATGGAGTGTGTGAACCAGTTGAAGATGAATAGGTCTAACCCGCTAATCCAACGGACGTCTTACAGCCGCCGCTGATTTTTGTGTTAGGTCAATAAAATGAAACGAAACTCACAAGAAAAATTCGTCGTCCTTTATGATACGGCAAAAAAATGTCTTTTAATTCTCGACCATCTTTATGCCAATCTCGAAAACGGAACAAACCAAGCAATGGACGCGAGTAAAATAAAGCAAGATCTTTCAATTGTAACTAGCATATATATATCTGCGTTAGGTCTCATAGATTATTTCCATCGTTTCCATGAAGTCGTTGCAGCTATGACCTTAATAAGAAAAGATTGCCCCGAACTAAAAAAACTCGGAAAAACAATCGAGCCAGTTAAAGAGTGTCGAAACTATCTACAACACATGCGCGGTGATTTAATGAAGAATGATTCCATCGACTACCCAATATTGGGAGCAATATCTTGGATTCATGAAGGCCGCAACTATACCATCTTTTCAAATCAGGCAACTCAAAGTATGAGTGTGCCTGGAATAGCTTACGACCGTTTTGCAGCCAATTATATTTGTAAATATCAACTAATTGTCGGAGGGCACGAAATAAGAATTGATACCGTGTATAGCGAGATAAAATTGTTCTGGGCATGGCTCGAAAAAATTGTCGTAATAGAGCCATCACACGTAAAAGATTATATATGGGGCAACCCAACGATTATCTGTTCAGAAATAAAAATGAAAACCTAACAAAAGCAATACACCCGATCGCTACGCTCCGGGTGATTTTTTCGTTACATCTCAATGAAGAACCTTTATTTTCAAATTGCTGAAAAAGTATAGCTCTTTGCTTAAGATATGCACCATAAGTCGTTCTAGCAAAACTATAGATTTTATCACGTCATCTAAATTTTAAACCGATCTGAAAAATTATGGATATCTTGAGGTAATCTTTAGTTAGCAAAACTACAAACAGCATCGGAGACCTGGACAAGTTTTTAAGAATGACAAAGTCCATATCTATGTAAGAAATAACAACTTCATTTCTTTCCCCGAAGAAAAGGTTCGCTGTAAACTAATAAATTATTGCATCGATCAAAGCCGGAACATTACCCAGAAAGCCAGTCGGAGCTTTTGAAACAAACCGGATATTTCTTGCCCGGTAATCAAGAGATTTTACCTGCCCGGTCATAACAAATCCTTATGTTCTTCAGGATTGATTAAGCCTTGCGGCAAGGTCTTCGAGCTCTGCCCAGCGCGAATATGCCGTATCGAACTCGCTTTCCACTACATCAAGTCTTGAGTTCGCCGAGTGAAATAACGTCAGCCGGCTGCTGTCACTGCTCCCGCGGCTTGTAGTCTCTATAAAGCGTTTCAAAGTAAGAAAATGGTCCAAGGGGAATCATTTCAAAGTCGATGAATTTTTCCTGCACAAAAGGCAGTTCGCCAAGCTTGTTCCGTGCTTCGTCAACACTGCCGCATTCAAGCACGAAAACAACTCCCAGACGACGATCTTGACAACTGTACATTTCCCGTACAGTACTTTCTTTGTAGAGTTTCCAGGCGTGCCTCACTTCTGCTTCGAGATGGGGCTGTATATTCTCGATGGTAGTTTGAGGATCAACTTTGGCGATTGCCAGAATCTTCATAACATCTTTCCTTTTTATGATTAAATTTATTTGAGGGGAGGGGCAACTTCCATCGGATTAAGACCATTGGCCGACCAGGCGAATGCCTGATTCCGATCGAGCCGGTTCAAGCGCTCCATGTCGCTATCCGGAATTTCAAAATCGAATAAGTTCAAATTTTCTCTTATGCGCTCAGGTTTGCCGCTTTTCGTCAATACGCAATAGCCGTGCTGCAATCCCCACCTCAGCAGCAATCGGGCTTCGGACACCTTCAGTCCGGCCGCGATTTCACGGATGGCCATCTGGCACTCTTTTTTCAGTCCGGCGAGGACTTCTCCGCCCTGTCCCTCTTCAGCCCGCCAGGCGGCAAGAGGGGCGAGCGAGCTGTATGCAACCGGTTCGATTGCATTCTCCTTCATGTACCGGGTCAAGGCAATCCGGGCGCAAAGTGGATGAAATTCGATCTGGTTTGCCTCGGGTTTCGCCATGCCTGCATCCATGATCTCTATAATTTGCTCTTCATTATAGTTCGACACCCCGATGTGTTTTGTCAGCCCTGATTTTTTCAGTTCCATCAAAGCGTTCCACTGTTCCAGCCTGAGTTCCGAGAGCGGGGCATGAATAAGGTAAAGATCAACATGATCAAGCCTGAGCTGTCCCAGCTGATTCTTCAGCGTTTCAATGGTTTGCTTGCGGGTTTTTTCTGGCGCCCCCCACTCTTTGTATCCGGGAAAAAGTTTTGTGGTTATGAAAATATCATCCCGTGGAACGCCTGCTGCCTTTATTCCCCTGCCGGTGCCCTCTTCATTATTATAGCCTTCGGCTGAATCGATATGCCGGAAACCCTCAATAAGGGCCTCCTTGACACAGGCTTCGGCCTGGTCAATTGACAGCTGGTAGGTGCCGAATCCCACGAGAGGCATGCCTATTTTATTGCGTGTCGATCTTGTTATTTCCATCATTAACCTCCTTTGAAAATCGCCGGTCTGCGATAATCAATTTAAATGATAATTAAATTTTCACAATACCTGATCCTGTTAATTATTGCCTGATCCTGCGGAACTCGGAAAAAAACATTGCGAAATTGAGGTTATTATCCTACGTTTTTGCAAAATCCCATATGAATGGCGGTAATGACAAATGCATGAAAAACAGAGGAACCTGATTGCGCTGTTTACAGCCTTGATGCCGAAAGAAGCTTCTCTAGCCACATCAGTCAAGGGGATATCCCTGTTTCGGATTGATGATTCTTTTTCCCGGACACCCTATTCATATAATTCCGAAATCATAATTCTTGCGCAGGGAGAAAAACATACCTACCTTGGAAACGAGGTGTTTACCTATGATGCCTCACATTATCTGGTTCTTCCCGTTCCAATGCCCCTTGAATGCGAAGGCATGGCCAAACCGGGCAAGCCGATACTGGGCCTCTCCATTGCCATTGATCCGATCGAAGTCGGTGAGATACTGTTGAATATGGAGGATGTCCGGAAAGAAATTCGATCTCTGCCGAGGGGGATATACGGCGCTCCGATGAATGAGGCGCTTTACGACGCAGTGATAAGGCTTCTTCAGGCAATCGCCGACCCTCTTGACAAAAAGGTGCTCGCGCCGATGATTAAAAGGGAAATTGTCTATCGGGTCCTGCAGGGCGAAAAAGGAGAGATTCTTCAGGCCCTTGTTCACCGCAACAAGCGGTTTTTTCAGATCGCAAAAGTGCTTCAGAAAATCCACGAATCATGCAGCAGTGATTTTGATATGGAGAAACTGGCAAAAGAATTGGACATGAGCAGCTCCACATTTCACAGCAGCTTTAAGGCGGTGACGGATACATCGCCCCTGCAGTATATCAAAAATATCCGTCTGCACAAGGCGCGAACCTTTATGATTCAGGATGGGCAGAATGCAAATATGGCCGCGATGCAGGTGGGATACGAAAGCCCTTCCCAGTTCAACAGGGAATACAAGCGCCTGTTCGGAGTAACGCCGGCGAAAGATGCGACAGTTCTTCGCGGGCAGCTCATGGTTAATCGGTAAACATACACTTTTTATATAAAGTTCATTGGTTGACCGCCGACATTTCTTCGGGTGAATACCGGTCTCCCAGGACCCTGCCGGCCAGGTTATCGAGCACACGCAGGTCTTCACCGGCAAGCCGGCAGTCGAGCGCCCCAAGATTGGTTTTGAGATTGGCAAGCTTTGTAGTGCCGGGAATGGCTGCAATATGATCCCCCCGGCTCAATACCCAGGCCAGGGCGACCTGCGCTGCAAGGCATTCCTTTCGGGCGGCAATCTCCTTGATTGCCTCCACCAGTCTGAGGTTGGCCTCTATATTGCCGGGCTGAAATCGGGGCTGCATTTGGGAGCGGAAATCCGTCTCATTGACAGGACGCTCACTGGCCGAATTATAGCGGCCCGTCAGCATTCCCCGGCCTAAGGGCGAATAGGCGACCAGGCTGATGTTCAGCTCCATGCATGCGGGGAGGATGTCCCGCTCGATATCCCGGCTGAAAATCGAATACTCGGTCTGAAGTGCGGCGATCGGATAAACGGCGTTCGCCCGCCTGATTGTCTCAGCCGAAGCCTCCGACAGACCGACAGCCCTTATTTTACCTTCTTCAACCAGCTTCGCCATCTCTCCCACCGTCTCTTCGATCGGAGTGGACGGGTCCACACGGTGGAGATAATAAAGATCAATCCTGTCAGTACCCAGCCGCTGAAGGCTCTTTTCGCATGAGCTGCGGACATTGGCCGGAGAGCCGTCAACCCCGACAAAAGCGCCTGTGGCCGGGTCCCTTTTGGGCCCGAACTTGGTGGCCAGCACTATTTGCTTCCATCGCCCGGCAAAGGCCTTGCCCAGCAATTGCTCGTTGCGCCCCTGGCCGTAAATTTCCGCGGTATCAAAGTGGGTGACTCCCAGGTCTATCGCCCGGTGGAGCAAATTAATGGCTTCCGACTCTTGCGCGGGCGGTCCGTAAAACTCGGAAAGGCCCATGCAGCCAAGTCCGATGGCGGATACTGAAATCCCTGATTTTCCAAGATTACGTGTAATCATTTAGACTCCTTTATCCTTAAATGATCGCTGATCATCAGAGCGCAAAGCGAGGGTACCTGCGCCACTTTTCAGGCACCTTTTCCTTTTCCGGGACAATATGTGCGGAGCATGCGGGTGAGCCTTCGGGTATGAGGTCCTCGATGAGCATCCTCGCACCCATCATGCGAACACACTGCCGGTCCCACTTGTTCGTGGCCATGCAAATCTTCATATTGTCGCCGTTTACATACCCGATAGGGCACTGAAGGAACCTGAATTTTACGCTGTCATCCTTTACGTCATCCACCTCGATCTTGAAATCGAAGATGTCCGTAGCGGTAAAGTAACGGACAGCCGCTTTATTGACATCACTCTTTTCATTATCGAGGCCGAAGATCTTCTGCCTGCCGAGCATGTTCACGGTCATGCGCATCGCTATGCGCAGCAGAAGCCTGTCTACGGGTCCGAGGAACTTGAGCGTACGTGCGATGTTGCCAATGCGTTTGAAATTACCAGTCAGCCTGAAATACTCCTCCTCATTATTCGCCGCCTTTTTCCCCAGGCTGAACAGCATGCCGAAGGCCCTGATCATGACCGAATCCGCAATACGAACGGCAAGTGACCCATTAAGCACGGGTTTGCCCTTAATATACAGTGTTTTTGTAAGGATATCGTACTTCTCCTGGATTGTGAGCTTCTTGAGTCCCATCTTGCCATTTCTGTCTGTGACTGCCATAATCATACCTCCTGAATACGATTATACATAACTTTACTTAATCAATGCCGCTCCACTCTGCCATCACCCGACATTCGAATTCACCGGCCGGCGCTGTTTTGTGCAGGTGTGGTGGAATGACTGGTTCGGCCCGCTCAAGGTATTATTCCGTCTTCTGCAACATATTGAACCACTGACAGAAGGTTTCCGTCTGGGTCGCGGAACCAGGCCACCCGGCTGCCGTCAGGCAACCGCACGATTCCTTCATCATTATGCGGAAAGTTTGCGAACTTTTCCATATCTATGCCGCGCACTCTCAATCCGGTTACGACATCTTCAATATTCGACACAGCGAAGCCTAGAACCGTGTGCTCTGAAGGCCGCGACGACGGAACAGGGGATACCCTGAGCATACTGTTGCCCACTTGGAAGATCAGGGCTCCCAACGACTTTCCCTTCAGGGGAAGCCCAAGAACGTTACAGTAAAAATGTTCGGCTTTATCCATATTCGAAGTGCAGATTATTGTCTGCAATTTTGACGTCGAAAGCATTGTAACCTCCCTATCATTTTGCCACCATCCAACGACCAGGCTTGCCGGAATGTGTGAAGCGAGACAAAACGCATTTCCGGATAATGCGCATGGTTGTTCAATGAGTTATATTCCATTTTTTGTAAACCCCATAGAATTTCTAATATGATCGGAGTTTGTTTTGTTTGTAAGTTTTTCCAGAAGCAGCAATGCCACATCAATGGCGCTCGCCGGATTCCAGCTTGTGATGATGTTTTCATCCATGACTATGGGTTGATCTACGATCTCCGCACCAAATTCTTTTAAGGCGCTCCTTCGAACCTGGCTATTATATGTTGTCGCCCTTCTGCCTCTCAATATTCCGCTTTTTCCAAGAGGCAATGCGGCAACACAAATTGAAGCTATCAGTTTCTTCATTGAATTAAAGTTTTGGATGATCTTCAAGAATGAATCATTATATGCGTCTGCATAAAAACCATATTCTTCAAATCCGCCGGGTATCGCCAATGCGTCAAATTCATTTGCATTGATTTCAGTGTTAAGGAAGTCAACTACAATTTTTTGGTCAAAACTTGATCTGACCTCTTTGGTAAGGCCACAAGAAAATAATTTTGTGGATTTGTCGCCTTCAGTAAGATTCCAGCCCAGCACATCTATAAAGACGCTTGCTTCGTATGTTTCAAAACCATTTGCGAGTAAAAGTAGAATCTTTTTCATCTGCTCCCCTTGATGACTTGATTAACCATTCATTCACAATGATTGGCATCACCGGCGGCGTTAGCCGTCCGGAGAGAAAGACCAAAGTGGTCGCGTCTCAACTCCAGAATATCACTCTTGCTGAGTCTTTTGATTTTTTTCATCATTATCATCAGGCCTCTTTAAAAATACATAGATATCATATGGTAAAAAAACTGAATCTGATATTAAGGAGAATGGCAGATCTATTAAACCACCAATTAAAAGAAACACCCTTCTTTTCCATACACTTTTAAGTATCGGTTCCTCTTCCAATTCAGGAGACAGAGCTAAATAAATTGCACTTCCATCCATTATAGTTGCTGGATAAAATTTCATCATTTCTTGGTCATCTTCTGACAACGGATGCGAGAATTCAGTTCGTACTACCATAGTTGCACATCCTGTAAGGATAAAAAAACTCAACAGAATAACAAATCTAGTTTTCATTTTCTCTCACTTTCTTCAAACTGTCTTGATCAAGTTAGTCAAAAATATTTCGCCATTCCTGCATGCGCAGCGCCGGAACGTGCCGAACAGCCGCGGAGGTAACTCGTCAGCTACAGCAGACAAATGTTGCCTGGCCTTGATTCTTGACAAATTGATTAATTGTCCCATTTCAAGGCCTGACACGAAGACTCCACTAGGCTTATTACACAAATCCTAAGTTTCCCCAGAGAGCAGCAGTAATTTTTGTTTCAACCTCAATCAGGCATTTCACTGAGTCTGAATCGATAGGATCATGATCTTGGTATGTCTGAATTGCTACTCGGTTAATGAGTTTATCATCCTGAAGAAGACAGTACATACCTCCACTGGTATAATCGAAAATATCGGATGTAGGTATTTCAGAAGGAACAGAAGGAACGCGAAGCGCATCGAATAGAGTTTTAATACGATTATCTATATCACCACCATTCTGAATGATTCTTCCAATTTCATGTGGCACTAAGATAGTGATCTTCAAATCCACAACAGTCTTAAGATACTCAGATATCAAAAACCAATACCGCTTTGACCCATGCTCAATGTACATGGGTTTCTCATTTAATTTACGCGTGCCCTCAAGATCACCAGAAAATGCATTTACGAATTGATCTGATTTGCATAATGACTGAATCTGTGGGTGTAAGGCTTGTCGAATAATGTGCTTTCCTGTAGCATTGTCTCGACTTTTTAATTTCCCGTAATAATGTAAGCAGAATTCCATTATCTCTTTAGCCCCTAATACCCCGGCTCACCCTTGAGGAGACCGCACAGAGGGCTCTGAATAGGGTGGGGCCGATTATTGGCCGTCCGTGTGTCTCTTCCAGTTCAGCCGAATGCCCTGTGATAGATTCAGGGCTGCCTTCCCAAAGAAAATGTTCACTTCGCCGGCCTGATCCATGTGGAGGGTCAATTCCACCTCATCCAGAGCGTATGTGCCCTTCTCAACCGCGCATTCGTTCAGAAAGGACGATATTTCACGAATGGCGGCAGAAAGGTTCCTCCGCACGACGTCCGGTGGAATCATGGCCACGTTTGCTCCGGCGGCGTGTGCTCCATCAACCGGCGGGATGTCGGGGCGCGTTCCTCTTGCGGAAATGTCAGATAGGTATCGCACTGGCATGGCTTTTCTCCTCCTTTCCTGACCACTCGCGTTTGAACGGATCGATGCCAAACTGGTCACGGCACGTGTTGACGAATCCACAACTACCAGTGCAACTGTCCAGCATGGCGTTCAGCCTACACTCCGGACAAACGACTTGGCCTGGGCGAACAGCAATCTCACGGGCACCCCAAAGACAAAGCCTCTGGAACAAAACGGGGAGTACTTCGTCGGCCAGGTGGCCGAAGAAGGTCCCCTGATTGGGACAGTCTGCATAGTGGTTGCTGTTGAAGTAGTGCCAGATAGGGACGGGGAAGTCGTGCATGATGACCACAAAGAACGCAGGCAGTGTTGCGAACCATCTGGCACGAGCTCGCCGATACTGAATTCCCTGCCGAAGCAGCGCACCAAGCGGAGTGTATGCTATTGTAGCCAGTTTTGTGAACTGGTCTTCCGCCGTTCGTAGGAGTTCTGGCAAGGGTGGAAGCCCAGTTGCCTGTTGCATGGTGCCAATAATTTCGTCAATGTGCTTCATGATGTCGGCATAATCGATCCCTGCGAAGAGTTGCTCAACGGCTGCAACTGCTGTGTCAAACAGAGTACGAGGATTCATCGGACGTTTGTCTACGACCAAGTGGGATTGCATGCAGTAGTCGCAGAGGATGGGGATCAATCTGTGTATCCCATTTTCCCGAAAGGCGAGAGTTTCTTCACTTTCGCCGAGCGCGTTTCGGGCCTCGGTATGAATGGACGGAAAGGTCTCGCGCAGGATCTCGCCCGTTATGATCTCAGCCTCTGCTTCCAGCATGTGTGTCCATCTCAAATCGTCTGTGCTTCGATTAACGCCCATCGCCGCAAAGAACTCCCGTGGCATTTCTTGCGGGAAGGCACCTTGCACGGCCAGCCATGCGCCCAACCCCGTAAGGGCGATACCTCCCTCATACGCCACCCATTGATCTCGCCAACGTTCCAGAATTGGGTTCGTGGTGTCCGGCGACACGACGTACTTCATCAGTGGGATGAGGGGTGGAACGCCACCCTCTCGCATTTCTTTGAGACAGCGATAGGTCCAAACGGATTGCTGGTGGCGGCATTCGTAGAAGAAGAGACCCATATTGCGGGTTGTGTACTGAAGGTGGTGCGTGTACTCATGAATGAGACTGCCGAAAGCTATCGCTCTATCCAAGTCGCAACCTTGATTGTCGAGTCGAATCGTTTCTGCTGATTTGCCAGCCTGCAACGTACTGAAGGCATCCCGCAGCGCCGCCGTGTAGGCCTGAAGGTAGGCAAGAGTTTCCCCAGGGTTCTGTGAATACGTATGGATGGCTAGCAGTTCCGGGTAGTAGTAGCCTTTTGCCATTTCTTTAGTTCCTTCTTGCGGCCAACAATTAAAATACCAACTTAGTTTTTTCGATTTTTACAAGCCAATAATACTCATTTATCGTGATAAAGACAAATAGAAAGTGCTATAATATCAAATAAGGACAAATGGTACCTGGCCTAGATTCTTGACAAATTGATTAAATTGTCCCATTTCAAGGCCCGACACGAAGACCCTTATGACCGCTCGACGCTGAAGCCGCTCATCGAAAGGCTCGAAAGGTATTTTTCATAGTAAACCATGATGGGTGAAATCCAAACCGATAAAAACCATCCCGGTATAACTGTCATCTGAAACCTTGAAATTTTCTGTTTCATGAAAATAAAGGTTTATCGCAGATATGTATAGCCTGGCAGTTACAGTAACTACTTACAGTTATGGAAACACTACCCTGACGGATTACCTGTAAAGGTTTTATGAAGATATGTCCTGTTTAGTTGAATTTCCATAACCTTTAAAGATTTAGACTTTGTAAAACAATGAATTCGCCATTCTTTATAGCACTATACAGCATTGTTAATATTTAAATAGAATGTATATGTTGCTTATTTTTCCAATTTAAAAGATGAGCATGTCGATACCACCTGTTACCGGGATCACCGCCCCGGTGATGTAGGAAGCGGCATCCGAGGCAAGGAAGGCGACTACCTGTGCGACCTCATCAGGCCGGCCCAAACGTCTGAGTGCGGTCTTTTTCTCGATCCGCTCTCGCATGTGCGCATCATAGAGCTGCACCGCTTCGGTGGCAATGAATCCCGGGCAGACAGTATTGACCGTGATACCGTACTTGCCAGCTTCGATGGCCAGGGATTTGCTAAAACCTATAAGCCCTGCCTTGGTGGCACCGTACGATGGCTGCATCGAAGCCCCCATGAGACCCGCCACTGAAGATATGTTTATTATACGGCCCCAGCCTTTCTTAACCATGCCTGGCCATACAGCCTTGCAGCAGTTGTACGACCCGGTGAGGTTGACATTAAGGTCCCGTTGCCAGCGTTCGGGTTGCTGCTCATCGAATTTTCCCAGGTTATCCATAACCGCGGCGTTGTTGACGAGGATATCGATGGTCCCGAACTCGGCCTCGATCATGCTCACCACCTGATCGACCTCGTCCCTATCCGCCACATCCATCTTGTAGGCGAGGCTCCTTGAGCCCATGTCCTGAATCTCCTTTGCCCCGGAAAGAGTTTTAACATCGCCTGACCTTGCAAAATGCCCGGCAAGCGCGCTGTACCCGCTCAACCTCTCAGGGTCGTGCTCCTCGCTTTCCAGGAGGATGTCAGTCAGAACCACATCCGCGCCGGCACGGCCCAGGGCCAATGCGATGGCATGGCCCAATCCCCGCGATGCGCCGGTAACCAGGGCCACCTTTCCTTTCAGATCTATCTGCATAATATCTTACCTCTCAATACCATCCCCACTTATGGACGGCTTCATATAGGGCACGGACATTCTCCTTTTTAGCGTTGGCTGGCAGCGAGCACCCGGAGGAAAGGATAAAGCCGCCGCCTTTGCCTACTGTCTCAATCAGACGCCTGCAATAGTCCATAACCTCTTCCCTTGACCCCAGCACCAGAAGTTCTGCAGGGACATCGCCCATGATGCACATGTGCCTGCCGAGGATCTCCTTTGCCTTGAAAATATCGGACTTGCCGTCCAGTTCAAGGATGCATTTCCGCGCAGGAAAACGCAGGAACAGATCGAAGAATCTTGTCCAGTTCGTATCGCAGTGAAGAATTGGCGTAATCCCCGCCGCTACCAGTCTGTTCACAGTGTACTCCAGGTCAGGCAGCACCAGGGTTTCAAAATTGCGGCGCGAAATGAAATCCGCTGAGGCGCGCGACATGCCGATGAAGACCCGCGGCACGCCGGTAAAGCGTGAGGTTATGATCGCCAGGTCCGCCATACCCTTGGCCCAGACCCTTCCGGCCGCCAGGATAGCGTCCTTGCGCTTGAAGGTGTCAGTGCTCATTGCCTTGATGCCCCGGCCTAATGAAAAGTACTCGTATAGAACCCCAGGATGAATGAAGCCTACGGCTACTTCCATGCCCCGGCTTTTCACCATCCCGGCATGGCGGCGATACTCAAATATAGTCTTCGCGAGCGGCAGGAATCCTCGCAGCCCTTTCCAGGCAGGGTTAAGCCGCGCCATGACATCCATCATGAAACGCAGCATGCCTTTGTGTTCAAGCAGGGCATAATCGTCGGGTGTCAGCAATTCGGTTTCATGGAACTGATGGATGACATTGGCGGGCAGATCCCGTCCCGGGAGTTTGATGGCAGCTGCCACTCCCATCTGCAGCAGTACGGCATTAGCCGTATCGGCCAGAAAGGTCATGTCCCACGGCCCCAGTTCCGTGGCGGTTCTGATAACCGCCTCAATGCGTATGTCCCCTTGAGTCATGATTTCAGCACAAGTATAGCCCGCATAGGTCGCTGCATAATGGTCCAGCAAAGGGGCCACCGGCACCCGGTCAGGTTTCTGAAGCGCTACTACGGCCGCTATACGCTGTCTGGCGTTCATTGGCATACCGCCCGGGCTATCTCCAGGGCCGCGATAGCGTCTTTGCCCCAGAAATCTGCGCCAATATCCTTCCGGACATAATCGTTGGTTACGCTGCCGCCGATCATGATCTTGACCTTGTCGCGAAGATTGGTCTTTGTGAATGCAGCAATGGTTTCCCTCGCGGCATCAAAGGCAGTAGTCAACAGCATGCTCATTCCCACAAGTGAAGCCCTGGATTCAATCACGGCATCCACAAAACACTGAGGAGGAGCGTCCACTCCGATGTCGACTACCTTGAAGCCAGCGCACTCCAGTAGAGTTGCGACGATGTTCTTGCCAAGATCATGGATGTCGCCCTGCACAGTGCCGATGACGACAGCAGCGCCGCCTTTTGCAACAGCAGAGGTTTTGCAGAACGGCTTCAGAATGGCCATGGCCTTCTTGAAGATCTCCCCGGAATAGATCAGCTCGGTCAGGAAGTACTCCTCCTGCCGGAAGCGCTCCCCGACCTCGGCCATGCCTGCGGAAAGCTCAGTGATGATCACTTCAGGCATCATACCCCTGCTCAGGGATTGCTGAACCGATGCTTCCGCACCGGCTTCATCCAGATCTGCCAAGGCCCTGCCCAACTCACTCAGATTACTGTAAACCATTCTTTCCCCCTCTCAATCTTCATGAGAAGTTGTTGAATCGGTCCAATGCCTGAGAAAAGACATCTAATTGTAAAAGGTCGGCGCCAGGGCATAGCGGCCGGGCAGACGATGGTCGTGGCTGCCCACGATCTCCAGATCGGGTTCTGAGCACATGAGTCTGTAAACCTGTTCAATGCTGGAACCTGCTTCCGGACCTTCGTTCACCAGCGAGGCCATGAACTTCGATTTGGGTATCCTATGATCCAGCCCTTCCGGGAAGTAGAAGGTGTCCGCACTGAAGAGAAACCTCCTGCCTGACGGCATTGTCAGCATCATTCCCATAAGGCCCGGACTGTGGCCTGGAAGATCCACGAGCACCATGGAGCCGTCGCCGAATACATCATAAGAAGCCGGAAAGTTCAGTAAGGGCTTTGCCGGATCCGTCTTGATGAGCTCTTTCTCCAACCCCGGCACACAGAACTGCTCCTTGATAAAGGCATTCTTGAACAACTGTGCCCCTGAAAGCCCATTGGCAAAGTCCCACTCCTTTCTGTTTATGATAAAACGGGCATCAGGAAAGTCGCGTATACCACCGGCATGATCCCAATGCAGGTGCGAGATGATCACGTGCTTTACATCTGAAGGGTCAAACCCATATCGTGGCAGTTGATGCACCAGAGCGTCATGCCGTGGATCATATTGGGCGCGCATCACATAACGGTAGAATAACAGGTTGCCAAAATATATCAATGGCTGCATCTCTTCATCGATATGTGTGCCTAACCCAGTATCAAAGAGCACCAGATCATGATCGCGTTCGATCAGAACGCTCAGTATGGGAAAGCGGATACTCTTAAAGCCTGCACCCTTTACGAACAGCCCTTTGATGACACGCCCGAAACCGGTAGCGAGAAAATATACCTTCATTGTTTCACCTCAGTGGAATACGGCCCCGCCGCAGACATTGATGGCCTGGCCGGTGATGCCCTGAGCATCATTCGAAGCCAGGAATACAGCCATGGCGGCGATCTCCTGCACTTCAAGGAACCGGTTTTGAAGACACCTGGACTTTGCAATTGCAATCACCTGTTCCTTTGGCATGTGGTACTGATCTGCGATCTGCTCCAAAGCACCTCCCGGCCCCAGCACAAGATCGGTGGCAACAATGCCGGGGCAGATCGCATTGACGGTAATTCGAGGGTGCCCTGCCATTGCAACTTCATGGGCCGCGGTCCTTGTAATGCCAAGCAGCGCATGCTTGGCTGCGGTATAGGAGCTGTTCTGCACGCTGGCCTGTTTGGCCTGAATGGAGGCCATGTTGATGATCCTTCCCCATCCCTGCTCCATGATCCTGGGGAGAAAGGCCTTTGTGCAGTTATAATTGCCGAAGAGATGCACCTCGATAGTCCTGCGCCAATCGCGATCGTCGGCCTCCCAGATATTGGCCCGATGCCCCTCGACGCCGGCATTATTGACCAGGATGTGGACCTTTCCGAATTCCCGGATGGTCAACGCAACACAGGTATTCACATCCATGGGATTCGTGACATCCATCTTCACCGCGAGAGCACGGCCACTTTTTCTGGCAATCTCTCCGGCCACTATGTCGGCGGATTTGTCATCAATGTCCGCCACCACGACAGAGGCCCCTTCATCCGCAAAGGCAAGACATATGGCACGTCCGATGCCGTTTCCACCGCCTGTAATTACCGCCACTCGATCTTCCAGGCGCATACATCACCTCTTAATATCGCATGAATGCTGGAATTCCTTCGTTGCCATCCGGTCCAGAAGTGCGTCCGGCAGAAACCTGGCCAGCCTGTGCTGCACCGGGTTGTTGCTCACCAGATAGCGGGGTTTCGGATTCGAAATACTTAACGCCCGGTAAACAGCTTCGGCAACCGCTTCGGGCTTGAGTCCATTTGCTTTGGCCTCGGCCGTCTCATGCTCAAGCTTTCTCTTATTGGCTTCATAAAATACAGTGCCGCGATACTGTTCTATCCTTCCCTCAATATCTCTGTCCCAGAGAGGCGTGTTTATGAGTGCCGGCTCTATGACAACGACCCTGACGCCCAGCGGCAACAGCTCGCGGCGCAGGGCGTCCGACCAGCCCTCGATGGCATGCTTGCTGGAGGCATATGGCCCTGAAAAGGGAGTGGCCACATACCCTGCCACACTCGACATGTTTATGATTCTCCCCTTTGATTTGAAGAGCATGGGAAAAAGCGCCTTCGTTATCCGGTGCGTCCCGAATACATTCACATTATACTGACTGACAAGCCGCTCCATAGGAAGGGCCATCAGCGGACCCGGACTGAATATCCCGGCGTTGTTGACAAGGCCGAACAGACCCGTTCCCTGCTTCTCGATGAACGTCAGGACCTGTGCGACATCGTTGTCATTTGTTATATCGAGTCTCAGGGTGACTATGCCGCTCGTACCGCTCAGGTCATCCATCTCAGGCCCGGACATGTCCGTGGCATACACACCGAATCCTTTTCCGGCGAGTAAAAGCGCCGCAGCCCTTCCGATTCCCGATGCCGCACCTGTGACAAGCACCCATTGCTTTGCATGCATACGCGTGATCCTTACTTGACCTTGATTCTGCGCTTTGTGGTGTCAATCCCAAGGAGACGTCCGAGATTGCCGCCGAAGATCTTGGCCTTGTCCTCGTCCGTTATGGGCGGATAGCCGTATTGGGCCTGCAGGTCCTCAGGGATCTGGAAATCTATGAATCCTTTGGTCGCTCCACGGATCTGAGCAGCATAGCCGGCATAGTCAGTACCCCAGGTGATCTTGTCCGGACCGACCCATCTCATGGCCTCGCCCAGAAGTTTGCCGAACTTGCGCGGCGCCGAGAAAGTCCAGGGCACAAGCAGGCTCAGGCAGATGTAGACATTGGGGTGCTGCATGGCAATCATGTTGAGGTCATCACTGTAGGGATATCCCATATGGAAGGCATTGATCTTGAGTTCCGGGAAATCGCGCGCCACATCGTCGAGCTGCACCGGCAGGGCGTATTTGCTCTTGCCCGGCGGCACCCAGCAGAAACCTGTATGAATGTCGAGCACGATCCCCAACTCCTGAGCCTTTTCATAGAACGGCCATATCTCGGGGTCGTTCATGTAGGTGTCTTCAGGCGGGTAGAACTTGAATATCTTCGCACCCCGCTCCTTTACCCAGTAGGTCATCTCCTTGATGGTGTTCTGTACACCCTTGAACTTGATGGGTGAGACATTGGGCTGAAGCATGAAGCGCTCAGGATTGGTTTCCACGATCTTGGCCATCTGGCCGTTTGTCACCCAGCGGGTCGTATAGTTGGTGGAGTCCATCATGGACTCGGGAAGGAGGCAGGCGATGTCCACGCCATACCTGTCCATGGCCCAGATGATGTTCTCCGCAGTGGCATCCTTGAGCATCTCGCGTTCTTCCATGCCCTCGGCTATGGGTGCAAGCATTTCCCAAGGGGCGCCGGTCATGAGCGGGCGTTTGATGTTGTCGATTGCCCGCCACCACATCTGCACCCCTGGAAAATAATTGATGTGATCCATGTCGCCAACCAGGTGGCATTCGGGATCGATCTTGAAATAATTATCCTTGGGTATTTTCACTGACATAGTCGTCCTCCTTCTGATTATCTAGGCGTACGGCCCTGCAGCTGCCGCCAGCTCTTATCGATATATCCCAGTTCATTCTTCCACCATGGACGGTCAAGCGACGGCATTGGGGCTCTCATCAATCCTTCTGGGAGAATGGACTCATGTTTCTGCCACGGTCCGATCCTGTATTCATCCAGGGTGTATTCCCGTCCGAGGTTGGGGTTGTTGGGACAGGCCGGTGTTAAACCGCTCAGACATCGCATGAGACAGGTGTTGCAGCGCGAGCACCTGACGATATCCTTGACTTTGCCTGCGGCGAGCTTGTTTGCGTATTCGGGATCGCAGAAAAGCTGGCGGCCGAGCGCCTGTATGTCATACTTGCCATCAGCAATATTCTTATCGATTTTAACCGGATCATGCTGTGAAGCCACAATCACCGGGATCTTGAGGGCCTTCTTAAAGGCCAGGCCATGCTCCGGGATGTGTTTGGAGCGGTCCATATCAGTGATGAGGTGCCCGCTTTCCTCGTAACCGGCTCCATCGGACAGGCTTATATAATCCAGGCCCCTGGCCTCAAGGTCTTTGGCCACATCAATCATTTCTTCCTCTGTGAGACCGCCCTGCATGTGCTCTTCTGCGCTGATGCGGCATCCGACGGCAACACCCGGACAGGCAAAACGGACCTGTTCGGCTATCTCCAGGAGAAAACGCTTGCGATTTCGCCATTCGCCGCCATACAGGTCTGTTCGCTTATTGGAAAGCGGGGACAGAAACTGATGCTCGATATAGCCATGAGGGGCATGGATCTCAATCACATCGAACCCGGCGATAACAGCCAGCTGGCAGCTCTGGGCGAATTCCTTCTGCTCCGAGCGGATCTCTTCAATTGTCATCTCCCGGGTCATTTGCCCTGTCATGAAGTATCTCGTATATTCAATAACAGCATAAAGGTCCGCTAAATGGTTGGGCGATTTCTCAGCTGCTATCTCATAGGGCAGTCCGGCGGTCGGCGCAGGCGCCAGCTTGTGGTGGTCATAGGAATGCCCCTGCCGGCCGAAACCGATGGTCATCTGAATGGCGGCCTTTGACCCGAAATAATGGATCCCCTCGGCGAGCATGCCGAGCCCCTGCAGATGGCCAGGATGGAAGAGATACAGGTTCCGTCCCCAGACAAATTCCGATGCGAGACGTGTTCCCATGACGGCCCCTGTGCTTACGAGGCCGGCCCCACCCTTGGCACGAGCCGAGAAGTACGCAAGCATCTGCTCCGTTGACTCGCCGCCAACACCCGACATGGTCTCGTTCATCGGGGCAAGAGCGATGCGGTTCTTCAACTCGACCGGACCAATTTTTATCTTTGATAATACGTGTGAAAACTCCTTTTTTTCAGACATTTATATCCCTCCCATCTTTTATAGTGAAACCCGACATTCCCGCCCTGCATGAATCAATGAGGAACAGATAACATCGTTTTTACAGGCTCAATTGACCTTCCTCTCTCTGCCCTGCCAGAAGCTTTCCTTTATTTTCTTCTTTTCGATCTTTCCCACGATGGTCTTGGGGATGGCATCCCAGAAGGCCACTGCCTTTGGGCACTTGTAGCC
This sequence comes from Desulfomonilia bacterium, assembly GCA_963664325.2. Taxonomy (GTDB): domain Bacteria; phylum Desulfobacterota; class Desulfomonilia; order UBA1062; family UBA1062; genus DATCTV01. The sequence goes on from CAXXDQ010000005.1 coordinate 81,458, forward strand.
GGCGAGTTTGAGTTTGCAGTGTTCCATGATATCCTGTTCCGTGGCCTGCTGCCCAGGCTTGAGGACCACCACGGCCTGAACGATCTCACCCCACTTGGGATCAGGCGCGGAAACCACGCTGCATTCCTGCACTGCCGGATGCTGGTAGATGATATCCTCGACCTCCTTGGGATACACGTTTTCCCCGCCGGAGATGATCATGTCGGCCTTGCGGTCGGTCATGTAGATATAGCCGCCATCATCCATGAAACCCATGTCGCCCATGTGCAGCCATCCTCCGCGCAGGACCTCGGCCGTGAGCTTGGGGTTTTTCCAGTAGCCCAGCATGACGTGCTTGCCCTTGACGCAGATCTCGCCGATTTCATTGTTCGGTACGGGGTTGTCGTTCTCGTCTAAGATTTTAACACGCGAACATGGAGCTTCCTTTCCTGCGCTGGTAAGGTATTTGGTTTTCGGCCCCTTCAACTGATGATCATCCCAGCTCAGCATAGTCACAGGCGCGCCTGCGGTCTCTGTGGAGCCGTAGCCCTGGGCGAAGATATTGCCGAATTTTTTTATGCAGCGGATAAGGACCTCGGTTGGGAAAGGGCTGCCCGCATAGGACAGTATGCGCAGGCTCGTTAGATCGTATTTCTCGATATTGGGATAGTCCACCATCCAGCCGTAGATTGTTGGCACCAGGTTCATGTGTGTGCACTTCTCGTCCTGGATGAGTTTGAATATCATATCGAGATTTGGTTTTCGGTTGATGCAGACCTTGCCGCAAACGGTCATGATCGCCAGGATCGGCCACCACGAGACATGGAAAATCGGAAGCACATAGCAGGTGGCGTCATCGCGATTCAAATTCATTCCCAATGCCGCCTGGATGCCGGAGAGAACACAGTTGCGGTGAGAGAGCATCACGCCCTTGGGCAGTCCGGTGGTTCCTCCGGTGTACATGAGGATAGCAAGATCGTCTTCCTGCACGTCATATTCATCGAGGTCGGGTTCGGCTTCAGTTGCCTTCTTTAATAAGCTCTCATAGTCGAGGAAGCCATTAAGCGGATTGTCGAAGCTGATCCATGTCTTGACGTTACCCAGCTTCGGTGTAAGCGCACGCACCTTTTCCTCATAGCCGTCGCCCACGACCAGAAGGGTGGCCTCGCTGTCATTGGTTATGTAGACGATCTCATCATCGCCGAGCCTCGTATTGAGCGGGGTTACGCTCATGCCAAGCTTGGCGGCCGCAAAATAGGCCTCGAGATATTTGGAGCAGTTGTCGGCCATCACCGTGATTCGGCCGCCCTTCCTGCAGCCGAGAGCAACCAGTGCATTGGCAAAACGATTGATGCGGTCGTTGAATTCGCTGTAAGTCCAGCGTGCGCCTTCAAACACGACAGCGGTCCTGTCCGGGTAGCTGACAGCCGCGGTGCGGGGAATATCGCCCAGAGTGTACATTTTTACCTCCTTGAAATGATCTTGATCACGCCCATGACTTGGGCAGGCCCTGGAATTGCATGAGCATGTTGCGGCTCATCTCGTTCGATATAGGCGAGAACTGGATCTGGTAGGCGTCACGGAGGAACATGGATACCGGGTATTCATTGCAGATGCCGTACCCGCCGAAAATCTCAGAGCCGAAGGTCCCTGCATGCCGCGCGCCTTCCGCCGCCACTAGCTTGGCCATGGTCGCCTCCAGATGGTAGGGCTTGCCGTGGTCGCAGAGCCAGGCCGCCTTGTAGGTCAGATTGCGTGAGTTCTCCAGGTTGATGTACATGTCTGCAAGGTAGTTCTGCAGGATCTGGAAACGGCTGATAGGCCCGCCGAAGGCATTGCGCTCCTGGACATATTTAAAGCAGTAATCATAAATGGCGGCGATAATGCCCACGCCCATCATGGCGACGCCGATGCGCTCAGGGTTGAGAACGGTCATGATCTCGTAGAAGGCATTCCCGCGCCTGCCGATTGTATTTGCCTTGGGTACCTTCACATCGTCATAGAAGATTTCGACGCTCTCGCAATGGTGGCAGCTGATCTTCCCGACCTTGCGGATGGTTACGCCGGGCGTTTCGCGAGGCACCATGATGGTGCTCCATGACATGCTCTTCTTGACATCCTTCTCGGTCCTGCAGACCGTGAAAAGGGAGTCGGCCACATGAGCGCCTGTAATAAAGACCTTCTGGCCGTTGATCACCCAGTTGTCGCCACTGTCTTCGGCAAAAGTGGACAAGGCGCCGAGGATGTCCGTGCCGCCGCCTGGCTCAGTCAAAGCCATACATGTCTTGAACTTACCCTCAGCCAGAAGGGGCAGGTAGGTATTTTTCTGTTCTGGGGTTCCAAGCTCGTGAATAAAACGCAGACCGAAGCCCATGGTAACACCCACGGCAAGCGCCACGGACATGGAGGCCTTGCATATCTGCTCGTACCCGATCATGGTATCGACCATCCCCAGGCCCTGCCCTCCGTATTCAACCGGCACCGGCCCGGATAAGATGCCGATATCGATAAACTTCTTCCAGAGCTCATCCGGCGGAAAGTCCACGTTTTCATCCATCCACCGCACATATTCATAATTCAGTTCCTTTTCGCAGAACTTCTTAAAGGTCTGCTGGATCAGGAGCTGATCTTCATTGAAACTGAAATCCATGGGTAGCCTCCTTACTTTTTCTCGTCCGAGGAGATGTTAGCCTCTTTCTGCGTGGCAACCAGGTCCTCGGGTTTTTTCCTGAATGTGTCCATAACCGCCTGGATGTCCGGGGCATAGGTGAGCCACTGGACGGCGCCACGCTCCAGTGCAAGGGCTGCATCCAGGCTTCCGCATTCAAGGGAACGCCCCATGACCTCCTTGGCCATACGCAGCGCGATGATTTTTTTAGAGCTTATGTTGGCGATAACCTCAGCGAACTTTGCTTCGAACTCGTCGTCCTTGAACACACGGGTCAGGAAGCCCATTTCGTACATGTCCCTGGCAAGAAAATCCTTGCGGCCGCTGTAGATAATTTCACGCGCCCGGTAGATGGGCATGGCGCGGGCGATGCGTACTGTACCGCCCCAGCCGGGCAGGATGCCCATGTTGATCTCAGTGGTGCCGAATTTTGCAGACTCCCTGGCATAGATAAGGTCGCACATGAGCGCCAGTTCGAGTCCGCCGGCCAGGCAGTGGCCTGCAACTTTCGCAATAACCACCTTTTCGCAGAGCTCGATCGCCTTTCCGATTCCATAGCCCTGATGCGCCAGCCAGTTCATGGATTCCATGTGCTCTGCCAATGAAGGGAATATGCTCAGGTCGCCGCCCGTGCAGAAGGCCTTGCCGCTTCCGGCCAGTACGACCACGGCGACACCGGCTTCATCCCTGACCTTGAGGAAGGCATCAAGCAGTTCGGAGGCCATCTCCCGGTTTATGGCATTGTACTTGTCCGGGCGGTTCAGCGTGATGGTACAGACCGGGCCGTTTATCTTGTAAAGGATAGTGGTGTAATCAGCCATGACATGCCTCGACCATCACTTCCGGACCGGCCTGAAGTACGGCAGGAAATAGCCTTCCCGTTCATGGAATACCACCTCAACCTCCATATCGAACTTGATGTCCTTTGGGTCGCACTCTACGATGCGGGTCATCATGCGGATGCCCTCATCAAGGTCCACATAGGCGATAGTGTACGGCAGTTCGTCCATGAATTTGGGCTCGACCATGCTGTAGGCAGTGGAGAAGGTGAAAATCCTGGCCTTGCCGCTGGCCTCGATCCAGTCCAGGTTGCTGGACCAGCATTCGGGGCAGAATTTGCGCGGATAGAATATATGAACTTTGCAGTCCTTGCAGAACTGGATAAGAAGCTTACCCTGTTTTGTTCCTTCCCAGAATTTCTCCGACCAGGGCTGCGTTTCCGGTACCGGTTTTTTCATTTCGAAATCCATATCAGATCTCCTTTCCCCATATCGTGGCGATGTTGTTGAATCCCGAACCGCCACCGGCGTTCTGGTATACGTATCTGCAGTTCTTAACCTGGCGCTCTCCCGCCTTTCCCATAAGCTGACGGGATGTCTCAACATAGGTGGCCGCGCTTACACCCGAACCGGTATGGCCCCGGCCAGGTGCATCGCCGATGGTTGACCATGGGATATCACCGCCGAAAGACATGCGGCCTTCAAGGAAGTATTTTCCGCCCTGCCCCGGAGGTGCCACCTCGAGCCACTCGCATACCAGGGGATGAGCCAGGGGATAGGCCAGATAGCAGTTCCAGAGGCTGACATCATCCTTGGAAATGCCGGCCTGGGCTATAGCCTCCCTGGCGGTTACACGGAAGCCTTCTTCAACCTTTTTAAAATCCCGCATGACACAGGTACCGCTGAAATAGCGCACCGAGTCACCCAGCTTATAGGCAGCCGGGCGCTTCATCTTTTTTGCGTCATCGGCAGAAACAATGACCATTGCGCAACCGCCATCACCCAGGACATTGCTCTCACGTTTGTGCAGGGGCGTGTTGAGCAGGTCGGAGGTCAGCACCTTTTCTACCGACGGCACGTCCTTGCCGTAGAAGAACGAGTTCGGGTCCCTGGATGCCCAGCTCCTGAGCGCCGTTACCACCGAGGCCATCTGTTCGGGCGTGCATCCAGACTCATGCATGAAGCGGTTGGCCATCAGACCCATGATGATATTGTAGGTCGTGCCATAGGGGTATTCCCACTGCAGGTCCACACCGGCCTTGGCGAAGAAGTTGATCTGATCGATAAGCGGGATGGTTGAATGAATCGTGACATGCTGCACAATCACAGCCTTTGCAACGCCGCTCGTTACCCACTGCTCAGCCAGTCGGATGGCATTCGAAGTTGAAGCCCCGCCGGCATTAACACTGACAGCATCCTTGCAGCCCTTGAGACCGAGTTCTTCCGGAAGCTTGCCGAAAGAAAGTTCAGCCGCGATCTTTGGCTGGGCCTGAGGGGTTACGCTGATAACGCCCTCGATGTCATTTTTATTAAGCCCCGAATCCCTTACCGCCTCCATGCAGGTGTCATAGATGATGTCCCAGTGTGTTCGTTCCGGCCGGTTGGCGGTTGGCACCTCGCCAATGCCGATGATTGCGATTTTCCCTTTGCTCATAAGCTCTCCTTTATTGATGAAATGAGTGCAATTAATTTATTACTTGATAAACCGTACCGTTCGGTTCTATAGTATATAGTAATCTCATTATTCATGTCTGTCAATTGTGTTTAAAAAAATTATTTTTCGAATGAGGGGTGCATGCCATATTCCTTGGTAACAGGGCTTTATCGATGATATGGTTTATGAGATATCAGAACCGAAAGGAGTTGAATTTATGCCGCGACATTCACGGCGCATGAAAATATCAGAGATAAGCGAGCAGACAGGGACAAGTCCCGCCACTATCAGATATTACGTCAGAGAGGGTCTGCTGCCCCAGCCTTTGAAGACAGGCAAGACAATGGCGTACTATGGCGACATTCATATCGAGAGGCTTGATTCGATCAAGCGGCTGAAAAACGAAGGTCACGGCCTTAAATCGATAAAACAGAACCTTATGTCAAGCACCCAGATAATGCCATCAGCCAGGAACGAGGTTTTTCATACGAGAACGCGTGAAACAATCATCACTGCCGCCGTCGAACTGTTTCGCGAAAAGGGATATGAGTCCACAGGCATAATAGATATCGCAGCCCGTGCGCGGGTTGGTAAAGGTACGATTTATCAGTATTTCAAGGGCAAAGAGGACCTTTTCTTCGAATGCGCAGAGAGCATTTTTTATGACATCGCCAAAGACGATCCTACTGTGAGGGATGAAACCGAAGGTTTCAAACGGCTATGGAACCGCTCAATTGCTTTAACTCGCACTACCCGGCACATCTTTGACATGCTTAATCTGGCACGCGGGGCATCCATCAGAGAGGACCCTCTCTACAAGAGCAAGCTTGAACAGATCATGCAGAATTTTGTCGAGCCGATCAAGGCCGATGTAGAAATAGCCATTGCCCAGGGCAGTATCCGCCCAATGGACAGCACTCTGATCGCGTACCTTCTCATTGGAGCCACTGAATATGCCGTCTATTATGAAATCGATAAAAATCTTGATCCTGAAAAAGTTGTATCAATGGGTTGGACTATTGTCTTCGAAGGAATAGCAGTCAGAGGAAAGAACAAATCCTCAAAGGGTAAAAGATGAGTACAGGAAAACGCATGAAGATATCGGAGTTCTCTTTTCTGACGGGTGTACCTGTCTCGACCATCAGGTATTATATATGGGAAGGAATCCTCCCTCCTCCAATCAAAGCGGGGCGAACACGCGCCTACTATAACCAGGAGCATATCGATGCACTTGGGCTTGTCAGGCAGAAACAAATCGTGGAGCACAAACCGCTATCAATCATACGTGAGGAAATGTCCCGTGTGTTCAGCCAGTCATGTAATGAAACCAATGATGAGAATATACCCACAGGAAGAAGGGAGGACATAATAACATCCGCCATAGAGGTCTTCTTCGCAAAGGGTCTGACAGAGACCACCATCGCTGACATCGCTTCCACAGCAAGGATCAGCAAGGAGACCTTCTATCTGCACTTCAAGAACAAAGAAGAGCTTTTCATAGCCTGTGCCGATCGTATTTTCCATGAGATGTACAGAGATGTATGGCATGAGATAAAAAATGAGAAGAATATGATGCTACGTTTCCGCAAGCGCGCCATTGCCTATTTTTCCTCATATCCCCGCTGGGTAGTCATGATGAATCTCGTGCGAAGCAACGCAGTGGGAGACAATCCTGTCTTCAAGGAAAAGTTCCGCCAGGTCATAAGTGAAATCGTCGGCCCGATAACCCAGGACATAGAACGGATGCAGAAGCTCGGCGAAGCCCGGGATGATATCGACACCAACCTTGCCGGATATATTGTCATGGGAATGTCAGAATATGCAGCAGCCTTGATTCAACAAGGTCTATTTCAGGAATCTGAAATAATTGAAACCCTGGATATTCTATTTCGGTCAGGCCTGAGTTCAAGCAACTCGTTATCCTTTACTGAATAAAAGGGTGTCCAAACATTATGATTATAGCCTCATGATTTAAATATATTTGTATAATAGCATTCTTATAATATCAGATCGCTGCAATTATCAGCGATCATTTTCTCATCAAGCCCTCCACTATAAATCTTAACTGAAAACCAAGACACAGCAGGTAAAGCAGGTAATGCAAGTTAGCTCAGGGACGATGGTACACTGTAGACTCCATATAACTATGGAAAATCGTCCAGAATCCAATGATGAAAAAAAGAATAAATAACTTGAGATAATTGATGGATGAACAGGTATGAAGATTACAAACTGAGATCTATGATCAAGGAACAGACCATCGCAGTCCGGATTTCTAAAAGGAATAGCAACTCCTGCTTTTTCCCCAAAGTGGCTGCTCGCTGCAAACAAATAGATTATTGCATCGATCAAAGCCAGCACGTCATCAAGAAGGCCAACGGCGCCTTTGTTACAAACCTGATATTTCTTGCCCTGTAATCAAGAGATTTTACCTGCCCGGTCATGACAAATCCTCATGTTCTTCATGATGGATTAAGCTTTGCGGCGAGGTCTTCGAGTTCAGACCAGCGGGTATAAGCGGCATCGAGTTCAGCCTCCACTGCCTCGAGCCGTGCGAGCGCGTCATTGATGGTCTTTGCATCGCTTCTCGTCTGGAAAGAGGCGTCGTTAAGCTTTGCGGCGAGCTGCCGTTTTTCCTCTTCCAGCGATTCAATCTTTTGCGGGAGCTCCGCCAGTTCCCGCGATTCGTTGAAGGATAGCTTGGTCTTCTCCTTCGTCCGCGTCTCTTTCTTCGGCTGCTCCTTCCTCTTCCGCACGGGTTCAGGTACGGCAGGGGAGCGCTGCCTCAGGTAGTCGTCATAACCGCCCACGTATTCCTGCAAATTTCCGTTGCCCTCGCATGCTATGGTGGATGTCACCACATTATTCAGGAACTCCCTGTCATGGCTGACCAGAAGCACGGTGCCCGTATATTCTACCAGCCTGTCTTCAAGCATCTCAAGCGTGTCCGCATCGAGGTCGTTGGTGGGTTCGTCCATAACGAGGACGTTCGAGGGCGTGCTGAACAGCTTTGCCAGCAGCAGCCGGTTGCGTTCGCCTCCGGAGAGCTTTTTTGCAGGCGAGACGATCTGCTCCTTTGAGAAAAGAAAATTCTGAAGGTAGCCCACGACATGCCTTGGCGAGCCGCCCACAAAGACCATGTCGTTCTCGTCGGCGATATTTTCCCTGAGCGTCTTCCCGTCGTCGATCTGCGCCCTCAGCTGATCGAAGTAGGCGATCCTTATGCGCGAACCAAGCCTTATGCTGCCCTGCTGCGGATCGAGTCCTCCCAGAAGGAGTTTGAGAAGTGTGGTCTTTCCCGAACCGTTCGGTCCGATTATGCCCACCTTGTCGCCGCGGATGATTGTGGTGGAAAAGTCCCTTATGATCGGTGTTTCCGAATAACCGAAGGTTATATCCATGGCATCGGCAACAAGCCTGCCGCTCGCCTCGGCCTGCTGGATGTTCAGGCTTACGCTGCCGGTCGAGTCTCTCCTCCGGGCCCTTTGTTCCCTCATCTGCATGAGCGCCCTGACCCGGCCCTCGTTCCTCGTCCTTCTCGCCTCAATGCCGCGCCTTATCCAGACCTCTTCTTTTGCGAGGTTTTTGTCGAATTCCCGCCTGTGCCTTTCCTCATCGGCAAGCAGGGCCTCCCTGCGTTCAGCATATGTGTCATAACCGGTAGCGAAGGAGATAAGCGCCCCCCGGTCTATCTCCACCATGCGGCCTGAAAGCCTTCTCAGAAACTCCCTGTCATGGGAGACGAACATGACGGTCTTTTCATAGCCGAGCAGAAAGGCCTCGAGCCATTCGATCGAGGCGATATCCAGATGGTTGGTGGGCTCGTCCAGCAAAAGTATATCAGGGTCGTTAACCAGCGCCCTGGCCAGAAAAACCCTGCGCTTCATCCCTGCGGACAGTATTCCGAATTCCGCGTTTTCATCAAGCCCGGTCCGGCTGATCACGGTTTCGATGTCTTTGTGATAATGCCATGCGCCCGAGGTTTCAAGCCGCTGCTGGATGTGTTCAAGCTTCCTGATATTGCCGTCGCTGCCGTCCAAGGTAATCCTTGCGGTGAGGCCGTGGTACTCCTTCAGCAGTTCGATATGTCCCGGGCCGCCGGAGGCCACAACATCGTAGACAGTCCCCGTCAGGCTGTCAGGGACTTCCTGCGGGAGCATGGATATTTTTATATCGCCGTTTTTTATGACGCCGCCTGTGTCCGGGACAAGTTCACCTGCAAGCATCCTCATGAGCGTGGATTTGCCGGAGCCGTTGCGGCCGACAAGGCCGATCCGCTCGCCTGTTTCGATATTGAGGCTTGCCCGGTCAAGGACCGGCGGGCCGCCGAACCTTATTGAGACGTTATTTATCGTTAAGAGGCGCAAGAGGGCCTGTCCTTGAATTCAAATGAGTTTTTGCAGAACGGTAGTCCGGCTTTCTTCATAGTTTATATCTGGCGGCAGGTCCTTCCGGGAAGACATTGACCTCGCCAGTTCGTCGCAGCGTTCGTTTTCATCATGTCCCGCATGTCCCTTTATCCATTCGAATATGACATCGTGTTTTTCGGCAAGTTCAAGCAGCGTTTTCCACAGGTCATAGTTCTCGGCAGGCTCATTCCTGGTGCGCATCCAGCCGTTTTTCCGCCATTTCTTTGCCCATCCTTCCATCATGCCTCTGACTACATATTGCGAATCGGTACGGAGGAGCACCCTCACGGGTTTCTCAAATATGGCAAGGCCTTTGATTGCGCCTGAGAGCTCCATCCGGTTGTTTGTAGTCATTCTGAACCCGCCGGAGAGTTCCCGGCGTCTGGGACCATCGATTATCACCACTCCATAACCGCCGGGTCCGGGGTTGTTGATGCTGCCTCCGTCGGAATAAACAATTATCCGGTCATTTGCCTCAGCGGGTGCCGCTTTGGAATCAGCACCGGCGGCATGCCGGCCCGCGGACCTTAATGGCACCGGGTTTTTAAGCCAGACCTCTGCTTCCTTCAGCGTCGGAAAGCCTTTGAACCTTGCGCCGTAAAAGCCGCGGACCTGGATTTCAGCGCCGTCAGGCCCGAACCAGGCATTATATATGCCCGGCTTTTTCCCGGCGGCCACTGCGTAGAACTTTTTTTTTGGCTCAGCCATGAAGCATTGCAAAAAGAAGGCTAGCGCATTTATTAAAAAGGCTCGTCGTCCGACGGTTTCAACCCGACGCTGTAGGTGATCATGAGCTGGATGCCGTTGACGTCGGTCTGTCCCGATACGTTGCTGAAGTTCAGCCTGGACAGGAAACCCCGTACTCCCACACCCATCCATGAATTGTTTTTAAGCCTGAATTCGATCCCGGTCCTGGCATACAGACCCGGTCCGAATGACGAGGAGTTGTAGCTGTCATATGTGGCTTGAGGGGTGCTTACGTATTCGTTGCTTTGATTGTTGTTCTGTCCGAACATCAACAGCGGCCCCAGTCCGCCGTATACGCGCACCCGCTTCGCAATCTCGGCGCTCACGTAAGGGCCGATAAAAAGATCCAGCAGGTAGAGCTGGTTATCGATATGCACTGAAATCGATCCGTCTCCGCCGCTGGCCCTTACGGAATCGCTCATCCAGCTGAAGAAGGCTCCGCCTTCAATGCCGAAGGCAACCGGGTTTTTTATAATGGGCATACCGCCGCTCACACCCAGAAGCGGCATCCAGGTGAAGGTGGATGTTGCCTCAACTGACGGGTAATTTGAGCTCTGGTAATTGAGGTTCAGGTCCGAATAGCGGACCGCCCCGAGCATTACCTGGACCTGTGACTGCTGAAACGAACCTGAGTCCTGATCCGAATCGTCACCGGCAAATAAAGGGGTCCCGCCCATGCATATTACAAACAACAGACTGACGATAAGTTTTTTTCCATACCATGATTCCATATACGTGCTCTCCTCCCGTGCATTATTAGTGAATATCCTGTGGTAGACGGTCAAGCTGCCCCTGCTGTGGTTATGATGTACCGTTTGAATAAACTATGGCTATTATTGCGGAATTGTCAAGAAACAAGGTACGCAGGTATAACCGGGTGAAACCGGATAGATTCCTGAAGACATCACTGGTCCTTTGTTCACTGTCTCATGCATGTTTTTGCGTAAATAATCTCCGGCGGTGTTTGTTCCTTACTGGCAGATACTCCATGTAATTATCCGGCGGTGATATATTCCTCGGATCCATGTTTTCAATCCTGTTTTTTACATAAACTCTCGCCTGGAAATTAAGGATATTCATCCTGCGGTCAAATTCTTTCCTGAGTTCCTCATATTCCAAAGTACTCAATCCCTGCGGAACGTACATGGGCTCAAAGTCATACACGACCGCTATCCTTGAAAACGGCAACGGCAGCACAAAGCGGTCCCATGAATTAAATTCGAACGAAGGCCGGGCGTCCCATGCAAAGGGAACCAGCGGTGAACCGGTACGGGCAGCCACCTGGATTATGCCCGGTTTTGAAACATATGGAGGGCCTATCGGACCGTCGGGTGTAAAACCCCCGTAATGGCCTTGCTTAATGAACTCCACCAGATCGTTCATGGCCTTTGTCCCGTTTTTTGTTGTCGAGCCCCTGAACGATTTCATGCCCAAACGATCGATAATGCGGGCGATGATCTCGCCGTCTTTTGATTCTGAAATGAGAGTCGCCCCGCCGCAATTCTTGAAGTGATAGGCATAATAAAAGATTCCTCTGTGCCAGCATGGGAACAGGATATCCTTTCTTTCTCTGAGCAGGCTTGTTTCTATTTCCCCGCCAAATACTTCCACCCTGCAGGTGCTGCAAAGGGCTGAAATGAAAGCGGCGCCGAGAGGGTATATAACCGGGCCCGCTGCTTTGAAAAATCCAGATTTATGGAAAAAAGCAGTGTTAATATCCGTACCTCCCGCTCCTGACCATACAGTGATCATATACAGTATTTTTCATTTGGAATAAATATCCGGAAAACCAAATCATTATGTTAATCATCAAATAAAAGCCGCTATGGCCGCCCGAGCTCAATCATTGCTCAGACCCGCCATAAAAGAATTTCAGCATGTACTGCCGCCCTGTCCGGACCGAACATAACAGGCGGGTTTGGCATAAAGCCGGATCCATCAAATGTTTCAACAGAATAAGGTCATGCCAACGGGTGAAAATATACTGGCGGTTAAACGGATTCGGCAACCGGATTATTAGGGTAATTTCATTTGACTTGATGGATTTTAGCCCGTAACCTGAAATTTCAGACTTAATCCGAAACCCTTGAAGGAGGAAGACATGCCACTGAAGAGGCTCCTGGCCAAACGGACAGAAAACATGGGAGCAAGCGCGATCAGGGAAATCCTGAAGGTCGTTTCCCAGCCCGGCATGGTCTCTCTTGCAGGCGGCATACCGGCGCCTGAAAGCTTCCCCCTTGAAATAATGACCGAACTCACCGCCCGCGTGATCGAAAAATACGGCAGTCAGGCCTTCCAGTACGACCTGACAGAGGGATTCACGCCCCTGAGGGAAATCCTGGCTGAGTATCTCAAAGAAAGGGGCGTCAAGGCGAAACCTGATGAGGTGATCGTGGGCACGGGCTCGCAGGGATTTCTCGATGCTATGGGAAAGGCCCTGATCACACCGGGTGACAAAGTGGCGGTGGAGGCCCCGACATACCTTGGCGCCATTCAGGCGCTTAACCCTTACGAGCCGGATTATATAAGCATCGCAACCGACGACAGCGGCGTCATTCCTGATTCGCTTGAAGAGGTGCTGAAAAACAACGAAATAAAGCTCATTTACCTTGTACCCACGTTCCAGAATCCGACCGGCAGGACCATAACGCTTGAGCGGAGAAAGAAAATCGCCGCCCTGATCATAAAGTACAGGGCCCTGCTCATAGAAGACGACCCGTACAGCATGCTCCGCTACCGCGGAGAGCCCCTGCCTCCCATCAAGACCCTTGCGCCGGACAACACGGTTTATATAAGCACGCTTTCCAAGGTCTTTGCGCCGGGATTGAGGCTCGGCTTCTGCGCGGCTCCGCCTGTGATCCTCAGATGGCTGGTGCTGGTGAAACAGGGCGTCGATCTCCATACGAGCACATTCAACCAGGCCCTGGCAGCCGAATACATGGCAGGCGGCTATCTTGAGCGGCACCTTCCGAAGATACTGGGCATCTATAAACCGAAGCAGGAGGCGATGCTCAGTGCCCTTAGCATGTATTTCCCAGCCGATTTTTATTTTTCAAGGCCCGAAGGCGGCATGTTTATCTGGGTGGCAGGCAACCTTGACATGGATGTCGTATATGAAAAGGCAATAGAGAAAAATGTCGCATTCGTTCCCGGCAAATATTTCTTTACCAAAAAAGGAGAGGGAAAAGGCACCATGCGGCTCAATTACACAATGAGCGATGAAGCGACTATTGACAGAGCGATAAAAACACTTTCCGGTGTAATAAGAAATTTCAAATGATGCTCCATTGCCGGTAGGGATAAAAATGGCTCATAATGACTATGACGTGATAGTGGCCGGGGCAGGCCCGGGCGGGTGTGTCGCCGCAATGAAGCTGGCGCAGGCCGGTCACAGGGTGGCACTGTTCGATTCTTCTGATGAGGACAGACTCGGCAAACCAATAATTGTCGAAGTCGAGAGGTCGATATTCCCCTTAGCCGGTGTCGATGCACCGTCCGGAGATATGGTGCCCTATCATGCCCGGGGCATGCGCTACATTTCGGCCCGGGGCAGGAAGGCCTTCAGCCTTGAAGACAAAGAGAACAGGCTGCCTGTCAGCCTTTACCAGGACCGGTATGTCAGAAGCCTGCTTGAAAAGGTTATCCGCTCAGGTGCAGTATTTGTAGGCGGGCAAAGGGTCGTTGCCCCGGTTCTTTCATCGGGCCGTGTAATAGGCGTTGAAACCGGGTCTGCGAAAGGCGGCGGCATCCATACTGCAAAAATAACAATCGACGCAACCGGCTTTCAGGCCGCCCTTGTCAGGGCCCTGCCGGAAGAGTGGGGTTTTGAATTTCCCGATGACGAGCGGCATGTCGTAAGCGCTGAAAACAGCTACAATGAGATTGTGCGCGATGCCGCGGAAATGGCGGTGAGGCAGGGACAACATGCCGATGACGAGGTCTGGGTCCGGCTCGGCGACTACGGCCCGTATTCGACCGTTTTTTCATACCTCTCAGTGAAAAGGGACAGGGCCTATATCCTCGTGGGCCTTAAAAAGGCCCTGGAGAATAAAATCACCGCAGGGCAGGCTGTGGATAAATTTATCAGTGATGCCGGATGGTTCGGAAAAAAACTCCACGGGGGCTCGGGGTATATCCGCATCAGGCATTCGCTCGACAGGCTGGTTGCAGACGGGTTCATGGCAATCGGAGAGGCCGCGTGCATGGTGTTTCCCATGCATGCCAGCGGCGTCGCATCGTCCATGTATGCAGGCCTGCTGGCTGCAAAAACCGCATCCAGGGCCCTTGCCTCCGGCGATACGTCCGCAAGGGCGCTGTGGCCATATTCGGCAGAATACCAGCTCACAAGGGGCAGGAGGCTGGCCGCCTATGACGTGACAAGGCTGACCATCGACACATTCACCGAAGATGATGTCGCCGATATGCTTGAATCAGGGCTCCTGCACAAAGAGGACATGGTAAACGGGCTGCTGATCAGCGATCCTGTAATATCACCGGCCACGCTTCCTGAAAGGCTCAAGGGTATGGCCAGGCATCCGCGCTTTATACCGGCGCTTGCCAGGATGGGACTTACCCTTAATTCGGTCCTGGCGCATTATAAAAAATATCCGGGAGAATATAACCCCGCCTCGTTCGATTCATGGCAGCGGAAAAACAAAGAACTGTTCAGCCACTGGCTTGGATGAAGAAACTGTTAAGCTGTTCAGTAAATAGTTTTGCTTGAGGGCTTAACAGCTCAACAGCTTATCGGCTATATTTAAGGAGAGAATAGTTGATGAAAAGACAAACAGCCTTAATTTTTCTGTTCGTGCTGCTTACGGCCTGTGCCCCGCGCTATACGATCAACCACGATTATCCGAAGGAGCCGTTAAGTTTTCCGCGGGATCATGCCGCGCACTACGATGCGCAGACCGAGTGGTGGTATTACACCGGGCATGTCTTTGATGAAGACAGGAACGAATACGGCTTTGAGCTTACATTTTTCAAGAGGATAACCAGCGACGACAAGTCGCCGCTTTTGAAAATTCCCGCCTACTGGATGAAGGATGTGGGCATGGTGGCGCATTTTGCGGTCACGGACGTAAGCGATGGGAAATTCAGGTTCGGGCAGAAGATAAACCTGTGTTCATCGTGGAAGGCCGACAAGGACAGATATGACGTGGAAATCGGCGACTGGTCGGCTAAGGAAACGGGCGGCATCCATGAACTCAGGGCAAAGATGAAAGGCTATGAAATCGCATTGAGGCTTAACCCGTTAAAAGACCCCGTTCCGAACGGTCCCGGCGGGATTATGCCGAAGGGCGGCGGGAACGCGAATTATTATTATTCGATAACGAGGATTGAAGTCACGGGCACTATCACGTTGGGCGGAAAAGAAAAAAAGGTGAAGGGCATTGCATGGATGGACCATGAATACGGAACCATGAAAGTTGCCCGCGGCGTTAAGGGCTGGGACTGGTTCAGCATGCAGCTAAACGACGGGACGGATATAATGATTTACATGATCAAGGACAAAAACCGGGTCGTTAAGGAATCGGGCGGCACGGTGGTCGATACGTCGGGCGCATACAGCTGGCTGAAGCTTTCGGATATGGAAATCAAAGAACTCTCCACATGGCAGAGCCATAACACAGGGGCCTGTTACCCTTCGGAGTGGGAGGTTTACATAAAGCCTCTGGACCTCAAATTATGCCTGATTCCTGTAACTAAAGACCAGGAGCTGAGGCTGGCGCCCATTGATTACTGGGAAGGGGCCGTAAACATAAAAGGCAAAAGGGCCGGTGCACCGGTTATGGGAAAGGGGTATGTCGAGCTTGTGGGGTATTCGAAGAAATCGAAAGTAGGTGAAGAAAATCTTGAATAGGGAACATTTGAAATATCATGAATCAAACCTTTATGAGACCGTATTTCTCCAATTCTTCTTTTATTTTTGCCCTTTCGACGGGCTTGTAAAGGTATGAGTTTGCGCCCCCGCGGTAGCAGGCCTCAAAGATAAATGCAGGGTTTTTTACGGCAGTGACGACGATGATCTTTACCTCGCCGGTCTTCATAACACCCATCTCGCGCTCGATCTTGCGCATCATCTTTATGGCATCTATCCCGCCTACGCGCGGCAGCATCAGATCCATGCAAACGAGGTCATAAGGCCTTCCCATCTCCAGGGCAAGCGTGAACGCCTTCACGCAGTCCATGCCGTCTCCCGCCGCAACGCATGTCCCGTAATCGGAAAGTATCCGCTCGAGGGCGAGTCTTGACGTCATGCTGACGTCGGCAAGCAGTATCCTGAGTTTTCCGTCGCTGTCCGGCATGATACTAATATAGGGTTGTCATGAAGGCATGGAAAGGGGTTAAGAATTTTTTATTCTAGAGGTTTTCAACAAGCTCTTTTCCGGCCGGATATAAATTTTACGGGAAATTATGCGTTTCCTTATTATCTGCGATGTGAGATATTTATTCCGGACAGGGACAGGAGAATCATTATGACTGAATTTTCTAAGATAATTTCAGGCTGGTATCCTTTCTATGCGACCATTGCCGGCGCCTCGGCAACATTGCTGGGGCTTCTGTTCGTGATGGTTTCCATCAACAGGGAGCACCTGGGCCTTGAAGAGAATTCAAAGCTCGTGTCACTTGCAAAGCAGACCTTTATCAGATACCTTTTCATCCTTACATTTTCATTAACGATGCTGGTCCCGAGGAAGACCCCTGCAAGCCTGTGCATTCCCATAACCGGCCTCGGCCTCTTCGGGCTGCTTAATATAGTAAGAGAGATAATTCCCAATTTCAGAAAGACGAAAATCATTGCTTCAATCAGGGATTACGCATGGTCTCTGCTGGCATTTGTCCTGATGATTACGTCTTCGATTCATGTAATTATCTATGCGGATACAGACAGTCTTTTTCATATGGTAACCGCACTTTTCATGCTTCTGGTTTCAGCGACGAAAAGCTCCTGGAAACTTCTTACCGAAATCAGAAAAACTTGATGTTATCCGGATAAAGAGCCCTGTCCCGGTTCTGAAGAACCCTCGTCAATCGATTTGAGTATTTCCGTTATTTCCGTCTCTGTCGATTTCAGACTCTGCCTTAAAAATTTAATCATCTCTGAAGCCGCCCTGACATTTTCCCCAAGTCTGTCTATGGGGATATCACCGTTGTTTATCTTCTCAACCAGCGCCTCAAGATCGCTCAGGGTTTCGGAATAATTTTTTTTCTTCATTTTATCTCCCTCGATTCGACAATGCTCGTAAGGCTTCCGTGGTAAAGTACGGTCTTCAGCCTTTCGCCCTCTTGCGCAGCGGCGGCATCCGTAAGCGGGCTGCCGTCAGGACGCAGGCTCATGCTGAATCCCCTTTTCAGGATAGAAGCCGGGTCCACGACCTTTACAAGGTTTTCATATTCAATAAGCCTTATGCCGGCAGCCCTTATGATAGCGCGGACAGAAGGGCTTATTGAACTTTTAATGACTGCAAGCCTGCCTGACGCACCTGAAATGGTGCGGGCTGAGGCCATGCCCAGGTTCCTGAGCCAGGTATGAAGGAGGCCCTCGGCGGTCTTTGTCATACCCGAAACAGACAGCGAAACCCTGTAGGCAAGCATTTTGAGCCGGTCCCAGTCCCTTTCAAGCAATGATGCCGCAGAGTTCTCAAGCACCGTACCCGCTTCATCGATCCTGAGCCTGAAACCGTCAAGCACTGATACGAAGAACCTTGCCGTATCAGTCGGGGTCACGAAATGCCTGTACGAGACCATATCCGCCACGCTCAGGTCTATTTCATGCCCGATGCCTGTCAGAACCGGATATGCAGCCCTGGCGACAGCCGTGCAGATTGTAATATCGTCGAAGTATGAAAGGTCCGTCCTTGAACCCCCGCCGCGGACAATCGCGATTGCATCCGGCTTGAGTTTTTCAAGCGCGGCGATTCCGGTTATGATGTCCTTTGAAGTCTGCTCGCCCTGCATGTAGGCGTTGAAGAGAAGTATCTTGAAGGCATAGCCGCTTTCGTTGAGAATACTCGTAAAGTCCTTATAGGCGGCGGAACCCGCCGATGTTATCAGACCTATCCTTAAAGGACAGTCGCTTAATGAAAGGCCCTTGTTCCTTTCCATCAGGCCGGACTTTTTCAGCTCGTCTATCGTCTGCTGCCGTTTCTTAGCCATGGCGCCAAGGCTGTAGGAGGCATCGATATCGTTTACGACAAGCTGGTACTTGCCCTCCTTGACATATAGCTCCACCGACGCCCTTACTTTCACCTCGAGCCCGTCGGCCAGAGTGAAAGAGGCCAGTCCTTCCCTTCTCAGCCTGGCCTTCCATGACAGCACCGAACCCTTGAAGAATGCGCAGCCGATCCTGGCGATGTACTGCCCCGGGTTTCGGGCGTCTTTTTCCACGATGTCGAAATATGCATGGCCTGAACGGTCATGCAGCTTGAACCCGTGTATTTCGCCAACCACCCAGGTGTCTTCGCCGAATGTTTCGTCAAGTAAAGACCTTGTTAGGTTGTTAAGCTGGCTTACGCTGTAGCAGTTCATGTTTCATGAGATAGCAGACAATCCGAGGAGTAATCAAGCATTCGCTGATTGACCCACTTTTTAAAATATGGGATACGTGCTCGTAAGCCATTTAAAAGAGGTTCCTATGGAATACAGTCTGATCAAGATAGAGGTCGAAAATCATATTGCCATTGTGGAAATGAACCGCAAGAAAGAGCTGAATGCGCTTAACATGGCCATGATGAGGGAGCTTGACGGAGCATTTGCATCTTTCGATCAGGAGGGCAGCGATATCAGCCTTGTAGTGCTGACCGGCGGGGAGGGATGCTTTTCCGCAGGGCTTGACCTGAAGGAAGTGCCAGATCTCAACGGAGACGATTCGGCAAGGTATTTCAAGCTTTACCTTGATTTGTATACCCGGCTGATCGACTACGAAAAGATCATGATAACGGCAGTGAGCGGGATAGCCTTCGGCGGCGGACTCAACCTTGCCCTTATGGGGGATATAATCATTGCATCTGAAAGCGCCATATTCTGCCATCCCGAGGTGAAATACGGATTCAACCCCCTCATCACGCCGCTGGTGTCGCGCATCGGCATGGCGAGGAGCAAGGAGCTTACTTTAAGGGGTGATCCCATCGGCGCGATCGAGGCCCACGACATCGGTCTGATAAACCGCGTGGTCCCGCCGGAAAGATTCAGGGAAGAGGTTATGGCCTGGGCCAGGCAGCTTGAAAAAAGGCCTAAGGAGGCTGTTTTGGCGCTCAAGCGCTCGTTTGATGTCGTAAGCAGGCTTGATGCGAAGGCCGCCATCGAATATGAACTCGAAATATCGGCCATGCTGCTCAATGTAAGAACGAACGCCAGAAAGGAGATGAAAAATTTCATCCAGGGCAAAAAAACATCCAGGGCCTCATAAGTTCGACGCTCAGAAGCTTTTTAAAAAACTTTCTTCTTTCTACGGGCCTTCGGGGTGGTGGCCGGGAGAAACCCCTTTTGAAATCATCGTAGGCGCAGTCCTTACCCAGAACACCGCATGGGCGAATGTCGAGCTCGCCATATCAAACCTTAAATCATCAGGCATGCTTGATTTCGATGCATTGTATTCTGCAAAAGATGAAATCCTGGCAGACCTGATCAGGCCGGCAGGATATTTCAACATCAAAACAAGGCGCCTGAAGAACCTGCTTGATAAAATTGCCGGAGCCGGCGGCCTGGATGCTGTTTTTAAGATGGAAACAGCCGTTTTGAGAGATACGCTGCTCACCGTGAACGGGATAGGGCCGGAGACTGCCGACAGCATATGCTGCTATGCGGCTGGAAGGCCGGTTTTCGTTGTGGACGCCTACACAAAGCGCATGCTCAGCCGGCATGGATATGCATCTGAAAAAGCTTCATATCATGAGATCCGGGTCATGTTCATGAATGCGCTTATCCCGGATGTCAGCTTATTCAAAGACCTGCACGCCTATATCGTCTTTGTAGGGAAGGATTTCTGCAGAAAAACAAATCCCGGCTGCAGCCGGTGCCCGGTCTCAAGCCTTTGGGGTAATCCCTCTTATTCCGCTTTGCATTCAAGATGATGTCTCTTCGCCTTCGGCTTGAGGATCGAGGCAGGAAGCTCAAGATCCCATTTTCGCGAAGGCAAGGAGGAAGCGACGTAGGTGTACTCTGTTATGTACTCCGAGGAGCATTCCGACATGGCCGACAAATTTTCTCTACGCCTTAGGCTTGAGGAGCTAAACACGAAGCTCACGACCCCATTTTCGCATCACGAAAATTGACGCATCGAAGATGCGCCCGAAGGGTGAGGGCCGTTAATAACCCGAATCAAAGGAAGCGCTTGAATGCAAAATGGAATTAAAACAGTTTCCTGCTGTCCAGCAGAATTGTAACAGGGCCGTCGTTTATCAATGAGACTTCCATCATGGCCTGGAATACCCCTGTTTTCACCTTGCCCGGCAGGAGCCCGGACATCTTATTGGCGAAGTCCGCAAACATCTGCCGGGCAGTCTCGGGCGCTTCGGCGTCCGACCAGGAAGGCCTTCTGCCCTTCCTGGCATCGCCCAGCAGCGTGAACTGGGAAATCAGCAGGACTTCACCTTGGGTCTCGGCGACACTTAAGTTCATGAAGCCCTTTTCATCGTCGAAGATGCGAAGCCCCAGGATCTTGTTCGAGATGTATTCAATGTCCGCCTGAGAGTCGTTTTTTTCTATCCCGGCAAGGCACAAAAGCCCTGTTCCGATTGAGGAGACAACACTGCCGCCGACCTCAACCGATGCCTTCCTGACCCGCTGCAAAACCGCCCGCATGCTAAAACCGGCCTTCCGATTTTTCGTAGAGTTCAATGACGTTATTAATCCGCGTTATACGCCATGTACCCTGTTCACTTGTCAATTCGATCTCAAGCACGCCTGTTTTACCGGCAGAGAGTCTGGCTTTGGCCGTGCCGTTTTTCCATGAGATGCCTTTGAGCCCGAGTTTTCCCCGGGCAGCACCCTTCATCATGGGGCTTAAAACACTTGTCACAGGCGGAGCGCCGTTTTTGACCCAGGCCTCGAAGTCACCCGGCAGGCTTTTCTTGACCCTGGTCCCGTACATGACGGCAAGGTTCTTGCTGACATAGGGTGGGATGCCTCTCGAGTCCATTTTCTGGTATGCGATTAGCGTAATCTGCTTGGCCAGCTCCATTGAAAGCGTTTCCATATCGACATACCTGCTGAAGGTCTTCCAGTCGTGTTCCCTTATGGACCTTGATACCTGTGAGAGCGAATAAACGGGAGTTGTCGGAAACCAGAAGTAAAGAAGCGCTCCTGCAGCAACTATAATCGCTGCACATGCCGCCATTACGGCAGAAATGATGATCTTTCTTCTTTTCTTTGTTTCTATCTCACCACAAAAAGGGATCTCGTGCTTCATGCTAGGCTCCTAAAGCCGAAGGCGAAGAGACATCACTCTCAGCCGCCCTTTACTTGAATATGGTCGTGGTCATTACCACGCCGTCGCGCAAAACGCTCAGGCTGAGTTTCCTGCCGGTAAGGGCAGCGGCTGCTTTCTTGAAATCCGCAAGCGACTTAATCTCTTTCTTGCCGAGCTGGAGTATTATGTCGCCGGGCTTGAGCCCTGTGCCCTCGGCGTTGGAACCATGCTTTATACTGGTTACAATTACACCTGTTACATTGGCATTCAGGTTCAGGCTGTCCCTTACGCCCGCATCTATCTCCTGCGCCGTAAGCCCTCCGAGGAAGCGGTTGTCGCCGACCGTGAAAGTGTCCCCCGAAGCGGAGGCCTTTGAAAGGTCGCCCGCGTTTACAGGGATTATGATTTCCCGGCCTTTTCTTATAACGGTTACCTTTGCCTGGGTTCCGGGAAGGACCTCTGATACCATGAACCTCATTGAAATTGAGTTCGGAACTACTTTTCCGTTTATTGCAGTTATGACATCACCGCGTTTTATGCCTGAGTTGGCGGCAGGAGAGCCTTTTGCGACATCGACGACGATAACGCCTCTTGGAGTTGACATATTCAATGAGCGCGCAATACCGGCGTCGATATCCTGGGCCGTGACTCCGAACCAGCCCCTTACGACCTTCCCGTAACGGAGGATGCTGTTCTTCACGGATACCGCGAAGTCTGCAGGTATGGCGAACCCTATCCCGATATTGCCTCCGGACCTTGAGAGGATGGAGGTGTTGATACCGACAAGCTCCCCTCTCATGTTCACGAGCGCACCGCCCGAATTGCCCGGGTTGATTGCGGCATCAGTCTGAATGAAGTTTTCATAATCGGTAATGCCTAGGCCTGAACGGCCGAGTGCGCTCACTATGCCCAGTGTGACGGTCTGCCCGAGCCCGAACGGGTTGCCTACAGCAAGGACAAAGGTCCCGATCCTTAACTTCGACGAATCTCCGACAGGCAGATAAGGCAGCCCTTTTGACTCTATCTTTATTACGGCCACATCGCTCTTGGGGTCGGTCCCGATAATGCGTGCCTGGAATACCCTGTTGTCTGAAAGCCTTACCTCGACCTTATCCGCCCCGCCTACGACATGGTTATTTGTTATTATATAGCCGTCCGCCGATATAATAACTCCCGAGCCGAGAGAACGCTGCACCCTTTCCTGCTGGGGGGCATTGCCGAAAAAATCCCTGAAAAACGGGTCGGAATAAAACGGAGAGCTGTCGACAACGGTCTTTGTCGATGAGATGTTTACAACGGAAGGAATGACCTTTTGCGCCACGTCCGCCACCCATTCGCCCTGCATAACATCAGCAGGCACAGCCGGCAGCGGGGCGGCTGAAATCATGACCGCAAACATTGAAAGGACAGCCAGTCGATGCACCTTGTTCATATTGAATCCTCCTTATGCTGCGCATGTCCTAGCACAGAGACAAAACTGTTTCAACCATGCCGGAAACTGCTGGAGAGGCCCCTATGTACATTGTCAAGACAATCGGATATAGGCATGATATTATGGGGATTAATTCTACCAGAACCTTCCATGCAAAAAGCGGTATCGACCTGATGAGGGAATATACGATCAACGAATCCCTGTCCTCGCTTGATTCCGTTTATATGGACCTGATTGAAAACCCCAGGCCGTTCGGGCAGATAATAGCCGGGAAGCTGATTTCACAAGGTCTTTTATCACAAGGTTCGACAATCCTTGAAGCAGGCGGAGGCTATGGCACGCTAATGGCGTCTCTGCTCGATGCCTGCTGCGAAACGGTCAGGAAAGTCGTAATGGCGGATCTGTCCCGGGGGTTGCTGCTGAAGCAAAAGAAGCGTCTTGAGCCCTGGGCGGAGAAGTGCTCATTCGTGAACACCGACATCCATGAAATGCTCCATGCAGTTAAAGGAATCGACATCCTGATAATGAACGAGGTCGTCGGCGACCTGGATACGATGACTGGTCTTGTACCGGGCAGCCTGCCCGTGTCTGCAGGGACCGTCATTGAAAAATATGGCCTGGACATGCCGGAAACCGGTCCGTTTTGTCTGAACTCAGGTGCCATCAATGCGGTCGAGGCCGTATGCCAAAATGGTTTTTCCGCATTTATATCAGAACACAGTTCCGACCCGATAATCCCGCATGACATGCCCTGGCTGGCTAAAGGCCTCGAACTGGACGGCTGGCCGCGGGAGATCAAGCTGTTCGGCCACTCAGAATATACGATCAGGTTTGCCCACCTTATAAAGGTGGCGCACACCCTGGGGAGAAAAACCCTTACAGGCTCTTACATCGACCTGGCAGGACTTAAACGAAGGCCTTCATACCGCTTCATATTCGAGGCCGGAGCCTGCTCGACCCACGAACAGGAAATCATCCTGGAATTCCTCGACCACATCAGGGAATACAGATGGATGATAATTCTTTAATAAATCCGGCATTCAGGCCCTGCCGATGGCTCTTAGCATTCAGCTTGAGGAGTTGAACAGGATGCTCGGGATCTCATTTCAGGCAGCAATAATGTTATGTGACGTCTGCGTTCTCAAAGGTATGTCTATCTTTTCTCACGCCGCTGGCGCATGTCCTCAAGGATACGATCAACCGCGGCCGGGCTTGCCCAGTGAATGAAATCGCCTTTCGCCCAGAATACATGGAATTCACCGCCGACAGCCCGCAGTACATCCTGTACGGCCGGTTCCCACAGAACATAACGCGGCTCGTTGAAACAGCAGACGTCATATTCATTGAGCACCTGGATCTGGGACCGCTGGTGGGACCCCATGATATAAAGGTCCTCATAGCTTGCGATCAGGTACAGATCCGGGAGTACCTGCTCCCAGTCCCCCCAGTTCTTCTGGTAGCGGTCGAAATGCATCGCGAGCGGCACACTGCCCGCCACCGGGTAACTGGCGGAGATGCGCGTATCCAGC
This sequence comes from Desulfomonilia bacterium, assembly GCA_963664325.2. Lineage (GTDB taxonomy): Bacteria > Desulfobacterota > Desulfomonilia > UBA1062 > UBA1062 > DATCTV01. Next base: position 106,068 of record CAXXDQ010000005.1, read on the forward strand.
GCCGCGGCCAGTGTCGTAGTCCAACCCCCGCCGGACAGACCTACCATGAAGATATCGCGAAAGCCCCTTGTCCGTGCTAGATTGACGGCCGCTATCACCGGCTCAAGGAAATAACGCACCGGCGAGCCTAGGGTCAGGCCGTTCAGGAATATCATTTCCTCATGCTGGGTTATAGGCACACGGCCGGTACGGGGCAGATCGATTATGACTGGCTCCTTGTTGTCTCCGGTGCACGGCAAATCCAGTCTCCAGACCGTATAGCCGTTGGCTACAAAACGGCGTATTACGATGGCGTCGACCACTGTGTAGCCGTCATGGCCGTCATGATAGATAACCAGCGCGCCGTTCGGCGAGATAGGCCGGTAGACAGACATGTTCGAGATAAACCCGTTTTGCATGGAAATTTTCAAGCGGTCGCCTTCGGCCTGGGGCAGGGTGTCGGGCAGCGTATCAGAGGCGAATATATATCGGATCAGCTCTTTGCGGGTCGCCGAGATTTCATCTGCCGTGTGCAGGCTGATATCGGGCGTGTAGTCTACAGGAGCGATATAGGTTAGCGTGTTTGCCGTGCCGCCAGAATACTGCTGCTCCTGTGTAGCCGATGATGATCCTCCTTCGTTCCTGCATGCGATGACCATGAGGACAAAAATGCCTGCACAAATGCAGCCTGAAAGCTTCTTTCCCATGATGCGCCCCTCCTCATACCGAAATGTCCGGACATTTAAAATGACCGTGCAACATGCATTAACAGCTCTCAATTAATATAACGGCGATGCCTGTGCCTGTCAATTGCCGGCAGTAATGTCCATATCTGCATATCCGGGGGAGGCGCAATATCCGGTTGGTACTGGGAATATACCTGTTGTGCAACTGTACCTGGTCCCGGCTATCGGCATAATAACGCTTATCTTTTCTTGTAGGTGTTTATCTGAAACCAATTTCATGTAATATACTTGCGGTATGAAAAAGATCCTTACTTTCCTTTCTGATTTCGGAGTGAAAGACAGCTATGCGGCTCAGGTCAAGGGCAGGATTCTGAGTGCGGCATCGGATGTATCCATCATCGATATAACTCATGAGTGCGATAGATTCGGCATTATCAGCGGCGCGTGGCTGCTGCATACCTACTGGCGGTGTTTCCCTGAAAACACGGTTCACCTTGCGGTTGTTGATCCGGGAGTGGGCACAGACAGGGCGATCCTGGCAGTTGAGAAAGACGGCCATTTCTTCATCGGCCCGGATAACGGGATATTCTCGTTCATCTATCCGGCGGAAAAGGTGTTTGAAATCACCTGGAGGCCGAAAACCGGAATATCCCCGACGTTTCAAGCAAGGGATATCATGGCCCCGGTTTCGGCGATGCTGCTGAAAGGCATACAGCCTGCAACGCTCGGGACGCCGAAACAGAACCCCGTTTTTTTCAATGCCACGAATCCCATGGTTGTCAACATCGACAGCTTCGGGAACATCATCACGAATATCGAGCCGTCCTGTCTGGGCGGCGGGGGTATTATGATCAACGACGTATTTATCAAAAAGCTTGCCTCAACCTACAGCGATATAGGAGAAGAAGACGGGCCCGCCATGATTAAAGGCAGTTCCGGCACAATCGAGGTGTCGGCAAACATGCAGAGCGCAGCCAAGGTATTAAAGGCGGTAACAGGGATGCCTGTCGTTATAAAACAGGGGTGAGGTATGGAAACAAAACTTAAAGTTCTCATGGTCGATGCGGCAAGCGGATATTACCGCCATGAGCGCTACAGGCTCGGCGACTTCTTCGGACCGGTTGATCTGGGGCTGAACCTTGCAGGAAGGTACAACTCCCTGAACATCGGTGTGGGACTGCTTGCAGGCTCAATATTTCCCGGGTCGAACCGCATGATCTTTACCGGGTTCTCTCCGTGCTGGGGCGGCTTTTACATCTCCTCGATGGGGGGCGCCGGGCTTGTCTTCGACAACCTAGGCATCAACATGCTGTCTATTACGGGAAAGGCGCCGGTGCCTTCCATTCTCTACCTTAACCGCGTGCATGGTGAAGAGATCGAGGTGGAGATCGTGCCGGTAAAGGCCGAAAAGGTCTGGAGCAGCGGCCGGCTTGGCGTTTATTCCATGACGGATTATGCGCTTGAAAATTTCGGCTCAAGGTATCTTTCCGACCCCAGGGTGCTTGTTGCGGGTCCGGCCTCGCTTGCAACGGATTTCGGCGCCATAGGCTCGATGCCGGTAGTTTCAGGCAAGCCGACCCATATCGACACATGGGCGGGCCGGGGCGGGTTCGGTTCCAAGATGTTTCAGCAGCACGGTCTTGCCGCGATAATCTATGGCGGCACATATATCGACGATGATTTCAGGGACAGAAAGGTCGCGGACCAGTGGTTCATAGACAAATATACAAAAAAGCTCGCCGCCAAAGACCTGGAGGCCACTACTAAATACAGGTTCGAACCCGATTTCAACACAGGGGGAACTCTCGGCGTGAACCTGGCCACGATTGGCGGAGGCCTCATAGCGTTCAACTACCGCTCGATCTTCATGGACGAAGCGGTGAGGCTCAATATGCACAAAGACCTTATCGCGGGCCACTATCTGAAACAGTTCAACGAAGAGACCATCTATCCCAAGCAGCAGCATACATGCGGCGAGCCGTGCGTCGCTCTCTGCAAGAAGATGAACGGCGACTTCAAGAAGGACTATGAGCCCTACCAGACGATGGGGCCCCTCTCCGGCATATTCGACCAGCGGGCGGCCGAGAAGCTGAACGGCCATGCGGACATGTACGGATTCGATGCCATATCCGTCGGCGGTGTTGTGTCGTGGCTTATGGAATGTATGGCCGAGGGCTGTCTCAGCCCGGAGGAACTTGGAGTAAGCAGAACGCCGGTCTTTAAGCCGGACGGGTTCAGCGTAGAAACCGATTCCATGAATAATGCCGAACTCGGTATCGAGCTGCTTGACGGTATAATTCAGAAGAGGCCCATGCTTGACATGGGGGAGGGTGCGCGCAGGCTTGCCCGGAACATCTCAAGGACAAAAGGCAGGAAGGTCCTCGACAGCTTCCTTTTTGCAGCATACGCGCGCAACGGCTGGATGGTGCCGAATCAGTACTGGACGCCCGGTGTGCTGTCGCCTATGCCGATAATGGGAAAATATTACATGGACTACGGCAAGGATTTCCTGCCTCCCCGGGAACTGGGCAGAAAGAATGCAAAGCGCATGAAGATGGAACTGGTGATGGACAATATCGGCATGTGCCGCTTCCACCGCATGTGGGCCGAGGAAATGATTCCGGAGATAATAGGCGAGCTCTACGGGATGAAAGACGGATACCTGAGCGGCATATCGATGGTGGCCAGCCGAATAAACTCCAGAAATGCATCGGTTTACTGGGAGACGAAAAGGGCGGTGGAGTTCATTGAGACATTTTTAAAAAGGAAGCATGAGGTTGAAGGCAACAACAGCGCCGAGCTGCTAGACTGGATAGGCAGGTTTGAAAAAGAACCGGATGAGGCCGGTATGGAGTTCTGGTACGATATCCATAAGGGAGAGCAGGAATCGCTCAGGGAATTCTGATATAAGGCCTTTCAATACGGTACGGACGGCAGGGGTCGTCAGAATGTTTTCCTGGTCCTCCCCCATTTCTCCACCTGCTTCAGCAGGTCGAGCGCATCCTCTTCGGTTTCGCAGTTGGTCTGCATGTAAAGCCCCTTGGGAGAAACGTATTTGAGGATCTCCTCGATCTCCTTCGGGTTTACCCCCAGCATGACGATTCCCTTTTTCCTGTCCTGAATCTTTTTATACAGGGGTATCCACTTCTCATAAACATAAGAGGCATCGGGGCCGTCGTATTCTGTCGGCCGCCACTGTATGGCATGGATGTCGTCGATGTCGAGAATAGCATCGGCGTGCTTCACCATGTCCGGGCCGTCGAGATGGAATAAAGCCCTGTCGAGGAATGCCGCCTCTCTTGCAAGCGTCGGCTTCACGAATTCATCGAACATCTTCGGAGAGAGCACCGTGCCGAAATCGCACTGTAGAGGATACCACCTGTCCCTGCTCCAGACGGGCATCCAGCAGGTCATGCCGTCACATTTGTCAGCAATCATTTTGTACAGGATGTCGTAGGCCTCGAACCATGCGTCATCAATGGCATTTACGAGGGCCGTGACTTCCCGGGGCCTTTCAATCATATCGAAGATGAGATCCTGATGGCCTCTGAGGGACGCGGCTATGTCGAATCCTCCCCCGAGGTCGGTCATGCCCACCAGATACTTGTCAGGGGCGCGCTCGGTGAAATAGCCTGTCATGTCGAAGGCGGCCTTCCACAGTTCATGCCCCTTGTCGAATTTCACATGAGGGACTGCATTGGCCGGGGCCGCAGTCTGTTTAGGGCCGAACCATATCGTCGTATCGTCGAGCCTGTAGTCCGCACCCAAAGGCGCAGCGAGCATGCCCGGGCCCAGGTTTATGAACTGGTATGGGAAAGATTCGCCCAGGAATGAAGCGATGCTGAAAACAAATTCATTTCCGTGATAGAAATTCTCCGGGGTCGTCCACTTTTCCCACAGGCCGTCAGGTTCCTTAATGTCGGGGAAAGTATAATCAAGAGGTTTACTCCGTGGTGCGGTAACCGCGATGCAGCACCTGTCGATCATGTCGCAGGCCCAGAAGGCCTCAAAACGCTTCTTAGTATCTTCCCAATCATCCTTGTAGATCATAACCGGCTCCTCCCGTCAGGCTATTGAATGATTCTACCATGCCGGTACACGCATGTCTTGTATTCATTAGCCATTCTTTGGTAAAATTATGCCTGCAGAAAAAAAGGAGGACTTAAAATGAGCAGGTTCATTGACTTGTCTGTTGCCATTGAAAGCGGGCTTCCGAGCGATCCGCCGATGATGATCCCAAAGATCATGTACATCGACCATGCCCTCGGCGCCGAGAGCATGAAGGCGTTTTATCCCGGCCTTACAATCGGCGACCTGCCGGGCGGGCTGGGCTGGGCGGTTGAGGTGATGGAGGTCTCGACTCATGCAGGCACGCACATGGATGCGCCGTGGCATTTTCATCCCACGCAGGACAGGGGCAAGCCTGCGCTCACGATCGATCAGTTCCCGCTGGAATGGGGCGTCGGGAACGGCGTCAAGCTTGACTTCTCCGACTTTCCCGACGGCTACAACATCACGGTCGAGGATGTGAAGGCCAAACTCAGCGATATAGATTACACGCTCAAGCCGGGCGACATATTCCTTGCACAGAGCGGGGCCGCTCCCTACTGGGGCACGCCGGAGTATCTGGTAAGGGGATGCGGGTTCAGCCGGGAAACCACGCTGTGGATACTTGGCCACGGCGTGCACGTGGTCGGTACGGACGGCTGGAGCTGGGACCGGCCGCTGCCATTCCAGGCGAGAGAGTTCGTACAGACAAAGGATGCCTCCATCATCTGGGAAGGGCATTTCGCCGGCATAGAAAAGGGCTATTTCCAGATAGAGAAGCTTGCCAATCTGGATGCGCTTCCGGCCACGGGTTTCAGGTTTTACTGCTTCCCGGTCAAGATAAAGGGGGCGAGTGCGGGGTGGATACGGGCCGTCGCCGAAGTGGGCAGGGCGTGATAACTTCGCATACCGTTGTCGCTTCCTCGCGGAAACGTTGCAGCATACGTCAAAGTATGCCTCACATTTCCGCTTCGTCACTCCTCGGTCTGCAAAGTTCTGCCGCCCTGCCACTCATGTTTAATTCCTGCATTGCATTATCGGGAAATTAATATACTTGATGATAGTGTCCCTGAGATATAATCAATAAACAAAGGCATAAAAAGAAGGTTAGAGTGTGAAAATTCCAGTGTCTCGAAAAGACAATTTATGGTTAGGTCCTAGTTTTTCTACCGCATACGGCAAAATCAATAATTGGGTTTAAGAGGAGGATACATGATGTCAGATTTTGTTCCGTTAATGGAAATAGCTGATACTATTGGAGTGGATCCAACAACAATAAGACGTTTAATAAAAAAGTATGGCGATGAGCTAGGTATTGCAGTTGAAAGAGTAAAATCAAAATCACGAAATGGAAGATGGGTCGATTGCTTATCTATTGATGATCGAAACAGTTTAATTGATTTTTACGAAAGTCGAGTTAAAAATGAAGACTTATCATCAGATGAATTATCACCACGACGGTTTGGAGTTTTCTATATCATCCAGCTTATTCCTGAAGTCTTACCTAATCGTGTAAAAATTGGTTATACAGATGATCTTAAAAAAAGATTGAATGAGCATCGAACGGCTGCTCCCACTGCAAAAGTCATTGGTAGTTGGCCTTGCAAACGTTCTTGGGATCAGGCTGCAATGGATTGTATAACAAGAGAAAACTGCAAGTTAGTTATGAATGAGGTTTATGAGGGTGATGTAGAAATATTTGTTAAAAGAGCTATTAATTTCTTTTCACAAATGCCAAATTCAAATATGGCCCCTATTTTGTCAGAGCATTCACCTCTAAAAGATATACAATCATAGACACCAGTTAATTTGGATTTGACAGGCAACTTAGATCAAGGATTAACAATATGATGACCATCCGCCGAATGACGATTGATGATTATGATGCTGTGCTTGGGCTGTTGCGTGGGACGCCTGGTGTTGTCGTGCGTGATGCCGATTCGAAAGAGGCGGTTAAGCGCTATCTTGAACGCAACCCGGGGCTCAGTTTCGTGGCGGTTGAATCAGGTCTCATCGTCGGCTGCATCATGTCCGGCCATGATGCTAGGCGCGGCTATCTCCAGCATCTGGCCGTTGCCGGTGGGTTCAGGAGAAAAGGGATAGGAAAAGCCCTAGTTGAAAGATGCCTCGACGGGCTTGAGAAAGAAGGCATACTGAAGTCGCACATAGATGTTCTTGCAACAAATGAAAGCGCGTTTTCTTTCTGGGAAAAAATCGGATGGGAAAAAAGAAGCGATGTGCTCCGCTACTCCTTTATAAGGATGGGTAGTCATAACGCTTAAATGGTTATGAAGATTCCATTTTGCATTCATGATGATACCGAGGAGGCAAGGAAGAAGCGACGCAGGTGTACTTTTAAGGTACTCCGAGGAGCATTCTGACGCAGCTGACAAAGGTAGGGCTTGAATGCAAACTGGAATTAATTTATTTTTTCGTCAAGGCTGTAGCGTTCAGTAACCTGTCGGGTTGCAGCTTTCGTGATAAATCTGTAGAATATTCCGCCCAGTGAAACCGCTCCTATTACCATAAAAAGGATGCTCATTTTAAACCCCTTTCTTCTTGCTTAATTTTACCGATCCCCAGCTTCCGGCAATAATTCCCGTCATGATAAACAAGAGGGTAAAGCCGGGGTCGAATCCTGTTATCTTGTCGGCATAAAGGCCTGTACAGAGTCCTGAAAAGATTCCTGCCAGGATTACGGTGGCCCTGAGGGCGGTCATTCCAATCCCGGCAGAAAGTTTTTCCGTCTGTTTAATGCCTTTTGCCACAACCGAGCCCTTAGAACAGTGCCGAAAGAAGCTGACGTGCGGGTGCAGTGTTTACGCCCACCAGCATCACGATCAGTACATAGATTGCAGCTGCTTCTACAGGCGTCAGGCCCAGAACCTTGTATGTAAACCTAATTCCGATTCCCGTCAGGAACAAGCAACCTATTACGATCCAAAGCATTAACATGGCGTCTACCTCCGTTTTGTTTTTTTCTAAACCTGATGAAGCAAACGATGTGCCAAATTTAAGTGGCATTTTAACTTGTTGATATTTTAAAATAATTTCCATGCATCATTAAATGCTTTGTCATCGTGTCCTGAACACAAACCTGCCGGACGGGCAATGCCGGAACATTTTGTCAATTTCGGGAAATACATGCCCGGCATTTTGTGACAATTTGGCAAAATTGTCTACAACGTTCAATAACCGCTTGATTTTATGTTGATTCATAAATATCTTTAACCCATGCTGGCTATAGATATAGGCAATACCTTTATAAAGGCGGCTGTCGTTGATGGCAGGGGCGTTTCAAATATAAGTTATCTCTCAACAGAGAAGTGCATAAGAGAGAATAAATTCTTTCCCTTGCTGCCCTTAAAAAAAATCAGCGCTAACGGCATTGCCATTGCCAGTGTGAGGAAGCAGGCGCTTGAAATAATAATGAATGAAGCGCGAAGCTTGTTTGGCGGAGCACCTTTCATTGTGGATATCTCAACAGACACCGGGATTAAAAACCTGTATCTCACCCCTGATACGCTTGGCATCGACAGGCTGGTAACCTCTGCAGCTGCGTGGCATCTGTACCGGCAGGGAGACAGTCCGGTTATAACGGTAGACATGGGAACCGCCACGACGATAGACCTGGTAAGCTCAAAGGGCGAATTTATGGGCGGCATAATTGCGCCCGGTCTGGAAAGTGCGCTTGAGGGCCTGCTTGAGAACGCACCCGAACTCCCGAGAGTCATTGTTGAAAAGGTCAACAGGCTTATCGGCAGGACCACCGCCGAGTGTATGTCATCAGGAGCTGTCGCATCGCAAGCCGCGATGATAAGGGGATTAACGGACATGATCGATCCACACGCTGTTGCCGTTGTCACGGGAGGTATGGCTCCGGTGATATCAAACTGGCTGAACGGACGGTATATAATTGATGAGAACCTTATGTTCAAGGGCCTTAAATTAATCTATGAAAGAAACCGCAATTCCTGAAAAATACCGCATGAAGCCCTTGTTGCATTCTATTTTTTGAGTTAGGATGAAACCATGAAATCAGGACCAGCCAGACACATGTTGAGCATCATCTTTTCCCTTGTAATTACCCTATGCATGGCAATCCCGGCAGAAGCAGGGGCAACGGCCGCATCCCTTTATCAGCAGGCAAACAAAGGCTATGTCGAGCTGTCCCGGGACGCCGCCCTGAAAAAGGATAAAGACAACTGGATAAAGGTAATAAAGCAGTTCGAAACGGTTGTTAAGAAATATCCAAAGTCAGCGCAGGCCCCCAAATCCCTCATCATGGAAGGTAAGCTCTATGAGCAGGTTTACGGCTATTTCTGGAAGAAAAAAGACCTTGATGCGGCGCTTTTGGCCTTTGGAACGGTCGTCGACAAATACCCGGACAGCCCTGTTGCCGATGATGCCCTGTTCAGGCAAGCCAGGCTGTATGAGACAAGGCTGAAGGACAAAAAAAAGGCGGTTGAACTTTACAGGCAGATAGTAACGCAATATCCCAAAAGCGATACGGCACAGCAGGCGCGCGAGGAGTTGAACGCAATAAACATCAAGGATGAGGCGACTGTACAGAAAACTGAAATAAAGAAGACTGCAAAAGCGGATAAAAAGGCCGGCGGGGATAGCCTTAAGGAAAAAGGGCCGGCAGAACCGAAAGAGGACAAGGGAGAACAGGCCTCCGCCGGCCCGGTTAATGTCAAGAATATCCGGCAGTGGTCTGACAGCGACTATACGAGATTTGTAATAGAACTTGACGGTGATGCGGCTTTCAAGACATTTTCCCTGCCTCCCAACGAGGAGGCTGCCAGGCCCCAGCGTATCGTTATGGATGTCATGGGTGCCAGGCTGTCTAAAGGCATACCGCTGAAAGCGGACCTTAACGACGCCCTGCTTAAGACCATGCATGTCAGCCAGAATACAAAGGACAAAGTGAGAATCGTGCTGGATCTCAGTTCAAAGGCGGACTACAAGGCGTTCCCGATGGAAAACCCGTCAAGGATCATACTTGATATAAAGTCAGGTCCCGACACCCCGGCTGCTGTGGTGTGTGATCCCAAGGATATAAAGAAGCTCTCGCCTCAGTCTGAAACCGAATTCCATAAGGTCAAGAAATACTCTTCATCACAGGTGCCGGAAGACAGCCCTTCGATTCCCAAGCAGCTTTCACTCAAGGTCTCCAAGATAGTAGTAGATGCAGGCCACGGGGGAAAGGACCCGGGAGGGCTGGGGCCCAACGGCGAGAAGGAAAAGGAAATCAATCTGGCTGTCGCCAGGCAGCTGGCAAAAAGGCTGAAAGACCAGGGTTACGAGGTCCTGCTTACCAGGGATAGCGATGTGTTCATACCTCTGGAAGAAAGGACGGCCTTTGCCAACAGGAAGAAGGCCGATCTGTTCATATCCGTGCATGTGAATGCAAACGACAATTCTGACATCACCGGTATTGAAACATATTTCCTGAACCTGACCACCGATGCCTCGGCCATTCGTGTTGCGGCCCGTGAAAACGCCACTACTACAAAGTCAATAAGCGATCTCCAGTTTATTATAAACGATCTTATGCTGACATCGAAAATAAATGAATCCTCAAGGTTTGCATCATCGACTCAAAAATCCATAATCGGCTCCCTTGACAAGAATGAAATTGCCACAAAGGATCATGGTGTGAAGCAGGCCCCGTTTTATGTCCTGATAGGGGCCAAGATGCCGGCCATTCTCGTCGAGATAGGCTTTATCACTAATCCGAACGAATGCGAACTGCTGCACAGCGATGAGTATCAGCAAAGCATTGTCGACGGGATAGTGGTGGGAATAAATACATATGTCTCGAATACATGCTATGCTCTCAAGGACAAAGACAGGGAGAAGATACAATGAGAAAGGCTTATCCTCTTATACTTTCCATAATATTCACTTTTATAATCGGAGCAGGTTATGGAAAGAGCAATATCATGGAAAAGCAGATAGGCGCCCCCGGCCCTGATTTGTCGGTCACTGCCCGGGAAGTCAAGCCGGCAAACGCTTATGCCGATAAAAAAGTGGAAATTGCCTGCAATAATGTACCGTTTAACCCGTTTACCATTCACCTGGAAATGAATCAGTACAAGGAGACCGCATTGGCTGCGGCTTCCGAATACGGCAATTCCATCGGGCAGACTTTCGTTACCAGAACACCGGTTGCAAACAGCACATGGTACTCCGTAGATCATGGTTCGTTCAGGAACGCCAAAGATGCGGTAACAAAGATGCAGGACCTGAAAGCCAAAGGGCTTATTCCAAAGGATGCCTATGTCGGCGCACCTATGCCTTATGCCGTGGAAATCGCTTCCGCCCTCACAAGGGAAAAGGCCTTGAAGGAAATCTCCCGGGCCAGAAAATCGGGAGTTTCCGCATATATAATCCAGGGGAATGAAAACTGTTTCCGTGTCATGTCGGGCGCTTTCCCGAACAGGGATACAGCAGGTTTTTATGAAAAGGAAATCAGAAATCTTGGCCTGCCTGCCAGGGTTGCTCCGCGATGAACGATGCATTGATTGATTCATTTATCGAATACCTTGTTACCGAGAGATCCTCTTCCGAAAATACCATGTCTTCATATTCGAACGACTTGAAGGCCTACGGTTTGTGGCTTGATGAAAAAGGCCTGGATTTCGAAAAGGTTGACTACTACGAACTGGCGGACTATCTGGCCTTCATGAAGGAGTCTGGCCTTAAAACGACCAGCGTCAACAGAAAGCTTTCCACAATCAGGCAGTTTTACAGGTTTCTTCTTGATGAAGGCATCATAGAAAAGGACCCGGCAAGGGAGGTTCTCATGCCCAAGAGGGCGCAATACCTGCCTGAAGTCCTTAATGTCAGCGAGGTGGAGGGTCTCCTGAATGCACCCGATACGTCAAAGCCTTTAGGCAAAAGAGATAAGGCCATGCTGGAGCTTCTTTATGCCACCGGTCTCAGGGTCAGCGAGCTTGTAAAGCTGAAACTCAATAACATCAACCTGGGTTCCGGTTTTCTTATAACAAAGGGCAAGGGCGGAAAAGAGAGGCTCGTCCCCATGGGGGAGAAGGCAATTTTATGGACAAGGGAATATATTGAAACCGTAAGGCCATCCATGTCCATGAAAAAAAGCGAGATACTCTTTTTCTCAAACAGGGGAACAGCCATGACCAGACAGAATTTCTGGTATATCATCAAGCGCTATGCTCTATCTGCAGGCATATACAGGGATATCTCGCCTCATACGCTGAGGCATTCGTTTGCCACCCACCTGCTGACCGGAGGGGCGGACCTGCGTTCCGTTCAGATGATGCTGGGCCATTCGGACATATCCACGACGCAGATATACACCCATATTACCTCGCAGAGGCTTAAAGAGGTGCATACCCGCTATCACCCGAGAGGCTGATGTGGAGGTTATCACTACCCATATCCAGGCCGATTTCGATTCGTTTGCATCCATGCTTGCGGCAAAACTCCTGTATCCGGATGCCGTGCTTGTTTTTCCCGGTGCGCAGGAAAAAAGCGTGCGCGATTACCTGCAGGGCGCAGGCAAAGAGTTTTCGGGTTCGATTGAGAAACTCCGCCAGGACAGGCTCGGCGAGATAACCAGGCTAGTGGTTGTCGATACGAAGCAGGCATCGCGCATCGGTGTGTTCTCTGAGATAATCGGCAGGCCCGGTCTCGAGATTATTGTTTACGACCACCACAGGGCCTCTGCTGATGATATATCAGGGACAGTGGAACACTGTGAAGAGCTCGGCTCGACAGCAGCCCTTATGGTGGAAGAGCTTAATCGCAACGGTATAACGCCGCCGCATGAAGTTGCCACTGTCATGGCCATGGGCATATTCGAAGACACCGGGTCGCTGCTGTTCCCTTCCGTGACGGCCAGGGACTGCATAGCGTATGCGAGCCTTATCTCATGGGGAGCGGACGTCAATCAGGTCTCAAGGATGGTCTCAAAGGAACTCAGCCCCGTGCAGGTGGATGTCCTTGACCAGCTCATAAAGAATTCACGGACATATCATATAAACGGCATCGATGTCATGTTTACACAGTCCGTGTCCCTGGAATACGTTGAAGATTTTGCCATGCTTGTCCACAAGTTGAGGCCCATGTTTGCGGAAGAGGCGATATTCGCATTCGGGCAGATGGGGGAGAGGATATATCTCGTTGCAAGGAGCTCCATCCCTCAGATCAATTCGGCTGATGCAACGGCAATCTTCGGCGGCGGGGGACACCCGAGCGCCTCGGCGGCTTCGGTAAAGGACATGGGTCTTGACCAGGCGCAGGCCGCATTGCTGAAGCATCTGAAGAAGACGACCAAGCCCAGGATAACTGCCAGGGACATCATGACCTTTCCGGTGAAAGGGATATACCTTGACTCCACGATCGACGACGCCAGCGACGTGCTCAACAAATACAACATAAACGCCGCCCCGGTAAAATCAAAAGACGAGAAACTCCTCGGCCTTGTAACCAGGCAGGTGGTGAGCCGGGCGCAGGGGCATAACCTCGGCGGCTCAAAGGTGATCGAGTATATGATCCGCGACATCAGGACGGTAAGACCCGAGGCCTCGGTCGGAGAAATAAGGTCACTTGTCATAGACGGGTTTCAGCGGCTCCTGCCGGTAATGGATGATAAAAAGGTGATAGGCGTCATAACCCGCACGGACCTTATGCGCATTATGCATGAAAAGATGGGAAAGAGTGAAGGCCTGCAGTCTTCGTCGCCTCCCAAGAAATATGTCCAGTCCCTCCTGTTTGAAAGGCTGCCGAAAGAGCTTTATGAGCTGATGAGAAGGGCTGGTGAACTGGCCACCGAAATGGGTTTCAACCTCTTCATCGTGGGCGGCATAGTCCGGGACATGGTCATGCGCATTGACAATCTTGACATCGACCTTGTTGTCGAAGGCGACGGGATAGCCTTTGCAAAGGAACTTGCAAAGGTGAACGGTGCCCGGATCGCCTCCCATGAGAAATACAAGACGGCGGTTTTGACGCTCAAAAACGGCCGGCATATTGATATCGCCACGGCCAGGCTTGAATACTACAAGATACCCGGCGGTTTCCCGGTGGTCGAGGAGTCGACTCTCAAGCTCGACCTGTACAGGAGGGATTTCACGATAAACACACTGGCGATTGCGCTTAATCCCAGCCGGTTCGGCGAGATGATAGACTTTTTCGGCGGCCAGAGGGACATCAAGGAAAAGAGGATAAGGGTGCTCCATTCTCTCAGCTTTGTAGAAGACCCGTCGCGTATTTTAAGGGCCGTCCGGTTTGAAAAGCGCCTGGGATTCGCGCTTGGCAGGCAGACCCTTTCACTGGTCCATTCAGCGGTCTCATCAGGGTTTTTACACGGCATACCGGGCAGGCGTATATTCCATGAAATAGGTCAGATACTGTCCGAGGACGACCCTTTGCCCGCTATGGAGAGGCTGTGGGAGCTGGGGGTCCTTGAAACCATACACAAGGGAATCATCTATAACGAGCAAACGGCTGAGCTGTTCAGGCATGTGAAGGAGACGCTCAGCTGGTTCAGCCTGCTCTATACGCATGAAAGGCTCAGGCACTGGTTTGTGTTCATGATGGCGCTTACGGACCAGATGAAGCCCAAGACGATTATCGCAATCGGCGAAAGTCTCGGGGTGGGTATGGAGGAAATACGGCAGCTCCTGAGCGCGAAGACCTCCGCCTTTGAAATGTTCAAGGCCTTTGCCATGGAAAAGGAAAGGTCCGCGGCATGGGTGGTCAATACCGTTGAAGGCGCAAGCCTGGAAGAGATACTGTTCGTGATGTCAAAGACCAGGAGCATCGACATGAAGGAGAGGATCTCGTCGTTTATCACAGCCTGGCGCCATTTCAAGCCTCCCGTTACCGGCAAAGACCTAATCAGAATCGGTTTCAGGCAGAACAAGCATCTGGGCGTCTGCCTCAAGGAGATAAGGGACAGGGGCCTCAACGGAGAGATAAAGGATTATAACGAGGCCATGCTTTTCGCCAGAAAGATGCTGGCTGAGCAGAAAAGAGAAGAAGGTTGACTTGAGAATATCAAATCCTGTAATCAGTCATCACTGAAACTTGTGGGGATGTAGCTCAGCTGGGAGAGCACAGCGTTCGCAATGCTGGGGTCGAGGGTTCGAATCCCTTCATCTCCACTTTTAAATTATTTATTTTAAAAGATAGCTCATATTTATATATCGAAATGCCATGTATAAAACATATGTATTGAGAATATAATATTGATCGTTTGAATTTTACTGAATTTGCCCTTTGCTCTGAAAATATTTAAACAACTTTAAAAGTCCTTTTGTTTTCCATCTGAAAATACTTTTCAAATGTTTTGTTTGTTAAGCTTGGTGCAGTCAAAGTTTTTTCTGAATCATAAACTTAAACTTTCCTGGTTGCTGTTTTATTCTCTGCTTTCTAACTCAGGTATTTGGAACCGGAAATTAAGGTTTATCCTGATTTAACAATATTCTAAACCCTGCAAAATGAAACTGTAAAAACTAAAAAAAGGGAGGATTAAGGCTGTGAAGAAGACAACGGTATTGGTTATAGTATTTATAATAGCGGTTTTCACAAATGCAAACGCTGAAGAATTCAAAGGCTATCTCTCTGACGCGATATGCGGAATCAGCGGCACTGAACCTTACGGCAACGATCTAACCTTAAACCCGGAAAGACTTACGATAGAAACCATGAGAACCCCGGCATGTGTTGCGGCAGGATATGGAATATTTATCTACAATAATGATTATAAAAAATTCATTTTCCACAAATTTGATAAAGACGGCAGCGATATGGCAAAAAAGCAAATTGTTGATGTCTATAACCAGAAAGATAATGTTGCAATAATTGTAGATGGTGAGCTTCTGGGTGATGGCTCAATCAAGGTTTCAAGGATTATGGAGGATAAAAAAATTCGCCTCAAAAATGAAATAAATAATACATGGTGGGAAAGGGAGTAGTTGAACCTGCAACAAATGGCAAATCATTAAGCGCAATATACAACCGGCGAGGGGTTTTAAAGAATCTGAGTATGAATGCATTTAACCCCCTGCCGGTTGTTGATTCATTGAAACTAGTATTCGATCCACACCCCACCCACCGCTTATTTTTACTGCCCTGTCTCACTGCAAGAATTTCTGCCATCACAAGATTGATTCATTGAAAGTCTTATGTCATTCACCTTTATTCTCATGTGTCAAAAGTTTTATTGCCATTAAAGTTTTCATGAACCAAGGATTCAAGCCGTCTCGATAGCTGTTGTATTCTCTGCTTTCTAACTCAGGTATTTTGAACCGGAAATTAAGGTTTATCCTGATTTAACAACTTTCTAAACCTTGCAAAATAAGATTGTAAAAATAAAAAATAAATGGAGGTTTAAGATTATGAAGAAGATTACAGTATTGGCAATAGTTTTTATTATAGCTGCTTTCACAAATGTAAACGCGGCAGAATTCAAGGGCTATCTCTCTGATGTGATATGCGGAACCACCGGCATTGAACCTTATGGCAACGATCTCACCGTGAATCCGGGAAAAAACACTATTGAAACCATGAGAACTCCGGCATGTGCTGCGGCAGGTTATGGAATATTTATCTACAATAATAATTATAAAAGATACATTTTTCACAAATTTGATAAAGCCGGCAGCGATATGGCAAAAAAGCAGATTGTTGACGTGTATGACCAGAATGATAATGTTGCAATAATTGTAGATGGTACTCCTTTAGATGATGGCTCGATCAAGGTTTCAAGAATTATGCTGGATAAAAGTTTCCGACTCAAAGGTGAAGGTGTTAAAAAAATGTGGGAAAATGAGTAGTTGAACCTGCAGCAAATGACAAATCATTAAGCGCCATATACAACCGGCTAGGGATTTTAAAGAATCTGAATATGAATGCATTTAACCCCCTGCCGGTTGTTGATTCTTTGATGACGGTGCCTGCTATATGACATCTCCATTAATTGTAAAACAGCAAGTTGGAGGAATGGACTCTTAAATATCGGTCTGCCGGGTCCGGCGAGATATTCATGGTGCGAGAGAAGGGACTTGAACCCCCACGGATCACTCCACCAGATCCTAAGTCTGGCGCGTCTGCCAGTTCCGCCACTCTCGCCCGTTCCCCTTCTATCAATATGAGGGCATGTTTTGTCAAGAAGCTTTTCGGATTGAACTTGCGGGTATGAATTGATACGGGTTCAGGATGAGAGGCGGGCCCCTTTGACAAGGTAGTCCTGAATGTATTCCCTGACGCCTTCTTCAAGCGGAGCCGGCTCGTCATTAAAGCCTGCTTTTACAAGCTTTGAAGTGTCTGCCAGTGTAAAATACTGATACTTGTCCCTT
Organism: Desulfomonilia bacterium; assembly: GCA_963664325.2. Lineage (GTDB taxonomy): Bacteria > Desulfobacterota > Desulfomonilia > UBA1062 > UBA1062 > DATCTV01. Next base: position 123,127 of record CAXXDQ010000005.1, read on the forward strand.
AATGTCTCAGGCATGTCGATAAAGTCTATGGCAGGCTCCATCCCGAGGGAGGCGAATATGGCGTTTGCAAGGTCCAGCCAGGTGCGTGCATGGCCTGCACCTACATTGAAGATGCCCGATATGTCCCTATTATCCAGAAAAAAAAGGACTGCCCTGACCGCATCCTTTACATAGATGAAATCCCTTTTCTGGCAGCCGTCATTGTATTCCTGATTGTACGATTTGAAGAGCTTCAGCCTTCCGGACTCCCTGACCTGTTCGAAACCCTTGTGGACAAAACTTCTCATATCCGCCTTGTGGTATTCGTTCGGGCCGTAGACATTGAAGAATTTAAGGCCTGCCATCGTCGAGAGAAAGCCCATCCTTTTTGCCCACAGGTCGAAGAGCTGCTTTGAAAAGCCGTACATGTTAAGCGGCATCAGTCCTTCAAGCCTTGATTCATCATCGGAAAAACCCTTTGATCCGTCACCGTAAGTGGCTGCCGATGATGCGTAAATAAACCTGATGCCTTTACCGGCTGAATAAAGGGCCAGGTCTTTTGTAAACTGGAAGTTGTTCCTGACAAGGTAGGTCGCATCCGCCTCGGTCGTTGAAGAACAGGCCCCCATGTGGATTATGGCATCGATCTCAGGCGGTGCGCCCGAATGTATCCGGGCGAGGAAGTCGTCTTTTTCCCTGTAATCTGCGAAGGCGAGGCCTCTCAGATTTTTCCACTTTGAAGAGGTTCCCAGATGGTCGACAGCCAGGATATCATCCATGCCCCTCTGATTCAGGGCATGAATGACCGCGCTGCCTATGAAGCCCGCCCCGCCTGTGACTGCTATCAATTTTGACTCCTGATTAAAATGGTGGTGAGAAAAGGTATTAACGCCCGATAAAACCCTGCATTAACTCTTCACTCACCACTGTTAACTCTACACTCTTATTTTCCTGCATGTTCCGAACCGGGTCGGCCTACCCATTCCTTCATACCTTGGGCCAAACCCATTAGCAGCAGCACCCTGACCATTACGAAATCAGGCAGAAGCGCCCTGGCGATTACTCCGATATGAAGCATCGGCGGTATCTTGATTACGTTGCGGCCTTTCTTCAGCGCCTTTTCAACAATGGCCTCGGCAACCGTGTCGTGCTTCTCCACCCTTGGCACAACCAGTTCCCCCAGGAAGTTCAGCCTTCCGCCTTCGAACATGCCTGTTTTAAGGAAATGGGGGTGAATCGAGGTATATCTTATATTCTTCTTGTCAAGAATCGCCTCGAACCTCAGCGATTCGGTCAGGCCCCACACTGCCCATTTCGTGGCGCAGTAAACGGCAAGGTCCGGTACTCCGAGAACACCTGCTGCGGATGATATGTTTATAATGTGCCCCAGATTCCTTTTGTACATTCCAGGGAGAAATGCCTGGATCGTGTAATACATCGATGTAAGGTTGACGTCCGTTTCCCTTTCCCAGTCCTCAACGGGACGGTCGCAGAACCTGCCGGGTTTAACATAGCCTGCGTTATTGACCAGTATGTCCACCTGCCCCATGTCTTTTTCAGCCTGAACTGCAAGCTCTTTTACCCTTTTCTTGTCTGTTACATCGCACTGATAGGTAAAGACCTTTCCGCCTCCTATCCGCTCAAGGTCTGCCTTTGCGTCTTTAAGGGCATTTTCGTTCATATCCCATAATGTAACGTCGCAGCCATCCATGATGAGCCTTCTGCATGTGGCAAATCCGATTCCCATTGCACCGCCGGTAACAACAGCCTTTTTCCCCCTGATATCCATAATAATGCCTCCTTCGTTATGATTTCATTCTTCAGCCCAGCGTATGAGCCCGATATCCACTGGAAATCTCACATGCTCATGTCGTGGCATGATCCTGATCGTATACCCGAACCGGCCAGTATCTTCACAGGTCAGAACCGCCCTGAATTTGTGTATGCCGTCACCGAGACTCTTTTCATGTTCCATCACAAGATCCCGGGTGTCGGCAAGGTTATTGGCATCATCAAGGATACCGTAATAAACGCGCGCGCTTATCTGTGACGGTTCGATGGCGCCCAGCTGTATTTTGGCATTGATGACAAGCTCGGAATCCACCTTTACCTCGGCGCTGCCCTCGTGGTCCATTTCAAGCACTTTGACCGATTTCCAGTTTGTGACAAGGTGATTACGCCATTCCACGATATCCTTGGCCACCTTGAAATTGCTTGCTGAAAGGGTCTTATGGTTTAGGGCCGCCTCCATATAGCAGCGGTCGGTATATTCCTCCACCATCCTGTTCGAATTAAAGGCCGGGCAAAGGGTGCGCATGGATTTCTTCATCATGGATATCCAGCCACGGGGAAGGCCGTCAAGGCCCCTTTCATAGAATATGGGGATTATCTCCCGCTCAAGAAGGTCGTAAATGGCCTTGCTCTCCACCAGATCCTGGTTTTCCCAGTTGTCATATTTTTCATCCTTGCCGATGGACCAGCCGAGTCCCGGTGCATAACCCTCGTCCCACCAGCCGTCTTCAACGCTTAAATTCAAGGCCCCGTTTGCCGTCGCCTTCATCCCGGAAGTGCCGCAGGCTTCGAGAGGCCTGCGCGGATTGTTGAGCCAGATGTCCACGCCCTGAACCAGATATCTTCCGATATTCATATTGTAGTCTTCGAGGAACACGATTTTATCCCTGAACGGGTCTTCCCTGCTTGCATGGATAATCCTCTGGATTATATCCTTTCCCTCGCTGTCCCTGGGATGGGCTTTTCCTGCAACAATAAGCTGTACCGGCCGTTCCTTGCTTGACAGGATTGCCTTGAGCCGCTCTATATCCTTGAAAATAAGAAGGCCCCTCTTGTAAGTCGCCATGCGCCTTGCAAAACCTATTGTCAGAGCATCCGGCTTGAGCACCTCCCTTGCCCTTTCGATTTTCCCTGGGGTTTACCCCCTGTCTTTTAAGCTGGTCAATCAGGCGCTTTCTTGAAAACTCCACAAGCCTTCTTCGCCTTCTCTCATGGGTGTACCAGAGCTCGGTATCGGGTATTTCATCAATCCTTTCCCAGAGCCTGCTGCTGTCAGGGTCCTCCTTCCATTCGGGGCCCAGGTACCTGTCAAAGAGGTCCGCCATTTCGGCGGATATCCATGAGGGGATATGTATTCCGTTCGTAACGGATGAAATAGGGATCTCATCCGGGGATACATGGGGCCATATGTCCCTCCACATATTCCTTGAAACCACACCGTGAAGCTTGCTCACGCCGTTTCTGAATTCGGAGGTTCTGAGTGCGAAGACAGTCGCTCCAAAAGGCTCTGAACTGTCTTTTGTGTTCTGCCGGCCCATCTTCATGAAATCGTTCCAGGATATGCCCACTTCATCAGTTGTAAGGCTTTATATACCTCTCAACGAGGTTCGCGTTGAAGACGTCGTTTCCGGCCGGAACAGGTGTGTGTGTTGTGAAGACCATGGATGATCTGACAAGTGCAAAGGCCGTCGGGAAATCAAGCCCGGTGTTCAGCATGTAAGACCTGATCCTTTCCAGCCCTACAAGGAAGCTGTGGCCTTCGTTCATGTGATAGACCATGGGATCAATGCCAAGCGCCTTCAGGGCCCTTATACCGCCTATTCCCAGGATGATTTCCTGCTTGAGCCGGTATTCCTCGTTTCCTCCGTAGAGGTTTGCGGTAAGCTGCCTGTCGTCTTCGGTGTTTTCAGATATGTTCGTATCAAGGAGATACAGGGGGGATCCTTCCCACATTGCAGCGCCATATCTGGAGTTTGATATCGTGGTCTCCCATTCTGAGAGGTATCCTGTAAGGAATTCCCTTGCTGTCTTTTTCAAGCGTCAGCGCCATATGGTAAAAATCATTATCCGTATCCTTTTCCTGCTGCCAGCCGTCAACGTTCAACTGCTGGGTAAAATAGCCGTGCTTGTACATGAGGCCCACACTGATTAAAGGGAGCCTCAGATCGCTTGCGCTTTTAAGGTGATCGCCGGCTAATATGCCCAGGCCGCCTGAATATATAGGCAGGCTTTCCGTGATGCCGTATTCCATGGAAAAGTAACCGATCTTAAAATCGATGGGCTGGGAAATCAGAAAAGAATAGACGCCTTTTTCAGACATGTAGTCGGTGAATGCCTCATAAGTTTTTTCCATCTGGGACAGGAACCCTTCATCCTCAAGGAGGTCCATTATCCGGGACTGGGAGATTTTTGATAACATGTTTACCGGATTGTGGACGATTTCCTCCCAGAGGTCCCTGTCCATGTGTCTGAAGAGCCTCAACCCCTGCTGGTTCCAGGAGAACCACAGATTCAAGGCCAGTTCTTTAACCGGCTTGAGCATTTCGGGAAGGGCTGGCCTTACCCAATATGGAACTTTCTTTATCTGCATAAGGACCCCCTTTCAAAATAAGGACAGGTTGCAGCCTGCCGGAATAAGGGCGGGGTCATCCCCGCCTTTTAAGTCTTTCAAATGCTTATGTTTTGCAGCTATTTCTTTTTAGTTTTTTTTGCCTGGGACGATTTCGAACCGGCCTTTTCATTAAGTTTGGCCTTTGCCTTCTTTGCGGCTTCAGTTTCAGGATATGCCTTTACCACCTTTTCCAGGGAAAGGCGTCCGGCCTCGTTGTCTCCGAGCTCAATCAGGGCTACGCCTTCCTTATAAAGGCAGTCAGGCACCTTCGGGCTTTTGGGGTAATTTTTTATTACCATGTCATACCTGTCCATGGCCGCCTCGAAATTGCCTTCTGCAAAGAGGCATTCCCCTGCCCAGAAACTGGCGTTGTCTATAAGGTCGCCGTTCGGATAGTTTGCAATATAGGCATCAAATGCCTTGAGGGCCTCCAGGTTCTTCCCGGCCCTGTATTTTTCCAGCGCCGCATCGTATTGTGATTTTGATGATGCTGCAGCTGCCTGTCCTTTCATTGTACCTTCCAGGATCAGGACCCTTGCCTCAATATCCCTGAGTTTTGTTACATCCGCTTTCGGGGAAGCCGATAGCTCCTCGATCTTGCCCTGGATTTCCCTTATCTGCGTCTGAAGGTCATTGAATTGAGACTGGATGGATGCCTGGTTTTTCAAAGACTGGGCCTTGTCGCTGCTTATGGTCCCCAGGTCCTTTTCAAGCTTGTCGTTTCTGGCTTTCAGGGCATCGAGTTCAGTCTTGAGGTTCGTAAAATCGCGCTGCGATGCACAGCCGGCAAGCATGAAAATTGCAGCGGAAAAAAGAATTATGCCGAATACCGATAGAGTCTTATTTTTCAAACGCATCAAAGTGTGCCCTCCTGTTTTTTGCCCAGGCTTCTTCATTGTGACCCGAAGCCGCAGGCTTTTCCTTACCGTAGCTAATAACGGAAAGCCGGTTCCCGTCAATCCCCAGGAACATAAGGTATTTCTTGACCTCACCCGCCCTTTTTTCTCCCAGGGCCAGGTTGTACTCCGTTGTTCCGCGTTCATCGCAATGGCCTTCAACCGTGATCTTGAGCTTCGGATGTGTTTTAAGGAATGCCGCTTTCGAGGCCAGTATCCTCTTGCCATCCTGTGACACGGTAAACTCGTCAAAATTGAAATAAATGTCTTCTTCTTCAAACTTTTTCAGACTGTCAGCCGCTGCACTCATATCCTGCCCCGAGGAAGACTGCATTACGGGCATTTCAATCGGCTGGGGGATGATCTCCGGTGAAGGTGCTGTATTGAGCGATGTGCTGTTCTGCCCCTGGTTCTGGCCATGAGGGCCGTAAACCTGCTCGATTTTTTTCTTGGCGCAAGCACAGGTAAGAATCATTACAAGCACAATAAGCAGGATGAAGGTTTTTTTCTGCCGGATCATCATATTCTCCTTGGAAGCACTTTCCTAATGATAAAAAATTTTATCACAGCTTGAACAATACATGTACATATAAAAACATACCATGAAATTCTGTATTCTTACCTGAGGACAGGACCCCATGCCGGCTGGCTGAATCGTCCTCCCGAATTCGTTACACGAACCGGTCTGCTGCCGTTCAGGTCGGTTATGTACAGGTTTCCGTCACCGGAGGCAAAGACCAAGAGCCTGCCGTCAGGTGAGAAGGCGGGGGAAAAGTCTTCAAAATCAGTGCCGCCAAGGACCCTCAGATCGGATCCGTCCGGCTTTATCGTGGCTATATGAAAAGCCCCGTTGTCTCCGACATATGTGAAGGCAATCAGGTCGCCTTTGGGTGAAAATCTTGGTTCTGTATTCTTTTTCCCCTGGAAGGTGATCCTGCTTTCCTTTCCCGTCGAGAGGTCTTTTATGTAAAGCTGCGGCGAACCGCCCCTGTCGGAACAGAATACAATCCTGCCCCCGTCCGGGGAAAAACTGGCAGAGGTGTCAATGCCTGCTGAATTGATGATGCGGGTGGTTGCTTTTGTGCCGAGGTCCATCATGTATATGGACTGGTTGCCGTCTCTTGACATGGTCAGGGCCAGCTTCGACCCCGAGGGGTGAAAGGCTGGAGCCGTGTTTAGCCCCCTGGCGCCTGACAGAAGGGTCGCATTGCCCTGCGAAAAGTTTATCAGCCATAAATCAGGGTTTCTCCTTGCATAGGATACAAAGGCTATCCTGTTGCCGTCCGGAGAAAAGGCGGGGCTCAATACGATGTCGCCGGCTTTAGCCTTTAACAGCGGGAACCCGCCGGTTCCATCCGGCCTGCATGTGTACAGCGTCCGGCCCGAACCAGTCTGCATCACGGAAACGATCTTCGAGTTGAACATGGGGGGAAGGCCCAAAGAATCCTTGAGAAATGAGTCCACAAAATTATTGATGCTCAGATAGACGGCATCCCTGAAGGGCTTGTAATCAAGGGAGGTCACGATCTTTCCGGTTATGTCGGCGGCCTCAAGCCGCAGGTTTACGGATTTGCCGTCAGCCGGGGTGAGGGAGCCCGTAACGATGAAATCGGCACCGATCAGGCTGAAGTCTGACAGCTTCGCCTGGGATGTCGATGAGATGGAGGCCTGTGACGGATAGGTTTTCGGGTCTATAACGTCAAACACCCCGGCAATTTCAAGGTCTTTTTTCAATATTGCCCATGCCGGGCCTGCCAGATCGGTCGGACCTGCAAAAAGGGGCATGGCCACTTTTACCTTCTTTACGCCGCCGGCCTGGATAACGATGGTTTCATCCTGTGCCCATGCGCTGCTAAAAAGAACAAAAAAGACAATTATAAACAAACCGGACAAAGTGCAACGTTTCATTTATATCTCCTTAAATCTTCATGTGGTGTAACAAATGTAATTGTATATTCATCTTTTCCATCCGGCGGAGGAGGTAGCTTAATCTTGCTCAGGGCAGTTTCAACCGAACTGTCGTATGCTTTATTGCCGGAGGAAATAATCATTTTTTTACTGATGATTTCTCCTGTCTTGGAAATTTTTATAATATATGTAACTTTGAGGTCAGGGTTAATATGCTGATCTTGTGGTAGTTGCCACACCTGTTTGAGTCTTAGCATTACGTTCCCGGCCCACTCCTCGTTTTTTGTAGCAGTATGCGTTATCGGTTCGGAGGAGATATCGGAAGTAATTTTCTTTTTCCCAGCGCATGCAGAGCATAACAAAATAATTATAAACATAACAAATATAATTCGTTTAATATTAATCATTCTCAATTCCCATAAGGTGGAACGAATGTTAGTGACCCTATATATTCCCCTCCGGGCGGCGGTGGTAGCTTGATCCTGCTCAATGCAATTTCAACTGAGCGGTCGTAAGGCCTGTTGCCCGAAGAGACCACCAGTTTCTTGCTTATTATATCCCCTGATCTCGAAATCCTGATATCGTAGGTCGCCTTCAGATCCGGGCTGATTGTTACCCCTTCCGGTATCTGCCATACCTGCCGGAATCTTGCTATTACAATTCCTGCCCATGCCTGATTCCTTGCAACCTCACCGTATCCGCTTTCACCTGAAGTTTCCACGTTTCCCTGACGGTTTTGCCGGCCCTGCTGCGGAGAGGGTGAAGGCCTGGCCGGCTCCGAATCCAGATCGGGTTCCGGCAATCTGGAGAGGTTTTCATTGGCCGGTACGTCTTTTGAAATCTCCCCGAAGTCCCTGATTTTCGGTACAGGCGAAGGAACGGCAAAATTCTTGAAACTTCCACCTGAAACAGAGGCACCAGGGGGTCCGGGAACAATATCGACCTCATACACGACCGGAACCGCTTTTGCCTTTGAGGAGAAATCCGGCAGTATAACCCCTGCAAAAAATCCTATATGCAGTAAAAGGGATATAGCTATAAAAACATGAAACCTTCTCATCCTTACCTGTTCAAGGGTGGTTGAGTGACAAGCCCCAGCTTCGTAAGACCCGAGCCCCTGATCAGGGCCATGACTTCCACGACATATCCATACGGCACCCCTTTGTCGGCCTGGAGGAATACGTTTTCAATTCCCCTCTGCTGGACAATCTGCTCAAGCAGCGGGGTCAGCCTGGCTATTTCTATAGTAGAACCGTTGATATCAATTTTTTTATCCTTGCTTATGGTTACAATTATATCCTGGGACTGGCTTGGGAGCGCTTTTGATTCCACCTCTGGGAGGTTTACATTCATACCTTCCTTCATCATGGGAGCGGAAACCATGAATATTATGAGAAGCACCAGTATTACATCGACCAGGGGTGTTACGTTAATGCCCGATACGATTTTGCCTCTATTGTTTCCTGTCTCCATACAGGCTCCTCCTGGTCCAGTTCATGTACTCAATCATGAATTGATCCATCTGTCGGTATATGTGATCCATGACACCGGTGAAATAGTTATAAAAAAGGACCGCCGGTATTGCCACAAAAAGTCCTGCCGCCGTTGCAACAAGCGCTTCGGAAATGCCCGGTGCTACCGTTGCCAGATTTGCAGAACCCATAAGGCCTATTTCCCTGAACGAATCCATTATTCCCCAGACGGTACCGAACAGGCCTATAAAAGGGGATGCATTGCTGATGCTGGCAAGAAATCCGAGCCCCCTGCCCAGGGACATGGACTCGTTTGCGGAAATGCTCTTGATCTTGCCCTCGATATTTTCCAGCAAGGCGGGTGAAATCGAATTGCTGGTGTCCGTTATCCTGTCAAACTCAAGCTGGGCGGCATTATACAGTCTTGCGACGGGGGAATCACCGGCCTGCCTGACCCGTTCGGATATCTTTGACTGCAAGCCGCCTTGTCCCAGCGCGTTAAGGATAACTTCTCCGCTCTTCCTGGCCTTTTTAAACACTATCCATTTCTGGATGATGATCGCCCAGGAAATTACTGAAAAAACCAGCAGGCACGTAAGAACAATCTTTACAATGGGGTCAGAATCAATGACCATGGCCCCGATATCGCCCCTGAACTGGCCCGGAGCCGCAAACGCCGTCGCAGCCAGCATTAGCATGAGTACCTCCCGTTAAAAAATTTATTTAAGGTAGTCTTTAGACACCTAAGTCTACATATATATTTTAAAGAGTCGTTTGTTCAAGTGCAAACCTCAAACCGTAAAGTTGATGGCATTCGGGGTTGCATTCTTTATATGTCCGCCGGGACCGGCGGTAATCATACCCCTCGGGTGTCGGCGCAAGGAGTTTGAATAATTCTTCAGAATTCACAATCCATTTGTACTCCATCCCTTTTTTAATTACCAGATGGAAAATCAAATTAATGGCACTTTTTGACATTTTGTTACTATTATATAACTACATGAATAAATAAAATAATTTTAGACCTAAAGTATTATATTATTATTGACCGATAATAATGATTGTAATATAGGCAAAATAGTGCCAAAAAGTGGCATAAGAGGTTTACATGTTTAAAGGTCACTTTGTAAACTCTATTAATGACAAGGGGAGATTGAGCATCCCGTCCCGCTTCAGGGATGAGCTGGAGGTGTGCGGCACCGATAAGCTTGTTGTCACCAAGGGGATAGACTCCTGTCTCGTGGCATATTCTCCCGAAGAATGGGAAAAGGTGGAGGAAAAAGCCTCACACCTGTCAAGTTATAAACCTGCAGGCATATTCTACAAAAGACACGTGATCGGATCAGCCGATGAATGCTTGATCGATGCCCAGGGCCGTATACTTGTTCATGCGAGCCTGCGCGATTACGCCGGACTTAAGAATAAATGCCTGTTTGTCGGAATCACTGACCGCTTCGAAATCTGGAATCATGAAACTTATGAGAGGATTATGAAAGAAGCGCTGGCAAGCCCGGGAGACCTTCGCGAAGAGCTCGCGAAGCTCGGGCTTTAATCTCATGCGGCATGTAACGGTACTCCTCGAGGAGGTCGTTCAGTTGATAGCTCCAAGGGACGGCGGCAGGTATTTCGATGGCACGCTAGGTGGCGGAGGTCATGCGCAGGCCATTCTCGATGCAAGCGCACCAACCGGAATGCTTGCAGGGACAGACCTTGATGCCGATGCCGTTTCGAAACTTCAGGAGACATTCAGGTCATTCGGTTCAAGGGCCAGTTTTTTCAGAGGCAATTACACTTCAATAGATACAGTATGCACGACGCTGGGCTGGGAGAGCCTCTCGGGCGTAGTACTTGATCTTGGTGTTTCCTCGTTCCAGCTTGACATGGCGGACAAGGGCTTTTCATTTTCAAAGGAGGCCCCGCTCGATATGAGATTTGAAAGTGAAGCCGGGTTATCGGCTTATGATGTCGTCAACAGATATGAAGAAAAGGAACTGGCCAGGGTTATCTGGGAGTACGGCGAGGAAAGATTTTCAAGAAGAATTGCCGGGAAAATTGCCTGTAACAGGCCGGTCGAGACCACCACGGCCCTTGCCGATCTTGTCTCCGGGGCAATCCCGAGGAAGTTCTGGCCTGTAAATATCCATCCTGCGACAAGGACCTTCCAGGCAATAAGGATAGAGGTCAACCGGGAGCTTGACAATCTCAGGGAATTCCTTCCCAAGGCGGCGACACTGCTTGAGCCGGGCGGCGTCATGGCAATAATTTCGTTCCACTCGCTTGAGGACAGGATTGTGAAACAGTTTTTTGCAGGTCCTGTGCCTGACATCTCCGCGAGGGAAATACCGGTTCCAGCCGGAACGGATATGCCGATGATGGAAAGGATAACAAAAAAACCGGTTATGCCCTCACCCGTGGAAATCAACTCCAATCCGAGGGCAAGGAGCGCCAAACTCAGGGCTGCGAGGAGAAAAGGATGAGCAGATTCGACAAAAAGACGATGCTGCTTGCCGGTATCATCTTTATATCATCCTTTTGCCTCTGGGCCATGTTCCATGTCTGGACAAGGACGTTTGCCATGGACCTTGGATATCAGATCAGCATGGAACAGGGCATCAAGCAGGAGTTTACAAACGAGAACAAGTCGCTAAGGCTGGAAATTTCAACACTGAAGAGAACCGACAGGCTTGAATCGATTGCGCTTAAAGACCTCGGAATGTCGCCCCCGGCCCCTGAACAGGTGGTGCACCTATGGAAAAACGAGTAAACGTCGTATTCGGCATCTTCCTTTTTCTGATGGTCGCCCTGTGTACAAAGGCATTCCATCTGCAGGTGCTGAAGGCTGAAGACGTAATATCCCGTGCATACAGGAAATTTGAACACAGCGTCAGCCTGAGTCCCAACAGGGGCATAATATATGACAGGAGAGGGCACCCGCTTGCAATAAGTCTGGATGTCAAATCCATTGCAGCAAACCCGAGGCTGATAAATGACGATAATGAGGTGTCGATAAAACTTGCCAAGGCCCTTAATACAGACCGGTTGTTGATCAGAAAACGTCTTAAGGAAGGCAAATATTTTGCCTGGATAAAGAGGCAGGCGACTCCGGACGAGATCAAGGCTGTAGAGTCGCTCAAGATAAAGGGGATAGGGTTTTTTAACGAAAAAAAGCGGTTTTATCCCGAAAGTGAAGCCCTGTCGAATATTCTGGGTTTTGTCGGCATTGACGGAAACGGCCTTGAAGGGCTCGAGTTGCAGTATGACCATATTCTGAAAGGGGCGCCCAAACAGATAGAAGTGGAAAAGGACGGGCTCGGACGCATAATATGCGCCCAGGGCGTCAAACCTGATATCAATGACAGCAAGGATGGAAACAGTCTCGGTCTTACTATCGATAAGAGACTCCAGTACATCTCCTACTCATTCATCAAAGATGCGGTCGCAAGCAACAGCGCCAAATCGGGTTTTGTAATAATAACAAATCCCTATACGGGCGAAATTTACTCGATGGCATCCTATCCGGGATTTGACCCGAACATAGGTTCATTCAGGAACCTTTCCGGGCACCACAACCGTGCCGTAACAGATGTCTTCGAACCGGGCTCTGTAGTCAAGCCGATATGGGTTGCATGGGGACTTGACACCAATTATCTGAATGCTTCCCAGAGCGTTTTCTGTGAAAACGGGGCATATAAATTCCACCACTCAATTATAAATGATCATGAAGGCAAAGGCTGGCTTAACGTCAGCGAGGTCGTCAAATACAGCAGTAACATAGGCATGGTAAAGCTGTTCAGCCCGGTTGATGCATCGAGGCTTTATAGCTGTTTAAAGACTTTCGGGATCGGGACCCCTACCGGCATTGACTATCCGGGCGAACCTGCAGGCCTTGTCAGAAATCCGAAAGGCTGGCGCATGATAGACAAGGCGACCATGGCCTTCGGACAGGGATTTGCCCTGACGGGGATACAGCTTATAACCGCCTTTAACGCCCTTGTAAACGGGGGGGTAATTATAAAACCCCATTTTATAGATTACATATCCGATCCCAAGGGCAGGACAACAAAGTATCAGCCCACGATACTGAGAAAGGCGGTATCTGATAAGACATCGGAGGAAATCGTTGACATTATGAAGACGGTGGTGTTGAAAGGCGGCACTGCCGAGGCTGCAAACATGAACAGCTATACTGTTTTCGGTAAAACCGGCACCGCTCAGAAAGTGGATCCCCTTACAAGAAGCTATTCAAGCGGGGCACATGTCACTTCATTCATAGGCGGGATAATGGATTCATCGGGCAGACCTGTCATGACAATGCTGGTCTGCATAGATGACCCCCATCCATATTACTATGCCAGTATAGTGGCATGTCCGGTTTTTAAGAGTATCGCCACGCAGTGTACTAATATCATGGATATGCGCCCCATAATAACACTGGCAAAGGAAGGGGGACGTGGATGAGGGCATCAACTCTCACAGGCATGATTCCAGGCGCAGTCCTGAAAGGGTCTGATGCCGAGATTTCAGGGATAACGGACGATACAAGGAAGATTAATGCAGGCGCTGCTTTTATTGCCCTTAAAGGGACTGTCACCGATGGACACAAATATATAAAGACAGCCCGGGAAAACGGTGCCGGCTTGATCATCTGCAATGCGGGTTCCGCCCCAGAGCAGGCTGCATTGCCGGTTATTGAAGTACCTGATACACGGGATGCACTAAAAACAATCCTTCCGGCCCTTTTCCCATCTGCCGGGAAATTGACACTTGCCGGCATTACCGGAACCAGCGGGAAGACTACGACTTCATACCTGCTTGAATCCATTTTCAAGGCCGCGTGGAGAAATCCCGGCTTAATCGGGACCATTGAAATAAGATACGGAGGAGAAAGCATTCCTGCGAACGTGACTACCCCGGGTCCGGTCGAACTCTTCGGCATGCTCGATGATATGTGCAAAAAGGGCGTAGATGCCTGCATAATGGAGGTGAGTTCGCATGCCCTTGACCAGGGACGGGTCGACGGTCTTATGTTCGATGCCGGCATATTCATGAATCTCTCACATGAGCATCTGGACTATCATAAGGACATGCAGGACTACCATAACGCTAAAAAAAGGCTTTTTACCGATTACCTCAGGGGCAGGGCTGTCATAAACATCGATGATGCGGCAGGCATGAGCATCAAGACCGAAATTCCGGATGCATTGAGTTTCGGAAATTCAATAGATGCGGACATAAGACCGCACTCGGTTAGAACGGATGAAGGTTCAATGATAATAAGCCTTGACACCCCCAGGGGCAGATTCGAACTGGCAAGCAATCTTCTCGGACGTTTCCAGGTCTATAATATCATGGCTGCAACCGGGGCCGCCATGAGCCTTGGCATCGATACGGTGGCCATAATCGAAGGGATCGCAAATCAGAGGTATGTGCCGGGACGCATGGAACCTGTGCCGAACAGCAAAGGGCTGAGAATCCTGGTCGATTATGCGCATAAACCCGAGGCGCTGGAGAATGCGCTTAAAGCGGCAAGGTCGCTTTCAGAAGGCAAAGTCCATACAATCTTCGGTTGCGGAGGAGATCGTGACAGGACAAAAAGGCCTTTGATGGCCGCCATTGCAGAAAAATATTCGGATACAGTTATCGTTACTTCGGACAATCCAAGGACAGAGGACCCGAATGCAATTATCAGGGAGATACTTGCAGGATTTACCAAAGGGTACGATCCGATAGTCGAACCTGACAGGGCCAAGGCCATCAAAATCGGTGTTGCACTGATGGAGCCGGAGGACATACTCATTATTGCAGGCAAAGGCCATGAAGACTATCAGATCATAGGGACAAAGAAGTATCCGTTTGATGACCGGACAATATCAAGGAAAGCTGTTCTGGAGGTTATGGCATGAGGGGCAGACTGATTGAAGCTGCTGAAATAACAGGCGGCACACTTCTGGAAGGCAGCCCCGAAACGCCTTTTTCAGGAATATCGACCGACTCAAGAATGGTGACAAAGGGAGAACTCTTTATTGCGCTCAAGGGAGAGAATTTTGACGGCCATGACTATGTGGGACAGGCTGTTGACAGGGGAGCGGCGGCGGCTGTTGTCGAAAGAAGAACCGATGCCAGGGGTTTGAACCTCATCCTTGTCGGAGATACACTTGCGGCGCTCGGGGAACTGGCTGCGCATAACAGGGCCTCATATAATGCAAAAGTAATCGGAATCACCGGTTCTGCAGGCAAAACCACGGTCAAGGAGATGATTGCCTCCATCCTTGCCATAAATGGAAACGTCCTTAAAACCCAGAAAAATTATAACAACCTCATCGGCGTGCCGATGAGGCTCTTCGACCTGAAAGAAGACCACGATTTTGCGGTTATCGAGATGGGGACGAATGCACCCGGGGAAATAGAGAGACTTGCCAGGATGGCAAAACCGGACATATCAGTTCTTACAGGTATTATCCCGGCCCACCTCAAAGGACTTGGAAGCATGGAAGGCATCATCAATGAAAAGCAGGCTATCTTTGAGCACACCTCAGAAGCCGCGGTGTTTGACCCGAATGGCGAATATACAAAAAATGTTGTTGTGCCAGTAAACCTTGAAAAAGTCACCTTTTCTTTAAAACAGCCCGCTGACGTTCTCCTTTCAGATATTCACAGAAAGGACCTCTCAGGGACGGTATTTACTGCGATACTAAAAGAGAGAAAAATAAGGATCAGGGTCGGTCTGCCCGGAATGCACAATGTCCAGAATGCCCTAGCTGCCTGTGCTTGTGCCCTGGCGCTGGGGATTGAACCGGAACAGATACAGGCGGGGATTGAAAATGCATCCTTCCCCGGGATGCGCTCCGAGATAGTGGTCTCTGATGGCCTTACGATAATAGACGACAGTTATAATGCAAATCCCGGCTCGATGAAGGCTGCGCTCGATGTCCTGTCTGCTGCGCCGCATTCGGTCAAAATAGCAGTCCTGGGGGACATGCTGGAACTCGGTGATGATGCTCAGTTCTGGCACAAAGAACTTGGGAAATGGGCCGCCGAAGCAAAGATCAACCATCTTATCATAACAGGGGAAATGTCCTGGGCGGTTAAAGAAGCTGCCTATAATGCAGGACTTGATATAAGGCAGATCACGGTGGCCGACGATATAGAGGGCATAAAGAACGCCCTTTCGCTGAGGACATTGAAGGACGCTATCATTCTGGTTAAGGCCTCCCGCTCGCTCAAGCTGGACCGTGTCGTGGCGCATCTCAAGGAGGCGGCCTAAATGCTCTATCATATCCTCTTTCCTCTCCATGTGTACCATTCCGTTTTCAATGTCTTTAAATACCTTACGTTCAGGAGCATTTACGCGACCATCACGGCGCTGCTGATAGGGCTGCTTCTGGGCCCCTGGTTTATAGAAAGGCTCAGAAGAATGAGCTTCGGCGAAAGGATAAGCTCCTACACGCCCGGGCACAACAACAAGGCGGGCACCCCGACGATGGGCGGGGTGTTCATCGTATTCACGATCGTCTTTTCAGCCCTCATGTGGGTTGACCTTTCAAACAAGTTCGTATGGCTGGTCACGTTCATAACAATAGTCTTCGGTTCATTGGGTTTTATAGACGATTACGTAAAGACCAGGCGGGGCAACATGAAGGGGCTGCCCGGAAAGCTGAGGCTTGCAATCGAATTTGCCGCCGCCGGTTTTGTCGGATATACGCTGACCACCATCCCGGGTTTCAGCACTATAGTTACCGTGCCTTTTTTTAAAAACGTGCACTTTGACCTGGGCATGTTCTTCATTCCCTTTTCAATGCTGGTTATCGTAGGTGCTGCAAACGCAGTCAACCTGACAGACGGGCTTGACGGGCTTGCAATAGGGCCGAGCACCATAGCCGCTGCGACTTATCTGCTGTTCGCCTACCTTACGGGCAACTTCAAGACCTCCAGCTACCTGCAGATACACTATATACCGGGAGTGGGCGAACTGAGCGTGTTCCTTGGGGCAATGGTGGGCGCCGGCATGGGATTTCTCTGGTATAACGCCTATCCGGCCCAGGTGTTCATGGGCGATGTCGGCTCCTTGAGCCTGGGCGGCATACTCGGCACCGTCGCAGTAATAACGAAGCAGGAGATGCTGCTGGTTGTAGTCGGCGGCATCTTCGTGATGGAAGTAATGTCGGTAATTCTCCAGGTGGGATTCTTCAAGTTCACAAAAGGCAAACGAATATTCCGCATGGCGCCCATACACCACCACTTCGAGCTCAAGGGATGGCCTGAACCAAAGATTATCGTGAGGTTCTGGATCATTTCCATCCTGCTGGCGATGCTGGCTATCTCCACGCTTAAGCTGAGGTAGATGATGAAGATCCTGGTATGGGGGACTGGTGAAACAGGGGTTGAGTCGGCCAGGGCTATGGCTGCAAGGGGCAATGAGGTAAGGCTTGTTGACGAAAATGAGCCCGGGCAAGGTCTGATATTCCCTGCGAAAAAGCTTGAAGAGGCTGATATAGAATGGGCCGATCTGGTAATTCCGAGTCCGGGCATACCGATAGGACACCCTCTGCTTGCAAAGGCAAAAAAGGTGCTCTCCGAAATAGAAGTTGCATATTCGTTGCTCACCGGCAGGCTTATCGCCGTAACGGGCACGAACGGGAAGACTACCACGGTTACGCTGATACACAGGATATTAAAGGCTGCGGGCTTTGATGCAGGGATTGGCGGAAACATATCACCTCCGCTTATAAGCCTTGCTGAAGCGAACCCCGGGTATCTGGTTGCCGAAATAAGCTCTTTCCAGCTCGAGTGGATAGAGAAATTCAGGCCTTCCATCGGCGTCTGCATGAACATCACGCCGGATCACCTCGACCGCTACAATAATATGGAAGAATATATATATTATAAACTGAGGCTGTTCGAGAACATGTCAGGGGACGATATAGCCGTCGTCAACAATGACGACCCGTATAAGGACATGATCAAAACCCCGCGCAGGGCCGGCTTTTCGTTTACGAGGCGAGACATTGAACATGGCGCATATATTGACGGAGACCGGATTGTCTTTTGCGGGGAGATTGAAGGGAAGGGCCCCAAAGTGCCTGAGGCCGTAAAAGTGGGCCGCGGGACAATAGAGGATATGCTTGCCGCGGCAATCGTCACCCGTTACCTTGGCGTTGAACCTGCGTTGATGGAAGACATATTTCTTTCATTCAAGGTTATTCACCACCGGTTCGAATATGCCGGGGAATTGGACGGGGTGGTTTTCATCGACGATTCGAAGGCCACCAATGTAGGCGCTATTGACGTTGCGCTTGCAAGCGTCGATAAGAAGGCCGTCATAATCCTCGGCGGGAAGGACAAGGGAGGGAATTTCGGCGAACTCCTTGCGAAACATTCAGGAAAGCTCAGAAAAGCCGTCCTCATAGGAGAGGCGGCTTCAAGGATAGCTTCGGAAGCAAAAGGGATCGTGGATTTTGAGAATGCATTATCCATGACTGACGCGGTAGCCAGGTCGTTCGATTCGGCCAAGCCCGGAGATATAGTGCTGCTTAGTCCGGGCTGTGCGAGCTTTGACATGTTCAAGAGCTATGCACACAGGGGAGAGGTTTTCACAGATTGCGTGAAAATGCTGAAAACAAGAATTCGGAACTGAGCTTCGACGTACCGTTCCTGCTGGCAACGCTGGCGCTTATGGTGGCCGGTACGGTCATGGTTTATTCGGCCAGTTTTTTCCTTTCAAAGGAGATGTATGGAAACGGCTCGGCGATAATAATGAAAAGACTTTTACACCTTGTCGTCGGCTGCGCCGTAATGACGCTTGCAATGTTCATCGACTACCGGAAAGTTTTTACCAGACCTGTCATATACATGCTGCTGATTTCAGGGCTTGTCTCGCTGGTCCTGTGTTTTATCCCCGGTGTGGGCATAACGGCCGGACATGCCAAAAGATGGGTTAACATAATAATAATGAGGTATCAGGCATCCGAACTGATGAAAATCGCCATGCTCGTTTACATGTCGTATTTCCTCTCGGCTAAATCGAAAAACATCGGGGTATTTTCCGTTGGCGTTTTACCCGTTCTCTTCATTTGCTCGATTGCGGCAGGGCTTATACTGATCGAACCTGATTTCGGGACAGCCGGTATATTTTTTGTCTGGACCATCATGGTGCTCTTTATTGCCGGCATGAGGTTAAAACACCTTCTGATCCTTGGCGGAGGAATATTGCCTCTGGGCATACTGTTCATGATTCTCGAACCGTACAGGAGGGCAAGGCTGACCGCGTTTATCAACCCCTGGCAGGACATGCAGGGCACGGGCTATCAGATCATACAGTCCATGCTTGCCTTTTCCAAAGGCGGTATTTTCGGTGCAGGTCTTGGTGAAGGGGCACAGAAACTGTTCTTCCTGCCCGCGCCGCATACTGATTTCATAATGGCCGTCCTCGGCGAGGAGACTGGTTTTGCCGGTGTAGTTGTCATTGTTGCTCTGTTCGGGGTATGGGTATGGAGAGGCCTTACGATCGCCAAGGCGACGAACGACCTTTTCGGGTTCTTCCTGGTGGTATCTTCGGTACTTCTTGTAGGACTTCAGGCGGTCATAAACATCGGTGTTGCAATGAGCCTGTTCCCGACAACGGGCATACCATTGCCGTTCTTCAGCTTCGGCGGCACGACGCTTGTCTCGACCATGCTTGCCTGCGGCATAATCCTGTCCGTATCAAGAGGTGCCAGGACATGAAACTTGTCATCACGGCAGGCGGCACGGGCGGCCATATAATACCGGCTCTGGCAATTGCGCAGGCGCTGCTTGAAAAGAGGCCGGATTCAGATGTCCTGTTTATCGGTACCGATCGCGGGCTTGAAGAAAGGCTTGCGGCAAAATACAATATACGGTTTGTGCCGCTGAAAGCAGCCGGGATCAAGGGGAAATCCTTCAGAAATATCCTTTCTGCCGTTGCCATCAATATCGCTGCATTTATAAGCGCCTTTAAGATCGTTTCCAGGTTTAAACCGGACTGGATTATAGGTACGGGAGGTTATGTAACGGGGATGGTCGTTCTGGCAGGAAGCCTGTCGGGTGCCTGCTGTGCAATACAGGAACAGAACAGTGTGCCGGGTCTCACGAACAGGATCCTTGCACGATTCTCCGACCGGATATTCCTTTCTTTCCCGGATGCCGCTGACTTATTTCCGGCCGGGAAGACTGTTGTGACGGGCAACCCCCTGCGTAAAGAGTTCCAGCCGGCTGACGGTAAAGAAAAGAGGACGCTTATGATTATGGGCGGAAGTCTTGGTGCAACAAGCATAAACAAGACAGCCGTGAAGGCCCTCGAGATTATTAGAAGCAGGCTGAACGGCCTTGAAATCATACACCAGACAGGCCGTGCCGATGCGGGCTGGGTGAAAAAGGCCTATGAGGAAAAGAATATAAAGGTAAAGGTTGAGCCGTTTATCGAGGATATGGCCTCGGTTTTTGCAAAGACGAAACTTGCGGTATGCAGGGCGGGCGGGATAACACTTTCGGAACTGTCACGCATGGGAGTGCCGGCGATAATGGTGCCGCTTCCAAGTGCAGCGGACAACCACCAGTATTTCAATGCGCTTTATATAGAAAATGCAGGAGGCGGATGGATATTTAACGAGGACAGGCTTGCACCTGAGACTCTCTCGGCGGAGATTCTTAAAAGGCTGACGGACGAGCAGGCCCTTTCTGCTGCTTCATCAGCCATTAAGCGGCTGGGACTCGGCAACGGGACAGAGCATATAACTAAGGAGCTGATAAAGTGTTCAGGGGGATAAAAAGAATTCATTTTGTGGGTATTGGCGGGATCGGCATGAGCGGTATTGCGGAACTGCTTCTCAACCTCGGGTTCAAGGTTTCAGGGTCTGATGTCGCATCTTCGGAGACTGTCGAAAGACTCATAGCAATGGGGGCCAGGATTAACATAGGCCACAAAGCTGAGAATCTCGGCGACGCGCAGGTTGTGGTTTTCTCATCGGCTGTTGCAGCGGACAATACTGAATGCCAGCTGGCAAGAGACAGGGCAATACCGGTAATTCCCAGGGCCGAAATGCTCTCGGAGCTGATGAGGATGAAATATTCCATTGCCATAGCAGGTACCCATGGCAAGACGACCACTACCTCCATGCTTGCGACGATCCTGTCACGGGCGGGACTTGATCCGACCGCCATTATCGGCGGGAAGGTGGATATATTCAATTCGAATGCAAAACTGGGTGACGGTGATCTGCTGGTCGCTGAAGCGGACGAGAGCGACAGGTCCTTCTTGAAGCTTGCGCCAATAATCGCTGTTGTCACGAATATCGAGGAAGAGCATATGGACTGCTACAGCGACCTTGACGACATCAGAGAGACCTTCATAGAGTTTCTGAACAAGGTGCCTTTCTACGGATTCAACATGGTCTGCCTGGATGACAAAAATATCCAGAATATCCTGCCCAGACTTGAAAGAAAAGTCATTACATACGGCTCGCATACGCAGGCGATGTACCGCTTCAAGGAAGCCAGTTTCAGTGGTTTCAGCTCAACATTCAAGGCCCACAAAAACGGCACGTTTCTAAGCGATATCACCTTGAAGGTTCCGGGTGTGCATAACTGCATGAATGCGATGGCGTCCATTGCCACGGCGATGGAGCTGGGTGTCGATATAAAAGTGATCAGGGAGGCTCTGGAGACCTTCAGCGGGGTACAGAGAAGGTGTCATGTCAGGGGCGAAGCGGGCGGGATTACGGTCATGGACGATTACGGCCATCATCCGACAGAGATCCGGATGACTCTAAAGGCATTAAAGAACGGATTTCCCGATAAGAGGATCATCGCCGTATTCCAGCCCCACAGGTACACGAGGACAAGGGATCTGTTCGATAATTTCATCACCGCTTTTTATGATGCGTCGGTTCTGTACATCACGCCGATTTACCCGGCCTCGGAAGAGCCGATAACGGGTGTTACAGGTCAGAGGCTTTACGAAGAGGTAAAAGAGCATGGCCACAGGCATGCCTATTATATCGAGGATAAGGATATGATTCCCGGGATACTCGGGAATGAGCTGAAAAGGGGTGATCTGGTCGTTTTCCTGGGTGCAGGGGATGTCTGGAGACAGGGGCCCAAGCTGCTGGGGATATTGAATAATGAAAACAAGTGACGCGCAGGCGACAGACCTTACTTCGATGCGGTGCGGGGGACGTATCGCACAGCTTATTACTGCCGAAAATCTGGGTGAACTCCAGCGGCTTCTGGCCGGACTTAACGAATATATTATCCTGGGCGGAGGATATAACACGATTTTTTCCGACGGCCTTACGCTTACACCCGTCATAAGGCTTGGAGAAGCCTTTGAGGGGGTGGACGCAGACGGGTCCGGAATGCTTTACGCCGGCGGCGGTGCTAGCATTGCCTCAATTATTACGGTATGCAAAGAAAAGGGCCTGTCCGGGATGGAGTTCATGGCGGGAATTCCGGGGACCCTCGGCGGAGCGATCAGGATGAATGCCGGGACCAACGATAAAGGCATCATGTGTGTCTTATCGTTTATCGATCTGATGGACGCCTCCGGTTCAAGAAGGATGGAAAAAGCCGATATCAACTACGGCTACAGGCACACGGAACTGCCCTCGAAGTCGGTGATCACCGGCGCCGGATTATCCCTTGAGATTACATCGCCCGATGATGTCAGGGCAAAGGTATCATCCTTTCTGGACAAGCGCAGGAATCAGCCGAAGGGACTTTCAAGCGGGTGCATATTCAAGAATCCGGAAGGTTCTTCAGCCGGTTATCTTATAGACAGGGCGGGTCTCAAGGGATGCCGTGTGGGCGGCGCCGTTATTTCGGATGTACATGCCAATTTCATAATTAACGACGGCAGCGCCTCATCATCGGATATTCTGGAACTCATAGAAATTATCAAGGATGAGGTAAAAAAACAGTTCTCGGTGGAATTGAAAGAGGAGGTTATAATCCTTGCTTAAGGACTACAGGGACAGGTTCCGCGTTAAATCATCAAAAAAGAAAGTCTTCAGGATCAATACCTTTCTGAGGGTGTTCATCTGGTCGAGCCTGGGACTGTCCTGTGCCATACTGATATTCTGCGCCGTTGCATATATCTCCAGCAGCAAGATTTTCAACATAAAGAATATTACGATCAGGGGGTGTTCATATCTAAGGCAGGAGGAGATACTGGCGCTGCTTGACATCGAAAAGGGCGATGGAATTTTCAAGGCCGACCTTGCCGCAGCAAGGAACAGGCTGAAGGAGCATCCATGGATTGAGGACCTGACGATCTCTAGAAGATTACTGCCTGCCACGGTTGTCGTTACGGTAAAGGAACAGGTGCCTGCAGCTGCAATAAACATAAATGAAAAATGGTATGTGGCAAACTCTAAAGGAAAAATATTTGCCCCATTGCCAAAGGGGTTTAACGGTCTTATCATAAGGTCAGTTGGTTATGTTCCAAGCGCTAACGAAATGGGTGAAATCCTTACGAGGTGCATGGCCGCAAACAGGCTTCTGGCCTCAAAAAAATTAAATATTGAAAGTATAGAAATTGAGTCGTGTAAACGGATGACAATAAGACTTAAAACAGGTATAGGTATAACAACCTTGGGAGAGATAACTCCGGCCAAACTAGATACCGCTCTGTATGTCATACAGGAAGTCGGGCCGAACCCTGGGACCATGCTTGATTTAAGCTGTGAAGACAAGATTGTTTTGCATAACCCCCCCAAGGAGGAGGAGTTTAAAACGAGTGGCGGCCAAAAGGGATAGAATTATAGTTGGTCTTGATATTGGGACGACAAAGATATGCTGTCTCATTACAGAGCGGAGGGAAAGCTCGCTGGAAGTGACAGGTTTCGGACAGTCGGAATCGATGGGACTGAGAAGGGGCCTTGTCGTCAACATGGAACAGACAGTGGAGGCCATACGCCGGGCCGTTGAAGATGCGGAGAAAATGGCGGGTATCAGGATCGACGATGTCTATACGGGCATTGCAGGCGGCCATATCCAGGGGATCAGCACAAACGGTGTCATTGCGATCAAGGGAGAGGAAATAACCGAAACAGACAAGAAACGCGTGGTGGACCAGGCAAAGGATTTTGCAAAACCTGTAGGCGTCGAGATAATACATGTACTTCCCCAGGAGTTTACGGTTGATGATATTCCAGGCGTAACGGATCCCGTCGGAATGGCCGGCACGAGGCTTGAGGCAAAGGTTCATATTGTCACCGGGTCTGTCTCCGCAGTCAGCAATATCTCAAAATGCGCACAGAAAGCCGGGCTCGGGCTGCATGACATAGTACTTCAGCAGATCGCATCCGCCCAGGCCGTTCTGACACCTGACGAACGCAAACTGGGAGTTGTACTGATGGATATAGGCGGCGGGACAACCGACATAGCCATATTCAATGACGGTGCAATCAGGCATACGGCCGTCATCCCGCTTGGCGGCGATCATGTTACAAATGACATCGCCGTCGGATTAAGGACTCCCATTGCTGAGGCGGAAAGGATTAAGATAAAATACGGTCATGCCATTTCATCAAAAGTACCCCAGGATGAGCATATAGAGGTTCCGTCCATAGGGGGTGACACTGTCAATAATATACCCAGAAGGCATCTGTGCGAAATTATTGAGGACAGAATGGTCGAGTTCATGAAAATAGCCTATACCGAAGTGAGAAATACGGGGCTTGCGGAAGACATGCACGCAGGGCTTGTCATTACGGGAGGCGCCAGCTGTCTTGAAGGGCTTGCACAGCTTGCCGAGGGCATAATGCATATGCCGGTTCGCATCGGAAAGCCAAGAGGGGCGAAAGGCCTTGCCGAACTTGTTGACAATCCTGCTTATGCAACGGTTGTAGGACTGTGCCTTTACGGAACAGAAAGCCCGGCTTTTTCAGGAGGGTTTTCAGGTGAAGGCATCTTCGAAAAGATTTGGGAAAGGATGATCCGCTGGTTCAAAGAGGTTTTTTAAATAAATAAGGAGGAGATATGTTCGTATTGGAAGAAGTCGAGCAGTCTGGGGCTAGGATCAAGGTCATAGGTGTGGGTGGCTGCGGATGCAACGCGGTAAACAACATGATCGACAGTAACATCAAGGGTGTTGAATTTCTGGCTTGTAATACGGACTCCCAGACACTCAAAAAATCCCTGTCAGCAAACCGGGTTCAAATCGGCTCGAAGCTCCTTAAAGGCATGGGGGCCGGGGGAAATCCTGATACCGGGAAAAGTGCGGCAAGTGAGAGTGAAGATGAAATCAGGGAAGCCCTTAAAGGTGCAGATATGGTTTTTATTGCGACAGGACTCGGCGGCGGCACAGGGACAGGGGCATCGCCTACAGTTGCCAGAATAGCCCGCGAAATGGGGGCGCTGACCGTTGCTGTTGCTACAAAACCTTTTGAATTTGAAGGACCGCGCAAGATGAAGCTGGCCCTTTCAGGCGAAAAGGACCTCTCCGAAAATGTCGATGCAATTATTACAATCCCCAACAACAGGCTTCTCGGACTTGATGCAAAGGGTGTCCCGATTATGGAGGCATTCAGGAAGTCTGATGAGATTTTAACCAATGCGGTAAAGGGCATATCCGACCTTATAAATACGACCGGTGTAGTCAATGTGGATTTCAACGATGTCAAATCCGTCATGTGCGAAAAGGGCAAGGCCCTTATGGGGATCGGTTCGGCATCCGGAGAAAACAGGGCGGCAGAGGCTGCAAATCTGGCCATATCAAGCCCCTTGCTGGAAGATGTGGATATTTCGGGGGCGAAAGGGATACTTCTCAACATTACAGGTGACCCTACGGTTACAATAAGGGAAATCAACGAGGCGTCAAAGATAATACAGGCATATGCGCATGAGGATGCAAACATCATCTGGGGATTTGTCGTTGATGAGGATATGGCCGATGAGTTCAATCTTATGGTCATTGCAACCGGGTATGCGAACAAGACGGCTATAAAGATGAAGGATGACAGGGAAGTCGACAACGTGAGGGTTCTTCAGCCCAGGGTAATCGACTATAACACACCGACCTATATCAGGAACAAGGAGAAGAAGGAAAAGGAAGTCATAAAAATGGGTATGGTTGTTGATGATACCATGGTTGATATGGAAGCATACAACATACCCACTTTTCTGAGGAAGAAAGCAGACTAGGAGAGGTATGCGACCGACCAGGGTTGAGATTGACCTAGGCGCTATAAGCCATAATCTGACACAGATCAGGAGGCTTACCGGTGTAAGCATCATGATGGTGATAAAGGCGGATGCCTATGGCCACGGTGCCCATGAGGTCGGACGGCTTGTCGAAAGGGAACAGCTTGCAGATATGCTGGGAGTTGCGAGCATCGAGGAGGGGATCGACCTCAGAGACGCCGGTGTTACGCTTCCTGTTCTTGTATTCACGCTTGTCGATAAAACAAAAGAGGATATAGACGCCCTGTTTGAATACCGCCTTACCCCTACTATAACTGACAATTACCACTTCGAAGCGATGGTAGCCGGGGCCAGGAGATGGGGCAGGCCCATGAATGTTCATTTGAAAACAGACACGGGCATGGGACGCCTTGGGCTCCCTCCGGAGGAGTCCCTTGATGTATTGAACAGCCTTTCCGGGATTAACGAGATAAAGGTCTCGGGCATATACACGCATTTCCCCATTTCCGATTCGCCGGACCGGGAATTTACAAAAGAGCAGATATTCGCATTCCAGCAGATAATAGACAAGGCCAAATTTCTGGGCAGGGACATCGAATATACTCATTGCGCCAATTCCGGTGCGATTGCCGATCATCCCCATTCTTATATGAATATGGTAAGGCCCGGTATCCTTTGCTACGGGCTTTACCCGTCACCCGCATGTACAAGAAAGCTGGATGTTATCCCGGCGATGACCATGAAATCAGGTATAATCTTCATCAAGCGGGTCAAAAAGGGGACGGGACTTTCTTACGGCCTGACATATAAAACAAGCCGTGATGCATATATCGCCACAATACCTGTGGGTTATGCCGACGGATACATGAGGTCTTTGTCAAACAAAACGAATGTCGTAATCGATGGAAAGAAATACCCTGTTGTGGGAAGGATTAGCATGGATCTGTGCCTCGTTGAACTTGGCGATGATGTCTATCCTGTCGGCCACGAGGTTATAATGTTCGGCAAGGAGACCATTACTGCCGAAGATTTGGCCTTGTGGGCAGAGACCGTACCTTATGAGATTATATGCAACATGAACAGAAGGGTACCCCGGACATATACAGGGGAAGAGCCATGCGATATATGAAGGTGCTTATTGTTGTCCTTATTATCGCATCGGTCATGATTTTCGGTATACATAATCCCCAGGCCTATACACTTTCATTCCTCTCTTTCAGGCTGGTCTCGGGAATTCCCTTGTGGTCATTGCTGATGCTCTCTTTTTTTGCAGGAATGCTGCCCATTATCATTGTCAGTTTCCCGGAAAAGGCCGCTTTCTTTAAAAATATGAAGGAGTTGAACCTGAAAAAGAAAAATATTGAAAAATCCCTGAAAACCCTCAATGCTGCAAAACCGAGTGCAGGAGCCTGAAAGAGGATTTCATAAAATTAAACACTTTTTTGGGCAGCCACAGAGAACTTAAAAAGCAGCCGAACTTCATGGCCCTTGTTTCCGTACACGTTAAAAGTTCCGGGGTAATCTTTCCCTTGATTTTCAGCATGCCGAACCAGTCGAGACGGCTTAGCAGCTTTTTTAACGTCCTGGGCCGGGGGATGTATAACGACGGGGAAAAGTCTATCAGATAAGGCATGCCTGTTTCGTCAATTCCGTAATTCCTCCGGTTGCGCATGTCAATATGTACGACATCCCTTTCATGCATTCGTGAGATGATTTCGCCGAGTTTTTCATAATATGACTGATCCGGCACCCTGGAGGTTTCCCTCAGATTTGTCCCTCCCATGAATGATATGTGCAGGGAGTATATATCCGGCCTGCCAATAAAGCGGGGGATCCCTTCAATGCCGTTTAACTTTGAATATATGAAAGATTCCCAGAAGATGAACAGGGAGCCGATCAATCTTAAAGGCAGTGCCTTATTCCTGTAGGTTTTTTCAACCACCCCTTCATCGGTAATGTGGACATCAGGACTGTATCTCTGTCTCTGTTTAAGTTTTGTCATTTTTCTTTAGTAAAAACTAACATCCGTCATGAGATAATGCAAGAATAAGGCTTCATAATAATTCAAATTTATTTCTACAAGTGATAAGAGATGATCAATGAAAGCGAAGGGCGCTATTATCTGGAATGAAAAGGGTTATGCGTTTCTTGTAAGGGACGACGGCAGGGAGGATGTCTTTCTAAGGGCCGCCGACCTTTGCGGGGCCATGCACGGCGATATTGTCGAAGCCAGGATATTCAGGCAGGGCAGAGGGTTCAGGGGTTGCGTAACCAGCGTGCTGAAGCGCGAAAACCTCAGGATATCTGGCAGGTATGTCCGCTTTAAAAAATCGGGCATGATTGAACCTTCAAAACCGATACCTTATACGGTCATCGTGCCCAGGGGTTGTGAAAGAGGTGCCAGGCACGGGGATATGGTCACTGCATTAATTACACCCCCGAAGGGACCAGGCCGCATCGATTCGTTTACGGCAAGGATCACGGGTATCCTGGATATGCCTGATGATATCAGGGATGACCTCAGATATGTCATAACCAAATATTCACTGCCCGCGGGCTTTTCGGAAGAAGCCAGGGCAGAGGCCGAGGAAGCTTCATGCACGGATTTTAATGAATATATGATAAGGCGGGTTGATCTGAGGGACAAGGTCTTGTTTACGATTGACGGCAAGAATGCCCGGGACTTTGACGATGCCGTCGGAATAGAAAGGCTTGATGAGAGGAATTTCCTTTTAAGGGTTGCGATTGCGGATGTTGCCGAGCTTGTTAAGACCGGCTCTGCTCTTGACAGGGAGGCTCTTGACAGGGGTTTCAGCGTATATTTCCCGGAAACATGCCTGCCGATGCTGCCGGAGGAGCTGTCAAACGGTGTTCTCAGCCTCAAGCCCGGTGAGAACCGGCTGGCCGTAGTTGCAGAGATGAAGCTCGGTCCCCGGGGGAGACTTATTTCAACAAAATGCTACGAGGCCGTTATCCGTTCAAGGGCAAGGCTTATGTACGAAACAGCTTCCCCGTATCTTGAGGGCAGGGCAGGAGAGCCTGCCAGTGATAAAGAAGTGAACAAATCGCTTAAGATGCTGAACATGCTCGCAGGTCATCTTATGAGAGCCCGGAAAAAAGCCGGGAGCCTTGATTTCGACCTGCCTGAAGTGGAGATCGAAATATCCGAAAACGGCCATGTCGAGGACATATCCAAAAGGCCAAGGGGACCTGCCGAACGGCTGATAGAGGAAATGATGCTGCTGGCGAACAGGGCGGTATGCGCCTATCTGAAAGAACGCGGAATGCCGGTGCTTTTCAGGGTGCATGACAAGCCGGCGGAGGCTGATATCGATGGACTGGTCGAAATCCTTAATGATATCGGTTGTGCAAAGGCTCTCACCGGAAGGCTGTCGCAAGCGGGAGCCTCAGGCAGGCATCTGAACAGGCTGCTGAACGAGATTGCGGATGCATACAGGGGCCATGACCTTGAATTGTTCGTGCACAGGCACATCCTGCGCTCGCTGAGACAGGCCGAGTATTCGGCACTTGACATCGGACATTTCGGTCTGGGTTTTACAGGCTACCTGCATTTCACTTCACCTATCAGGCGTTACTCGGACCTTATTGTTCACAGGGTTTTAAAAAGCGTTATCCGGCCGGAAGGTTTACAGGATAAGGAAAAATCGAGATATGCAAAGCTGATTAAGAAACTTGCACCCGTTTTAAGCAAAAAGGAGCGCACGACGAATGAAGCCATGATGGAAGCGGTCAAGCTGAAGACAGCTTCTTTCATGAAGCGTCATATCGGAGAGAGCTTCGAAGGTATTGTAACGGGCATATTGCCGTTCGGGTTTTTTGTGGAAATTGCAGACCCTCCTGTCGACGGTCTGGTAAGGGCGGCGGATATCCCTGGCGCAAGAATATCCGAAGGCCGTGAAGTCAGGATAAAAAAACTCCATATTTCAATGGGCGATAAAGTTGATGTGCTGATTGCCGGAGTCGATGAAACCAAGGGATTTATAGATATGAAATTAGCTGATCTGAGCCTTCACAGAACTTAAAGTGTACCCGGGTTGCCTGATTGATTAAACTTCAATTGGTATGGGATCATAAAAGTATTTAACTCTTAAACTGAATAAATGGTTTGATTAGGCATATTAAAACAAATAAACAAAATCAATATTGGAGGTTGCGATGCTGATTGTGGTTGCCAGAATGATTGCAAAGGCTGGAAAAGAAAATGAGATGGAAGAAGCCCTTCGTGCCATTATCCCGAAGGTGGAGTCCGAGGAAGGAACTTTGGCCTATGTCCTTCACCGCATGAAAAAGAAGCCGCAAAATTTTCTCATGTATGAAAAATACAGAGACAAGGAAGCATTGGCGCTTCACAGTTCAACACCATATTTTGCGGAGCTTTTCGGGAAGATAGCGCCTTTAATGGATGGTGACCCGGCTATTGAAGTCTATGAGGTGCTTTCATCCATCAAAGAAAAAGGCTAGGATCTCGATTGTAAAGGCATAGATAAACAAGCAGTCTGGAAAATATCAGGCATCAGATGCATTAACCTGCACCGGTTCCGGTTGCACTCAAAAGGAAGGTGCCGGTATGCCGATGGCGGCTGCCGATCTGTTGCGCCTGACCTGTCCCGGTCCATGACAGGGAGATGCTCTTCTCTTCGGAAGATGCGGCTGGACTATATGCTTACAGGTACAGCCGCATCGAAATCTTGATAAGAGCCAATACGGGAATGCTCCCTGCAATATGATATTTATTTGGAAATCAACTTGATCACTTGATAATCATGTTGGTTGGAATATAATAAAAATACTTGCAGCCCGGTGAAGATAAAATTTCGAAATTGCAGGAACGTCTCCATGTATTCCTCATCAGGAATAGGCCTCATGCGGATTTTGTGTAACAGCGGTGTAGTGTCTGAGCTCGATATTAGGATCCGGCAGGAAAAAAGTGTATGTCAAAGGGGTGAATGTATGAAGAAAAGGAATATCGCCAAATGGACCCTGGCTGTTCTTGCTGCTGTATTTGCTGTAATCCAGTTCGTGCCTGTGAACCGGACAAACCCGCCTGTGGAATCAGATATGCAGTGTCCGGTAGAGGTAAAGGCGATTCTGCGGACTTCATGTTATGACTGCCATTCTCACGAAACAGTATGGCCCTGGTACAGCAAGGTGGCACCTGTCTCCTGGCTTGTTGCAAGCGATGCCAAAGAGGGCCGGCGCAAACTCGATTTTTCTACGTGGAACCGCTACAGACCGGAGAAGCAATCTGTCCTGATCTCTGATATGATGGATCAGATCAAAGAGGGCGAGATGCCGCCGGTGCCTTATACCTGGATGCACACCGGCTCCGTTCTCACCCCGGAAAAGCTGAGAGTTCTGGAGGCATGGGCTGATCAGAACAAGAAATAGCGGTTAACAGCAAACGGAACGGCCTCGGATAATCAGGCTGGAGTGTTTCAGGAACCAGGCAGAGGTGTCTCTGAGAACATGATGTTCTGATTGAATAACTTGGCTGGGTGCTGATAGCGTTGGTGAAAATATATTAATGAAAAGGATTACAGCCCCGATTATGAAATATAGAAATAACAGGAATGTCCATGGAAATCCTCTGATAACGGAAAATCTTAACCCGCTTGAATGATAAAAAAATTTGCGCTCCCCTTGCTGCTTGCCGTTGTTTTTTCCATTACCGGGTTAGGCGTATTTGCATATAAAACACAGATAAAATATCTGTTCCTTTTTTCCGGAATCGGAACGGCTACGGCTTTAGGGGCATGCCTGTTCATTTTGATTCCCGGAAAGAAGCAAGCGATTCGAAGGATTATACAGGCATGCATTGGCGGGACACTTTTTATCGGATTGTCTCTGTATGGGAATGTGAATTTTCAGGCTTCACAAATCATTTTCGATCTGTCTGCCGGTGTTGTTGCCGGTGCACTCATACAGTTTCTGATTGCAAGAATAGTAATGCCGTTCTTTATAGGGAATGGATTTTGCTCCATGGCCTGCTGGGACGGGGCTGTTTTTGAACTTATCCAGAACAGGATACCGAAAGCGATAAAACCGCGAAAGAGAAGCAGTCTCGTGGCCTGGACATATCTGTTGGGTGTTGTTCTGCTGGCAACTGGTATTTCATTTGTTGGTAATCCTGCCATCCACGAATCCTACAGGCGGTACTGGATAATAGGGGAAAATATCATGATACTGGGACTGGGTGTTGGACTATCCAGTTTTTGGGGAAGCAGGGCCTATTGCAGATTTTTTTGCCCGTTCATTACGGTTTCAGGTTTACTTTCCCGGTTTTCCATTTTTAAGATCGCCCCGGTTAAATATGACAGCTGTACCGGTTGCGGTGTTTGCAATAAGGCCTGTCCCATGCTGGTGGATGTGAGGGATTCCGTTAAAAACAACCAGCGAATTTCTAACAGAACCTGTATTCTGTGCGAGAGATGTGTGGATGCATGTCCGGAAAAGTGCCTGAAATTAGCCCCTGATTTTCCATGGAAGTAGAAATACAAAACAGAAAAGTCTTTTAATAAGAGTTGTTCAATAATCAATTAATGGTCTTTGGTATTAGTATTCAGGTCGGATTTGAAAGCACTTAGAGTTCTTCCGCCAGGCAAGTACGCTCCCAATGTTATTCGAATATGTCAGGGGATGTTCCAATAGAAAAGGGGCTGCCTTCGTCACGGAAGGCAGCCCCTGCAGGGCATAATTAAATGCTGCACGCCGCTATGGCGCCAGGTTGATCACCATATCGACAAAATCCGTCCAGGCATTGGCACCGAATAACACGACCTGTCGGTAGTAGAAGGGAGAATAAAGGTTGCCGGAGCCCCAGATGTCATTGAAAATGCTCAGCCCAGAGGCCGCAGGGCATTTGTTCTGCCGCTGATATAGTACTGCATCGTTAAGGGCTGTCAGGACGTTTTCAGCCTGAGTTTTGACTGCGGTGCCTATTCCATCACCGGTGATTACATGGTCGAGGTAATCACCCAGGTCGACATAATAGAAGTCGTCGACACCGCTGTTCTCCTGCATGGTAAAGCTGTTATCGGCGGCCTGGTTATAATGCTCCGCGACTGACTGATCGTTGTTGATGTCGCTGATAGCCGCCAGAGCAAAGGCGTCGATCGCCCCATACAGGGCATCGATTTTGGACAGATCGACAAGGGAGAGTGTGAACGCCCTCGGATTCAGTACTCTATCGGCCAGCAATTCATAGGCGTTATCGCACATATCCCTGGCCAGGGATTCTGTCGCAATATCGGGATCGCCAAGTACGGCATCGAACCCCTGATAGGAGAAAATATCAGCAGGAAAGTTTTCTTCGGAGCTGAGCATGTAATCGACGTTGTTGCGCACTTCATAGGCCAGCTCAACCCCGCCCATCAGGCAGGCGAAAGGATAAAATATATCGATAGGATGACCGATAAGCTGTTTCAGATATGCCGTGGCCTGCCCCAGTTCATAATGCGTAAGACGGTCGTAGTCGCTGCCCTCATCGAATCCTATGCCAAGCACCCCCAGCGTATCCGGTGGCGGATCGTCAAATCCGCTGCCATGGTTGAATATCGAGTACATGTAGTGTTCAGACGGGTAACGCGCAGCGGCCCAGCTGAGAAAGGCCTCGGTATCGCTCAAAGAACCCGAGTTGATCTCACTTACGGGTACCATCAGGTCTTCGTTGAAGTCGCCTCCGGTCAGGTAATAATACCCGTCTGCATATTTCGTGTTTTCGTTGTAGGCATCCATCATAAGGATAATCTGGATGTTGTTCTCCAGGTCACGCGCCTTCATATCCTCAAGGGTTTCGAGGTAAAGGGCGAGGATAGGTCCCATCTCATAATTGATATTATTATCCACAGCAAAGTGGGTTATCAGGGTCCACTTGTATGGAGTGTTGTCAACCTGTATTGACAGCTCCTGTTCGCCCTTGAACAATCCCTGGGGCAAAATGGTGTCGACGGCCTTAACCTTGAATGTGTACACGCCGGTGGCGCCGCTGTCGATAGTGCCGGAAACAGTCCCGTTCTGAGCCAGGCTTAGCCCGGAGGGCAACACGCCCGACTCCAGTGAGAACAGGTATTTGCCGGTTCCGCCCTGCACGGCAACCTTAGTCTTGTAATAGCCGCCGGACTTGCCGTTATTCAGCGGCCCCTTGATCTTAAGACAACCGGCAAGGATGCTTACCGAGATAACACAAACCGCTACAAGCAGCCATCGGGAATACCTGGATCGGCTTTTTCTCCTCATGAATGAATACCCCCTCGTCATTCTTTTGGATCTGATCCAAAACTGAGATTAATAAATATACCACATAGCTCAATTGGCAATCAATTAATATTATATCAAATCAGCAAGGCCCCGCCTCTGATCCTGGCAGAATGGCAATTTACACCCGCACCCCTGATATTCATGAAAACATCTTCATGCATTCCGTCGCCAATGTACTTTTTCAATAATGCCCAAGTTTGTTTTTCATGATTAAAAATTGGAAAAAATACTAATCCTTCCTAATTATCTGCCGAAAAGCCAAAATATAATCAACAACGATTGTGTATGCAGGATTTGAGCAGAAACCAGAATGTAAAAGGAGAAACCAAAGATGCTGAGATTCACAGGGCTGACAACAGAGGGAGATGCGATAAATTTCAGATTCAACGATATCAGGCATATCGTGAAGGATGATGACCTTGTAATCCTGGACAGACCCGGCGAGGTCCTTGTGAAATTCTCTACCGTCGAAGTGGAAAAATACGAAAAGGAAATTAGTGGTTCAGATTTTCATCCGGCCGTCAGCTTGGGGTATTACTGAACATTAAATATAAGGAAGGTAAAGCATGCCCAAGACAATAAATACCAGGCTGAAACGACCGGGCATGGAGAACGTTTATGAATGCAAAGTCCAAATTGAAAAAGAGTGAATTAATTCCATCACAGACTGACAGTTTGGATGGGAAAAAATCAGGTCTGAATAAACGCGGACTCAAACTCATACATGGATCTAAAAAACAACAGGTCAAAGTAATTATAGGCTGCAGTGATGAAGATGGTATTAGCGAATATTTGTCTGATCTTGCAAATGAGGCATCTGACAACAAATACGATCTGAGATTTTTCATATCTTATTACAGTGATGAGATACTGGAACTGGCCGACAGGGAAGCGATCGATATTTTCATTCTGATTCTGAACAATATAGATTGCTTTGACTATTCAATCCGGGAGCGTATGGAGAATTCCCTGGAGCTTATCACTCAGATCAAATCGACATATGAAAGGCCTGTCATTGCATTATCCGGCTGGACAGAAGATTTCTCTCAAATAGAGCGGGTTGAAATGATTGCTGATTTCTTCTTTCCTCTTCCATTTGAACCGCAAGATTTTGTCGAGGCCCTCGAAGAGTCTTTTGAAATGCTTTATGTCTCAAAGGAAGCATATCTGAAGAGACTTAAATGAATGCTGATGATTTTGCCACAAAAGATATTAAAGATTTAATGCTTTTAACCTGCCCATCGGAAAAACTTTTAAACAATTAACTTGAGTCAAATGATCTGATTCTACGGCAAAAACATGCTGAATAGGTATTGTGACAGGACCTCGGAGAAATAATTGCTGATTCAGCAG
This sequence comes from Desulfomonilia bacterium, assembly GCA_963664325.2. GTDB lineage: Bacteria > Desulfobacterota > Desulfomonilia > UBA1062 > UBA1062 > DATCTV01. The sequence goes on from CAXXDQ010000005.1 coordinate 158,571, forward strand.
TGCAAGAGTCTGAAATATACCCATATATTGGAGAAGGCGATGAAACAGCAGTCTTTGTCAGCCCGTGTGAACTAACCTGTATTGATTGCAATTCCTGTCAGGCCTGTGATAACGTTGCTAAACCATAACTTAGCTCAATATCGGGAATAATGATGAAACCATCCCCTCTCTTTTCCGCTGAATACAATAAACTGTCGGCAGCGGCGCTGGAAACGGCATTGAATCATGTAGCGGCATACAAGAACTGGCAGGCATTTGATTCTGGCTCATCTGCTCCTGTTGACAGTCGTTTCCGAGCAATGCCCACAATTTCCAAACATGATCTGAGAGAGCACACCTGGCGCAACTTTATTCCTGCAGACATGGATGTCGATGCCGCGCTGAAAGCTGGCACTGTGGGCCTTGTTTCCACCAGCGGCACGCTAAGTGAACAGGTTGTAAATGTCTGGCATCAGCCCTGGTGGGATGCTTCGGAAGCGGCATCTTGGCGCTACAATTCCTGTATGGCGGCATTGAATCTCGGCAAACACCGGGAAGCAATTCTTACCAGCCCGCTGAATACGGGCATCCTGTCTGAAAACGGCCTGCTGAGCCTGGAGGAACGTTCGCTCGGCCGTTTCCTCTATCTTAATGAAAAAACCAGTCCGTCATTATGGGATGACAAGCTGATAGAGCGCATTATCAGCGAGCTGGAGATATTCCGGCCGGTCGTGCTTGAAGCAAATCCCTCATATCTTGCCCGGGTCGCCCGCTTTGCCTGCAGGCATGATCTGAGGGTATATCAGCCGCCGGTAATTGTATTTACCTATGAAAATCCGGGCATACTGGCGCGAAAACAAATAAGCAAGGTCTTCCGCTCACCGCTTGTCAGCTCCTACGGTTCAACCGAAGCTGGATATGTGTTGATGGAATGTGAACATGGAAAGCTCCATCAGGTCTCTAACTTTTGCCGGATCGACCTTGAATTCATGCGGCCTGAATACGGATATCCATGTGTCGGAAGGCTGCTGCTGACAACACTGACCAATCCCTGGCGGTCATTGATAAGGTTCGATGTCGGCGATCTGGTACAGATCGATTCCAAGGGCATTTGCGAATGCGGACGAAATGACGGATACATCTGCAAGGAAATTGCCGGACGGACGGCTGACCTTACCTATACGACGCAAAATCATCCCGTAACCACAGCCATGGTCGAATCTGTAATCAACAGGCTGGAACCTGTTGCCGATTATCAGATCTTTCAACGGGAAGGCATTTATAATGTCCACATTGTTCTTGAGGAATCAGCAGATGCTTCCCGCGCGCTGGAGGAAGGAATAATCGAAAGTCTGCTGCCGTTGTATGGAGCTGGGGCTGTTATCAAGGTTCATTTTGTGCCGGAAATTGCCGTTGAACCGTCAGGCAAATACCGCCGGACGCGCTCGGATATCGAACCGGACTATGATAAACTATTTGTGAAAGAGGTAGCGCCATGAGCAGGCCAAGACCAACTGACATTTTTCTGATTGCCGGAGGCATGCAGTCGAAAAACAATAAGGAAATGCTTGCCGAAGCGCTTGCCCTGATCAAAAAGAAAACTCCAGGCGTTGCCTATATCGGCACGGCCAGCAATGATAACAAGGAATTCTTTTTGTGGATAAGACAGCTGTTTATGTCTGCAGGCGCCGGAGATGTCAGTCTTGTCCCCATCGTACGGCGGTTTGAACCGGACAAGGCCCGGGATATTTTGCTGTCGAGCGATATTGTCTTTGTAAGCGGCGGCGATGTGCATCTGGGTATGAAGTATCTGAACAGCAGAAAACTGGTAACTTTCCTCAGGGGAATCTATGACCAGGGAAAATTGTTCTGCGGCGTATCCGCCGGGGCGATCATGCTCTGCCGGAACTGGATGAACTGGCGCGATCCTGATGATGACGACTCTGTCGAACTTCTTGATTGCCTTGGATTTGCGCCTCTTCTCTGTGATGTCCATGCGGAAGAAGACGATTGGGTGGAAATGAAAAGACTGCTTGGTTTCTTCCCTGAAGGTACAGCCGGTTACGGTATCCCGACCAATGGCGCTTTACGGGTTGCCCCTAGCGGCAAAATCACGCCTGTCGGTTCTGCCCCGGTACGCTTTATCAAAAGGGGTGCTGACATAATATCGGTTGATTAATGTTGTATTATTATTTGATCCGAATAAATTTTTAAAGAAAAGTCTCTATACGATCATCACAGGGTCATTTCTCTTGATGATTCTGTATCGTGCCATGTAGACTTCTGGTCTGGTTTTCCGGTTTCTGGAAGGAATAATAAAAAATGAAGGGAATGCATCCCAATCCTGAAAGCATTCCCATTTGTGTATTATATATTCAATCAGCTCGGTCGATTCTTGATTTCCTGCTTTCCCCCTTGTTGTCAGGACCACAACCGTCTTTCTCATTTATTAAGCCCTCCACTGTTTTGTCTTATGTTGTTGTATTGAGCTATACAGACAATGAAGCAACAGTTGTGCCTTACTTTACCGCCAAAGTGATTATTTAAGCTGATTGAATGTAACATAATGAATATATAAGGTATTATGTTAGTGTTCTGAGGACTGCGATGACGGTTTAATGCAGGGTGATAGGTAAGAATATGTTGTTAAATAGAAAAATGCTTCATGTTTAAGTAAAACTATTTCCCATTAATGTGTTAATGATTAACAAATGCTTTGCCTGAACATTACAGGACGTCCCAAGACTGGGCGGAGCATTATCTTGACTTGTGGAGCAATGGTCTTATAATTCAAACCTTGTTGAATTCATCGTTTCCAATCTTGGGCAAATGGCCTGGAGGAGGTTACAATGAAAAATTCATTCGTATTTCTTATTACAGCTGTTATCACAACCATGATGAGCGGGTGCATCCTGTCCAAAATACCAGATCATGATGCTGTCACCGTGATATTGGGCGAGCAGATAACATTCAGTGTCAAGGTATATCCGTCAAATGAAATCTATACCTGGACCTTGGATGGGGCAACACTTTCGAATACCGGGAAATCTTTTGTGTACATCGTGCAGGAAGGAAAGCACACTCTTACGGTAAAGACGGTGCATGCACTGGTTGCAGATAAGCAGACCTGGAATATCTATGGACACATCCCTCCAGTTGCAAATGCCGGAGGCGATGAATCGGTAGCCATTGATTCAACACCCAAATTTCTTTGGGGCTCAGACTCGACTCATCGGAGATCAATATTGTTTCCCATGAGCGGCAGCGGAATGACGGATTAACCTTAACGCTGACCGATACAAGAGACCCTGGTGATTCCGGGGCCCGAATAGACATGTTTTCACCCATCGCTTTTATATTGGTTAAGTGAGACGAGAAAACCCGGACTGGTTTTCCTAGAGTTACCCATGCGGGTTTATCTGAAATGTAAAAACTAAAAAACTGGTGCCCCCGGCAGGAATCGGACCTGCGACACCAGGATTAGGAATCCTGTGCTCTATCCACTGAGCTACGGGGGCACGAGGTATTTTTCTTAATATCATGGGCTCGCTAACGTCAAGCGGAAAATGCCTGCTTGTGGGATGGGATTTCATAAGATATAGCTTTTGGCAGCATGAAAAAAACCGAGATACTCTCGCCTGCGGGAAACCGCGAAATGCTTGAGACCGCCTGCCTTTACGGTGCGGATGCCGTTTATTTGGGCCTGTCGGGAGGCATGAATCTGAGGGCCAGGGCCGGCGGCTTTTCGCCGGAGACATTAAGCGGTGCTGTGGCATATGCCCATGAAAGAAGCGCCAGGGTCTACCTGACGCTCAACATATACCCGCATGACGATGATATCGGTCTTGTCAGGGAATGCATAGAAACCGCCAGAAATGCCGGAGTCGATGCGATCATCGTCTCGGATATCGGCGTGGCCTCTCTCGTGAAGAGCATCTGGCCCCGGGCGACGCTCCATCTCAGCACACAGGCGAACACAGTGAATGTGCCCGCCATAAAAGCCTGGGAAGGATTCGGGATAAAAAGGGTGATACTGGCCAGGGAACTGTCTGCCGGCGAGATAGGCTATATAAGGAAGAACGTCTCCGCCGAGCTTGAAGTGTTCATCCATGGCAGCGTCTGCATATCCGTTTCAGGCCGGTGCCTCATAAGCAGCTATTTGAACGCAAGGGATGCCAACAGGGGGGAATGCACGCAGCCGTGCAGGTGGGACTACGCGCTGCTTGAAAAGACCAGACCGTCTGAGTACATGCCCGTTGTCGAGGAGGACGGGTTTACCTATCTTTACAATTCAAAGGACATCTGTATCCTGCCTGTTTTTGCCGATGTCATGAGTCTCGGCCTTGATGGCCTGAAGATCGAGGGCCGGAACAGGACCCCGCTGTATGTGGCGACCGTCACCTCGGTTTACAGGCAGGCTAGGGACGCCTATCTTGCAGATCCCGAAGGTTTTTTTATCAAGCCCACCTGGCTTGAGGAGATAAAAAAAACCAGCAACCGCGAATACTTCACGGGCTTTTTTACAGGTATTCCGGGCGCGGACAGCCTGAAGTATGATTTTACGGGATATATGCACAGCCATCACCTTGCCGCCCGCATAATCTCAACCAATGGCAACAGGGCTTTGCTCGAGGCGAGAAACCCGCTCATCGAAGGCATGGAGCTTGAATGGATGTCCGCATCAGGCGAGAGGCAGACATTCACATTAAGCGGTGCGGCTGCAAACGGCGTACCGCAGCCGAAGATCAGGCCCAACAGCATTTTTGAGATGGAGCTGCCTTTCAGGCCGCTTGCCGGCGAGCTCATCAGAAAGCCCTACAGCGAAGGCGACAGGGTCGTTGAAAGGCGCGGGAAGAAATGAAGGACCTTTTCGACGGGCTGAATGAGGAGCAGAAAAGGGCTGCAAAGCATATCAACGGGCCTCTCCTTATATTCGCCGGGGCGGGCTCAGGCAAGACCCGGGTGATCGTCCACCGGGTGGCAAACCTGATAAACAGCGGAATCAACCCGCACCGCATCCTCTGCCTGACCTTCACCAACAAGGCGGCCGGCGAGATGAAGGACCGGCTTGCCAGAATGCTCGGCAATGCATCATCGGGGTTGTGGGCCGGAACGTTCCACTCATTCGGGGCCTGGATGCTCAGGCGTGAGGCTCACAGGATGGGATATCCTCAGGGCTTTACCATATATGATGCGGCGGATACGCGTTCGCTGATCTCAAAGTGCCTGAAAGACCTCAGGATCAAAACGAACAAGGGGACCGACTCCCAGATTGCCTGGCTCATCTCCATGGCCAAGGACACGCTTCAGGATTACAAATATTTCAACCTGCGGCTCAGTTTCGACCCTGTCCCTGTGATAAGCCTGTACGAAGAAAGGAAAAGGGAATACGGGGCCTTTGATTTCGGTGATCTCCTGAAGGTTCCGGGGCAGATCCTGAACGAGTTTCCGGAAGTAAGAAGGCATTACCATGAGATGTTCCCCTATATCCTTGTCGACGAATACCAGGACACCAATATGGCCCAGTACGTCATGCTCATGGGGCTCATATCGGGCGAGAAGAATATATGCGTGGTCGGCGACGACGACCAGTCCATATACGGCTGGCGCGGTGCGGATGTCGGCAATATCCTCAGGTTCAAGGAGGACTTCCCCGAGGCCCGGGTCATTACCCTCGAGCAGAACTACCGCTCAACAGAGGAAATTCTCAATGCCGCGTCCTCGCTCATTTCATATAATTCAAGGCGGGCTCCGAAGATACTGAAGACGGTGAAGAAGGAAACCGGAGGCGTCACTTTAAAGGAATATCCCGATGACGATGCGGAGGCGGCCAACGTTTCGCGGGCCATAGCCAGGCTTACCGAAGATGGCACCAATCCCGCCGATATCGGCGTATTTTACAGAATCAACGCCATCTCGCGCGTGGTGGAGGAAAATCTTGTCCGCCGCGGCATACCGTATGCGGTATACGGGGGCGTGAGGTTTTACGAGCGCAGGGAGATAAAGGACGTGCTTGCATACCTGCGCATAATAGCCAACCCCAGGGATGAGGACGCGCTTGGCAGGATTATCAACACACCCGGCCGAGGCATCGGTCCCAAGACATTCCTTTCGCTCAGGGAGTATGCGAAGAAGAAAGGCCTTCCGACGACCTTTGAAGGGCTTAAAGAGGCCCTTGACGCTGGCTTCGTCAAGGGAAAGGCGGCCGAAGGGCTCAGGGATTTCCTGACCCAGACGGGAAGGATAAAAGAGGCCTCGTCAAATCTTGACGTCGCCGGCCTGATCAGCATGACGCTCGACATCACGGGACTGAAGGAAGAGATAAAATCGGAGGTCGACGGCGAGGACCGGCTCACCAACCTGAACGAGCTTGTTGCGAGCGCATACGGCGCAACGGACCTCCAGGAGTTCCTGGCGGAAAAATCGCTCATATCGAACACGGACAGGGAGGAAGGCGAAACGGTCAGCGTCATGACGCTTCACATGTCAAAAGGCCTTGAATTCGACCACGTGTTCATCCTCGGGCTTGAGGAAGGCATACTGCCACACTCCAGATCGATGACTGAAAATTCCGATATCGAAGAGGAAAGAAGACTCCTGTATGTCGGCATAACACGGGCCAGAAAGCAGGCGCATCTTTCATGGGCAAGGGTCCGGGCGCTTTACGGCCGGGAATCGTTCCAGTATCCGTCCGGGTTCCTTAACGAAATAAGGGACGGGCTGTAAACCCTTCCGGCCTGTTCCCCGACTTTAAATTGCCTATTTGTTCCGTGCGAGCGAGATCAGGTACAGGATGTCATGAGCCAGAGTGGCGCCTGCCAGGGCGGTAATCCGGCCCGGGGAATCGTAAGGCGGGCAGACCTCAACCAGGTCTCCGCCCACGATCTTCAAACCCGCAAGCCCCTTGAGTATCCGCCTTGCCGTGTGCGTGCTCGGACCGCCTACCACGGGGGTCCCTGTTCCCGGGGCATAGGCCGGATCGAGAAAGTCGATGTCAAAGGTGATGTATGCCGGATGATCACCAACGATGCTCCGGATCTTTTCTATTGCAGGTGCGGCGCCGTTTTCCAGAACCCAGTCCGCATGAAGGATATTGAAGCCCTGCGTATCCGGGTTGGGAGTGCGGATTCCCAGCTGTATCGAACGGGACGCATCCACGAGCCCTTCCTTCATGGCCAGAAAGAACATGGTACCGTGGTTCAGTTCATCGCCCATGTCCCAGGAATCCGAGTGCGAATCAAAGTGAATCAGCGAAAGAGGGCCATACTTGTTCGCATGGGCCTTGAGCAGCGGATATGTCACCATGTGATCTCCGCCTAGAGAGAGTACGGACAATCCTGCGTCAAGGATTTTTCCGACATGTTCGGCGACTGTGGAGAGCATGCGGTCGGGGTATCCGGGAAAAAACGCCAGGTCGCTGTAGTCGATCACGTTGTGACGCTCAAAGACGTTGAATTCCCAGGGCCAGAGCCCCCAGGGGTACATTCCGCTCACGGAAGACTGCTCGCGTATCGCCCTCGGGCCGAAGCGTGTGCCGGGGCGGTTGGACGTGCTGAGATCGAAAGGGATGCCCACTACGGCGATGTCCGCCCCTGTCAGATCACGAGTGTATTTGCGCCGGGCGAAAGAGAGCTCCCCCGCATACATGGCGTCATAGATCACCGATTGACTTAAATCATGACCGAGTGGCATGCAATGCTCCTCCTTTCCTGATCAACCGTGAGGCATCAGGTCTTGATTTGTGGAAATTTATATATCCAGCCATTGTTTTGAATACTTTCTCCTTTTCAGATAATTGAATATACCATCGCTGATTCTACTATACCCGGAACTTAAATATCCAATGGGAATTAAAAACAATGGCATCGGCGGGGCATTACTCAATCGAAGGGGAAAGAGGGCCCCTCTTTCCCGGCATGTTAAAAGCCGGAAACAGGGCGCATCTTTGCTGACGGAAGGGGCGGATTTTTCCTGCCGGTTACAGAGCTTAAGGAATGGATTCTGAAAGCTGCAAGAAGCTATTTTGAATCTGTTGCAATGAAGATCATGGAGTCCTTTTTGCCCATGCTGTCTTTTATTCTGGCAGTAATAATATGCGGCCCGGGACTCAACTTTGCTGCATCAATTTCTGCACTGTAAATAATACCGCCGTTGTGCATCGCGCCAATCCAGCTGCCTGAATCGATTTTGTAAGCGACGCTTTCTATCGGATAGAGACTGTAGGCATTGAGTATCAGCGGGAGTGTTCCCTTCAGGATTTGAAGCGTGGAAACGCCGGTTTCAAGACCTTCCTCATTGCCATAAACGCAGAATGTATAGGCGTTCAGAACATCGATGTCGGTGAAGGACAGCTTTCCATAACCCAGCCTTGTTCCTGCAGGGTCTGCAAAGCAGATATCCCGTTCCTGTTTAAAGGCCTTGTATGAAGAACTTAAGATTTCAGGTGCTACAGTAAGGATGCGGTAGCCCTGAGGGGTGCCGTCAGCATTTGCATTGATTCCTGTATCTGACATACAGGGATAAAGGATATCCATGATACTGTTGAAGCCGGGCCCCCACCATGCGCCGCAAACTGCTCCGTTTGTTACATGAAGGGTCCCTTTTTCCTTAAATAAACCGTTAGAATGAGTGTGTCCGAAAAACACTACAGAGACTTTGTATTTTTCAAAAAGTTCAAGGATGGATTCCCTGTCGACCCATACGTCGGGCGGCTTATTCAGAAGTTTCTTTACAATATATTCGATGGTGTTCTCGGTATTGTCTACAGGTTCATGGAAGAAGACCAGGATGCGCTTGTTTTTGTTGAGCTCAAGGTCCGTTTCGAACCATTGTTTCTGTGTTTCATCGAGTCCGTAGGTAAGTATTTTGCCATGGTCTCCTGACAGGATGTTTGTATCGAGCAGAATAAAATGGCAATCGGCATAATCGAACGAATGATAAAGCGGGCCGAAATAAGAACGATAGGCCGTTTTATAGAAGATCCTGTCGGAATCGGAATCGTTGTGGCCGGGATTTCCCATTGCATTGTAAACCGGAACGCCAAGTCTCGAGCAGGTTCTGACATAATTATCAAGTCCCGAAGTGTCTTCAGGCGTAACCCCGCTCTGGTCGCCGTTTGCAATTATGAAATCCGGCTTCGGGCTTAGGTACATGAATTCATCGATAAACTTGCTGAATGTCTCCAGAGGGTCCTGATTTGCTCCCCATTGGCCCTGGCCGGCAACCACCTCAAAGTGTATGTCGTTCATAATCACACCTGAGTAAGCACGGGTAACCTCTGACGGGGTTAATGAGAAATAATAAAGCTGCTGTTGCGGTTCTGTTTTTCTGAAAAAAACAGGGATGTTGTTCATTGCAAGAGGCAGGTCATATCCGGCAGGTTTTGTTATATAGACATAATCAAAACCCTTGGGCAGTCTGAATATGCCCTTTTCATCCGTGATGGTGATGTCTTTTCCGTTGGTTACCTGTACGCCGGGAATGGGAGAGTCTTCGGTGGAGTAAATAAGGTCCTTGTCAGCATCAACAAAGACTGCACCGCATATTGATTCGGAATCACATTCTATTTCAAGAGCGGGTAAAGATGATTTATCATCGGTTTCCTGATTGGCTGCCGGTGTTTCATAATTTTTGGTCCCGGAACCGCTGCAGCCATAAAAAATCCATACTGCCAGAGAAAAAAATATTAAAAGAAAAAGAGAATTTTTCATCTTGTCCTCCTCTCATATGCTGAGTTCACAATATTGATGGCCGATTGCAATTCAGCGGTCAGGGTTGCTGTTTTTCCAAAATGAAATGGAATGTCAGCATTTTAAAGTAAAACTATAATAGCAGGCAAATATATAGTGTCAATCCCCCTGAACAAGGGTGATCCGACTTTCTCTACCCCCTTCAAGATAAACACATCTTCATTCAGTAGATCACTGCAATCATGCAAGACTGGATTATTCAAAATGGCGGTTCCCTTGTCCTTACCGCCTTTACCTCCGGTTCAGCTTTGATTAGACATGAAGTCTGGCAATCTATGAGCTATTTTGTTGCCGTAAAGCAAATTCCAATATAGGTATTGAATAAAATGAATTACTGTTTAGCCTATTGCGGATCGCGCTGTGATCTTTGTCCCAGATATCAGGCAACACTCAACGGAGACCGGGATCAACTGTCGGTGCTTGCAGAGCTCTGGTACCGTTGCGGATGGCGTGATCGTGTTTTGTCACCTGATGAGATGTCATGCAGCGGGTGCTCAGAAACAATATGGTGCCGCTATGGTATACCTGGATGCGCTGCGAAAAAAGGGGTGCCGAATTGCGGAGTATGCAAGTCTTATCAATCCTGCAAACGTCTGAATGAAATGTTTGCCAGCAACCATTATTACGATGAAAACTGCCAATTGAAATGTTCTGAAGAAGAATATGAAATGCTGCGAAAAGTTTGCTTTAATAAGAGGGAAAACCTCAATAACGCCGGGAAAAAGGGTCAAATAAAATAGATATTGCACTTTTTATTTCGATTGTAGCTTCATCATCTTAAAATATCGTTTTTTGTTGAGCATTACTTTTTACGAAGAAGCTGGAAACCGGCATGACCTGTAATTTCTAAATATTGTCACCAACAAAAACAGTTTTTATCTTGGTTATCTCGGACGGCAGCAGTTTGTCTTCTCCGAATGTCTCTATAAGCAGTGCAGGCGATATCGTCCTTCCGCCGACAAAGCGTATTGTAAGCGCGGCCTCATCGTTCTGTCCAAGGTAATCATTCACAACAAGTTCGGCCTCGCCTTTTCTGATCGCTGCACCTTCGCCGAGTTTGAGCCTTAAGGGCCGCATCAGCCTGAAGGTATAGGCGGCGACCTGTCTGAGCCTGCCCTTCATGCATGATTTGATGGCCATGCCTTCAGGCATATGGCCTGAGAGCGTTTCGGCCGCCTCCTCTGCCGGAAGGTCTTCTGCGAGGTCAAGCTGCATGTATTCGTCTTCCGATGCGATACCCAGGGATACCGGCGGAATGAGGGTAAGCCTCATGGCCGGGCTGAAGCCTTCGGAATACGAGGCCCTCAAACCCGAGCGCCTCACAGCCCGCTTGATCATCTCGATAAAGTCCCTGTTGCCGATCAGCGATAAAGCCCCCGTCTTTGAAAAGCCAATCACATAGGGATACCGGCCCTGCGTCAGTGGCGGGAAGAGGTCGATCTTTTCAGCAGGCCCCCTGATAATATTATTAATATCACCCTTGCAGGCGCCGCAATCGAGGCACGCGTCTTCCCTGCAGTCAGGGCTCTGAACAGCGTTGTATGCGAGTTCCCTTTCGCGGATGAGGAAATCCCTGTTTATTCCCATATCCATGAATTCCCAGGGCTGGGCTTTATTTATATCTCTTTCCATCAGATACTCGCCGGGGTCCAGGCCCGCTCTTTCAAAGGCGCCGGTCCATGCCTTGAAATTGAATGTGTCCGACCAGCCGTCGAGGTAGGCCCCCAGCCTGAACGCGTTTTCCGTTACGCCGGCAAGCCTATCGTCTCCCCTTGAAAAAACGCCTTCCAGAACCGAGAACTCGGGATCGGTCCACTTGAGGCTGATTCTCCTGTCGCGGAGCTCCCTCTTGAAGTATCCGAGCATGTCATGAAGCCTTGCTGTTGCGATCTGGGCTTCCCACTGGAAGGGCGTGAACGTCTTCGGGATGTAGGTGGACACGCTCACATTGACCCCGCCCCTGAATGCGTTGGCGATCTTTCTCGACAGCCTGACTATAGCCTCGACATCCGCATCCGTTTCGGTGGGCAGTCCTATCATGAAATAAAGCTTGATCAGCTTCCAGCCCTGCTTTCTTATGATCGAAATGCTTCGCAGGAGCTCGTCTTCGGTATTGCCCTTGTTTATCACGGCCCGCAGCCGCTCGGTCGCCGCCTCGACCGCCAGCGTGAAACCGGGCTTTTTGACGGATGAGATGATGCCGGCCATCCTTTCGGTCATGCCCTCGACCCTCATGGACGGCACGCCCAGGGAAATCTCGCGTGACGGGCAGTTGAGCGATTCCATTATATCGGCCAGGTAGCTCAGGTCGGTTATGGAAAGTGCGGTCATGGCCAGGTTGTCATAGCCGGTTGTTTTAAGCCCCTGCCTGAACGTGCTGATAACGGAATCGAAAGACCGCTCCCTGTAAGGCCTGTAAATCATTCCGGCCTGGCAGAAGCGGCATCCCCTGGTGCAACCCCTGGCAACCTCCACACCGAGCCTGTCGTGCACTATGCTTATATTGGGAACGATGATGTCTGCCGGGAACGGGTGCTTATCGAGGTCCGGCAGAATCCTGCGTACCGGCCTGGCGCCTGAGCCCGGCCTGTAGACGCCTGCAATCCCTGACATGGCGCGGATCCGCTCGTCCCTGTCGTTCACAGCCAGGCATATCTGAGCCATTTCAGCCACCACCTCTTCGCCGTCACCGATGACGATCAGGTCGAAGAATGGCAGGTATGGCGAGGGGCTGGAAGTACAGGTCCCGCCTGCAATGATTACGGGGTCGGTCTTTTTCCGTTCTGCCGCATAAATGGGAATGCCGGAAAGGCTGAGCATTCTGAGGACCGTCGTATACGACAGTTCGTGCATGAGCGAGAAACCCACGATGTCAAATTTTCCGAGCGGTCTTTTCTCCTCCAGCGAAAAAAGGGGTTCTCTATTCTTTTCCAGGAGCGAGGCCATATCGGGCCAGGGCGCGAACACGCGCTGGGCCCACACTCCCCTGATGGAATTAAGGATATGGTACAGTATCTTCTGGCCCGAATGCGACATGCCGATTTCATAGGCGTCAGGAAAGGCCAGGGCGAAACGGACTTTGACTTCAGCTTCCGGTCTGCCGGCCTGGTTTACCTCGCCGCCCGTATAGCGGCCGGGTTTCAGAACCTTTTCGAGGCCTTTTATCATAAACCGTCCGAACCTCAGCCGAACGCCGGGACAGCAAGACAGCCCCGGGGATCAGGAAATTCAAGCTTCAAATCCCGTATCAACCTCGCTTTTACCATATGTCCTCGATTCCCTCCGGAAGTCTTACATGGTTATCTCTGTCTGCTTATCATCCGCTTGACAAAGATGCACATGAAAACTGCTTATTATTCCACTTGACCGCTATTTTCCATGATACTAAAAGCCGTGTTCATGTTTGACAGGTTCGTTCTTACACTGACAGAACTGTGCGGGGTCAAGCCTGGCAATGGCGTTCTCGCATGCTGTTCCGGCGGCATCGATTCCATGGTGCTCTTGAGATTGATGAAAAAGGCATCAGTGGAACTGGGGCTCGAGCTCCACGCCGTTACAGTCGATCACGGCCTCAGATGCGAAGCGCCGGGGGATGCTCAGTTCGTTCTCGATACTTGTGCCGCCCTCGGGGTCGAGGCGAGCCTTTATGAACTGAAGATGGATCCGGAAATCCCGAACCTGGAAGAAGAGGCGCGCATCAGACGATATGAGGCCATCATGGATTGCAGGCAAAAGCTGGGCCTTGAATTCGCCGCAACCGGCCACACGGCTGACGATCAGGCCGAAACCCTTATCTACAGGCTTGTCCGCGGCACGGGCATGAGGGGCATGTCGGGTATGGATTATGCCAGGCCCGACGGTCTTATCAGGCCTATGCTGGACATAACAAGGGCCGAGGTCGAAGCTTACGCGGATGCGAACGGTGTCAAGTTCGTGACCGACCAGACGAACAGTGACCTTACTCTGGTAAGAAACCTTATACGAAAAAGGATTCTCCCGCTCATGAGGGAGATCAACCCGCTTGCGGAAACAGCTATATCGAGGTTTGCATCTATTGCGGCTCTTGAGAATGCATATATCGCAGACGAGGCGGACAGGCTTATCGATAGTGCGCTCCTTCACGACTGGAACGTGTGCCGGGTTTATGATGCGGGGAAGCTCAAAGATGCGCCGGAAGCCCTCCTGCACCGTATTATCATAAAACTCTCGGCTGACATGCTGGGAGACCCGCGCGGAATACCGGCAACGGACGTGGAGCAGGCTTCTCTGGTAATCAGGGGAAAAAGCAGGGCGCACACGATAATGCGCAAGGTTTGCATTAAAGGTGATGGAAGATATCTGTCATTTGAGAAATATCCGTCCGGGCGGTTGCTGTCTTTTGCGGACAGATCTGATGAGCCGCAGACTGCTGTTCATCAGGATGGCATCTATTCAATTCATCCCATAGAAAAACAGATGCAGATCAAAGGCATTACTGACGGCCGGAATGCTGCCATCAGGTTTTATCTGCCGGGCGACAGGATTCAGGATAAAAAGGTGACCGCAGTTTTCCAGGCAAAGCGGGTCCCCATTCAGCTTAGAAAATACTGGCCTGTCATTATGCTCGATCACGAGATTGTTTCAATCGCCGGACTGCTGGACAACAGCGATATAAAGACGATATTCCCCTATGAAGATTGAGAATATGTTTTTAATTCCGCTCTGCATTCAGGATGATGTCTCTTCGCCTTCGGCTCGAGGAGCGAAACATGAAGTTCGAGACTTCATTTTCGAGGAGCATTCCGACGCGGCCGACAAAGGGAGCGCTTGAATGCAGAGTGGAATTGCAGGAATGTCCATAGGTGCTTACCCCCCTTCGCTCCAGGCCATGCTCGTTGCCGAGGCGTTTCTCGCCGGCAGGAAAAACATATTATGGCTCGTTGAAAACGACGAAGACATGTACAGGGTTAAGGCCGACCTTCTTTGCTTTATCCCTGAAAATAAGGTCCTGTGCTTTTTGTCTCCCGATGTCAGGCCCTATCAGGGGGACAGCCCTTCGAAAGAAGTCATCGCCGCAAGGATAGAGGTCCTGGTAAGGCTCATCGACAACGGGTCTTATATCGTCATTGCGCCTTTCGATGCCGTTCTTCCCTACACGGTTCCCAAGCAGGTCCTGAAAGATGCCGTTACGGTAATGAATCTCAGGGCCGACCTGAACAGGGAGGAATTCTCCCGCAGTCTCGTCCGCATGGGCTATACCAGGGAGCCGCTGGTTGACGACGTGGGCCAGTTCAGCATCAGGGGTTTCGTGATGGACATATTCTCTCCGGGCATGAACGAGCCGGTAAGGCTGGACATGTTCGGGGACATGATAGAGGAGATAAAGGTTTTCAGCCTGTCGAGCCAGCGTTCAAGGAAATCCGAGAAGGCGAGGGGTCTCGCTTCATGCACCATCATGCCCGTCTCGGAAGTGCTTCTGACGGATGAAAACATAAAGACGGCCAGGCCTAAATTGAGGCGCTTCAAGGACGAGACGGCCTCGGCCCTTATCGAAGACATTGAACAGGGCATCATGGCGCCGGGCATCGAGGCCTACCTCCCCATGTTCTATGAGGAGAAAGCCACCATATTCGATTACATGGGGACGGATTATATCACCGTCGGCCCTGATGAAGCGGGATTGCAGGGCGCGTGGGAAGGCTTTTATTCAAAATATATCAGGGCCTATGAAAAGGCCTCAGAGTCGGCGTTCCTGCTTCATCCCGGTGAGCTGATCATTTCGGAAAAGGCCTTTGCGGGATACGCTTCGCCGGGGGGCGGGCATATCCCGACATCCATAACGGGCGGATCTTCAGGGCTCAACTGGCATGACTTCAGGACCGGTGGCGCCCCTGAAAAAGCCCCGGAACGCCTGGCCGAGCTCGCCGCCCAGGGCTACACCGTGTTTCTTACCGCAGGTTCAGCCATGCTTATTGAACGCATCGAATATGCGCTCAAGTCCCATGGCGCGGAACCCAGGCGCTTTGACGGTACCTTCTTCAGCCTGCGCCCGAGGCCCGGGATATTCATCAGCGAGAACCACCTGTCCACGGGTTTCGTGCTGCCCGAAAAATGGCTGGCCCTCATCCCGGCCGAAGAGGCCTTCGGCGTAAAGAGGCAGAAGAAGCCTGCAAAACGTCAGGCCATAGTCAACCCGTTCACCCAGCTCGAGGTGGGTGACGCAGTGGTGCACCGCGACAACGGCATCGGCATTTTCAAGGGCGTCGAAAGGCTCACCCTTGACGGCATAACCTCTGATTTCGTCGTGCTGGAATATATAGGAGGCGACAAGCTCTACCTGCCCGTGTACCGGCTTGCAATGATTCAGCGCTATGTGGGGGACGCCGACGCGCTTACCATCGACAGGCTCGGCGGCACGCGCTGGTCGAAGGTGACGGAAAAAGCCCGGGAATCGGCCAGGAAGCTGGCTGCGGAGCTGCTCAAGGTATATGCGAAACGCGAAAGCTCAAAGGGCTTTTCATATGATGTCAGCTCCTCCCAGGTGCGCGAATTCGAGGACGATTTCCCCTATGACGAGACGGACGACCAGCAGAAGGCCATAGAGGACGTCTTTGCGGATATGGCCTCATCAAGGCCCATGGACAGGCTTGTATGCGGCGATGTCGGCTACGGCAAGACCGAGGTGGCCATGAGGGCGGCCTTCATCGCGGCCCTGTCCGGAAAGCAGACCGCAATACTGGTACCGACGACGCTGCTCGTCCGCCAGCACCTTAATAATTTCCGTGAGCGCTTCGAGCGCTGGCCCTTCAGGATCGAGGCGCTTTCGGGATTTGCAACCTCTCAGCAGAACGAGAGCGTTATCAAGGCTATCGAAACCGGTGCCGCCGACATACTGATCGGCACCCATGCGCTGCTTTCCGAAAATATCAGGTACAGGGACCTGGGCCTTCTTGTCGTCGACGAGGAGCACCGCTTCGGGGTCAAGGACAAGGAAAAGATAAAATCAAGGCGCGCCGAACTCGATATCCTGACGCTCACGGCAACCCCCATCCCGCGCACGCTAAACCTCTCGCTCTCGGGTATCAGGGACCTGTCCATAATCGAAACGCCCCCGGCCGAGCGCAAGTCCATAGATACTGTGATTTCACGCTTTGACGACGAGGCCATCGTGAACGCCATCGAGCGGGAAACGGCCCGGGGCGGCCAGGTGTTTTTCGTGCACAACATAGTGGCCAACATCGACTACATGGCGGACTATATCAGACGCATATGCCCTTCCGCGCGAATAGGAGTGGCCCACGGCCAGATGCCCAAAAGGGAGCTCGAGAAGGTCATGGAGCAGTTCCTGGACCGCCGGATCAATGTCCTGGTCTCGTCCTCGATCATCGGCAGCGGCATAGATATAGGCAATGCGAACACCATCATCATAAACCGCGCCGACAGGTTCGGCATGGCCGATCTCTACCAGTTGAGGGGCCGCGTCGGCCGTTCGAAGCTCAAGGGCCACGCAATGCTGCTCATACCCGAGACGGGCAGGATTTCAAAGGACGCCCGCAAGAGACTTTCCGCCATCAAAGAATACGAATCGCTCGGCGCGGGCTTCCAGATGGCGATGCGGGACATGGAGATCAGGGGCGTCGGTGACATTCTCGGCCATAACCAGTGGGGTCATGTCACCGCCATAGGTTTCGAGCTTTACCAGGAGATGCTGACCGAAGCCGTCTCGCTCCTGCAGGGCAAGACCGTTGCGGCCGAGCTCGACCCCGAGATAAAGCTGGGTATCGACGCCTATATACCTGATGATTACTGTCCCGAGGAGCACCTGAGGCTTGGGCTTTATAAAAAGCTGGCCACGTCTTTGCCCGAAGACATTCCGGGGGTCATGGACGAGCTCATAGACATGTACGGGCCGGTCCCGGGGCCCGTCAGGGCGCTACTTTTCATAGCCGAAACCAGGGGCATGATGAAGCGCCTGAGGATCAGAAAACTCGAGCTCTCGGAGAACTTTTTGAGGCTGTACTTTAGTCCCGATACTGTGGTAAACATCCAGGACCTGATAGATCTAGTCACTGAAAAACAGGGCAAGCTGACAAAAGAAGGCATGGCCGGAATAACAATTAAGGACATACGGGAGATTCATGAAATACTCGGAAGGCTCATTCAAAAAACTGCTGCTGCTTAGCCTGGCAGTCCTGGCCTGTATCGTTTTTCTGCGTCCCGCTGCAACCCGGGCAGACACCATCGACGGGATTGTCGCCGTGGTCGACAAGCAGCTTATCATGCGCTCCGACCTGAACAGGAGGCTGCTGCTTGTGGGCATCAGTCCCAACAACGAAACCAGGTCGCGCCAGATACTTGAACTGATGGTGGAAGAAGTCGTTATCCAGAAGACCTATGAAAAATACGGACAGCCCCCAGTAAGCGAGAAACAGGCCAAGGAAATTGCAGAGGCGAACAAGATCAGCGAAGCGACCGCCAGGATCATGATAATGAGAAAATCCCTGATGGACACCATGGTCTCCTCCCGCGTCGTTGTCACGCCCCAGATGATAAAGGATGAGTTCAAGAACAACCCGGAGTATTCGGGAAAGCCCTCCCTCGAGCTCAAGCAGATCGCCGTAAAGAACGACAGGGAAAAGGCGGACAAGGCCGCCGCAGAAATAAAGGCGGGCAAAGCTTTCGATGAAGTCGCCCTAGAATATTCCGATATACTGACGGACGGGAAATGCAACCTGGGATGGATGCCTCTGGACGCCCTGGACTCGGCGGCGGCGAAGGCGCTTGAAAATGC
Organism: Desulfomonilia bacterium; assembly: GCA_963664325.2. Classification (GTDB taxonomy): domain Bacteria; phylum Desulfobacterota; class Desulfomonilia; order UBA1062; family UBA1062; genus DATCTV01. Next base: position 177,069 of record CAXXDQ010000005.1, read on the forward strand.
AAAAAAGGGAGACGTTTCCGCCCCCCTCAAAATTGACGACTACTGGTGCATTTTCATGGTGACGGGCCGGGATGTGGTAGGGGCCCGGAATTTCGAGGAGGCCAAAGACCAGATCGCCGCAAGCCTCATGGAAAAGGCCCGGGAAGATGCATTCGAGCACTGGCTGAAACAGATAATGAGTGAGTATTTTATCGGGATTTACATGTAACCAGCTGAAACCGACAGACTCAGCTATCTGCTTTTTTAATGATTTTCAGTGCAGACAGTTATGAGATATCATTGGAGACAGGATACAGGAGACAGTAGAAAACATGAAAAGACAACCCTTTACAAACAACAGGCCCAAAATTGTTGGAAAGGGTCTGACTTCTAAAATTCAAAGATATGAAGACTTTCTGATTTTATTCTGTCTCCTGAATACTATCTCCTTTTCACTTATTTTCAGATGAAAGACTTCATAGAAATCAGGGGAGCAGCCGAGCACAATCTCAAAGGCTTCGACCTCAATATTCCCAGGAACAAACTTGTAGTGATCACGGGCGTCTCGGGCTCGGGCAAGAGCTCGCTTGCATTCGACACGCTCTATGCCGAAGGGCAGCGCCGCTATGTTGAATCATTGAGCGCCTATGCAAGGCAGTTCCTTGAGCAGATGCCGAAGCCCAATGTCGAATCCATAGACGGGCTTTCCCCTGCAATCGCCATCGAGCAGAAAAACACCTCCAACAACCCGCGCTCTACCGTGGGTACCGTGACCGAGATACACGATTATCTGAGGCTCCTCTTCGCCCGCATCGGAGTGCCCCACTGCTGGATATGCGGGCGTGTCATAGCCTCCATGACTGTAACCCAGATGGCGGACGCGATCATGCAGAAGACAGACGCACGCATTGTTCTCTACGCGCCGGTTGTCTCGGGCCGCAAGGGCGAGTACGCAAAGCAGATCGAGAACCTCGCAAAGGACGGCTTTACGCGTTTGCGCATAGACGGCGAGACCTTCGACATCGAAGAGACGCCGAAGCTCGACAAGAACAAAAAGCATTCTATCGAAGTCGTGATAGACAGGCTCGTCATAAAAGATGGCGTCAGGCAGCGCCTGGCCGAATCCATCGAGACGGCGCTGAAGCTCTCGGGCGGCCTACTCATCGTAGAGGAAAAGGACAGGGGCGAGACGCTCTTTTCAGGCAACTTCAGCTGCCCGGTCTGCAATGTCAGCTACCCTGAGATCAGCCCGCGCATGTTCAGCTTCAACAACCCGCACGGCGCATGCCCGGAATGCATGGGCCTTGGCGCCATGCTCGAAGTCGACCCCGAACTGGTCGTGCCCAACCCGTCGCTCTCCATACTGGACGGCGCAATAGAGCCTTGGGGCGTGCCGCCCGGAAAATGGTACACCAGGGCGCTCAAAAGGCTCGCACGCGACGCCGGGATCGACCCGAAGACGCCTTTCGAGATGCTCACGAAGACCGAACAGGATATGATGCTAAACGGCAACCACCGCCACGAAGGCGTCATCCCGAATATCCTCAGGCGCATGAACGACACCGAGACCGGCGAAATCCAGGAGCACATCCACCGCTACCTCTCATACAGGACATGCCCGGCATGCTCCGGCTCGCGCCTCAGGAAAGAGTCCATGAGCGTGCTGGTGAGCGGCAGGAACATACATGAGATATCGCTCATGAGTGTGGATGAGCTGATAGTCTTTTTCGACACGCTAAAACTTTCCGAAAAAGACGCGCACATAGCGGCCCGGCTGATAAAGGAAATCCGCGCAAGGCTTGGTTTCCTCACCTCGGTAGGCATAGGCTACCTCTCACTCGAACGCCAGGCGGGAACGCTCTCTTCCGGCGAGGCCCAGCGCATAAGGCTCGCCACGCAGATAGGCTCGGCGCTCACGGGCGTCATGTACATACTCGACGAGCCCTCAATCGGGCTGCACCAGCGCGACAACGAAAGGCTCATACACACGCTCAAGCACCTGCGCGACCTCGGCAACACCGTAATCGTGGTCGAGCACGACGAAGAGACCATGCTCGAGGCCGACCATGTGATCGATCTCGGTCCGGGCGCTGGCGAACTCGGAGGATACATAGTCTGCGAAGGCACCCCCGCCGACCTCAAGGCATGCCCGGAATCGCTTACCGGCAAATACATAACCGGCAAGCTTACAATACATGTGCCGGATGAGCGCAAAAAGCCCTCCAGAGGCTTCCTTAAAATAAACGGGGCCAGCACCAACAACCTGAAGGCCGTGAACGTGGATATCCCGCTGGGCGTCTTCACATGCATCACCGGCGTCTCCGGTTCGGGCAAGTCGAGCCTCATAATAGACACACTCTGCCCTTACCTCGAGGCCTCTCTCTCGCGCTCGAAACTGAACCGGTTCAAGGTCAAGAACATAACGGGTGCGGAACTGATAGATAAGGTCATCAACATCGACCAGGCGCCCATCGGCAGGACGCCCCGCTCCAACCCTGCAACCTATACCGGCCTGTTCACCTTCATTCGCGAGTTGTTCACATTGCTCCCCGAGGCGCGCATGCGCGGATACCAGCCCGGCCGCTTCAGCTTCAATGTCAAGGGCGGCAGGTGCGAGGCCTGCCACGGCGAAGGCCTCATCAAGATAGAGATGCACTTCCTGCCCGACGTGTATGTCGTGTGCGACCAGTGCGGCGGCAAACGCTTCAACGACGAAACGCTCCAGATAAAGTTCAAAGGCAAAAACATCAATGACGTGCTCGAAATGACCGTGCACGAAGCCTACCTGTTCTTCGACGCCATACCCAAGGTCAAACGAAAACTCCAGACCCTCATGGACGTCGGCATGGACTACATAAGGCTCGGCCAGAGTGCCACCACCCTCTCAGGCGGAGAGGCCCAGCGCACCAAGCTCTCTCGCGAACTCTCAAAACGCTCGACAGGGAATACGGTCTATATCCTCGACGAACCCACCACCGGCCTGCACTTCGACGATATCAACAAGCTGCTCAAGGTACTCCACCGGCTGGTCAGCGAAGGAAATTCCGTGATCGTCATCGAACACAACATGGACGTGATCAAATCCGCCGACTATATCATAGACCTGGGACCTGAAGGCGGCCAGAACGGCGGGAAAATAATCGGCACAGGCACACCCGAAGAAATAATCCGGCTGAAAAAATCACATACAGGACGCTTTTTAAAGCACTATCTTGAAAGGGGTTACTGATTCCGTTTTGCATTCAAGACAATTACGCTAGAGCCTGAATGAAAAGCAAAATCTCCCCATCTCCCACCCCTCTTCCCCTTAGGTGAAGAGGGCCATCCTTTCGAATAAATCCGCACATGGCGTGCGGGTTTATTCGAACATGCCATTTCCATGTTCCCAAGCAAAACTTGGGAACATGGAAAGTGAAAGCCGCGCTTGATGCTTGCCGGCGTTGTGAAATGTATGTATATTACAGCCTAATTGATGGTTTTGCATTATTGTATTGGAGCGGAATGATATTTATATGGTCAACTTTTTAGGGCAAAGGGAGAATGTTTGTATTTTGTTATGAGAATATTAAGGCTTTCTTTCAAAAACTACTACTCAGTAAAACAAAACATCGCATTAGGTATAATTATAACTTAGCTTGTTCCTTGGGGATAAACAATGTCAGATGTCATTTCAAAAGTCTGTTTGATGCCAAGAGATTTTAAAGTCAGTGGGAATAGGAGCATGATTCAACTCCTCAAAGAATCTGGTTATTTGGGGTGCAAGAATGGTGTAGAAAAAGATGTGGTTATTAAGTTTCTAGAAAATCATCCTGATTTAATTAAAGAATGGCTAATTTATTCACTTGATAAGCGTACTTCGATAGGATGGTATCTCTTGTGTGAAGATTCTGTATGGACTGTTGGGTACTTAAATCATGGTGGGAGAGAAAAAGAGCATAAGTTTATTTCTGGCTTTGAAGCTTGTGCTATTTTCATAATCAATGAAATTAAGCAGCTTGCTAAAAACGCAATATAACCAGTGCAACCAGAACATTTTAGGGGATGCTGATGAAATAATGAGAAAGCTGTTTCTTCAAAATTTTATTATCATCAACGTCCCACAAGTGGTCTGACTTAGTATACTGTTGTATAGCTTCAGGGTACACGCTATAAAAAAGAGTTTCAATATTTTTATCTTTATTACCGAACAGTGCATCATGATGATTTCAATAAAAAGGGAGGGGGAAAACATGAAGATAAAAATTACTTGTCTCACACTGGCTGCACTATTCTTCATCCTGTCTTCGTCAGCGGTATTGGCAGAGGAGAAGTTTCCCAATCTTGTCGGCAAATGGACAGGCCAGACTAGGATAGGACATTCACTGGCCAATGGCTTCGGCAGCGAGCATGGAGGTTTGACGATAGACATTGCGAAACAGGAGGGAAGGCTCTTTACCGGAAACAAGATAATAAAACATTTTGACATAAAGAAAAAGAACGTGACAACAAAGGAGCCTATCTCAGGAGTTATTACAACAGACGGTAAAACGCTTTACATAGCCGACAGGGATTTCGGTGTGACGATCGGCAACATAATATCAGAGGACAACATCGAATTCTATTACATTCAGAGCGGCAAGAAGGAAGGCCAGTTCGTCTCGTACTACAATTTCAAAAAAATAAAGCAATGAAGTTTAAATGAGCTTAAAGCATTTTTGGTGATGTTGATGAAATTATGAGTAAAATGTTTTTTTAATTCATATAATCATCAACGTCCCGCTCAGACGTCCCGCTCAGAACTCAGTGGTGTCAGACCGTTTAAGCTTGACAATATGAGCATAAGTCAAAGATAAAGGCCTGACTCCCGTTGTTATTGTTCAACTAGCGTTAATTACTTCACATGCGTCGCACCAAGACGACCACGCATAACATCCGGTGTCGTGTTCATTAAAGCCTATCGATGCATCATCAGTCTTGCACGCAAGCAGTATCGCTTCCTGCTTAGACGGGCGACAAAGGATTACTAATTCCGGGCGATTCCATTGTTTTTTAGCCATAAATTCTCTCCAGTTCAATGGGGAAGGCTGAGATGGTTCATTGACTGAACACCCTCGCAAATACCTCAAAAAACAAAAACCCCACTTTATCATAATTTATTGATCATACATCCTTAATGACACTATTAGATAAGCACAAGGGATAATTCAAGTCACTTCTCGGACCCTGGGAGACGATGTTAACTAACATGAACTTGATGTCGTATTCAAACCTCAGTCCCTCAGGCATTCCTCCGATATTCAATTATCGAGGAATCCGCATTTTCCCATAAGATTTGTGGGGGCACTTTAGGGACGCTGATGAAATTATGATATATAATTTAAAAATCATATTATCAGCAACGTCCCCCATAAATCCATTTTGTGGCAGAAAAATATTTACAGTATTTTATTCAACAGCGGAATGCGCAACAGGATGTAGTAGGCGATCAAAAAGCACAGCGGAATCGAGATCAGGCCAGCCAGCGCCCACTTGAGTACCGGCATCATATACAGTGGTGTCATAAGCTTTGTTACGGCAACAATTATCGGCGGGTGGAACATATAAACGGCAAACGCGCCGGCGGACAATTTTTGCGTAAGTTTGTTGCTGAAATTTAATTTGTCGCGAAACAGCGCCAGAAGCCCCATGGTCATAGCCACACCAACGAATGATTCCCAGAAGGCATAGTAAGCGGCTGGCCAGGAGAGACCGCCGATTACTCTTTTGCCTGTGTCTACAGACTTCATTGTAAGAGTTGAAAAATCATAAGGACCGGCGAAGTATTTTAATATCAGCCAACCGATAAAGCCTAAAATCAACCCTGCCGCCAGCCATCTTCTTCCGGTGGCCGACGTCATGCTTTCAAAACAGTTCGTGCGGTATGCAACAATCCCCGCTGTGAACATGATAATGTATTGCGAAAAAAATCCCAGCTGCATTCCCCAGAACACTGACCCGATGGGAAAAAACAATCGCAGCGAAAACGCAACCATCGCAATGATGACAATGAGCAGCAGCAGGCGCCCGGTAGTCACAATACCCTGCCTGGAATCAGACGCTGCCGGAAGCGGAAAGAGCAGACGCCAAAGTGTATATATCAGGCAAAAAATAAACAATGCCAGCGCGAACCACATCGGGCCGACGCCAAGAAGATGTATTCCGGCAGACTTAAAGTATTGCCAGTAAAATTCCGGGAAACTGGAAGTGCTGCCTTTCCATAGGGCTGTTGACCCTACCACTGCTATCATCAAAGGAGTTACCACCAGCAGAAAAAACATTGAAGGCAGGACGAGTCTCCGGCATCTGTCGGATAAAAACCGGACGGGGCTTTTCCGGTCATAGGCCAGGGGCGTAAAATAGCCTGCCACAAAGAAAAGCATCCCCATGGAAAACCCCTGAGCGAAAGCCTGGAAGAAACTGAAGAAAATATGGTTGAAGAAGCCAAGCGGCCGTGCTTCGTTATAAAACCAGATGCCGCTGCCGCTGTAAGTCACAGCCAGATGAATCAGAATCACCAGCATGATCGTAGCGACACGCAGATTGTCAATGTAATAAAGGCGCTTCTTTTCCATTAAAATGTAAGTTTCCTTTCAGGGAAAGTAAGTCCTAAACCTCGAAATTTTATAGTCCTGATATATCAGTCAGTTACAACAATAGAAACAGATTGTTTTCAAGTTACTTATATCAATACATATAGCATCTGAAAACCAATACATTTTCAAACGGTTAAAAGTTGCAATCCTTCATAGTACTCTTTCATTCTTCAGGCAAGGCACATGGCTTTCATGACTTACAGATATTGGAGAACCATAGGGGACGTTGCTGCCCAAATAACTTCCGGACTGTACGAACGTTACAGCTTGATTGCCGATTGCAGAATATTTCACAAATACCAGCCATAATCCGATATGTATTTTGTCAGGAGATGAGATGGAAAGAAAGAAGATACTGAGGTTTAAGGATCTCGCGCTTTTTACATTCTGCGCGATATTCGGGTTGGAGGCCATTGCAGCCTCCGCCGCTATCGGTCCATCGGCCATCTTCTGGTGGCTGTTATGCCTCGCCTGTTATTTTATACCGTTCGGAATGATTGCTGCAGAGCTGGGCTCGACCTATCCCGAGCAGGGCGGGCTTTACGTCTGGATCAAAAAAGCGATGGGGCGCCGGTGGGCGGCCCGGAGCGTCTGGTATTACTGGATATCCCTGCCGGTATGGCTGCCCGCAATCTATATCGCCATCGCGGATATTTTAGGGCACATCTTTTTCCCCGGCATCACCTTCTGGCAGCAGATCGCAATAAGCGTCGTGCTGATATGGATCGCCCTCGGAATCAATCTGTGTCCCCTGAACGCTTCAAAATGGATACCCAACATAGGCTCCGTCGCGCAATTTAGCATTGTGGCGGGAATGATCGCAACCGCTGCGCTGTTTTTCCTGAAAAACGGGCGCATGGCCAACCGGATCACCCTTGCGGAAGTAATGCCTAACATGAACGCCGCGCTTGTCTTCATCCCGATGATCATCTACAACCTCCAGGGCTGCGAACTTGTCTCATCGGCTGCCGGCGAGATGAAAAATCCTGCCCGCGACATCCCCCGGGCGCTTATTTTATGCGCCTTCGTAATCGCGGTGCTGTACTTGATGACGACCTTCTCGGTCTGGGTCGTGATTCCGGTCAATGAGATCAACGTGGCGAGCGGCGTGCTTAACGTATTCACGAACGCACTTGACGATAACATCGCGAAGCCCTTTATCACGGTTGCAGCCGGTCTCCTGATATCGTGCGCTTTCTTTGCGGGAATCATCGCCTGGAATCTTGGGCTGAACCGTACCATCGCCGAGTCCGCGAACAACGGGGATATGCCGGGGATCCTGGGGAAGATGAACAGGAACATGGCCCCGCTGGGGGCGTCGGTTGTATCCGGGATCATCTCCACCGCAGTGATTCTTATTTATGGATTCATCGCGAGCGATGCGGCCGAACTGTTCTGGCATACGGTCTCGTTCAGTCTTATCGTTCAACTGTTTTCAAATCTGATGCTGTTCCCGACTTTTATAATCCTGCGGAATAAAGATAAGGGTGCTCCCAGGCCTTTCAGTGTGCCCGGGCCCGATTGGTTAGCGATTTTTCTGGCCTTCCTGGCGGGCATATTTGTACTGGCCGCCATTGTCATACTTATTATCCAGCCGGGGCAGGATATAGTCAGGGTAACCATGCCGATCATCGCCGGAGTGATAACAGTCGTCATCGCGGGCGAGATTTTGTTATCCCGTTGTAAACCAGAGTGACCCATGAGAGGACGCCAAGGGCATCAGGCGGAATGACAGGTCCGGGAAACGGGCCGACAGGCCTTCCTTGATGCGCTGCCCTATCGCAGTTATGTCGGACAGGGCCATATCCGAGCCGAAAACAAGCTCCAGCTCAACAAAGCGCGTATTGCCTCTGCAGCACGTGTAAACCAGCCCGATATTCTCGAAAAAGAGAGGGCTCAGAGAGGAAGACAAGATAATGGATGAAAGCAGGAAGAAATTGTGGATGAAGCCGGAACTGACCATACTGGTGCGCAACAAGCCTGAAGAGGCGGTGCTTGCTGCATGCAAAGGCAGTATTGGCTCAACGTCATTGGCTGTTCAATACAATAACTGCCGTTTTAACGAATGCTCAAACTATTGCACGGATCAGGTAACATCTTAAGCCGATCTCTCAAGAACCGGAACCAGGGAAAGAGCAATAAGTAAAAGGCATTTGTGATCGACAGGACATGGTGACTGGCCTTAATTGTCTCTTTTCAAGGCATGACACCTTGTTCGCATGAATTGACGCCTAAAATCCGATTCCTGTTATATCGCAATAGATCGCAGCAATGTTTCCATTAATCACGCAAAAATCGGCTGAATTGCCATTACTCGTACACATATTTCCTGCGGTATTGCCTGTTGAACAGGAATTCACATCACCGCTGCCGGGACCAAAACAATCGCCTTTGCCGCTTTTGTAATCATAGAGGTCATATGCATATGGTTTTTCATATATCGGCTTCTGATTCTTTTCTTCCATTACCCTCTCCTTTGGAAGTGTTTCTATTATGGTATCAAGATTGCGCAGTGTAATCAATACATCCGTCATATCATGGCGCAGAGCCTGTCTCTGAACGCACCGCAATTCATATCCTTTTTCTCGATTGCCGTAACAGCCGATTTCTCCTTGTTATTTTGCCGTGTTCGTATGAACTTATTACACAATTCCGCTTCCTGGATTACAACTTGACGGAGCGCCGTTTCCATTATCAATACAAATTCCGCTGTCCGAATTGCCATTACTCAAGCAATTACCCAGGGCGTGACCGCCTGTTGAACAGAAACTTCCATTGTTGCTGCCGGATTTACAATCATCACCCTTACCGATTTTATAATCGTTGAGATGATATACACACGGTTTTTCATATGCCGGCTTCTGGTTCTTTTCTTCCATTATTTTCTCCTTCGGCGGTGTTTCTATTATGGTATCAAGATTACACGATGGAATCAATACATCTGTCATATCATTGCATAGAGCCAGTCACTGAACGAGCGGTAGCTTGCGTCCTGCTTTTCAACGGCCGCAAATGCCGCTGCCTTTGATATCCCGACGGCACTTTCATAATTGACGGGATCGTCAAGATTCCTGATATGCCTGATGTATTGCATGATCGTACGGGCATGGTATTTCATGTTCACGAAGAAATCAGGGGCTTTCCTTGAATCTTCGTTTACTTGAACCAGAAAACCCTCAGGCGGCATCTCCTCTCTTATGCCGCCCGAGTCGTTTGCAATAACCGGCAACCCGCTGCATATGCCCTCGACAATAACCCGCGAATACGGCTCCTCCCAGAGAGAGGGGACCAGAAGTATTCTTGTCATTTCATAAATCCTGCGCACATCCATGTCCCATGGCATGAAGGTTACGTTTGAAAGATTGAATCCTTCAGGGTTGACCACCGTGCCGGGTTTCATGACCAGAAGAAACTTTTTGTCCTGAAGATTGCTTGCAATGTTCAGAAATATTCCCAGGCCTTTCGCAGGAGAGCCGTTTATCATAGTGATATATTCCCCCGGCGCAGCGGTGGGGGCAAAATTTTCAAGGCTGATCTGCGGAATGAGGTTAATGCTGTTCTGAGAGTAATACGATCTGAATTTATCCTTTAGAAAACTTCCGGTGCATATGAATTTGAACCCGGGTGCGATTTTTCTGAACATTCCGGTATATTTATTGAAACCTTCCTCAAATATCTGCTGATCGCTGATGCGGTGCAGCCTGAGGGGCGAGAAGTTCAGGCTTGCCTGCATCGAGAATATGTCGGAATTAAGGGTCAGCGTGGCATCGGTTTTCCTGTCTGACAATATATTGCCCCACAAAACCGAAATCCTGTCGATTCTGTCTTTGATATTGTGATGGTATGCCTGGTTTATATCAAGACCGGATAAGAAGCATTCGAATGAAAACGGGTATCCTTCGAGATGAAATTTGATTTTTCCGTTTCCGGGCAAAACAACCCGGCCGCCGATGCTCAGGATATCCCTTGTCAGCCTTTCATGATTAAAGCCTTTATCGGCAAGCCACAAAAAGGAGACATCAAATCCATCCTGTGAAAGCTTTTTAAGGATGGTCAGAACGCTCAATGTCCCCCCTGATGAATTCCTTATGTCAAGATTGCCGGTCATCAGACATGTAATGCGCTTTCCAATCATTATCACCCAATCCTGTCAGTCATTTACTTCAAGACGATATTTTTAGCGGATGAAAATACAGTAGCAAATAGTTCATGGCCAGTCCAACCATAGTTCCCGAAGACGGTTTTTATTTGCGATGGAGTATCCGGCCGCGTCGAATCCCGGGACCGGGAACGCTTGACTTTCCAGCTGTCATCGGTCACTATAATCTAATATTTTATTTTTATAAACATGTGAGGTGTTCATCATGATGCGAAAGCTGACAATATTTGCACTGATCATTCCGGCCTTAATTTTTGCCGCCTGCAAAAGCGGGATCAGGGTATGGACTGAGCCGTCCACAGAACGGGTCATGCAGTATTCGGTTTCAAAAAAGATCGTCCCGGCGGAAATCTATGCAGCGCACAACGATTACGAATCCTTCCAGATAGTGATAAACGGCGGTCTCAACGGCCTTACCGGCGTGAATGTAAGTCCGGGCGATCTGACCGGACCCGGCGGCGCGGTCATCGCCAAGGAAAACATTGCGCTTTACAGGGAATTTTATGTCCATGTCAGCAAGCCTTCATTTCTATTGGGCGTTGTCGGGGATCTCAGGCTTCCCGGGAACTACCCGGACCCTCTCATCCCGTTCACAGACCCGTACGATCCCGCCCATCCCGCTGTGGGTGCGCCTTTCAAAGTGGACAAGCTCAAGAATCAGCCGGTATGGGCCGAGGTCTATATCCCTGAAGGCATACCCGCAGGGGAATATATAGGCACGATGACGGTGAGCGCTGACGGTATGAAGCCGGTTGAAATTGAAGTAAAGGCGACAGTCTGGGATTTCAGCATCCCGAAGGAAAGGACCGTCTCGACCGCCTATGGCCTTTATGACAGCACCCCGGATAAATTCCATGCAGCAGGTTCGCTTGCACAAACCCATTATAATTACGAACTGGAGCTCCACAAGCACAGACTTGATGTAACGAGGATCACGGGCCTTGCATCGAATCCTTTCAGGTTCGGCAGCGACGGCCATCTGCTCCCGGTGGACTGGACCGAGTACGATTCGATAGTCAGCCCCAGGCTCGACGGCAGCTACTATGGCGACGGCATTGGCATGCACAAGCTGAACGCAGGCTTCTTCCGCCCCGGAAGCGGCGGGTGGCTTGAAACCGGTATCACCGACGATCAGTACAAGGAAGCAGCACGGGAGTTCGCCCGCCACCTGAAGGAAAAGGGATGGATGGACAGGGTTTACGTTTACTGCCAGGACGAACCGTTCTGGAACAATGTCCCGTATGAAGATCTGGCGTATGACATAAGGCTCATGCTCGAGGCCGACCCGGACTGGAAAGGCGCATTCATGGACACAAACTGGTGGGTCAGGGAGCTCGACGGCCTGATAGACATCTGGTGCCCCGAAGTCACGAAGTATGAAGGCTGGCTGACCGCCGGCATCCTCGATTTCGCCGGAAGGGATGAATACGACAATATGCGGGCCAGAGGCGAAAACCTCTGGTTCTATGTATGCAACGCGACCGTGCCGCCGTATGCCGGTTACGATATAGACACCATGATAGCTTACGAGCCCCGCATCATGATGTGGGGCGCCTGGTATGAAAAGGCGGTGGGCTTTCTTTACTGGTGCACGACCGCCTGGAAGGAGGTCAACCCGTGGGAAGATCCTCTCGCTTTCCCGATATGCCCGAGAAACGGCGATGGTTTCCTTTTCTATCCCGGCGATCATAACGGGACGGCCGCGCCCGTGGGCTCCCCGGAAGAGGTCTCAATCAACGGGCCGGTGACTTCGATCAGGCTTAAGCAGACTAGAGACGGCCTTGAAGACTGGGAGATGTTCAAGATAGCCGCCAGTATCGCAGGCGAGGACGCCGTAAGAGATGCGGTTTCAAAGGCATACACGCAGCTCGGGACTGCGCCGGTTCTGGGGATATGGAATCCTCTCAGCCCGCCGTGGACGCATGATGGAAAGGTCATCGAAGAAGTGAGAAAAGAAGTCGCTTCTTTGATATGCAGGTAATAATAACTTTACATCTCTGCATCGCTCCTTGACCTGTTATGTTTGCAGGTATGATACCTATATTTTCATCAATGACAGTTGAATCTTATAATCCAATCAGGGTCCCGGTCTGTTTCCGGGCTTAAGGTGCAGAAGGATTTATTCCGGCGCCCTGTAGACAATCAACCGGTCTTTTATTTTCAAGCCGGTACTTATGATAAAAGTTGTTTGAAAACCATGCTTGAGGCTTGCTTATGGTGAAGAATATATGTAATCTATAGCGTAATTGATGATTTTGCATAATTGGATTGCAGCGGCATAACAGTAATATGAACAATTTTTTCGGGCATAGGGAGGATGTTTTGAATTGGGTGGTGAAAATCGATCTTTCTTTTATAAATTATCGCTCTGTTTCAACAAGACACTGCATGCTGAGTAACCATTAGTCGTGTGCTGATGAATAATTATGCAATATGCATATGACTTAATTCAAACCAACCCTGAGTATTTTGCCTTGGGGTTCGTGCTGGTTAATGTTCTTTGGGTTCTTTTTGCCTATCTCAATAAACAAAGACACGACAAAGCATTGGCGAATCTGGCTCGCAATCTGAAACTGGAAGCAGAGCGGAGAAAGACCATATTTGAGCTAAAAGTTGCCCAATACGAATCCTATGTGAATAACCTGGATGAGTTTGGCAGAAAACATCAGGTGGACATTCCCTCACGGATGCAACCGATTTTTAAAAAATATCTTCGAGATATAATGGAAGCTTCGGAGCTGCAGAACAAGGAAAAGACGAAGGATGTAATTGTCTGGTTTTGCGATCAGATTACCACATTGATGCAGGAAGGTTTAAATGATGTGCTTAAACTTCAATCCGAATCCAACCGGTTAAAGCTTACCGCCACAGATGAAATGATTGAAACATTCAATAGACTTGAATACCTGACTAAGGAATCAATGGAAAAGACCAATGAATTCATGCAGAGATTCATTGAGATCAACCTTTCACAAAATGATGATGCAATAGATAACTACCTGCTGACCTCGAAAAAGATCGGGCTTGCCATGAAGACAGAGGCAGAAAAACTGATGAAACAAATGAGAAACGAACTTGCGCAAATCTAGGCTTCCCCGGGCACGCCAATCAGCTAATCGGACGCAGTATGCTGCGGGACGCTGAAAAAATAAATAACCTGAATGCTGTCTGAAACCTGGACCCCCTGGGTTTTATCGCGAAGCGGACAGGTCCGTGACAGCGGTCACGGGCATCAGGCGGAAGGTCAGGTCCGGGAAATGGGCAGACAAGCCTTCTTTGATGCGCTGTTCTATTGCGGCTATATCGGACAGGCTCATATCAGAACCGAAAACCAGCTCCAGCTCTATGAAGCGCGTATTGCCGCTGCGGCGCGTGCAGACCAGCCCGATATTTTCGAAATTGGCGTATTCGCGCATTATGACCTGCAGTATTTTCATCTGGTCTTTCTCCGGCAGGGGGAGGTCGATGAGAGACTTGAAATTCTTCACGACGAGACGGCTGCCGTTTACCAGCATATAAGAGGCCAGCAGTACCGTCACAACAGGGTCGATCATCATGGCAGGCCCGCGCATGTTCATCGATATGAGAACCAGCGCCAGCCCCAGTGCCGCCATCACGCCCGTATCCACCACGGCTGATATCCTGTAGTTGATCCTGTAGGAACCCATTAGCGATGTCTGCCGCCGGTTCCGGCGTATTATCCATGAGGTAAATACAAATAGTCCCAGGGAACGGAGAAGAGATATCCCCATGGGTATCTGGCTCAGACCGAAGAGTATGTTTGCCGGAGGGTTGAAAAAGCGGATTACGGCTGAATAGATCAGGAAACAGCCCGTCGGCATAAGCAGGGTGCCGTATAAAAGACTGGTGAAGTTCTCAAGTTTGCCCACGCCGTAAGGGAATGTGAAGATGTTTTTTCTGAGCATGATGCGGATGGCCGCGAAGGCGAAAATATTGACGATGATTGACAGGCCGTAGTCAACCGCCACTGCGAAGATGGTCAGGGAATCCGAAACGAGACCGATGGCGATAAACAGGACAGTGAGCGGAATAAGCGTTCCGACTCCCCAGTACACCACGAGGCGGAGGTCGTTCAGCTGCCGGGAAGATTCGTCTTGAAACTTCGTATTGGTATGGTTTTCAGGCATAGTCTCCAGTTTGAAGATATAAGGCGGGCAGACTTTTTTTGTCAATTAAATGTTGATGCCGTCATGCGTATCCTGCACGGCAGTGATATAACCGGGAAAGACGGGCGCTAAATATCTTGAATTAATTATTTCGCTGGGCAGGAGGGGCCGCAACAGTTGACAGTTAAATGTAGAATGTTGAGACCCGTAGACCTTCCCTTTAATAAATTTATGAAATTACCGATAAAATTATAAGGACATGAAAGATGTGAGGTGAATGATGAATAGTACAGGGAATATGCTCCCATCAATAAAAATGAAAATGTTCTTTTTATGTATTGCAGTTCTTCTCTCTGCAGGCTGTTCCAGCAAAAGTGACAACCCGGGGGAATCAATTCAGCCTTCGCTTGTAAGGGATACGGTTTACGGCCAGGTCAGGGGCGCAGCAGACAGATACAGCACTCTTTCATGGCTTGGGATTAAATATGCAAAAGCGCC
The DNA here is from genome assembly GCA_963664325.2 of Desulfomonilia bacterium. Taxonomy (GTDB): domain Bacteria; phylum Desulfobacterota; class Desulfomonilia; order UBA1062; family UBA1062; genus DATCTV01. Next base: position 192,443 of record CAXXDQ010000005.1, read on the forward strand.
TGAAGGCGAACTCCGCTGGAAGGCACCGAGAGACCCGGATGCATGGGAAGGGACAAGGGATGCCACATCATTCTGCGATGCATGCGTACAGTACGGCACGGCACTCAACTGGATTGACTATGACCTTTTCGGCAAACCGCAGGGTTGCGAGGACTGCCTTTGCCTCAACATCTGGAGGCCTGATACATTGCAGGAGAATCTCCCTGTTTTCGTCTATATCCATGGAGGGGCGAACCTTATCGGCTCATCCAGCCTCGATGTCTACAACGGAGCGCATCTCAGCTCAAAGGCCAATATGATCGTGGTTACGATTAACTACAGGCTCGGGCTTGTGGGCTGGTTTTATCACCCTGTGCTCAATACCGGAGACAGCCTCGACGATTCGGGAAATTACGGAACACTGGACATCATCAAGTCTCTCGAATGGGTGAGGGACAATATTGGCTCCTTCGGCGGCGATCCGGCCAATGTAACTATTGCGGGACAGTCGGCCGGGGCCATGAATGTCCTGTCACTTATGGCATCTCCAAAGGCCGAAGGTCTCTTCCACAAGGCGGCCATTCACAGCGGCTTCATGATTTCGTCTTCAAAGGCATCTGCACAGAAATGGACCCTTAATGTCATAAGGCGGCTGCTCATCCAGGAAGGGCGGGCTGCTGACAATGATGAAGCTGACGCAATCATTGCAGAGGAAGGCACTGCCCTGGGCGAATATCTCAGGAATCTGCCTGCGGAAAAAATATATGAATCGGCCGTTGCCACCAAAACCGGAGGCACCTCGGACAACCAGGGCAACATAAGCGATGCCATGTTCGGAATTTTCGAAGATGGGACTGTGATCGACGAGAGAATAAGGCTCAAGATCAGAGACGGCAATTACAGCCATGTGCCGGTGATAATCGGCTGCAATTCGAGCGAACTGAAGATGTTTCTGATGATGTTTCTGGTAGACTCTGAAGATCTGTACAAACTGATAAGGGAATATGACCCTGATGTCTCCACCACGGATGTGGAAGATATCATAGGCGCTGGTGCTGCAGAAATGTACGAACAGGGCGTATCGGCAGGACAGGTCGTTTTCAGCAATTATGGAGTCGACTATACCGCAGGCCTGCTGTCCTCACACGGGGATTCAGTCTATGCGTATAACTTCGTCTGGGATAATGGAACCGGGCCTTTCAAATTCCTGCTGGGCGGTTCCCATGCAGAGGATGTACCTTTCATGTTCGGAAATTTCCTTCCTCAGGGCCAAAGCCTGATCGGGCTGATGTGGGACGATGAGAATGAGCCTGAGAGAAACCTCATATCAAATGAAATGATGGCCTACTGGGGCAGCTTTGCCTGGTATGGCGATCCGAACATCAGTTCAGGTCAGCCGCAATGGGATGAATACGGCGAAGGAAAACATATGGTGATAGGGCAGGGCTTACCTCACATGGCTGATAACGCTGAAACTGCTGCCGAAGTCGAATGCCCGGCCTGCGTTATCGACGATGTCCTCGAGAGCATGCCTGCAGGAGGGTATTAGTCTGACAATTTATTTCCTGTTTGCGATAGTACGGGAGGCAGCTGACATCTGTTTGCTGCCAGACCGGACTCGGCAGGGATTACTGCCTGAAGCTTCTTATTTCCTTATTTTATCAGACCCTTGAATCTTGCATATCTGACCATGCAGCTGAATGCATATACGGCACGCTCGGGCGTGGGATATGACGGTACGCCGAGTTTCATGAAGCCTTCATGCACATGCCTGGCTTCTTTTCAGTGCCTCAGTAATAGGCTGCAAAAACAGGCTTGTGATGGTGTGCCCTTATGATGTCACCGAAGGCTTCCTCGATGTCGTATATTGTTTCAGGCATCAGCACGAAGATGATCATGACCGCGTCGATGTCCTTCTGGTCGAGGATGTACTATAGTGCAAGAGTGCAGGAGGGGTCTGCCCCCAACAATTGACAACATATAAAGTGAAAAGGGCCGCAGGATCAACCTTCCGGGTACCCTGTCAGATAAGTTATATAAAACGGCATCGATGATTTTATGCGGCCCGTCTTCCATGAATAGCCGCGGTCCCTGAAGGGTTTGATGAGTTCTTCAAGCTCATGCTCCGAATATGACCTGAGGCAGCTGACGATGCCGTCCCAGAAAACCGTAACGGGCAATACCGGGATCAGGAATGTCCATAAGATGCGCCTTAAGCGTAAAGGTCTGATCAGGGAAAATTTAAGCAGCAGCCAGAAGTCCAGAGGCAGGCCGAAAAGGAAAATATATTTGAGAAGGGACTTTTCAGTATATTCAAATATGCCTATGCCCTGCCGTTTTTCAACGGCATCGGATATGATATTCCGGGCGGATTCCTCATTGAAGTGATGGAAGGAGCTGAAGAAGGTCCTGAACCCGTGAAGGCTTTCAGGCACATTCATGGCATCCACTGGCTTATCGATATATTTTATTCTGCCGTTCGAGTTATCCGAGAGACCTTTAAATGCAGCCATGTTTGGGTTTTTATCCGTGAGTGTTATCTCGGTTTTGCAGGCGATATCGGCGCTCGCGGCATTCATGGCCGTAACGACCGGGGAGCCTGCGCCTGAGCAGAGGTCGACTATTCTGAAGCTTTCACTCATGCCGATTACAGGTTCAAGAAGGCCCGCTACAGGCGCGTATATTTTTTTTAAAGACTCGTAATATGAGAGGAATTCGGTAAACAGGTCCCGCCATATGTCAGGGAATCCCTCAAGGTCATGCAGTTCGAAAAGGCGTATGCGCTTTTTCATCTTGTACCTATTATTAAACCCGATGCCGCATATCTGCAAGCCGTCAGCGCCGGGTGGTGATTCTTTCAGACCGGTTTCCTGATCCCTGTCGCGTCCCGGATGGTCTGTGCGATGAATTCCGCCTGGTCGGATTCCGGTATCGACGAGATCAGTTTCCTCTCTTTTTTCGAATAGTCCGCGTACATGATCGCATATGTCCTGCGGCCCCGGCCGCCGCTGCGCTCCCTGACGATAAAGTCCGTGATGTCCTCCCTTCTGACGTCCCTGTTCCCGAACCATGGAACGGGTCCCGAGCAGACCTTTATGCCTGAAAGGGAGATGACGATATCAGTCCTGTTGAACAGGGATGCCAAGACATAATATGTTAAGCCGATACCTACCGCCACATGTCCTATCGGGAAGAAGAGGGCCATGAATTCAGGATCGGATTGAGCGAGAGCCTTCGAGTACCAGAAAAAAAGAAAGCCGTCCCAGAAAACGGCGAATAGCGCAATCGGAGCTATCCTCCATGACAGCCAGACCCTGCGTATAATGGTGCCGTATTCTCCGTTTATCAGGTCAAGCCCTTCCGGTATGGTCGAAAAAGATGTTCCCATAGCCCGCCTCGCTTGTGGTTTTGATGACAATATTAACCCTGCGGTCAAATAACGCAAGCCACTATCCTCATTGATTAAGTTTCATCTTTGGCTTAAAATTTTCATATGGATAAAAAGCCTTTGATCGGCATAGCCCTCGACAGCGGGGGCGCAAAGGGCGGCGCCCATCTCGGTGTGCTTGACGTCCTTAAAGAAAACGGCATCGATGTCGACATAATAGCGGGTTCAAGTGCGGGCGCCTTTGCTGGCGCCATTTATGCCACCGGGACAAAGGGGAAGTTTCTTGAGGTATTGAAGGACATGAAATGGCAGGACGCCCTGAGCTATTATGTCGACCCTGTCTTCCCTGTATCGGGCCTTCTCGGAGGAAAACGCGCACGGACCTTTCTTAACCATATACTCGGGGATGCGCTGATAGAAAACCTGCCGGTCAGGTATGCGGCGGTTGCCACTGATCTTCTGTCCGGCGATACTGTCGTACTGGCCCGGGGTCTGCTTGCGGATGCAGTCATGGCGAGCGCTTCCATGCCCGGTATTTTCAAGCCCGTCGTCAACGGCGACAAGCTGCTTACCGACGGCGGCGTTTCCGACCCGCTGCCGCTTGATGTGCTGAGGTCCTGCAATCCCGATATAACCATAGCGGTAAATCTGCATGCAAGCCTTACCGGCAGGTATAATGCCGGCCAGCGCAAGGCCCTGATAAAGGCCGAGGAAGAGCAAGCTGATGCCGGCTATGAAGATGTGCTTTATGACTGGCTTTCCAGAATTTCCAAGGGGCAGTGGCTTGTGGATAATGTCAGGCCGATTACCGACAGCCTTCGCAGGCGAATTGACCCGGATGCAGACGGCAAGATAGATTTTATTGAAAAAATCAAAGACCAGTTCAATATCAGCATGAAGAACCTTCTTGAAAACAGCTTTTCATCCGGCGGCAAATACATGAATATCTTCGATGTGCTCATTTCATCGACAAACATACAGCAGTATCAGAAAAACAGGCTCATGCTCAAATATGAAAAACCGGATATCCTCATAAATCCCGATGTCGCTGAAATAGGCTCCCTGGAATTCACAAGGACGAAAGAGGCGATTGAAGAAGGCCGCCGCTGCGCCCTTGAAGCGCTCCCGGAGATCAAGGATTTGATTGGCAGAAGGATTCAATAAGAGGAGGTCATATATTTCATGCTTTTAAAGATCTGAAGCCAGGCCATTGCTGCCGGGCGCGGTTCGTAAATGACAACCGGGGAACATGGTTTTTTTGAAAATTGAAATTCTCGAAATTGAGATTATAATCCGGTCATGTTAAGAAAAACGAAGACCCGGCTTACTTCGCTGAAACCTTTTAATGCATCATAAAAACTATTACGGAGGTGTTCATGAAAAAGTTAACGTTGTTGTATGTCGTTGTCATTCTGGTTCTCGGTACCGCCAGCCTTTCTTTCGCTGCACAATCCAAAGCGGAACCCAAGGCGGCTGACAAGCCGATAGGTGCCGCTATGGTCGATGTGGTAAAAATCACGGCTACGGTTCAGAAGATCGATGTTGCGACCCGGATGGTTACGCTCAAGGGCCCTGAAGGAAACACCGTTACATTCAAGGCCGGCGACGCAGTAAAGAACCTTGACCAGGTAAAGGCCGGCGATAGGGTAACTGCCAAATACATGGAGTCCGTGGCCGTATTTGTCCGCAAGACAAGCGATCCTGCCAGTGCCGGAGAACTGGATGCGGTAGGAGTGGCTCCGAAAGGGGAAAAGCCCGGCCTGGTAATGGTCCAGACAGACGAAATAACCGCAAAAGTCCAGGCAGTTGATTTGAAGAAGCGCACAATCAAACTTACGGGACCGGAAGGGAAGACGAAGACCATCAAAGTGGGCCAGAACGTCAGGAGACTGGGCGAGATCAAAAAAGGAGATGACGTCACGCTGCGGGTGACCCAGGCCTTTGCAATCGACGTGATGAAGCCCTGACATCCCGAGACTGGCAGCCTGTTTGAATCTGAATTTGCAGTACATCAGGGGAAGTCTGAACCGGGACTTCCCCTCTTAATGTACCAGGCGGGATTTTCATGGAATTCTGCCGCCCTGACAGCCTGTGCAGCGCACCGGCTCCGCATCGGCATCCGGCTGCTTGTTATGCCGGACTGGCTCCGGCCCCGGTATTCAGGCCAGGCCCGCTCATTCGGCCTTTTTCCAAGTCCTGTCCGGGTTGAAGGCCTGCATGTTCTTTGCAATATCCACAGTTTTAGGCCCGAGGTCTTTCTGGTAGACGACGCCTTCGAAGTTCACGATAAACGTCATCACGCCGGAATCGCCGTATGAAGCCGGGAATGCCACAAGCGCAAATCCGCCTATCATGTTGCCGTTAACGAGGTAGCTGTATGTCCCGCCGCGTGCGTCACCGCCCTGGGCCGTCAGTATCCTGAAGAAGTAGCCGTTATATGGTGCAGGCTTGTCATCCTTCATGTAACCTTCAGCCTGTGCCTTTGCCGCTAGCGGCCCGAGGGGACTCGGCTTTTCACCCGATTTTACCTCCCAGTACAGGCCGTCCGTCTTTCCTCTGGTGCTTAAAAGCTTCTGCGCATATTCCAGCCGTCCGTCACCGTTGCGGTCGAGGGTTGCATATTCATGCTCGGCATCGGCGATCGCCAGGCAGGTCTGGATGGCGCCCAGTTCGTTCCTTCCTATCCGGCGTCTTAGGATTTCTTCCCGGCCCTTTTTCGTATCGAAATGCCAGCCCTGGCCGGTTTTCACAATCGGAACCGGGAACGGCCAGTCGTTGGACCCGACATAGAGAATGGCCTTTGTTTTGCCCGAGGTTTTCATGTGGTTCTTCTCATCGTAGCGAAGGATGAATTTCTCCCGTTCTTTTTTGTCTTCGACGGGATCTCCTGACAGGATCAGCTTCCTGCTGTTAGGCCCCAGAATGGCGAGAAGCTCCTTTTCGCTGCTGCCACGGAGGGCCTTGACCAGAGCTTCCACTGCTGCGGCCGGGGTCGTGAATGTTTTCTGCTTCGGCTGCGACGCCAGGGCTGTTCCTTCGAGCAGCAATGCGGCAATCAGAATAACAGCGCAGCCCATGAGAAGCCGGGCTGACGGGGATCTCATTAGTAATGAGTGCATGGTTATGTCCTCCAATGATAATTTCCTGGTCTTAACATGTGCAGGCATGTCCCTCTCCAATCCTATATACGGCCTCTTCCGCCTCCGCCGCTGAAGTGCCCGCCGCCGGAAGGCCGTGAGGAAGTCCCTTCATTGTGCATGCTCTGATTGCCTCTTTCGCTGTCCCTTTGAACCTCATTCCCCCGGTCCATGCCCTCAAAAGCGCTGTCGGATGCATTGGTCCCCGCCTTGTCATAACCGCGGTAGTCCATCCTGCTATCCACAGCGGAAGGGTTTGAAGGTGAATATTTGTCGCGGGTGGACGTGTCACTGTAGGGAATTCCCTGCCTGTGATCGGGGTCGTGCTGCCACTGCTGTCCGGCATTTTCTCCGCCGGTATTCTTCCCGGAAACGGGTGGGGGATTGGCATTTGAGGGTTTTGTCCCCTGGGCTTTGGGAGGAGGCGGAGGTGGAGGGGGCGGTCCCGGAGGACCGGGGTGGGGAGGCCTCGGCGGTGGCGGCGGCGGGGTTACGATGATCGTTCCCCCGTGCCAGTTGCATCCGTGATTCCACCCGTACCATGAAGCGCCGATCACGACGCCCACTGAAAATGTGAAAAAAGCCGCACCCGGCGGATATGCATAAACAGGATAAGGCGGATAGGCAGGATACCACCATGTCCCGTAAATAACAGCAGGGTCGTACACCGGGACATAAATCACCTGGGGATTGGCGGGCTGAATGATGATGACGTCCCCGTCATTCTTGATCTCCTGCTGTTGCGTGTTTTTCAGATTGCCAGCCTGTTTCGCCTTCTTGCGAAGGTTCTGTACCGTATCCATGACGTCTTTCTGCTGTGCCAGAAAAGCGTCGCCAAGGCTCTGGGTCCAATCAAGCTTGTCGTTCATCATGTCGAGAACGTCCGGGAAGGAGACGAGAGATTTGACGCTTACGTCCCAGTTCTGCTTATCGAGGGCCGCCTGCAGGTCATCCCCTTTCAGCTTCTTGTTATTTTGCAGCCACCGGTCAGCCTGCACCACTTCGATGGGATAAGTCGAGGCCATGAATATCTGGGTCAGAAGGCTGTCCGGGTAAAGGGCAATCGGGGCAAGCATCTGGTCAAGCTCCTCCTGCTTGAATTTCTTTGCAGGCGGGTTATCTGCTGACAGGGGGACAGCAACAGCCAGACTGAAAATAATAAAGCCGATCAGCGCCGGTTTTCCTGAGCCTTTTATTCTCATATTCATACCTCGCTTATGTTATGTGTTATTGCCGTTGGATGCTATCTTTTATCTAGGTTGATGTCTGGTTTCTTCCTGTTGCCTGGATACATCAATTATCAATTTTGATAGATTATATATAAACTTTTTTGTGATGAAATGACAGAGAGTATATGGTGCAGGAAAAACTTCCTGCACCTTTTGATTTATTATGAATGCAAGGCTTAAGAACAAAGCATTTCTACTGGCATGCCTTGTCTATTATTCCGTTTTGCATTCAGGATTATACCGAGGCGGCAAGGAGGATGCGACGCAGGCGTACTTCTAACGTACGTCGAGGAACATTCCGACGCGGCCAACAAAGGTAGGACCTGAATGCGAAACGGAAATTCTACCATTTGCCGCATTTTCTCTCCGGCGCCTTCGGAAGCCCTTCAAGCGATTTGAGGGACTTCGCCATGTCATCTTCGGGAAGCGGGTAATCCATAAGCCTGCCGCTCATGTAGTTGTCATACCCTACAAGGTCCATAAGCCCGTGGCCGCTCCAGTTGAAGAGGATGACCTTTTCCTTGCCTTCTTCGCGCGCCTTGACGGCCTCCTGGACGACCGCCGCGATTGCGTGGCTGGTTTCGGGCGCAGGGATAAAGCCCTCCGTGCGGGCCCACATGACTGCGGACTCATAGCAGTGGAGCTGATCGATTGCGATAGGCCTTATGAGCCCCTCGACCGCGGCCTGACTTACCAGGGGGGACATGCCGTGGTACCTCAGTCCGCCGGCATGTATCGGGGGCGAAACGAATTCATGGCCCAGGGAGTGCATCGGCAGCAGCGGCGTCATCTTCGCTACATCGCCGTGATCATAGGCAAACGGCGCCCTTGTCATTGTCGGGCAGGAACTCGGTTCGACAGGGATGATGTCGATGTCCGCTCCGTTAATCTTGTCCAGCACGAAGGGGAATGAAAGCCCGGCGAAATTGCTGCCCCCGCCGACGCAGCCTATGACGACATCGACTTTGTTCTCGTTTATCTTGGCCAGCTGTTTCTTGGCCTCGAGCCCGATGATGGTCTGATGCAGCATTACATGGTTGAGGACGCTTCCGAGCGTGTAGCGCGTTCTCCCGGTCGGGTCCGTGACCGCCTCTTCGATCGCTTCGCTGATGGCTATGCCGAGCGAACCCGGGGTATTCGGGTCTTTTGCAAGGACATCGCGGCCTGCCTGTGTCTGCGTGCTAGGACTGGCTATGCATTCGCCGCCCCAGACCTGCATCATGAGCTTTCTGAAAGGTTTCTGGTCAAAGCTGATGCGCACCATGTAAACCTTGCATTTAAGCCCTATCAGGGAACATGCAAAAGAGAGAGCGCTTCCCCACTGCCCGGCGCCTGTCTCTGTAGTAAGCTTTTCGATCCCGGACTGCTTGTTGTACCAGGCCTGTGGAACGGCGGTATTCGGCTTATGGCTGCCCGCCGGTGAAACGCCTTCGTTCTTGAAATATATCCTTGCGGGGGTCTTGAGGGCTTTTTCAAGAAATGTCGCTCTGTGAAGGGGTGAGGGTCTCCAGCGGTACAGGATTTCGAGCACTTCTTCAGGGATGTCTATCCAGCGCTGCTGGCTTACTTCCTGCTCGATAAGAGGCATGGCAAATACCGGCGCCAGCGCATCGGGCGAAACAGGGTTTCCATCGGGGCCCAGAGGCGGAAGCATGGGCGTGGGCAAATCGGCTGCCAGGTTGTACCATTGTCTTGGGATTTCATCTTCGTTTAACAGAACCTTTATCATCGTATCCTCCTAGATATTTTTCCCGCCGGACTTCTTGTCGTCCAGTCGCTTTAAAATCGTTTTTATCACTGAACCTTCCTTTTTAAGCTCACGGGAGCCCCTTGTTATCTTGCAGAGGCTGACACCCAACGCCTTTGAAATTTCCCTCTGCGGGACCCCGTCGTTCAGCATCTTTAGAAGCTCCCACCTTAATACCAGGGCGTCGATCTCTGAAGGAGTAAGCATTTCCTCCAGCAGCTTCTCCAATTGAGAGGCATCATCCATCCCGGCTATAATTATTGACAGCTCTTTTAAATTTCTTTCTCTCATAACAAAATGTTTCTGTATATAGAAACACAAGCGGCAATATGTGTCAACAGCAAACTTGTGTTATAGGAACAGGAGACAGGAGTCAGGAGATAGGAGACAGTAGTCAGGAAACAGGCAAATGCTTAGATAAATGGAGGTAATCATGGAAGCGGTAAGGCTTATCAGGGAAAGGCGGTCAATCAGTTTTTTCGATAAGGATTTCGAACTGGGGGATGATAAGTTAAGGGAACTCCTCGACCTTGCCAACCTCTGTCCTTCTTCTATGAATATACAGCCCTGGAGGGTCATAGCGGTCAGAAGTCCGGAGAGGAAGAAGGCGCTGAGGGCTGTTGCAAACAACCAGCCCAAGGCTGAAGAGGCGTCCGTTGTCCTTGTTATAATAGCCGACCCCGGACTGCTAGAAGCCAACATGGATGCGGTTTTGTCCAACAGGGTCGAACTGGGCTATATAAAGGAAGATGCCGTCGAAAGCGCAAAAAGCTCTGCGTTCAGGCTTTACAGCGATAAGGAAAGCGTCCGGAGGAAGATATTTGCGGTAAAGAACTCATCGCTCTTTGCCATGAGCGTCATGTTCGCCGCAAAGGCGCTCGGCCTTGAAAGCCATCCCATGGACGGTTTTGACGAGGACAGGCTGAAAAAGGAATTCGGCATCAGTGAAAACTGCATCGTGCCCATGCTGATCGCCGTGGGGCAGGTTAAACCCGGCGTGAAGCTTCTGCCGAGGGCCATGCGCAGGCCGGTTGATGAATTCGTCAGGTTTGAATAAAAACCCGTGAAGGAATTTGACCGTCTCGTGGAAATAATGGAAAGGCTCAGGGCGCCCGGCGGGTGTCCCTGGGATGCCGAACAGACTCATGAGAGCATCGCCCGGTGCGCCGTGGAAGAGGCGTTTGAATTGCTTGATGCAATTAGTGACAGGAACCCTGAACATATAAAAGAAGAGCTGGGCGACATGCTGCTTCAGGTGGTTTTTCATGCGGTAATGGCCGGGCAGGCCGGGGATTTTACAATAGAGGACGTCATCAATGGCATCTCGGATAAGCTCATCCACAGGCACCCGCACGTTTTCGGGGATGCGGTTGCAGTCACGCCGGATGATGTTAAACGCTCATGGGAAGAATTGAAGAAGCAGGAAAAAGGCAAGATAAAGCGCAGCCATGCGCTTGATGGAATACCTCGCGACCTGCCTTCGCTGCTTCTTGCAAGGAAGGCGGTTTCAAACCTCAGGAAAAAAGGCATGATCTCCGAGGACATATCAGAACATATCAGGGATGTCGAAATGCAGCTCGGTCTGCTTGATACCTGCGAAACGCCTGGGGAGATAATCGCAGGTCTTTTATTTTCAATCTCCGCTATTGCTCAGGAAATGGATATCGACGCCGAAACGGCGCTCAGGAAAAAGGTTTTGTCGAAATTAGCCCGCGAGAAGATTACCTGAATATACAATATTCCGCCTGGAAAATATTACGATGAATAAGGCGGGCTGTTGCCGGTTTGTCTTGATATTGCCGGATACCACGGGGCTGGATGAGCGGGACAGGCTGTATCAACCGGTCCGGTCCCTGTTCTGATTTTCAGCCCCGGGCTTGAGCAGCAGCTTCTCATCAATAGGTATAAACCTGGAGGCCGAGTTCATGAGGGAGGCGGCGGTCAGCCGGGGTACGCCGAAGACCTCGAAAGCGCAGCCGTATCTGCTTATCACCTTTTGTGCCAGCAGGTCGAAATCGCCGTCACCGGAGGCCAGTACGATCACGTCAGATTTATCAGCATATTCGATTACATCAAGCGTGATGCCTACGTCCCAGTCTCCTTTGGCGGTCCCGTCGCTTCTCTGTATGAAAGGCCTGAGCTTCACTTCGAACCCGATCCCCCTCAGGATGTTGTGGAACAGCCTGAGCTTTTCATCCTTTCCGGCAATTGCATAGGCGGCTGCCTTTACAACCTCACGGCCCCGTGCGGCCCGGGCCCAGAAGGCGTTATAGTCAAAGTGCCGGGCATACTGCTGCCTTGTGGTGTAATAGATGTTCTGTACATCGACGAAAATAGAAACCCTGTCCATGCCCCCGCCCGGATTTTATCTGATGGTATTCATCTCTACAGGGATTTGCCGGGTAATTAAACATTTAAATCATTGAGGGAATTAAATTCATGTTGACAGACGGCATCCGGCAGTATACTATCTAGACAGACTAGACAGGAGGATGTAAATGTCAAAAACATGGCAGCTTCAGGATGCGAAAAACAAGTTCAGCGAAGTTGTGGAAGACGCCCTCAAGGGCGAGCCTCAGATAATCACCAGAAGGGGGCTTGAAACGGCAGTCGTGCTTTCATATGAGGATTTCAAGTCCATGAAGGTATGCTGCCACAATCTTTCCCATTTTTTTCAGAAATCGCCGCTTGCAGCCGTAAAGCTTGATGTCAAGCGCAAAGCAGGCCCTTCAAGGGAGCGCCTGAATATATGAAATACCTGCTCGATACCGATGTAATCCTGGAGCTTGTTTCAAAGAATGCCGACCCGGGAGTTCTCAATTGGATTGACGGCAATGAGCCCGAAAATATTTTTTTGAGTTCTATAACAATCGGCGAGCTGTGCAAGGGTGTTGAAGGGCTTCCCGAATCAAAGAAAAAGGACGCCCTTGTTCAGTGGCTTAACAACGACCTTCTGCTGCGGTTCGGCAGCAGGGTACTGGTCCCCGATGCCGGGGTGATGCTCACGTGGGGTGGACTGGCCGCGTCCCTGGAACGGAAAGGGAAGGCCCTTCCGGTGGCCGACTCAATCATTGCTGCGCTGGCCCTGCATCACAAATGCGTCCTTGTCACAAAAAATGAGGAAGTTTTCAATGGAACAGGCATAACTGTATATAACCCCTGGAAAGGAAATAAATAATGCATACCGACCACATCCACCTCTGGCAGCATGAGCATGATTTCAATGCAGGCAAGGAATCATCCGAGAAAAAGACCTTTATTGTCGTAATAATAACCCTTCTCACCATGACCGCCGAGATATTCTTCGGCTGGCTTAGTAATTCAATGGCTCTGCTGGCGGACGGCTGGCACATGGGCACTCATGCGATAGCGCTCGGGATATCCCTGGCGGCTTATATGCTCGCGCGCAGACATGCCCGGAACTCGGGGTTCGCCTTCGGGACCTGGAAGATAGAAATACTCGGCGCCTACACAAGCGCCATCGTGCTCAGCGTTGCAGGCCTGGCCATGATTCTCATGTCGGTTGAAAGGCTGATCAAGCCGCTTGATATAAGGTATAACGAGGCCCTGACCGTCGCCGTGCTCGGTCTGGCAGTAAACCTTATCTGTGCATTCATCCTGGGGGCAGGACATGACCACGGCCATGTTCACGGTCATGATGAAGATGACCATGACCATGATGAAACGCATCAGCATGACATGGATCTGAACCTCAAAAGCGCCTACCTGCATGTCGTCGCGGATGCCCTCACATCCATACTTGCAATTGCTGCACTGCTCGGCGCCAAATACCTTGAATTCAAATGGCTGGACCCGTCAATGGGGATACTGGGCGCCGTGCTCATACTCAGGTGGGCCGTCCTGCTGCTCAGGGATACTTCCAGGATACTGCTCGACTGGCAGGGTGATCTGACCGTAACAAAGAAGATCCGGGAGGTCATCGAAAAAGACGGTGGTTCGGAAATCAGCGACCTTCATGTCTGGCAGGTGTCGCAGGGCAGCTTTGCATGCATTGTCTCGATAATCACGAGCTCTAACAGGTCTTACAGCCATTACAAGAAGCTCCTTGATACCGTTCCGGGGCTCGCCCACGTCACAGTGGAAGTCCTCTCCTGCAGCCCGGAAAAGCCATGCACTGCGTAATAATGAAAGGAAGGTGTTCGTATGAATAATCCTGAATTCTATATCGTCGATGTGTTTGCCGAAAGGAAATACGAAGGAAATCAGCTCGCCGTATTTAGCGATGCGTCTGATTTTTCATCCCGGATGATGCAGGGCATAGCCCGTGAAATGAACTTCTCGGAGACCACTTTCATCCTCTCAGGGAAGGAGAACGACGGCGGTTATGATGTGCGCATATTTACACCTTTTGAAGAGGTGCCGTTTGCCGGGCACCCGGTCCTTGGTACCGCACATGTTATCCGCACCGGGATATTGAAGACACCATGTGAAGGGCTCTGCCTGAACCTGAAAGCGGGAAAGATCCCGGTGACTTTCGAAGAGAACGGCATGTCATGGATGAAGCAGCTCGAACCCGAATTCGGAAGCACGCTCGATGCCGGAGAAATCGCCGGTGTCCTGGGCCTGGGAGATTCCGATGTGGACGGGCGCTTCCCGGCTGAAGAAGTCTCGACCGGCCTGCCTTTTATAATTGTGCCGTTAAGGACAATTGACGCGCTCAAGCGCGCCCGCATCAACCGTGAAAAGCTGAGCAGACTCATTGAGAAAACGAAGGCGAAGATGGTTTTCATCTTCTGTCCGGAAACGCATGAGCCTGGCAATCATGTGAGCTGCCGGATGTTCGGCGACGATTTCGGCATAACCGAAGACCCTGCGACCGGAAGCGCGAACGGCTGCCTGGCAGGTTACCTGGTCAGGCACGGTTATTTCGGCGGGAAGGAATTATGTATCCGAAGTGAACAGGGCTACGAGATCGGGAGGCCGTCACTCCTTTATCTCAAGGCCTCGGAGAAAGAAGGGAAAATCGCGATCCTTGTAGGCGGAAAGTCGATCATCGTGGCAAAGGGTGAATTCGTCTGAAAAACTTTTTTCTTCAGTCAGCCTGCGCCTGCGTCCACCGACCGGGCAGACCTGTACTGCTTTAGAACCAGATAACCGCCCCAGGCGCATGCAATGAGCATGATAAGGCATCCGGTTCCCCATATGATCCAGGCGACTGTATGGCCGTATTCGAGCAGACCGAGGGCGCTTAGAATATATTCCCAGTCATGCGGCCCTTCCTTGCCTGTGTGCCCGCCAAGCAGGATGAGGTTAAGGTCAGGTGCGTCGTAGACATAAGGGGCTATGTCGATGAAGTTTTCTCCAAACCACCAGAATGTGGCCGTGGCGGCAAATGAATCCTGTCTCCACAGGATGAAATATACGGTGAATACCATCGGGATTATAAGCTGAAGCATCGTTCCGCCCAGGACCGTGATGAATTCTCCGAGAAAACCGAACAGCAGATGGCCCGCCTCGTGGAAAACCAGGTTGATTGCATGCATTGTATTCAGCAGAAAAGAGGTTTCGCTCTGGGGGTCGGAGACCGGGATGAGCGCCAGCCTTGCCCCGAGTATAAAAAGGCCTGCGATAAAGGTTATCCTGAACATCATGAAGCCTGAAGGAGTTTTAGAAATGCCGGCGACAATGGCCGGAACCAGGGTTATTGGATGGCGGGGCTCTTTCAGGGGTTTCCTGTCTGCAGGGAGCTTTTCCCTGGGTTTATATTTGGCGAATATCATGCCGCAGCCGGAACATTCCGCAGGACCGTCAGCCTGTTCGATTCCGCAATTGGGGCAAATCATATCCTGATCCTGCCTGCCATATATTTTTTATACCTGCCGTACATATAACCTTTCTGACATTTTTTACCAGGGTATCTTCAAAGTCTATTGTATTTTATTAAATAACCGATAAGTACTTAGGCAGATAAATGAAAAAGGAAAAGACCCTTTCCCAGAACCCGGATTTATTCAGGAGGCTTGCTGAAAACGCAGGCGGGATACTTTTCCATATGACCCTGCCTGACGGGAAATATGAGTATATAAGCCCTGCCTGCTTCGAAATATCCGGATATGAGCCGAAAGAATTTTATGACAATCCCATGCTTACCCTAACGCTTGTACATCCTGAATGGCATGCTTTCTTTACACAGAATTGGGAAGGCCTTCTGAAGGGTAAAATAAAACCGTTTTATGAGTATAAGATAATCAACAGATCGGGGCAGGAAAAATGGGTCTACCAAAAGAATGTCCTAATTTGTGACGATAAAGGCAAACCGGCCGCAGTTGAAGGAATCATCACTGACATCACGGAAACAAAGGTTATCGAACAAAGACTCAGGGAAACGGAAGAGAGATACCGCCTGATTACCGAGAACATGAATGAAACGCTGTGGCTGATGGATATTAGTTTCACGACCACTTATATCAGCCCGTCGGTGGTGCGGACGCGCGGGTATTCACTTGAAGAACTGAAGGCAATGCCTATGGAGGAACAGCTGACGCCCGAGTCTTCTTTAGTCGCCATAACCACCCTGGCCGAAGAGCTGACCCCTGAACGTTTGGCTGATAAAAATTGTGAGATCTCCCGCCGGATGGAGCTTGAGTTTTACCGTAAGGACGGTGATACATTCTGGACGGATATCTGCATGACGCTTTTAAGGGATTTGGAAGGCAACCCGAGTGGATTCCTAGGAGTCGGGCGGGACATCACCGAGAATAAAAAAGCGGAAAAGGCACTGAAAAGGAGCGAGGAAAAATACCGGAATATCTTTGACAACGCAATACTGGGTATTTACCGCTCCACGCCTGAAGGCACCTATGAGGAGGTGAATCAGGCTTTTGTAGACATGGTAGGGTACAGCTCTCCTGACGAGATGATGAAATCCATAACAGACATTCAGCAGCAGCTCTATGTAAACCCTGAAGACTTTGCAAAAATCAAACATATTCTTGACAAGATCGGTTATGTAAGGGGTTTTGAAGCTGAACTTTACTACAAAAACGGGCAACATGTCTTCGTAAGCATCAATGCAAAGTCGGTTCGCGGTGAAAACGGCGAAATAATCTATCATGAAGGCACAGTCGAAGACATTACCGAGCGCAAGCAGATCGAAAAGGCGTTTAAAGAGAGCGAGAAAAGGCTGACGGAGGTGCTTGAAAATTCACAGGATGCGGTCTACCGTCGCAGCTTTAAGAATGATGCGTTCGAATATATGAGCCCTGCTTCGATGCGGATCTTTGGTTTCACGCAGGAAGAGATGATGGCGATGTCGCTGGAAGACACCTTGAGCCACTTTCACCCCGATGATGCAGGCAGGGTCAAACAGATTCTCGATACTGCCAGAGTATCCGGAGGGGGGCCTTACTCGGTTGAATACCGCTTCAAGACCAAACTCGGAGACTATAAATGGCTGGCCGACAAATTCACTGTAACCAAAGATGATCAAGGCGTGCCCTTGTACAGATTCGGAAATGTCCGTGACATCACCGAACAGAAACAGGTGGAAGAGACATTGCAAAACAGCGAGCAGCGTTATAAGCAGCTGGTAAACTTGTCCCCTGACGGCATAATAGTCCAAAAGGACGGCATAATTCTTTTCGGCAATCCCGAGGCTGAAAAGATTTTCGGGATTACGAAATCTGACGAATACATCGGAAAGAACCTGTTTGAGTTCCTGCACCCGGACTTCCATGAAAAATCAATCAAGCGCAAAAAGCTGTTGAATGAAGGCAAAGAGGTGCCGCCCTTTGAGGTGAAGTGCTTTGACTTGAAAGGAAACATAATAGATGTTGAGGTCACTCTGGGCCGGATAGATTTCCAGGGTGAGGCGGCAGATTTGAATATTATTCGCGACATCACCAGCCGCAAAAAGGCGCTGGAAGAAAAGCTTGCTTTGGAAAAACAGCTTCAGCAGGCGCAGAAGCTTGAAAGCATCGGTGTCCTGGCAGGCGGCATAGCCCATGATTTCAATAACATGCTCACAGTCATCATAGGTAATGCCGATCTGGCGATGATGGAGCTTTCCGAGCTTTCCCCTGCAGTTCCTAGGCTTAAGAACATAAACAAGGTCTCACTCAGCGCCGCAAACCTTTGCAAGCAGATGCTTGCATATTCCGGCAAGGGCCGTTTCATGATGATGCCGCTCAACCTGACTGAAGTTATCTGTGAGATGAAGACCATTCTCGGGGCATCTGTTTCAAAAAAAGTCAAGCTTAACTACAATCTTCTGGATGATTCTCCTTCCATTGAAGCCGATCTGACGCAACTCCAGCAGGTCATCATGAACCTTGTGATAAATGCAAGCGAGGCCATCGGAGATGCTCAGGGAATAGTGAACGTAAGAACCGGAGTTATAGAATGCGACAGGAATTATCTGAAGGCCATGCGGCTGTTCAATGACATTGCTGAAGGGGCTTATGTCTGCCTGGAAGTATCCGACAGCGGGTGCGGAATGGACAGCGAAACTATGGAAAAAATATTCGAACCGTTTTTCACAACCAAATTTTCAGGAAGGGGACTGGGCCTTGCGGCTGTTATAGGGATTGTCCGCAGCCACAATGGATCTCTCAAGGTCTACAGTGAACCTGGTAAAGGCACTACTTTCAAGGTTTTGTTCCCTGTCGTGGAAATGCAGGCCCAGGCAATCTCATCAAAGAAGAAGGCGACTGCATTTAAAGGCAGCGGAACTGTTCTGCTGGTCGACGATGAAGAAGGCATAAGAGACTTCGGATCACAGGTACTGGGCAAGATTGGTTTTGATGTTCTGACTGCAGCTGACGGGCTTGAAGCGCTCGAACTGTTCTGTGAACACAAATGGGAGATTAAATGCGTAATCCTAGACCTGGCCATGCCGAGAATGGGAGGGGAGGATACTTTCCGGGAACTGCTTGAGATTGACCCCGATGTAAAAGTGATAATGACCAGCGGCTATAACGAAATTGAAGTGATGAGCAAGTTCAGGGGGAAAGGCCTTGCAGGCTTTATCCAGAAGCCTTACCAGATCGAGAATATGAAAGAGGAACTCAAAAAGGTTCTTGGCTGACAACTTGTATCAACTGCAGCATGTTTTTAAAAAGGTCGAATGCGGATTACAAATCAAGAAACTCGGATGTGTCATTCCATAGCCTGACGGACTTTGATTGCCAGATCTTTGATCGAGTATGGTTTCTGAAGGAAATTCACTCCTTCATTAAGCATTCCACGATGAGAGATGACATCTGCCGTATATCCGGAACAGAAAAGACATTTCAATCCCGGCTTGATACCGGTGATCAATTTCGCCAGTTCCCATCCGTTCATTTTCGGCATGATTACATCCGTGATCAATAATGTTATCCGGGCAATGTTGGTTCTGGCCTGGTGGATAGCCTCATCAGGAGTGCTGGCACTTAATACGGTATATCCAAGATGTTCCAGCATCGTCTTCCCTGTATTCAAGGCAGCTGTATCATCTTCCACAATCAGTATGGTTTCGCCATGACTGAGAGATGGCTGCTCGCTGCTTTCAATCGTTTGTTCTATATTCTCAACCTTGCATCGGCGTAAGTATATATTAAAGGCCGAACCTTTGTCCTGTTCGCTGAAGACATGGATGAAACCTTCGTTCTGTTTGACGATCCCGTAGACGGTGGCCAGACCGAGGCCCGTGCCCTGACCTGCTTCCTTGGTGGTAAAAAACGGTTCAAAGATATGAGCAAGTGTATCCTTGTCCATGCCGCTGCCGTTGTCGCTTACGGCCAGCATCACATATTCTCCAGGGATACAGTCCTCATATTTGGAGCATAATGCTTCATCGAAGAGTGTATTTTTTGTCTCAATGGTTATCCCGCCGACACCGGTGATGGCGTCCCTTGCGTTGATGCACAGATTAGCCAGCAGCTGGTCAACCTGACTGGGGTCGATCATTACCGGCCACAACCCCATTCCAGGTTTCCAGATCAGTTCAATGTCCTCGCCTATCATATGCCTTAGCATCTTGAGCATGCCTTCCACTGACTCGTTTATGTCCAGAATTTTAGGAACGGCGGTCTGCTTGCGGGCAAAGGCGAGCAACTGCCTAGTCAGATCTGCGGAACGTACGGCCGCCTTTTGTATCTCTTTAAGGTTTGCAAATACAGGCGTCGACTTATCGGTTTCTACCAGTGCGAGATCGGCATGCCCTATAATAACGCTGAGTATATTATTGAAATCATGAGCCACGCCTCCGGCCAGGCGGCCCACTGCTTCCATCTTTTGCGCAGTTGTCAGCTGTTCCTGGAGTTTCATCTTTTCATTTTCTGCATGCTTGAGTTCGGTGATGTCCTGTACGGTTCCACTCGATCTTATCGGTTTTCCATCAGGGTTGTAACAGGTCTCACCCTGTTCATGCACATATTTTATCCGCCCGTCGGGAAACAGCAGCCTGTGAACGAGTCTATACGGTTTACGGGTTTCCATGGATTGCCTGTAGGCGGCGTTGACCATCTCGCGGTCTTCAGGGTGGATGATTTTAAGAAAATCCTCATAAGTCAGACTTGAACGTTTATTGTCTATCTCGAATATCCGGAAAATCTCGTCTGACCATGTGAGCCTATTGGCAGGAAGATCGAGTTCCCAATGTCCGATATGGGCAAGCCGCTGGGCTTCAATGAGCTGTTTCTGGTTTTCCCGGAGAGTTTCTTCCATTTTTCTACGGTCTGTAATGTCGATGAAGCTGGCGCGGATCAGCTTCCTGTTTGCTGATGCCAATCGGACCAGGCGGACCTCGCAGAACAGGTCTCTGCCGTCGGCGCTGTGGACCATCCGGTCGAATTGAAGCTCTTCTCCTGCCAGTACCCGAAGGTTATGCTCAGTTACGCTCTCGTCGATGTTCCGCCCGTCGGGCTGCTCCTTCGTGTAGAACCGTTGCGGCGCCGATCGGAGGAGTTCATCGCGGTCGCAGCCGAAAAGCCTTTCCGCGCTGGTGTTTGCATCCACAAATTTCTGCAGGTCACTGTCATATACCAGAATGGCATCGGGCGCCCATTCTATAAGGATACGATAACGGGACTCACTTTCGCGGGCCAGTTTTTCTGCGATCCTGCGGCGATAGTTCTGTATGAATAAAGCTATGATAAGGCCGGTCAGTACAAGAAACACCGTTATAATACTGATAACAACCTTCTTGTACTGACTCCAGAGAGTTATGGGGCGGTTGATTATAAGGGCATTATCCGGAATGAGGCCTGGATCGACTCCCCAGCGTTTTATCTGTTGCCAGTCAACCATCGGTTTCAAAAAACGCGAGGCCGGTTCGAGAGGAAGCGGACTGTCGGTCATAAGTGAAGGCAGGATTTTGCCCAGCATGGTGCTGAGCGCTTGCACATCAACCATGGAACCGCCGACAACGCCTGTGCCAAGCTGCGATGTGGCGAGACAAAAAACAGGTGCATTGGAGGTCTTTGCAAGCCTGATTGCCATATCGATTGGCTGATATGATTTTCCGGTAATATCCGATGAAATACGAGAGTATATGACCACAGTTCCTGGAGACGGGCTTTTCACATTCTCCATAAGTGTGTCCACGGATATGTTGCTGGAATATTCAAACTCCAGTTTTTTCTGCCACGAGGCAAAATCAGCCATGGCTGTTTCCTCGAATGCCTTGTCAAGATCACCCTTCCCAGAGACAAACAGGATCCTGCGTGTCTCGGGGAAAAGCTTCAGAGCAAGTTCCAGTGTTCCTCGCACATCGAAGGCCAATGGACTCTGAAATATTGTTTTACCAGTGTGCTCAGGATGCAGCCTCTTCTGACCGTAAAGAGCCAGACATGGGCTTCCAGGTGAGAGGTCCCTGGCTTCGTTAAGGAGAAAATTGAGGGCATTATCGAATATTGTGATAATAAGATCAAATCTTTGTCCGGCATATTTATCGAGCAAAAGCCGGCTGAGCAGAAGGCGTTGTTCCTTGGTTTTAGGCGGTGAGATGTCCAGATATTCATATATGAAGTCATCAGGATTCAGTTTTGCGATTTTTCTGGCTGTTTCAAGACCGGCTGATATCTGTTGTTGAGCGGGCTGGTTGAAGTTGTAGGTGTATAAGATCAGAACGCATTTTTTTTCAGCCTTGCCGGCCTTCAATTCACCAAGGGTGCCGGATTCGTTGGAATCCGCCATCGACATCATGCAGAACCCGAGAAGGAACATTAATTGTGTCATGTTCCAACGCATCCCATGCTCTCCACAATTCATCTAAATAACATAAAACAGTATGCTGCAATAATAATATTCAAATAGAAAATGTCAAGGAATCATAAGGATTCGAGCAACATATTAAAAATGTAAGTCAGGATTCATTTCCTCGTCTGTTCGCTTTATACCTTTTTCACAAGTTCCTTGCCCAGCTCGAACGCCCTGATGTTCATTTCCTGCTTTTCCTTCTTGAATGTCCCTGCCACGACTTCGACAAAATCAGGGGTGTCGAACGGCAGGTCGTCGAGTCCGGCTATGGCACCCATCATTATGACGTTGCTCAGGATAGGCTCGCCCAGCCTCAGCGCCTCGTCTGTTGCATCGACAAACTTCACATCGGAAGTCAGCTTCAGTAAAGCCTCGTTAAGCTCATCCTTTGCGGGATATTTCTGGTCGCCTGCTATGACGCCCACCGGATAGACAGGCCTGGAATTGCTCAGCACCTTTGTCTGCGGATTGCCGTAGCCTGCCATGACGCGAAGCGATTCGATCGGTTCCAGGGCAACGACAAGGTCGGCCTTTCCCTTCGGCATCTGTGGGCTCCATGTGCCCCTGGCCGAAATCCTTATATGGCTCATGACAGACCCGCCGCGCTGGGAAACGCCGAAGGTTTCGCCGATAGTTATGGTGAAGCCCTTTTTTGCGAGAATATTGCCCAGCATGCGTGAAGCGATCACATTCCCCTGTCCGCCGACTCCTGTGATTATTACGTTATACGGGTCTTTCCCTATAGCGGTCATTTTGCCACCTCCGCCTTCCTTATGGCGCCTGACGGGCATATGCTGGCGCACACGCCGCACCCGGCGCAGATCACCTCGTCAATGCGCGCCTTCCCCGCGGCCTGGTCCCAGATAAGTCCGGGGCACCTGAAAACCCGCGTGCATAAACGGTTGCAGCCGCACTTCTCGCCCAGGCAGATGTTCTCGTCAATGCTCACCTCGAAATATTTCCTGCCCTTCCTTTCCGGGGACAGGGCACATTTCTGCCTTAATATCATAACGCGAGTTCCCGATTCGTCCCTGAGCAGGTTGAGCAGCGCGGCCTCGGTTGCCTCGACATCAAACGGGTCGCTTATAAAGACCTTAGCCCCAATCGCCCTGCATACGGCCGCAATATCTACATCCGGCACATCGTCGCCCATTACGCTGGCCTTAAGGCCAGGGTGAGGCTGGAAGCCGGTCATGGCCGTGCCGCTGTTGTCAAGGATCACCATTATGATGTCCGAGCGGTTGTGCACCGAATTCACGAGTGCCGGCATCGCGGCATGGAAAAAGGTGGAATCGCCGCAGACGCTCAATACCGGCTGGTCCATGCCGAACCTGCCGAGCTGCCCGAAGCCGCTTGCTATACCTGTGCCCGCACCCATGCAGTGGCCTGTCTTCAGTGTCGAAAAACCGCACGGCAGAAAGGCGAGCGTATAGCAGCCTATGTCGCCGCAGACGAATCCCTTGCGGTTGTCCAGCAAAAGCGCATTGTGAATGCCCCAGAATGAGGCGCGGTGAGGACATCCAGCACAGAAGGTCGTCTCCCGGTTCGGTGCGTTGCCGAATGAAAGGAGGTTGGCGTTTATCTCATATTCCTGAGGAACCGCCCGGTATTCAATGCCGAGAAGGCCTGCAAGAGCGGCAATCACGATATCTGGATTCAGCTCCCCTGTCGTGGGAAGCGTAGCCTCGGCCCTGCCGAAGAATTGTTTCGTACCTGTTTCGGCAGCCAGTTCGGCAGCCAGAATCTTTACATTGTCCTCAAGGAATGGCAGCACTTCCTCCACGACCAATATCCTGTCCGTCATCGAGAGGTGTTTTTTCATCAGGTTTTTCGGCAGCGGCCAGGTGGTGCCGAGCTTGAGTATCCCGACCCTCTCTTCCGCGCCGAGTACGTTGACCGCCTCCTTTGCGTAGAAGGTGCATGCGCTGCTTGTTATGATAAGCAGTTCGGGCTTAACAGGGCCCGTATAGGTATTGAAAGGGCTTTGCTCGAAAAGGGCCTCGGCCTTCTTGAGCTTCTGCTGCTGTATCGGGTGCCAGTAGGCGACCGGCATAGTGTGGACCGGGCCGGTCTCCGGATCGATCACGAAACCGTCGGATCTGAAAAGGGCCTTCCTTTTTTCTGCGGGCAGGTCCCCGGTTTTTACTGTTCCGCTTGCATGGGACAGGCGAGTGACGCTCCGCATGATTACAAGGCCTCTTAATTCCTCCGAAAGCTCGAAGGCCCATCTGGTCATGTCCTTGGCCTCCTGGAAATCGCCGGGCTCAAGCAGCGGCAGTTCGAGGAGTTTTGCAAAGTGCCGCGACTCGCCTTCATTTACGCTCGACAGCGCACCCGGGTCATCGCACGGGATCAGAACCATTCCGCCTCGCGTGCCTGAAAGCGCGAGGTGGAGGAGGAAATCGGACGCCACGTTCACCCCGTTCTGCTTCATGGCGACCAGCGAGCGCAGTCCTGCAAACGACGCCGCAGCCGCGACCTCTACCGCCACTTTCTCGTTGACCGACCATTCCACATAGAGGCCCCGTTCATCAGCCGCCTTTCCGAGGTTCTCTATTATCTCCGATGAAGGAGTGCCCGGATAGGCCGCTGCGACCTGGACACCAGCTTCAAGCGCGCCACGGGCAATGGCTTCGTTTCCCATCATCAGAAGGATTTCTCCGCCTTTTTTCTCTGTCAGACGGCTCATTCCACACCTCCGGCAGCAAGTACCCTGTTTAAAGCGTCTGTTTCAAACCTCATCATGGCGCGTTTTTCTCCGCCATCACAGTTGATTCTTCCTTCTGCCGACGCCTTGATTAAAGCCCTCTGCTTCTTGTTTCCGGCGGCTGTCTCCAGATGCTCGCGGTTTGCCACGGGCATCTCGCCGGTTATCAGGAATCCCTTTTTCACGGCATCGTCGACGAAGCGCTGGCCGCGCTCAGTGCGGATTATAAGGGTATTCATATCCGGTCTGCCTTCGAGCACGCCGACCGAGACATCCGCAAACTCGGAGGTCATATCCGGGCAGTATGAACAGGTAACGGGTACAAGCCCCCTTATTTCCGAAAGAGGGAAGGTGATTTTGCCGTTTGCCGTGCATACCTCAAAGACCTCGGCCGGAGGGGGCGGTATGTCGAACTTTTTGATGGTATTTAAATCCAGCCTGTCTTTCAGGAAATCTTCAAGCCTGCTGTAGTCAAGCGCCCATGTGCAGAAAAGGCCGATTACGAGAGCCGTGGGGTCAGTGAAATTTTCGATCCCGGTGGGATTGAGCCTCATCTGTGCCAGTGAAAGAGACTGGCATGGAGTGGCCACAACAGCGAGGCTGTCAAGGCCTTCTCTAACGGCGCGGTTATATGCCGAAAGCGACGGTGCTGCCGAATATTTGGATGATGCGCAGGCCAGGACGCCTTTGGCGGTCTTTACAATCTTAGGTACGGGAAGCAGGCCTGAACTGCCGGTCAGTATTGCGGCCTTTGCCCTTTTCGATTTCAGGGCTGAAAGCATAAGGGCCGTCACCACGCCACCGGCCTGAAAACCCCCTTTGCCGGCCTTGTCTGCCGCCTTTGCAGTCAGGATTTTCCTGAACTCGCCGAGCGGTTTCGACTCGTATGGTTTATTGAAATATGCCCGGGAAAGTTCATCCAGATCGACCTCGACCTTCGGGCAGTAGGCAAAGCACCGGCCTGAACCCGAAGTGCAGGGGAAAAGCATAACGGTCGTCCCGCGGTGATTCCTGAAATAGGGGCACAGATCGACGCAGGCCCCGCAGCCGATGCACAATCCCTTTGACTGGACATCGGCAACAAGCTCGTTCGCACCTAAAACTTTCATAATGCCTCCACGAAAAAGCTGCTAATCTATTCAGCTGGAAAAGGATTTTGATCCGGTTGTCATCAATTGCTCAACAGCCGGTATCCCTGAGCGGTGAGTGAATAATCAAGTACTCACGGCGCGTCACCAGACACTCATCACTAACCGCTTAGACAAGGACTGTCAATCGGCAACAGCAATCCGGGCACTAAGTTTTAAAGGGGCCGGATATTAATTCAGGGAGAGTGAGCTTAAGGTCTCCGGCTGGAATACAGATGCCGGCCTGATGTCGTGTAATTATGCCTGTGCGGTATCAAGCCCTTGTGTCAATATCAGGAAACCCTTTGGAATTTATAATTTATTTTCAAGAACTTGCTTTCCAGGCGGGCTTGCAAGTTCCTGCAGATATATGGATTCGCATCTGATCGTATAATGGCGGTGCTTATCGGGAGTCATCTTCAACCGTGCCGGTGCTTTATTTCCGGCACAGCAGCGGCGGTTTCCCCGGAACACATGGCATGGACATAATCTTATGCCGGCGCCCCGTTGCATGCATCCATTTCGTTCTTGAGGCAAAGATTTAAACGGCTTATAATTACAGTCAGGAGGAGGTAAGACCATGGCGATGGAAAAGAAATTGATCGGTAAGGTTTCTCACTACTTCGGCAAGATCAGTGTTGCGGGTATTCAGCTTAGCGAACCACTTAAGGTCGGTGATAAGATATCCATCGAAGGTGCGACGACTAAATTCGAAGAAATCATCGACTCCATGCAGATCGATAATGCTACTGTCACGCAAGCCAAGGCCGGTGACAACATCGGGATAAAAGTGAAAGAAAAAACAAGGGTGGGCGACGACGTCTTTCTGGTCAAGGAATAAATCATTCCGGGATGACGCTTAGAAACTTCTTCGATCTCATTCGGAGGCCATAGCTTTTCGGGTTCAAACAGCTTTTATTCTTACAGCAGTTGAAGCTTAAACTTCATTAAATGACTGTGTTTCAAGGTCAGCACCCAGTGCATTTCTCTTTAATCACTCCGGTCTGGCGTCCGGACATTCGGCTATAGTTACAGGGATGACTGAGGCATGGCGCTCTATGACGCGCATGGCCTTCCACCTGCCCGACCTGAAACGCAGGAAGAAGGCGAAGCTCAACAGGATTACATAGGCCGAGGCTATCACCCAGCATGCATAAATCCCGGCCTTGAACACGTCGACGGCAAGCCATGTCGGGACTATGAGGGAGAGGATCGAGGCCATGATGATCATCACCATGACGAAGCGCGTGTCACCGGCGCCCTTGAGCGTGGACGAAAAGATTATGTTCATGCTGTCGAAGATCGAATAGAGCGCTACGAATCTCAACAGGATTGCTGCGAGGGCCGATATGCGGGCCATCTCGGCGGCATGGCTCTTCGCGTCGTACAGGTTTACAAATATGCCCGGTGCAAAGGCAAACAGGGCGGCTACTGTCCCCATGTAAAGGATGGTCACATGAAAGCCTGTCCATGTGCTTTTCACGGCGAGCTCAGGTTTTTCCATCCCGAGGTACTGACCCGTAAGTATGGACACCGTGACACCCGCCCCTATCATCGGCATGAAGGCGAGAGTGTTTATGTTGAAGGCGATGTTGGTAGCCGCGAGATTTATGATTCCCAGCCTGCCGACAAGGAGCAGGAAGAGCGTAAATCCGGCCATGTCTATGAAGAATTGTATGCCGGAAGGGAAGCCGTATTTGAGGAGCCTGCCGAACAGCTCCTTATCGAACCGACGGCCTTTTATGAACCGGCATTCAGCTGAACTTTTGTCAAAGGCCGTCAGGAGTACATATATGAAAAAGGCTATACATGCGCTTATGACCGAGGCTATCCCTGCACCCCTTATGCCCATCTCGGCAAACCCGAAATTACCGAAGATCATGCAGTAATCGAGGGCGATATTGATAAGCGTGACGGCTATGTCGACAAAGAAGACGGGCCACGGCCTGCTCTGGCCTGAGAAGTATCCGGCCATGGCCGAGGATGCGATCATCGGGAAAGAGGCGAAGCTCAGTACCTTGAAATATGCCACCTCCAGCACCCTGACATTCGGGTCGTGGCCCGTGAGGTCGAAAATGGGCCCGGCGAACAGCATTGCCAGAAGGCTGACCGCCGCGCCGATCAGTGAGAAGTATATTCCCTGCCAGACCGCGGGCCCTATCCTGCCGTGCATGCCAGCGCCGAAATACTGGGCCACGAATGTGCCCGTATAGCTCGCCGTGCCTATGAACAGGCTTACAATGGTGAAGTTCAGGAGTCCGGCCGGCATTGCGGCCGCTATTGACTCCGGCGAATACCACGTAAGGAACATGCGGTTTACGAAATGCTGGATCGACCACAGAGACGTGCTCATGATAAGGGGAACGGCCAGGGCGAAGAACTCCCCGTATCCGCCCCGGGTCTGCCAGCGTTCTTTAAATGCGTTTTTGAAAGACATATATGCACACTATCCGAGGCATCTGCGAAAGGTCAAGGACGGTCTGAAGAATTTTCATCTCCTTGCCAAACTATGATGCGGGTTATATTATTTCAAAAAATTTATGATATCCGGGAGGTGCCATGATTCCAACAGCGGGTTCGCCAAAAATATTCAGACCGGTCTCAGTCCTCGTTTTTCTCGTGTTCTTTATTCCCTGTTATTGCCCCGTTGCAGGTTATGAGCTCAAGGTCATGACCATCAATGTCTGGAGCGGGCTTACATATGACGGCACATTCAGCATGGGTTATTACGACACTGATGAATTCAGGGAGAAAAGGTTCGCCGCTCTTGTCGCTGAGATCAAAGAGCTCAAGCCCGATGTCATTGCCGTCAACGAGGCCAACTACCTGCCGGGATATGTCAAGCGCCTCGCCAAAGAGCTCGACTATTCATACATCTACCATGTCGGTGTTTCGGGACTTAAAATTTTCAGGGTTGGAATCCCCGTTAACCTCCGTGAAGGCGACGCCATACTGGCCAGAAAGGAACTGAAGCTTGAACAGGCCGGACACATGCAGCTTTCAGGCGGCCCGGTCTGCAATTCCGCCTCGTTTCATACAACGGACGCCACACAGGTGCTGATAGGGAAGATAGTATCAGGCGGGAAAGCGGTTTTCATTGCGGCTACACATCTGCATTCATCCGTGCCGGAGAATGTCCAGACGATGGAAATCGCCGGAAAGATCAAGCGCCAGTCGGGCTATACGGGTGAGGAATACCGGGAATTTCTGGGTAGCCTTGCCGATGAGAATAAATGGCGCGAAATGGAAATGAAGAAGCTGATCGCATACCTCGGTAAAAAGATTCCGGAAGGCGCCCCGCTGATCCTGCTGGGGGATTTCAATACCGACATCAATTCCCCTGAAATCTACGAACTCCTGAAGGCCGGTTTTTATGACACGTATTCCCTCAGGAATACGGACGGCGGTTTTACCTGGGATGCCGGACTCAATGACAATATAAAAAGATTTTACCTGCCCGTTTCCAATACGAAACAGAAAACGCTATACAAGCATGTTGATAATTACACGTCCGTAATTGACAGAAAAAGGATAGACTTCATATTCGCCGGCAACGACATACCGTATGACTCGGTCATATCATCGCAGGTGGTTTGCAACAAAGGTCATGGCGGGGTGATGCCGTCGGATCATTTCGGGGTTATGACGGTGTTTGAAATTCAATAGGAATTTATGAATCCCTGCCATCCCCTGAGAATTGGTCCATCATGTGCGGATAATATTTTTTAAACTCGTCGATCATCTGCTCAAACGGGAAATCATCAAATGATCCGTAATCATGGACATATTCCATGTGGCGCTGGCCCGAGCGGTCAAACGGATGGAAAATGGAATCCGCGCCGCCGTCAAATTCAAGGGGAAGGACTCCAAAGCGTTCACACAGCTTTATATCGAAGGCCGGTGTTGCCTTGACCCATTTGCCGTTTAGAAACAGGCTTGTGTATCCGTGAAAAACGAACAGGTCTGTTTTCATAAGCTTGAGCATTTTCTTTGTCGCGAGGTGATTGCGCACCGTTGCGAACCCCAGGCGGGAAGGGATCCCCATGGCGCGGGCCGCGGCGGCAAGCAGGATGGCCTTCTGTATGCAGAAGCCCTCCTTCCGCCCGAGCACATAGCTTGCCCTGTAATGCTCCTTCATAAGGGTCAGACAATACGGGTTATAGGTAAATCCGTCGCGCACCGCATAGTAAAGCCTGACGGCCTGCTCCTTTTCGTTTCCGGGGTCCCTGCCGCCTCAACGGCAAACCGGCGGATGTCCGGGTGGTTGCTGTCGATATATGCGGTCGGTTTCATAAGCTCTTCCATTCTTCTTATGATAGGTGGAAAAAGTAGGAGAGGTCAACTGTTCATTGCCATGCAAAAAGCCAGCATTTTGATTCGTCTGCATGAGGTAAAATTTAAGGCCGGTCCGCCGATAACGCATTGACTACCTTATGCTTATCACTTAATATATCCGTATGCAAAAAATCCTACTTGTCGAGGATGACAAAAGGCTCCAGACCCTCATCAGGGACGAACTCGAAGAGGAAAGCTACGAGATAATTCTGGCATCCGACGGGAAGCAGGCCCTCACGCTTCTCAAGGAAGGTCCTGCAAGCATCGATCTTATCATAATGGATCTGAGAATGCCGAACATGGACGGGCTCGATGCAATCGGCCACCTGCTCAAGGCAAGGCTCAATATCCCGATAATCATCCATACCGCATACTCCAGCTATAAAAACGACCCTCTGGCAATGGCTGCAGACGCATATGTCGTCAAGTCTCACGATCTGACCGAGCTCAAGTCTAAAATAAGGGAACTCATTGGGGAGAGGGCATGAATCCTAAGGATATCGATGTAATAATACTTGCAGGAGGCAAGGGAGAAAGGCTTTATCCGCTTACAAAGGACAGGGCGAAACCGGCCGTGCCTTTCGGCGGGATGTACCGCATTATAGATTTCACGCTTTCCAACTGCGTGAATTCGGGATTGAAAAGGGTCTACATACTATCTCAATATAAATCGCTTTCGCTGAACAGGCATATCCAGCTCGGATGGCTGCCTTTCTTCTCCGCCCCGCTCGGGGAATTCATTTACAGCATCCCGGCGCAGCAAAGGGTAGGGGATTCATGGTATGAAGGCACCGCCGACGCGGTTTTTCAGAATATCTACACGCTCCAGCAGGATATGCCGAAATATACTCTCATACTTTCGGGCGATCATGTATACCAGATGGACTATCGCGACATGATCCGCTATCACATTGAAAAAGGCGCGGATCTGACGGTAGGCGGAATCGTAATGCCCGTCGAGACTGCGGACCAGTTCGGGGTCAT
>CAXXDQ010000006.1:0-166814 GCA_963664325.2 Desulfomonilia bacterium
TGAACGGCGAATACGAAATGAATATATAGGAAAAGGCGTTATAACTTTGCATACCGCCAATGCTCCTAACGGAAACGCTGCGGCGTACATCATTGTACGCCTCACATTTCCGCTTCGTCACTCCTAGGTCTGCTTTGTTCTAACGCCTTTTCAATTAGTTATATGAAACCATCAGAGAAACTAAAAGAAAAACAGGTCAGAATCTTTCACACCTTGGTGTTTCTCCTCATCTGTCTCTTTTTCACTGGTGTCGCTATAGAATGGGAATTGAGACAGAGAAGAAAGTTCGAAGCAGCCATTGCCTACAAGAATTTTTCAAAAGAGAAACTCCAGGCTGTCATCAGCGATTTCGACAGCCTGAAGGCCTGCAGAGACCCTTATATCGAGCACTTTACGGACAAGCATCCAGAATTTGCAGGTCTTAACCGCATATGGATCATCAATTCATGCGGATGGTGGCTTAAGAAATTCAGACGGGAGCTTAAGAGGAAAAGGGCATGAAGAATCCGCTGAAGCAGGCTCTATACCTTTTTGATTCATTACTCGGAGGCTACTTCGGCCAGTACCTGGAGGTGCGGTCGCTCGAGTTTTTCCTGGCCTGGGGAGAGGCTACAAAAAGGCCGTTCATCGGGCCATATCTTAAAAGGCTTTTTGTCTGGTTCTGCACATACTTTACGGGCATAGTCGTGCCGTCGCTCGACTCGCTTGAAGGCAGACCCAAGATATTGCCCTGCGACGACGTTATCAATCTGGTAAAACGTGCCCGTGTCACAAGCCTTCACCCGTGCACCTGCAAGGCGAATATCATCCCTGATGATCCGGATATCCCGCGTGACACATGCATGGGTTTTACTTTCGTGGAAGGTATGGAGGACCTGTCGGACGAAAATTATCACAATGATTTTAAACTCAGGCGGGAGATAATCGAGAAGCTCAGGCAGTGTGAAGAGCTGGGGCTGGTGCATCAGATAATGACCACATCGAGACCTACCGGCAAAAAGGGCTACGTGCTGTGCAACTGCGACGGCCAGAGCTGCATTCCCGTTATACTTTTCAGGAAGTACGGCATCCCGATGGTCAGAACCTCCGGCTACCTTCTTAACATAACCGAACCTGAAAAATGCATGGCCTGCGGTATATGCGCCAAGCGCTGCATCTTTGACGCGGCGGCACTGTCAGATAAAAAGCCCGTCACCGATTTTAATAAATGCATGGGCTGCGGGGTTTGCGTGAAGACGTGCAGGGCCGGGATAAGATCGCTTAACATATAATAAAAAAAATTTAATTGAATTGAATAATGATTCATGCCGTTAGCAGTCTTATCCGAATTGGACTGTTAATTCTGAAAAACAATACTCTTAGCCTCTGGACAAAATAAAACAACTTGTCTATACATTGGCAAAGGTTCACTGCTTTTAACCGGCAACATCTTTATTTTATGTTTCCGGTTGCAGGGCAGGGCGTAAGAACAAGGCAGATCGAGGAGCAACGAAATCGAGGAATGAGGCATACTTTTAGCGTATGCCGCAGTGACGAGATAAGGAAGCGACGAAGATATGCAAAGTTATGACGGCCTGTACCGGTGGTGGCTGCGCTTGAGAGGTCAAAAATATAAGCCATGAAAAAAAGAGCAAAGATAGCAATTCTAGTGGTGTTTGTGGCGGTTGCCGCAGGCTGGACAGGCTACAGCTACCTCGGGGAGATGAAGCCGGCAATAGGGATTCTCGAGGTCGATGGGGCCATCATGGGGGCCGAGCTTTACCTTGACAGGATCAAGGCGTTTGAAGAAGACGATACCGTCAAGGCGGTAATCGTACGTATCAACAGTCCCGGAGGTGTGGTCGGGCCTTCCCAGGAGGTCTACGGAGAGCTCCTTAAGCTTAGAAAACAAAAGCCGGTAATTGCTTCCATGTCTGCAGTCGGCGCATCCGGGGCCTATTACATTGCCTGCGCATGCGAGACTATCTATGCGATGCCCGGGACAATGACCGGCTCGATCGGCGTCCTGATGGAGTTCATTGACGTCAGCTCAGGTTTGACCAAACTTGGAATAAGCGCCGGAAGCATCACCTCGGGAAAGATGAAGGATGCCGGATCACCGTTCAGGCCCATGTCGCCGGAGGAAAGGGAATATTTCCTTGCGGTTGTAAACGATGTGCAGGAACAGTTTGTGGAAGCTGTTTCAAAATCACGGAAATTACCGGCCGAAAAGGTCAGGGCATACGCCGACGGGCGGATCTATACTGGCAGGCAGGCATTAAACCTGGGGCTGGTGGACAAGATGGGCGGCCTTGAGGACGCGATCGAACTGGCAAAAGCAAAAACCGGGATTACGGGTAAACCAAGGATAATAAGGCCGAGAGAGGAAAAAGGCTTTTTTGAGTCATTGGGACGGTTGCTGGACAGCAGCCTGCCGGGCAATTCTTCATCTATTGGTGAAATGGTCAAGGGAAGGAATATCAGGCTGTCTTACAGCATGTATTAAGGGATTGGATAGTGATTAGGGGTGAACTGAAGATTTGACTTCAATAATTATTGGGAAGGGATCTTTTTTCGACATCAGCTGATCACTGGCACAGGATTTCCAGCGAGGATTATATGATAGAAGACGCATTGACTTTTGACGACGTTCTGCTTGTTCCGGCAAGATCGAGTGTGACACCGGCCAGCGTGGATACAAGCACATGGCTTACAAAAGGGATAAAACTGAACATACCGCTTGTAAGCGCCGCCATGGATTCCGTCACGGAGGCGAATACGGCCATCGCTATGGCGAGGGAAGGCGGCATTGGAGTAATCCACAAGAACATGCTGCCCGAAGCCCAGGCCGTAGAGGTCGACAAGGTCAAAAAATCAGAAAGCGGAATGATAGTCGACCCCATCACGATGACACCGGAAAGGAAATTATGGGAAGCCCTCGAACTGATGAAACATTACCATATCTCAGGCGTGCCGATAACTGTTGAAGGCAAGCTTGTAGGCATTCTTACAAACCGGGATCTGAAGTTTGAAACCGACCTCAACCGCTCAGTAAGCGAGGCCATGACAAAGGAAAACCTTATTACCATAAAGGGGGAGATAACTCTGGCCGAAGCCAGCAAGCTCCTCCATAAATACAAAATCGAAAAGCTGCCTGTCGTTGATGACGAGTACAGGCTTAAGGGGCTTATTACAATAAAGGATATTGAAAAGGCTGAGCAGTTTCCCGATGCCGCAAAGGACAGCAGGGGGAGGCTTATCGTCGGTGCCGCCGTCGGAGTCTTCCCGAACGATGAGGCAAGGGTTCATGCACTGATGAAGGCCGGTGTCGACGTGATAGTTGTCGATACCGCCCACGGCCATTCCGAAGCGGTTCTTGAAACAGTCAAGGCGATAAAGGCCGCTTACCCTAAATCTCAGGTGATAGCAGGAAATGTAGTAACCGCCGAAGCGGTCGCAGACCTTATTGATGCGGGGGCGGACGGGATAAAGATTGGTGTCGGGCCTGGCTCCATCTGCACGACCAGGGTTGTAGCCGGTGTGGGCATGCCGCAGATAACGGCTATAAAAAACTGTTCAAAAGCCGCTGATGAGTTTGGCATTCCGATAGTCGCCGACGGCGGTATCAAGTTCTCGGGAGACTTGACAAAGGCGATTGCCGCCGGGGCTTCAACCATAATGATAGGCTCCCTGTTTGCAGGCACCGAGGAGGCGCCTGGCGAGATGATTATCTACCAGGGCCGCACATATAAATCATACCGGGGCATGGGTTCAGTCGAGGCCATGAAACAGGGCTCGAAAGACCGTTATCAGCAGGGCGATATATGCGATGCCGAGAAGTTCGTGGCCGAGGGCATAGTCGGCCGTGTTTCGTACAGGGGCAGGATATCTGAAAATGTGTATCAGCTTATAGGAGGCCTCAGGGCCGGAATGGGTTATACCGGATGCCGGACCGTGAAGGAGCTTCAGACAAAGGCCACCATGGTCAAGATTACAGCTGCGGGTCTGAAAGAATCTCATGTGCATGATGTGATAATTGTAAAAGAGGCGCCTAACTACAAACTGGAATCATAGGAAGGGCCGGATAATATCCGGCGTAAATAAATTCAGGCAGGACAATGGGAGCAGAAAACAGTTTCGTTCATCTACACTGCCACACGCAGTACAGCCTTCTTGATGGTGCCATCAGGGTCGGCGACCTTATCAGAAAAACCAGGGAATCAGGCCAGAAGGCCGTTGCCATAACGGATCACGGCGTCATGTACGGGGCAGTTGAGTTTTATGACAAGGCTGTTTCCGAAGGAATCAAGCCCGTGATCGGTTGCGAGGTGTATGTAGCGCCTACGTCGATGGAGGTCAAGGAAGCCCTCAAGGGGCTTCCGAGCAGCTATCACCTCCTGCTACTGGCCATTAACAACCAGGGTTATGCCAATCTCATGAAACTGGTGTCCCTGGCCCATGAAAAGGGATTTTACTACAAGCCCAGGGTTGACAAGAACCTTCTTTCCGAGCTTAACGGCGGGCTTATTGCCCTTTCCGCATGCCTCAAGGGTGAAATACCGTACTGGCTTTTAAGGGGTAACAAGGACGCGGCGTCAGAGGCGCTCGAATTCTATGCCAGGACCTTTGACGGCAGATTTTATATCGAGATCCAGGAGAACGGGCTTGCGGACCAGTCGCAGGTCAACCCGCTTTTGATCGACCTGGCAAGGAGGTATTCACTTCCTGTTGCCGCAACGAACGACTGCCACTATCTGAGCAGGCAAGATGCAAATGCGCATGAGGCTTTGCTGTGCATACAGACCCAGACCACGATGCAGGACAACAACCGCATGAAACTGGGTTCCGACCATTTTTACCTGAAAAGCCCGGGTGAAATGGCCGAAGCCTTTTCGTATATCCCGGAGGCCGTAAGCATAACATCCGAGATAGCATCGCGCTGCAATGTCGAGATTCTGAAGAACGTTTATTATTTTCCCGTATATCCGGCGGAACCCGGCAGAACGCTCGAGGACATGATAACCCAGCAGGCGAGGGACGGGCTTAAAAAAAGGATGGGTGAAATCCCGGAAAACTATCGTTTACGGCTCGAGATGGAACTCGGGGTAATCAGGGACATGGGATTTTCAGGGTACTTCCTTATTGTCGCCGATTACATAAATTACGCAAAATCCAGAGGCATCCCGGTAGGCCCCGGGCGAGGAAGCGCCGCAGGCTCGATCGCGGCTTACGGCCTGGGTATAACAGACATCGATCCGATACGCTGGAACCTTCTCTTTGAACGCTTTTTAAACCCCGAACGCAAGAGCATGCCCGATATCGATGTCGATTTCTGCCAGGACCGGCGTGATGAAGTGATTGAATATGTAAAGAACAGGTACGGAAAGGATTATGTAGCCCAGATTACGACATACGGAAACCTTAAGGCAAAGGCCGTAATCAAGGATGTAGCAAGGGTTATGGGCATCAGTTTTGCTGATGCAGATGCCATTGCGAAGCTGGTTCCGAACGACCCCAAAATGACGCTTGAAAGGGCTGTTGCAGAAGAGCCCAGGCTTAAAGAGCTTATCTCAAAAGACCCGCAGGTGGCCCGGGTGATCGAGATAGGCAGGGCGCTTGAAGGCCTTTCCAGACATGCCTCGGTCCACGCAGGCGGCGTCGTCATTTCGGACAACTCTCCGATTACCGCCCATGTACCGGTCTATATCGATAAAAAGGGAATGCCCATCAGCCAGTACGATATGAAGGTCCTGGAAAGGATCGGGCTGATCAAATTTGATCTTCTGGGTTTGAAGACGCTGACCGTTATACACAAGACCATTGAAATACTTCATGCAAGGGGCGTGATGCTTGATATTGATTCAATCCCGCTTGACGACAAGCCGACGTACAAGCTCATAAGCGACGGCGACACGGCAAGTGTATTCCAGCTCGAATCTTCGGGGATGAGGCAGATGCTGTCCCAGCTCAGGCCAACCGTATTCGAGGATATTATAGCCGCGGTGGCCCTTTTCCGTCCGGGGCCCATGGATCTTATCCCGTCATATGCAAAGAGAAAACACGGAAGGGAAAAAGTCGAATACCTGCATCCCCTTGTAGAGGCGGTGCTGAAAGAAACTTACGGTATCATGGTCTATCAGGAGCAGGTCATGCAGATAGCACAGGCCGCCGCAGGTTATTCTCTCGGGAAGGCCGACCTGCTCAGGCGGGCCATGGGCAAGAAAAAGCCCGAGGAAATGGCAAAACACAGGCATGATTTTGTTGAAGGGGCCAAGGCTAAAGGGGTTCCGGACAAAACGGCGTCCGAGATGTTTTCGCTGATGGAGAAATTTGCAGATTACGGATTCAACAAGTCGCATGCTGCAGCATATGCGCTGGTAGCCTACCAGACCGCATATCTGAAGTGCCATTATTTCAAGGAATTCATGGCAGCCAACTTTACTCTTGACCTGAACAATACGGATAAGGTTGTGCAGCATATAGCCGAATGCCGCGCCAATTCCGTAAAAATACTTTCCCCTGATTTGAACGAAAGCGCATGGGAATTTGTAACAACGGACAAGGGCATCCGTTTCGGGCTCGGCGGTGTAAAGGGTGTGGGGCATAAGGCCGTGGATATAATCGTCGAGGAGCGGCAAAACGGGAGATTTAAAGATATCCGTGATTTTATCAAGAGGGTCAGCCTCTCGGGCGTGAACCGGAGGGTGCTTGAAGCGCTTCTCAAATCAGGTGCCTTTGACAGTATCCATGCAAACAGGAGGGCCGTGTTCGAGTCCCTTGATGCATTAATTGAAGATGCGCAAAGGCTTGCAAAACAGAAAGATGACATGCAGGGATCTCTGTTCGACCTGATCAGGGAGGATGAGATCGAAGAAGAGTTCAGGCTTCCGGATATCCCCGACTGGCCTGAAAACGAAAGGCTCAAGCAGGAAAAAGAAGCCTTGGGATTCTATATATCCGGTCATCCCCTCAATGCCTTTTCAGAGATCATCGAGAGATATTCGACAGCCAATACGCTTACGCTTTCCGAGGTGTCGGGCAAGACAATCATAGCAGGAATTATCCAGAACCTGAATATAACCAGGACAAAAAAAGGCGACTCGATGGCAAGGGGATTTCTGGAGGATCTGCACGGGACTGTGCCCGTAATCTTCTTTCCGAAATGCTATGCCGAGTTTCATCAGGCAATTACAGGGGAAGGCCCTGTCGTAATCAAGGCGACAGTCGATCACAGCGAGGATGAGGGCGAGGAAGGTCCGTCCGTCAAAGTTGACCTGAAGGCCGAAGAGGTCTATTCTATCGATCATGCGGACTCGGTTTTTGCAAGCCGTGTTATAGTAAAATTGTCCGATACGGACAAGCAGCATGATATAAGGGCGGTTAAAAACAGTATACTTGACTTTAAGGGAAGCTGCCCGGTCAGCTTTATGATAAAATCGAACGGTGCAATGGTTATGATCGATGCAGGAAAGGAGTTTACAGTAGCCCCGTCCAGGGCTTTTATTGAAAGGATTCAGGGAATACTTGGGCCGTCACGGGTGGAGATACAGTGAAAAAGAAAGTAAGATTTACCGATTTGGACAAGGCCCTTCTGGAATACGATGAGAGCCTTGCCGAGGTAGAGAAACGTGTTGACGATAAAGCGAAAAAATCAAGCTCGGAGGCCAGGAAGCTGGCTAATGAGCTCAGAAAAAACCTCTATTCCGATATAACCCGCTGGGAATGCATCGAGATAGCAAGGCATCCTGAAAGACCCGGTATCTGCGAATTCATTGCCGGCATTTTCGACAGCTTCATGGAACTGCATGGAGACAGGGCGCTTGGCGACGACCATGCAATTACAGGGGGACTGGCATTTCTTGATAAAAAGCCGATAATGGTTATCGGACACAAAAAACACCTGGCAGGACAGAAAAATTATCTCGAATATCATTTCGGTATGGCTTCTCCGTCAGGAAACAATAAGGCTGCAAGACTCATGAAACTAGCCGAGAAATTTTCCAGGCCGATAATTACTTTTGTAGATACGCCAGGAGCATATCCGGACCCTGAAGCGGAGGACCGGGGACAGGCATACAGCATTGCCATGTGCATAAATGCCCTTTCCAGCGTTAAGACGCCCGTTATTGCGTGCATAATAGGGGAGGCTGGTTCCGGAGGCGCTCTGGCCCTGGGATTCGGAGATAGAATGATTATGCTCGAAAACGCATTTTACAGCGCCATATCGCCTGAAGGGTTTGCATCGATCAAGAGGGGAGATGAGACTACAAAAGAAGAAGCCGCTGAAATACTCAGGGGTACTGGCAGGGATCTGTATGAACAGGGACTGATAGATTATATCGTTATGGAACCCTTGGGCGGCGCCCATAATAATCCTGATGCGGTGATCAAGGAAACAGGAAAGGCCATCCGCAGGTATATATCGGAGCTTGAGAAGGTGGATACCGGAACACTCATGAAAAGACGTTTTCAACGCATTGAAGGTCTGATGCCTTGAATATTGAAACATGGTATTATGTTATAGTCATATTTTTCGGGCTCTTTATCGGGAGCTTTTTAAATGTATGCATATACCGTATACCGAGGGGTCTTTCAATTGTATGGCCCGGTTCGAAATGTCCGGGCTGCGACACTCATATCAGGGCATACGATAACATACCTGTTTTAAGCTGGATTGTCCTTAGAGGAAAATGCAGGAGCTGCGGGCAGAGGATATCCGCCAGGTACCCTGTTGTCGAGACACTGACTGCCGTTATGGCCCTTGTCTTTTTTCATAAATACGGACTTACGCCCCGGTTTTTCATATATTTTGCCTTTGTCTGCGCTCTTATTGCCGTAACATATATAGACCTGGATTTTCAGATAATTCCGGACAGGATTTCGCTTGGCGGCATTGTCACGGGTCTTGTCTGTGTTTACTGGCTGCCAGTAAGCTACAGGGATGCTCTGATCGGCATGGTCTTCGGCGGGGGAGTGTTGCTGGTAGTTGTCTATGGCTATTATTTCCTCACTAAAAAACAGGGCATGGGCGGAGGCGATGTGAAACTGCTGGCCATGATAGGCGTGTTTACCGGATGGAAGGGGGTGCTGTTTACCCTTTTTTCAGCGTCTTTGATCGGTTCCGTCATCGGCATTGCCTGGGTTTACATCAACCATAAGGATATGAAGGCCGCCGTTCCGTTCGGACCGTTCCTTTCAATAGGGGCGCTTATCTATCTGTTGTGGGGTCCGCCAATGATCGGCTGGTATTTCGGATTCATGGGTCATCCGTAAAATCCGTTCATCTGATTGACTGCCCGTTCATTCACATTGCTGTTTTGTTTTAAGGCGAACAGGAGGTATAAAGGCAAGACAGTCTGTATTTGCACTAGAGCCGGCTGATCAGCCGGTCTGTAAAGGAGATTGAACTATGATTACAAAGCCAGACACGGAAAGGGAAAAACTGAAAGATCCTGTCTGCAACATGGATGTAAACATCGACTCAAAATATAACTATAATTATGCAGGCAGACAGTATTATTTCTGCTGTGAGCACTGCCTGAACAAATTCAAAGAGAACCCGGCAGAATATCTTGAAAAGAAAGAATCGCCATACGTTGAAGAAGGCAGCGGTCCTGCTACCTATACCTGTCCGATGCATCCCGAAATAAAACAGCAAAAACCGGGAAATTGCCCCAAATGCGGTATGGCGCTGGAACCTATGACACTTCCGGCGACCGTAACCAGAACCGGTTACACATGCCCCATGCATCCCGAAATTTTGCAGGATCATCCCGGCAGCTGCCCCAAGTGCGGAATGGCCCTGGAGCCCCTCACGGTAAAGGTTGAAGAAAAGAATGAAGAACTTATCAACATGAGCCGCCGGTTCTGGATGAGCGTCATACTTGCTTTGCCCACGTTTGTACTTGCTATGGCGGCAGATTTATTACCTGCTCTGCTTCCGGGCTGGTTAACCATGCAACGCGTTCAATGGATTGAATTTATTCTGGCGACGCCTGTCGTTTTATGGGGCGGCTGGCCGTTTTTCACAAGGGGCTGGGAATCCGTCAAAACGTGGAATCTCAATATGTTCACATTGATTGCCCTGGGTGTCTTTGTTGCATGGGCATACAGCATGACTGCCTTATTATTCCCGCAGATCTTTCCTCCGGCTATGCAAATGAAAGGCGGCCTGGTTGATGTATACTTCGAGGCGGCAGCCGTCATTACCGTGCTGGTGCTTTTCGGGCAGGTGCTTGAACTCCGCGCCCGCTCCCGAACCAATGCGGCCATTCAGATGCTGCTGGGACTTGCCCCGAATACGGCACGCATAGTCCGCAGCAGCGGCATAGAAGAGGATATCCCGCTTGAGCAGGTTAAGCCCGGCGATATCCTGCGCATCAGACCGGGGGAGAAAATACCGGTGGACGGCATAGTTGCCGAAGGTGAAAGCAATATCGACGAATCCATGGTCACGGGCGAACCTGTTCCTGTTGCCAAGACAGCCGGAGAAAAACTCATAGGGGCCACGGTCAACACAACCGGCAGTCTGCTGATGCGGGCTGAAAAAGTGGGTTCCGATACACTGCTTGCCAGGATAATCAATATGGTGGCGCAGGCGCAGCGCTCGCGGGCTCCTATCCAAAAACTGGCAGATGTAGTGGCGGGCTATTTTGTACCGTTCGTGGTCAGCGTCTCCGTTACCGCATTTATCGTCTGGTTAGGCTGGGGTCCGGAACCGCGCCTGGCCCATGCCGTTATAAATGCGGTCGCGGTTCTCATCATCGCTTGCCCATGCGCGCTGGGACTGGCCACGCCCATTTCCATCATGGTCGGAACGGGCCGCGGCGCTTTTGCCGGAGTTTTAATAAAGAATGCCGAAGCCCTGGAGGTAATGGAAAAAGTGGACATCCTTGTGGTTGACAAGACCGGCACGCTGACCGAAGGCAGACCGAAACTGGCTTTTGTGCAGGCCCAGGAAGGCTTCAGTGAAGATCAGGTGCTGCGTTTGGCGGCCAGTCTGGAATTTGCCAGCGAGCACCCTCTGGCCCAGGCTATCGTAAACGGGGCGAAAGAAAAAAATATAGGATTGGTTAAAACAGGCAACTTCCTCTCAATTACCGGAAAAGGCGTTACGGGTGAAATTGACGGGCAGGCAGTAGCTGCAGGCAACATGAAACTGTTTGAAACCCTTGGCATAAATGCGGGAAGCCTGCCGGAACAGGCTGAAAAACACCGGCTCGAAGGCAAAACCGTTATGCTGGTTGCTGCCGGCGGGAAAGCAGCCGGTAT
The DNA here is from genome assembly GCA_963664325.2 of Desulfomonilia bacterium. Classification (GTDB taxonomy): domain Bacteria; phylum Desulfobacterota; class Desulfomonilia; order UBA1062; family UBA1062; genus DATCTV01. The sequence goes on from CAXXDQ010000006.1 coordinate 11,251, forward strand.
GATCGGCGTCGCCGATCCCATCAAAGACTCTACACCTGAAGCTGTCAGCGATCTGCATAGCGAGGGCATTGAGGTCGTAATGCTTACTGGCGACAGCCGGATTACTGCAAAAGCCGTTGCAGACAAGCTTGGAATAGTCCGGGTCCATGCCGAGATCCTGCCTGAGCAGAAAACCGAGATAGTCAGACAGCTTCAGGAGGACGGACATATTGTCGCCATGGCGGGCGACGGCATTAATGACGCCCCTGCGCTGGCACAGGCCCAGGTGGGAATTGCAATGGGCACAGGAACCGATGTGGCGATGGAGAGTGCAGGCATCACCCTGGTCAAAGGAGACCTGAGGGGCATTGTGAGGGCAAGGAAACTAAGCCGGGCCGTCATGCGCAATATCAAGCAGAATCTGTTTTTTGCCTTCATCTATAACTCGGCTGGAGTTCCGGTTGCTGCGGGCGTGTTGTATCCGTTTTTCGGAATACTGCTCTCCCCGATCATAGCCGCCGCCGCAATGAGTTTCAGCTCGGTTTCCGTCATTACCAATGCGCTCAGACTCAGAAGCGTGAAATTGTAAAGATTCGAGGCAATTCCGTAAGGACGGAAAGTCTTAGAACATATGTCCCGGCGGGCATGATTCCTTCCGGCAAGTCCGGAATTAAATGGCGGTGGGATTAAATCCTTATTTCAAGGGCTCTGAGCCTTTTCAGGATTCCCAGGAGCATTCTTGCCGTCCATTCGTTGAATGCGCCGGAATCCGGTGAATAGTAGCGCGCGGATACCTGTATCAGAAGCCCCTTGTCTTTAATGCCTGAGAAAATTACGGATGCAGGCGCTTCGGGATTCATGGCCTCGTGATTTGAGAGCAGTTCCTTTATCGAACCGACAGCAAGATCGATTTTATCGGCAGGAGTATCCGATGAGACGGTGATTCCGGCATCCCACTTCAAAAAGGGGCTGTTCCCCGCATTGACGAGCGTTGTATTGACGACCTTTTCATTGGGGATGGATACAAGTGAGCCGTTCGCTGTCCTTATCCGAGTGCTCCTGAAACCCACTTCTTCCACGGTACCTTCATATCCGTCTATTATGATTATGTCTCCGACAGTAAAGGGTTTGTCAAAAAGGATTGTGAGCGATCCCAGGAAATTTGCTATCGAATCCTTTGCAGCCAGGGCTACTGCAACACCGCCTATGCCCAGTGATGCCAGCATGGGCCCCAGGTCCATTCCGGTTGAGGTGTGTATGAGCGTCATGGCTCCGAATATGACGACCAGGACCTTGAAGATTTTTCCGACAAGAGGGACCAGTGAATTATCAAGCTCGCTTTTTGTGCGGTCCACCACACTTCTCAGGTAAGATTCGATAACCCCGACCAGCCGGTAAAGGAACCAGAAGATAATAAAAGCGGCCACTACGCCGGCTGCCTTTCCTGCAACAAGATAAACGGATTTATTGTATTTCAGCAGCGGATGAAGGCATCCGTAAGCACCGAAAAAAACGATAAAAAGGCTGACGGGTCTTCTTGCAGCCGACGCGATCTTTGATGCGATGTGAAATCTGCCTCGGGAAAAAAGCTTTTTTGCCTGCCTGCCAATGGTATAACTGGCCGTTCTTTCGCCGATTACGATCAGGATCAGGAAAACTATCCGTAAAGCAAGTTCGGCAAGTGATATGCCCAGGATACTTTCCGGGGGGATGATATTTCCTGCATATTTTGATGCATCCCTGCTTAGCTTGCTGATGCCGCCTTCCAGCTGCCGGCCTGCTGCAAGCACCTTTTCGTTTGCTGCGGAACTGTTTGCCGCTCCGTTTTCTATAACGGTTGTATCAATGTCCTTTTTCGGGCTGTCCGCGAGCATGGTTGAGGCGGGAATAACCAGCAGCGAAATAAACACGGCCATCGCAGAGTATAATAATAAAGGTTTAAATATGTTTTTCATCAACCTTCTCCGTAAAAACATTTTCTTGCGAACGTAAATTTTCATGTCTGTAAAACCGTCACAGTCAAATAACCCGATGTGGTTAATATCGTCAAATTTTATAATGAATAATTTCTTTCATAAACAAACAAAATATCATCCGTGAATATTCTGTAAATAGTGCGGGGCATGCATCAGTATTGTTTTATAACCCGGTTCATTTATATTTTATTGATAATCCTGCTTTTGAAAATGCAGCTGTTAAGATATAAATTATCAGCACTTTTATCAGAAAATAATTAAACGATTATATTCGGAATTACGATCAGCATTCGATCCTGATGTTTTTTCTGTTAACGATCCTGATGGGGATTGCAGCGCCTGATATCTCAGTCAGTAATTTCCCGATGTCGATATTGCCGGAAACAAGGGTTTCTATTCTTATCTTAGAGAATATCCCGTATGCGAGCTCCATGCTTTCAAGCGAGAGAGTGTTCTTGTAAAGTGTTTCAAAACGGTTTTTCGTTTCCATTAGTCCCTGAACAAGGAGCTTTACCCTTGCAATGATTTCTTCATGACTGAGCGATTCAAAAGCACCGAAGAAAACAAAGGCGTCACCTTCGAGTATAAGGAAGTCAAGAGGGTAGGCTATCCTGTAAAATGTTCTTGTGACAGGGTTCTCAAGCGGAAGCGCTCTCAGCCCGTGTTTGACGAAATATTGCTGCAGCTCCTCATCGCCGTGAAGTATCCCGAGCAGGCCCCTTTTTGATGCCTTCGGAACGGCTTCATCAATAATTGTTCCGGCAATCGTTTGAAAATTGTCCGGATAATAAACTATTACGGGCAGCGGTGCGAACCCGTCTTTATCAGGAGCGGTTTTCTCAAGCGGAATTACGATCTTGTCGAAGGCGAGCATGATGCCGTATGAAAGATGTACATCCGTGGACCGGGCCAGATTCTTTTCAGTAAACACGAGGCAGAAACTGGAAGAAATGATTTTTGAGCAGACCTGCTCGCAGAATGCAAGCTTGTTCCGGTCGCCTGCATAAGGCATTATATATGATTTCAGTCCCCTTTCCCCGAGCAGCCCGTTCAGGGTGTTTATTTCCATGCCGTACTTTTCGTTATCAGGAACGGCAATAAATACGCTTTCATCACAGCCGAAGAATTTTCCGCAATAAGGAAGATCCAGCATGCAGGATTTATTCTGTATATGATCTTTCATTCAGGAAACACCGTGGCGTTCGATCATGTCGAGAACAAGGGCGGGCCAGGTGAACGTGCCGGCCCCTTTGCCCAGGCCTGTTTCTGGGTCAAAGTATTCATAAAACCCGTTTTTAAAAATAAGACCTGCGGTCTTTTCAGTTATTGCCGATGCAATGTCGGCCCTGCCGTAAATCGAAGCCGCTTCTGCCGCGGCCCAGTTCATGCTGATCCAGATGCAGGGCCCCCTCCACAGCATGGAATCCTTGAACCATTTCAGGTCCTGCTCTTTTGCCGAGTTGAACTGGACGCCGTAATCGCAGGCGAAATGTTCAGTGGAATTGATATACCCGTTGATCACCCTTTTGGCCCTGTCTTCCGATACGAGGCCTGAAAGGAGAGGCATGACGCCGTTCAGGCATGACCTGAAAACACTGACAGGCTCTGGTTTCAGCCATCTCGGATAATAAAATCCCCTTGTTTCATCCCACAACAGGTTTTCGCAGGCGTCGATGATTGCCGTTGCCAGGTCCTTGCATTTTTCCGCATTCATCTTATCTCCTGCTGCGGAAAAAAGCCTTGATACAGCCATGGCCCCAGCTGCAGCAAGGCCGTTCATGCCGACGTCCTGGAATACGAACGCTCTGTTCTTAAGCGCCATTTTCCCGTCCCAGCCGAGCCTCGCGATTGCTTTAAGCTGCCTGAGATAGGCGGAGGCATATTTCAAAAACCATGAAGGCCTGCGCACATCGACACCGCAAGCCCCGTCAAAGTACGGTGCCGCATCGGTCCCTGCTTCCCATGGATGGACTATGCACACAAGGTTGTCGTTAAGAAAAATTCTGTCCTTCATCAGGTATTCAAGGCATTTGAGCATTGAAGGCAGCAGCTTTAATATCCGGGCATCCTTTGTCCGGTTGTAAACAATCCCGGCGGCGATCAGAAAAGACGGCGGGTCGATGAGCCGGCTCCGGCCCATGCTGTCAAACTGGACGAAGACCGATTTGATGAGCATCTTCCTGAAAAGGGATTCTTTCTCCTCCAGGCCTTCGACCCGGGCCTCGTGAGGGACAAGCCCGTCTTCCAGCTGAAATGCGAATACGGCCTGGAGCTCCCTGAAGGCAAGTTCCGGGTCAATGACGGAAAGGGCAATCGCATGCCAGCCCGAATCCCATGCGAAAAATGACTGGTAGGCCCCGGGTGCGGGCTGGTGAAACATTAGGCCCCGCCATTTTACAAGGTTTCTGTCAAATACGTTTAAAGCCTGCTTTTCAAGATATTCCCTCATCATCAACCGCCTCCGTCTTCCCTGCCTGTGCGCTTGAGAACCAGCCGGTCATGGCGGTGCTTTAGAGAGGCTCGCTCCTCCTCGGTCAGGGCATTATGATTGAATGCCTGTTCCACCAGAGAAACCGCCCGCCCGATGTCATGGCTCCTGTGTTCGCAGAATTTGGCAAGTTCGGTCAGTGCGAACAGGTCATGGCTGTCCGAAGCGGTGATGTCTTCCCACAGGCAGACCGCGTCCTGCCATTGGCCGGATTTTTTATAGATGAGGGAAAGCATCTTTTTGGCCTCCCTCGAATATGAAGGATCTCCGCTGACGACGGCCGCTTCGATCATCTGGCGCATCAGATCCTGGTTCCCGTGGTCCTTATGAAGCTTTGCCGCGGCCAGGTTGTCTCCGGGATGGGCCTTTTCTATGCAGCTCCCTGAAATCACTTCAGTCAGGTGACTGACAAGGGACGCCATCGATACAATATCGAAGCGGTTGTGCTCGAAGACATCCTCCATCAGCGAGGGATTGTGGCTTCTCAGCCAGTCGAAATAGCGCTGCGGGATTTCCGAACCCGGGACATCGCCTGCCCTCCTGAACCCGAGCACCTCGTCTTCGAGGGTGACGAGCCGGCAATTGGTCGTGCGGTGCGAAAGAAGCCTGCGGGACGGATTGAGCAGGTCAAGGTGCGGCATGGATTTCAGAGCGTCTTCCAGCCGGTTCAGGATGAAGCGCGCCGACAGGAGGCTCAGGTCAAAGGCCCGGCCGTTGAATGAGACCAGGAATTTCTTTCCGGCTGCGGTCTCGTTCAGGAAGGCTAGCATGGCCTTCTCGTCGGAATAGTCCCGGGCAAAGAGCTGGCATGTGACGAAGTCGGCACCCTCGAAAAATCCGAGTCCGATCAAAAAGGGCAGCGTGCCCGTCCCGCCTGCAAGCCCCGTGGTCTCGGTATCGAAAAAGAGCGCATCATGGGGATTGAAGCAGGCAATTGCGGGATGGAAGGCCAGCATGGAAGCAGCCTGCATGTCGATTTTCAGGCAGTCTCTGATAAGCCTGCCGCCATGGCTTGAATCTGCGTGAAACCGGCTCCTTGAAAAAAAGAACTCGCCGTGTGCGTTTCTCACCACTTCGCCTGAAAGAACGGTTTCAATAGGAACTGAGGACTTTTTCAGACCGGGCTTCGGCCCTGGCTGTGTCCTGTGCCCTCTGGCCATGATCGCATCGATCTTGCGCCTAAGCTCCTCAAGGCCGGGTTTGTTGCCCGGTATTCTGGTTCTGGCCTGAGGCTTTTCATTGGTAAGCCTTTTCAGTCTGTCAATCGTACTCATGCGATGAATAACGTAGGTCTAACGCCAGCTGATGTCAACAGCCGGGAATTTATTTTAAAAGGGTTATTAAGCGTTTGTCAGATAATGATGATCATTGCCAGCGTTATGCATGTCATCATTATTGCGGCGGGCAGGATGTAGCGTCTCAGGCCGGAACTTCCCATGGATATGACTATCAGCCCCTTGACTGCGGTATTGGTTGCAGCGGCCAGGACAATGCCTGTCGCAGCGCTTCCCGCATCGAGCCCGCCCTGGTTCAAACTCAGCTGGGCAAGCGATACTGATATGGCGTCCACATCTGCGATGCCTGCCAGCACGCTGGAAATCAGCACTCCGCTGTCACCCCATTTCATCTCGGTAAATTTTGAAGCTATAAGTATCACTGAAACCAGAAGGGCAAAGCTTATGGCTGGCCACAGCTCGAACGGGTTTGCAAAGGACACTTCGGCTGCATTGTCCGTGCGGCCGGCCTTTTGATAAAGCCAGAAGCAGTATACGAGACCCGCCGCTACAGGTATCAGCATGGGCAGGGTGATCCTTTCGGCCAGCGGCAGGTTCAGGACACCAACGATCACGATGATACGGCCGAACATGACTGTCCATGCGATCGTTATTGCGAGGGCGAAGTTTCTTGCCAGCGCCAGTGCCTGGCGGCTCTGCTGGGTGCATGAAAGCGTGAGCGCGGTGGACGATGCCAGCCCGCCCAGGAGGCCTGTCAGGCCCATGCCTTTTGACGGGCCGATGACCTTGATCAGGATATACCCAACGAAGCTGATCCCGGAAATAAGTATGACCAGCATCCATATCTTGAACGGGTTGACCTCGTTGAAAGGCGCGGGACCGAAGGTCGTGTTCGGAAGTATCGGAAGTATGATGGCGGTTATGACGGCGAATTTAAGCGTTGCAAAGAGGTCTTCCCTGGACATGCGTTTCACTATGCCGTGCAGTTCGGGTTTCATGGATAAGAGGAGCGTCGTCATGACTCCCAGCGCTGCCGCTACCGCCAGCTGGCTGTGGTAGCACATGATCCCGCATATAAAGGCAATGAGCGCGGATACTTCCCCGGTAATCCCGGACCTTTCGTTGAGCGTATCCGCATACTGCGTTACGGCGAATATGACCCCGAAGACCCCGATCATGGCGACAAGGGGCAGGATGGAATGGGTGATGTCCGAAATAAACGCCGAGGCGCAGCCGCACAGCGAGATGAGCGCAAACGTCCTGATTCCGGCGGTATGCTCCCTTTCCTCGCCCTTGCTGAAGGAGAATTCGCGCTGCATGCCGATGAGGATGCCGATAAGGAGCGCCACCCCGAATCTTAAAAACAGAATCGATTCCTGCTGTACGGGCATAGATTTCTTATCGGCTTCAGGAATAAATTATTAAACAATTATATCAGGATAATAATGTCCCATGTTCAAGGCGCATAAATTCTTTACAGTTTAAGGGCCGGGCTGTAAACTTTATATAGAGGTAAAAATATACTTCAGACAAACCGAATGGCAGGGGAGAGATGACGCAACTCACTTTAAAGGAATGGATATCAAGGGCCGAAAACGATAAGCGCTTTATTGAAAATGTCACCGCCTTCAAGAGGCTTGAGGCGTCAAGCGGAAGCTTTTCTCCCTGTCCGGCCTGGGTGGATGAAAGAATCAGAAAGGTGCTTGAGGCCCGTGGCATAAAAAGGCTGTACAGCCACCAGTCGGACGCAATCGAACTGGTGAGAAAGGGAAAGGATGTCGTCCTGGTCACGCCCACGGCCAGCGGAAAGACCCTGTGCTACAATATCCCGGTGCTCCAGGCGATCATTGAAAAGCCCGAGACCAGGGCCCTTTACATGTTCCCCACAAAGGCGCTCGCACAGGACCAGCTGCAGGAGGTCCACAGCCTGATTACTGAGCTTGATATGAACATCAAGACGTTCACCTATGACGGAGATACGCCCGATGATGCCCGGCAGGCGATACGCAGACAGGGGCATATCGTGATCACCAACCCTGACATGCTGCATACAGGCATCCTGCCCCATCACACGAAATGGCAGAAGCTGTTCACAAACCTGAAATATATTGTGGTCGACGAGCTCCACATCTACCGCGGGATATTCGGCAGCCACCTGGCGAATGTTTTCAGAAGGCTTAAAAGGATATGCAGTTTCTACGGGAGCAACCCTGTTTTTGTCTGCTGTTCGGCAACCGTAGCCAACCCCAAAGAGCATTCGGAGGCCGTGCTGGAGAAGGAAGCTGTCCTGATCGACAAAAGCGGGGCTCCGCGCGGGGAAAGGACGGTTATCCTTTATAACCCGCCGGTGGTGAACCGTGAACTCGGCATCAGGCAGAGCGCCATGGTGCCGGCGCGTGAAATCACCAAAAGCCTTATAGATAACGGCATACAGACCATTGTTTTTGCAACCTCAAGGCTCAATGTCGAGGTGCTGACGAAATATCTGAAGGATGCGTTTGCCGAGGGCAGGCTGCCTGAAAGCAGCAGATTCATCTCAGGCTACAGGGGCGGCTATCTGCCCGGGACCAGGCGCGAGATCGAAAAGGGCCTGCGGGACAAGGAGGTAATGGGCGTTGTAAGTACGAATGCGCTTGAACTGGGCATCGACATCGGCAACCTCGAGGCCTGCGTTATGACCGGATATCCCGGCTCCATTGCGAGTCTCTGGCAGCAGGCGGGCCGGGCGGGACGGAAGAAGGATGCAAGCCTGGCCGTACTTGTGGGGAAGAGCATGCCCGTCGACCAGTTCATGATGGAAAACCCGGACTTTCTTTTCGGCAGCCCGCCCGAGCACTGCCGGATAAATCCCGACAACCTCCTGATCTTGCTCCATCACATAAAATGTGCGGCATTCGAGCTGCCCTTTACCGAAGGGGAGAGTTTCGGAAATGAAAACATCAAAGAGATTCTCGACTACCTTGCCGAAAAAGGCGTTCTACACAAGACGGGCGGACAATGGCATTTTTCCGCCGACAGCTATCCGGCTGATGATGTCAGCCTGCGCACGGTAAATCCGGACAATGTCGTGGTCATTGATGAAACCCTTACAGGCTCAAGCAGGATCATAGCCGAGGTGGATTTCGACAGTGCGTTCACTACGGTTCATGAGGGCGCGATCTACATGCTGGAATCGAGGCAGTATCACGTGGATAAATTTGATGTCGAGAGGCGCAAGGCCTATGTCCATCAGGTGGACTCGGATTATTATACGGACGCCATGACCTGGACCAATGTCTGCGTGCTGGACGAGTTTTCAAATAAAAAAAACGGGGCAGTAACGGTCGAGCATGGCGAGGTCGAGGTCGTCAGGAAGGTCGCCGGTTTCAAGAAGATCAAGTTCTATACCGGTGAAAATGTCGGATTCGGTGATGTGAACCTGCCGCAGAACGACATGCATACGACGAGCTACTGGTTTACCATCCCCTGGCAGGTGCTCGACACCCTTGAGCTTACGCGCGGACAGATGCTCGACGGCCTTATGGGGCTCAGCTACTGCCTTCACCAGCTGGCGGCGATATGGCTGATGTCCGATGTGCGCGACATAGACCGGGCCATAGGCGACAAATCCGGCCAGTGGTATATAAAAGGAGGCCGGGACAGGTTGTCCTCAGATAAAGGCACGGAAACTCCGGTCGGACTCTTCGACCCCACGATATTCATCTTTGACGCATACCCGGGAGGCATAGGATTTTCCGAACTCCTGTATGAGATGCACGAAGACATCCTTCAGCATGCCAGGACGCTGATCAATGTCTGCCCCTGCGAAAACGGCTGCCCCTCATGCGTCGGCCCGCGCCTTGAGGTAGGCCCCGACGCAAAGTATGCCGCCCTTGAGATACTCGGGTTGATACTTGGAAAATAAAACCTGATAAAACGAGCCCGCTGTCTGCCTCTCTGGGAAGGCAAACAGCGGGCCGGAGATCTGGAGAGCATGCCCTTGGTTTGAATCACGGGCTAGTTTTCTCCAATAAAGGGGTATTGCTTTGACATATTCCTTCACTGCCTGCAGCCTGATATGAGTTAGACTGTCCGGCATCAATGTGGTATTATGTACTTCGGGCAGGGAATGAATCCTGCTGTTCACTCTCATATGAATGGCATTGATGGTTGTAACGAATGGATTCCTTGAGGAGGAAATATGATGCGTAATGTCCTGTATGCTGTACTCATTATTGCATTACTCGGCGTTTCCGGATGCAGGGTTGCCGGCACTGTCTCGAATGGGGGCACATCGCTTGAGGGGATTCCTGTTGTCCTGACCGGAGGGCAGTCCATGTCCACTGCGACCGACAGTGAAGGTGCGTACATGTTCCGGTACCTCAAACCCGGGACCTATACCGTGGCACCTTCCCTGGCCGGATATACCTTCGACCCGGCCAGCTATACCGTAACTATAAGGATCGGCGACGCACGCGGTTTGAAGGGTCTGGATTTCACGGTGGTCTCTGTATCCGAGCCGCCGGAAACGTCTCCTGAGGAGATGGGGCCGTACCATGTGGGATATTATAAGACCTCATATACGATAGAGCCGTACGGAACTTATCAGGCCGTTATACGCTACCCGGCATTATCCGACGGACTCCGCACCCTGAAGGATACCAGGGGCAGCCCGTACCCGGGAATCGGGGTTTGCAACGGGCTCCTGGGCCAGGAATCGCAGATCACATGGATAGCCGAGCACCTCTCTTCGCACGGATATGTGACGATCTGCTTCACCCCGCCCAAACCCGACTCCTTCGATATCACCCAGTGGGCAAACGGGTTGAACTCCGGCATTATGAGAATGAAGAACGAGTCGCAGATGGCCAATTCACCGGTGAGCGGCCTCCTTGATCTTGAAAGGTTCGGCTCGATCGGGCTTTCCATGGGCGGTGGCGGAAGCCTCGAGGCCACCGGCTCGCAGGGCTCCGAGATTGACGCCGCGGTAGCCCTGGCGCCAGCTGGATACAGTTGGGACGCCGATGCCATGGCTGCGGCCGGTAACATAATTGTGCCCACACAGATACAAGTTGGGACTAATGACGGGCTGGTCCCTCCGGCGGATGCCAGGCCCTATTATGATTCCGTTATCCCGGGCGGGACCACAAAGGAATATTTGGAGATAACCGGCGGCAACCATATCGGGTTCATCGACGAAACGTATGCCGAAATAGCCGCGATGCTCAAAATAGATAATCCCATAGGCATCGCGTTCGCCGAGCAGCGCCGCCTCTCGGGCAAGTATTTCACGGCCTGGTTTCAGTATTATCTGAAGGGGCTTATAAGCTACTATGTTTACCTGTACGGACAGGAGGCGCAGGATGATCATATTTCGGGAAAGCTGTCCGAGTTGCTGTACAATGTACCCTGATTCAGGAAGGGTTAACCCAGCAGCTTTTGAGGCGATTTTATGCCTGAAAGGAGTTGTGGCGTGACTTTACTCAAAATATCAAAATCTATCTCTTTGATGTGGATGGTGTTCTTAACGGCAGCTCTCAGCGGCTGCGGCATGAAAGTGACAGGCACAAGCCCGTCGAATGGGGCCACAGGCGTTGCCCCCGACACAGTCATTACGGTCAGCTTCAACTTTGAAGCCAAGCCGGAAACCGTGAATGCCGGAACATTCCTGGTGATGGACAGTCTGGGCAACCCTGTTGAGGGAACTGTCATGTACAGCAAAAAGATCGCAACCTTCACCCCTCAAAGCGGCCTGGGAACGGCCATGGACTTCATCGTCACGATCAAGGCTGATGTCACGAATGTATTCGGCCTGACCATGGGCTCTGATTACGTATTCAATTTCACCAAAAAAGTCTGGGGACCGGCCGGGGCCATAGAGGCTTATGACGCCGGAAATGCATTGTATCCCCAGGTGGCAATGGATGCTGGCGGAAACGCTGTATCTGTCTGGGAACAGTGGGACGGAACAGGATACAACATATGGGCCAGCCGGTATACACCTTCTGGCGGGTGGGGTACGGCTGAACTTATCGAAAATGACGACGCCGGATGGGCAGAGCATCCACAGGTAGCCGTCGACACAGGCGGCGATGCGGTTGCTGTCTGGGAGCAGTCGGACGGCAGCCGGTACAACATATGGGCCAACCGTTATACACCGGCTGGCGGGTGGAGCACAGCCGAGCTTATCGAGGCGGACAATGCCGGGGATGCATATGAGCCTCAGGTAGCCATTGACTCCGAAGGCAATGCGATTGCGGTCTGGCACCAGTGGGATGGCACCAGGTACAACATATGGGCCAACCGGTATACACCCGGGAGCGGGTGGGATGCGGCCGGGCTCATTGAGACGGACAACGCGGGGCATGCAAAGAACCCCCAGGTGGCCATGGACCCTGATGGCAACGCTATGGTGGTATGGTACCAGTCGGACGGCACTATGAACAGCATACTGGCAAACAGGTATACACCGGCGAGCGGCTGGGGCACTCCCGAACCCATCGAAACTGACAATGCCGGAGATGCATGGGATCCCCAGGTGGCCGTTGACTCCGAAGGCAATGCGATTGCCGTCTGGTATCAGTCGGCAGTCTCACGCTACAATATCTGGGCGAACCGTTATACACCGTCGGGAGGCTGGGGCGCGGCCGGGCTCATCGAGACAAAAAACACAGGAGATGCAATGTATCCCCAGGTAGCCGTGGACCCGGCAGGTAATTCAGTTGTTGTCTGGATGCAGTCGGACGGAACCCGGAACAATATCTGGGCCAACAGATATACCGCGTCGCACGGATGGAGCACGGCCGGTCTCATAGAAACGGACAATGCCGGTGACGCATATGAGCCCCAGGTAGCTGTAGATTCGCTCGGCAATGCTATTGCGGTCTGGGCACAGTACGATGGCACCCTGTTCAGTATCCGGGCCAGCCGTTACATACCGGGCGGCGGGTGGGGTACGGCCGGGCTTATCGGGATCGACAACACAGGTAATGCAGCCTGGCCTCAGATAGCCATGGGTCCGGACGGCAGTGCGATCGCAGTCTGGCGGCAGTCGGACGGCACATGGTGGAGCATCTGGGCCAACCGCTTCGAGTAAATGCTGGCCTGTATCCAGCTGCAGGAGAAAGACTTTATGTATTTGTACAAGGGTTAGAGGAGGACAATCATGACAGTGCTATGTAAACCGAAATTTATCTCTTTTATGGGGATGGCAGCAGTGCGTTATGGGTGGCAGTTTGTTCTGCTGCTCCTGGGGCTTATCCTGACAACATCATGCAGCGGCGGGACCGTAGATGTGGATCCGGCCGCACCGGGAATACAAATTCCGGACGATTTCCTGGGCATTTCAGTGGAATGGAGCAGCGTCCCGGACTACCTCGGCGACGGCGCCGGCGGAGTGCGTCCCACCGTAGTGACGCTTTTGCGTGACTTTGAGTCCGAGGGGCATAAGGTGTCCGTGCGCATCGGTGGAAACAGCGAGGACCTGTCATGGTGGAACCCGCTGGGAGAGACCCCTCCGCCAGGAGTGACCATTAACATAGGGCCGGCACACCTTTCCACTCTGGCGGCACTGGCTGAGGTCTTGAATACGCGCCTGATTTTAGGGCTGAATCTTGCACTGGACGACCCTGTAATTGCTGCCAACCTTGTCAATGCGGTTTACGGGACTGTTCCCCGGGAGGCGGTCCAGGCCTTCGAACTGGGCAACGAACCTGATCTGTATGTCTCCGACAGCCATCATCGCAGTTTGGGATATGGCTGGAACGCATATCTTGCCGACATGGAAGCCTTCCGTAGCGGTATAGCCGCACGCGTGCCGCCGGAAACACCCTTTGCGGCGCCGGCACTGGCCAACCAGTCCTGGCTGCTTAACATGGGCAGTTTCTGCACAAGGGAAAAGGACAATCTGGCTCTTGTGACTACCCATGTCTACCCGTATACCAACTGCTACAACCTGGCACCGGGGCCCGGCGCCCTCCTGAGCGAATACGCAACCAGCGCCATCAAGGCCAGCTACAAGCCTGTTGCAACTGCCGTGCATTCAGCAGGCATGACCTACAGGATGGCAGAGATGAGCAGTGTCTCATGCGGCGGGGCGGATGGAGTAAGCAATGTATATGCCGCCGCCCTCTGGTGTGCAGATATCGCATTCCAGCTGGCCTCTGCGGGTCTTGACGGGCTCAACTTCCATACCCCGGCGTATTATGCCGTGTTCAGCTTCGATCCTTACGGCACGCTGGTTGTCAAGCCTCCATACTACGGGATGAAATTCTTCTCACTGGCCACTGCGCAACACGGCCGGCTGCTTCCTGTCGCTGTGAAATCGCCGGTCCGGGTGCACTCATGGGCGACCCTCGGTGATGACGGTGCGGTTCGCGTAGCACTGATCAACATGGATAAAACCAGCAATACCGTCATTTCCCTGCGCGTACCGGGCCGGTCGGAGGCGGCAACCCTTGTGCGCCTTCGCGCCCCTGCCCTGGACTCACGGGACGGCCTGACGCTCGGCGGGCAGACCTGGGACGGTTCGGCCGACGGCCAGCCTCTCGGGACAGCGGTGTCTGAGCCGGTGGTTTTTGACAAGGAGGCCTATAAAGTGCCTCTTCCTGCATTGGAGGCGGTTGTGGTGACATTGGCACCGGCACCGTAATACCGGGGCGGGGAAAATATCAGTCTGCTTAAGTTTGAAAAAATATATATGGAATAAAAACGGGATTGAGACATTATCAGGCCTCACAATTCAACAACCAGTTATCGAAGGTTGAGGCCTGACAACACTCTTATATGGATTTGATGTGCTGCTCATGATAACATAATAAAAGATTCAGCTCCTTTCAAACCCACATCATAAAACGTTAAGTTCCTTTAATGAGACTGCGAGGTAATTTGTTTCATACAATATACAAGGAGGGAGAAATGGTATCAGGAAAAAAAATATTCCGGATTATGATGGCCTTTTTTACATTGAGTCTGCTTCTGGTGAGCGCCTGCAGCCAGAAGAGCGCCGATGAGAAGATGGCAGAGGGTGCGTTAAAGCTTGCCACCGGCAAGGACGCGAATGTAAAAATTAATGAGGGAAAAATTCAGGTTGACCAGAAGGGTTCCAAGACGGAGATGGCGGAAACAGCAGCCTGGCCTTCAGATTTGTCCAGGGACGTGCCGCAATTTACCGCAGGCAAAATCCAGCGCGTGGTCAAAACTAACGAGGATGGAGGAATATGGACGTTTAATATATATCTGGCTGATATTGATGGTGATGCCATAAAGAATTATGCCGGTGCCCTGAAGGAAAAAGGCTGGCGGGCAGACATCATGCAAATGGGTGATAAGGGTGGGTCCCTGAACGGGCAGAAGGGGACTATGGGCATTAACTTTATGTACAGTTTGGAAAGAAAGGATGGCATGCTGGCTGTATTTAACAGGCCATAATGGACACGACAGGGGGTTAAAAAACAATAACTGGGAAATGGCATCAGGCCTTGAAATTTGACAATCTAACTGTTTTCCATGTTTCATGGCCTGATTGTCAAACTTACTCTTTTTTACGGTTTTTATAAAACAAGCTTGTAGCCTATTCCGTATACCGAACAGATGATCTCCCTATCCGGAATGCAGGCCTCGATCTTTTTCCTCAGGTTCTTGATATGGGAATCGATTGTCCGGTCATAACCTTCATAATCATATCCCTGCACCAGGCTTATAAGCTCATTGCGTGAAAAGGCCCGGCCCGGTGATTTGATGAAAACTCTTAGCAGGCTGAACTCAATGGGTGTAAGTTTAAGCAAGTGTCCGGCAGCAATGGCCTCATGAGTATCCTCTTTAAGGATTATGTCGCCTGGTGTTCTTGCTGTAACCTCTTCTCTTGAAGTCAGGGTTCTGCGCAGCACAGCCTTTACACGTGCCACCACTTCCCTGGGACTGAAGGGCTTGCATATATAATCATCAGCCCCGAGTTCGAGTCCGAGCACACGGTCAACTTCGTCCACGCGGGCCGTTATCATGATAATAGGCACCCTGCTGAATGCCCTGATTTCCCTGCAGATATCCAGCCCGTCCTTTCCCGGGAGCATGATATCAAGCAAAACAAGGTCCGGTGTATTCTGTCTGAAAGACTCGACAGCCTTTTCCCCGCCGGCAAGGGATGTTACCCTGAAGCCGGCTTTTTTAAGGTAGTCCCTCAGTATCTCCCTGATTTTATCCTCATCTTCAATTATCAGGACATGGTTCATTGTCTTCAGGCCTTTTTATATGTGTTCCGATACCGGCAGCATAATATCAATTCTCAATCCTCCAAGGTCTGATGTGCCTGCTGTGATTCTGCCGTTCATAGCCTCGATGATACCCCTGCAGATAGATAAGCCCAGGCCGTTTCCGCCTTTCTGGCGAGAGCGGGAAATGTCGGTTTTGTAAAGTCGTTCAAACAAATAGGTCATGGATTCGTCAGGAACACCTGGGGGCGAGTCTTCGAAAATCATATGCAGGTTTTCTCCTTCGGAAGCGATGCCTACCCTTAATGTGCCTGGTGAATCAGTATATTTAAGCGTGTTCTCGAGTATGTTTGAAAAGACCTGTGCAAGCCTTTCATGGTCTCCCGTGATTCTGATCTCGGGGCTGTTGTCGGTAATCGGCAAAACCTTGATTCCGGCTTGTTCAAACCTGGATTTGAATGCTGTAACGACATTTTTAGCAATTGCAGATGGATTGATATTTTCTCTTTTCATGGAAAATGCATCACTGTCGATTAAGGA
This sequence comes from Desulfomonilia bacterium, assembly GCA_963664325.2. Classification (GTDB taxonomy): domain Bacteria; phylum Desulfobacterota; class Desulfomonilia; order UBA1062; family UBA1062; genus DATCTV01. The sequence continues at coordinate 27,656 of CAXXDQ010000006.1, forward strand.
AAGTGAGTGCAGGTCATCAACAATCCTGCTTAAAAGCAGGATTTCGGAATGCAGTGATTGAAGGGCCTCATCATTTATATTTCTGATGCCGTCCTGAAGCGCCTCTATCTCGGCGCGCATTACGGCCAGCGGAGTGCGCAGTTCGTGTGAAATGTCCGTTATCCACTGTTTACGTAGGAATTCATACCGTTCCAGCGTGTTTGCCATGCGGTTGAAGTCCAGAGACAGCTGGCCCAGTTCATCCGAGGAACGCACATCAATGCGTGTGTCGAATCTGCGGGAGGCTAGGGCATGGGCCCCTTCGGCAAGCCTTTTCACGGGCAGCAGAATCTGCCTGGAAAGAAACAGGGATACAAGCGCTGCAAGAAGCAGTATTCCAATCCCTATAACTATGAAAGCACGGCTCTGGCGATACAGGAATTTCAACTGAATCGGATCTGATATCCTTTCAGGCCGGAGCAGGCCAAGCCAACCGACAGTCTTGTTGTCAAGGTTTATTGCCTTTAAAACATAATTCCTTGTGGAATCCTTTTTACCGAACACAGGCTGTCTGTCCTTATCAAAGAGCATGAGCCTGGGGGGCATATCCTGTGGCGGCGGTCCCGGTCTGGAGGGCGGCTGCCTGAAATATACTTCATCAGGAGCAGGTGGCGGGGGTTGCTTCATCCTCTGGGATTGCATCACTGACCGAAGTATCTCTTCCCATGCTGCCTGGTTTTTTCGAATATGATCCCAGCTCCCGTATTTCTGATATTCGACCTCAAGTCTTACGATTATATCACTTGCCTGCTTCATCTCCACATCGCGGATATAAGTTGTAAAGTTGCGGATTGCGTAATAGCGCATGATGCCGGTCATCAGGACGACTATTGTGATACAGCTCAGGAGAAAAGCAAGAAACAGTCTGGTGGTGAGTTTCATGAAAACAGTACTGTATTTAACTTAAGGTTAATGTCCAGATGTTTTTGCAAAATCCACATCATTTACATTTTTTCTCCATAATATCTCCATAGTTTTATGGCAAAAGCAGGTCAAAATTAATGAGGGAGGCACACTTATGAAGAGACCCGTAATTGTACTCGCAATGATTCTGGCAGGCGGTGTTGTTTTTTCATCGGCGGCATTTGGTCTTGATCCGCCTGCGGGACAACCTCAAATGCCCGGTGCTTTCATGGCCCCGCCGCCTCATGGTTCAAGAATGGAGCCACCCGTTAATCGGGGATTAAAGCTCATTTGTGATAATATGCAGATAAATGTTCTGGCCGAGCTTACAGGCTTGTCGCAGGAAAATATCAGGCAACTGCTTATAAGCAGTCCACCGCAGGCCATAATTGATGCATACGGGGTTTCACCTGAAGTATTCTGTTCGTCAATGGACAAGCAGACAACAAAACTCATCAGTCAGGCAGCACTGGCAGGAGTGATTACCAGGAAACAGGCCGAAGAAATACAGAAGAAACTGAGCATGAAACCTACAGGACCATATCAAAGATAGATATTCAAATCATGCAAAAACTGCCCCAAAATCCTCATTTACAGTCCCCCTCAGTTGCCGGGCTGAATAGTAAGCCCGGCTTTTTTTAAAAAGTGGATTTGCCACATGGATAAAAGATCGAAAAGGAGAGCGAAGTGAAAAAACATTATTCAAGAGAATACTGGAGAACAAATATATTAAAATTGAGGTTTGTATATGTGCTTGCCGCTTCGATCATGCTGTTTCTGTCCGGATGCGGCGATGAAGGTTCAACCACTACCCAGGAAGATTATAGCACTGCTCTTTTTCTGAGTTATGCATGCACAAATCCCACAGAACCCATGCACGCAATTGTTTATGACAATCTGAAAGATGCTTTTGAGGCGCTTACCGAAAGCGGTCTCCAGACCTATCTTTATAATTATTATGAGGCAAACGGTGAATTGCCGTCTAGTGTGGATATTATCACGGATGTCAAAAATGCGGGTTATACGATTCCCAGCGGGATTACCTCGGGCGTCATGACTTTGGCAAGCGAAGGGAGCCTTTCCTGGAGCATTGATGCGACAATTACATTCGGCGGTTTTACCAACAACAACCTTACCTATTCAGGGAGCATAGAGGCATCAGACCTGATAGCAACGCTTAGTTCATCGACGGGAGCACTTGTAATTACATCAGGAACGCTCAAGGCAACCTCGCTTTCAATTATCAGTAGTTCGGATGGTTATGCGCAGGCTGATTACACATCTTACAGTGTCAAGATAGCGGAAGGAGATGATTCGGATTATCCGACACTTACTATTAATGGAACTGTCAGCGTCTATAATGATTCTGACGGAGAAACGAATGAAATAATATTTTCATCCTTTAACTTTTCCCAGAATTCTACCGGCATAGAATCAATTTCGGGTACTTTCAGTATTAATGGTTCAAGCTACACCGTCGGAGGGTCAAGTATATCTCGGGACAGCGATTTCTATTGGACTGACGGGACGCTTACACTAACCGCCAAAAACAGTGACGATGAAGACAGCGTAGACGGGTATGTTACGATCACAGTCACTTTTGACGGTACAACGGCAACTCTTAGCAAGACGAGTGGAGAATGGGATATTGAAGACTGGTGCACGGGCAGGCTTATACCATAAAATCATATTGGCTTGAACTGCTGAGATTCGCTCATTGCATCATGATATATTACTATCAGCCTGTTTGCTTGATGAAAATGTTTGTGAAAATATAACATACAAAGGCCGAGGCCTAGATGGAGATGAAATTTCAAAAGATCAGGAATGTCCCGTTTCAGATCCAGACATGTCTTTCAAAGATCAAGACCGGACAACTAATATTCATCATCCATCTTGCTGTGCTGGGACATCTGGAGAAAGTCACATTCTTCTTTAATTTCTGCAGTCTGTTCCATGGTTGATATATTTATTATAGTTCATCGTTGCACTTAAAACCTTGGGACAATATTTTACCATTTTGTAGAAAATAATTCCCAGCTGCCCTGACTGTTTGACCGTAATATGGCAAGATATCAATAAGTTAGTACCTTGCGCGGTTTTTGCATAAATGTTGATCGAAGAGATTAATAAACATTATTAATGAAGGAGGATTCAATGTTTAGATGGAATGGTATTAGGTATATAACGGCGGGTCTGGTTTTGTTCCTGTTTGCATCGGGGTTTCTGGGTTTCTGCGTGGGGCCGAACTATAAGCCCTGCTCGATTCAGTTTACGGCCCCGGTTAATGGAACGGTGTTCCCAACCGGAACATCCAGTGTGACTATTCAAGGTATAATCATAGCAGGTGACAAGCAACCGGTAACACTCAAAGCTAATGGTGCAGCCATCCCCTTTGATAAAACTTCTGGCACTTTTGCCTATGTGTTTCCTTTAGCTTCATCAAGTATCTATTCTACTTGTACCTTCCAGGTCAGCGATGCTAACGGCATTGTCAACAGGGAAAGAATTTCATTTGCGGTGGGTGAATCAGCCGAACCTGGAGCAGATAGTGTTGTTGATAATGCAGCCAGACTATTGCTCAGTGACGGGTTTATGGATCAAGTTGAGATAATCGGCGCCGAGTTTATCAACAATTGGAAAAATGATCTGATTTACGGCTATACCCATCCGGTCTACGGTTCTGCCAACCCGCAGAGTCCTTTTGCCGGCGCAGCACCTCTCTTGCCGCTCCAGTTGAATGATGTTCCAGTTGGAGACTACATCCGAATAGACAACACTATGAGCGGTGACCATAAAGGATATATTAATCTCGGCAATATCAGCATGGCCATTGATATCCTTCCTAACAGCGAGATCAGGGCCGATCTAAATATCGCCCCTGAAAGCTGGGTCAATCCTAGGGGCGGGAGCGCCAAGGCCCTCTTTGTTCAGGGGCACCATGAGTATTGGTGGCTTGGCAACCCTCATTTCACACTCATAGCCGGAGGTGCTTCCATAACGAATGCCCGTTTGAAGTTGAGCGTGGATGCAGATAATATGATCGTTGCGCACCTGGATTTGAGCGGAGCAGCGCTTAACCTCAACAACGTCACGACCGAATATGGAATCCTTGAATTCCCGGACTTTATTTCGCAGTGGATTATCGATCTGGTGAAGGATGAAATCCTTTCGACGCTTGCATTGAATATTCCGATTGTGGATGTCAACAGCATAGCTTTTGACTTATCCGGCGTAAAAGTCGGAGGATGGCCGATGGATCCTGTCCATTTGTTCTCTTCAACCGCAACGGATATGACCATTGATCTTGGCCTGTCTGCGGAGCTTGATGATGGAGTCGTTCCTCTGGTTCCGGGTCTGACAAGATTCTATTCCACGCCCGGCGATTCCCTGCCCGCATTGAGTGTTACCGGCGATGAAAACGTCATCCTGGCCCTCAATGATGATCTGGTCAACAATGCTGCTTTTGTTGCCATCCAGGCAGGTCTTGTCAAGGATATAGACATCTCAGACCAGTTCAAAACAGAGCTTGGCAAACTCGCCAACTATAAGATGAAGGCCATTGCTAATCTTACCACTCCGCCCATTTGCGATTTTTCCGCCAGTTCTCAGGGCGGGTCTTCAGATACGCTTGATGCCGGGAGGATAATTGTAAAAGATCTCAGAATAGACCTTTACAATGCATCCCTCATTCCTCCTTATCCGCATGCAGCCCGTTGCAGTGTTGATGCGGATATAGCCCTGAAACTGAATATCAGTGATGATGGAAAACATATTCAAGCTTCAATTGATACCGAAAAAAGTGTCATCAGCTCCATGACCCTCTATTCAAACCTGACCAGTGCCGCACTCCTGCCGAATATTGGCGGGAAAATCGCCAATGATGTCCTGAATAAACTCATAGGAAAGATGATTAGCATCCAGATCAATTCCCTGGATCTTTTTGGCTCACAGATCGGCATATCGATTGAGGGTGGAGGGCTTCAGAACAACTGTTTAATAGCAAAGATCCGCATTGAAAACATGTAAAGTGTTATACCGGGGGACATGATGTCCCCCGGTAAGTTTCAATAAACATTTTACAAAGGCGCCAAATGGGCCAAATTCCTGACGTTCTTCTTCGAAAGTTTAAGGGTGCGTATGAACTACCCCTGATTCCTCATTTCAACATATATATTTAACGTTCTAAGCTTGTATTATTTTCTGTCCTTATCCTTGTCTTTACTCTTGTCCGTGCCTTTTCCTTTGCCCTGATTCTTTTCCTCTTTCCATTCCTTATTTTTGTTTTTGTTATATTTTTCCTTCTGGTATTTCTCCTGCCTGATATCATAATCAATTGCCGCATAATCTTTGCCTGCTGATCTGTAGCGCATTATCTGTTCAGGTGCATAACCATGATGTTCCGAGATAAATCTCAGGTTTACCTGGTTTATGATATCGGCGTCACTGAGGCGGATTTTATACCAATCTTTGTGCGGATACTTTTTATAATAACCGTAAGCATGTCCATATGGCGGCCCATAATGCTTTACCTTTACCGGTACATAATATATCTCCGGACTCAAGCCGTAGTGCAGAGTGATATCCATCCAGCTCATATTTCTCATTCGCAACGATACAATTACTTCAGGTTTGACATGGGCCCTTTGCGCCAGGAAAAATACCACAGGCATTTCATCCTCGGGTATGCCGCGCTTGTGAATTACAACAACTTCATCATTCGGTACTTTGTAATATTCACCGATTGAGATATTGAAGCTTTCTATGCCCTGTTTCCCGCCAGATATGCCCACATTCCACTGTGTTTGAGCCAAAGACATCAGAGGGCAGGCCAGGATTGATAAAAGCACCAACAAAAAGATGATAAGAGTCTGCCGGTTGTGTAGTTGTTTCTTTGAATAAAGCATGATGAATCCTCCCGGGAGTAATTGTTATGGTAATTTTGAATATGCCACTATTTGATTTTGTTCACCATAAATATTTATCTTGTAAGCCAAAAAAAATGAAATGTCTGGTCTCTCTACATTGACAGGATGGTATGAGTCTTAAAAGAATTGAGCTATACCAGCCTGACAAATATAAGGCTGAATTTTACAATGCCTGTGAATGAAAATGATAATTATCGTTTTCCTTCAACATGGGATTGACATTGCCGGATATGAAACGGCATACCCATGTCATGAAAGACTATCTGGTTCGCTCAATATCAGAAGAATACAATGTCAGGGCAATCGCCTGCATTACAACCGGGGTTGTTTCAAAGGCGTGCGTCAGGCATGGAACATATCCGACTGCGTCGGCAGCGCTTGGGAGGGCACTGACAGGGGGACTGATTCTAGGAGCTTTGCTGGACTCCGGCCAGAGGGTGGCTCTGGCCTTTGACGGCAACGGGCCTCTTGGAAAGGTCATGGTCGAGGCAACAAGTTCAGGAGCAGTAAAAGGCTATGTGAAAAATCCACATATTGAGCTTGATTCAAAAAACGGAAAACTTGATGTGGCCGGAGCGGTCGGGACCGATGGCTTTCTTACCGTCACCAAGGACCTCGGGCTGAAGGAGACTTACAGGGGAATTGTCAGGCTTCTTTCCGGCGAAATTGCAACTGATATTGCATATTATCTCACCGAAAGCGAACAGATACCCTCGGCAGTCGGGCTCGGGGTGTTTGTGGATAAAGACGATTCTATCACAGCTGCAGGAGGATTTCTGCTGCAGACCCTGCCTCCTTCGGATGATACTGTCATTGATGAGCTTATACACAGGATGCAGTCGATGCCTTCTGTAACCGAACAGCTCAGAAATGGTATTTTGCCGGAGGGCATACTTGAAGCCATATTCGGTTCAATTACATTCAAGGTGCTGGAGAGGAAGTCTCTTTTCTACAGGTGCTCATGCAGCAGGGAAAGAATTGAGCAGGCGTTGATAACTCTGGGCAGTAAGGGTCTGGAATCTGTCCTTCATGACAACGAGGATATAGATATAAAATGCGAGTTTTGCCGCAGGATATATATTTTCAAGAAGGAAGAAATTATAAGGCTCCTTGATGAGATGCATTAGCGGCATTGCATATATTTAATCTATAATTATTATCCATGAATAAGGGGACGATTATGAAACTGACTGATAGCGAAAAGGCCTTTCTTTTAAAACTTGCGCGCGAGACCATAAAAGCCCTGCTTCAGGGAAGGGGCATTGGGGATGTGAGCGTAGACAAAGCATCCATCACCAAAACATTGAAAGAAGAGCGTGGCGTGTTTGTCACACTCCATAAAGCTCATCATGAACTGAGGGGATGCATCGGCTACATACTGCCTATGCTTCCACTGTGGCAGGCCGTCATGGAAAACGCAAGAAATGCCGCTTTCAGAGATCCCAGGTTCTCGCCGCTCAAGAGGATGGAACTTGACAGTATTGAGATTGAAATATCGGCACTGACCGTTCCAGCGGAAATCAAGGATATATCCGAATTCAGGATCGGCATTGACGGCATAATACTTAAAAAAGGCTTCCATCAGGCTGTATTCCTGCCGCAGGTTGCTCCTGAACAGGGATGGGATGCCGAGACCACACTCAATTACCTGAGCATGAAGGCGGGTCTATCTCCTGATGCATGGCGTGAAGGTGCAAGCTTCGAGACATTTCAGGCAGAGGTGTTCAGCGAAAGCAATGATTGATAGGCAGTTCTTGAAGGAACGATGAGATATATCCCCATAAGCGAGTATAAAACAGGACCTGAATCATGCTTTGACCCAGTGACCTGGGAGGACGAGAAGAAACGCATCAAAAAAATTCTACCCCGGCTCTGGGGAAAAGTTCCACTAAGGCCTGAATCTTTCAGTGCCGAGCTTGTATCAGTTGAGAAAAAATCCTCATATGTGATTGAAAAGGTAAAGATTGCTGTAGAAAATTCAGGCCGTCTCGCACATGACCTCATGCCTTTGTATATCCTTTTACCGAATAAGCCTAAGGTTAAACCCTGCCCGGTGGTGATCGTGCATCATCAGCATGCGGGGGCATTTAATTTGGGTGGGGCCGAACCCGCAGGGATAATGGGCAGCCCTGACCAGGCAATAGGAATGGAGCTTGCCGAAAGGGGATACATAGCTGTCTGTCCTGACGCTCTTTGTTTCGGTGAAAGGCAGGAGTCCTCTGAAATGTTTACCGCCATGTATCTTTTAATGACCGGCAGAACTCTTAATTTTAAATATATCCTGGATACAAGCAGGCTTATTGATTACCTGGAAACAAGGAATGAGATCGATAGCAGCCGGATTGCAATTGCCGGACATTCCATGGGGGGGCAGATGGCGGTATGGTGTGCCTCATATGAACCAAGAATAAAGGTGGTACTGTCTAACTGCGGACTGGCCAAGATTTCCGGCAACGATTCTGTGGTCTCGGATGGCATCATACATAATTTTGCATTTTACCTCCCAGGTATTATCAGCAAAAATATTGAAACAAAGGATATTGCAGGGTTTCTTTTTCCCAGGCCGGTATTTATTTCGGCGGGCATACAGGATGCGAAATTTCCTATTAATGGAGTTGCGGAAATACATACTTGGCTTGAGCAGCAGTATTCTCATTATGCCTTGCAGGAAAAAATAATTACATTAAGACATGCTGGAGGCCATATGATGCCATATGAAACAAGGGTCAGTATGTATGATTTCCTTGATGCAAACCTTTGAGGTCCTGTCACAAAGAATGCATTCAAATTTGTGTTAATATAATGACTTGTGTTGAGCGTCATTGACTGGGTGGTTTTCTTGGTTTAAATTGCCTGACTTGAAGGAGAAATAATTGGAAGCAGATAAAAAACAGGAAGAAAACAATTTTTTTGAAAAGGTTAAAAATTTCCTGGCAAGAGACAGAAGAAAGAATGCCAGGAACGAACTCCATGAAATTATTGATGAGGTGGAGGAAATAGGAATTATCAATGAAAGCCAGGGGGAGATGATTGAAAACATCATAGTTCTGAAGGATACCTTGGTAAGGGAGATTATGGTTCCCAAAATGGATATGGTTTCAGTGGAGTCCTCCAGTCCGGTAACAGATGTGGTAAATGCGATCGCAAAAAGCGGCTATTCAACGATACCTGTTTATGAAGGGTCTTCGGGAAACATAGTCGGGATAGTCCATGCCAAGGATATTCTTATTAAAATGGATCAGTGCCTGGATAAATCCTCTGTAACTGGCATTATGAGGCAGCCGTATTTTGTCCCGGAAAGTAAAAAACTTATTGATCTTATAAAGGAATTCAGGGAGCGCAGGTGTAAAATTGCCATTGTTATTGACGAATACGGGAATGTGGACGGACTGGCCACGCTTGAAGACATATTAAATGAAATTGTTGAAACCCAGAGTTCTGAAAACGAAATACAAGATACTGGTGACGGGTCTTATATTGTTGATCCCAGGATGTCGATTGAAGAATTTATTGATGAATTTTCTTTAGACATGCCCAGAGGGGAATACGATACTGTTGGGGGATTCATAACCTCCACACTCGAAAGAATACCTGAGCAGGGAGAAATATTCGAGTTCAACAACCTTGAGTTTGAGATAGCGGAAGCTGACAAAAAACGCATATCAAAGCTTATATTAAAAAAACACCGGGAGATTAAAACTTGAAGCGAATCATATTGGCCTGTTTATCAGGCCTGTTCTATTCACTGTCTTTCCCTTCATTCAACCTTTGGCCATTTATATTTGTTTTTGCAGTGCCATTATTACTTGCTGCAGAGAATTCAAATGTTAAAGAATGTTTGGGGTTTGGCTTTTTGGCAGGACTTGTTGCCTGGGCCGGGAATCTTTACTGGGTGGCCTACATAATGGATATTTACGGCTTTATACCTTTGCCCCTGTGCGCCCTTATATTTTTACTGCTTATTTCTTACCTGGCCATTTATTTCGGTCTTTTTCTCATCTCGTGCAAATTTTTAATAAAATCCCCATTTTCAATAATAACCATTCCCGGGGTGTGGATTTTTCTGGAAATAATAAAATCATATGCATTTACAGGGTTCCCATGGTCTCTTGCCGGCTATGCTCTGGTTCCGTTCAACGCGATTGTACAGAATGCGGAATGGGGCGGTATATATGCACTTAGCGGACTTGCACTGACAGGCAATGTGGCTTTGTATAAGGCATTCAGGAGAGATTATATTCCGGCGATTTCTGGAATAGCAGTTATCGTCTGTTGTGTTGTTTGGGGGGGATGGCGCATGGACAGCCTGAAACTTGATGGCACAAACCTGAAAGTCGGAATCTGCCAGGCAAATATACCTCAGGTCCAGAAGTGGAGAAGGGATATGGTCAGTCCTACCATCGATATTTATAGAAGACTAAGCAGGGAGGCTGTATCTCAGGGTGCAGAAATTATAGTCTGGCCTGAAACGGCATGTAATTTTTATCTGTTTCAGGAGTGGTCACCTACTGAGAGAATCATCGATATTTCAAAGGATACAGGTATACCTATGCTTGTCGGCAGCCCTGCCCTTGAAAACGATATGGTCTTTAACAGGGTATGGATGCTTGATAAAGGGCTGATCAGGGGATACTATGACAAGACACATCTAGTGCCTTTTGGAGAATACCTTCCGTTGCCTTGGCTTCTCGGTTTTCTTGGGAAACTTACGCAGGAAGTAAGCGATTTCTCCAATGCTGAAAAACTCGAACCTGTTGAAGATATTGGGACACTGGTTTGTTTTGAGAATGTGTTTCCGGAACTGGCTAGACGGCTTACCGCAAAAGGGGCTACCTGGCTCTTGACAGTATCAAATGATGCTTGGTTCCTTGACTGGTCAACATCGGAACAGCATTTGAAAACAGCAGTGATCAGGGCAATTGAAAACAGGCGCTACCTCATTATGCCGGTAAATCACGGGATATCTGCCGCTATAGATCCTTTTGGTAGAGTTATAAGCAGCCTGGGCCTCATGAAAGAGGGCTCTTTTACTGTAGAAATCAAAAAGCTCACATATAGAACTGTTTTCAGTAAAATCGGGTTGCTGATAGGATGGATTTGGAGTTTTGCCGGTATAATAGCACTTGTCTGGGAGTTTTATAAAAAATACGACAGCCAAGTGTTTAAGGTTTGAAGACGGACGGAAAAATATCTGTTGAATTTTGATATTCCCTTTTGTATAAAACTCTTTCGCTTTTACTTCTTAAAGGGTAAGGGAGCATCATCATGCCTAAGATTAAGGCATTTAAAGGTATCAGGTACAATACCGGGACTGTAGAAATTACTTCAGCCATATGTCCCCCTTATGATGTGATTGCAGCATCACAGGTTGATGCCTATTATAATAAATCCCCTTACAATTCTATCAGACTGGTTCTCGGACAGCAGTTTCCAAAGGATACAAAGACAGATAATCGCTACACCAGGGCCAAGGATTTTTATCTCGGATGGAAAAATAAAGGTGTTCTGATAAAGGATGAAAAACCTTCGGTATATTACCATGAGCAGACTTATACCATAGGAGACAAAACCTGCACCAGAAAAGGGATTATTGCCGCAGTAAAAATGGATGAGAACGACAATTATGAAATTATGCCTCACGAATATACTCATAAAGGCCCCAAGATAGACCGCCTCAGGCTGATGATGGAAGTCAAGGCAAATCTGAGCTGTGTTTTCGGGATTTATACAGATAAAAACAAGCTTGTTGATACTGAAATAAAACCGTTGTTGAAAGAGATGCTCTGGGATTTTACTACAAACGAAGGTACACAGAAATTCTGGAAGATAGATTCACCGCAACAGATAAAGAAAATTGCGGGCATCCTTTCGGATAAGAAGATTCTTATTGCTGACGGTCACCACAGATATGACACGGCAAAGACATACAGGGACAGGATGAGGGCCACAACAGGTAAATCGGATGGCAACCAGCCATTTGATTATGCATTATTCTATCTGAGCAATTCTGAAGACGGAGTATCTATCCTTCCTACACATAGGGTTATTGTTGACAGTATGGGAGTCGGCCTTGTTGATATAGAACACAGGGTTAAAGAACTTTTTAGGATTCTGCCTTTTGACAACAGGAAAGCATTTCTTGATTCACTAAAGAAAAATGGCAAGGGATATATGGGGCTAAGGGTGAAAGGTATTCCGAGATACTACATGCTTGAGCTCTCGGAAATGGAAGCGCTCGACAGGTTGATGCCTGACGACAGCCATCCCCTGCTCAAAACACTTGATGTCAACATCCTTCATACATGTATCATCGAGCCGATTGTAGGAATTGATTATTCGATGACTGCCAAAAGGATGGAATTTATAAGCAATGCATCTGAGGCGCTTGAAATGGTCGAAAAAGAAAAGGCGGACATAGTATTTCTGCTTAACCCAAGTACGATTCAGGAAATTATGGCTATTGCTGAAGCAGGTTTGAGAATGCCGCAAAAATCGACATTCTTTTATCCTAAAATTCCTACAGGTCTTGTTTTTTATCCACTTGATGCGGGGACCAAGTAGAAGAAAAGATGTCAATTATTAGGGAAAATAATTTCCTTTTGAAATGATAAAAAAAGGTTTATTATTTAATGAATCCATTAAATTCAATGCATTATAACATGGGGGGGTTGGTATCTATATTGCTTAAACACTATTAAGTGTTAAGTATTTGTAAGTCGTGTCGAAGAGAAAATGTATGACTAAGTGTTTAAAATTAACGACTTTTATAGTCTGGGTTACTTTTTTAATTACTATAACTGCATGCTCAGGTGGAGGAGGTAATGAGCCATATTCCATCAATGTGGAGACACAAGCCAAAAATATTACATCTCTTGGAGAATTTCCTGTCGGTATAAGAGACTATACACCTCCTGTAATAGAATTTACATCACCAGTATCCCAGAATCCTGTGACGACTGTAACAGATGATAAAAACGGTTATCTTAAAGAGATTGTTAAAGGTGAAAAATGGGCACTTGATATTAAAGGTGAAGTAATGCCCTCGACCTTTGGGCCTGAGAAAAGGTCGCTTGAATTCAAAGGCGTTTATGTTAACTGGCAACTCGTAGATTCAAGTAATGGAGACGATATTAAATGGGTGGACGGAAAGTTCGCCTTCACAAAAACTGTTTTTATAACAAAAGAAGAACTGGCAAATACGTTCTATCCCATTACCATAGCAGCGGTTGATGAAAAGGGCTACGTGGCAGGTACTAAATCTGTGATTATCCTGCAGGACAAGGCTGCTAACACCATCGGTAGCGATCACCCTCTGACTAATTCCCTGCATTTATCTGGTAACAGTGAATTTGTTTCGAATGCTTTGTCCATGCTTGTATCACAGATTGAAGGCCTTAACTTTGCGCCTAATATGGGTGCAGTAACACTTTTGGATAATGATATAATCATCCCACGGACAGTGATGCTCCAGGGTATTGAGATCAGTAATTATTCTATCAGCTCTAATAGTGCAAACTTCTGCTCTGTGAACCTCGATCTTAGAGTTTCCAATCTTGTGGTTGAATATACAAATAATTTGTCCGTATTTAACAAAGGACAGAATATAATAAATATAAACATGAAAAATGTTGAGATTAACGGCCTGATTGTAGAACTGAGAATTGATGAAAACAATGAAATCAGCGCCTACCTTAATGCAGGAGATATTGCTTTAGCAAAGGGTTCGGGTTTCGAGTATAATCTCGATACACCCTTTACCGAGATTTTCAACTTTCTGTCTGATAACGTGTTCAGTTTCCTTATTCAAGATGTTTTCAACCAATTAAAACAAAAACCCATACAGCTTAAAATAGGCTATAATGCCCTAAGGCTGCTTATTAAACAGTTAACCGGGAATAATGAGAAACTGACAACATTGACTGGATTGAAGTACTGCTCAACAGAAAACGGCGGCATTAAACTTGGCATGGATATGCATTTCCCTGAAGTTAAAAACCAGGGGATTAAAGGCAACCGTAACCTGATAAGCACATATGCTTCTTCCCAGGCAAAAAGCGATAAAATTAATCTGGCTTTAAATTACGGGAATTCTTCAATAGCTTTTAGTGACGATTACTTAAACCAGCTTCTGGCAGTGGACTTTATCTCTGATCCCGACAATCCCCAGGAGATTACCAGTCTTGATCTGAATGAACTCATTGATCAGATGAATATCAACCTTGGGAATTACAAGCTCTGGCCTTGGTTGAGGGATGGAAATGACAGACTCCCCAAAATAAAAATCAAGTACCTAATGCTTACACCACCCATTCTGAAAATTCATGGGGATGGCAATTATATTGGCAGTCTGTATGTGAAAAATATTCTGGTGGAAGTCCATGAGCTGGATAATCAAGGAAATGAGAGCTGTCTTCTCGCTAGGCTCTCGATTGATCTTGACATTGCCATGAAGTGGGAGAATGGGAATTTCGTGCTTGAATGCGGCAAAGAAAATGCAAGTTACACTCTGCTTTTCAACAAGCTTTATCCGTTATTCCTGCCGCCGCAAATGAAGGAAATCCATACCTATATCGCAAACAGCCTTAACCAGTTATTGAGTAAAATTGCACTTATCGGGTATCCTGTTACAAATGTAGCCGCTATGAATGATGCTTATCTGGTCTTCAGTGGCAACCTGATAAATAAGGATAATATAGAATCCACCGACCCGGATATAATTTATGATGGAGCCGATTGGCAGTATCGATACTTCTCAACCAAGCCCAATGCCGATACGGTTGATAAGTTAAGATTTTTTGGAAGCAATGACGGTTCAATATCATTTAATACGCTAGATAGTAGTAATTATGATCAGGATAAAAATAAATACAAGGGAATCAAGGATCTTGACTGGAATGATTCCTGTGGTTTTTTCTATGATTTCGGTGAAGATTCATACAAGCTTATAACAGGGGTTTCCTTTACCAGGAATATTGTATTTGACTGGATTACCGGTAACACTGTAGAGTTTTATGAAGAGTTTGCAGTAATGTGTATTGCCTATGGCAATGCGGTCATATCTACAGATTATGAATACGTACCCAGCGAAACCTGTTTAATTCCTTATGAGCTGACTATTGAGGATAAGCCTGAACTGGTGCTGCCTGATTCTCAGACATTTAGTATTCCGCTCAGCAGTAACGTGGGTATTGGAATCAGGTTTAAAAAAGATCCCTCAATTCCATTAAAACTCAATCCGATCGAATTGAAGACAGCCATTGCTTCGAACATTGTTATAAAATATATCGATCTGAGTCTTAACACGGGCCTGAATTTTTAATAAGCTGGCTTGAATTCGCAAAGGACTCTATCAGGAAAAGTCCCGACCAATAAACCCGGGATGAAAATGATATTTCGTTATTTGTCGATATGTATTTTTATGATAAGCATGTTTGAATATGAAATGCAGATTCGGCGATGAAGACATGTATGAATTCCATGAAGGAGATGCAAAAGAGAAGTGTTTTCTGTGCAGGAAGTCATGTAAAAAAACATTTAGTGTAAGAGAAATCAAGTCACAGAAAATGGTTCATCTCTGCGGCGGTTGCATGGTCAGTAACATCTCTGAATATATGCTTGACAATACAAGGCCCTGGGTTGAACCGGATTAAAGGTTATACTGGGAATTAATCCGGAAAGTAGTACCGGCCACCACATATTAAGATACCTCAAGTCCGCCGTTACGGAAAAAAATATTTTTACAGAAAGTTAACTTCCCTTAAACTCCTTCTTTATTCTCTGTTGCTCTTGCTGCTTCGAATCCCTGTCCTGTAAGCTCCTGCCTTAACTGTTAACGAATGGATTAAATGTTATCTGTAATCAGGATCAATGCAGTCTTTTCATTCAACGACACGTGTTTTATAAACCGATAAGGTTTTTAACGTATGTAATCAAATCGTTGGCCTTAATGGGTTTGGTGAGTACCAAATCGACTTTTGCAGCATCACCAGACGGTTCGGCTGCTTCAGAGTAAGGGCCCTGAATATCTACCGCGCTGAGTAATACAAGCTTGATCTTTTTTGTAGAGTCGGTAGCCCTGAGTTTAGATACCACATTGAATCCTTCACTCCATGTCTCCATCATCATGTCAACTATTGCAAGATCAGGCTTAATTTTTGAAGCAGCCTCAACCCCTGATTTTCCATCCTCAGCCAAAAAAACTTCGAAGCCACCGTTTTCAAGAATAAGTTTTGTTGCAGCGCAGAAGTCATTATCATCATCGATAATCAGGATTTTTTTCTTTGTGCTCATTCTTTACCTCCATCTGTATATTGGGATTTGTCAGCAATATTGATACCAATATGTATCATAGAAATGTTATTGAAACAAATAAAGTCAAAAAAACCATAATATGTGTCATGGGGCATATTTCCCCATATCTGATACGCTTTTCCCCATGCCTGTCAGTCTTTAGGTTGTATCACGTAATTTCTGACCTTGAGTCTGTTTTTTCCAGTACATGCCCGGGAAAACAATTATTGGAATATGATATGCAAAATTATCAATGGTCTTTTCAATATTGATTTTCTTGATTTCAGCAAGAATAATACTTTTTGAGTCCGGATTGGATTAAGGGGTTTTGTATTTTGTCATACAGCATTCAAAATCTTTTCTTTATGTTCATATTCCCAATTACATTTCCTGACCGGGAATGGGATTTTATCGATATCTTTCCTTTTCTTTAAGAAGATTTGTTTTTGTCGCAGTGCCTTTTCAAAAACGACTATAATAGTTTTCATAGACCGGTATGGTTTGTACTCCCTGAAAGGTTTATAAAATAAACATTCATCCAATAGTATTGATAGCATTCTAGACTCTGGAATTTATATATGAAGCTCCAATAGTTCAACACGCCTTTGGAAAGTTCATCCCTCCTTATGTTAAAAGTTTGAACTCATGAGTAGTAGATGCATCGGATTTCATTTCAATTATCTCGATCTAGCTGCTTCAAATCCAGAGGCGCTGTTTTACGAATGGTACAAAATGCCCCGTTTATAATGATTCACTGAACTGCCGCTGAAGCCAACTAGATAAAAATAAAAGAGAAATTTTGTGGCTCCATAATTGCTAAATTAAAATGAACGATTAAGGTCTGACCAGATGCATACATTTTAAAATAAAGCGGAGGTGTAAATATGTGGACAAGCAGTAGTAAGGGAGGGAGCTGTGTTGAGCCGGCGGTAAAACAGTTTCTGCCTCCATGTCAGATGCAGTGTCCTATCAACGAAGACATTCAGCGGACAAATGTTCTGATATCTCTTCTTCCTTCTGATCCGGCAAAGGCAAAAGAGGGGATCCAGCAGATAGGAGACTATTTGTTTGACAGGAATCCATTCTTTCCTGTTTGCGGCTACATCTGCGGCATCTGTGAGCTCGGGTGCAATTACAAGGTGAAGGGCGGATCAATCCGCAGAAGGCTTTTAAAACGTTTCCTGTCTGAACAGTTCCTGGAGGATCTTGATAAGAAAGAAGAATTTGATACTGTGAAGAACAAGGAGAATGTGGCTGTCATAGGCGGTGGTCCGGGCGGCTTGATGTGTGCATTCAACCTGAGCCGCAAAGGCTACAGGGTAACGATATTCGAGGCATCCAACAGGCTCGGCGGAACGCTCTGGCTGATACCCCACTACAGGCTTCCGAAGGATGTCCTGGTGCGAGTCATGCAGAACATGGTCAGGCTTGCAGGTATCGAGGTCAAGTATAATGCAAAGATAGGCGATTCCAAACTTTCAATTGACAAGCTCCGGAAAGAAGGATTCAAGGCCGTCTTCATTGCAAAGGGGACTCCTTCCCCGCGTATTCTAACCTATAATGGTGAGGTGGTTGCAAACCAGGATTTGGCTGGAGTTATGTACGGCCAGACATTCCTGTATGAGGTAAGCCGGGGAATCCTTGAAAAAGACTATTTTGATGGAAAGAAAATCATAGTAATCGGTGGAGGAAACGTCTCGTTCGATGTTGCACGCTCGGCAAGACGGCTTGGAGGACAGGTTACCGTAGTTGCACTTGAGTGTGAGGATAAAAAATCGAAAGACGGCATACCTGCTGACCATGATGAAATACGAGGAGCATGGGAGGAAGGTGTCGATGTCGTATACTCCCGCGGCGTAAAAAAAATCATCGGCAGAAGCGGCAAATTCACGGGCATAGAATCACCGAAATGTACAAGCGTTTTTGATAAGAGCGGAAGGTTCAATCCGCAAATGGATGAGAATGATATAATAACTATCAACGGCGATATACTTGTACTTTCAGTGGGCCAGGGTCCTGAAAGGATATTTTTTGAAAGGGAGGGACTGCTTGACGAAAAAGGAAGGCTTGATGTCGACCCGGTGACTCTGCAGAGCAGAAAGAAAGACTATGTGTTTATAGGCGGCGACGTGAGGAAAGTCGGATTCATGGTAGATGCAATGCATGAAGGAATTGAAGCCGCCGAGACAATAGAAAGGTATTTCAAAGGCATTGACCTGTATGCAGGGAGAAAACGGGACTTTGAAGCGCTCACCATACCGGTTCTTAACAATGAGGATTATCGCCCTGAACCGGAAGTGGTATGGATACCGCCTGAAAAACGCCTGCACTTCAAAATGTTCGAAAGGGGATTCTCTCTGGGTGAGGCGATAGAGGAAGCCAAGCGCTGCCTTTATTGCGGTCCTTGCGTGTCGTGCAAGGCATGCGTTTCTATTGGAATCAATGAAGAACTGCCTGTTATCCAGATAAACGAGTCAATCTGCAGCGGCTGTGGGATCTGTCTGACGGCATGCCATTACAATTCTGCGCATCTTGTTAATATGAACGGTGTGCTTGTTTCAAAGACGGATATGTTCAGGTGCAAGGCCTGCGGTCTTTGCGTTTCTGCATGCCCGACTGGAGCGCGTTCAATCATCGGGACCGATATTGAAGAGAGGCTGAGGGACGCCCATGCTTCCCTGTAGCCGTATTTGAAGGAGATACTAAAAATGGGTGCATATAATCCTAAAATAATATGTTTCGCATGCAAGTTCGGCTGGGGCTACCTTGAAGGCGAATCCGTCAAGAAGATGAAAGGTGTTGTCCCGATTTTGTGCAGCGGCAAGATAGATATAACTCATATAGTCAACGCCTATGCAAAGGGAGCTGACGGTGTACTGATACTGGCTTGCAACGAAGGCGACTGCCATTTCCACATCGGCAACTTCCAGGCGAGGAAAAGGGTTCTGATCCTGAAAAAGACACTCAAGGCGTTCGGGATCGAGCCTGAAAGACTTCAGATAAGGCTTGATCATGACCCTTCGGGAAATTCAATTCCCAACCTGATGATGCAAATGGCCGAAAAGATAAAGGACCTGGGAAAGCTCTCGGCCGGGAAAGAACCTGCCCCGGCATTAAACCATCTTTAATAATAAGGGAGAATAGAAATGCAATCTAAACCGAAAGTTGCCATATACTGGCTTTCAGGCTGCGGCGGATGCGATGAAGCAATAGTCGATCTGAACGAAGCCATTCTGAAAGTGGCCGATGCAATAGAGATCGTTCTCTGGCCTGTGGCCATGGACTTCAAGTATGACAGCATCAGGGCGTTGGATGACGGAGAGATTACACTTAGCATAATCAACGGCTCGGTGCGTAACTCGGACCATCTTGAAATGGCTCATCTGCTCAGAAAGAAATCACAGCTTGTCCTTGCGTTCGGCGCTTGTGCATGCTTTGGAGGAACCTGCGGCCTGGCAAATTTCCGCTCGAAAAAGGATATTTTTGACTGGGTATATGAGAATGCCCCGACAGTCGTTAACCCTAAACACAATGTCCCGCTTACCGAAAGTGTAGACAACGGCCACAAGCTAACGTTGCCGGAAATTTGGGAGAAGGTGTATCCGCTCAATGAGATAATTGACATAGACTATTATCTGCCCGGATGTCCACCGCCTCCAAACCTGATCGCTCAGGCGGTTTTTGCAGTTGTTGAAGGCAAGCTTCCGCCCAAGGGAACGGTTCTTTCGCCGGGCAACGCCCTTTGCGACTCCTGTCCGAGGAACGCGACCAAGCCACTTAAGCTCGAGATAAAAGAGATTACAAGGATTCATGAAGTAGAAGCTGACCCCTCGAGGTGCTTCCTTGCTCAGGGTATAATATGCCTTGGTCCTGCAATCCGTTCAGGATGCGGGGAAACCTGTATCAATACAAATGTTCCATGCCGCGGATGTTTCGGCCCGGTTGATGGTGTCGATGATGCCGGTTCCAAGTTTCTCTCGAGTCTGGCAATACTTCTCGCCGCCGAGACCGAAGACGCAGCCGGTGCAATTGTCGAAAAACTTGTTGATCCAGCAGGGTACTGCTACAGGTTCAGCCTGCCTTCAGCCCAGCTGTCACCTAAAAGATAATGAATAAAGGAGTGATATCATGTCACGCAAGATAACAATTGATCCGATCACCAGGCTGGAAGGTCACGGCAAGATAGAGATCTTCCTTGATAATAAGGGAAATGTACAGGATGCTTACTGGCAGGTTGTTGAACTTCGGGGATTTGAAAGATTCTGTATAGGCAGACCTGCCGAGGAGATGACAAGGATTGTTCCTAACATATGCGGAGTATGTCCGTCGGCTCACCATATGTCAGGCACAAAAGCCCTTGATGCCCTTTTCGGGGTTGAGCCTACGCCTGCTGCAAAACTTATCAGGGAACTGGAATTCAATGCATTTTATGTAGAAGACCATTACATCCACTTCTTTTTCCTGGCCGCGCCTGACTTTATTATGGGTCCGGATGCAGACCCTAAAGACAGGAACATCCTGGGCGTTATCGGCAAGGTCGGAAAAGAGATAGGCGGCAAGGTCATTGAAATCAGGAAACGCAACCGCGACATAATCCGCCATATCTTCAGCAAAGCCCCGCACCCGGAAGGCGGACTTCCTGGAGGCGTACCGAGGGGATTCACGGAAGCGGATCGTGCATGGATAAAGGAAACGGCCCGCGATTCTCTTGATTTTGCACTGTATGCAATCAAGCTTTTCAAAGACCTGGTGCTTGGAAACAAGTCGAGCCTTGATCTGATTCTGAACGACGCTTATAAACTCAAGACCCATTATATGTCTGTAGTCGATGATAACAACAAGGTCGATTTCTATGACGGCAAAGTCAGAGTTGTGGACTGGAACGGAAAGGAAGTCTACAAATTCAATGGCGCCGACTATGAAAAGTATATTGGCGAATGGGTTGAACCTTGGACATATATCAGGCTTACGCATCTTAAACCCCTGGGTTGGAAAGGCCTTGTTGAAGGCGAGGGCACATCGCTTTACAGAGTTGCCCCGCTTGCAAGACTGAACGCCTCCGATGGCATGAAGACGCCTCTGGCGGACAAGGAGGCAAAGGCCATGTTTGAGACTCTGGGCGGCAAACCGGCTCATCATACACTGGCAATGCACTGGGCCAGACTCATATGTGCTCTACAGGCGGCAGAGCATAATGTAATGATTGCCGATGACCCTCTGCTTACCAGCAAGGATATCCGCAACATGAACTTCAAGCTTCAGAAAAAAGGAGTCGGTGTGGTGGAAGCCCCGAGAGGAACGCTTTATCATCATTACGAGACAGATGACAACGGCATAATCACAAAAGCCAACCTGATTGTCGCGACACAGAATAACGCAGCCCCGATATGCCTGTCGGTCAAGAAGGCTGCACAGGAGTTCATAAAAGGACCGGATGTTAAGGAAGGATTCCTAAACAGGGTGGAAATGGCATTCAGGGCGTATGACCCGTGCCTTTCCTGTGCAACACATTCCCTGCCCGGAACGATGTCGATGAGTGTAAACATCAGGGACGCGCAAGGCAATGTCATTAGAGAAATCAACAGGCATTAATAAAAAACCCAGAACTCTCATATTAGGCATGGGCAACCCTATCCTGTCCGATGACGGGGTAGGGCTTGTTCTTGCGGAAAAGCTCAGGGGAAGGATCGAAGGCGTGGATGTGGCATCGAATCCGATGATCGATCTGAGCCTGCTCGATGATATCATCGGCTATGATGTTGTTTACATGATAGATGCAATGACGACTCGCGGGGGAAAACCCGGTGAATTGAAAAGGATTCATGAAGAGGATTCAATCGGTACACTGCACTTGTTCTCATCACACGGTATGAATTTTTTTGAACTTATGAAGCTGGGCAGGTCAATAGGTTATAAGATGCCGGAAATTGGCGGCATATACGGTGTCGAGATTGGCGATAAGGTTGAATTCAATGAATCGCTGTCTCCGGCTGTTGAAAATAAATTGCTTGAGATTGTCGAAACCATCTGCAGAGATATAACCGGATGATATCTATATCCATCGGAGACCAAGATTGTATTTGAAAAAGTTATGAATGTTTATGTAATGTAATCTTAAAGGAAAATTGGATATGGATATACTGCAGAGCGTTGTCTATGGCCTTGTTCAGGGTTTGGGCGAATTCCTGCCGATATCAAGTTCGGCGCATCTTGTGCTCGTCCCCTGGCTTTTCAAATGGGATGATCCCGGTTTGACCTTTGACATAGCACTTCATCTGGGAACCCTCATATCCGTAATCGTTTATTTCTGGAAAGACTGGCTTAACCTTATAACAAAAGGGTTCAGCGATTATAAAAGCAGGGAGGGCAGACTGTTCTGGTATCTGGCGGCAGCGAGCATCCCGGGTTCAATCGGTGGTTTTCTGCTTGAAAATAAAGCCGAGACCGTATTCAGGGCACCTTTGCTGATCGCCATCATGCTGATTGTCATGGGGGCTATCCTGTTTTTGGCGGATCGCATGAGTTCAAAAAAAACCGGACTGGAAAATATCACTTTCAAAACCAGTCTTATGATTGGCATATCTCAGATTCTTGCGATCATCCCGGGTGTTTCGCGCTCGGGGATTACCATGACTTCAGGCCTGCTGCTGGGAATGACCAGGGATGGTGCCGCCAGGTTTTCCTTTCTGCTGTCAACGCCGATTATTTTCGGAGCGGCACTGGTTAAAGTTCCTGCAGTTGTAAAAAATCCTTCGATGATTGATACAGGCTTTTTAACCGGTATGCTGGTCTCCTGCATTGTCGGCTTTGCAAGCATCAGCATCCTTCTCCGTTATATTCAGACAAGGGATTTCATGCCATTTGTCTGGTACCGTTTCATCCTGGGAGCCATTGTAATTGGAGTTGTTGTATTGCGCTGATGTTTTATTTCCTAACCGGGAAATAACTCTCCACAACCTGTTCAACCCGTTCAAGCCAATTTTGGCGCTCTTCAGGTGTACTTGTAACTATTACCCTGAAAATCTCCCGGTGGAATACGGGCACACCGCACAAGTCGAATATGCAGTTTTCCCATATCAGCCCGAGAGGGTCACCGAATACTGTACGTTCTCTTTTGGCCGGGGTGTTGGCGGTGTTGAAAACAACTGCCGCCTTCGCTTTCAGGAGTCCGACCGGGATTCCTTCTCCGTCATCACCTTCGAGGAACCTGTAGGCGACTCCGGCTCTTAACACACGGTCAATCCATCCCTTTAGTATTGCAGGCGGCTGTCCCCACCAGTTAGGGTGTACTATGATGATACCGTCGGCATTTGCAATTTCAAGGCAATGCTGCTTGATTTCAAAAGGGATGTCGGCATTATACGGTATTTCACAGGCAGTTATGACCGGATTGAAGTTCTGCTTATAAAGGTCGTGGTACATTACGCAATGTCCGTTTGCTTTTATTTTCTCTGCTGCGGTCCGGGCGATTGCATGGTTAAAGCTTCCCTCATCCGGATGTGCAAGGATGATGCTGATATTCATGTACGATATCCTCCGTGTTATTCATATAATAATCATTCACAGTATTATCAGGTTACTGAAGGGGGAGCGCAATGAAAAAATCCGAGGAACATGAAGGGTTGACCATACGTGATTTTTTAACCCGTGCAGGCATTGCCTGGGCAGGTCTGCTGCTTATGCCGAACATGGGCAAAGCAATATTGGGAAACGGTAACTTGATGGCGTACAGCGGACGCATCCTCCTTAAAAACGGCCTCATACAGGTTGTCGTCCAGGGTGTTCAGTACTTGGAGGCATTCGGAAACAACCCTCTCATACTCCAGATGGCCCGTGACAAAAAGCTTGCCAGTCTTGAAGAAATCGTCTGCAAGATGACAGGCGCTGTTGCAGAACGTTATCATGTCAAGGACAGGGTATTGATCAAACAGACATTGACTCGGTATTCATAAATGGAGTGCAGGTGGTCTCAAAAGGAAAAGCTGACTGCAGTCTTAATGCAGGTGTTGTTGTATAATGAAATCATCGTTTGCTGCTTATTTTTCTGATTGAAGGTGCAAGAGATTTTTTAAAAGAATTTGATATAAGAATTAAAGGCCGCCCTGTACCCTGATTTCTATCAGGGTACAGAGAGGTCATGGGTTTTATCTCATCAGAACGCCAGGATCATAGTAACGCCGCCCATTGCCTCATAGCCGAGTTTGTTGTAGCCAGTGCCCAGGAAGTTCTTGTCTGCGTCTCTGCCGTTGTACATATAAAGAAATTCGGGGCATACCGTCAGGTAGTCCTTTATTTTGATGTCGCAGTTGGCGAAAGCGCTCCATGTGTAGATGTGCCTCTCGTAACCTTCAGCAACTATACCCGTTGATGACCTCTGGTAACCGCCTCCGATCCTCGGGGTGAAATTCTTGATGGGCGCCTCGATCTGCAGCCATCCTCCGTATGTGATGACGTCCTTTAGTTTGTTGCCGTCCCATTGAGGTGTCCCCATGAGCGTCAGATACTGGTTGTCATCGTATTCAGCTATATATATCGGATCAAAGAAAGACGGCCTTGCGTCAATCCCTTCCAATACGGAGAGGTTCTGGCCATACCATCCTTCCGCCTGGATATTTACCGGTTTGAGATTCGCTTCGATCCCCAGGGAAAGCGCATATGTAAGGATGTCCGTGTTGTTTAAATCCGCTATGCCCTTCGGCTTGAGCTGGTACTGCTGAATGTATCCGCTCGGATTGATTGTAAGAAGATCCAATGGCTTCCATGTCAGGTTCAAGGCCAGCGCCGGCAAATAGTTTTGAACCTGAAAGGATTCTCCATTGTCAAGTTCGTTGTTTTCCACATAGCTGTCCTCGATACTGGAATCGGTCTTGACTTCCTCCAGCGCGATGTCAAAGCCCAGGTTTTCGCTTTTATGGCTGAAGCGTACCTGTAAAGACCTTTTCCATGGATCAAGTCCGCCGTAACCGTCCAGGCAGTTGGCGTTATAGAGGTTCTGCTTCGGGGCCATCACCGAGAAGACTATAGGTGCCTTGCCAAACAGTATCTGATTCTCGTCAGAGAAGTTGTAGGCCCCGTAGATTGCATACAGCTCTATCTTATAGTCAGCACTGTTGTGGTACCTGATTTCAGTGTAGGCGTTCAGATTTTTATACTCCACTTTCATGTTGATGTTGCTGGGATCGTCAATGGCTATATACTGCTGGGTCTCCTTGTCGCTGGTGTAATCGGTCGGCACATCTCCGTGGAACTGATAATCCCATCCCGCTTCGACCCACACGCTTGCCCCCAGCGTCGCCTTCGCACCGGCAACATTAAAGTCCACCCCTGCATATACGGGCCCTGCCAAAAGCAAAACAGCTGCTAAAATTATTAACCCCTTTTTCATGACACTCCTCCTTGGTATTGTTGTTTGATTAAGAATATCGGCTGTTTGATATTTCAAACTTGAATAAAATTGATACAAAAGTGATTTGGACTTATTTATTTTCTAATGATCATCTTAACGGATACTGTTTTGCAGGAGTGTATACTTCTGTCCGGTTATCGGGCCGGGAATATGGCTTTGTTTGAAAGATGAGCTTTGGGCAGGTATTTGACCTGTTGGGCCCGGGAGCCTTTTAGTTCGGCGGGGGTAATGTGATGCTTCAGCTTTTCGATACGGCTGTTTGTCGTTATGCAATCCTTAAATTGGGGCAGCCATCTTTTCTGATAATGCAGCATGTTCAGCATCATGTCCCTGATGGCGTCATCGTTTTCAATGAAAGCGCATACCGGATCATTTATAAAGGCATCCAGAAGCTTGCCTGGGTCGCCTGATAAGGCTGCATCAACAACCCTTTGCTGGTTTTCAGCGAAAGGTCTTACAAGGTTAAGGATATTTTCAGGAAGCCGAACGTCATGGCGGGTTTTTAATTTTCCGTTTTCAAAAAAACCGGAGGTCTCAACAGCACAGTTTTCAGGGAGGTTCGGGATGATGCGTCTGCCAGTATTTGTAACATTGACGGGATGGAAGTTATGCAGACTCTTGTCGTTTGAACCGTTTTGTGAATGGAGCCTGTCTTCTATCATCTCGATTACACGTTCGCCTTCAAGGGTCGGTGCCGGGGGAGGCAGTATCCCACGGGCAACAGCTTTAAATCCCAGTATGGCAAGCTTTCTCTGCTTCTCGAGCAGTTTTACCTCTCTCAGTTTCGGGATTCCTTCATACTGTATCAAGGAAGGAATATTTCTTATAAGAGGTCTGTTGTATGTCCGCCACACCGCTTCGGCATTAAAGTAGTTAAAATATTCAGGCATGAACTCAAGCACATGACGCGACCCCGGATATGGGAAACAACCGAATTCTTTAAGAAGGATGAAGCTTGCAGGACGCCTTGAGGTTTTGATTCCAAGTTCCGCATGCTGCCTTATGATGGGGTAAAGGTCTTCACCGTCATGTTTGATTGAAAGGAGCCACGCGAAATGGTTTATTCCGCCATACTCTATATCAAGGCTTTCCCATCGGTGGATATCCCTGATTCCAAGGGTTTTCAAAAAGCTGAAAATTATAGGCATCCCGCTCAGAAGTTCATGGCAGATGCCCGTAGTTATGGCATTCGGGCATGCCTGGTTGGCTGCGAGCGTGATGAATGACATGGGGTTCGTGTAGTTGAGAACCATTGCATCCGGGCAGAGCTTCTCGATGTCTTTTACAATGGCAACGGTCTCGGGTATGGTACGCATTGCGCGCATTATGCCGCCGGGACCGCATGTGTCACCCGTGTTATGCGGGATTCCGAACTTGTTGGGTATATGAATGTCAAACCATTCGCCGGCCTGCTGGCCAACAGAAATGGATATGATTACGGTATCAGCGCCGGCCAGTGCCTTACGCCTGTCGACTGAAGAGTGAATAACAAGATTGCTGCCGATATCAGCCTTGCGTGCAATTTTGAGAAGCATCAGTGTAACGGTTTCAAGAAGCTGGGCGTCAATGTCCACAAGCCAGAGTTCAAAAGGAATTATACGGGCCATTGCAGCAAAATTCCTCAGCAGGTCATAGGTGAACCTGAAGGAACCCGCACCGATGAACACTATTTTCATCAGAAGGTTAGAATCTGATGATTATTTCAGGCCGACGGAAGTGTCGTGAACACCCCTCTCGGATCGACTTCCGTCCTTAAAATATGCAGCACTTCAGGTGTTATCATGTCAGTCAGGGGGATCTCACCCTCGGGTTTGAGAAGTTCGAACCCTGTTGTCTGCTGGGCGATATCAAATGGAATTCCGGGGTGAAGCGATTTCACGCGCATGCGTTTTGATTCGGGTTCAAAGTCGTAAACGCCCCACTGGGTAACGACTGCAATCGGGCCGTTGCCGTAAAGACCGGCTTCCTTCCTTGAATTGCCGCCTGTAAGATGGCCTACCGATGTTATGAAATCGACCCTCTCGGGGAACTTTTCAGGCGTCTGAAGGCCTACGACAACCATGTTTTCCGCGAGTGATGCCAGGTCGTTGTTGCCGCCGGAACCGGTCATTCTGACAACAGGGTGAAGGAAGTCCTTGCCGATCATGTGAGTGTTCAGATTCCCGTACATATCGACCTGTGCGAATCCGAGGAACGCGATATCGATATAACCGTTTGCGCATTGGGCGAATGAATAGCTCATCTCCATCAGTGTCGGTGATTTTCTCCATGTAAACGGGCAGCCGACAGACCACGGAAGGTCTCCCATTCTCGGGTCCTGGCCGCCTGACTCATACACCATGGTGATATTCGGTGCATGCGTCTTCTTTGCAAGTATTCCGGCCACCATCGGCAATCCTGTTCCGACGTAAACCACCTTGTGGTCATGAATCTGTTTTGTAAGGATATAGGCCAGCATTTCCAGAGGGTTTGCAGGTGCATTAAGGTCTCTCATTGCTTCCTCCATTTCCTAATAATAAAGCCCGGTGTCATTTCCGGGTGTAAATTCGGTATATGAAAAATCGATGTCTTCGTTGTCTCCTTCGGCTGCCTTTGTCTGTTTGCGTGCCTCGGCAATCCATTTTGCCCCGCCGAGCTTGTTCACGAAGTCGAACTGATCGGAATTGCTGAAGACCCATTCATCAAGGAACACCTTGAGGTTGTCGTCGTTGACGCAGGCGAATCTCAGGAATTTCTCCCACCACTGCCTTGACCAGTAGTAATATCCGGGCATATTGCCGGGGACTGCTCCGAAAGGAAGCTCGACAACAGCGTCGACATAGAAAAACGGGATAACTGAGCCCTGTCTGTTGTATCTTATTTCAGATTCGGGGACTATTTCTTCGGCGGTTATTATCAGTTTGCGGGTTGCTGCCGCTATCGCCAGGTCATTGACCTGAGGGCCGTATATGTATGCATTGCCGTATTTGTCCGCCACATGACAATGGATGATTGAAACATCAGGGAAAAGTGCGGGAATGAATACGGCAGGGTCGTGGTCATTCCGCATGGGGTTCTGCATCACCTGCAGATATGGATTATACTTCAATATGTCGGATGCGAGCATCTGCTTGCTGAGCACGCCGGGCACTCCGAGCTGAGCAGCCTTGAACCCGAGTGCCACGCCGCCATGGCTCCACTCGGATAGTATCTTTACCTTTCCTTCTTTGAGTCTCCTGTCATAATTCTTATCAATGCCCCTCATTTCGGCACCGAGATATGAGTTGTGCGAATAATCAACGTTGCCGGTGAAAATCATATAGCTCTGGTTTGTATTCGGCGCGCCTATCATCTGGATGTTTTTTTTGCCCTGCCGCATTATCTCGAAGTATGCCTGATGGGCTGTTCTGACATAGGCAAATCCGCAGTCGGTCAGGATGTCGCCGTCACTCACATATTGTGCGACTGCATCCCTGAGGCTCATGCGCTTGTCCGTCTTGTCCCGCTTTTTTGCAAGATGCGCAACACGAGCCGATTCATAATCCACAAGCCTGTCCAGAATATCTGTACCGCCGATTTTCAGGTTTGCCAGGGCTTCCTGGTTATACTGATATTTTGCCATAAGAAGATCCTCCGTGAATAAATATCTGCTAGATGATTGTAATAATCGAGCCAAAAGTTAAAATACTTTAAATAATCCCGCCGGTCAATAAAAACAATAATAAAAATAAATAGTTGTATGCTTGTAAGATGGTATTATCATATTAGTTTTAAAAGCGGGCTTTAAACCCGACCGAAATGGATGCTGGCTGCAGAAACTAATTTGGTATTATAATAATAAAAGAATAGAAAGCATCTGATGCAGATCGGTCGATCGACTGAAACCAACGCATTCAATGATTCAGCTGATGAATGATTGCTTAAATCATCTGGGAATTAACAGAGGTTCTCTGTGAGAATATCTGAATTTTGCACTTTCTGTACCGGGATATAAGATTCTTTCAGGGGGTGGATGTATGCATGAAAAACCGATAACCAGACGCAGTTTTTTGAAACTGGGCAGCACTGCGGCCATTGGTATTGCAGGTGCAGGCGTTTTGGGTTGCAGCAGGAAGCAGGATTATGCGCTCGATATCGATCCTGCCGTTTATGATACGCCTGAAAAAGCGGGAATACCCATCGAGAACCTGATAAAAAAAGCCGGCTCCCTTGGGGGCAAGCGGCCTAATATAATTATCATCCTGTGCGACGACCTCGGCTATGGAGACCTCGGCTGCTACGGCAGCATCGCCATCAAGACGCCGAATCTTGACAGGATGGCTGGCGAAGGCATGAGATTCACAGATTTCTATGCCTGCAACGCCTTATGTTCTCCGTCCCGGGCGGGATTGCTGACCGGCAGGTATCCGCACAGGACAGGTGTCACGTTCCCGGTGGACCTGCATGAACCTTTCCTGAAGAGGCTGGGCATGGCCGCCGGACGCCTGTTCTTCTTCGACCTCTTCGTGCATCTCGGCGCCATCGACGGTGTCGGCGCAAAGAGCATAGTGCAGGGACTGCCCCTGTCTGAGCTCACCATTGCGTCTGCTCTGAAAGTCGCCGGGTACAGAACCGCGGCGCTCGGCAAGTGGCATCTGGGCGATTTCACAAAGCTGCCGCAGCACCATCCTTACAGGCATGGGTTCGACTACTTTGCGGGATTCGCAGGTGTCAATGACGATCCTCCCCAATATCCGTTCTGGCGGGGCGAGAAGGAGATCGTGCACAACATCGGGCTGGCCCAGGAGCCTTATACCGGGATACTGACGCAGGAGGCGGTGAATTTCATCGAGCAGTCGAAGCACGAACCCTTCTTCCTCTATTTCGCCCACAAGGACCCGCACCAGCCCAACATACCATCTAATCGCTTCAAGAATTCATCCGAGGGCGGGCGGTACGGGGACACAGTGCAGGAGGTCGACTGGAGCGTGGGCGAGGTTCTCAAATGCCTTGAGAGGAACAACCTGACGCAGGACACGATCATACTTTTCACCAGCGACAACGGCGCCTTCTTCAACGGGAGCAACGGCATCCTGCGGGGAGGGAAGGGCCAGAGCTACGAGGGCGGGTTCCGCGTGCCCATGCTTGCATGGTGGCCCGGGCGCATCCCGGCCGGCAGTGTATGCAGCGAGCCCTTAATGAACATTGACTTCTTCCCCACCTGCCTGTCGCTGGCCGGGCTTGCTCCGCCTCCTGACAGGATAATCGACGGCAGGGACATCACGGGACTGCTTGAAGGAACTGTCAAGAAATCCCCGCATGACGCCCTGTTCTTCTTCCATCACAACGAGATCGAGGGTGTCAGGGAAGGCGACTGGAAATACTTCCGCCGCATCAATCATGCCGTCTATCCGGTCTATGCCGACAAGGACAATACCGTGCTTGGGACGCTGGTCAGCAAATTCTTCAACTATACGGACAAGGACTCCGAGGGCAGGACACAGACAGTACCGTTTTTGGGCAGACTTCCGCTCCTCTACAACATGAGGACTGACCCGGGCGAAAGGTACAATGAGATCGACAAATACCCTGAGGTCGGGCGCAGGATGCTCGGCCTGATGAGCCAGTGGGAGCAGGCATTCGCCAAAAATCCGAGGGGATGGATCACGAAATGAAAAAAAGAACCTTTGAAGATAACATTATAGCGGACGATGAAGAGATTGTGTGAGGAGAGAAATTAAAGACTGAAGGATGATAAAGGTAATGATCAGATTCTGTAATCCCGGTCATAGGCTGCCTCACACAGTGAAGGAAATCAACCCCATAATACACTTGCACGCTGGCTTTACAAAAGGCTAATATCTGTATCATGAAATTTCTTCTTACG
Source organism: Desulfomonilia bacterium (assembly GCA_963664325.2). Taxonomy (GTDB): domain Bacteria; phylum Desulfobacterota; class Desulfomonilia; order UBA1062; family UBA1062; genus DATCTV01. The sequence goes on from CAXXDQ010000006.1 coordinate 59,067, forward strand.
AACGATGACGGAAATATATGCCCAGGGGCTTGCCGCAATCAAGCTGGAGCTTGAGAGGATAGGCGAGGTCACGGTGATCGCCCCTGTTACAGAGCAGTCCGCCGTCGGGCATGCGATAACTATTTCGGATCCACTCAAGGTAATACCTATTTACCGTTCAGGCGGATTTTACGGCTGGGGCATTACCGGTTCGCCTGCGGATTGTGTCAAGCTAGGTATTTCCTGCATAATGAAGAACCCGCCCGACGTTGTTGTTTCGGGCATAAACCGCGGTGAGAATGTAGGTATAAACGTGCTTTACTCTGGCACGGTGTCGGCAGCCACAGAGGCCCTCATTCTCGGTTTCAAGGGTATGGCGGTTTCCGTCGACAATTATTTTAACCCTGAATACTCGGCTGCCAGCATATTCGGGGCCAGACTTGCAAGAAGGCTGGCTGCAATAAGCGGACCCATGCCATACGCATTGAACGTAAACTGTCCTTCCGCATCTCTTGCGGATATCACAGGGGTAAAGATTACAAGACAGGGAAACTCAAGGATTGTAGATAATTTTGTCGAGCGTACAGACCCGCGCGGAACCAAGTATTACTGGCAGGCAGGCATGACAAAGTTCATGGATGAGACGCAGGATACAGATGCGGCCTGTCTCAAAAACAGGATGATATCGGTGACCCCCATACATTTCAGGCTCGGATACGCTGACAATATAAATCTGGAAGACAAAGACCTTGAAGGAATACTTAATGAGCCGGGAATTTGAATCTAGACTCGGCTATGTTTTCAGGAACAAGTCCCTTCTTAATGAGGCTCTTACTCATTCAACCTATGCGAACGAGCATAAATCCATGGATATTTGCGACAACCAGCGGCTCGAGTTCCTGGGGGACACGGTCGTAAACGCCACGATTGCAAAAAAGGTTTACCTTGCATTCCCTGACGCAACCGAAGGAAGGCTGACGAAATTAAGGGCCGAGCTTGTAAACGAGGCATCCCTCGTAAAAGTTGCTCAGCTCATAAGACTCGGGGCGGAACTGTATCTGGGGAAAGGGGAAGAGAGTGACGGGGGAAGCAGCAAACCGTCTATCCTTGCCGATGCATATGAAGCTGTTATCGGTGCGATATTCCTCGATGGCTCCTTCGATGAGGCAAGCTCGGTTGTTGAGGCGCATTTCGGACAGACATTCGGAAACGTTGAGGATATATCGATAACCGACTTCAAGAGCGCCCTGATAGAATACTGCCAGTCAGAAATGAGGATGCTCCCTGAAATGTTTGTTGAGGATGAGTCAGGACCTGAACATGACAAGGTATTTACGTTGAGCGTAAGGCTTGAAGGTGAGATAATCGGGCGGGGTTCCGGCAAGACAAAAAAGCAGGCGTCGCAGGAGGCCTGCAGGGAGGCCTTGAAATCTCTGAAAAATCCGGATGTTCCAAGGGATCGGATACCGGCATCCAGAAAGTAACCTGACATGTCACAAGATTACAGCCTGCTGCCGATAGTTATTCCTGTTTATGTTTCAAACCTCGGATGTCCCCACAGGTGTGTGTTTTGCGACCAGACCCAATATTCAAAGCCTATACCGCCTGAAAACGTAAGGGAGTATGCGCTCGGATTCATAAGCAATTGCAGGATGCATAAGGAAAGGAAGCGCATACTGGCTTTTTACGGGGGTTCGTTCACCGGCATCGAAGAGGGGCTTTTCAATTCTTATCTTGATGAAGGAAAGAGGATGATTAAAGAGGGTCTGATCCACGGCCTCAAGGCATCGACCAGGCCTGACATGATTAATGTGGAAACTCTTTCAAAGCTCAGACAGGCCGGATTTATCGAGCTTGAGATAGGGGCGCAGTCAATGGATGATGCTGTGCTTTCCGCCTCGATGAGGGGTCATACGGAAGACGCCACCCGGAAAGCGGCAAACTTTATCAGGGCATCCGGACTCAAACTCGGAATACAGATAATGCCCGGGCTGCCTGGTGAGGACAAAGAGAGCTTTATCAGGACAGTAAATGCGGTCTGCGAATTGAAACCCGATACGGCGAGAATATATCCCACGGTAGTCGTGAAGGGGACAAAACTTGAAACCATGTACAATGATAAGATGTTCCAACCCTTATCCCTTGATGCTGCTGTCAGGATGGCCCTTTATGCATATATCAGATTCAAAATTGCAGGGATCGAGGTACTCCGCATGGGAGTTCCGGTTGAAGGTCTTGATGTGGTTGCAGGCCCCGTCCATCCATCGTTCGGTTTTCTGGTAAAATCGCATGCCTACAAACTTATGGTTCAAATGGCGTTGGACAGTTTCAATATTACTGGTTTACCCGATTCGGGGATGAGCCGCGATGTGGTAGTCAATGTCAATCCTCATGATCTGCAGGAACTGATAGGATACAAACGCGAAAACATATCAGGGCTTTGCTTTCGATATGTTTCCGACGGCTCGCTTCCAAGGATGCAAATTATTATACGTTTTGGTAAAGAAAGTGCTTGTTTCAATTTCGAGGATATACTAAATCATATCATATGATTGCAGATGCATTTGATACCCGATCTCTCCCGGTGCTTCCCGAGCTTGCGGATCATGTTTTGAGGATGGCGCTGGAAGACGATGTATCTGTCGCAAAGCTCTCGGCAATAATTGAAAAAGACCAGTCGCTCACCGCCCGTATACTCTCAATGGCAAATTCAAGCCATTATAAGCGTTCACGGACAATCTACACGGTAAGGGATGCCATAGTCATAATGGGCCTCGATCAGGTAAAGACAGTGGCGCTGGGAATGTGCGTGCTCGAGATGTTTCCGTCTGTTCCAGGCTCGGTTCTCGATTATAAGGAGTTCTGGAGGCACTGCCTTTCCTGCGGGCTTTTTGCCAGGGCCATCATGGAGGCTTCGGATTCAAGGCTTGCGACTAAGGCGTTTTACGCGGGTCTTCTGCATGATATAGGCAAGATGATTCTGGACCAGACAGACCATAAACGCTATGCAACAGTGCTGGAACAGGCCGCCGAAGGCATATATTCCCTGATCGAGCTCGAGAGGGAGATGCTGGGTACGACACACTGTGATGTCGGAAGAAAGGCGCTTGAAAGCTGGAAACTGCCTTCATTATACGTTGAAAGCATATGGTGCCACCATGCGCCGGTAATGGTTATTGACGACGACCAGTACAGGCTCTCAGGCGTTGTCCATGTGGCAAACATCCTTTCGCACCAGAATTATATCGGCGCATCCGGGAACAATTTCCCGTCAAGGATTACGAACCCTCTTCTGAAAAGGTTTCAGCTTAATGCGGATGTGCTCGACGATATCATGCTTACCGTACCTTCCGAGGTCGAAACGATCTGTAACGAGCTCGGTCTGGGTAAGCCGAGGGAGGGACTTTTCAGGCTGATAAACAAAGCCAGCATGAGGCTTTCGGATGTTTCGCTTTCTCTTCAGCAAAGGACTGTTAAGGCTGAAAAGGCGCTGAAGCGTTCAGATATACTCATAAACCTCATAGCAGGCCTCAACCGTTCCGTTAAGATATCCGAGGCGCTGGAAATAACGGCCGAGGTGCTGAGCGGTTCTGGGTTCATAAAGGGTTTTCTGGGCGGGATCAGGGCCTCGGCGATGAACCTTGTATTTGAAATGAAACCCGGTGAAGAGCCAAAGTTTATACGCATAGGTGATGAGGAACTAAAGGGCATTGTCATTTCAGCCGACTACCCGATTGGCATGAGCCTCGCATCCGGTGTGTTCATGTATGTGAACCCCGTTGACGAGGAAACAGGCGACGACAACAGCCTTATAACTACGGTTGTCGAGGCCATGTCAGCGGCTCTCAAACGAATAATGACTGAAAATGTACGCACTGAGCAGGCCGAGCATTTAAGGAATGCACTGTCAAGCGTATCGATCGAGAAACAGAAGGTGCTTGATATGCACGGGCTGAACATGGAGCTTCTCGATTCATCCCCGTTCGGGCTGTGCCTGCTCGATGATGCTGGTGCCGTTAGTGCCGAAAACCAGATATCGGCTGAGATAAGAAAAACACTGGGTATCAGCGGGCCTTCCGTCCTTGATATGCTGGATAAGGAAGCCACAAAGGAAATTCGCGACGCATTGATATCAAGACATGAAACAGACAGCGTTATCCGTTCGGGAAACAAGTCAATAAGGATAATCACACGTCCGCTCAGTGTAAACTCGCTTTCCCTTCTTCTCATGTGGGATATAACAAAAGAACTTGAGCAGCAGAGAAGGCTTTCGGCATATGCAAAGATGAGCACGATAGGTAATCTCGCGGCGTCGATGGCCCATAATATGAAAAGTCCGCTGGGCGCAATACAGGGTTTTGCCAGCATAATCAAGGAAGACGTCAAGTCCGGAGGGGTTAAAATACTGCGTGAAGGCAAGAACGACCAGGATTTCATAACCATTATCGAGAGCATAATCGCTGCCACGGAAAGTGTTCTCAAGATCATAAACCAGCTTCTGGGTCCTTACAAGAAAATGGGAAGGGTCTACCCAGAAAGCCGATATGAAGGCATTTGTGGGTGAAACCCTGGATATGGTCAAATCGCTTGCCGATGCATCCAAGGTGAAGCTCAGTACGGAGGTCGGTCCCAAGCATGCTTCAATCAGGACCAATGCAGTCCAGCAGGTGGTTGCAAACAGCCTCATAAATGCCATTACCGCTTCATCCCCGGGTCAGGAGGTTGTTCTGGGGGTATCAAAGGATGCGGGCAGAATTCTATTCAAGATAACCGACAAGGGCATAGGCATAGACGAAGAGCAGATATCAAAGATATTCGAACCTCTCTATTCCGCATGGCCAAGCAGGACCGGCATGGGTCTGGGGCTGTCACTGGCAAGGGATATTGTGGAGACGATGGGCGGGGAAATTTCAGTCAAGTCATCGCCTGGTGCAGGCTCGACCTTTATCATAAGTATTCCTGAAGAAGTCGCGTAAATCACCATGTCAAGAAAAGTCCTTATCGTGGAAGACGATCCTGTTTTCAGGAATTATCTTTTTATGGTGCTGAAGAGTGAGTACGATGTTGCAATTGCGGCAAATCCAATTCAGGCTCTTGATTTCCTGTCCCATGAAATATTCGACCTCATTATAACCGACCTCAGAATGCCCGAGATGGACGGGCGCGAGTTTGTGGAAAAGGTACATTCCGAGATATTCCCGGGACTGCCCGTGATCGTGGTCACCGCATACGAGGATGACTGGCCCGAAGAGGAAGGCATATCAAGCCGAACATTCACATTCCTGCGAAAGGGGGGGTTCCTCCCGAGCGAGTTGAAGTCTCTTGTAGAAACTGCCATCGGCAAGCCTTTGACCACAGAAGCCGTACCGACGGGTCTGCATGAGATACAGTTCAGGGACATTCTGGACAACCTCTCAGATGCCGTTATCGTTACCGACAGGTATCTCAAGCCGTTTTATGTGAACAGGCGTTTCGGGACGCTGACCGGCATTGTAATAAAGGACATGTCGGGTTCACTCCTTAATATCCTCAGCAGTGAAACGAGGGAAAAGCTCAGCGAAGTTGCAGGAAGGATCGAGGAAAACTGGCAGTCAGATCTGAGCCTGGAGATTAAATGTATTGACAGCAGCTTTATGAGTTTTGACTTTGCGCTGAGGTATATGAAAACCCAGGATGCAGAACTGCTGGTCTTTACCGGAAATCCGGCCGCGGAGATCCTGAATACAGGGGCCGGTGATGCCCATGAAAGGCTGCAAAGTATTATTAATGAACTTGAAGAGGCCAGGGCTGAATGCAAAGCTGTCGAGGCCGATTTTAACAGAATCGAATTCGACTCAAGGGGAGTAGTACTGTGGCTTGACGGTACTTTCGGCTGTATTTACGCCAATCCTGATGTTGAACGTATCCTGGGGTACAAACCGGACGAACTCAAGGGCGCCGGGATACCCTGGGACAAGATCCTCCATCCTGATGATCTGCACATTATTGCCGACCTTCTAACTGCTGCTGGACAGGGGATAGAAAAATTAAGGGGCGAGGCCAGGGCATACAGCAGGACGGGTCTCCTCGTATACCTGTCCTGGAATGCCGTTCTCAGTTATAAGCCTGATGGGGCGCTGGCCGGAGTTGATATAATCGCCGAAGATATAACCCAGAGGATCATTGCAAATAATGAATTGATCAAGGCCGGTAAAAGGCTCGAAGAAGTCCGCGAGTCCATGCAGAGCACACCTGATGAGAGGTGCAGGCTCATTGTGGAGGATTCAAGGAATGTGATCTTCACCCTGGATGAAGGATCAAGGATACTTTATATAAACAGGAAAGGCCTGACTGAACTTGCAGCTGTTGAGGATGATATAATATCGAGGCCGTTTCAGGAATTCATATCCGATCAGATATCGTTAACACGTTTTGAAGCAGCCCTTCTCAAACTGAATGAAGGCCATGATCCCGGAGATGTGCATATCTCTGTGGACACTGCCCGCGGACGCAGCGTCTGGGGAATAACCATGTGGGTGATGGGGTCATCCCATTCGAGGATTGAATATGCAGGGGTTGCCAGGGACATGACGGCCGAGGTATCAAATTTCAAAAAGCTCAGCCTGCTTGCAAATATTGAACAGTACAGTGCAGATGCAATTATCGGTTATGACCTTGAAAGGCGGATCATATCCTGGAACCGGGGCGCGTCCATGATGTTCGGATGGTCCGAAGAAGAAATCCTGGGCAACTATTCATTCACGACAATAGTCCCCGAGGAAAGGAAGAAGGAATCCGACGAGGTTCTGAAAGAGGTCCTTGAAAAAGGCTATGTTCGCGACCTTGAAACGATACGCAAGACCAAATACGGTGAAATGCTTAACGTAAACCTTACAATGACTGTATTGAGGGATGATGTCGGCAAACCGTTCGGGTTTTCTATTATCATCAAGGATATCACCAGGCAGAAGAAGATGGAATCGGCTTTGCTCCAGTCTGAAAGGCTTGCCGCAATGGGTAAGCTTTCAGCCAGCATTGCGCATGAAATCAACAATCCTCTTTACGGCATAAAGAGCTGTCTGAAACATGTTCTTAATACAGAGGAAACAAAGCAGATAGATTCACAGTTTGTCAAGCTGGCAATCAAGGAAACAGACAGGATTGCAGAACTCATCAGGAATATGAAGACTTTCTACCAGCCCAGCGAGGAGAGGTTTTTACAACTGATCTTAACGAGATAATAAAGGAAATCCTGACCTTCAACAGAAAATACCTTGAAGAGAACAAGGTGAAGCTTGAACTTGACCTTGCCGAATGCCCCTATGTTCTTGTAGTGCCTGAACAGATCAAACAGGTTTTTCTTAACCTCATGACCAATGCAGCCGAGGCCATGCCCGGTGGAGGAACGCTTAGGGTGTCTACCATGCCGGGAATTGACGGCAAGTCGGTAAGCATAACATTCACGGATACGGGAGTGGGCATCGTAAAGGAAGATATCCCCAGGCTGTTCGACATGTTCTATTCGAAAAAGCCTCATGTAAAGGGAGTCGGGCTCGGTTTGTCGGTAAGCTACGGTATTATCAAAAGACACGGGGGGTCAATCGAGGTTGAAAGTGATCCCTCAGTGGGTTCCTGCTTTAAGATTGTCCTGCCGGTTAAACCCCTATGGGAAAGGCAGCTGAAGCTTGATCTCAAATAGCGGGGGCAGGGTGTTCAAGTCGGGTTTTGTCGCCATTATCGGCAGACCCAATGTCGGGAAGTCTTCTTTCCTGAATAGAATTATCGAAGAAAAAATATCCATCATAACACCTAAACCGCAGACTACGCGCGACAGAGTACTGGGAATATTCACAAGAGATGACTGCCAGATGATATTCCTGGATACTCCGGGCATTCATGTCTCGGACAAAGAGCTTAACAGATGTATGGTCGACAAGGCCCTTTCCGCACTTTTCGATTCGGATCTGGCGCTTGTCATGGCAGAGCCTGCCGACACGGCTGAGTCTCTCTCTACTGTTTTTGAGCATATAAAGGACTTCCGCAAGAAAGCCGTTTTCGTACTTAACAAGTCCGATCTGCTGCCTGTGGAAACGTCAATAAAAAAAATTGACGAGCCTCAGCTCAAATTTCGACTTTATCTGCAGGCTGGCGATATCATGCAAAACCGGAGCCGGGATAGACGTTCTGATGAATGAGATATATGGAGCCCTTCCCGAGGGGCCGCCGTTTTTTCCCGATGACATGATAACGGATGCCTCAGAGAGGTTTTTATGTGCAGAACTGATAAGGGAAAAGGTTTTTCTGCTGACCCAGAAGGAGATACCTTATTCTGCCGCGGTCGAAATAGAACAGTTCAAGGAAGGTGAAACAGCCAGGATATCGGCTGTTATCCATATAGAACGTTCTTCCCAGAAAGCCATAGTGATAGGCAAGGGCGGTTCAATGCTCAAAAAGATTGGAACCCAGGCGAGAATGGACATGGAACGCCTGCTGGGTCAGAAGGTATTTCTTGAGCTGTTTGTCCGGATTACCGAAAACTGGACTAAAAATCCGCGTGAACTTAAGAGGCTCGGGTATAAATAATGCTGATAGCGATTGTGGGAAGGCCGAATGTCGGTAAAGTCGACGCTTTTCAACCAGCTTCTGCGCGATAACCGCGCCATTGTTGGTCCCGAGCGCGGGATTACCACGCGACCGTATTTACGGCAGATGGCATATAGACGAGGATCATACCGTTGATGTCGTCGATACCGGCGGATACGATTCGATTACAGAAGGTCCGATCGGTACATCCATGCGCGAACAGACCCTTGCCGCCATCAGGGAGGCCGACCTGATCCTGTGCCTTCTCGATGCCCGGGAGGGGGCAACTAGGGATGATTACGAGCTTATCGAGATACTGAGAAACTCCGGGTGCGATATAATCTATGCGGGCGAACAAAGTGGATGACCCCAATTCCGATACAGGCATGGCTCAGCTTTACGAGCTCGGGCTAGAAGGCTTCATCGGCATATCGGCAAAGAACAGGAGGCTGGGCGGACTCCTTGATGAAATAAAGGTCCGGATTGACAGGACAGATGAGTTGCTGCCTGACGAAAGGGATTATATCCGGGTGAGCATCCTCGGAAGACCCAATGTCGGCAAGTCGGCGCTGCTCAACCGGATTATCGGCAGGGAGCGGTCCATCGTTTCACCTATAGCGGGCACGACAAGGGATTATGTTGATACCTCATATGAGCATGGCGGCAGAAAATACCTTTTTATAGACACGGCCGGGATAAGACGCAATTCCCGCATCGACACCAAGCTTGAAAAGGTTAGCGTAATGCGTTCCATCCACAATGTCGGGCGCTCGCATGTCTGTTTGTGCCTGATGGATGCGACAGAGCCGGTGACGGATCAGGACCGGCATCTGATGGGTATTATCCAGGAACATGCGAAAGCCTGCGCGATTGTCATAAACAAGACCGACCTGACCGATGAGGCGGGAAGAAATACCGTCAGGGACAGGATTGACCTCTTCATGCGATTTGCAGCTGATACGCCGGTAATCCTGGTTTCAGCCTTGACCGGCAAGAATGTGCCCAGGCTTTTCCCGCTGATAAACGGGCTTTTTGACAAGACATCAAAAGAGGTTCCGACTCCTGTGTTGAACAGACACCTGGCGCACATTGTTGAAAAGCACCAGCCGCCCGTATCCAAAAACCGCAGGATCAAATTCTATTATATTACGCAGACAGGAACCGTCCCTCCAAGATTCAGGATTGTTACTAACCGCCCGGAGGATATTCCAGAATCGTATTCCCGTTACCTGATCAAGGCCTTGAAGACGGAATGCGGCCTTGAAGGCATTCCCGTAAAGATCAAATTCGCCTCGCGAAGGAAAGATGATGAGTAGAATACAACCACAGTCGGCAGCATATGGCTCTGATAAAAATAAACATAATCATTCCTTTAGATGATCAGGAAATAACGGCATAAATACAAAATACAGAGACCAGGCTCCTTTGGTGCTTACTCCCGGTGGCCGGAAAATCCGTGAGCGTGGAAGATATCATAATATATGCATCTGCATGCAAGTTTGACCTCTTCTTTTTTATGCCCTTGCAGCTTACGGTTCCAGGCTTAATATTATAAAAATCCATTGTTGGATAATCATGAAATGAGAACTGAAGGGAGGATGTTATGGATTTGTACAGAGAATCATCAATACCGGCTATATTTTTAAACAGGGTGGAGAGGTATGGGGACAGGGTTTGTGTTACGTATAAAAACAGGTCTGGCATCTATGAGGACATATCATGGAAAAAGATGAAGGAGCTTGTCCTTGATATCGGCTGTTACCTTCTCTCAAAGGGCATCAGGCATGGCGACAAGGTGGCACTGTTCTCAAACAACAGGTATGAATGGTGGGTTGCTGACCTTGCGATATTATCCTGCGGTGCGGTCAATGTCCCGATATATCCCTCTAACTCGGCAGAAGAAGCCCGATATATAATCGACAATTCGGATGCAAGGATCTGTTTTGCCGGATCAACTGAACACCTTCTCAAGGTTCTCTCGATAAGAGAGAAACTTCCGGACCTGGCTGGTGTTGTTGTTCTGGAAGAACCGGAAGAAGCAATGCCAGGAGTGATATCATTCAGCCGGGCATTGAATGAAGGCGCAGCTTTCAACGGAAGGGACCTGCTCGATGCGCGTATACAGTCTATTAATATGGGTGATATTGCGAGCATCATTTATACCTCGGGGACAACAGGCAATCCAAAGGGCGTCATGCTTGCCCACAATAGTTTCGTCACTAACATCAAACAATGCTATGCAGTTGCCCCTGACCTTTTCGAACAGGACCACACCATGCTTTCATTCCTGCCGCTTTCCCACTGCTATGAGAGGACGGCCGGGTATTACATGCCATTGTACACAGGGAAGAAAGTAGTATTTGCCGAGGATTTCTCAAGGATTCTGCAGAACTTCCAGGAGGTGAGGCCTTCGCTAATAGTATGTGTGCCGAGGCTGTTTGAAAAAATTCACACCGGGATAATGTCAAAAGCGGTGGCAGCAACTCCTGCAAAAAAGAAACTGTTTAACTGGGCTTTGAGCGTGGCTCGGCGCAACCTGGACTATATATGCAATAACAGAACGAGAAAGGGTGTTTTCGCAATCGAGTATTCCCTTGCCGAGAAGATTGTGTTCTCGAAGATAAAGGCCGCTCTGGGAATGGACAGGCTGGAAATCGGGCTATCCGGAGGAGGGCCTCTTTCGAAAACCGATGCCGAGTTTTTCCTCGGTATGGGAATCAAGATACTCGAAGGCTACGGCCTTACCGAAACAGGGCCTGTAACAAATGTCAACAGACCGGAAAAAATCAAACCCGGAACTGTCGGGCCGCCGCTTGTAGATACCGAGATCAGGATTTCGGACGAAGGAGAGGTCCTTATAAGGGGGCCGCAGCTCATGGCCGGGTATTATAAAAATGAAGCGGCGACGCGAGAAGTATTCACTGAAGACGGATTTTTCAGGTCCGGCGACATAGGAGAAGTGGATGCTGACGGTTTTTTGAAAATTACCGGCAGGATAAAAGATCTTATCATAACGTCAGGCGGAAAGAACATTTCTCCCCAGAATATTGAAAACACCATAAAGGGTTCACGTTACGTCGAGCAGGTTGCAGTAATCGGCGACAACAGGAAATACCTGACGGCGCTTGTTGTACCTGCATTTGCTGAGCTTGAGCAATGGGCGGCAGGACAGGGCATAGCGTTTTCATCCAAGGACGGGCTGATCAATAATGATGCTGTCAGGCAGCTTATATCTGATGAAATCAACCTGTTCACCAGAGACCTGGCACGCGTCGAACAGATAAAGAAATTCACACTGCTTGCCGATGAGTGGTCACAGGAGACTGATGAACTTACGCCCACACTTAAACTTAAACGCAGGGTTTTAAACATGAAGTATGCTTCCGAAATAAACCAGATGTATCCGGAGGAAGGGTTGGAGTCTCTAGTCTGATCTATTCAAGGTAGGGGGAAAAATGACAAGACTGCTTTATATCGGAAGGGTATTGCTGAGTTCGCTGGTACTTGTCTTTTCTTTTCAGATTTTCAGGGTATTTATGTTGACGGTTATCTGGAACCTCAGTCACTATCTGTCAGGGCCGTATTCCCTTGCTTTGTTTGCCCTGGCGGTCTTTGCATCTGTCCTCCTGCTGCCGGTGGTGAACAGAATAACCGGCAGCAGGGTCGTCATTGCCGTCTCGGGGGCCGGCATCGTCCTTATGCGGCTGGCCGTGCAGCTTGTTGCAGAACCGGCATACCTGATCATTCTTTCCACAGCCGGGGTTATAATGTTCCTGTTTTTTTTCACGGCCTGGATAAGTTCCCGGTTTAATTATGGCGGCGAATATCCTCCTGTAATGGCGGCGGGTTTTCCTTTGGCCATACTGATCGATGTCTGCAGCCGCTCACTGCTTTTCTCATATGACCTTATCTGGAGAAAGAACACCTGGGCTTTACTCGCCATTGCCGGAACCTCCCTTGTGATGCTGATCCTGCTCTGGGTGACGGTAGTTCATGGCAAAAAGAACGACGAGGAAGGGGAACCCGGCTTCCTGCGATCGCTGCTGATAGCCGGCATCGGCCCATGGCTTTATCTGGGGATGGCTCTTTATCAGAATCCTTCGGCAGCGGCCGGGATTACGGGAATGACCGACATGCAGGTGCACATAATGATCTGTATAACAACTGCTGCAGGCGCATTCGCGGGGATGTTCATTGCGCTCAGGCCGAAGAGTTTCAGGTTTGCCGTTGCATTGGCATTATCACTTGTCGTCATCGTTTCAACCTGGGGGATAATTGAGGCAAGAGGGTTTCAGATTTACCTGCTTTGTGCTGGGGCGGTGGCTATGTGGATGCTCCCGGGATTTGTCTTTGCCGGCTCGCCGGGGAAAAAGCAAGGCATGTTCGGGACCTCATTCGGCGTGTTCCTGGGTTTTGTCCTTTTGCTTGTCCTTATTTTCCTTAATGCAAATTTCAATATATCAGGCGTGGGCATTGCCGCGTCCGTGATTGTCTCAATCGTTGCCGTATCGGTATCACTGACGCATATTGAATCGGTAAACTGGAAAAATGCCAAGGCCTGTCTGTCGCTGGTAGGCATCTTCTGCATAATTGCCGTGGGAGCCATTGACATGATGGCTCTTAAATACAAGCTTCCTTCAACTTACTGGCTTTTTCCGGGCAATAATATGAGGATATTGACCTATAATATCCATCAGGGGCTGGATGCCGATTACAGGATGAACCTGGAAGGCATAATAAACGAGATCAAGAAGCTCAATCCGGATGTTGTCTGCCTGCAGGAAGTAAACCGGGCCCAGGTCTCAAACGGGCTTGTGGACTGCCTTATGCCGATAAGCCAAGCGCTCGGCATGTCCTATGCTTTCGGTGCAAACCATGACGACGGCCAATACGGTAATGCCGTTCTGACAAGGTACCCGATAAAGGACTGGGACAATCTCAAGTTTTTTAATAACTCGACAGAAACAAGGGGTACTCTGCATGCTGTTGTCAAGACAAAACAGACTGATGATGCAAAGAGTGATCTGAATATTTTTGTCACCCATCTTGACCATATTGCCGGTCCGAAAAATGTGCGGGAAAAACAGGTTCGTGAGGTGCTTGAGTTCTGGGCCAAAAAGCCAAGGGCGGTAATCGCGGGCGATCTCAATGCTGAACCGGACACGGCCGAGATGAAGCCATTTTATGCATCCGGGCTCAAGGATGCCCTGGAGCCTTCGGGAAAGAAATATGTGAAAACGTTCTGGGAGGGCTATGGCGAGCAGGCAATGAAACTTGACTATATATTTGTCTCAGGTGATCTCAATATCGCAGGTGTAATCATTGACAACTCCAGGGCCTCGGACCATAAACCGGTGGCAGTCGATATCGGAAGGTAAGAGGCCATGTCCGGGAGAAAAGCTGCCTTCTTCGATTTTGACAAAACCCTTTTGGACTGCGAGTCATCAAAGCTGCTGATAACTTATATGAGAAGGAATAGGGGCTATTTCTTTTCGGAAAAAGGAATATCTCCCGGCTATATTATCAAACTTCTTGTCTTAAACGAATTCTACAAGAGGCATATTTATTCCGACCAGAAGATGGCCCTCCTGCTGATCAGCTTTTTCAAAGGCAGAAGGCTCTCAACTTTCGAGGATATCGCCCCTGAGCTTTACCGGGATCATATCAGGCAGCACCTCTCTCCGGTCCTGATGGACCGTGTTGAGGGACACAGGAAAGAGGGCGACCTTCTGGTGCTTATTTCAGCCGGGCTCAGGTATATCCTGAACGTGGTAAAAACGGAGCTCGGATTTGACCATCTTTTATGCACCGACCTTGAAACGGGCACCGGCGGTCTCCTGACGGGAAAGGTTTCAGGGGCAGTATGCATCGGTGCCAACAAGAAGCTTATGTGCGAAATACTGGCCAGGAAGGAGGGTATCGATCTCGAATCGTCAAGCGCTTACGGCAACCACCAGTCGGATATCCCGATGCTTAGCGCGGTCGGTCATGCCTTTGTGGTGGAACCCACCGGGCCTCTGCTCAGAGTCGCCCTTAAGAAGGACTGGCCGGTGTTGAGATTCAGATAAGGTAAGCCGTTTTTTGTCGGCCTAATCTGCACACGTCGTATAATTAATAAACTTAACAACTAATAACACTTAACGCCATTACACTTTTTTATACTTAACCCTTGAATGCAGGGTTAATAGTGACTATCAGTATACAGTAAACAAATAAACCGGAGGTAACTCATGAAGAAGCTTTGCAAAACAACGGTAATACTGGGCATTCTGGCTGGCATCGGGTATCTTGTCTGTACAAAGATGTGTAAAAAAGAAGATTGCGGCTGCAAGAAGTAGGTTAAAAGAGTATGGGGCAGATCCTGCCCCGTCTTTTTTTAAGAAATGATCTTTGCCAGATGTATATATCCGCCAGATTATCGCTTTACCCAGCGACCGGCTATAAAAGCGCCTGTATCAAGTCCGGCAGAAGCCCCTTTTTTTTCGATTTCCATGGCCTGACGGGGGTCTGAATCATCGGGAAAATATATTGCCGTTTTGGTTATGCACTTGGAACCAATAAGATTTGCCAGTTCATCGGGTGAGCGGAATACGGCATGCGCGAATATGCCTCCTTCTTTATCTGCGTTTTTTCTTCTTTTCCCGGCCCAGGGGCTCAGGCTGTTGAGCGTTGCAGCGACTATGGTACCGCCAGGTTTTGTCACCCTTTCAAGTTCGCTTAAGGCCCGGGAGGCGTCTTTGATGAATTCGATTGCAGTAATCGTTACCGTCTTGTCGAAGGCGCAGTCTATAAAAGGGAGCCTCAGCATATCCGCGCAGACGCAGGTGAATCCGTTTCCGGTTTTACGTAAGGCCTTCTTCAGCATCGGCTTCGATATGTCGACTCCTGTAACTGAGGCCCCTTTACTGATAATGTCCGATGTGAATATTCCTGTCCCGCAGCCTGCATCGAGAATATGATCTCCTGCTTGAGGCTTGAGCATCGTAAGGATAAGGTCTAATTCGAATTCTTTGATCAGCTTTCCCAGAGGGGTCGAAAACCATTTTTCATAATCATCCGGCCAGTTGTCGAACAGTTCGGGCATATCCGTATTGCCGGGCTACATCATGGTCACGCGCCACAAAAGGCCCATGGCTGGGATGATGAACCAGAGCGATTTGACATAGACCAGGTAAAGCCTGCTGTCGAAGATGATGTGATCGTTGTAGATGTCAATTCCTTTTGCCAGGAAGAACAGCGATGGCAGCAGACCATAGGCAAGTGCGGGTGTGAGCTTGAGCGGAAATCCCAGGAACAGGATCAGGGCCAGACCCATGATCGTATATTCCATGACCATTATGCCGCGGGTTTCGCTGATATACCTGGCCAGACTGAGGCGCCCCATGATGGCGTCCCGCTCCATATTCTTGAGTCCAACAAGAATGTCGGAACCCAGATACTGAACGCATGAAAATATGGCCAGGAGAAGAATGCCGGGTTTTGCCGGCGCCGCCATCATGCTTAACGGGACGATTATGGAAACCAGAAGAAAGAGCACCATGCAGTAGATGCTCCTCATGTAATCCTTTATCCTTATCGTGCTCAGGATGGGCCTTAAGAGAGAAACACCCGCGGCAAGAATTCCTGCGGCAAGACCGGAGCCTATAATGGCTACCGAAATGGCCAGACCGGTGCAGATGCTCCACCTTATGAACATGTTGAAATCCCATTTAAAGTCAAGAGTGGCGAAAGCCAGGAAGAATACGGCCACGAAAACGTCCCATTTGTAAGTAAGATCACAGAATACCAGGGCGGCCATTGCTACGCCCACCGCTCCCATCGCTGTAGCAAAAGGTGTTTTGGCGATCAGGTTAAGCGCCCTGTTTTTTATGCCCGATGACTTGTCGATGGTCCTGAGGTTTTCAATGCATTCCTCTATCACCCACTGGGGAGTTGAAGCGCCTGCAATGATCGCCACATTGAGCATGTCCGTCGTGTCGAGGTTTTTGAGCTGGCCGGCATTCTCCACTCTTATCACATGCCGGTTCTGCTTCTGGGCTAGTTCTGCAAGCCTTTTCGTGTTTGCAGAGTTTCTGCCGCCTATGACGATAAACGTATCATGGTCTTTTGAAAGGTCTTCGACCTCCTTCTGTCTGTCAACTGTTGAACGGCAGATGGTGTCGTTTATGTCCAGCACCTCGACCCTCTCCTTCAGGACTTTCAGTATATCTTTGTAAAGAGCGACATCGAATGTGGTCTGCGCAACGACCGCCAGGCGTTTGACCGCAGGGACTGCCTTTGCGTCCTCTATGCTCTGTACGGGTATGCCTTTCCCGCCGGCAACTCCCAGATGCGCCTCCATCTCGGGATGATCCCTGTCGCCTACTATCGCTATGGCATCCGCATTTTTTGCAGCCTTCTTGATGATTGCGTGGACTTTGAGCACCATGGGACAGGTGGCGTCTATTACCCGCACCCCGCGTTCTTTCAGAACCCCTTTTTTCTCAGGAGAGATGCCGTGCGCCCGGATAATGGCTATGTCACCGGATTTGAGCTTTGGATCGAGTATGTCGTTGACGATGCCGATGCCCCTTCTGGAGATGGCATCTATGACCTGAGGGTTATGAATTATCGGGCCAACCGTAAATATTCTTGCACCCGGGTTTTTCTGCCTGATCTTGAAGGTTACATCAATAGCCCTTCTGACACCGAAGCAGAACCCGGCATGCCTGGCAATTGTAATTTTCATCCATCATTTCCCAAAAGCACAGTAAATTAGATACTCCTGGTTGCCCTTTGCCCCTTTGACGGGGGAAGGGATATTACCAAGAGGTATAAGTCCTATTGAATAAAGAAATTCTTTTATATTTTCAACAACAGATATTGCCGTGTCCTCATCTTTTATTATACCTTTTTTGGTCATGCCCTTTCCCGCCTCGAATTGCGGTTTAACAAGTGCCACAATCTCCGAGGGCTTTTTGAGGATATTAAGAACGGGCGGGATCACCAGTCTGAGCGAAATAAATGATACGTCAAAGACGGCAATATCGCATGGTTCTGGAATCAGGGACCTCTCGATGGTTCTTGCGTTCACCTTTTCCAGGCAGACAACACGAGGGTCATTTCTGAGTCGGTAGTGAAGTTGCGAATGGCCGACATCCACTGCATAAACCCTGGAAGCACCCCTCTGCAGCAACAGATCGGTAAACCCGCCTGTCGAGGCGCCCACATCAACGGCCACCTTGTCCTTGATCTCGATTTTGAATGCATCCACAGCGGCCTCGAGTTTGTACCCGGCCCTGCTTACATAAGGACATCTTTTTTTTACAGCGATTATTGCATCGGTGTTTACGGGTGTGCCGGCTTTTGAGATTACCCGGCCGTCTACAGTAACCTGGCCTGCCATGACAAGCGAAAGGGCTCTGGCCCTCGATTCAGCAAGGCCGCGTTCCGTCAGGATTTTATCAAGCCTTTCCTTCATCCGACATTACTTGACTGATTGCCGACCTGATACCGTCAGCATCCATACCCAGCCGGACCCTGAGTTCAGGGATTTTACCGTGTTCGACAAATCTGTCAGGTATTCCCACAAGCCTGTATGTTATGGGCAGGTTGATCCCTGAAAGGCCTTCCAGGACTGCAGACCCTGCACCGCCTGTTATTGTTCCGTCTTCTATGACTATGAATTTCCCGCCGCATTTTTTAACACTTTCCCTCACCAGGTCTTCGTCCAGTGGTTTGATGCTCCTCAAGTCTACAATCAAGGCGTCTGTTGACTCCGCCGCCTTGAGCGCCTCATAGATGAGCGGCCCTGTGCAGAATATTGCCACTTCCTTTCCATCTTTTATGACCTCGGCTTTTCCCGGGACAAAGCCTTTGAAGTCAAGCGGGTCTGTTATTGACGTGTCCCTGGGGTAGCGTATCGCAACCGGTTCGTTCATGAGAAGGGCGTATTTGAGCATTTCTTTCAACATGACCTGGTCTCTCGGCGCCAGGAGAATGATGTTTGGGATATCCCTCATAAAGGCTATATCGAAAGCGCCATTGTGTGTCGGTCCGTCCTGGCCGACAATACCGGCCCTGTCAATGGCGAATATGACGGGAAGTTTCTGAAGGGCCACGTCATGTATTATTTCATCATATGCCCTCTGAAAGAATGTCGAGTATATGGCCACGACCGGCCTGAGTCCGTACATTGCCATCCCCGCTGCCATTGTCACCGCATGGCCTTCCGCAATGCCCACATCAAAGAACCTGTCTGGGAATTCCGAGGCAAAGGCATCAAGGCCGGTCCCTTTCTTCATTGCGGCAGTTATTGCTACAATTCTTTCATCCTCTTTTGCAAGTTCGACAAGGGCTTCCCCGAAAACATCCGAATATAAGGGAAGCCGCGCCTTTGTTTTTGACTCGCCGTTGAGCTTGTGGAAAGTTCCTATACCATGGAAGTTTTCCGGATTGAGATAAGCCGGACCATAGCCATAACCTTTTTTAGTTATTACATGCATGAAAATCGGGCCGTCAATCTTTGATATATTGTCGAAAGCCTCCACCAGATGCGCCATATTATGCCCGTCAATCGGGCCGATGTACCTGAAGCCGATCTGTTCGAAAAGGGTCCCGCCGGATGAGACGACGCCCTTGAGGTTGCCCTCTATATGCTTGCCTATTTTATACAGTCTGTTCCCGACAATGGGCAGGCCGAAAATCGTCGCTTTAAGCCTCTCCTTTACACTCCTGATCTTCCTGGATGTCATGAGCCTGCTCAGGTAATCGGCCAGGGCGCCCACCCTGGTTGATATGAACATCTCGTTGTCATTGAGGATCACGAGCAGGTTCATCTGCTGCATGCCCACGAAGTTGAGTCCCTCAAAAGTAAGCCCGTTGGAAAGGGATCCGTCACCGATAACTGCTATCACGCGGTCTTTGATCCCCTGTTTCCTGAATGCCTCGCTGATTCCGCTTGCGGCGGAAATGGCGTTTCCCGCATGTCCTGAGATGAATGAGTCATAGCTGCTCTCTTCCGGGTTTATAAAAGGGCTCAGCCCGCCCGCCTGTCTCAATTCGGAGAATTTATCTTTTCTGCCGGTTATGATCTTGTGAGAATAGCTCTGGTGGCCCACATCCCAGACAACCCTGTCCTTAGGAGTATTGAATACGTAATGAAGAGCCAGCGTGAGATCAACGGCACCAAGGCTCGATGCAAGGTGCCCGCCCGTTTCACTTACATTATGGATTATGAATTCCCGTATTTCCTTGGCCAGCAGTTCAAGCTGGGCTGTCGTGAGGCTTTTCAGATCATCAGGGTTCGTAATCTTATCAAGCAGGCCCATTTTCTAGTTCACCCTTTTAAGCATATCGTGCGCAATGTTTTCGAGATGAGGGACGTTCAGTCCCTTGAGAGCGGCGAGTGCAAGGTCGGTCTGTTCCTGCGCCCATTTTAGTGTCTCCTGGACGCCCAGCACCCTGACTATGGTGGCCTTTTCCTGGAGTATATCCTTGCCGGCGGTCTTGCCGAGGTTGCCTGAATCTGAAGTGACGTCAAGGATATCGTCTATGGCCTGGAATGCAAGACCAAGATGCCTGCCGTATACCTTCATCGCTTTCAGCATATCCGTTGGAGCGCAGGCTATCCTGGCACCCGTGTAAGTGGAGAGTTCAAACAGCCTGGAGGTTTTTCTCAGGTATATATCGGTAATTCCTTTGAGGTTTATTGCCTTTTTTTCCGCCATGATGTCATCATATTCACCTTTAATAAGGCCGTCCAACCCGCATGAATTTGCAATTGCGCAGGTTATATCGGATATGGCGTCAGCCGGAAGGCCTGACCCGGCAACAATGGAAAAAGCCTCAAATATCAGGGCATCGCCTGCGAGGATGGCAGTTGCTTCACCGAATGTTTTATGGCAGGTGGGCTTTCCCCTTCTGAGATCGTCGTTGTCAATTGCCGGCAGGTCGTCATGTATCAGGCTGAAGGTATGTATCATTTCTATGGCAAGTCCCGCCGGCAGTGTAAGGGCAGGATTTCCGCCGCATGCATCGGCTGCCAGCATGACGATTACAGGCCTGAGCCTTTTCCCTCCTGCAGACAGGCTGTATGTGCATGCAATGTTAAGGCCGCCCGAGTTCTCAAATCTGTTTATATAGGAATTGAGGTAATCCTCAAATATGGCTTTATATGAACTGATCTTGCCTGCTGTATCCAAAAGCTACCTCCAAGGAAATTGCCATATCATGCTAAAAGGCTTTCTTCAAGTTTCGCCTTACTGCACAGGAGTTTCCTGAGCGCCATCAGTCTCACTCTCCGGCAGGGGAAGGGACAGTTCGGTAAATATGCCCATAACCGACTTAACATAATAACTGTTATGATTGTAGTTCCAGATTGCCTGTTTGCGGCTGGTTTCATCCTCTTTCCAGCCGCCTCTGTTAAGATAGTTGGCAATGCTTGCAATGGCATCTTCCATTGAAAAAGGGTCCCTGATGCCGTCTGAATTGCCGTCTTTAAAATAATTCACCACGCTTGACGGGATGAACTGCGCAGGTCCTATCGCACCCGCATATGAGCCCTTGAATTCAAGAGGGTCCATATCAAGCTCATCGGAAAGCCTGATGATATCTTTTATTTCCCTTAACGCCCACTCCCCTTTTACAATAGCAGTCATCCTTGTCGATTCAGTGTCAATTCCAGTGTAGCGATCCCTGTTTCTCTGGATGAAGCCTTCAAGAAAGTCGGGATTAATACATGCCGCAAGGTTCAGATAGGCATTAAAGACATGATACCTCTCATAATCCCTGCCCAGTTTGGATTCTATAATAAGTATCGCTGTTATAGCTTCTGCCGGGACATGGTATTCCGATTCGATAAACACGAAAGTATCATGCCGGTCTTTGATAAACTGCCTTCCCAGGTCAATATATTTCTGATCAACATAGCGGGGCGGTTTTTTTATTGTTTCAGGCTGTACTGCAGGCTGGGGGGCCTGATTTGCATCGGTGTTAATAACGGGCTTGGCCTGCGGTTTCGGCTGATAAAGATTCTGGATAAGTACGGAATTATTGTAGACCGTTCTTGGGTCTTCAAGAATCTGGTCGGACATTGACGGCTCGAAACCCTTATCGAGCAGGAGCATCCTCAAGAAATTCCTGTCCAGGTAGTCTCCGGTGTATGCCGGAGTCGAGGATAATAAAATCATCACCGCTGAAATTATACTCCAAAGGTAATTTATCCTGTACTCCATAGGATTACAATATACCGTGTTTCAGGATTCCACAAGCTCTGTCAAGCTGGCTCTATTGTCTTGACTTGTGACTTGAGGCAGGAATAAAGAGGACTTTTATGAAACGTATTATGATAGCAAACAGGGGAGAAGTCGCCCTGAGGATAATCAGAACGGCCCGGGAACTAGGGCTTGAGACCATTGCAATATTTTCCGAAGCGGACAGAAACATGGACTATCTGAACCTGGCGGATGAGCGGGTTCAGATTGGTCCTGCCCATCCGGCAAAAAGTTATCTGAACATGGATGCCATAATGGCTGCCGCCATAACCTGGAAGGCGAATGCAATTCATCCGGGTTACGGGTTTTTATCCGAGAATCCTATTTTTGCCGCAAAATGCGAGGAAAACGGAATAGTCTTTATTGGTCCGTCAAGCACTGTTTTAAGGACAATCGGGAATAAGTCCAGGACAAAGGAAGTTGCTTTTTCACTTGGTATCCCGACTATCCCGGGCTCGGGCGGGTTTGCCACAACTGTCGAACAGGCCGTATTCATGGCGAAGGATACCGGGTATCCTGTAATTTTAAAATCCCTGTACGGCGGCGGCGGCAGGGGTATGAAGGTTGCGAACGACGAGGACCAGCTCAAACAGCATTTTGATAATGTCAGCAGCGAGGCCAATGCCGCCTTTGGAAGAAGCGAAATCTATATTGAACGGTACATTGACTGTCCGAGACACCTGGAGGTCCAGGTTGCATCAGATTCTCACGGGCATATCCGCATTCTCGGAGACAGGGAATGCTCGATACAAAGAAGGCATCAGAAAATTATCGAGGAAGGGCCTATCCCGTTTATTGAAGAGAGCACAAGAAAAGACCTGTGGTGCTGGTCAAAAAAAATAATGGCAGCGCTTGAATTCGAGGGGCTCGGGACAGTAGAGTTTCTGATGGACAAGGATGGCAATTCATATTTCCTGGAAATAAACGGCAGGCTTCAGGTGGAGCATCCGGTGACGGAAATGCTTACCGGACTGGATATTGTGAGGGAGCAGATACTTATATCCGTAGGATCAATGATTTCTGAAGACCCTCCGGTCCAGACAGGCCATGCAATAGAATGCAGGCTGAATTCGGAAAATCCGGCTTTGAATTTTATTCCGACAACAGGCACGATAAACAGGATGAGGCTTCCCGGCGGACCGGGTGCAAGGGTGGATACGCATATCTACAGGGGCTGTGAGATAAGCCAGTTCTATGATTCCCTGCTGGCAAAGATTATTGCCCATAACTCGAACAGAAAGGGCGCCCTTGCGAAAATGATGAGGATGCTGGAGGAGACATACATTGAAGGCATAAAAACCAATAAGGATCTCCTGTTGAAACTTGTTACGAACGTAAAATTCCAGGAAGGAGGAGGCGATACTTCATTAGTCAAGGAAGTATTGTCCTGATAAAAAGATTGTTTTATGCATCCTGAAAGAGTCCTTACTACTGTCTGCTGCATCACTTTTGTAGTCATGCTCGGTATCGGGATTGTCATACCTCTGCTGCCTTCATATGCCCAGAACATGGGCGCAACCGCAACTGAAATAGGCCTGATATTTTCAAGCTTCGCACTTGCCAGGGCCGTATCGACCCCCTTTGCAGGGGCGATTGCCGACAGGATGAATATGAAACCCATGATGCTTTTAGGTCTTATCACCTATACGATGCTTTCATTCACATATGTCATTGCGACCAGGCCTTATCATCTTGTAGCTATAAGGGCGCTGCACGGCATGGCTTCGGCGTTTGTCATACCCCTGGCGCTCACATATGCGGCCAACATTTCCCGTGAAGGGGAAGAAGGCCTTTTTATGGGCTCAATCAATATGGCGCTGTTCTTCGGCATGGGAGCCGGCCCTCTCATAGGAGGGTTCATCACTGACAGGCTGGGATTGAATGCGGCTTTTTATTGCCTTTCGGGACTGTCAGGCCTGGCAATGATTACCGCCGTATTTTTTCTCCCTTCAATGCGCAAATTTTACTCAAAGGAAAAACCGGCCGTGTTTTCCGGGATATTGAAAAACCCGGTCATGCTGGGCCTGCTTCTATTCAGGATAATCAACGCGCTTGGTAGCGGCAGCCTGATGGTTTTTGTTCCTTTGCTTGCCCGAGGTTACGGATTGACATCCACCATGATCGGGATGCTGATTTCTGCGAACATTTTCCTCACCGGAATTCTTCAGAGGCCTATAGGCAGGGTATCAAAAAAAGAAAACAGTCTTTTCATGATCATCTCCGGATCGGTCATAAGCGCGGTGACCCTGGCGTGTCTGCCGTTCGGGAAAGGGATTGTAGTCTACTTCATTCTAAGCTGTGTAATGGGATTCGGGAGCGCCGTTTCCATGCCGGCGGCGTCCATTCTTATGATTGAGCACGGGAAACAGGCCGGCATGTCAACGACTATGGGGATATTCGATACTGCAATGAGCGTGGGGATGATAGCAGGGCCTCTTTTTTCAGGTGTAGTCATGGATTATATGGGAATCGCCTGGGTGTTTTATGCGGGCGGCATAATCTGTCTGGCCGGTACGGCTGTTTTCTGGCTTCTTGCTAGGACAGGTAACGCGCAAGCTCATCCCTGCTGAACTCGGGCAGGGGTTCTCTTTTCCCGTTTCTGATGAGGACAAGTCCCGATTCAGTTACATGTCCGATAATGGTACCTTTTATCCCTTCGGCCTGCCATGCCTCGATTATACTTTTCGCATTTTCATCGGGACAGCATGCCAGGAGAGAGCCTGATGCTATTGCCCCCAAAGGATCTATGCCGAGTCTTTCGAGCATATCCCTGGCAAGGCCGAGGACCGGGATACTGTCCATGTCGGCTTCAACACCGCAGCGGGAGGCCTTGGCAAGCTCCATCAGGCCTGTTGCCAGTCCGCCTTCGGTTGGATCATGCAGGGCGGTGGCTCCCAGTCCTGCTGCGATAACGGCTTCCTTCATAATGCTTATGCCTGGATCATGAATCAGGTTTCTTGCCGTGTTCAGCGTTTCTTCATCAAGGCCAAGCTTTTCAGGCATCTGCCGGGCGATTATCGATACCGCTTCAATCGGGATTGACTTTGATAAGAGGATTGCATCGCCATTTTTTGCATTTGATGCCCCCAGAGGTTCTCTTTCGAGCGTTCCGATCATGAATCCGGCTGCAATCGGCCTGTTAAGGCCGTGGGTTATTTCGGTATGGCCGCCGAGCAGTATGATGTTCATGGATTTGCAGACGTTTATCAGTTCTTCAAACAGGCTTTCAACATCGGCTGTCATTATACCTTCCGGAAGCAGGATTGTCACAAGAAGGTATCTGGGTGTTCCTCCCATGCAGGCTATATCGTTTGAATTTACGGTGATCAGATACCGGAAAATATCCTCGCTCAGGAAGGTGATGGGATCGGTTTTGAAGACCAGTCTGTGGCCGCCGAAATCAACAACCGCAGCATCCTCACCAATGCCGGAACCTGCAATTATGTCAGGACCGTATGCCGGAATGGATTTTAAAAGCCTTTCAAGAAGTGGTGCGGGCAGTTTTCCGAGCGGAAGTCCGTGTTCCCGGTCCTTCATACCCATCAGCCCTCGATATAGGCATAGGCATTGTGGTTGTGGATGCTTTCCATGTTCTCGGCCTCGACTGAAAACCAGTCAAACTCAGGTCTCTTTGACAGCTCAGCGGCCGCCTGCCTGACGACATCCTCAACAAACATGGGGTTTTCGTAGGCATATTCGGTAAGATATTTTTCATCGGGCCTTTTTAAAACGGAATAGACAGGGCTCGATCCGCATTTTTCAATGAGTTCGATCAGGTCTTCCATCCAGAAAAACCTGTTGTATCTGACAACTGCACGGATAATTCCGCGCTGGGAATGAGCGCTGTTTACGCTGATCTCTTTTGAACAGGGGCAAAGAGTCTGAACCGGCACCTTGACTCCAACACGGAAATCCCTGGTTTCACCCACTGACCCGATGAGGGAACATTGATATCCCATGAGACCCTGGACTTTGCTGATCGGGGCCTCTTTCTCGATGAAATAGGGAAACTCGATTTCCATGTGCGCGCTCTTGGCTTCAAGTGCGGACCTTATCTCGAGGAGTATATGCTCAAACCTGTTGATGTGTATCTCTTCGTGATATTCGTTCAGCACTTCGATAAACCTGCTCATATGGGTACCCTTAAATTCTACGGGCAGGTCCACATAAAGGTTTATCGAGGCGACAGTATGCTGGGTGCCCCGTTTCCTGTCTTTGACAACAATCGGATAACTGATGTCTTTAACGCCGACTTTATGGATGTAAAGCGGGTTTTCAGGCTTCTGCTTCTGGATGTCTTTCATGGTTAGCCTTCGCTGAACACTGCCGAGCAGCTCTCATTT
This sequence comes from Desulfomonilia bacterium, assembly GCA_963664325.2. GTDB lineage: Bacteria > Desulfobacterota > Desulfomonilia > UBA1062 > UBA1062 > DATCTV01. The sequence goes on from CAXXDQ010000006.1 coordinate 85,204, forward strand.
TCCCAGACCTCGACTTCCAGGAGTCTTGCCGGTTCTTTTATCCTGGATTTCAGCTTCAAAAATATATGTTTTGCGATGTTTTCTGCAGATGGATTATCTGATGTGAATTCCTGCAAATCATTCAAGAGTCTGTGATCCAGAGGATTGAGGCAATCTTTCAGGGCCTGCTTTACGTCCCTGAAATCGGCAAGTATCCCGATTTCATTCAGATCGTCTGAACAGATGGCGACCTCAATTTTGTAATTATGACCGTGAAGCCTTTCGCAGTCCCCATGATAACCCCTGAGCATATGCGCTGAACTGAAACTGTCTCTGATTCGTATTTTGAACATGGTTTTCTCATAATATAAGCATTTTGTTTGTGCAATCCCAATAAAATGCAAGAGGTGAGCTGTGAGTGGTGAGTGATCAGAAAACATAACGGGAATCAACAATCTTGTATGCCGGATGTTTTTGGTATATCGCGATATTATAATCCATTTTAAAGGGGCGTTGAAAGGCTCATGCCGTCACTTGATTTTCCGGATACGCATTTATTGAGACAGCTCGCCGGGGACAGTTGCAGTCACCTGAAGATTATCGAAGACAACACCGGTGCAAGGTGTTCGCTGAAGGGTACGACAATAGAGCTTTCGGGTGAAAAGCATGAAGTTGAGCTTGCCAGGCATGTACTTAATGACCTTTACAAAATCCTGCAGGAAGGATTGCCACTTTATCCGTCGGACATTTTTTATGCGGTGAGGATGCTGTCAAAAAACAGGAATCTGGACCTCAAGGATGTTTTCCTGGATTCTATTTATATCTCGTCGTCCAAAAAAGTTATAATACCAAAAAGTCTGCAGCAGAAGCTTTATATAGATTCCATCAGGGAAAACGACATCGTGTTCGGAATAGGCCCTGCAGGAACCGGCAAGACATACCTGGCCATGGCCATGGCCATTACTTTTCTGCTTAAGAAAAAAGTAGAACGGATTGTTCTAACAAGGCCTGCAGTGGAAGCCGGGGAAAGGCTGGGATTTCTGCCCGGCGATCTTGAACAGAAGGTGAATCCCTACCTGAGGCCTCTATATGACGCCCTTTACGACATGCTTGATCATGATTATGTATTAAAGCTGCTCTCCCGTGACTCTATTGAAGTCGCCCCTCTTGCATTCATGCGGGGACGTACGCTCAATGATGCATTTATAATACTTGACGAGGCACAGAACACTACATCGGAACAGATGAAGATGTTTCTGACGCGGCTGGGGTTTAATTCAAAAGCTGTAATTACAGGAGACATCACCCAGACCGACCTGCCTTCGACAACGAGGTCAGGGTTGATTGAGGCGTCCGGCATATTGAAAAACATAAAGGATATAAGTTTTATCTATTTCAGTGAAGACGACGTGGTAAGGCACAAGCTGGTTTCAAAGATTATCAGGGCATATGAGAGGGCGAACGCATGAATATAATCGATGTGCAGAATATACAGGAGAATCTGGCAATCGATACGGATATCGTAAAAAAGAACACCAACAGGGTGTTGAAGATTCTGGGCAGGAAAGATTGCGAGCTGTCCCTTCTTTTATGTGATGACCGGTATATAAAAAGGCTGAACAAGCAATATCTTGGAAAAGACAGGCCTACCAATGTGATATCCTTTCCCCAGCAGGAAGGGGAGGGCATCAGCGGTTACCACCTGGGAGACATAGTAATTTCTGCACAGAGAGCCTCTGCCGAGGCTGAGAATTCAGGCATTTCGTTTGAGGAGAGACTGCTTCAGCTTCTTGTCCACGGCATATGCCATCTGGTTGGGTATAATCATGAAAATGTAGATGCCGAGATGGCTTGTCGGATGGAAAAAAAAGAACGGGAATTGCTTGAAAAGCTTGGAGAAAAGCCGGTTTAGAAGGTTGCAAACATATTGGAAAAAACGCTTGCCATGCCTACCTCGCTTTGCTATAGGGCAGATTCACGGGGCGTGGCGCAGTCTGGCTAGCGCACCTGCCTTGGGAGCAGGGGGTCGGAGGTTCAAATCCTCTCGCCCCGACCAGAGTTGGATTTGCGCCTGTAGCTCAGTTGGATAGAGCAACGGACTTCTAATCCGTAGGTCAGAGGTTCGAATCCTCTCAGGCGCGTTAAACAGCGAATATACGGATTACGGTGAGTGTAGCTCAGTTGGTAGAGCACAGGATTGTGGCTCCTGTGGCCGTGGGTTCGAGCCCCATCACTCACCCCAGAGTGAATAAGTGGGCGCCCGTAGCTCAGTTGGATAGAGCGTCGGACTTCGAATCCGCAGGTCGGGCGTTCGAGTCGCCCCGGGCGTACCAGGCAGTAAAGGTTTCGGGTCATTAGCTCAATGGTAGAGCAGCGGACTCTTAATCCGGAGGTTGAAGGTTCGAGTCCTTCATGACCCACCAATTTTATCAAAGGGTTGCAGTTGTTGAAGCTGCAGCCCTTTTTCTTTAGTTTCCTGCCTGTTCTATTCCAACTTTTTTAAAGAGGCGTCTTAGGAGCGGATCGATCAGATAAGGTGCTCTATGTTCGGAAAAGAATATAGATGGTATTAATCTCATGCTTTGATCATCTCCAGTAAGAAAATGTTTTTCGTACTCCCAGGGTCTTTTCTTATTTCGGGCCGTAAGGTTTGGATTTGGCGTTTTCCCTGATTGCACTTGTTTAAAGCATGGCTCGCTTTTAAGGGAGAAGTCATAAAAGGCGCGACAATGAAATGAATATCCCGGTAATTTTATTTAAAAAAGTTATTGGTAGTTTTATATGTGCAATTGTATAATCGATTAAATCAGGATTAATAATGTGGATATCGATCCAAAGTCAAGAAAGGAGATTCTGAATGGGCAAGTGGAAAATACCCCCTGATGGCGGTCATATGGATCTGGCAACAGGCATATATTTCCAGAATATGACCGGCAGGGAAATCGAACAGAGGCTGAAGACAAACGATCTAATAATCATTCCAGTGGGCAGCACTGAAAATCACGGTCCTCATGCCTGCGCGGGCGAGGACACGTTCCTGCTTACAAGGATTGCCGAGCAGGTGGCCCTTGCAACAGGCTGTACCGTTGCCCAGCCCGTATGGTACGGGTCGCACCCTTTCAACCATCTGGGCATGCCCGGCACCATCGTGGTCCCCGAAGAGGATCTGGCGGCATATCTTCGAGCGATGATTGCAGGTTTCTGGAACGCGGGCTTCAGGAAGCAGATATTCATCAACGGCCATGCGCAGGACTATGTCATACCCATGGCGATTCATCAGTTCGGCAAGAAATACCAGGTGCCTGCAGTGATCGCCTATCTTAACTGGTGGTTCTCGATCAGGCCGCACATAAGAGACAAGGCGCACGGCGGACCTTTCGAGACGCCATTCGTGCACGCCGACGAATGCGAGACATCATTCTCGCTGGCGCTCTTCCCTGAGATGATAAAGATGAAGGACGCGGTCGATACCAAGGGCGAGATGTACATAAAAGACGGTATCGTCGACAAGTCCGGGCTTGCCTATGGTTATCCTATGAGATTTTATGATCATATGGGACTGACGGGAATGGAATTGTTATGCACTCCTGAAGGCGTTGTAGGGAAAAGCACGCTCGCATCCGCCGAAAAGGCAAAGCCGGGCGTGGAAGCTGCAATGGATTATCTGGAAGACCTGGTCAATGAGATCATGACAAAATTCCCGGTGGGAAAACTTCCTCCGATCGAAAAGATGACGCAGAGGCCGAAAGAGCAAATCGAATCAGTCATAAAAGGGCCCAGGAAAGGCGGCGCTCATATATACACAATAAGCTACCCGACATGATTATTCCGCATTGCATTCAAGCGGCCCCATTGTCGGCTTCGTCGGGATGCTCCTCGACAATGGGATCACGAGCTTCCTGTTTGGCTCCTCAAGCCGAGCGTAGCGTGGGCGAAGAGACATACGTTAACAGTATGCCTGCGTCGCTCCCTCCTAGCCTCCTCGGTGTCATCTTGAATGCAAAGCGAAATTAGGAGAGTAAATTATGGAAATTTTTAAAAAGGGAGAAAAAGATTACGTTGAAGGCAAAACAATTAAAGCTGCTGTCATGGTCGAACCCGGCAGGATGGAGGTTCAGCAGCTTCCCTGGCCGAAGCTTGAAAGGGGTGCGCTTATTCTTAAGATGCGCATGTCAGGCATATGCGGGACGGACAAGCATGCCTACAGGGGCGGAGAGGAAAGAATCCTTTACGGCGGCACCGAAGCCGAGCAGGAAATGGCGTATCCGGCGGTTCACGGACATGAAAACGTGGGCGAGATAGTGGAGATGCATCCCGAAGACAAGAACCTGATAGAATATCACGGCGGAGAGCTCAAGATCGGGGACAGGGTCACGATGTGCCCGAACGTGGTGTGCAGAAACTGCTGGTACTGCAGGCATATATTCGCATATCCGTTCTGCGCGAAAAACACGACTATCGGTCTTTCTTATCCGAGCAACGTACATCCGTATGTGGCAGGCGGATGGGCCGAGTACATGTATGTTCCGAAAGGGGCCTGGGTCTACAAAGTGCCCGAAGGCATGCCTGATGAATTCGGGGCCATGGCCGAGATATTCGTGGTGACCTCGACGCTGGACAGGGCCAAGGAGTTCTCAAGAATCGAATCAAGAGGTTTCGGATTTGCCGATACCGTCGTAATCCAGGGCGGCGGCGCCATGGGCCTCATGCACATAGCCAAGGCGAAGATGCTGGGCGCCGGCAAAATTATACTGGTAGACCCCTCCAAGAAAAAGCTCGAAATAGCAAAGGAGTTCGGCGCTGATTATGGAATCGACATAAGCTCCACTACAAAGGAAGAGCGGGTAAAGATTATCAAGGACCTCACGGATGGAAGAGGTGCGGATGTAGTCGTGGAAGTGGTCGGAACGGCGGAATGCGTGAAGGAAGGCCTCGAGATGACCAGGAGGGGCGGCACCTATATAGAAACGGGAAATTTCGTCGACTGCGGCGAGGTAGCGATCAACATACACAGGGACATTGCGGCGAAGAACGTTCTTCTGATCGGCAACACCAATCATCCCCATACCGGCTATTATCAGCACATGAACATGATGCAGAAATATTCAAAAGAGTATCCTTTTGAAAAGCTCATAACACACAGGTTCAGGCTGGACGACGCTCAGAAGGCGGTTGAGACCTCTCTTGAAACCGACCCGTTGAAGGTTGTTTTCGACATGAGAATGTGACGGACTGAGCAAAACTTATGTTTGATTTCAGCCTGAGCCTTTCGCCTGTCAAGTCGCCGTTCAGCCCCATGCTGTTTTCCGGCGACCTGGAGGAAGGCTTCAGAAACGCCGCCGGGCTGGGCTACAGCGGCGTGGACTTGAGCCTGCTCGATTCCGGGGCGCTGGATCAGAATTGGATCATCGACAGAATTAAAGGCTTTAATCTTAAGGTTTACACCATCGCCACGGGCCAGACATTTTACAACGAAGGGTATTCTCTCTACAGCGCCGAAAACGACAAAAGAGAAATGGCCGTCGCCAGGATCAGGTCTCATATCGATTTTGCATCAAGGCTAGGCGCCATGGTCATAATCGGAGGCGTGCGGGGGAAGATAACGGCAAGCGACGTACGCGAAAGGCTCAGGCAGGAACAGAGCGGCAGGCAGGCCATATGCCAATGCCTGAAACACGCTGAAGATAAAGGGGTGACTCTTCTGCTCGAGCCTATAAACAGATACGAGACCAACGTGATCAACACGCTTCAGGAAGGGATGAGCTTTATCGAGGAACTGGGGAGCGGGAATCTGAAGCTCCTTCCCGACGTCTTCCATATGAATATCGAGGAGAGGTCGATTGAGAAAAGCTTCATCGAGTTCAAATCCCACATAGGATTCGTTCATTTTGCGGACAGCAACAGGCAGGCCCCGGGATTCGGTCATATCGATTTCGGGAAGATACTATCCGCCCTTGGAGAAATAAACTACGAGAACGCCATCGGGCTGGAAATTCTTCCCAAACCCGATGATTTCAGTGCCTCAAAACAAGCCATATCCCATCTGAAAAGAATCGAAGAATATTCCGTTTGATACCCCGAAATCGGGGGAATTTGTTGTTGTTAGATAAGCAATGTTGATGTATAATTTGCAAAATAAATCATAGGAGGGTTTATGAGATTAGGCTTTTGTACGATGGGATATCTTGACTACACGACCGTGGATGAAGCCGTAAGAAGAATCGGCAGGATGGGATACAAAGTCGTCGACTTCTGGGCATACAGTCCTCATCTCGGCCCTGATCTTTATGATAAAAAGGCCCGCAAACAGCTGATGAACATAGTGAAGGATTCGGGACTCAAAGCCGTTGCGCTTTCGGTCAACGGCGGCGGCCTTGCGCTTCATATAAGCTTTTCCCATTCGATAGAGGCGATCAGAAAGAAGTCGGTGGAATATTATATCGACTGTGTCGATATGGCCTCCGAAATGGGAATCCCCATAGTCAACATGATTTCCGGCCACATGATACATGGAACCACGCGTGAACAGGCGTGGAAATGGAACCGTGAATGCATGCAGCAAGTGGTCAAACATGCCGAAGAAAAGGGCGTAATGATGGCGCTCCATACGCTCACATGGTGCGAATCGCGGGTTGTGGTGACACTCGACGACGCGCTTCAGATGATGAGGGAGATCAATTCGCCCAACTGCAAGGTCATGATCGACACGGCCGATCAGAACATCACCGATCCGAACCTGTCGGATGCCGTCAGAAAGGCAGGAAAGGACCTCGTATATGTTCACTGCAACGACAACAACGGCGTAGGGCAGGGCGACGTCCACCTTCCCCCGGGACACGGTACGGTCAACTGGAAGGTCTTCCTGTCCGCCCTTAAGGAGATCGGGTATAAGGGCGATCTGACGGTGCAGGTGCATACGGGGCATCCGGTCGACATCGACGCCTGGGCCATCGAATCAAAAGAATATCTGGAAAACGTGTTGAAGCAGATATAGCAGTCAGACCTGTTATGGAACAAAGCCATAAAACCAGGATAGGTCTTATCGGTGCTGGAAACATCTGCCGGGTGGGCCATGGTCCGGCCGTCAAGGCTGACGGGAGGGCGTATATTGCAGCTATCAGCGATCCCGACCCGCACAACAGGGAGTTTTTTGCAAAAAAATATAATGTGAGCGGCGTCTACGAAGATCACCGCGTCATGCTCGAACGCGAAAAGCTGGATGCCGTCGTCATATCCTCGCCACCTTGGCTTCACGCGCGCCACGTTCAGGACTGCGCGGAAAAAGGCATTCCCATCCTGTGCGAAAAGCCGATGGCCACGACCCTTGAAGACTGCCGGGCAATAATCGAGGCAGGCAGGAAAAACAATGTCTATATCCTCATGGGCCACTGCAAGCGTTTCGAGCCGGGACACCAGAAAATCAGGGAACTGCTGATGAAGAACGCCCTGGGAAGGATATTCCAGGTCAGCATCTTCTGGTATTTTTTCATTCCCGACTTTACAAGCGGCTGGCTGGGAGCTCTTGTCAGGAAACTGAAGAAATTCGGATTTGATATCGAACGTGATTTCGGTTTCTGGAGGTATAGAGACATCAAGGCGGGCGGGGGCGACTTCTTCGACCATGCGCCGCACTATATCGACATCATCCGTTTCTACGGGATGGAAATAGAACAGGTCTCGTGCGAAACCAAAAGGTGCTACCCGGATACGCGCCCTTTTGAGGACCTTGCCGTGGCCGCCTTCAAACTTTCAAACGGCGCGGTCTTTCTCTATGACAAGAACGTCATCCGCACAGGAAGCCCCTATGGTTTCGAGCGCGGATACATATACGGAGAAAAGGGGAAGATAGCCTTCAGGGCCGCCCATGCCTACCAGAAGCGCCGTGTAAAAGTGGGCATCTACCGTTTTTTCAATATACTCTGCAATCGCTATTTCCCGGCTATGCTCCCTTACGGCAGGGAAAACACAATGTTCTACAGGCAAATGAAATTCTTTATAGATAAAGTTCGGGGTGAAAATACGCTGAAGAACGGCATCACAGGAGAGTGGGGCGCTACTCCGGAAGACTCTTACCTGACGATCGCCTGGACCCTTGCATCGTACAAATCGGCCAGGGACGGGATAAAGATCACGCGCGAGAACCTGTTCAGAGAGATAGAGAATTTCGAAACCGGCCAGCCACATGACTGGTAGCATGAGCTTTCAGTCATGGCCTGTCGGGGCAATAGTAATTTTGATTATTCGATCCTTATAATAAATACTAATTCCGCTTTGTATTCAAGATGTCGCCGAGGAGTCAAAGAGGAAGCGACGCTGACATACTTTTAGCGTATGTTGAGGAGCATTCCGATGCATACGACAAGGGCGCCGCTTGAATGCGAAGTGGAATATCAGGGGGGTATTTGATGGAAGGTAAAAAACTGTCTGTCGGCGTAAAGCTTGGATACGGCGTCTGCGATTTCGGAGGCAACCTTTTTTTCACCGCGACCGCATTCGTCCTGATGATCTATTTGACCGACACCATGGGCCTCAAAGCGGGCCTCGCCGGAACGGCGCTTTTCATAGGAAGGATATGGGACGCCTTTTACGACACCATTATTGGCTATATATCCGACAGGACATCCACAAAACTCGGCAGGCGCAGGCCTTTCATGCTGGCCGGCGCCATACCGCTTTTCATAGCCATGGTGCTCATGTTCACAAACCCCGCTCTATTCAAAGAAAATTTCAGCCAGACCGGCCTGTTCATATTCACCGTATTCGTCTACATATTGCTCAGTACGGCATATTCGACGGTCAACATCCCCTACTGCTCCATGACCCCGGAACTCACCGACGACTATCATGAAAGGACGTCGCTCTCGGGATACCGCTTCGGATTCGCCGCAATCGGTACGCTCACCGGCGCAGGCGCGGCCTGGCCGATAGTAGGCCTCGTGAAGGACAAGAACATGGGTTTTATCCTCCTCGGGATCATCTTCGGCGGGATAATGATGGTAACCGCCCTCGTTACGGTGTTCACAACGAAAGAGCCGGCGGAATTGAAACCGGCAAGATCCTTGGGGTTTGTTAAGACATATCTTGATGTCTTCAAGAACGGACCCTATCTCCTGATACTCTCCACCTACATTCTGCACATCATCGCGCTTACGATCGTAAGCCAGGTGGCGGCCTATTACTTCGACTATGTCCTGGCCGCGCGAAACGTGATGAACGCGAAAGACGAATTAACGAAGGCGATGCTGATATTGATCGGGACCGCCTTACTGTTCATCCCGGTAAGCGTTTTCTTCAGCAAGAAATTCGGCAAGAAATTCGTCTATGGGGCGGGTTTCGCCATCTTCTCGGCCGGACTGATCGTGCTCTTCATGTTCGGCGACAAGAGGCCTGTCAGCTTCACGATGATCATGATGCTTATAATGGGCGTAGGGCTGGGTTTTCTATATGTACCGCCGTTCACGATTGTCGCCGACGCGATCGAATACGGCTATCTCCAGACAGGCGAACGCAGGGAAGGCTCGTTTTTCGGCATCTGGACATGGGGATTCAAGCTCGGCCAGGCGCTGGCTGCGCTTTCGATGGGCTGGATCCTTCAGCTCATGGGCTATGTCAAGGGCGTCCTGCCTCAGACCCCCAGCGCGGAACTCGGCATCAGGCTGCTGCTGGGCCCGATCTCGGCTGCCATATTCGTACTGGCGATAGTGGTGCTTTATTTTTATCCGATAACGGAAAAGCGCTATTCCGAGATGCAACAGCAGATAAAGGAGATGGAGGGGGCAAAGGCGAAATCCGCATGACGCCGCAATAACGCTTCCCGCCAGGAGACCGCTTCATGGGAATAGGGGGACATCCTGTTGATTCCAAACGACAAAAATGTCAAGCTTAAAGTCCTGAAACCTATGACTGCTTGGCATAAAGCATGAACACATTGCTTCCGGGCGCCAGGAATTCTTTTCCCAGATTGACGGAGAAACCCTGTGACTCCAGAAGGCGGGTGAATTTCTGAACCAGATCGTCTCCTCCTGAAATATGCTGATGGACTTCCATTGCAACCTGCTTTATCAAAGGCCAGTGCTCATCTGCGATTCCTGCTATGACATGGTCTTCATAGTTTTCCGCATCCAGCTTCATAAAATCAATTTTTGAAATGTTTGATTCTGAAATGATGTCAGATAACGGCCTGAGATGACATTTCGTCGGAACCGGTTTGTACAAATATTTCAGTATGGCTGTTACGGCATGCCTGCGGAGTCTCTGCGGGACCATCCCGGCAATTTTATTACCCTGTGTGAATGCTTCCCAGTTTTCAGCATAATATGCGACCTTATCGTCCCGGACAAATGGGACAATTGATGAATCGGCGCTGAGGCGCGGGAAATAATCTATTGTCATTTCACCGGGTTTTTCAGCCAGGCCGATGTTGTAAGAATGAATCCGGTCCGGATACTCCTTTAGATTGGCTGAATAAACTTCAAAAATCTGTGGAACGGGTTCAAAAGCATATACATGGGCTGAAGGATGGTGTTCCACGACATATCGTGAAAAATTACCGATATTAGCCCCGATATCAAAAACAATTGCATCATCAGGAATCTTCAGGCCGAATTGAAAATATTCCTGTTCCTCGTAAACTTCATTATAGCTTTCCAGGGCTGTTAATTTGTCCAGATAGCAGCAAGATTTCCCGTTTGGCAGTGTAAGTTGCTTCATAAAGAAATATATACTTGAAACAGTCGTATCGATTCAACTTCTAAAAAAACAGCTTGATATCTGATTCAGGGGAATAGGGAGCATCCTGTTGATTCCAGCCAATAGAAATGTCAAGCTTAAAGGCCTGAAACCTATGGTTCTTTTTGGCTGGACTCGGTTATTGGGTGACTCCTGTTTGCTGTTGAGTGCTCTTCTTGAAAGCCACGAACCAAGCACCGGCAAAGATGGAAACCAGAATTCCGACAAGTGCCAACGTCGCATAGAACAGTTCACGAATAGTGTCGATCTCCCGTTGGAAGGTGTCCTTATCCATCGTCCGATCCAGCCCGGCCTTCAGTGAAAGGTAGTCCTTCTGGATCGTTCTGAACTCAACCAACTGCTCTGGCGTGGCGAACATAAAGGTTCTTAACTTCGCAAGGTCGGTCCGCATTTCCTGCAGAGATGAAATATCCTCCGTTTTGATCTCACCCACAGAAATTGCCTTCTCGATACGAGCCAGGCGAGCGTCGACATTGTCGGTTGTCAGCGCGGCTGTCTGTTTCTCAAGTGCCGCCAGTTTCGCCTCGATATTCGGAATCTTGTCAAGGGCGCGTGCCTGCGTCTGCAGTATCTCCGCTTTGACTTCTAAGATGCGTTTGATAGGAGAGATGAAGAATAACACAAAAGTCAAGATTATCACGAGAAAGTAGATCAATATCATGGTGATAATCATCTGCCGTAATCGGAGCATTCTGTATTCGTAGTATCTATTGTCAGGACTTGGCATGTTACGTCCCTCCTTTCGATCTCACCCAACAATTAATATAACCTATGGTCCTTTTTTAATATTTTGTAAAATTGTACTTGAATTTACAGTAAATGAAAAGAGATATAATGTAATAATATCAACATCTTCAAATGCAAATAAAACCGACATTCTTCCCGAGTTCCAAAACTTTCTTCTGGAAAAGAAACTGACGCAGGAAAAAATGTTTTCTTTTATGCACTGTGGACAAGCAAATACTTAGCCTATGACCATAAAAAGAAAATAAGCTCAAAGAAATATCAGGAAAACGCCGTCCTTGAATTTATCGAATCCTTGAAAGCAGACGACAATGTATCCGGCTGACAAATTCGTCAGGCAATGGCTATCAGCGGGGTCAATGAATCAAAGCCCCATGATGCGCTTGGTCTCTTCCTTGCTGTCGCCTATCTTGTACGGGATGAATGCAAGAAGCCCTATGAAACAGGAAACCGCGCAGACTATCCAGACCATGCGCACGCCAAGGGGATTAGCCTTGCTGTAGCCGAATACAGAGAATATTCCAACCAGGATGAGCGAGCACAAGGCCCAGCCGGTCTTTCTCACTATCCCGTAGAGGCCGTAGTATATAGCCTCCCTGCGCCTGCCGCTCTTGAGCTCGTCATAATCCGTCAGGTCTGCAATCACGCCGAGCGACGCCGTGAACATCCCGCCTATGGGAATGGCCGCAATGGGAAAAATCAGCATGGCCTGGACCAGCGGCGAGGAAGAAGGGCAGCTTGCCGATGAAGAAGCTCAGTGAAAAGCCCATGATCATGAGCGCTATGATGAGACGGAATACATTTTTCTTTGAGTATTTCTTAAGCAGAAGATACCACATCGGCGACGAAGCCGCGATCAGTATGATCACCTCAGCCATGATGAGAGAGGCGTCAGCCTCCTTTTTGCCAAGGACGAGTGTGGTCAGATAGGGCACGTTCATCAGCATGAGCTGGTATGTGAGCTGCACCATCATGATCATCCCTGCGAATGAAAGGAACTGCCTGTCGCCGAAGACCTCTTTCACTACCTTGAAAAATCCGGGCATGCCCTCTTCAGGCGGCGGCGAATGGCGCTCCTTGATTCCGAAAAGGGTAAGCTCGCCTGCGATAAAGGCGGGCACGGCCAGCAAAAGCCCCATCATGAAAGGGCCGTACTTGGAAAACAGCGGACCGGAAAGGCCCCCTCCCAGGAGCGCACCGATGACGCCGATGGCCACGCCGATCGAGGCGATCTTCACCCTGTCCTCGTTCTTCTGGCTGATCTCGGGCAGCACGGCGAACCAGGGAATGAGCACCCCCGTGTAGGCCCAGTAGTAAAAGAAAAGGACGGTGGCTAAAAAGATCACGTTGGTGATGCTTATTCCATGGACGGGAGGCGTCCAGACCAGGATGAAGGTGAGAAATAGAAATGGGTTCGATATGAAGATATATGGCTTTCTGCGCCCCCAGCGGGATTTGGTGTGATCGCTCCAGTACCCGACAAGAGGATCGTTGAGTGCATCGAGGATCCTCCCGCCTGCGAGTATTATCCCCACGGCGGCGAGTGGAATGTAGTGGACCGCCATGGAGTCTTTAGGGGGCGTGTAGAAATACGGCAGCCACGCATAGAGCACCGTGTCATAAACATTGAAGGCGAAGCCGGCAAGGTTGTAGAGGACGATTTCCTTGAGCGTCACCGGCATGAACTCATGCATCGCTTGCTTTGCGGGCATATATCCTTCCCGTATGCCTTTCAGGATGCCATCAGCCGTTTTACGAGTTCAACGCCCGACTGCGCGTCTTCACCGTAGCCGTCTGCGCCAATCTCATCGGCGAATCTCTGGCTCAGCGGCGCGCCGCCGATGATGAATTTGTAGCTTTTTCTGAGTCCTTCTTTAGCAAAAGTCTCAATGACTTCCTTCATGGCGGGCATGGTTGTTGAGAGCAGCGCCGACATGCCGATGATGTTCGGGGACCACTCTTTCGCCTTTGAAAGGAAGGCCTCGGCCTTGACATTGACGCCCATATCCAGCACGTCGAAGCCGTTTCCCTGCAGCAGCGCGAAAAGAATATTCTTGCCGATCTCGTGTATGTCGCCCTCCACCGTACCCAGGAGCACCTTGCCTCGCGTGGAGTAATCGCCTTCCTTAAGCTTCGGGAGGATTATTTTGAATGCGTTGTCATAGGCCTTCACGCACATGAGCACCTCTGGAAGAAAATAATCACCGTCCCTGAAAAGCACTCCCACCCTGTCGAGCGCAGGAAGTAGCGCCGTGTTGAGTATCTCCAGTGCGCTTTCCCCGGACTCCAGAAGCTTTTCGACAAGCCCCAGTGCTGTATCGGCATCCATCTGTACGATCGCCTCTTCAAGCTCCCTGAACATCGCTTCTCCCATTGCCTGCCTCCCTTTGTATGCCTAGCCTTCCCATTCGGCCGCATAGAAATCGTCCAGGCTTTTCGCCCTCACCGATTCCACATAGGCGTCAATTTCCTTGATAAGATTGGAATCCAGCTGCCGCTCTTTATGCGCGGCAATGATTTTCTTGGCCTCTTCCCTCGCGTGATTCACCATCTCCCTGCTTCCGCCGCGCTCCCACACATCGCGCTTGTCCCGGTCCGCCAGCTTCGGAATGCTATGTTCGCGCCTGAAATTCTTCTGTGTATGCTCTTCCATGATGTAGTTGCCGTTCGGCCCGACATGCTTGATGACCTCGGCGGCCATGGTGATGTCGTTGACCTCGATCCCGCGAAGAGCCCGCTCGATCTGACCGATGATTTCGTTGTCTATTACTGATAGTTCATGTGCGCCCGCGGTGGTGGATTCGATGGTGCCCACGCAGGTGATGTAATTCGCCCCGCCGAGTGCGGCCAGCATCATCGAGCGCTCCCGCTCGACGCCGCACTGGAGGTCGAGTGTCTTGGCCTCGGTGCCGCCTGCTGCTGCCCTGCAGGGAACACCGTAAAAATGCGCCATCTGGGCTGAGGCGGCGCTGATGAGGCCCATTTCAATTGCGCCGAGGGCTACAGTTCCGCGCCGCATTTCGGCTATGGTTGAAACCGATCCGTACATGACGGGAGTGCCGGGATTGACGGCCTGGGCCATGACAATATAGGCAAGGACTTCCGCATTGTGCTGCGCGAGAAGTCCTGCAATCGTGACAGGTGCTGTAGTGCCGGCCATGGCCTCCGGTGACATGAGCGCCGGCTGTCCCCATTCGGCGAGGATCATAAGCCCCTCAAGCTGTATCTGTACCGAGGAAAGCGGACTCTGAATGCTCACAATGGCGATGAAAGGGTGCTGCTTCTGAATTTTTTCCCTTCCTCCCATTATCAGCGAAGTCATCTCCATCATGTCGCGGGTGGGCATGACGCCATAGGCTCCCATCCCGAATGACTTGGTGCTGTGTTTTGCCCAGGCCCTCATGGCCTCGACATGAATGGTCTGCATGGGGATGTCGCTTGGCCAGATGTCCATCTGGTTGGAGACGATATGCTCAAGTCCGTCGAACAGGATAATATGGTTCACGATGTCCTGCAAAATCGCCGGCCGGTATTCCCCTGTATATAGATCATACATATTCACGGCTGTACCCAGTCCGCCGAAGACGCGGGTGTCCGGATTGACGGGCCAGCGCCTGGACGGGTCCGCTCCGCAAAGGATGTATTCCCTCGGCGCCTTTTTCACATATGCCTGAACGATGTCGGGACGGAATTTCACTAACTTCTTTGCCTCATCAACCGTGCATCCGATATCGCGAAGGAGTTCCCGCATTTTCCTAAGCTCAACCTTGATGCCGGTATTCTCGAGGATGTCGAGGGAAAGGGCATCGATCTTTTTTATCTCGGACTCACTCAGGAACGCAAGCCTGCCTGGTTTCATAATACCCTCCATTGCTGGTCTGAATCGAGAAGATCACATGTTAACAAATAAATAAAATAGACATATAATTAAAAAGTCAATCAATTAACTGAACCCAAGATAAATTTGCAGGCCAAATTTTGCCGACATATCAATTGAGGCTGCATCAGATAAGCTTCTGGTCAAGGACCCAGTTATATGTCTCCACAAGGGCTTCAAGAGCGGTCTTTTGGGGTTCATAGCCGAGAATCTTTCTTGCCTTCGATATGTCGTAGTCCCCTCCTGTGAGCGAGAACGGCAGGAGTTCCGCAGGCGTGTCCGTCATGGGCAGTGAAATGTCAAACTTTACAGCGAGGTAAACTATCGGCGGCATGATCCAGTGAGGGATCTTCGATATTCGCGAGTTTGAACCTACCGTCCTGATGAACCTTGAAAAGAACTCGCGAGTAGGCTCGGCAGGTCCTGCAGAGATGTTGAATGCCTCGCCATCGGCATTTTTTGTCTCGAATGCGGCGATAAAGGCGTCGGCTACATCCGTGGCGGCCACTATAGTAAACGGTATTTCAGGGCCGCCGGGAAGCGGCAGAGGTTTACCGCTGTGTACGCGCCGCATCATGGACAGCGCGGCCTTCTCATGGTAGAAGCCCGCGCCCATGATCATGGGCATACGCATAAATGAAACCTTCAGGCCGTGTTTTTTTCTGTATTCGAGCAGCATCTGCTCGCACTCCCACTTGTTGCGGCTGTATATGCCTGTGAAGAGCTTGGGCGAATCTTCTCGTATCGGAAAATCCTTCTGAGCGCCGTATATTTCTATGGTCGATGCGAAGATCAGTGCAGGGACGCCATGGCGTACGCATCCTTCGGCGACGTTTTTCGTGCCGCCCACGTTGATCTGCCAGAAGCCGTCTTTTGAAAGGCGCGCCTGGGGCATGCGGCCTGCAAGATGGAAGACGGCCGAGCAGCCGCGGCAGGCTTTAATGACTGCTTCGGCTTCCGTAACACTGCCTTTTATGAAATCAACAGGACCCAGGTCTTCCGGAGGGGAAGAGAGGTCCATGACGCGCACTTCCATTCCCCGGTTCAACAGTGCTGAAACCAGATGACGGCCCAGCAGGCCGCTGCCTCCAGTCACCAGGGCTTTCCGTCCCTTCAGATCGCCTTGAGCCATATCACCTCCCTCGACTTGACCATCTCCAAACTCTTGCATTATATTGACAGAAATCCGCTTTGTCAAAAAGGAGAATGCCATGTTCGATCATGTCTGGGCAGAAGAACCGCTGAGCTTCATAATCGCCCCGCAGGACAATATTCCCTCACCGGATATCCTGCAAAATGCCGAGCTCTATTTCGGCTGGGGCTATCTGATGAATCCCCGTTTCATAAAGAAGCTGCTCGGCCATGCCATTCCCTTTGCGCCTGCCGTGCTCAAGGGATACCGCAGGGAAGAGTTCTTGAATAACAACGGCAAGCGGGATTTCAATCTGATCCCTGACGAAAAGGGCGTGGTTATGGGGGTTGTTCTCATTTCTCCCAGTGAAGAGGACATAGTAAAACTTGATACTTTCGAACAGGTCCCGAGGGTCATGATCAAGCGCAGGATTGAAATCATGACAGGAGACCTTGTGCGCGAGGCCAATACTTACATGAGGGTCTGATCATCATTTACAATAATCGGCAAGGCGTCTGATGTTATGTATATCTGCGGAGGCCTTGCCTGATCCGGCTGACAGTTCACAAGTACGTAGATTTTTTTAAATATTTTTTGACACCCGGGCCCGCTCACTTTATACTTCCTTAATTGTGTAGTGGATTCATATCAATTGCGAATCAAGGAGATAAACAATGGCCAAAAAAAGGACTTACTACGAGCTTTCAATGGAGAAAGAATGGCGGGACGACACCAAGCGGGCTTATGTCACGATAGAGTCCATGGGCGAATCGGTGCTACTTCTTAGGGAGGACGATGTTCTCGAAGTGCTTGACGGCGCATACGACATGCACTGCCATGCCTTCCCGGACCCTTTGATAGACACGGGCTGGGATCAGGTCCAGGTCACGAAGGCGGCAACTGACATCGGTATGGGCGGAGTCGTCTTCAAGGCTCACACATTCCCTTCCGCTGCGACCGTGCCTTTCGTTAATCAGGCGGTTCAGGCGTACGCGAAGGCCTGTGATAAAAAGCCGGCTCATGCATACGGCGGCATAGTCCTCAATAATTATGTAGGCGGCCTCAACCCCGAATCGGTCGAGATGTGCGCAAGGCTGGGCGGCAAGGTGGTCTGGCTCCCGAGCCATGATTCGGCGCACCATAACCGGGTAATAGGCGAGCCCGGCGGGATAGAGCTTCTCGACAAAAACGACAAACCTGTAAAGCCCCTTTATGAGATATTCGAGATAGCTGCCAGGCACGATATGATTGTGGACCCATGCCATGCAGGGACCAAGGAGAGATTCATCGTCGTCGAGGAGGCGAAGAAACTCGGAGTGAAAAGGTTCATGATCACGCACCCAAACTGGAACGTCACCAAGATGACCCTTGAGCAGGAGCGCGAAATAGGCAAAATGGGCGGATATATAGGCCTCTTCTGCTATGGCGATATCCCGAACTTCAACAACCCTAACTGCGACCCTCTTTACATGATCGAGTGCATAAAGAAAGTCGGGCCGGACCGCTGCTTCATCGCATCCGACCTGGGAACCGTGGTCAATGTTCCGCCCGCGGAAGGCATGAAGCTTTTCGTGCGCATCCTGCTCGCAATGGGCATGAAAAAGGCCGACATACGCAAGATGTGTGTCAATAATCCCAGATACCTGCTGGGGCTCGACTGATTGAAGGGGCTTTGACATGGCCGGTAACGATCTGCTGAAGGATGTCGTCAGGCGGCCGATACCGCTTCCGCATCATCCCCTGTACCGTTTCTACAACGGAGGCGGGCTTGTGAGAAAATTCCGGGGCCTCCCTGAAACAGGCGACGGCTGGTGGTCGGAAGACTGGGTCGGTTCATGCACGGTGGCGGGCAACAGAGGCCCCGATGGTTTGGAACAGGGCCTGAGCACAGTGGAGGTAAAAGGCGCCGGTCCTGTCACACTCAAGAGTCTGGTTGAGAATTTCCCCGAAGAGATTATCGGAGCAGGCTTTGCCGAACGCTTTGGTCCTGACATCGCCTTTCTGGTCAAGATACTTTCGCCTGCCGGGCCCGTCCCCCTTCACATCCACCCTGACAGGGCCTGGACCAGAAAAAATCTCAATTCCAGATTCAGCAAAGTTGAAGGATGGATACTGCTGGATACACCGGGCGACGGCATCGAACCCGCTTATTTCGCCGCCGGTTTCAAGGAAGGCGTGAGCCGGGAATGGTTCCGCGAGATGGTTGACAGCAAGAACGGCATGGCAATGCGTGAAATGCTTCACCGTACGGAAGTGCATCCCGGCGAGGTGTATATCGCCTATCCGGGCGTGCCGCATTGCGTCGGTCCGCAGGTGCTTGCAATCGAGGTACAGGAGCCGACCGATCACATGGTCATCGCCGAGTGGGAAGGCCTGGACGTGGCTGGGGCGACCATGGGCCTCGGATGGGACAGGACTCTGGAGTTTGTCGATTACATGCCGGTTGAGAAGGAGGCAGCTATTGCAAGGGCCCGCCAGCAGCCGAGCGTCCTTCGCGAGAAAGGGGGCGACCGCGAGACGCGTCTTGTCAATCCCGACGTGCTTGGTTATTTCGATGTCACCCGCCTCGATGTATCGGATGAAATAGTAATCGAAGATAACCGCTTCTCAATTGACATCGTCACTGAAGGCGCCGGGACGATCGAGGGCGACTTCGGCAAAATGCCTGTTAAAAAGGGCGAGTCGTTCGCCTGCGCCGCATCTCTGGGACACTGTTTTCGTGCTCAGGGCTCGCCGCTGACTGTCGTGCGCTGCATGGGCCCGCTGGTCTGAAAATTCATGTCTGTCGTGAAGGAAAGTTATAAAAATGGAAACAACTCACAGGAGGTTAAAAATATGCCGGTAAAAAAATTTAAGTCATCGATCAGCGAAGGAATCCTCAAGCCTGAGTTTATTTATGTGAAAGATGGGGTAACGACCTTCGAGTGCAGGGAGCTTATATCGGAAGCGGCGACCGGGGCAAAAAATGTGTGCATTTTCAGGGCGGTTTTCGGCCCGAGAGAGGAGCATTCCAAGCACGTCCATATGAAATGCGATGAAATCGTATATTGCGTCAAAGGCCGCGGTGCAGAAGGGATAGAAGTGAGCAAAGGGGTATGGAAGGAGTATGAATATGTGCCAGGGGTGATCATGCATCTTCCCAAAGGGACAGCCCATTATACCAGAAATCCCGACTATTTCGAGAACCTGGAGCTGATAGGGATTTTCCTTGATGTCCCGAACATGGACAAGAAAACGACGGGATACAAGTCAAGGGGAAAAGTCCTGAAATCCGAGAAAACAATCGTTTAGAGATTTCCACCGGCCGGTATTGTTCATAACGAAATATATTTCAAAAAGGGCATAAGAACAAGGCAGACCTAGGAGTGACGAAGCAGAAATGTGAGGCGTACTTTTAGCGTACGCCGCAATGTTTCTGCAAGGAGCGACAACGGTATGCGCAGTTATGATGCCCTTTTATTAAATTGCGGCAGGTACTCTGCATGCGCCTCAAGCATCTCATCAAGCAGGTCCTTTGCTTCTTCGATGGTCAGCTTTCCCGCGACAAACGGATCGAGCTCGAAGGCCTGCTGCGCGATCCTGCGGTCTCCCGTCAGCGCAGCGTCAAGCGTCAGTTCCTGAACTGCAAGGTGATGCCTCAGATGGGCTGCAAGGGCTTCAGGAAGGGCTCCCACATGAATGGGGAGAACGCCGTAACGGTTAACCAGAGTGGAAACCTCGACAATGGAATCATTGGGCAGGTTGTCGATCGCCCCGCGGTTGGGAACGTTAAGGACATGGACCTCGCCACGGTTAAGTACGATTGATTCCATCACCTCCACCACCTGCACAGGTTCTATTTCGGGTATGTCCTCAAGGCAGGCCTCTTCCTCCCCGCAAAGCCATCTGTTAACCAGGGCCTCCCACTGTATGATCACATCGCGTTCAACTTCGAGGTCATGGACGGGATTGTCATACCTCATATTCAGATTTTGCACCCTGCCTTCATATGTGTCGTCCAGTTTGCAGATTGAGGGGAAAAATTCCGTCCAGTGCGGCCATGCGATAGGAAGGACGCCATATTTCTCGATGCACCAGCGTATGACCGGCTGGTCGGACTCCTTAAGTATCGAGGGAACAGCGCTGCGGCCGTCCATGAAACGCAGATCCGTGATGCATGCGCAGTGATTTATCCCGGCCGTAAGAGGCGGCAGCGCCAGCTCTTCGGGTTCCACCCCGGCCCAGCCCGACAGGAAATCCGCATCGCGCACATAGACGCCGTTCGTGCAGATGCTTATTGCATTGACGCGGGTTTCCCTGCGCATCGCCCGGCACAGGACCGTAGCCGGATTGGTGTAGTTGAACAGGATTGCGTCTGGAGAGACTTCCTGCAGGTCTTTGCAGACCTCGACCAGCGGGATGACATGCCGGAATGCGCGCATTATACCACCCGGGCCGACAGAGTCGCCGATTGGCTGGCAGATACCGTATCTGGCCGGGATCTCGAGGTCCTTTTCCCAGGCGTCATATCCGCCAACGGAAATGGCTGCGATGACAAAATCCGCTCCCGCTAGCGATTCGCGGCGGTTTGTCGTGCTCTCTATTTTGAGCTGCGCCCCGGTTTTTTCTACCAGGAGTCTGCCCAGCGTCTCCATCAGTTCGAGACGGTGAGGGTCTATGTCCATCAGCATGATCGTGCTTCCCTGAAAAGCTTCCGACTTGATAAAAAGGGAAATTAGCTGAGGGGTGAAAATACTGCTTCCTCCGCCGATAACAGTGATCTTGTAGGCCATCAAACGCTCCTTGAAAAAAAATTTTATAAGAATATTTTCCTGCTTGTTCAAGTATAAGTATAAGCAGACTGGGTGTCAATTGGCCATGAATGATAATATAAAAGCCACCTGAATAATTTTCTGCATCAGATCAATACAGGGAACCTTTTATTATTTGATTGTTGGTTTATGTCCACGTTTTAACGCAGCCGTTTTATTTTCACCCACTTGACGCCCTGTTTTATAAAAGTTAATATTATAATTAATATAATAAATGCTTTTTAATGACATTTGTCATTACTATTATGAGGTTCAAAAACTAAGAGAGCTTTCGATTATCCCTTTATGTACTTATTTATATTTTTTGAAATCCGACGGGATGATTGGTTGCCATATGAAATTCTTACGCAGCGAGGAGGATGTTTATGAATATTTGTTTTTTCAGCTATTTGAAGCATTTTAGCATGACTTCTCTGTTCTTAATGTCACTATGCATTTTACCGGCATCAATTCTTTATGCGGCCCTTCCGCAGCTCTATCTGTGCAAGGGTGACGGCTGTAAAATTAGCCCTGATCCTGCCGCAGCAACAAACAGTTATGCGGAGCTTATTGATTTTGCCCAGACAAGTGATATACATCTGGTGGATGAAGGCAACCCTTTAAGAGCTGAAGAACTGAAGATAGATAATAAAGATCAAACTGATCTTGGCATACTCCTTAAATCAATATCATCGGCGAACAGACCTATCGGGCCATACTCGGCATTGCTTTGGGAATATGTTATCGAGGATATTAATGCGGCGGATGCATCAAAAAAACTTGATTTCATGATTGCCACAGGTGACTTTACAGATACTTCCATAATCCCTGAATATCGATTGTTTGTCGACTTGATTGACGGAGGCGATATCGTATCTCCATTTGAAAATCATGGGGATAACAACATTGATGAGCCGGCAACATATATTCCCAGGAGAACAGCCGGTGAAAATATTGAAGATGGTTTTTTGCTTGAGGGGCTTAACCCTGACTTCTATGCAACAACAGGGAATCATGATGTGGAATACATGGGGACATTCAATACCGACGGCATCTTCGGATTAATGGTAAAAGAGATCGCATATGGAATCGATATATCTGAAATGTGTTATCTTCAAGATCTTATCGATATATTTAAGAATTCTGCAAAGAGCAGCCATTTTGCGAATAAAATGGATGAAGAAAACGGCAAAACCGGCAAGGTAAAAGGGGCGTATACCTTTGATCCTAAACCGTTTGTACATTGTATTGTTTTAAATACCTGTGAATATTCTTATGAAAAGAACGGTCAGGATATGCCGCTTGAAAACCTGTCACTGGGACTTCTGTCCATTGAGCAGATGAACTGGGCACTTAATGATATCGATGCTAACAGAGACAAACTGTGCATCATCTTTGCACATCACGGACCTCACTGGTTCTGGCCGTTGATCAACAGTAGCAGCAAGTACTACATTACAGGTGGTGAATTCAGGAAGGCCCTTTTGACGAAAAAGAACGTTATAGCCTATTTAAACGGTCACTCACATATGAATAAAATAAGGGCTGAGTACAATGAGGACGGAACAGGCTACTGGGATATCAACACCTGCGGAATAATTGATTTCCCATATGAATGGAGGAATATATCCGTGATCGATATCGGAAACGGTCTTGGAATGATTAGAAGTAAAATGCATGGACCATCTAATGTCGATAAAAACAAAGTGCCATACCTTGAAGATAATGGGAGTGAAATCAAAGAAGGTTCTGAGAATGACAGGGATGTGGAAATGTATTTTAAAATGCCGGTTGAAGTATCTAAGGCAATTATTTCTGCCAATGAGCAGCCTGTCAGGCCTCTTGAAGATTCAGAGGGTGACGGCTCGCAACAGACAGGCGAAGGCAACCCGGACAGCGGAGGAAGCAGCAGCCTGTGCTTTATAGCCTCGTCCCTGATATAAAATGAGAAATATCTTGAACAGCAACTCCTGAAGCGCAATATCAGGAGTTGCTATTTTATAAAAAGAACTCTTTTGTTTTTCTTCCAGAAAACCGATTTTAATTTTATCATCAAATTCGTCCATGGAGGAATAAATGAGGATTCTGGTTACAGGAGGAGCAGGATATATCGGTAGTCATACCGTACTTGAACTTATGAAGGCCGGGTTTGAAGTCGTAATAGTTGACAACCTTTCAAACAGCAAAGAAGAATCATTAAAAAGGGTAAGTGAACTTGCCGGAAAGACTGTGGAATTTTACAAGTCCGATCTGCTCGATATTGACTCCCTGAGATCAATTTTTTCAAGGAATGCGTTTGATGCGGTAATTCATTTTGCCGGGTTAAAAGCTGTCGGCGAGTCGGTTTCCATACCACTTCATTATTATCACAATAATATTACGGGTACGCTTATGCTCCTTGAAGCAATGAAAGATGCAAATGTTAAAAACATTGTATTCAGTTCTTCGGCAACTGTATATGGAGATCCTGAGAGAATTCCAATAATCGAAAACGACAAGCTCTGTCCTACCAATCCCTATGGCAGAACTAAATATATGATCGAGGAAATCATGAAAGATCTTCATGTTTCCGATAAATCATGGAACATAATCCTGCTGAGATATTTCAACCCGGTCGGGGCTGATAAAAGCGGTAGGATAGGAGAGGATCCCAATGGTATCCCTAATAACCTCATGCCATTTATTTCTCAGGTTGCGGTTGGGAAATTAAAGGAACTAAGCATATTCGGTAATGACTATCCGACTCATGACGGCACAGGTGTACGTGATTATATTCATGTTGTGGATCTTGCAATCGGCCACATAAAAGCCATTGATAGATTAAGAGAAAAGCCGGGTGTGGCCATATATAATCTCGGAACAGGACAGGGCTACAGTGTTCTGGATATGATAAAGGCTTTTGAAAAGGCTTCAGGTAAAAAAATACCATATAAATTTACCGGCAGGAGGCCTGGAGATATTGCTGTTTGTTATGCAGATCCGTCGAAAGCTTTAAAGGAACTTGGATGGAAATCTGAACGCGGGCTTGAGAGGATGTGTGAAGATTCATGGCGCTGGCAATCCATGAACCCCCGCGGATACGAATGAGGAAATTTTTTCCCTGAATAACATTTGATTCCCATTATTTTATAAAAATATTTCATTTCAGAAGAATGAATTAAGCTCAGATTGAAACGTATCAACTCTGTTTATCAGCATATTAAACAAAATATATCATTAGAGAAATATTTGGCATGTCTGTTGCTTATCTATTCACTATTGCATATTAAATTTCATTTATAATGCTGCTGCGGTCTGAGTGGATTATTCACCTGAAGGTGAACATTTTATTTTGTTATAACATCAGATCCGCAGTCAGCAGTATTGTTTTATCCATCCTGTAGGTAATATCCCATAAAACACGGATTGCCAGCATCCAGCAAATAACTTGAAGAAAATGAAGCTATGTGATATTATTAGTTTTGTATAGTTTTTTATTTTGTTTGCCGATTAATTAGTCACGGCAATAAATTTTAAAATAGGAGGTATACTTTCATGGATGAGAAAAGAAAAAGCTCCCGTACCAGCGTCAATCTGAAAGTTATATTTATGGGAGATTCGATGAATTACAACAGGGGGAAGGTGAACAATATCAGCAAGGGAGGGATGTTTATTCAAACGGAAATTCCCCAGGATATAGGAATGTACGTTCTTGCAAGTATTGATGTAGATAATATGGGACGCATAGTATGGGCTCAGGGCCGTATTGTTAGAAAATTAGATGACGGTATGGCTATAGAATTTACAAGAACAGATACGAGAGGAATAGATTCTATTATATCCAACTGGGGGATGCCTTATTAGGTACATCCCCCTTTCTTTATCATGAAATTTATTTTCTATTTACCTGACGCAGCAAATCCATCTTCGATATACATAATTGAATATGTAATAAGAACTATGGCACTGTTTGAAGTTGTCTGAAGAACTATACCACTGCCAGCATATGCATTTATATCTTTGAGGACTTTGCCATCCTTAACATTAATGGGTTTATAAATATTCAGTATATTACCCTTCCTGAGGCCTTTTGAGGAACCAGTATCTATAAATACGATATCTCCATTCCCTGCACCTGAAGCATCATTCCATACATCAATAATTTTTGCATCCTCGATGTTCCTGTTTTCTGATGGTTTAATTGTGACTGGCTGCACGCTGTTGATATCATCATCAACAAGATCGTTTTTGTGAATTTCTTGATAGGAATAGGTGACAGTGCATATCGCTATGCCTTTTTTAACGCTGTCCACCTTTGCCAGTGCAATTATTTTGTAGAGATATCCATAGGGTGTATCGTCAACAACGACCTCATTCTGCAATGACTTGATTATCAGGCCTTTTCCCGGTTTGGCATCAGGATAACCCTTGACCAGTATTTTATCTTCGGTTTCAGAAAAAGAACCTACGTCAACATTTGCAGCTACACTCCCTTTTGATTTCAGTGGTTTTTCAGAATAAATAAGTGTTGAATACTCCGGTGACAAAACAATGGACCTTCCTTTGATATCAGCAAGCTGGTCAGTGGAAAAAACTCTTTCCCCTGCCGTTTTGTCGGAAGGAATGATTTTAATGGTTATTTTGCCGTCCTGACTGAAAATGACAACCTTGTCACCCGGGTATATAAGATGCGGATTTGTTATTTTATCATTTTCAGACCAGATAAGCGGCCATTTCCAGGGCGTCTTCAGGTATTTATTAGAGATATCCCAAAGTGTGTCGCCTTTCTTCACAGTATGGACGACTTCCGAATCATCCGCCCAAGCTGCACCAAATGCTGCCAGGAAAAAAAAGCCGATAATTAGAGGAATAACCTTCTTCAAGTCTTACCCTCCTTTATTGCACAGGTTTTGTTCTTTGACACTATATCGGTGTTGAATGTGCCATTCTTGAATAATTATTGCAAGATTAAATGGTTTTAAATATACATTTATTTCATGATCAATCAGGGAATGTATGCAGATGCCCATCTATTCGTCGCTGCAATAAGGGTTTTAGAGCACAGGCAGGGAAGGTCTCCCGCATTAAAAGAAATTGCAGAAATGCTGAATTTATCAGCAGAAGAAACGGCGCGCATTTCAAGAAGGCTTGATGAAGCCGGAATCATCAGAACGGCTGCCAGCGGCATAGACGAACGCTTTTATATTAACGACCACCTGGCCATTGAAAATATCCCGAAAGAGACAAGTGCCCCTGCAATGATGGAAGAAATAATGCGCATGAAGGCCGAAAAAGAAGCGAAATTAAGCCAGCTTGAAGGGGTGATGAAAAAAGGTCCGGTAAAGCCTGATCTTTTCAATGAACTTGACAAGGCACTCAAGGACCCGTCGGCCGTTAAAAAGAAACCGAATCCGCTTGATTGAAAAGTTCACAAAGAATTCATAGCCCATACAACCGCCCTGCGGTTGTTCTTCAACTCAACAGGATAATTTGATGCATAAACATGGCCCGGCCAAACAAGCGTATCACCGGGCAGATCAAGGAGTATCCCGAGGCTTTCCTTCATCGATTTGGTGCTGCCGCAGGGTATGTCTGTTCTGCCTACACCGCCTGTGAACATTGTATCTCCGGAGATCAGGTTTCCATCCCAGTATAGGCAAATGGAACCGGGTGAATGGCCGGGTGTGTGCAGTATATGAACAGCTGTTCCGCCCAGATTGATTTTGACATCTTCTGCAAGTGTAAAATCTGTTTTGGGAGGCTTTTTACCGGCAATTAATGATGATAAAAAGGTATTCATCAATCGGTAGAGTGCCATATTTTCAAATTTGTGGGCTCTTATTGATCCGAGTCTGCCGAAAAAAGGATTTCCCAGAGTATGGTCAAAATGGATGTGTGTGTTGATCACAGTTTGTATTTTCAATTGGTTGTCAAAGGTTGAAGCAAGCTCCTTTGCCGGGTCGATGACGATACATTCCCTGGAATCATGATCAGCCAGGATATAGCTCAGAAGGCTGAAATATCTTGACTCAAACGGTATGACTTTTATCATTGGGCGGTACGGGATTCCATGTAATTCAGGGCATTCTTCAAGCGCGGAACAACTTTTGTCCCGAGGGTTGATATAATCTCGAATATTCCGGGAGAAGCGGTTTTACCTGTCAATGCAACCCTTATAGGCTGTGCGAGCTGCTTGAATTTGATGCCGCATTTTTCAAGGACATTTGAAAAAACATTCTCAGTCATCTTTCGGTCTGTAAGGTCAATTATATCAAGACCTGAGATCAATTCTCTGAAAACAGGTAACATCTCCGATGTCAGGAATTTTTCTTTCAACTCCGGCGCGGCGTCAATATCCCTGAAATAGAAGTCGCCAAAATCGATCATGTCTATTAACGTGTGAGTCCTCTCCCTTACATCTTCAACAACGTGTTCGAGAAAATTATCATTAACGGGATCGAGCCCGGCTTCAATGACAAACGGCATGAGAAGTCGTGCAAGCCTTTTCACATCACCTGTTTTAATATAATGGTGATTAAGCCAAAGCAGCTTTTCGGGATTAAACACTGCAGCGCTTCTGCCGACATTCTGGAGATCAAACAGCTGCACAAGCTCTTCCATCGAAAAAATCTCCATATCGCCGTGTGCCCAGGACAGCCTGACAAGGTAATTTACAAGGGCTTCCGGAAGGTATCCCATTTCTTTGTAAGCCATTACGGATGTTGCACCGTGGCGCTTGGAGAGCCTTGTTTTATCGGAACCCAAGATCATGGGGACATGTGCAAATACAGGAAGCCGGAAACCAAGGGCCTCATACAGTGCAATCTGGCGCGGGGTGTTGTTCACATGGTCGTCACCCCTGATGACATGGGTTATGTTCATGGTGGCATCGTCTATCACAACAGTAAAATTATAAGTGGGCATGTTGTCCGACCTGAGTATAATGAGATCGTCAAGTTCTGAATTATCGACACTGATCGTGCCTTTAATTACATCTTCAAAAGAAGTAATTCCTGACTTGGGCGATGCAAACCTGACAACACGGCCGGGTCCCGGGCCCAGGCCCTTGGTCCGGCATGTACCGTCATATTTGGGCTTTCCTCCTGTTTTGAGGGCTTCCTCACGCTTCCTTTCAAGATCTTCAGACGTGCACTCACACCAGAACGCACGGCCGTTTTCAATGAGCTTCTCCACATATTCCCTGTAAAGGTCGAGCCTTTTTGACTGATAGAATGGTCCTTCGTCCCAGTCGAGATTGAGCCACTCCATTGCCTGAAGGATCTTCTGTGTATATTCATCAGTCGAGCGCTCTGCATCCGTATCTTCGATTCTGAGTATGAATTTTCCGCCTGTATGCCTTGCATAAAGCCACGCGAAAAGAGCTGTCCTTGCGCCTCCTATATGGAGGTGCCCTGTCGGTGACGGGGCGAATCTTGTTCTTGTTTCCGACATGTTCAATTACCCGCCCGCAATTTAATGTAGTTAAGAAGTCCGCCGGCCTTGAGCAAAGAGGCTTCCCTTTCCGAAACCGTGAGCTTTCCTTCAATATCTTTTCCGGATGATAAGTTCACAATCTTTATCCGGCCGGCTCCGCCAAGCACGTCAAGTATGTTCGATATCCTGATTTTATCTCCATTGTTGATGGCTGAATAGGAACTCTCATCGATCGTAACCGGCAATATGCCGAAATTGATCAGGTTGGCCCTGTGGATTCGGGCAAATGTTACCGCGAGAACGGCCTTTATGCCCAGATACATAGGAGCAATCGCGGCATGTTCACGGGAAGAACCCTGTCCGTAATTTTTTCTGGCCAGCACGCAGCCTGCTCCTGCGGTCATCGCTCTTTCAGAGAAATTATTATCAATGCCGGAAAAAACGAATTTTGATATCTTTTCAATATTGGACCTGAGGGGCAATATTTTTGAACCTGCCGGCATTATGTCGTCTGTTGTAATGTTGTCTTCCAGCTTCAGCAGAACGCTCAAATCGAGAGAATCTTCCATCTGCCCTCTCTTGGGGAAGGGCTTTATATTGGGTCCCCTTGTAATAACGGTATTCCCATCGGCAGAGGCAGGGATGATCATGGAATCATCAACTGAAAATGCGGCAGGCATTTTTATCTTCGGATAATCTCCCAGTTCTCCCGGATCTGTGATTGTTCCCGTAATTGCCGCAGCGACAGCCACTTCAGGGGATACCAGATAAACATCGGCGTCTTCTGTCCCCGAACGCCCCTTGAAGTTGCGGTTAAACGTCCTTAGCGAAACCCCTTTCGACCTTGGAGACTGGCCCATGCCGATGCATGGCCCGCAGGCACTCTCCAATACCCTTGCCCCGGATGCGATTATATCTGTCAGAGCACCCTTTTCCGCAAGCATTGAAAGAACCTGTTTGGAACCCGGGGCTATACCCAGGCTTACATTTGGGTGGACAGATCTGCCCTTTAACACCGCCGCAACGGTAAGCATGTCCTTGAGCGATGAGTTGGTACATGAGCCTATGAGAACCTGATCAACCCTTTTACCTTTCAATGCTGAAATTTTCTCCACCCTGTCAGGGCTGTGGGGGCAAGCCGCAAGAGGTTCAAGCCGGCTGAGATCAATCTCGATTACTTCATCATAGGCGGCATCTTCATCTGCCTTGAGTTCAACCCATATTCCCCCTCTTTTCTGAGCCTTAAGAAAGGCCCTGGTGGTCTCGTCACTCGGAAATACAGATGAAGTTGCGCCGAGTTCGGCGCCCATATTGGTAATGGTCGCACGTTCCGGGACGCTGAGGTTTTTAACGCCCGGCCCTGTGTATTCGATGATCTTTCCCACTCCGCCTTTGACGGTAAGCCTTTTCAGGATTTCAAGAATAATGTCCTTGGCGCTGACCCAGGGCCTAAGGCTGCCTGAGAGCTTTATTCCTAGGGTTTCCGGTTTCGGGATATAAAAGGGCATTCCCGCCATTGCTGCGGCAACATCAAGACCGCCCGCACCTATTGCCAGCATGCCTATGCCGCCGCCGGTCGGGGTATGGCTGTCTGAACCGAGCAGAGTTTTACCCGGAACGCCAAAGCGTTCCAGATGCACCTGATGGCATATGCCGTTCCCGGGTCTTGAAAAGCAGATGCCGTATTTTGCTGCAATGTCCTGCAGAAAACGGTGGTCATCCGCGTTTTCGAAACCGGTCTGGAGCGTATTGTGATCGACATAGCTCACCGAGAGCTCGGTTTTGACAGTGTCAATGCCGATGGCCTCGAATTCGAGATAAGCCATGGTACCCGTTGCATCCTGTGTGAGCGTCTGATCAATCCTCAATCCTATCTCGTCTGGAGTTTCATCAACCTTATGAGAATCAATAATCTTTTGTGCTATCGTACCGGCCATGATAACCTCTTAAATGGTTTAAAAAGTGAATTATGTCTAATTGATAAGGCTGATTGCGTCAATGACATTCGGGGATATTTTTTAAAGACTATAGTTTATTAAAAAGATGGCCGAAAAGTACTTTAAACTATTGATGGGAAGGGTATGAAGATAGAAATACTCGGATGCAGCGGCGCTGCAGCAAAGGGATTTAATACTACAAGTATACTGATTAACCAGGAAGTGCTGATTGATGCCGGCTCTGCAGCCTCAGTGCTTGATGAAAAAAGACTGTCCGGCATCCGGCATATCCTCTTGACCCATTCCCATATTGACCATATAAAAGAGCTCCCTTTCATACTTGACGTAGCATGCTTCGGAAAAGGGGAGGGTATCGATATCTGGGGAAGCGGTATCACACTGAATGCTTTAAGAAAACACCTGTTCAATGGAATATTATGGCCGAAGTTGAAACAGCTCGGGCTTGATAATTCTTCATGCAGGTTTATTACTTTGCCGAAAGACGATTTTGATTTAAACGGGTTAGTTGTAAAAAGTTTTAAATCCGAACATATTAACGGGGCAAGGTCCTTTATGATTTCGGAAGGCGACAAGCATGTAATATTCAGCGGGGATACCTCATATTTTCCGAGGCTCTTTAACCTGGCCGCTTCTCTTTCAGGAAGATTAAAATTATTTTTTGTTGAAACATCATTTCCTGACAGGATGATTGAGGTGGCAAGACTTACTGGGCATCTGACCCCATCAATTATAGGCAGGGAACTGCACCGTTTCAAAAAGACAAGGATTATTGCATACCATATAAAACCGCGTTATTTTGAAGAGGTGGCAAAGGATATGCCTGAAGGTATGGGATATGTAAAAGGAGGGGAGGTATTCAACATTTGACGGAAATTCTTGATATAGCAAAAAAAGACGGAAGATGGACTGAATGTCCGTCCTGCAAGGAAATAAGCATAACATCGAAACTCAAAGAAAACCTCTACATCTGTCCGCACTGTGACTTCCATTTCAGGGTCAGTCCGCAAGACCGTATTATGATGACATGCGGCAGCGGCGGATTCAATGAAATCGAGTTTTCCTTGTCGGGTTCAGGCCTTTCCGAAAGGGAAGAAGGTTTCAGGGGCTACAAGGCATCAATTAAAGGGCAGGAATGCGTTATCGGTATAATGGATTTCAGTTTTATGGGAGGCACCATGGGAACGGCCCTCGGACAGGCTGTTATAGCCATGCTGGAATTTTCAAGCAGGGAAAAAACTCCTGCAGTCGTATTCTGCGCATCGGGCGGGGTCAGGGTACAGGAAGGCATATGGGGCCTGATGCAGATGTTGAGAACCGTATGCAGAAAAAATATGTCAAACACGCCTCTGATAACTGTTTATACGGATCCCTGTTATGGCGGGGTCACGGCAAGTTTCTCGTCTCATGCTGATTTTATTATCGCCGAGCAGGGCGCAAGGATCGGCTTTGCAGGGCCGAGAGTAATTGAGACTACGACGCATGCGGAACTCCCGGAAGATTTTCAGACGGCATCCCGCATGCTTTCGAACGGTTTTATAGATGCAGTTGTACACAGGCGTGATTTACCGCAGACCCTCTCGAATATCCTAAGATGGCTTTAAACAATATTGACCAGAACCGGTGGATTCCCGGTCTGGAGCGGGTCAAGAAAGCCCTTGATATCCTGGGTCACCCTGAAAGAAGCTACCGTCATGTCCTTATCGGAGGCACTAACGGAAAAGGGTCCACATGCATATATCTGGAACGTCTGCTGATTGAGGCGGGCCGGAAAACAGGTGTCACAATGTCACCTCATATAAGCAATTATACGGAAAGGTTCAGGCTCAATGGACGGGATTCGACACAAAAGGAAATCGAAGACACTGAAGTGGAAATATTTCCCCTGATTAAAGAAATCGGTCTTACATATTTTGAAATGACGGTTGTTCTGGCCGCCCGGCTTTTTCAAAAATCCGGTGTGGATGTCGGTATTTTCGAGATCGGGCTTGGAGGCAGGCTTGATGCTGCAAACGTACTTGATCCCTGTCTTTCAATAATAACAAATATTTCACTGGATCATACGGATTACCTGGGATCAGGTATACCTGACATCGCAGCGGAGAAGGCCGCCATTGCAAGAAGCGGCAGGCCGCTTATAACGTCGGCTGAAGAGGGGCTTGATGTTATAAAAAATTATTCAGAAAAGATCGGTTCAGAATTAATAATCGTAGATCGGCCAGCAGGTTTCAAAGCCGGAATTGAGGGTCTTTATCAGCCCCTCAATGCTTCTCTTGCAATACGGGCTTTTAAAGAGCTTGGCTTCGAACTTGATGAAGAAAGTACAAAATCCGCCATCGGCAATTCCTGGCTTGCCGGAAGGATTGAACATGCAGGCAGGGTCATACTAGATGTAGCACACAACAGCGCTTCTATGTTATGCCTGTGCGAGTATCTCCGGGAAAGGAAATTTGCAGGCATCGGAGTGCTGGGCATCCTGAAGGATAAAGATTTCACAACTATGACCAAGATGCTTTCAGGGGTTTGTTCCAGGATTTATATTGCTCCTCCTGATTCGCCCAGGTCATGGGGAAAAACAGAAATGGAGCAGGTTGCCGGGATGGAGGCTGTTCATGTGTTTCCTTCCCTGACGGACGCTTTTAACGAAGCATACAATATGTCCGAAGAGGTTGTTGTAACAGGTTCATTCTATACTGTGAGCGAAATAAGGGAACGTTTGATATGCAAAGGCTGGCTT
Source organism: Desulfomonilia bacterium (assembly GCA_963664325.2). Classification (GTDB taxonomy): domain Bacteria; phylum Desulfobacterota; class Desulfomonilia; order UBA1062; family UBA1062; genus DATCTV01. The sequence goes on from CAXXDQ010000006.1 coordinate 118,580, forward strand.
ATTTATGGGCAATCCTGATATTTTTTATTATGCCGGTATGTCTTTTCGGCGAAGAGCTCGATATCGAAGCCGATAAGGTTGAGAAGTCCGGCAACAGAATTGAAGCCTCGGGAAATGTTGCCGTCAGAAGTAAAGACGGCATGACTCTGACTTGCAATTACATGAATTATGACTCTGTAAGCAATGATATATCGGCATCCGGAGATTGCTATCTGAAAGACCCCAAGGGGGAAATCAGGGCGGAATCCGTTACATACAATACCAGGAGAAAAGATGCATATGTAACTGACGGGTATGTCTATGGATATGAGGAACCCTTTAAAATCTGGGGCAGCAAGATCACCCGTTACAGCAACAACGTGTACCTTGGGGACAAGATAAGATACAGCCCCTGCACATCGGAAACACCCTCATGGTCTATCAAGGCAGGCCACCTTGATGTCCCTGTCGAAGGATACGGTAAGGCGAAACATGCCTGGTTTTACGTGCGAGATGTGCCTGTCTTTTATTTCCCCTATTTTTACTTTCCAGCAAAACTGGAAAGACAGACAGGTGTTTTGTTCCCGAAGGTAGGCAGTATGAGCGACACGGGGCTGTATGGCGGCCTGCCCGTGTATATTACACTCGGCCGCTCGGCTGACGTGACATTAACCCCGACATGGCTGGAAAAGCGCGGATTGCTCATGGCAGGTGAACTGAGATATGTACTGGATTATAAGAAAAAGGGTTTTCTGTATCTAGAAGGATTGAGGGACAAATGGGGGGGGGACGTCTCGGATTCGGGCGTTGAGCCCATCGTGCCATACAGCAGGTGGTATATCAAGGCGAGTAATACCGGCGGTGATCTGACCTGGAATATAAATCTGCCCAGCAATTCCGATTATTTCAGAGACATAGGACCGCTTTACCCGTTTGAGAGTGATCAGAATTCATTCTGGATCGGAGAACAGCAGAGCAGGACAGAGGAGGCAGTATCCCGGATGGAATGGCTCAAGACTTACGGCAAGTTTACATTTGATGTTGCCGGCCAGTGGAAAAAGGATCTGACAACTCCTGATAACAGCTACACTATCCAGCAGCTTCCAAACGCCAGGATCAAGATGTCCCAGTTGAAAATTCCAAAGACCCCACTCTACATTTCTGCCGATATCAATTCCATATATGTCTATTCAGAGAATTCAGCCCAGGGTATAAAAGATTATGCAAATGCCGAACTGTCCCTTCCGATCAATCTTTTACCCTATGTCACCATCAGGCCCTTTTACCAGGAGATTTACAGGGATACGCACTTCAAGCAGAAAGGGCCTTCATATGAGGATTTTGACAGCGATATAGAGGAAAACTGGAATAAAAGAGGGATTACTCTTACATCATCCGTGTATAGCCCCAGGTTTTACAAAGAATGGTACCATCAAATGGTCCCGTCGATCGACTGGACAGGCTTGTGGAAATTTAACGGCAATTACAGTGTGCCGCCCGGTGACCCGAACTATCCGTATCCGATAATCCTTTCCGATGACGGATGGCAGAAAACAGATGATATCAAGCCCGCTCTTTCGAATTACATCAGGGATGAAAACGGCAACTCAATCCTGGAACTGACGCTCAACAGGACATACAGCTTTGTAAATGAGGATTGGGGATACTATAATGGCATATTCAGGTTCAGTCCATGGCCCTGGTTCTATTTTGAACATACCAACACTTTCGGAGAAGACGAGCATAACGCGTTCATATCACAGCAGAACAAGACAAGGCTTTATTTTGTCGACAAGAGGACAGATGAATTAACCCTGACCTCCGAATATCTGAGGCCCGCGGAAGGCGACAATGCAAACAACCTCTATGGAAATGCAAAGCTTTATATTCTGGGAGGGCTGTGGCTGTTTTTTGAAGGCAAGTATAACTTTGCAGACGACAGGTTTGAATTCTTCAGGCAGGGGATCGACTACCAGTCCCAGTGCTGGGGAATAACGGGTTCCGTGCAGGTCGAACCGTCATATAACCTGGATGAAACGCAAACCGTACCGACAAAGACGACATTCGCCCTGACAGTTAAATTACTCGGCCTCGGGGACATATCCGGCAAGCACAGTGAAACAGCCGGAGGGAATTGATAATAGTGATCCCTTCTAGAAAATGGGCATATGACCTCATACGGCTGAAGCAGATGCCGGAGCATATCTTCAATCACAGCAGGACCGTGGAAAGCATAGCCATGATGATAGCTTCTCATCTGCAGGATAAAATCAATATCAGGCTTGTTGGGATGGGGGCTCTGCTTCATGATATCTGTAAAATTGATTCGATCCATACGGGACAGGACCACGCAAGAATGGGAGGCAGGCTTCTTGATATACTTGATTGCCCAGAACTGGCCTCAATTGTCAGGCAGCATGTGAACCTCGAGTCTGATGAACTTAATGAGGCCATGATTGTAAACTATGCGGACAAAAGGGTCATGCATGAAGAAGTGGTGTCACTTTCGAGACGTTATACGGATTTGATGGAAAGATACGGAAAAGATGAAAAAAGGCAGGAACGGATATTTAATCTGTATGCAAAAAGCCTTGAAAACGAAAAAATTATAATCAAGGCGACAGGGATCAATATCGAGGAGCTGGACTATCTGACCCTGATAAAGGGAGATGTTTCTCTAAGCTCTGATTAAAATACCGGTACACAAGACAGAGTTTCTCAATCATCGACAACAAGAATCTGTTCAGGCTTTCATTTATCTTCCAGCCTTCGAAGTGCCATAACAAGGGATGTCCTTATCCGTATGAATGAATCTGTGAAAACCGCCAGTTCCTTTCCCTTTGATACAGGCGGCTCGGCATTCAGGTTGCCAAGGCTCAGGGCCTTCATGCTTTTAGAAAATTTTGATAAATAGCCGGCTACCGCCAAGGTTGTTAAAAATGACAGGACAATGGATATCAGTATGCCGATAACGGCCATAATAATTAAATTTCTATATATATCCGAAGACATATTATTCATTGCGTCGAATTGAGAGCCGATAAGATTTTTTTCCCATGTTTTTGGCTTCAGTCCGATAATGAAAGTATTTGCCTGATACGGGACGACAGCAACTATGTAGTCTTTTGATCTGATTACAGCCGGTTTCATGCTCTTCATCTGCCCCAGAATCGCTTTCGCCTGGTCGAGCAGACCGGGGATGGTATAAATATATTTTCCTTTGCTGCTTTTGTTGGTCGATGCAAGTATTGCAAGATCGTCTGAATTCACAGTCATTATTTCCGCCCATGATGAAGGCAGTTTAAGGTTTTCATAAGACGAAGGCGGTACTAGATTGATGATCGAGGACATGATCTGGGAATTTTCATTATAGAGCTTTTCGGTGATACCATCCGTATTTATTCTTTTGATTGACGACATTTCGAGAAGAACGGCAGTTAAGGATCCTGCAAGTACAAGAATAAAACCCGCCAGGGAAGTGATGAATATTTTTTTCTTCATGATTGACCATCTCCGGGCTTCAGCCAGCCTTCCATTTTACTCAGGAAACTCTTTGCGAGTTTCCCTTCGGGCATTTTGGAGTGCAGTTTTTTTACAAACGCTTCGCGCTGAACGATGTCTTCGTTTGAAATATCCAGGCCTGTTTCGGATACAGTCTCAAGAATTATGTGGGGTGCCACCGGCCCTATTGCCATTGTCAGGTTTTCGATGAGCGCTGATACGTACGGGGTGTCCGGCAGCTCTGTTTTGTGTTCCCTGGGCGAAGGTTCCTTCTTTTCAGGTTCTATTTTTTCAGCTTCTTTGATAACTCCAAGTCTGAAAAGTGTATAGAATACCTTCATTACATCCGAGTCTGTCACCCCAAGAGATTTGGCGATCTGTGAGATGGACTTTTCCCCGTCTATTTGGGTAAGTATCTTCCACTGGATTGCCTTCAATACTATCTCTTTCTCCCGGATCTCGGGATCGAGCGAAAAGACCACATTTGCAGAAGGTATGAGGGAAGCTATTTTATCCATCTGCTTGATCCTGGTCTCGGTCTCCCTGAGGATATCCTCCGTCGGCTGGTTGATGGTTATTAAATCGGTTGATTCGTCAATAAAAAATTTATAGCTGCCCGATGACCAGGCGGCCATTTCATATATCGCTTTTACACCTTCGAGCTGACCGCATTTTGCATGAACCAGCCTGCCGTCATTGAAATAGACTGACCCCGTTTCGGATCCGCTGGTGAGCAGCAGCCTGCCGCCCCTTTTCCCCAGGGAAAGGATCTTTATAATTTCAGAACACCTGCTGGTCTCAAGGTCGCCCTGAAGATCTTCACTCATACAATACCCTCCTTGGTCAGGTCGGCATAAATAATTTTATCTGTAATCCTGACGGAGAAATGTTCTTTAATGCTTTTTATGCTAAGTCCAGAATCAGGTTTGATCCGGACACTGTTGCTTCCTGCAAAGATCGAATCCGGCATTTCCGGTATTTTTAAAGGGTTTTTGTGTGTCCCGTTCATACAAAAGAGCGTATCGGCAGCAAAAAACCAAGTCTTTAGCCTGTTATTTTATTAAATGTAACCGTAAAGCAAAATATCATTGCGCCGATAAGTTTTATAGAAGGAGTTGGCATGATTAGCAGCATAGTTAAGATGATTTTCAAAAGTTTCTCCAGGTGCTTGAGAATAATTAAACAATATTTGAGAGGTCCTTCGGAGAGGATAGACCTGTCCGATATTTTCCCGCTGGGCATTGAAGATGTCATAAAGAGCGGACATTATGAAAAGCGATTCAGGCTATGCAAATCAGATGATGAATATAACAAAGAGGTTGTGGATTATTACAGGTGTCACTGGGACTCCTTTTTCCTTGATCAAAATAACAGGGACGGTCATTTCAGAGCCTGAACTGTCCGGGGACTGATTATTAAATCTTGAGGATGCCTGAACTTTGCATTATACCTTTCATACCAAATCATTGCGGAGGATCATCTGATGGAAAGCCGGGTTGATTCTATATTCAAAGAGGCATTGGAGCTTCATTCGAAACTGACTGAACTTGCCCCGGTTATAGCCGAGACAGCCGGTGTAATGACAGACTGCATAAAGAGAGGCGGAAAAATAATGTTCGCCGGAAACGGCGGTTCAGCAGCCGATTCCCAGCACCTGGCCGCCGAGCTTGTCGGCAGGTTCATGAAGGACAGAAGACCTCTTGCAGGAATTGCGCTTACAACGGATACGTCAATTATTACGGCAGTGGCCAACGATTATTCTTTTGACGAAATATTCTCCAGGCAGGTTCTCGGGCTTGGAAGGAAGGGTGATGTGTTCTTCGGCATATCGACGAGCGGCAATTCTCCAAACATACTTAAAGCGATAGAATCAGCAAAATCCGGCGGAATCATAACAATCGGCCTTACAGGCAACGGCGGCGGGAAAATGGCTCAGATAGTGGATTACCTTATTGATGTGCCCTATAAGGGCAAATCCGCAAGGATTCAGGAGGTCCATATCCTTATCGGGCATATTCTCTGTGAACTTATCGAAGATGCTGTATTATCGGTTTGACTTTTATTATACCTGGCACTAATGAAGCATAAGCAGCGAACCCGGGGGCGCTATGGGCTCGACGGGGGTAGTTGAGGTTCAGGGAGCATGCCGAGGTCTGTCGCCTCGTTAAACAGGCAGGCGCACATAAGTGCAGACGATTACAACTACGCAATGGCTGCCTAGTAACCAGCCACGTCTTGCATAACCCTGCCTGCCGGGTTATGTCGGGCGTCAAATAAGGACAGGCAACCCTTTAATGTTTCGCCTCAGGGCTTTAAAGGGTAATTACTGAGGCTGGGAAGAAGCGGGCCTGCCTGCGGGCGCAAAGCTTCCGAGATTTAAAACACAGGACAAGCATGTAGCCGCTCTGTGCCGAAGACCTTCGGACGGGGGTTCGATTCCCCCCGCCTCCACCAGTAACTAAATGATAATAAAAGGTAAAAATAAATTATTGCACTTAAAAACATATATAAAACTTTTGTAGTAGGTATTGTGGAAATCTGTACCGAAAATTTCTGTTCTGCTGATAAATGTCTCCGATTGCAATATTCGCATCACGGAACCTGTGGATTGCTTCAAACAATTTAAAATTTCATAATACATCATTCAGAATCTTGACTAAAACTTTCCCTCGGGTATATTGGAATATAATAAAGTTTAGCTTTGTTGTTAGATGCTACTTAAATAAATGAGGGGGAATCATGAAAAAATTTGTCGTATTTTTGTTTATCACTATGCTTACAGCTATGTTGAGCGGTTGCGTCATATCAAAAACGCCTAACACCAATGACGTCAGCTTGCCGTCGGGCGAGCAGATGACATTCAGCGTAACCGTTCTCCCGATCCCTGCAACCTATGCCTGGACTCTGGACGGGGCGCCTCTAACGGGTACGGAAAAATCGTATGAGTACATTGCCATGGGAGGGGAACATATTCTTGAAGTGCAGGCAACGCATGCCCTCGGTACGGATACACAGACCTGGAATATCTACGGAAACAGCCACCCGGTTGCCAATGCCGGAGCCGATCAATCGGCAGATGTTGGTGCAATGATTATCCTGGACGGTTCCGGCTCGACCGATTCCGACAACGACATCGTCTCCTACCAGTGGCTGCAAACCGGCGGGCCGACAGTGACGTTGATTAATGCCGATGCTGCCGTTGCGCAATTCTCGGCCGCTGTTGCTGAAGAATCAGTGCTCACTTTCGAACTGACGGTTAGGGATGCGGTCGGGTTGACAAGCACGGACACCTGTGTGGTAACAGTTTCCAAATCCAATGATCTCATTTTCGGTATGTACTGGGATGGCGCTCAGGAACACTTTATATCAATAGATATCGAAAATGAAGAAATAAACGATATTTCCACAATTCCCGGATTTACAAACCTGTTTGGAAACAGCGCATTTGATTCGACAAACAGCTACTATATTGCAAGTTCGAATCTTGGAATAACCTTTATTGATTCCCTAAATGGGAGCCTCATCAAAACAATTCCCGATAATCATGGGATTGTGGGTCTTACATATGATAAAACCAGCATGAAATTGTTCGGCATATACTGGAGCGGCACGCAGGAACACTTTGTTTCAATAGATATCGAAAATGAAGAAGTGAACGATATTTCAACAATCCCCGGTTTCACAAACCGGTTTGGAAACAGTACGTTTGATCCGGAAAACGGCTACTATATTACAAGTTCGAATCTTGGAATAACCGTTATTGATTCTCAAGATGGGAGCCTTGTCAAAGCGATTTCCGACGATCATTTAATTGGTGGACTTGCATATGATACAACGAGCAAGAAGTTGTTCGGTATGTACTGGAACGGCACTCAGGAACACTTTGTATCAATAGATATCGACAATGAAGAAATAAATGATGTTTCCATAATTACCGGTTTTACAGGCTGGTCCAGAGATAGTGCATTTGATTCGACAAACGGCTACTATATTACACAATCGAATCTTGGAATAACCGTTATTGATTCACAAAATGGAAGCCTTGTTAAAACAATTCCCGATACTTTTTGGATTGGTGGGCTTGTAGCAGGTTATTAAGTAAATACGAGGGGGATACCAACGTTGTTTAAGCACCGGGTGCCACGAGGCAAACTGAAAAGCTTGCCAGTGTGGCCTCCCTCCCCTCAAGCAGTTTTCTCAATTCCCTTACCTTGAACTTTGGTCAGTATTAAAAAGGCCTTATTAAGGCATTGGCTGATATCCGGATTAGTCCTCAACAAAATTAATTCTTCAGCGCCTTTTCAAGCTCTTCCATCTTTGCACCGACAATTTTCTGGCCGGATTCCATAAAGAAGGTGGGGAGGTTGTGTATTTCCATTATACTGCTCAATTCCATCGATTTATCAACGATCATTGCAGCCTTTGCGCATTCGGAATCTGGTTTCAACCCCTCTGTTTTCCAATGTGTATTATTATAGGCATCAAGGTCCAGGTGTTTACACACGGCCTGTATAGCGTGCTGCCTGGGCAATTCGTTGAATCCGCAGAACAATATCTTTAGTTCAGCATGGTATTCATCAAGAAGGGGTTTTATCTCCCTGGCCGCTTGGATGCAGTGCGAACATTCAGTGCTTGAAAACATGTAGACCGTGTGTCTGATGCTCCCCCTGGGTTTATAGGTGATTCCCGCTGAAACATCGAGCGAGTGTCTCAATTCCAGAAATAATTCTTCAGGGGTCTTCTTGTCATTTATGTTTCCATCCCGGTTTGAGTCCGGCATGTCGGGTCTGTCAGCCAGAACTGAAACAGGAAACATGAAAAGAGACATTGAAAACGATATTGCAAGGACGACAAATTTCAAGGTTTTCATGATATCAGTATTCATCCGTTTCATTTTTTATCGCTGAAAGATTACGGCTTTTTATTATCCCTGATCACTTCTGCGGTAACCGGGATGAGTTTCTGGGGCATCTGCTTTAAATCTGTCCTGATGAATATTGAACCTTCGATTACTCCCGGCTCTTTTCCTGAAATCAGGGTCAGAAGGAGCGTCTTTTTCTCCCCGGGTTTTATCACCATCTTCTCCTGAGGAGACAATATCAGATGTTCGGCCGGTGTTACTTCGATTTCCGATATGCTAACAGGTTCCTTGCCTGAATTGTTGATGGTGATTATCTGCTGATATTTTGATCCCGGTTTTATCTGGCCCAGGCTTATATATTCGGGTTTTATTGACAGTACTTCCTGGATACAGGCCTCGACAATAAATGTTACATTCTTTTTATCAGGATCGTTTGTCAGAACCTCGATTTCTTTTTTAAAGTTTCCCCTCATATTGTAAGTAGGAATCCTCACATGTATTTTATCGCTCTTGCCCGGCTCTATTGACCCTATCGGAGCTGTGACCTTGAAACCGTTGCAACTGTCACAGGACTTAAGCTTCAGTGTAAGCGGTTCATTGCCGGAGTTTACAATTGTGAAATCATATTCGATTGCCTTACCCTGCATTACATTTCCTGCTGAATAAGAGTATCCATCGACTGTTATCTTTGCTGCGCCAAATGCCGTATTACCGACCAATCCGGAAAGCAGCATTATAATAATGACCAGAGTACTCCTGTTCATATAACACCTCCATATTCCTTGATACAATTCATAACCGGAATCCGCATAATGTTTTTGATCAACGGTTGCACCGTTATAAAGATTATCTGTAACTATTCCTTCACCACAAGCATGTGAATGGCCTTGATGGCGAGTTCAACCATATCACCATTTTTTAAACCGGGTGTATCAACCATGGCCGTTACATTGAATTTGACAAGCGACGTGATATCGCCCTTTTTGACTGATTTCACATGTGCGGATATTTTATTTATTGCACCATATCTCATAATGTCTCCTCATCATCAGCTTTATCCGTACTGTTTTTTTGGTTCTGAGCTTCTGGTTCTTTATTCGTTTAATGCATGCCTGCCATTCATTAGTGCTTTTTATATCCACGCTCAAATGATCTTATCATAAAGGAATGCTTTTGGCCAATATTCGTAAATAATCTGCCTGTTTACCAGCAGACTAATTTGAAAAAGACTGGAATAATCCGCATGAAAACAGGGATTGTCCGGGTAGCCCCACAGGAATGGACAATTGATAAATTTTTCCGGAAACCTGATTATTTTTCAGGTTCAAAAGTAATATTTTTCAATTTGATATAATGCTCTTTTCCTGGTGCGGTCCCGGCAATTCCTCCACTCTTCGCGTGGCAAATCTTATGATGCCGCCGCCAATGAGCTTTTCACCGTCATAGAGGACAATCGACTGCCCGGGCGTGATTGCCTCCTGGGGTTTTTCAAAACTCACATGCAGGTATCCACCGGTAATTTCCGCACTGCAGGCTGCAGGCCTGTGCCCATAACGGATCTTGCCCGATACCTTTTCAGCCGGAATTTCTGTAAACATGTTGAGGGTATCCGCAACAAGGCCCACTGCAAGAAGATATTTGCGTTCTCCTGCGATTATCCGGTTCTTTTCCGCGTCAATGGAGATGACATATAACGGCATCGGACTGCTTATGCCAAGACCTGTGCGCTGGCCTATGGTATAGGATGCGATGCCCCTGTGGCGGCCTATTGTATTGCCGTTTATATCAACGATATGCCCCGGCTCGTGATTTGACCGGCCTTTCATGAAACTGCTTATGCCGTCAGCCGGGATGAAGCAGATGTCCTGGCTTTCCGGTTTATTCGAAACCGGCAGGTTTTTGTCTGCAGCAATTTTCCTGACCTCTTCCTTGGTCAGGTCCGACAGCGGAAACAAAACATTAGGCAGAGCCTTTTGGGGTATCGCATAGAGGAAATAGGTCTGATCCTTTCGCTTATCCCATGCCTTCGCCAATGCAAGCCCGCTATCTGTCTCGACTATCCCGGCATAGTGGCCGGTGGCAAGAAAATCAAAGCCCATGGCCAGCGCCTTTTCAAGCAAGGCGCCGAACTTGATCTGAGCGTTGCATGCCACACAGGGGTTCGGGGTTATGCCCAGCCTGTAATCCCTGACAAAGGGCCCGATTATCTCTTCTTCGAGTTCACGGGCAAAGTCCAGTATGTAATGCCTGATGCCTATTGTCCTGCATACGCGCCTGGCATCCTCGATCTCTTCCGGTCCGCAGCATTTTGTCTTTCCGCCAGGCGACGGGGCGACCCCCAGGCACATTGTAACACCAACCACTTCGTATCCCTGATCTTTGAGCAGGCTTGCGGCGACTGCCGAATCGACGCCGCCACTCAAACCGACCATAACCTTTTTCTTCATGTTTTCCTTAATAAACAAGAAGTCCCACCGGTATTCCTGGTGATGGTGTGACAATTACATCCGGTGCATTTGGATTGATGCAGATACTCATATTCCATCGAAGAAAGGACTTATTATCCATGATATATATTGTCAAGTGACAATTACCTTCAAATTGAGGAGGGCTCACATGATGACGGATTATCGGGTATCGGAATCAGATCAAACCGAAAAATCCTGGGATTTGAAATTGCTGTAATACCTTCCGGATTGCGCCGTGAATTTAAGCACGCAATAATCGGGGTCCGAAACACCTTTTCTGTAATACATTTCATCGCCGTCTTTCCAGATCATTTCCTTCGAGGCATTGTCGTGCAGAACTTTCATCGACCCCTTGAGCATGACGCCCCTGAAAAACCTCTTGTCAAAGAAATAGACGCAGGCCTTGGGGTTGGATGCGTATTGTTTCACCCTCATGGAAGAGGTGTTTGTCGTAAAGAACAGGCATTTTATGCCTTCTCTTTTCCTGGGAGGCAGCATCGCCTTTGTGTTGGGAAAGCCTGTTTCGTCAATTGAGCTTATTATTGAGACATTAACCGCATCGATCATGCTGCCAATTGTCTTTTCAGGGTCTTTCATTTTTCGTCCTCCTTATTTTTCGTAGAACTGTTTTGATTCAACTGCAATCGCATGAAGCCTCGCCGCCTGTTCTCATGGAACGCAGGATCGCCGATGCACAGCCGACGCCGGCGTCCACCTCTATTGCCCCGAAACTGCAGTTCCTCTGGCAGGCCCCGCATTCCATGCATGCGTTCCTGTCCTGTAAAACAGCCCTTTTATCTTTTATATCAAATACATTATGCGGGCATACCTCAATGCACCTGGCGCAGCCCATGCACTTATCCGGATCAAATCTGATACTGGAAATATTTTTAAGATATCTCATATGATCCCCCACAGTTTGATTTTGTATGCAATGAATATGAGTGCTGAAACAACTATTGCCGCCTTGTATATTGGCATTGAATATCTGATTTCCTTTTTAACCCCGGAGATGGATGTAAAAGTGGTGGCTCCGGTGAACTGCAGTGCCAGATATGATGAAAAAGCAGGGAAAACCAGGAGGCTGAATGCGGCATAAAAGATGTTTGCAGGCCTGAAATAAGGTATAAACATAAGGCAAAGGCCAGTGATGATAGTCCCCACGATCCAGCCTTTTACAGCAAATGATCTGAAAGGGATAAATGGAAGGAGAACGGGTGTCAAGAATGCCCCGCTGATGATAGAGAGTATAAACATGAAAAGCATGGGCAGGCCGTCAGCAAGAATGCTTTTATATAATATGCCGCTGGGCTGAATGCCTGAAATCAGCAGAATGGCAAGCGCCAGAAGAGGCAGAGCCTTGAAGGCCGGATTGAGTTCGATCGGGGTCAGGATCAGTCTGTCCAGGAGGCCGAACTTCACCTCGCGCATTTCTTTTGTGGCCTTGTATCCGGCTGCCATATACGCCTTTATATCGCAGGCCCTGACCGGCCCGTAAGATACCCTGAACCCTGTTTCTTTCTGGACAGCATCTGCATCGACCCCTGGTGCGCCAAGCTGGGGTACGATTATTCTCCTGTGATTCACAAGATTTTCGATCTTGTGTTGTTTTATCCGGCCGGTAAGTTCATCTGTACCGAATGTTCCTCTTCCTGCCGCACACCATACATTGATTCCTTTGGTGTCGATGACGAGTATCCATGCGTTGATATCGTCAAGGTCTTTCCTCAGGACATCAAAACTGAGTTTGTAGTTTGCGCTGACGAATATATCGGAATTCTCATCAGGGCAGCCCAGGGCATAAATTCCGGGCGGGACGGAATAGTCCATCCTGAACGCGGTGGAGCGTGATTTTATCATGCCCAGATAATCGGCCTTGTACCATTTTGATGAAATATTGGGGACATTGCCGGCCATGGTCTCGATAAGTCCCGATACCCAGGGCGGCAGGTTGATGGTGCAGCATGAGGTTTTCACAACGGGTTCCGGGGTACTGCAACTGCAGCCCTGGGATTTTTTATTCTCGTTTTTCTGTGTTCCGCAACAGTCCATAACTTCACCTCACTTCTTTGTCTTGCAGCATCCGTTTTCAGAGAGAGCGCTGAAAAGCCTTGTCAGGCATTGCACCATTTCGCTTAACTTATCTTTATTGATGCAATAGCAGGATTTGGGGCCGTCAATCTCTCCGCCTATGATCCCTGCATTCTTAAGTTCTTTCAGGTGCTGGGACACGGTTGACTGGGCGAGGGGGATGACATTTACGATTTCTCCGCATATGCAAGTGTTTTTTTGGGCAAGCTCTTTTAAAATGGCCAATCTCGCCGGATGAGACAATGCCTTGGCAAAATCTGCGATCTCCAGGAGTTCCATATCGAATTCATTCTTTTTATTCTGTGCCATAAAAAACGTATATCGTAAATATACGATAATAGCAAGCTGAAAATTTAAAAATTTTTTCACGATCTATAGTGCACATGAACGTAACCTCTAATAGAAAAGGGAATATCAAATAATTCCTGGAAGGGAGGCTGTTTAACCCCTGATCTGAATAGCCCAGGAGAAGCATCGATATACGGCCATATTGAACATTTTGTTTCCGCAGCCTATAGTTTTTTAACCGGAACATTGAAAGCTAATAAATCAGGCAGATAAATATACAATGAATATAAAGCATATGATACCGGACGATCATTGTCTGATGAGGCAGGGCGGATGGCTTGATTTACTTACAGGCCGAATAAAGATGGCAGTGATTCGGGGCTGTCAACCGGCCTAAGGCAGGTATTGCCCGAGCAAACATACGCGGTCGTTTTTGAAGGTGATGCCTTCATATCTGAAATAAACGGGACGATGGCCCTGATTCTGGTAATGTCACTGTTTTCCGGAATGAACAGGATGCTTATATTGGGAATGTAAATCTGCCTCAGCGCTTCGATCATTAATGATGTATCAGCGCCGCCACGGCCGGCTACCAGGATTACCTCATAAGAAGGTCCGAGCATGAAATCAAGGGCAATAAGGAATTGTGTGAAAGCTGACGGATTTTCCCTTATCTGCCGGTAAAAAGCCCTTCCTGTCTTATTGGCCATGGCCTCGAGTCCGGGATTTCCGGTAAGCCTTGCCAGGCGGATGAGGTTAAGCGCTGCAACGGAGTTTCCTGAAGGCACGGCCCCGTCGTAAAGATCCTTTTTCCGAATCAGGAGTTCTTCCTCTTTATCGGAGGTAAAGAAAAAACCGCTGTTAATATTATCCGGGAAATGTCCTGTCATATATTTGTTCAGCCTGATGGCGGCTTCGAGATAGCCTGCGTCAAAGGTGGCCTCATAGAGCTCGATAAGCCCCCAGATGAAAAAGGCATAGTCGTCGAGGAATCCCGGAATGGCCCTGTGGCCGTCATAGTACCGGTGATACAGCCCTCCATCGTCAGTCCGCATTTCTTCAAGTATGAAATCGGCAGCCTTTTTTGCATATTCAGCATAGGAGTGGTTATTAAAGACTGACGCCCCTTTTGCGAGAGAAGCAATCATGAGACCGTTTAAATCGGTCAGCATCTTATCGTCTCTTTGCGGGCGTATTCTCTTTTCACGGATTTGAAACAGTTTTTTCCTGGAAACCTCAAGGCTATCTCCGAGTGCGTTTGTATCTAATCCAGTCTCGACAGAGAGGTCGGGTAATGATTTTTTTAAATATAAAATATTTTTGAAGTTTGATTGATGGGGGCCGCTTTCGGCGTAATTGCCGTCAGGTTCGATACCATAAGCCTTTATCCAGAGGTCGGCCTCTTCCTCGTTGAGGGCTTCCCTGATCTCCTGTTCACTCCAGAGATAGAACTTACCCTCGATACTTTCGCTGTCGGCATCTTCAGCCGAGAAGAAGCCTCCCGTTTCCGAGTGCATATCCCTGAGGACATAGGTGAAAATATCATTGGCGATATCCGCAAAGATAGACTCTCCAGATGCCTGGTATGTCTCTGCGGCTGCAAAAGCAATCAGCGCCTGGTCATAGAGCATCTTTTCAAAGTGCGGGATAAGCCATTTCTCATCGGTAGAGTAGCGGTGAAAACCGAAGCCTACATGGTCATGAATACCGCCACGAAACATTGCCTTTAAAGTGTTTTTCACCATATCAATGGCTTGCCTGTCATTAAAACGGCTGTAATATCTCAAGAGGAATATAAGCTGGTGAGGCGTAGGGAACTTTGGTGCAGGACTGAATCCTCCATATCTTTTATCATATCTGGCCTTAAGCTCGGCAAAGGCCTTTTGCAGGGTATCAATTCCCGGTTCTTCCCCTGTAGGGGTGTCAATTTTCTGCCTGAGCCAGTCTGTGATTTTATCTGCCGAGCTGAGGATATTGCTGCGTTCATTTTTCCAGAGGCCGTCTATTTTTTCAATAAGGTCGGCCATACCGGGATGACCGTAGGTATTCTTTCTGGGGAAATATGTACCTGCAAAGAAGGGTTTTTTATCAGGGGTCATGATAATTGTTAAGGGCCATCCTCCGCTGCCGGTAAGTCCCTGGCAGACTCTCATATAGATTCCGTCGATATCGGGCCTCTCTTCCCTGTCGACCTTTATATTGACAAAAACATCGTTCATTCGCCTTGCCGTTTCAACGTCTTCGAAAGACTCATGTGCCATGACATGGCACCAGTGGCAGGTGGAATAACCTATTGAAAGAAATACAGGCTTGTCTTCATTAATGGCTTTTGTGAAAGCCTCTTCACCCCAGGGATACCAGTCCACCGGGTTTTGTGCATGCTGCAGCAGATAGGGACTCTTTTCATTGCTAAGCCGGTTCATCAGATATTTCTCCAAACTGATTGATATTCAATAGGGCCGGTGCTGTTTATTGTCAAACAAAGCCCGGAACTGCTGAGGGGAATCCGGTCATTTCATATATGATTTCCAACATTTTATTCTATGTCAAAAAAATTCTCTCATCCAGCCGCAATCCGCTTTAGAAATAATAAATAGGTTTTTGAAAGGTGACCGGTCGTTTAATGAGCCACGCTTGACAAACATCAATAAAATGCTATTTATTTATTGCGTTACCCGGTTCTGTCTATAAAGTTATACAATCCCTAATTCGGAACTTATGTTGAGGAGGCTGCAATGAAGAGACCGTTATCTATCCTTACCATGCTTATGGTCCTGTCACTGATGAGCGGATGTATCACATCCAAAACGCCGGAGACAAATGATGTTGATATTTTGTCGGGTTTGCAGGTGGAGTTCAGTGTTAAGGTTTTTCCGTCCGGCGGGACCTTTGCCTGGACCCTGGACGAGGTGCCCCTCTCAAATTCGGGAAAGTCATATATTTATACGGCACAGAGCGGGGCTCACGACCTCACGGTCAAGGCGAAACATATCTTCGGTACTGATACACAGACATGGCATATTATAACCAACAGCCCGCCTGTCGCCCATACCGGACCTGACCAGACCGTTACCGAGGGTAGTGTTGTAACCCTGGATGCATCGAATTCAACCGATCCGGACAATGACATTGTCTCCTACGCCTGGGAGCAGACCGGCGGCAGCAAACAGGTCGACTTGTCGAACCCCAATTCAGTCACGACCACCTTCCTAGCCCCGGACGTTGACTATAACGGTGACGCCTTGACCTTCAAGCTTACCGTAACTGATGCAAACGGACTGACGTCCACTGCAACATGCATAGTCAACGTTACCGGGATAAACGATCCGCCCACAGCCGTCGCCGGACCTGACCAGACCGTACCCGAGGGCACATCCGTGACCCTGGATGGATCAGGCTCGATAGACTGGGACGACGGGATTGCCCGGTATGAGTGGAGGCAGTTGAGCGGGCCCGCTGTTGTATTAACTAATGCCGATAACATGATAGCCACCTTCATGACACCGGATGTGGGTCCCGGCGGTGCCGCACTCACCTTTGAACTGACCGTTACCGATAAAGGCGGACTTAAATCCGCCGCGCAGTGCATCGTCAATGTCACCTGGGTAAATGAACCTCCCACAGCCGTTGCCGGGCCGGACCAGAATGCTGCAGAGGGTGTCGTTGTAACCCTGGACGCATCCGGTTCAACCGACCCGGACGGCAACATAGTCTCCTATTCCTGGCAGCAGACTGATGGTCCTGCGGTCACACTCTCCAATGCGGCCGCCGTACAGCCGAGATTTACGTCACCCAATGTCGGGCCGGCAGGGGCTACCCTTGTCTTTAAACTGACTGTAACAGACGATGGCGGACTAATGGCGAGCGATAATTGTATAGTGACCATATACCGGAGTTCCAAGCGCCTGACCGGAGATATACTTTATACCGCCTATGCGGGGATTGGATACGGCCGTGTAGATTCTCCTTCCGATGATGAAGTCCTCTACAATATCATGCTGGACGACCTGAATACCGTCGCCGGAGATTTTGTTCTAAACACGATCTTTAATGATCCCAATGTGCTGAACAAGCTGTTATTCCGGGTCCTATTGGGGCTTACAACCACATTTAATTACACCACTGATTCCGGGGTTGTCAGCAGCCTCTTTTTTGATCCGGGGGCCATGGTAAACGGTTACCGGTCCTTTGCAGCCGATTTGTCTGTCAATTTCAACGCCACGGGATATGAGTGGGAAACCTGCCAGTACTATGGCGACGGAGGAGGAGTGGACCTCACAGCCCATGTAACCGGTTACTTTAAGGCCACATCAGCCGGTCTAACTGAATTATACCTGCACTCTGTATCGATCCAGGCCTTGAATACCCTGAAAGCCGTATATCCAACGGGACAGGTAACATACAACCAGTGGAATATATCATATCCGGTCTACTACGGAGAAGTCGATCCGACCTATGCCTCGGGCGGGTCCACCATCCCTGTGAATGCCAGAATCCTTCCAGTTCTCATCTCAGAACCCGTATCGACCCTCGATTTCAGGGATTATACTTTGAGCGGGGGTTTTGTTTTCAAAGGCAATGCCTATTCATTGCCTCAGGGCGGTATCCGCTACCGCCAGTGGCAGTATGACTATCTGGAGAACGGTGTAACAGTGTCCAGAACGCTGCTGTCTCTGAGCGGAAAGCTCATGGTTCCGGGCCTGTCGGGTGTGATCACCGTCTCCACACCAGAGGATACAGTCAATCCTGTAGGCAGCAAGACGATCATCATCAATTCCTTAGGAACCTGGATCTCCGGCCTGATGAATCTCTCAGGTGTCACCACGGCTTCACAGGTGATTTTCAACAGCAGCGGCTCGTGCACTTTCTCAGGAGGGGATCAGGGAACTTGGTCTGTTTCCGGGTGGCAGAACAGTCTGGAACCATAAAATTCTATTCTAAGAACTGCACGGCCAAAGACTTCAGTCTTGGCCGTGTTCGCTTTTTAAATCGCAAGCGGATCATAGCAATATATCAGCTGGCCAACGATCCGGCCCCCATGTTCCTGAATAGGCCCCTAAGAAAAGCAACGGCAATAGCTATCCGACGGTGACATTGTGTGGTGATGAAATATAAATTCTCAGCTACAAAAAGCCGTTTTCCTTATACCAGTCATAGGCATCATCGATCATTTGACTGAGCGGTAAGCATTTAAAGCCCAGTTCCCTTTCGGCTTTTGTTGAGTCATATTTAGGGAAGACCGACATGTATCTTGCCTGTCCGGGATTGAGATCGGGCGGCTTGTTTGTAAAACCTGAAATGAACTCCATCAGGTAGCCATAGGCCACAGTCATCCATGGTGTCATGGTGAAGGCTGGCGGTTTGGCGCCCATCTTGGCGGCAATAAGGGAAAACACTGTCTTGTAGGTTTCGTTTACACCGCCGCATATATACCTCTCACCCCTCCTGCCTTTTTCAGCTGCAGCGATATGCGCCCTGGCCACTTCGTCTACATGCGCCCAGGGTGCGCCTCCGGGAAGAAAACCCGGGACCTTGCCATCGCGCAGATCGGCAAAAAGCCTGCCAAACTGCAGGGTGAAATCATAGGCCCCGATCATGCTGCCGGGGTTTATGATAACGGCGTCAAGGCCTTTGCCTACGTAATATTTGACAAGTCTCTCGCCGACCCGTTTCGTATCAGCATAGTTGTATCCTGTATCCGCATAGTTGTAAGTGCCCCAGTTTTCATCGGCCAGGCCGTTCGGATTAAAGCCCAGGACATCAACCGTGCTTGTATGAACCATGCGCCTCACACCTTTTTTAAGGCAGGCCTCCGCAACATTCGAAGGTCCCTCGATATTGATTCTGCGCTGTCTTTCAAAAAGCTTTTTCCAGAATGATGTATCTCCTGCGACATTGAAAACAATCTCAGCACCCGTGACGGCTTTTTCAACATCGGGAGCATGTGTTACATCGCCGAAGGCAATCTCGATAGGCAGCGTTTCAATATATTTTATATTTGATCCCGGCAGACCGAAAGCGCTCACTTCATATCCTGCCTTGACAAGCTCATGAACGAGGTTTGCTCCCAGAAAACCTGTCGCTCCTATGACTGCACATTTCATGGTGTCAGCTCGCCTTTTTCTGTACTTTCTTTATCTGAGAGCTCATGACCATATCGACAAGCCAGGGGGCATATCTTTTCATGATATAGACGAGCTTGCCGTCAAATCCGGGTATCACAAGGAAAGAGCCTTTCTTCATCCCGCTGATCATTTCAGCCGCTACATCTCCTGGTGTCATAATGCCGCCGCCTTCTGATACTGCAACCGTTTCGGGAGGTTTTGTGGTGTTTTCGACCTTGAAGCCCGGTGTGTCGGTATCGGGCGGACACAGGACAGTAACACCGATATCAAATCTTCTAAGTTCACTTTTAAGGGCTTCCGAGAAACCCAAGACTGCAAACTTGGAAGCGGCGTAATCCGTATATCCGAACACGCCGAGAAATCCGACCATTGATGAGACGTTGACGATATAACCTCTATTTTTTTTCAGATAGGGAAGAAGCGACTTGATGGTATGCCATTGGCCGGTGAAGTTGATTGCTATCGTCTCATCAAGCTGCTCATCCGATACGTCTTCAAAATAATGGGGATAAGCCCTTCCTGCGCAGTTTATAAGTATATCCGGTTCCCCGAAGTTTTTTACCGCCGAAGCCATGACGGTTCTGATATCGTCTTTATTTGATATATCAAGCTTAAGCCATGTGATCTTCTGGCTCTCTGATACCTTTGAGGCGTCAATCTCGATGGTGGCCTTTTCAAGTCCCGTTATGTTCCTGGCAAATATGATGACGTCCGAACCCATTTTTGCGAACAGTCTGCCTGCTGCCAGGCCTATGCCGCTTGATCCTCCCACCAGATAAACACGTTTCGCCTTGAATTCCCTGCATTTTAAAGGCATGAACCCCTCCTCGTTTACAGAACTTTTAATAAAGGAAATTTATTATTCCAATCTTTATGTAAGTTCAAGATATTTGCAAGAAAATGTTACAGGGAAATCGGTCATCCTGCCTCAGGTGAATCTTCCTGAGACAGGATGCTTTAAAGGATCAATCTTTATCGTACTCTCCCGGGGATACTGAATCTTCCGGCACTTCAGATTCAATGGACCGGTTGATGCCGCGCGAAAGAATTGCAGCAATTGCGAACAGTATGGCCATTGCTATGAAAAGGATGAGAATAATCGTAGTAAGCCATCTCTGTCCTTCCTTTTCTATCTTCTTTTGAGAAAGAAGGGCCTGTTCATGGAACTTGTCCACATCGACCCCCATGCCTACCCAGCCAAATCCTGCTGGCTTAGGGAATTCCTGGGAATAGAAGGGAACCGGCGCATATGCCACAACCTTTGTATGACCGTCAAAGGTATAGGTTTTTATGCCGGATTTTCCGTTTTCAGCTTCCTTCTCTATCTCCGGAAGCATGGGTTCGATTCCGCCAAGGTCTTTAAAGTTGATTACCTCTTCACCTTTCTTTTTCATTTCCTGATAATTTGAAGAGTTTATTTGCGGAACACTTGTTCCGTCCTTGTAAAGCCCGGCAATGAAATAATCGTTCGGGTGAGCTATAACAAAGCCTCTGTTATCCACCAGGTAAGCATAGTTGCCGGTGCTGGCGTCGGCTTTGATCACATATGTGGATTCTGTCGGGACAATGTTATCTGTAAACTTGGCAAGGTGTTTCACATCCAAGGCAAGTGTAAGTACGCCTGAGAAACCCTGTTTGTCGAACACAGGAGTTGCCATCCTGATTATACCCTCAAACCGTTTACCGCTATCGAATTCATCTTTGTTGATATACCACCCGGTTACCGGGGAAAAATATACTTCTCCCTTGTTAAGAGCTTTTGCCTTTGAAAAATAATCCTCTGATTTATAAGTTGTGTTTAATGGATTACCTACATTGACAAGTTCATCAGCGCCGAGGGTTTTGCCGTCCTTTATCTTGACGGTCTCCTGGCCTGACTTGTCTGTCAGGGACATTTCAACATACAAAGGCAAGGCTTCCTTCATGATTACCCCGTCTTTTTTTACCCACAGTTCCTGAGTTTTTGTCTTTAAAAAAGAACTGTAAGTTTCCGCATTTGCGGGAAAGATGGTTGCAATCAGGATATCCTTCTGGCGCTCGCTTAAAAAACCGGCAATGTTTTGTGAAAGGTCGATTGCACGGGTGAGTATTTCATTTTTTGATTTTTGATCAAGGGATGTTGCAGTGTCAGATTTGGATATGCCTCCAAATTTGAAAATACTGAATGCGATTAGCGATGAAACAAGCAATAAGGGGATTACGACAAGCAGGAAAAACAGCCTTGCAATTGTAAAAATACGAGGTTTACTATTGGATTCAGGCATTTTTTCCCCCTTATTATTTTTTGTTTTGTGCTGTTAAATTCATCCCGGACCAAGTTTAACCAAGTATAAAAGTCTTAAATGGATTCGCAAACAGAAGAATGAATGAAATAACCAGCGAATAGATACATACCGATTCAGCAAGGGCCATACCGACCATCATTGTCATAATAATTTTCGGCTGAACCGAAGGGTTACGGCCAACTGCTTCACAAGCGCTGCCTGTCGCACTGCCGATTCCTGCACCAGAACCTATGCAGCCAAGTCCGATTGCCAAGCCTGCACCAATCATTGCTCCGACCGAAAATATTACCTTCGTATACGGGGCCTGGGTGTTGATAACATCAGCTGCAAAAGCGGAAGATGAGCCCAATAGCCAGAGCACGGCTATTGCAAAAAACGAAAACATAATTTTTTTTGTATTGCTTGTCATGATCATTCTCCTTTCTCTCATTTCTTGATTTTTTTATTGCCAATATGAGTGAGGCCTCAATTTTTCATAACAAACAGAGCAACCCGCATGCCAGATTTTAAAGATAATAATAAATGAGGTTTAACTGTATGATAATACGGCTAAATGGATATTTCAAGAAATGATTTAACATCTTGATTAATCGTGATTTGTTTTAACAAATCGTTAAATACTTGTTTTAATGATTTAACAAAAAGTACACCGGGTTTGTAATTTAACGTAAATAACACCACCTCAATGGAGCAGCGTTTAATTTGTACTCCCAGCGGTTGGTTTATTCAGGCATAACAATCAGATTTATATAATCAATATCGGACAACTTCCTGTTGATTAGTAGATTCTGTTAATATAAAATGTTTTAAATCATCAATCAAAGAGAATAATACTAGGGGGAAATATGATCTACATGAAAGTTTTGGATCAGATTAAAAGTAACATAAACGATCTTTCAAAGCGTGTTGTAAAAGATTTTTTGAACAGAGAGGAAACAAAGAGCTACAGGAAATTCACAGAAGAATTTCATCTCGAACGTGTGAAGGATATATATAATGACCTGATTATGTGGCTTGAGAAAGAGAAGCCCAAAGCCAATATGGAAAAATTCTACAGAGAGCTGGGCAAGAAACGTTTTGAGGCAGGAATTCCGCTTCATGAAACCATTATGTACCTGATGCTGATTAAAAGGCACATCTGGCTGTTTGTTCTGGAAAACCATCTCCTTGATACAACTTATGAAAGCACAAAAGCACTTGAGCTGAACAACAGAATCGTCCTGTTTTTCGACAGGGCGATCATCAATGTAACACACGGTTATGAGGAAGAACTCGCAAAGCAAATGAAAGACGCCGGACATGGCGGATTGCTCCGCAGTCTGCTGAAAAAGAGTTAAACCTAAAGAGAGAACTTAACCCCGATCTTGAATATACGCCTTGCGGGAAGCTCAATAACACTTATCCCGCAGGCGTCTTCGATTTCTGATATTATCCTGAGCGCGTTAATTCTGTCCGGTGCGATAATTGTAAACCAGCAGTTTGGCGTCCCTGTTCGTTCATAATTGTGGGTGACTTCCGGGTAACTGTTTATGGTCTTTGAAAAGAATTCAAGCCTGTCCTGCGGTACATCGGCTGTGCATAGGGTTGAAAACCATCCTATTTTGCGGGGATCAATCGTAGCGCCTATCCTGCGAATCAATCCATTTTCTCTGTGTTTCTTGACCCTCTTTATTACGTCATTTTCATCAAGATCCAGTTCTCTGGCAATCGTCGAAAACGGTTTCACATCCAAGGGGAAATGACTGCTGATCAATCCTATAATCTGTCTGTCTTTACTGTCCATCATCAAACCAGCATATAGGGTCTGTTGCATTGATGTCCCCCTGTTATTTCATAAGCCCTTGCCCTGCAGCCTCCGCAAATATTTTTATGCTTGCAGTCACCGCATTTTCCCTTCAAGAAGGCATGAGTCCCTCAACTTTACAAGGACACCGGATTCCCTCCAGATATCTGAGAAACGCCTTTTTTTTTACATTACCGCATTTAATGTCAAGGAAACCGCATGGCTGCACATCTCCTGTCGATGATACAAAACCGAAGGCGTCTCCTGCAAGGCACCCTTTTGTAACGGGTTTCATGCCTGATTCTTTCATCATCCTGTAGAACTG
This sequence comes from Desulfomonilia bacterium, assembly GCA_963664325.2. Taxonomy (GTDB): domain Bacteria; phylum Desulfobacterota; class Desulfomonilia; order UBA1062; family UBA1062; genus DATCTV01. Next base: position 142,286 of record CAXXDQ010000006.1, read on the forward strand.
CGGGGCGCAAGTGGCTTTGCATTCGATTTCGCCTGAATTATAAACATCCAGAAAGCCGGTGAGCATGGATTTATATTCCTGGACTGCTGCAGGTTCCATATCATGCCCCCTGCCTGTAGGGACCAGGAAAAAAACATGCCAGGCGACTGCACCGAGTTTCTTGATAAAATCAGGGAACATCTGCATCTGTGAAACATTTACAGCGGCCACCGTGGTGTTGATCTGTACAGCCATACCTGCGGATCTCAGATTGTCCACGCCCCTTAATGCCATGTCGAAAGCGCCCGGCCTGCCCCTGAAGTTGTCATGGATAAGAGGGGAGATTCCATCAAGGCTTATAGATACACGCGAAATGCCGGAGTCTTTTATTTCCCTGGCGATCTCATTACTTACCATCGATCCGTTTGTTGCAAGCGTCATACGGAGACCGAGCGACGTTCCAAACCCGGCAAGATAGAGGGCATCATTCCGGATAAGTGCTTCCCCTCCGGAAAGGATCACCATCTTTGTACCGAGGGCGGATAATTCTTTCAGAAGGCCTTTTCCCTCTTCTGTAGTGAGTTCATTGATATCTCTATCGGGTGATGCCTTTGCCCGGCAGTGCAGGCAATTAAGGTTGCATGCCTTTGTCAGTTCCCAGGCAAGTATGAGCGGCGCGTTCATGAAATCAGTTCTGCAATCCTTTCAGCGAAATAGGTGATGATCATGTCAGCGCCGGCACGTCTGATGGCAGTAATGCTTTCCATTATCGCCGCATCTTCATTTAAAAAACCTTCAGAAGCGGCGGCCTTTATCATGGCGTATTCACCCGATACCTGATAGGCTGCAAGCGGTTCATCGAATTCGTCGGCCACCGACCTTATTATATCAAGGCAGGGCATGGCCGGTTTGACCATGATTATATCAGCGCCTTCCTCGACATCGAGCTCAACTTCACGGATGGCCTCGCGTGAATTTGCAGGGTCCATCTGATAGGCCTTGCGGTCGCCGAAAGAGGGAGTCGAGCCTGCGGCCTCACGGAACGGACCGTAAAAGGCGGAGGCATACTTGACCGAGTAGCTCATAATCGGTGTATCCTCATATCCGCCTTCATCAAGAGCCTCTCTGATAACGCCGATGCGTCCGTCCATCATGTCAGAAGGTGCGATCATGCCGGCCCCTGCTTTTGCATGCGAAAGAGAGATCTTTGCAAGAAGCTCGAGCGTCTCGTCGTTCGAAACGCATCCCCTCTCGTCAAGGATACCGCAATGGCCATGATCAGTGTATTCACACATGCAGACATCGGTTATGATAAGGATTTCAGGCACCCTGTTTTTTATCTCGGCGATTGCCTTCTGCACGACCCCGTCTCTTTTGTGCGCCTCTGTCCCGAACCGGTCCCTTATTTGACGGGATACCGAAAAGCAGAACGGCCGGTATTTTTTTATTAAAAATATTTTTTGCAGCCTGGGCCGCAGTATCCGGTGAATACCTGAATTGTCCGGTCATGGATTTAATGGGCTCCTTGATTGATCTGCCTTCTCTTACAAACAGCGGATAAATCAGGTTGTCCGGGCATATCCGTGTCTCCCGGACGAGTCTTCTGACTGTCTCATTCGCCCTGAGTCTGCGTGGTCTGTTTTCCGGGAACATATTTGCCTCCGGTTTTTTTTAGCCTATATAATTTGTACCGGATTAGTGCAAGCCTTTCGGCTTCACTCTCAAGGGTTTTTCCTGTGATGCCGATAAAACTTTTTATGAAGAGAATACATCTTTTGTCAGCGGCGGTAATAATATCCGGTTTATTTATGTCATCGTCTGCCTTGGCGCTTGTCCAGGCCGGAACGCATGCACCGGGGTTTAGTGTATCCGACGGCAATGATGTGATAATGGGTTATGAATCGTTGAAAGGAAAAGCCATAGTGGGTTTTTACGAAGGCAGGGACCAGATCGAAAAGAACAAACAGCTTAAAGCCGTTCTTCAGAAATATTATTTTGACAACCTTGAGATAAGCTCAAAAAATGTGTTCATGCTGTCTGTGATAGATGCAACACCTGCAAATTTTATTACAAGGACCATATGGAAAAAGAACTTTATAAGGTATTCGGAGCAGAACAGGCTTACTGTTTATGGTGACTGGGACGGGTCGATGAAGCAGGCTTACGGCCTGCCTGACGATGAATCCGTTTTTATCCTGATCGATAAAAAGGGCATTATCCGTTATATATATCCAGGTAAAGTTCCCGAAAAATACTTTACAGGAATAAAGGACCTTATCGGAAGGCTCTGCCTGGAGTAATCCCTTATACCAGAATCCGCCTGTCTGAGTACATGGCTGCCCCGCATTTCCTGCATCTGAATTCTTCACTGGTGACCCTGTTTATCTCTCCGCATTCCGGGCATTCGCCTTTCTCAAGAAAAGGGCTGTGAGCCACCAGGTATTTTACTTTCCAGGACGCATACATCCAGAGCAGAATGACGATTGAAGCAACAAGCAGGGTCTTCATCGGCAGGGAAACGAAAAGCACATAATCATATAATGCATGGAAAAGTGCCGCTGCGGCAATATACGGGAGAGCGACCCCGAAGATATTTTTCCCGGGGTGCTGAAAACGGGCGACTGCGATTCCCGTACCCCACAGAGCACCGAATCCAAGGTGCGCCGGTATGGAAAGAAAAGACCTCGGCAAAAGAATCATGAGTCCGTGCGAAAAGACATAGGATATGTTTTCTATGGCCGCAAAGCCCAGCGAAACCATCATCGCATAGATAATGCCGTCTGCCGGCTCGTCGAATTCCTTGAGGTTGTTTATCAGGAGGATCGCTGCAAGGCACTTGAAGAGTTCCTCGTTGATCCCGACGAAAAGCGACAGGATCACACCTTTATAAACCGGCATGGGAATTGTCGTATCAACCACGCCGAGAAGGTTCAAAATTACCGCATCAAGAATGCCGGAAAAAAGAACGCTGATTATCCCGCCCAACAGCCCGATCTTGATAAGGGTAAGAATTGGCTCCCTTTCAACCTTGTCTTTCTTCATGACGAAGTAGAACCAGATACCTGTGGACAGGGTAATGCCTGCCGCGATTGTAATAATTTTCATATCCTTTTTAAGTTACATCAAATATTCACTCGAAATCAAATTGTTTTCTGTTGAGATAACTCCATAGTCAAAATCGGTTTTGTGGGAAATACCGGTCTATGCTTAAGGCGTATTCCCTCCAAAGTTATTCCGCGGCAGACAGGCGGCAGCATGCGAATCATGATCTGTTCCAAGTCTTTTGTTCCTATTGAATGTTTAACTTTAACCAAAAAATAATAATCTGCTTTTATCTTGACTGGATTGACGGCTTGTCTGTAATCTCACATGAATTTAATTTAATTTTTGAAACATGGAGGAAATAAGATGCCAAAGATAGCGGATATTGACAAGGTTATGATCATCGGTTCAGGTCCGATAATCATAGGTCAGGCATGCGAGTTCGATTATTCAGGGACGCAGGCCTGCAAGGCGCTGAGAGGTCTGGGTTATAAGATAATTCTGGTAAATTCTAACCCGGCTACCATAATGACCGATCCCGGCATGGCGGATATAACGTACATCGAACCCCTGAATTTGAAGACGCTGACCGAGATCATTGAAAAGGAAAAACCCAATGCAATACTGCCGAATCTGGGCGGACAGACCGGGTTGAACCTGACATCGGAACTGGCCAAGGCAGGTGTACTGGATAAGCACGGGGTCAAAGTCATAGGCGTCGAGCTTGATGCAATTGAACGGGGCGAGGACAGGATCGCCTTTAAGGAGACAATGAACAGGCTGGGCATTGAAATGCCGAAAAGTGAACCCGCATACTCCATTGAAGAGGCGGAGGCAATAGCTGTAAATCTCGGATATCCTGTCGTTATCAGACCTGCCTATACGATGGGCGGTACAGGCGGGGGTCTGGTTTACAATGTTGAGGAGCTAAGGGTTGTCGCAGCGAGGGGAATATCAGCCAGTCTGGTCGGACAAATCCTCATTGAGGAATCGGTTCTCGGCTGGGAAGAGCTTGAACTTGAAGTCGTACGCGATGCTAAGAACAGCATGATCACCGTATGTTTTATTGAAAATGTCGATGCCATGGGCGTTCATACCGGCGATTCCTACTGCACGGCCCCGATGCTCACAATAAAGGAAGAATTGCAGAAACGGCTGCAGAAATACTCATATGACATTGTCGAGGCGATAGAGGTAATAGGCGGTACGAACATCCAGTTTGCACATGATCCGAAAACGGGCCGCGTTGTCGTTATTGAAATCAATCCCAGGACGTCCCGGTCCTCGGCCCTCGCTTCAAAGGCGACAGGGTTCCCGATTGCGCTTGTCTCTTCAAAACTGGCAGGCGGCCTGAACCTCGACGAGATCCCATACTGGCGGGCCGGTACGCTTGATAAATACATCCCCTGGGGCGATTACGTGGTTGTGAAGTTTTCCCGCTGGGCTTTCGAAAAATTCAAGGGGGTCGAGGATAAACTGGGCACCCAGATGAGGGCAGTGGGCGAAGTAATGAGCCTGGGAAAGAGTTACAAGGAGGCTTTCCTTAAATCCATAAGGTCGCTGGAGATCGGCCGTTACGGTCTGGGTTTTGCAAAGGACTTCAATTCCAGGACACTGGACGAACTGATGGGCATGCTTGGCTGTGCAACGAGCGAACGGCAGTTTATAATGTACGAGGCGCTCAGAAAAGGAGCGGATATTGAAGAACTTTATAAAAAGACCCATATAAAACCCTGGTTCATCTCTCAGATGAAGGAGCTCGTCGAACTTGAAGAGGAAATTCTGAAATATAAAGGTAAAGCTCTTCCCGATGAGCTTTTGATCAGGGCGAAGAAAGACGGTTTTGCCGATAGATACCTCTCAAAACTTCTGGGTATTGCAGAGCCGGAAATCAGAAACAGAAGAAAGGCGATTGGTGTTGTTCACGCCTGGGAGGGCGTCAATGTCAGCGGTGTCGAGAATGCCGCCTACTACTATTCGACATATAATGCCCCGGACTCGGTGCCGGTGAGCGGCCTCAAAAAGATCATGGTTCTGGGCGGCGGCCCGAACAGGATAGGGCAGGGCATAGAGTTCGATTACTGCTGCGTTCATGCCGCGTTTGCCATAAGGGACGAGGGTCTTGAATCCATCATGGTCAACTGCAACCCTGAGACTGTATCAACCGATTATGACACGTCCGACAAGCTGTATTTCGAACCTCTGACCGTCGAAGATGTCCTGGCAATATATGAAAAAGAAAAGCCCGAAGGCGTCATCGTACAGTTCGGCGGACAGACTCCGCTCAATATTGCCAATGAACTTGAGGCGGCGGGAGTGAAGATTCTCGGTACGACCCCCGATGCCATCGACCTGGCCGAGGACCGTGACAGATTCAGGAAGATCATGGACAGGCTTGGCATACCCATGCCCGAATCCGGCATGGCTAGTACGATGGACGAGGCTCTTAAAATCGCGGGCCGCATAGGTTATCCGCTGATGGTCAGACCTTCATATGTGCTGGGCGGACGCGGCATGGAGGTTGTGCATGACGAGGAAATGCTGAGATCCTATGTTGCGGCAGCCAGAGGTGTGACTCCGGAAAGGCCTATACTCATAGACAAATTCCTGGAAAACGCGACTGAGGCGGAAGCCGATGCGATCGCTGACGGCAAGAGCGCGTTTGTACCGGCGGTCATGGAGCACATTGAGTTTGCAGGGGTGCATTCGGGTGACTCCGCATGCGTCATCCCTCCGATAAGCATCCCGCAGAAGCACCTGGATACCATCTATGAGTACACCCGGAAGATAGCCGTCGAGCTTGGCGTTGTGGGGCTCATGAACATGCAGTATGCGATCGCCCGTGACAGGGTTTATGTGCTTGAGGCAAACCCGAGGGCTTCACGGACCGTACCGCTTGTGTCGAAGGTGTGCAATATCCCGATGGCCAGGATAGCCACACAGATAATGCTGGGGAAGACCCTGAAGGACTTCGACCTGCACGACAGGAAATTCCCGCATTTCGGGGTTAAAGAGGCCGTATTCCCGTTCAACATGTTCCCCGAGGTCGACCCGGTACTCGGACCGGAGATGCGCTCTACGGGAGAGGTGCTGGGTATGGCCGGATCATTCGGTGTTTCATACTACAAGGCGCTCGAAGCGGCCGGACAGGCTCTGCCGATGGAAGGCACCGTCCTTATAACGGTATCCACCCTTGACAGGCCTACGGTAATTGAAGTGGCCAGGATGTTTGAAAACCTCGGGTTTAAAATTCTGGCGACGGACGGTACCAACAGGCTGCTGAATGAGAACGGCATTAAATCAATTTCGATCCTGAAGCTCCATGAGGGGAGACCGAACATACTGGATGCCATTATGAATAAAGAGATAAATCTGATAATAAACACCCCCATAGGAAAGCTGAGCACATATGATGACTCGTATATAAGGAAGGCTGCCATCAGGCATAAGATACCGTATATCACGACACTGGCTGCAGCCGTAGCAGCTGCCAGAGGCATCGAGGCCTGCAGAAAGGGAAGGGGTGCAGTAAAGTCGATACAGGAGTATCATAGGGATATAAAATAAGGAGACAGTAGACAGGAGACAGGAGACAGGAGAAAAGCTGCATCAAGTCTTGAAATCATTCAAATTTTCTCAAATGGCCGCTGTTTCCTGAATTCTTTCTGATTAAAAGGGGTTAATATGTCACTATATGCTGTGATCATGGCAGGCGGGAAGGGCGAGAGGCTCTGGCCGGTTTCCTCTCCGGCAAGACCCAAGCAGCTTATTGCCTTTAGCGGTGAAAAAAGCCTTTTAAGGACTACTGCAGACAGGCTGCTGCCTCTGACAAGTCCTGAAAAACTCTGCTGCGTCACAGGCAATGATATTGCAGCCGCTGTCGCATCCGACCTTGACGATATTCCCGCACAGAATATTCTTATCGAGCCTTTCGGACGCAACACCGCCCCATGTGTCGCCTTTGCCGCAGCCTGGATAAGCAGGTTTGATCCCGATGCGGTGATGGCCATTTTCCCATCAGATCAGGACATCTCCGACAGCGCGGCTTTCAGGAAGGCAGTTTCATTCGGTGTCGATTGTCTTGAAGTTTTACCCGATATGCTGTTGACGCTTGGAATCATTCCACTCTATCCCGAAACGGGCTATGGCTATATCGCGCCGCTTAAAAAGATAAAGGAAACAGGCGGACTGAGCCTGCTGGAGGTTGACAGGTTCCATGAGAAACCTGATGCAACAAAGGCCGAGGCGTATATAAAGACGGGCTGCTTCTGGAATGCGGGCATGTTTATCTGGAAGGTCAGCACCATACTTAAAGAACTTGAGATGAATACCCCGGTACTTTTTGAGAATGCCATGACGCTTATGAAGTCGGGCTTCAGAAACGAGGACATTTTAAAATTCTATACTTCAGCAGAATCCATTTCCATAGACTATGCAGTCATGGAAAAGTCAAAAAATGTCGGTGTCATTCCCGTTTCCTTCGGCTGGAACGATGTGGGCTCCTGGAGCGCGGTAGCGAAACTGCTGAACGAAGATGTCAATTCAAATGCAGTCCACGGTGATGCCTTCATGCATCAATCCTCGAATAATGTTATCTGGTCGTCCGGGAAGAAGATTGTTCTGATAGGTGCCAGTGATATGGCGGTCGTCGAGGGCGAAGACGCCATCCTTGTCTGCAGAAAAGACATGTCACAGGACGTCAGCCGGGTGCTCAAGCTCATGGCTTCAAAGGATGAATGAGAATAGTCCTCAGGCAGGTAATTCTTTATGGATCGAAATTTAAAGTCGTGCCACCGCTGCGGCAAATGCTGCATGACAAACATGTTCGCCTTTGTTACCGAAAAGGATCTTTCAAGATGGAAAGATCAGGGCAGGCCGGATATTGCGGGTACGCTTGAAAGATGCGGAACAGTCTGGGCTGGTGACAGGATTGTATCATCGAATACCGGTTCAAGCCTTTCGCAGTGCCCTTTCCTGATAATTGGAAATGAAATCTGCTCCTGTTCAATTTACGAGACAAGGCCCGGGGTCTGCGCTGATTACGCTCCGGGCTCCTCAGCTCTATGTCCGCAATGGGAAGGGTATTGAAAGTACGAGACCCTGACTGGCCCCTACTCCAAACCCGATTCCTGAGAAAAGCCTATCGGAACAAAAGACAGATCCCTGATGCCAAACGGTTTTTTCTCTAGGGCATATGACAGGCCAACCAGGAAATCGTTTATTCCCTTAAGATAATCCCTTCCGTGCGCTTTTCCGAGAGACTGCATTTCCCGGTAGCAGGAGCAGGCTTCTTCGTGCCTTCCCATCAGGTCCAGGCATTGTCCCGCAAGCAGCCTGTGCAGGGCCAGTTCGTTCGGGGACTGGAGAAGCGTGAATGTTGCTTTAATGCGCTTGAGGGCCTCGGTGTATCTGCCTGCATGGATGAGAAGGCGTGCGGCCATTTCGTTGTATACAGGCTCTCCCGGGTCAGCGGCTGCCGCATTGTCAAGATGGGCAAGTATCATCCGGGTATCGTCGGGATTCTGTTCAAACAGGGCGAAAGCCTGCATGTATTCATAAAGTCCACGTTCATGTGAGGTGTCCTGCCAATTGTAGCCGGGGAGAACCGGCGTGTCCAATTCGGATATGCCTCCTGCAAGTTCGGCTGCAAGATCAAAGCCGGTATATGTGTTGTTGCATGCGGGCTCTTTTCCTGTTGCAACCCAGAACAAGCCGCGTGCAGGCATGAAGACCGCCGAGGTGACATTGTTTGCGGCACAAACGCCTATGCCGGTGCTGCGCTCGGTCTTTGTAACGGTATCATAATGATCGCCCATGATTTCAGCCGCCTTTGCGGGAGTGATATGCCCCCGCGACTGAGCGATCAGGGCATCCAGTCTTGACAGCCGCCCGAAGAGGTCCCGCATCACCAGATTATGACGGGCCATTAGGTCCCTTGGCTGGAGCTCATTCGATGTCGCGCAGTTTGTGAGGCGCACGTAATCGTCCTTCATGGGGACAATTCCCAGAACATTGCTGACGGCCTCCATTGCCACGGCCTTGCGGCTCTTTCCGTCTGCGACGACAAGGCCGAAACTTCCGCATACAGGCGAGCGCTTTACAATCTCCACCGCTTCATCGATGGAGGATGCCTTTCTCATGATCTCGTTTTCAAACACGGTGAACGAAATACCCTGGGGTTTAGCCCCATCGAATGCCATAAAGTGTCCGCCCACCACGAGCCCCTTCGCATTCATCGCCGTATTGCACTTTATGAGCCCGGCCGTATCCACACGCACATAGGCAATGCCGCCCCGGGGCTTGTAGAAAAACAGGACCTGGTTGTTCATCCACCGGCCCTGTCCCGCATAATCGGTGTTGCGTCCGAACACCAGTTCACCGTCCGGTGTGTTCGGACCGGCCGCCGCAAAGCTTGAACATTCCGGTGAGACGACAAGTTTGCCCGCCCTCGCCTTGATCTGGCGTACCGCCATTATCATGGTCAGGTCTGACTTGAAATTGGCGATGAATATTTCACGGTATGGTATTCCGCATCCGTCGGAGATGCCCTTGAGTTCTTCGAGATATTCACGCGGGGTGGCGCGTTCAATGGGAGAGAAAATCGAAATCTCAAGGTACTTGGTGAGCAGCCAGCGGAGCCATGCCGGTTTTTTCCGGTACTCCAGAGTGTGTCCTATCGGATCGGAAAATACCGGCACCACTCCGTTTCTGATTTCGTCACGCAGCAGGGCGCCGTGCTGATAGCCCATCTCGTAAGGCGAGCCCTCCAGATGAAGCATGATTGTCCCTTCTTTGCGCTCTCTCCATGCCGTACCGAGATACTGCCGGGCACCTTTTTGTTCAAACGCCTGGGTGTTGATGCCTGTGCTTTCCTGACGGTAACGGTTCCCAGAGCCGAGGGTGCGAGCAGTGAAAAGCATGAAGCCGGAAATGATTATAAGCAGGACAGTTACCAGAAGGATCATGCAAACCTTTTTCATATATTCCCCAATGAGTTTATTTTTATCGGTACAAAAAAGTAAACCAGGCGGTAACAAACCTGGATTACTGTTATGAACATGCCTGCAATTAAGCAGTAGATAAAATTCACATCGCAGAAGCTGAAAACTTCAGGTGGTTCAAACCTTAATTGAACTTAACCTGCGGCACCGCCTTCTCGGCCTCCGGGATGTCGAAATACTGGGCCTCTTTCACACCGGCCCAGCTGGCGAAGATGCGTCCGAAGAAAGATTTGACATAGGAATTCAGAGCCATGACCGCATCGTTATATCTTTTGCGTTCGACGGAAATGCGGTTTTCCGTGCCTTCAAGACTATCCTGGAGCTTCAGGAATGATTCGTTTGCTTTGAGTTCCGGGTAGCGCTCCTGGAGCAACAGGAGCCTGGAAATCGCACCTTCAAAATCCCCGGCGGCCTTTGCCTTCTCGTTGACAGACTGTGCAGAGAAATAGGATTTACGGGCATTTGCAAGCGATTCGAAAACCCCTTTTTCGTGCGCGGCATAACCTTTAACCGTCTCTACAAGATTGGGAATAAGGTCAAAACGTCGCTTGAGCTGCGTCTCGACCTGGGCCCACTGCGCTTTTACCGCTTCGTTCATGCGGATGGCTTTGTTGTATTGGGAAATGGCCGCTCCCCCGAAGACTACGATAATGCCGATTATTATTCCAACAACGATTAATGCCTTTTTCATTTATCCTCCCTGTTGGTAAGAAATCAGTAATAAGTAGTCAGGAGACAGGAGTCAGTAGAAAATAAAAAATTAAATCAATTTCATATTCGATGTAGTTTTTTCCTGTCTCCTGTCTCCTGTCTCCTGTCTCCTGTCTTCTGAATACTGTCTCCTTGTTTTTATATTACCAGCCGCCGGAGGCGCCGCCTCCGCCAAAGCCGCCTCCGCCGCCGCTGAAACCGCCTCCGAATCCTCCGCTGCCTCCGAAGCCCCCGCCGCCGATCCATATGCCTCCGGTACGCCTGCCGAATGAGCGCCGTCCGAAAGGTGAAAGAAACCTGCTGAGAATGAAGAAGGCCGCAAAAAGGAGAATAAAAGCGGAAAAACCGGTTTTATTCCTGCCTCTTGAACGGCTGACGGGATTCACAGGCGCAGCACCTTCAACCTCGGTTCCATAGGCCTTGGCGACGGTTCCTATTATGGCGTTTGAGGCATCGTTGATCCCGCCGGAAAAGTCACCGCGTTTGAATTTAGGCACCATATACTGCCTGCCGATTGTCCCTGCAAGGCTGTCCGGCATTACTGATTCAAGGCCGTACCCGACCTCGATGCGGTATTTCCTGTCATCTACCGCAATAACAAAGAGGATTCCGTTGTCTTTCCCTTTCTGGCCTATGCCCCATTTCTGTGCGCGCTCGATAGAGTATTCTTCAATAGGGACCCCCTCGGTCGAAGGCACGGTAAGTACGACCATTTGTATCCCGGTTTTCTGATCAAGCAGTTTCAGTCTGGAAGAAAGCCCGGCCTTTGTAGAGGGGTCAATTATGCCAGCCCTGTCTTCAACATAGTCCGACGGCGGACCTTCAAGGGCAAAGAGCGGAACAACAGCTGCGATAAGCAGCAGAAGACCGGCAGCAGGCAAAATAAAGGCTGGGTTACACCCGGATTTCATCTACCAACAATGACAGCTGATGCGTCAGGTCATAGAGCTTTTTAAACAGTTCGCGCAATTCTTCCGGTTTGAGCGCTGTCTTTTTCTGTGATCGCAGGTCGTGAATCTGCTTCAGACAATCGAGTTTCACCCTCAGTTGCGATTCGATGGCATTCAGCACGGATGACCTTTCAACCGGCGCAATGCTACCTGTCATGAACAGGATCGATCTGAGTATCGGATAAAAACCCGATGATGAATGTATTATCAGATTGAGCAGAAACTCCTTATCGCCCGAGGCCGATATATACCCCCTGCTTAGCTGGACAAGTTTTGCTTTCAACTCCCTTTCGCATTGAAGCCTGAGCATGGGTTTTTCAATATCGATGCGCGAGAAAATTTCAGTTCCGTAAATTGTCTTGTGGATGAGCTTTATTTCAAGGAATTCTATCGGAAAGACATCTACAGAACGGCCCAGATATTCATTTGTGATCACAAGAGGGGCGCGCACCTTTTTCTTTCCGAATTTTTTCCCGAACCCGGCAAGAGAATCGAGGAAATCCTGGCCCAGTTTTTCCATCACAATAACCGTATTAATGTCCGAGATGCCTGGTATATAGTCCTGGGTAAGAATGCTTCCGGCTAGGACAACCGATTCAAGGTCATTTCCGCCGATTCTGATTATGTCATCCGCAAATTCCCTGATGACGGGCAGCGCATTGGCAGGGAGGCCGTCAAGATTCATCATTGTTTTATCATTCATGGCATCGGAATTTATCACGAGAAGTATATCTTATCCAGAGTAAAACATTCTCAGGCTTTACCATTCAATACTTGACACCTGAAAAATATGTCTTCAAAGAGTAATCATGGTCATTGGAAAAGGATTGGCGGATGCTTTTCTGACGAATGAAGATATTGAGGAAATTTTTCAGCAGGCCTTCGTCAAATGGGACATGACTGGGCAAAAGGTGCTTGTTATTGTCCCGGATTCGACCCGGACCCTGCCGATGCCTCTTATCTTCAGGCTTATTCATGACAGGCTTGCTTCAAAGGCAAAATCGATAGATTATCTGATTGCATCCGGCACTTCCGCACCCGTGACTTTGGAGGATATATACAAAAACTTCGGCGTTACGCCGAGGCAGCTTGCAGGAATTTATAAGGATGTAAACATATTTACACACCGGTGGAACCTTCCAGAGAATTATGCAACACTTGGGACGATAAGCGGGGAGGAGACTGACGGCCTGACGTCAGGTATGCTGAATACCGAAATTCCAGTGAGGTTCAACCGAAGGGTGCTCAATTATGATATGATCATTGTCCTGGAGCCAGTCGCCCCCCATGAACTGGCGGGATTTTCAGGCGGCAACAAACTCTTCGTTTCCGGCATAGGGAGCCCGGAGGTCATGAATTTTACAAGCTGGCTCGGGGCGCTGCATTTAAGACGTGACATTACAGGCAGGACGCACACATCGGTCAGGTCGATAATCGACTTGGCGGCCTCATTCATTCCTGCTTCTAAACTTTATATCTGTCCCGTGGCCAGGGAACATGGAGTAAACGGGCTTTTCATCGGCGAGCACAACGATGCGTGGGAAAAGGCGGCCGAACTCTCAGCCCGGGTGCACATCGTATATTCGGAAACAAGGTATTCAAGGGTTGTTGCAGTTCTGCCCGAAAGCTGTCCGGATCTCTGGGCCGGTGTAAAAGGTCTGCAGATGGTTGAGCAGATCGTAAAGGATGACGGAGAGGTGATAATCTATGCCCCGCATATAAAGGGACTTTCCTCGGTTCATGGCATGCTCCTGGAACAGATAGGTTATCACGTAAGGGATTATTTTTTAAAAAGGTGGGATAATTACAAAGGCTATCCCCTGATGGTTCTGGCGCATTCAACACTCATGAAACCCGACGGGAGATATGAAGAGGGTAAAGAACATCCGCGCATAGCGGCCACACTTGCAACAGGGATAAGCCCTCATGCCTGCAGAAAGATAAATGTAAGCTATTCAGACCCTTCCGGGATAAATCCGGATAATTTAAAGCCAGGACAAAACGGGGATCTGTTAATTATTCCAAACGCAGGAGAGATTTTATACTCTGTAAGGGATAAGTAGAAAGAAGCAGGGTTGGAGGACAACCCTGCTTCTTTATTATTTTATTCCGCTACCTTTTTCTTAAAGCCGCTACAGGCAGAGCCATCAGCGTCATCAGTGCGATAAGCATCATGCCGAGGATGTTTCCTGAGCCGGCTGTATCAATGAAGCAGCCGCCGCCACCGCCTCCTCCACCGCCGCTCGCATCAGTCGGAGTATCCGTAGTTCCGCCGCTGCCCGGGGTGTCTGCGGGCGGAGTTCCGGTTACGGCGACAAACGGGGACAGGGAACTTACCGAAGCGCTTATCGTCCTGTTAACGGTGTCGATTTTTTTGTTTGTTTCTTCAAGACGCCATACGCCGCCGACAAAGTGAAGTATGTTGAGGCTGGAGGTGGAGGTGCCTTCGTCATACTGGATTGTGACGGTCACCGTTTTACCGCTTGCAACCTGGTCTGCGCCCAGATCGAAATCGTATTCCTTTGATGCTGTCGTCGCCCAGGCAGGCAGTGCCGCATTTGTTTCCGGCGCAATCAGGTGGCCTTTGGCGTTCATTCTTATGCCTGCAGCTTCAGAATCAACAGCCGCCTCGGCGTCAGTCTTGTTGACGTCAACCACTGTCTGGCCGTCACTGTTCTGGTCATCTATTGCACCCGGCTCGGCATAAAGGCTGCTTGCATCGCCGCCGCCCATGAAGACCGAACCGCCTGTGAATGAATTGACCATGCCCTGGTTTGAACTGATAACGCTCAGGTCAAGCGTCCAGGTCTGCTGAGCGAGCGTGGAAGATACTCCGTAATGCGCTGCAATGGTGAACGACACAAGGCTTTCTCCTGCTGCCTGGGTGTAGGTGAAGGAGAGCATGGATTTGTCATTGCTCAGCATTGCATTGCTGATGGTTCCTGCACCGTTTGTGCTGATTATGCCTGACGCGGATTCATCCATCAGCCTGTTCGTGCTGAATATCATGACATTGACAGTCGTACCGGATTTTCCTGCCGTCAGCATGAATGTCGGTGTGCTTTCCTGCATTACCGCATTGAATGAGATGGCCTCATCTGCTGATGAAGGTGTTACACCGGGAGACTGGACATAAATCTGTCCCGGACCTTTGTCGCCCGGTGATACTAGGGCCACCCTGTACTCGACTCCGGTCTTGAGCCCCTCGATTGAATAAGCGCTTATCTCGTTCGTAGCCGGGTCGGTTGTGAATTTTCCGAATACCAGTTCCTGGGTTATCGGGTCCATTGCAACCGGTATATCGAGATCATTTGTCGTCGGGAATGATCCATCAGGTTTTGTTACGGTACCGCTGACCGTTGCGCCATTTTCAAGTGCTATGTCGAGTGTTGTCCCACCTGCGGCGATTTCAAGATCGTTGTTTACATAGGTCGTGCAGCCCGTACTTAAAACCATGACGCGGTATTTTCCGGGAACGATATGGCCCACGCGGAAAGTAGTGGTGATTCCTGCCGACGGTGCACTCATGGCCTGTATGCCGCCCATCGGGTCACTGTAGGGAACACCCTTTTTCTGGAGCAGGATAAAGGCTGAGGGCATGCTCATTTCACCCATCTTGAAAGGCGGCGCGAAACTCTTCCCGACAGGAATTGTTATTGTACCGCTGAAGGATGCGTTCGTTGCCGTAAGTGTAAAGTTGGCATTCGCTGTTCCCGGGGCTATGTTATAAAGGGTTTCCTCGCCGTAACCGCAAGGCTGTCTCGAAAAGTCCCATGATTCGGGCCTGAGGGCTGCATTTACTTCGTAATAATCAACATCCGGGTCAATGCCTGAGATGCTGTAATAACCGTCCGGACCGCTTTTTGCCTCTTGAGCCGACCTGGAGAACTTGCTGTCCATAGGCTCGGCAGATACAGGGATGTTGGCGAGCGGATTGCCTGATGCATCTTTAAGATACCCGGCTATTGTTGCGCCCTGCTTCATCTTGATTGTTCCGATGTCTATTGTATTCTGGGCCGTGACGTCTTCATCGGTTATCTTTATGCCGTATTTCGAAACACTGGCATAATTAAGCGTTGATCTGCTGTTTATCTTGTAAGTTACGCTCAGCAGGTATGTACCGGCCGGCAGGTTGGTCAGAGAGAATTTCTTTGTAGTCTCACTAAACGCTGATGAATCCCATTCGCTTGACTTGTATGAGCCGTCAACCCACGGCACGGCTTCACAGGTCACAAGTGCGCTTGACGTAATGGGAGAACCGGAAGCTGAATCAACGATCTTGCCTGATATCGATGCGCCCTTGGCAAGGGTCATCGTCGTTGCAACATCGGCATTGCCTATCGTAATTGATTTTGCGTTCATGACGTATTCCTGTGAGAAGAACCTGACCGTGTAATTACCAGATTTCAAATGCTCATAGGTTACCGTCGCCGAAGCGGCTCCTTCATCGAGTTCCTCCATGTGCTGGCCACCCATGCCGCCGCCCATGCTGCCGCAGATAAACTGGTACGTGTAGTCATCACCCATCGGATTCTCGCCCTTGAACAGCTGGAGTCCGCCCAGGAATCTTGCGCAGGGGCTGCCTCCGCATTCATTGGGTTCAACACCGGCAGGGAAGTTGACAGTGACGGTGGCGCTGTAGCCGGATTCGACTGAGAGGTTAACACTGGAATTGCCATCGACAACTTTTATTATCCTGTCACAGGCGAATTCAGCATCCATGCTTGCAAGGGTTATAACATAAGTGCCGCTGCCCAGCTTGAGGCTGAAGCTGCCGTCTATAATCGGCATCGACTTGACATTGCCGCCGGATATGCCTTCTTTACCGTCCATCATTGCGAAGCTGATCGGTATTGCGACCGCTATTGTTTTCGAGCCTGTAAGAAGTCCTTCCGGATCATCAACGGTGCCAGTAACGGTATATGGTGTTTCGAGGTCAATATTCGTAATTGTCGACTGGCCGTTAACGACAAAGACCATCCTTGAGAACAGGGCCACATTGCCTGTTGGCAAATCCATTCCCGAATAGGTACCTATTTCATCAGCCACAATCATGTATTCACCTGTGCTGAGGTTGCCTATTGAGAACGAACCGTCTGCATCCGGACTAACAGCGGAAATGCCGGAAACATCCCCCCACATCGGCGTGGCATTGATCTTGATTTTGGTATAATCGACACCAACCGGCCAGGTGACTGTACCTGTAACGATTCCGGAATAGGGCGTCATGGTAATATCGACATCGGTCGTGCCTGCATGTATCCATGTTTCCCATGGTTTGCCGCCGTTGACTGTTGTTTCCGTATTATCAAGCCATGACCACAACTGGTAGTCCCTTTCATCAAGGCCGGCCAGATGGAAGGCCGCCGATGTGGCGCCCGCAGCTATCATGACGCTCTGGCCATGCCAGGCAGCGTCGTTCGGGGAATTTGCATTGATATTCAAATACCTGATCTGGTCCGATGCCGAAACATTGATGGTTCCTGAAATAGAAAGCCCTGCGTCCAGTGTTATCGGCTCCATTATTATGTCAAGGACTGAAACCAGGATGTCGTTTTCAACGGACTGCTTGTATCCATCGGCGTTAATGTAACAGGTGTAATTACCCGGCGCGATTGCTGGAACGAAGAAACTGCCTGACGAATCCCCTTCCTGCACATTGCCCCATCCCCATGCTTCAACCGACGGATTGGAGGTTTCCTGGAGACGCACATTGATGTTTGTATAGCTTGCCGAAGGGCCTGGCAGAAGGACTGTTCCGGAGAGCGACAATGCCTTTGTGAGTTCAACTGTCAGGGCTGTATCCGGTGTTCCATCGTCGTTTGAATCTACATCGGCAAGGGTAAATGAGGTGTTTCCGGTATAAGACATTCTTATTTCACGCTGAAGGAGAGGGTCCCAGGTTACAAATTCAGCCGTTATCCTGCCGCTCCATATCTTGTTCGGCTCGAGACTTTCCATGTTGAGTATGATTGAGCCGTGGTCTTCACCTGAAGAAATTTGGGCATTGCCCTGTGCCCATCCGGGTCCCTGGGTATTATGCGCCTCTGCGCGCATACCAAGTTTCATATCGGGAGGTGTTCCTGCCGGCGGTTCAAAGGCTGAAGGCAGGATGGCATTTATCTGGACTGTAATCGCCGGCTGCATGTCCATATTTTTTGTTCCGGACTCGCCGTTTGCCAAAGTGACATTTGAATTCGGTCCCGGATTGTAGAAATATCCGTTTTTCTCGGCGTTGACATTGTACGTGCCGTCTTTTAATCCTGAAATTACATATTGCCCCTGGGCATTTGTCGTTGCCTCTCCCCATGCATTGGGGCCGCCTGCATTCACCCTGACGCCCGCGACAGGCGAACTGTTGCATGTAACGATACCAGATATCGTCTGTGTTAAAACAGATACGCTGATATCATTGTTTACAAGTGTCCCGCTCGCGAACTGATTATTGAGCTTGTCTTCGATTATCCAGACCTTGTATGTGCCGTTGGGAAGAACCCTCCCCTGTGAGTCACGGCCTTCAAAGTTCATGTTAACGGGAGGCTGCCCCTGGTTTATCCAGGTTCTGAACGTCCAGTCCTTCCCGGACATCCCCTGCTGGCTCCAGTCCGTAATAATGTCTGCTGTTTCGTTATTGTTTGTATCTACGACTATTGCGTATTCATGCCCGCCGGCGCCTGTGAAGGAAAACTGCAGGAAGTCATTCTGCCCGTCGTTATTGGGAGTTATTGTTACAGGGAAGGAGGTGTATTCAGTTCCGCCCATCAGGATTTTTACGTTTGATATTCCGCTCGGTGACTGCTGACCGGCATTGACCGTCACTGTCAGGAAGGTTCCGAAAACCTGAGGGGCTGTCATCGGGTCTTCAACTATGAAAACCTTGTAAATTCCAGTGGGAACGCCTCCGCCGGACCATGGAACAGTGGTCGCAGAGCTGACCGAGGTAAAGGTCTGACCTGATATCAGCATGTCACCCTGATCCGCTCCATTGTTGAGATTTTGATCGACAACAACTCCGAATGTAGTGCCCGGATCGCTGATAACGTAGATTTGAATGGGAGTTCCATTCTGTGCCACAGAAGCATCCAGAGTGCCAGGTGAGCCTACATAGACATTGGTAACCGCTGCAAATAAACCGGCTGATCCCAGCAGTAAGAAAACCACCACCAGAAGTACTGATTTGGAAATCAACTTTTGTGCCTTCATCGAACTCCTCCCTGCATAAATTTTTGCCTCGATACTATGGCCTGCTGCTGAAGCTGATAGAGCATGGCTGAATTGGCCATGGCCTTTTTTTCCGCTGTTTCTTTTGTCATGACTGGCGTGGACTGATTTATTGATGAATAGAAGCCTTGAGGAGGTGCCATTGCATATACTGCTTTAGACGGGTCTGGCCTGTAACCGGGAACCCTGAATCCCATGGCCGTCTCTTTATATGGCATTCCTGAAGCATTCAGTTTGCAGTCTTTATTATAATAGGACTGCATCCAGTCTTTTGGTGGGATTGTCTGATAATTTGTTTTTGCCATGCCATTTGATGTTTTGTGGTTTCCTGAAGATGATTTGACGATAGTCTGATTTTCAGATGACGGCAGGCTGTCGCGCGCCTTCTTTATTGTCGGAATCTTTACATATTCACGGACCCCGCTCTTGAATACCATTATCTTTACTACATTATCGCCTTCATAATAAATCGCATAACTGTAGCCCTTGACGTGCTTTTGCAGCATGTCCCTCGGTTCCAAACCGGTGGTGGTATCAGGGACATCGACAGCCTCTTCATTTTCAATGCCCTTTTCAATATAGATTTCTGCGTTGTATATGCCGGAAATGTCCGACAAGGCCTGCTTTACCGTCACGGCATGGGCCTGCAGGGTAACTGCAAAAAGAAAAGGGGATAAAAAAATAACTATTTTCGCGCGCATGTCTACCTAAATCGGCAGGATTTGAGATTTGATAACAGGCGAAATCAGAACAGACTGATCAATTCGGTCCAATTAAACACCAGCGCCTCAGAGGAACTTGCAAAAACCTTGATATATTTTTTCAGCGGGAATTAAGGTTATCTTCAAAAATTAACCCGGGGCTTGACCTGGAACAGGAAACAAAATAGAATACTGTATTATATCGGTGAACAGCTGTCAGAGCCGTTTGTCTGTCAGCAATCCACTTGTTGCTGTACGCTGACTTTTATCCGCGGGGGTATATATGAGGAAATCTTATTTCGGCATCTTGGTTGTTATTGCCCTTGTTTTATTGTCCATAAAAAGCCTGTCTGCAGCCGGAATGGCCACCCACAGCGATGTAAGCGAGCGGGCTGCCGCCACGTTTTATTCAACCGCATATCCCGAATATAACGGGTTTGTCCAGAAGTACAGGGACGCAATCCAGGCCGGGTGCAGATTCCCTGACTGGGGTTACTGGACGGGATATCAGGATGCGTCGGAAGACGCCCACTGGTACCCTTTCATAAAGGCCGCTGCTAACCTCTATCACAGCAGGTACAGGCAGGATATAAATTCCCCTGACTCAAAAAAGGCGGAAAAAGCAGGCCGCTACGCCGCTTTCGTATTAGGCCTCATGTGCCACCATAAGGCCGATGTTGCATGGCATGATCGAGCTAACGGTTTTGTTGAAAATATGGGGCAGCAGAATTTTTACCAAAGTTTTGACAATGCCCATCAGATAGCTGATTTCGGCGGGGACATAGCATGCGCACACGAATTCGACATGTCCTGGATTCAGGATAGGATTTGGGTTCCTGCCGATGACATGGCAGAGATTTACCATGATAAATATCCAGAGATAACCTCACAATTTATAGCTAATGCGAACAGGCTTATGTTTATAGCCACCCAGGCCGAGACAAACGCCGGTTATCTTTTATTTTCCATACCGGCAGGAAAATCAGTTTTCCTTGTAGATGAGCTGCAGGACTTCTTTACGGGCGGCCTTGACGACATGTCCGTGAAGACTCTATGGGGGTGGGATGAGGCGATAGAGTGGATGGAAAACGGCGTGGCGCCTGAACCTTTGACATTTGGGCTGCAGAATTCTGCTGATGGGAACAGCCTTGTTTCAATGGCCGGCAGCAGTCTTGACACAAAGGGGATCAATGTAAATGAAACGGATGTTGCGGGCGGTGTTATGTTGAGCCTTGAAAAGGGCGCAGAAAAAACCGCTGCAACGGGAATTTCCACAAAACCGGAACAGGCAGATTTTATGGCAACAGGCGCAAAGGCATATTCATATGCCGGGAAAAGCCTGAGCAAAGGCGATTTTAATAATGACGGGATTGATGACCTTGTAATCGGCGCACCCGGTTATGAAACGCCCGGACACCCCGACCTTGGGGCAGTGTATGTGGTCTACGGCAGAAAGGATGCAAAAACAGATTTTGCCTCCGGGATGGATTTAAACAGTGCGGACGTTGTTTTAACGGGTAAGGTGGACGGCGGCAGGTTCGGCTGGGCTGTTACAGTCCTGGACTTCAATCTTGACGGATACGATGACCTCGTTGTTTCAGCCCCTCTGGAAGGAGCCCGTGAGAGCCTTTATACCGGGAAGGTCTATGTCTTTTCGGGTTCAAATGCAGGTATCGCTAAAGAACCGTCCATTATTATTAATGATTCGGCAGAGACCGCCAATCTCGGGTTCAGCCTTGCGACAGGCGACCTGAACGGTGACGGGAACCCGGACCTTGTCATAGGTGCACCTTTCAGGGGGGTGATAACTTATGCTGGAGACGGTAAAATCCTTAGCGAACAGTGCGGGAGTGTTGCGATATTCAACTCGTCGAAAAACAGGATAGACAATAGCATATTGAGCCTTGATGATGCATGGCGCGTATTAAACGGCGAACAGGAATATTCATGGTTCGGTTATCATGTGGAGGTCCTCAAAAATCCGGACGGTATGCTCATTGTCGGCGCGCCTGCATACAATTCCGACAAGCAGGATGTCGGAAGGATTTACGGTTATAGTCTGACAGGACTGCGAACCGGTCAGGCCGGCATGATACCGAAATTCACGCTGAGCGGTGAAGACGAGTTCGAAGGCCTCGGGTCTTCATTTGCGGCAGGCGACCCGTATGGAACGGGAGAGACGGTCCTTGCGGTATCTTCACCGGCAAAAGACCTGATGCTGTTCAGCCGGTTTTTACTGCTCGATCAGACTGGATCCGTGCTGCTGGTCCGGGTATCTTCACTTGATGATGACCTTAAAGTAGCTGATGTTGAACCCGTTGCAGTCATAAACGGCTCAAGACCCTTTTCAAGATATGGCGCCAGGGTCGCCTTTGCCGACTTCAATGCCGACGGGATTGACGATTTGTGGATCAGCGAGACCATGAGGGCAATCGATTATAAACTCGAATCAGGGGCCGTGTATTACTTTAAAGGCGGGAAAACCATGCCTGCCGGAACAATCCTCTCATCAATGGCCAAGCCGGATATGACAATTGCTGAAGGCGGCGGAAAGTCGCAGTTCGGCTCATGTTTCGGCTTCCTTGATCTCAATGCCGATGACGCGCTGGATGCGGCCATCTCGGCACCCAGGGCAACCGGCCCGGACGGCAGGCTTGAGGGCGCGGTCTATATAATGCTCTCGCCGGACGGCGGCAATCCCGGGCCTGTACCCGTTGATCCCGATGGTCCTGCAGGAGGGGAAGGCGCAACCGGGGCCGACAATCCATCATCAAGCGACGGCAGCGGAAGCATCTGTTTTGTTAAGACCTGCGTGTTATAAATACCGGCTGTATCAATAGAGGATGTTTTTTTAAGAAGGATCTTTTTCCTCAACGCCGCCGGTATCTTTAATCATTTTTATCCGGCAGGCCTTAACGGCGGGGCAGGGGAAATCCCCTGACCCCATATTTATTGTCATGCCGCTTTAATCTGTATCTTTTTCTTCTGCTCAACGGGTTTCGCAACTTTTGGCAGGGCTATGTTCAAAACGCCTTTCTTGAATGTCGCATCGATTTTATCGTGATCGACTTCCGAGGGTATCTGTATCACCCTGGTAAAGCTGCCGAAGGTCCTCTCTGAGTAATAGGTCTCCTTTCCCTTCTCTTCTTTCTCCTGTGATTTTTCGCCCTTGATAGTCAGGATATCTTTTGAAAAATTGACTTCGATATCCTTTTCCTCCAGACCGGGAAGCTCCGCAGTAACCTTGATTTCCTTCTCGTCTTCGGTCATGTCGACTCTGGGGTTAAAGGAACCGAGTTTTTCTTCAAAGGGCGAGACCTCTGAACCGCTGAAGAAATCGTCAAAGAGGTTGTTCAAGGCCCTCTGGAAAGACGCTGCCGGGTGTTCTCCCGCCTTTGTTACACTGTTCGTTCTTCCGAATCTAAACGGCGATAGGTATCTCATGGTTTTCTGCCTCCTTTCTCTTGTATTTTGTCAACCCGCCTGTATGGCGATTCTTCTCGTCTTGGCCGGCTCGGCCTTTGGGAGGACGACCTTCAGGACGCCATCCTTCATGCTGGCCTCGATCTTTTCCCTGTTGATCTCGTCGCTAAGGGTGAACTGCCTGTAATAATCTCCTGTGCCGTATTCGGCATATGTGGCCTTCCTCTGGCTGTAAATGCTTTCGTCAATGCCGCCCTCGATTGTGAGGATATCCTTGTCCAGCGTGATATTTACCCTTGATTCGCTGGTGCCTGGCATATCCGCCAGGAGGTACAGGCTTTCGTTTGTCTCGTAAATATCAACCCTCGGGATGTATGTGCGCGAATCCCTTGTTCTTTCCGCACCTGCCGATTTTGTCTCTGTTTTTGTTCTTGCCTCTTCAGCCATGTTTATTCACCTCCGTTTATTCTGTTGTCCTTACGCTTATCTTTCTGGGCTTATCCGATTCGGCCCTCGGTATGGTCAGCTTGAGTATGCCCTTCTCATACACGGCCTCTATTCGTCCGCTTTCTACATTGTAGGGAAGCTTGACCGTCCTTATAAAACTCCCGTACCCGCGTTCGTTCCTGTGCCATGCTTCCCCTTCCTTGAGATTGACCGGTTTCCTTTCCGCCTTCAGGGTCAGGGTGTCTCCGGCGACGGACAGGTCGATTTCCCTTGCATCTATCCCCGGTATCTCCGAGGTGACTACCGCATCTTCTTCTGTTGCGTAAATGTTTACCGAGGGATAAGCCTGTCTGCCCCTATTCAAAATCCTGCCCAGATCCTGATCAAAGGCCTGAACTTCTCTTAAAGGGTTTAGTATTGTGAACATCTCTTACACCTCCATTGTTTTTTTCTGGAAATTAATTAGGGTCGCAATTTATTGATTTCAAGGGTCTGGCTGTTGTAGTAATATCATTAATATAAAAAATCTCAGGAGGAGTTTAAAATGAAAGAATTCAGGCTGATTCCAAGGATTATTTTTGCTCTGGTCATACTTACAGTATTTATTTTATCGGGGTGCGCAACCACATCCAAACCCGGAGCCATGGTAGTTGAACAGATAACGCATACGGCAACTGTGACGAAAATTGACAGTGAAAAACGTATTGTTACGCTTAAAAAGGAAGACGGAAGCATGCAGAGCTATGTGCTTGGTGATGATGTGAAGAATTTTAACCAGATAAAGGTCGGTGATGTCGTCAACTCATCCGTACTCGAGTCAGTGGCGGTATATGTCAGGAAGTCGAACGAACAGCCTGATGCTACAGTGAGCAAATCCATAAGCGTCGCACCGAAAGGGGATAAGCCCGGCATGGTCATGACAAACACGTTTGAACTGGTAGCAAGGGTTACGGCAATTGACCTTGATAAAGGCCTGATTACGGTTAATACAGCTGATGGCGCGACCAAGACGTTTCCGATAGATAAGAATGTCAAGAACTTTAAGAATATCAAA
>CAXXDQ010000007.1:0-1037748 GCA_963664325.2 Desulfomonilia bacterium
GAACGCGCAGGTAGAGACGCAGGCGTTAATCTTTTCGGCGAGCTCCCTGGCCCTTGATATAAGCTGTAGAGTTACCCTGCTTTTAAAGTAATTTCTGTAATCGCCATATATGAGAATCGAACGTTCGGGTTTTGTCATTTTCCGGACCCTTTTACCATATCCTTGCCTATGGCTCTCCGCAATGCGCTCCCCGAATCTTTCAAACAGCTCAAGGGCCACTTTTTTGGCCGGGCCCTTAAGGACGATATTTTTTTTGCCCGCCTTCGTCGAACTTATGCCAAGTATTCTGGTGGGAGAACCTGACGGACCGATTTTAAGCGGGTCGGCATTAATAGCTTTTGCATCCAGCATGATAATCTGCGCATCATCAAAAGAGGTATTTATATGCGGAGAATGAAATATACCTGGGAAGATAGCGTCTTGTCGAAAACGGTCACAAGCCCGGGCAGATCGAATTCGAGGTTTTCAAGAAAGCCGTCCGCTTCTCTCGTTACAGAGAGCGTGCGTCCGTTTATTTCCATATATTCAACCCATGCGACCTCTGGCAGGTTAAGGTCTTCGGCAAGCTGCGGGCCGACCTGTCCGGTCTCGCTGTCGCTGGTGTAGCAGCCGCACAGAACAAGGTCGAAATCAGGGCAAACCTTTGTTATCGCACAGGCCAGCGTGTAGGACGTGGCCAGCGTGTCGCATCCGGCGATTATGCTGTCGCTTATGAGTACGCCTGCATCCGCACCCATGGCTGCTGCTTCAAAGAGGACCTCCTTTGCCTGGGGCGGTCCCATGGTAACGGCCGTTATGTGCCCGCCGTAGGATTCTTTTAATTTCAATGCGGCTTCAAGGGCGTGTTTGCAGGCCTGGTTCATGACACCTTCCGAAAGGTCGCGCCTCAGATTTCCCGTTTCTGTATCCCAGGGGAGTTCAGTCACCATCGGGACCTGTTTAATGCATACGACCAGTTTCACCTGCTTCTCCTGAAAAAATCATATGCCTTGTCTTTTGCCAGGCACTGTACATGCTTTTTATTGAGGCCTTGAAAGTATCGATCGAGAAATTACAATTCTCTGTATCTCGCTGGTGCCTTCGTAAATCTCTGTAATCTTTGCGTCACGGAAATATACCTCTCGACATCATATTCCTTGCTGTAGCCGTAACCGCCGTGAATCTGAACCGCCCTGGATGTGACCCTGGAGGCCGTTTCGCTGCATGCGAGTTTTGCCATAGCCGCTTCTGATGAGAAAGGGGCCCCTGAATCCTTCATTGCGCTTGCCCGGTAAAGAAGGAGTCTTCCCCGCATCAACTTCAAGGGCCATGTCTGCTATCATGTTCTGAATAGTCTGGAAGGAGGAAATGGGTTTTTTGAACTGCTGGCGTTCCTTTGAGTACCTTACCGAGGCTTCAAAGGCAGCCTGGGCAATCCCGAGCGCCTGCGCAGCAATGCCTATGCGTCCGGTATCAAGCGCAATTAGGCCTATCTTCAGACCGTCGCCCGGTTTTCCTATGATGTTTTCCTCAGGAACCCTGCAATCCTCAAGGAAAAGTGATGAGACAGGATTGGCGCGCATGCCGCAGAGGTCCTCGCATTCACCGACAGAAAAGCCCGGAGCGTCCTTGTCCACCACAAATACGCTGGCCGCCTTTTTCGGGTTTTCAGGATTGGTTACGGCAAATATAAGCGGGGCTCCGCAAATGGCCCCGTTTGTGACGAATATCTTGGTGCCGTTTATGATGTAGAAGCCGCCTTCCCTGACCGCTGTCGTTTCGACGCCGCCTGCGTCGGAACCGGCATTTGCCTCGGTTATGCAGAAGGCTCCGATTATGTCGCCGCTGGCAAGTTTCGGGAGATATTTCTCCTTGAGTTCGCGGGAACCGAACTTTGCAATCGGGAACATGCCGACACTGTTGTGCACCGTTATGCAAAGGCCTATCGCCGCACTTACCCTGGACAGTTCTTCTATGGCAATTGAATAGCTTATACCCGTCAAGGTCCGCCCCGCCGTACTCCCCTCGGGGCCTGCAGACCGAAATAGTTCAGCAGCCTCATTTTCTCTATGACTTCCCATGGGAAACGCGCTTCCCGGTCGATATCATGCGCGATGGGAGCAAGCTCGGTTTCGGCAAATTCCCGGACGGCCTTTCTGACAACCTTGTGTTTCATGTCCGGTTTAAAATCCAAATCCGCCTCCGTTATGAACTGCCTGCAGCTATCTCTTGCCGCTTACTTTTGAAAAACATCATAACCGCTTCGGCATGCCCCTGATCCGCGGCCTTTTTCAGCCACTGCATCGACGTATTGACGTCTTTACCTATGCCTTCACCACGTCCGTACATTATGCCGAGATTGAACTGTGCCTGGGCATCATCCTGTTCTGCCGCCATCAGGAACCATTTGATCGCCTTTCCATAATCCTGTTCTAGACCGTCACCGCTGTAATATCTTATTCCGAGGTCGTATTGAGCATCCACATCACCTGCTTCAGCCTGAGCCTTGAGTTTTTCGAGCTTTTCCTTAGTGAACGGGGATTTGCCGGGTACGTTCTCGGAATGTGATTCCGTAAAAGTTATACTGTCTCCGTCAATCTGCATTTTCTGGATGGCACTGTTCCACCTGCCGGACGAGATTTTCGACTTGTGCTTTCGGATGCCCTTGAGAAGCCGCTTTCAAGTACCATTTATAGGCCTCTTCATTATTAGGTTCAATACCCGTGCCGCCTTCATCATATATGGATGCTACTATGAACTGCGCCTCAACATGTCCGTGTCCTGCGGCTTTAAGATACCAGTTGAAGGCCTCGCGGATATTTTTTATCCATCCCGATCCCTTCATTATATCTTTTTGCGAGTTCATACTGGGCAAAGACGTCACCGTGTTCAGCAGCACGGAGCTGTTTCTCGAGGCTTGCTGAACCGGTCTTGAAACCGCCTTTAGCGGATATGAACCAGATAACTCCGACTACCGCCGCGAATATCAATATTATAATTAAATATTCCATCGCTTACTCCGTTATTAATTGGGGCTGTAACTTTTAAAAGAGGTAGCATTTGTCCCTAAAAATGGCAATCATTCCTTTTTCCCGCCGCAACCGTTTTCCTGATGAAACTTGATGCATATGTTCAAATTATTCTTCATGCATAATCCGCATTTTATTTCAGGACACATCTGACACAGGTTGCAGTCGGGGCAGGGATGCTTTCTGGGGGTGTGCGATGAATTCTCAGGTATGAAAACAAGGCCCTTTATCCTGCTGGTCTCTTACAAACGGCATATCGACTCAGGGCCTCTTTTCAGAATTATCCTTAGGAAAGAAATCCTGAAGATTTATTTTTTCATGACCGGAGCGCTTATCTTCCTGTATCCGGCCGGTATATCAAGGATCCCGGCAGGGGCTTTGCCTTCTTTGTATTCAAGAAGTTCAACCGTTGACTTGATGGATGTGCCCATTGATGTTTGTAAAAGTGGAAGAAAGAACGGAGATGCCTTTTATTTTCGAATATTCCTTTTGAGCCTTTTCAAAGGATTCCTTCAAGCCTGCCTGGTTGGTCATGGACATGCTGAGGGCCTTGTATTTTGAAAACAGGCTCTGGTCAATCTTGATGTCCTGTGTCGCCCATATGGTTGTGAGTGACGGGCCCATGACCGTGTCGAGCTTCATCTCATATTTTTTGCAGTTCCAATCATTTATTTTTTCTGGATTCATTCATCTCTTTTATGCTCAGCTTGAACTGCATCATATTCTGCATCATTGTGTTCATGGCCTTTTTTTCTTCGGTAGACATATTCTTGTCATTGAGCGATTCTTTAATGACCTTGCCGACATTCAGCGACTGCTCCATATAGGTCTTGTCTTTTTTCTCGATGATATATGCCATGTTTTTTATCAACCCTGAATATCATGCAGTGATCATCGCCTTCGCTGCTGAATCCGTCTTTTGTCATCCATATGGTTTCAATGGAGTCTTTAGCAGGCATCTTGTTGCCCATTATCTGGTAACTGTCGGTGTGGTGCTTCTGCTTGAGCATGACATCTGCAGAAGCGATGCCCGGCAGCATGCATAATGCGATTAAGGAGACAGCCAAAACGGGACAAAGTGTTTTTTTCATAACGTTTCCTCCGGGTTTTTTATACCGGGGCGTCATAACTTGGCAGACCATCGCCGCTTCTGAAGCCTGCTTTGTTCTGAAGCCCTGTTGGTGCAACTTTTTTATATCATCATATATGGCATCTTTCCGGGTCAAGTTACGCCAGGGTTACTATCTTCAGTGAGTTCACTTTCCCCACTTTTTCATCGGGAAGCCGCCTGGTTATGAGTATCCTGTCTCCCGGTCTAATCCTCCCTGCTTTTTTAAGCCCGTCGATGATGGCATCATCTGAAACCGTCTCGGAATATAATACGGGCAGGGTGCCATATGACAGTAGCAGGAAATTCCGTACATCATTTCTGGAGCAGATGGGGATTATCCATGTGTCCGGCTTATATCTGGAGATTCTTCTGGGCGTTCCTCCGGTGCGGGTCGGGGCAAGTACATATTTGATTTTAAGAGTGTTGATAGCCTCAAGGGCATCAAGCGATAATACATCCTCCGATGAAACGTTTTTGCAGAACAAAAGGCTTTTTACCGCCTGGCTTATCACGGGCCCGCCTGCATGGGAGAAGCGCCTTTTTTCCGTGGAAGCAGCGATCTTTGCCATCATGGCCACGGTCTCTGCAGGGAATTTTCCGATGGCCGCTTCTTCGGAAAGCATTACTGCATCTGTACCGTCAAGGATTGCATTCGCCACGTCTGTGACCTCAGCCCTTGTAGGCCTGATGTTGTCGACCATGGACTCGAGCATCTGTGTGGCCGTTATTACGGGCTTGCCTGCAAGGTTGGCCTTGAAGATCAATTCCTTCTGCAGAATAGGGACATTCTCTATTGGCGTTTCTACACCGAGGTCTCCGCGTGCCACCATTATACCGTCAGCGATATCAAGGATGCCGTCAATGTTCTTAAAAGCCTCTATGCGTTCTATTTTGGCAACTACATGGATATCTTTGCCCAGTGATTTAGCAGCCTCCTTTATTTTCCTGATATCCGAGGCGGACTGGACGAATGAGACGCCTACCGCGTCCACGCCTACTTCGATCCCGAATTTAAGAAGCTCAAGATCGTGCCCGGTTACGGCATCGACGCTGATATGCGCCCCGGGCAGATTAAGCCCTTTGTGAGACAGGAGCTGCCCGCCGATGAACACCCTGCATTTAACATCAGTTTCGTTGACATCAATGACCTTCAGCTGGACGAACCCGTCGTTAAGATAGATCATGCCGCCCTTCGAAACGCTTTGGGGGAGTTCTTTGAATTGGACGGGGATGAGATCATGCGTGCCCGGCACATCATTAGTGGTAAGTGTGGTGATCTCGCCTTTTCTCAGAATGATGGCGCCGTCTTTAAGTATGCCCAGCCTGATTTTAGGGCCCGGCAGATCTGCAAGAATTGCAACGGGTCTTCCCAGTGAGGATGAAAACTTCCCTGATCGTATTTATATCACGCCTGTGCTCGCCTTGTTCCCCGTGACTGAAATTGAGCCTTGCCACGTTCATGCCTGCAAGTATCATTTTTTTAAGGACTGCTTTATTTCTCGATGATGGGCCTATGGTACAAACGATCTTTGTTTTATGAAGCGGAAGTTTGTTATTCATGCAAAAAGATTACAGATGCTTTAGCGTTGTTGTCAATTGGTAATATCGTATCAGACTCTCGGGTGAGCGATAAATGCATTTCCATCAGAAATCCGTAATCGATGTAAGGTGGTGCCTCCGGCATTACAAGCCTCGTACTGGCTGAGCTTTCCTGAAGTAAAACAACCGGGGGCCGAGTATCTCCGGACTCCTTAGGGCTTTGAGATTAAAATGCATGGGATGTGGATTGACCTGTTAATTTTTAATGGAGAATGCATCTGAACCCCCGTATAAAAAACATCAGGCAGGCTTGACAGGAATAAAATGAAAAAACAGGTAATATTTAATAGACAATATTCCTGTTGGAATTTAATGTAGGAAAATTATGAAAAACAAAAGTCGTACAGTCGGTATTTTTGCCGCGCTTTGTATTTCGACCTGCGCCGTAATGCTGGGCGTGGGTATCCTTATGCCGATTATACCACTTTATGCCATGAACCTCGGGGCGTCCGGCACGATGGTCGGGGTGGTCATTGCCAGTCTGGCGTTCACTATGGCCATTTCCAACCCTGTAGTAGGGAGGCTTGCGGACAAATACGGCTATAAGCAGTTTATAGTAATCGGGCTTATATTCAACATACCGATAGCCCTGGCCTATATATTCGCAAAGAACGCCTCGCACCTCATTGCCATACGTTTGATTGAAGGTGTGCTGACGGCGCTGGTTGAATCGGTCTCCTATGCATATGTGGGATCTATCGCACCGAAGGACAAAGAAGGCTCTTATATGGCTATCTTCAACACGTTCATGATGATGGGATTCGGGATAGGACCGATCATGGGCGGTTTTCTAATGGACAGGATAAATATGAAGGCGCCTTTTATCGCCATGGCGGCATTCCTGGCCTTGAGCCTTCTGCTTGTAATAATCCTTGTGCCTAAAGATACAAAAAACAGGGATGAAAGGCATAGAGAGAAAATCAATAAAAGCGAAACACCCCTTAAAGATGCCCTGTCATCAGATATTCTCAAAGGGCTTCTCGTTTATGCATTGATAGTTTCGATAGGACAGAGCGGGCTGTTCGCATTCCTGCCGGTCATTACTCAAAGACAGGGGCTCAGTGCAAGCCAGATAGGTTTCCTGTCATCAGTCATCATGATAACGGCAGGCGTGCTCCAGACGCCGTGCGGATTTCTGGCCAACAAGTACAACAAGCTTTGGCTCCTGATGTCGGGGATCTTCCTTATCGCAGTCGACCTTGCATTCGTACCGGCCTGCGCAGGATTCTGGGGTTTTTTCATCCTTAGCGTGATAGGCGGAGTGGGTTCCGCAATCTCCAATCCTGCCGGCAACGCAATACTCGTAAGAGGTACAAAGAACATAGGAATAGGCTTCTCCATGGGCCTTTTTAACCTTTTCTTCGGTATGGGCATGATAATAGGACCTGTGCAGGCCGGCATAGTAATGGATACGATCAGCCTTGATATGGTTTTTTACATAAGCGCTGCCTTGTTTGTCCTGTCAGCGCTGGTCATCTATTTGTACCTGAGGAAAGTCTCTTCATTGTGATCTTGGCGACGAGGCCAGGAAGAACGCCTCGGCTTTTTGAATAAATGACGAAGGGGTAGGCGGCGGTCCGTCTTCGAGATACAGCCCGAGATCTCTAAGCCTGTCGATTTCTCCATAGAGCTCTTCTGTTTTGCAGCCGCTCACGCGCGATGCATGGACGATGCGCATTATGAATGTTTGCGTTAGCATGCCGCAGATATCTTTGTCCTTTGAGAGTGCCTCAACAAGCGAATCAAGAACCTCCCTGTTCTTTAAAGAAAAGGCCTCGTCCTGCACTGGAAAGTTGAATATATATCCGGTTACCGCCGCTGCAAATCTTGTGGAATCATTTTCAAATTCCGTTTTATAGCGTTCGCTGAGTCTGGCTATAATGCCTGCAATAATAAGCTTTTCGGCCTGTTTGAAATGTTCGGCGGTAAATATTTTTTGCGATTGTCTGCTGCAGACCTTGTTTCCCATCCTCTTACCCTTTCTGCTAGGCTGTGCCGGATACGGCCCTTACGATCCCGGAGAGGAAGAAGTCCATCTGGCTGTAATCCCAGGAATCCGGATCCCATGTTATTCCCATGCGGACAACGACAAGCCTGTGCGAGGGGATGACGGCAACCTGCTGGCCCTCGAAGCCTTCGAAAGAAAACATGTCCGGGGGAACATCTGGCATTACCCTTTCGCCCGGGTTGTTTCGCGGGCCTGCATTAAGCCATATCTGCGCACCGTATTCCCCTTTCGGCGACATGGGCGTGGGGGTTGTCGAATATTTGACCCATCCTTCAGGCAGTATGCGTTCGCCTTTTAATACGCCATCGTTCAGATAGAGCAGCCCGAGACGGGCCCAGTCCCTGGGTGTGGCGTACATGAATGACGATCCGACAAAAACGCCGTCAGGGTCCGGTTCAATGACGGCCGACTGCATGCCCAGCTTGTCGAAGAGGGCTTTTCTGGGGAATGCGAAGAACTCAGAATCCGTCCCGCCGGAGGCCTGCCTGATTAAGCGTGAAATGATGTTAGTCGTGCCGCTCGAATAATACCATTTTGTATCGGGAGAGGTTTCAAGTGGCTTCGATGATGCAAAACACCCGGCACAGGCGCTGTTGAAGAGCATCTGTATGGCGTCGGATAAAGGCCACACATAGTCTTCTCCAAATTTCAGCCCGCTGCTCATACGCATCAGTTCATCCAGGGTTATTGCGGAACGGGGGTCGCCAGGTATCTGCCATTCTGCAACCGGGGCCGGTCCCTTCAAGGACAGCTTCCCTTCCTTGACGAGTATGCCGGTAAGGGCGTTTGTCGCGCTTTTGGACATCGACCATCCCAGCTGGGGTGTATACCTGTCGAAGCCTTCGGCGTAGCGTTCTGCTATGATTCTGCCGTCGTAGACAACTACAACGGCCCTTGCCATCATAGGCGATTTGCGGCTGCCCGGAGAAAATGCCCATTCAAGTGTTTTGTCAAGCAGGGGTTTGTCTATATTTGCCGGAAGAGGCGTATCCGGAATCAGGTCGCCGTCGGGCCAGGGGATATTAGAGCGGTCTTGAGCAGGTGCTGGCTTATACCCTGAGGCCTGCTTTTTGAGGTCATCCGCGGACTTGCCCAGGACAAGCGTGCAGCCTAAGCCCTCGCGGTATAACGCCGTGCGTTTTGCCAGACCCAGGAAATTGCCGGTCACGCTCTTTGCTTGCTTATCAATGTCAAAGCCGATATAGCCAAGCCCCGCCACATCCTCTTTGACAACCTGATCAGGATTGCGCCCGGCCAGAAAGACGCAGGAGCAGATGCGCTTTGCCTTGTATGCGCTTCCGATCGGAGCGATCTTGACAATGAAGAAAGTGGAGGCGCAGGCGATAATAATGATCATCACAGCCAGTGTCGACGAAATCCACTTTGTGATTTTTTTCATGGTATCCCACCCTTTTCACGTTTTAAGCGCAGAACACGCTTGCCTCATAAGGCATTATATTGACAACCCGGTCAGTTATAATGCTGTCACTAAACCTGTGCGTGGAAAGCATGGCCTGTAATTTATGCGAGCCCAGGTCAGCCTTTCTGGCTGCATTGGAGAAATTGAGCACGATAAGCATTTCTTCGTTTTCGTAAACACGCTTGTAGGCAAGGATGTCATTTTTAGCTTCAATTACGGGGATCCACTCTCCGCGCTCAAGGGCAGGATGTTTCTTCCGGAGCGCTATCATATCCTTGTAGAAATTTAGGACTGAATTTCTATCTGCAAGTTCTGAGGAGA
Source organism: Desulfomonilia bacterium (assembly GCA_963664325.2). GTDB lineage: Bacteria > Desulfobacterota > Desulfomonilia > UBA1062 > UBA1062 > DATCTV01. Next base: position 9,468 of record CAXXDQ010000007.1, read on the forward strand.
CATTCACAATATCATAATCATCATTTACCGGCAGCCAGGGTGAGGCTGATGAAAAACCGGCATTGGGTATATCAGACCACTGCATCGGTGTGCGCTCGGGGTCACGGCCGGGATGGAACGGCCAGTATTTGATGCCGATGGGGTCATGAAGCATCTTTTTTGGAATTGTGCCGTTTTTCATTCCGAGCTCTTCGCCGTAATATATGAAGGGCGTGCCTTTAAGCGTTAGCAGCATGATCGCGATGAGCTTTGCCCTGGGTATGCTTTCGGCTCCCTTCGCATATCGGCTGAAGCTCCTGAACTGGTCATGGTTGTTGAATACATGGCACGGCCATCCTCCGGCAGGTATGTGAGAGAGCCATTCACTTATATGCTTATAGAAGACATCGGCGCCCCACTTGGCGTTCATATGGGAAAAATCAAAGACCAGGTGAAGTTCGTCATTGCCGCTTCCATAATATCCGGAAGCGATTTCAGGATTGCCGCCAGGGTTTTCAACTGCGATCTCGCCTACTGACATGCGCTCGCCGTAACCGTCAAGTATGGAGCGGAATTCCTTCAGTATGCCGTGCGTTTCAGGCTGGTCCCTGTCATATATATGGTTCTGAAGGTCATAAGGACGCGGTGCATTGGGGCCTATTCCGAAAGGATTGCTCCTGAACTGTGCGTCCTTGATGAAAAAATTGCAGACATCCAGCCTGAACCCGTCAACACCCTTGTCCAGCCAGAATCTTATCATGTCGAACATGGCCTTTTTGAGCTCGGGGTTGCGCCAGTTCACATCGGGCTGTTCCGTCAGAAACAGGTGCAGGTAATACTGCCCGGTTTTCTCGTCAAAATCCCATGCGCGGCCTCCGAATGCAGCCATCCAGTTGTTAGGCGGGCGGCCCTTGACAGGGTCCTTCCAGATATACCAGTCGCGTTTCGGGTTGTATTTTGAAGAGGCGGATTCGACGAACCAGGGATGGAGATGGGATGTGTGGTTCATGACGAGGTCCGTGATGATCCTTATGCCGCGGTTGTGAGCTTCCTTTATCAGGTTCTCAAAATCGGCCAGTTTGCCGAAGACCGGGTCGATGTCGTTGTAATTGCTGATGTCATAACCGAAGTCGAACATGGGAGAGACATTGATTGGCGAAAGCCATATGCCTTCGATCCCCAGGTCCTGAAGATAGTCAAGCTTTGCTGTTATGCCGGGGATGTCGCCTGTGCCGTCGTCATCGGCATCGTAAAAGCTCCTCGGATATATCTGGTACATAACACCGTGTTTCCACCAAAGTCTGTCTTCCGACATATTCACCTCCGTTATGCCCTTACAGTGTCTCGTCTGTACTGACCCTGTCCGGGGAATTTTCCTCGGCCAGTGTTTCAAGCGTGCGCTTTTCATTATAGAAGAAAAGTATGATCATTGCCGCGGCCATAAGACCGAACGCAATAAGGGCCGCAAGCCTTACGCCGGTATTATGCTCAGGGCTTCTTCCGAGAAGCAGCAGAGACGGAAATACAAGCGGCGGAAGGGCGAGCGGTATCTTCATGAAGAGACTGGAGGCGCCCATGAAAGAGGCTTCGCGCTGAACGCCGGTTCTTATGGAATCCGCCCGGATTATGTCGGCATTGATTGCGCCAGGCACTATGCCTGTCGTCGCCGCGACTATGCTCTGAAGCACTATTATTGTCCATACCCATACCATCAGGGGAACCGGGACCTGTCTGGACATATATATCATTACATATACGAGAGCCTGGATGAAGAATGCGAAGATTACCATCTTTTTCTTGCTGACCTTCGTTGCAGCCAGGTTTACAAAGAAGTACCAGACAAAACTGAGTGCGAACATGCTTGCTCCGAATATTCCCACCCAGGTCTCCTTAAGGCCTATGAGAACGGTCATGAAATATACTATGCCCAGTGTAAGGACGGCATCCGCCATCGAATAGACGGTATTGCTTGCAGTAAAGATCACGAAGTCTCTGTTGTGGAATGTCTTCTTAATGGATTGAATTGGCGTTTCGGGCGAGACATAACCCGTGCAGTAGCGCTTTTCGTCGACGAATATAACTGGAATGCAGAGCAGTACGAATCCGATCACGCTGTATATCGCCACGACTGACCTGAATGCGCTGACCGGAGACATGGCGAATGAAGTCTGGAAAATATCCTTCACATTATAGATAAGCGAACCGCCGACCAGAAAACCCAGGGCCCATGTGACGGATGTAACCGTGCAGAGCAGCATCCTGTCTTTCGATGTATGTCCAAGTTCGGGGATGAGGGCGCCATAGGGCATCCTGTAGACGGACATGAACAAGTTGAAAAGAACAACAGCGGAAACCACCCATGCCACATTGAGCCTGCCGGGTGAGGACGAAGGCGGGCTGAATATGAGGTAGCAGATTATTGCCAGCGGCAGCGAGCTTATGAAAAGAAAGTATCTTCTGCGTCCCATTTTCGATTTGCTCCTGTCCGACAGGGCTCCCATCAGAGGATCGAAAAAGAGTCCGACAGCCTGGGCCAGAAAGCCGCTTACGCCTACAACCGTCATGCCGAAAACCGCCTCGCGTGTCACAAGCAGTGGGAATGCCGCTTCACCTGTTTCAGGGGGAATATAAAAATATGTGAGCAGTGTTGCAACTGCAGAGAGAAGCGACCATCCGAACTGGCCAAGCGAATACATAACCATCTTCCATACGGGAATGCGCTCAGTAGTTTTCTGCATACTTTCAATAACCTCCGGGATCGATAATTTCACTAAAACTGGGGCTGCATCAGAGTTGAACAAATTTGCGCTTCAAGTCAATCCATACAACCTTTAAGGCCGTCTTCAAACAGGAAATTTGTAAACACTGCAAATTAATCCCGGATAAAACGGTTTTTTATGGGCATTGACATGCCGGGCAAGATGGCTTAAAATTTCATATTCAAAGTTGTAATGATGTGCCCTTAAAATACAGGTAAACGAGGAGCTGTTATGAAGATGAGGGACCTTTGTCTGGCGATTGCTGTTCTATGTATCCTTGCAGGCTGCAGCGGCGGGGGCAGCCAGTCCGATTTATCCGGGGATGAAGCCGGCGCAGAAAACACTACTGTCATGACACCGTATGATTTTGCCAACGGCTGTTACGCCCTGAAATCTGTTGCCAACAACAGCTTCATCATGTCTGCCGGCCCGGTTTATGATGCCACCGCACAGGACCTGTCCAAGGCCTCGGCCTTTTTCATGAAACCCTCCGGCCTTGGCACCTATCTGCTTTATGACAGGCTGGCCAGATATCTGAGTGTAGATGCAAACCAGAACGTGATACGGACAAGCACGCTCGATGAGAATACCATGTGGGAGCTTGTTTCTGTCGGCGGAGACCTGTTTGCGCTTAAGTCAGCTGGGGGGGGCAGGTCCAGGGGCAAGTGGCTTGCTGTTTCCGCCGATGACGGCCAGCTGTCGCTTTTAAGCGGCATGTCGGGGTCCTGCCAGTTCCGGCTTGAAGAGACATCCAACTGCAAATCCTACCCTGAGGCAGAGCTCAATGTCGACATACTTGACAAGAACGGGAATCCGGTCCCACTTGAAAACGCAATGGCCAGGCCCGCTGTGGGTGATAATATCACCGGATTCGCCGACGTCCATGTGCACCTGAACCACTTCCTTGCATCGGGCCAGACAACTTTTGTGGGCGAGACCTTCAACCCGCTTGGTATTCAGGAGGCGCTCAGGGACTGCAGCCCGCTCCATGGAAAGAACGGGACCACCGACATCCTGGGAATGGTTCAGTCGAACACCTTTGGCCCGCACAACACTGACGGCTGGCCGACCTTCTCGTTCTGGCCTTCATCCAAATCGCAGACCCACCAGCAGGCCTACTACAAATGGATAGAGCGCGCCTGGCTCTCGGGCGAGCGCCTGATGGTGCAGGAGATGGTCAACGCGCAGATCCTCGCAATAGTCAAGAACACCCTGGTAAAGCCGCAGGTCGAGATACTGCCGCAGGACGACATATCAGTGGTCGACAGGCAGACAAGGAACATGTACGACATGCAGGACTACATAGACGCACAGTGCGGTGGACCTGGCAAGGGCTGGTTCAGGATATGCAAGAGTTCGACCGAGGCGCGCCAGGCCATAAGCCAGGGCAAGATGGCCGTTCTTCTGGCCATCGAGGTAGACTCGCTGTGCAACGTAGGCAAAGACTATTGTGAAGGTTATGATTCCTGCGATGAGGGCCGCAAAAACGATACAGAACTGGACAAGAAATTGAACGCCATCGAGTATCTCCTCGATAAGTATTATGATATGGGCATCCGCACGATCTTCCCGGTTCACGGCATCAACAACGGTTACGGCGGTGCGTGGCTTTACGTCAACATGGTCTGGGACCTCGGCAACAAGATCATGCGCGGGAATTTCTACGATATCGAGCTCAGCCCCGACCCGAGGGTCACATATAAGGAAACCGGTATCGAATACACGGCCGCGCAGCAGCAGCTGGTCGATTTTCTGAGTGGTATACAGGTGGACCTGCCGTATGCCCCTGAAATACCGCCATACGATCCCAACAATCTCAAGGACATGGGATTCGCCCCCAAGGGCCATGCAAACGGGCAGGGACTCACAATGACCGGGGATTGGCTGATCAGGCAGCTTATTAAAAGAGGCTTCGTCGTCGAAGTCGACCACATGAGCAACAAGACGGTAAACGGCGCCCTTAAGATACTGTGGGATAACAAGTACCCCGGCATCGTCGCCACACACGGCGGCATCACCGACATCGAACCCCCAGACGTGGAGGGGGGTACCCACGAGCAGCTCGACATACCGCGCATGATAATGATAATGCAGCTGGGCGGGCTCTTCTCAGAACATCTAGCCGGACGGGCGCCTTCATACGCTGGCCCGGCCATGTACGGCAATGAATTCTGCTTCCTCGACTATCTCAGGTGCATGATCAATCTCAGCAACAGGAGTAAGGACAATCCAGGGGCTGTCGATGAGCTTAACAACGGGAATGATCCGAATGTGTCTATAAAAGGGTATTTCAGGTATCATGTCAGAAAAGTCATAAAAGACGGCAAAGAAGTGTACGAAGAGTACCCATACAAGGTCCCGACATCCTGGTACAATATGAACGACGACCCTGCCGACGACCTCTGGTTAGGACAGCCCATGACGACCGACGTGAACGGTGCCTGCTCATTGCCGCAAGCGGACAAGACTGCAACCCAACCTGTAGTTGCCTATGACCCAGACGGTTTCGGCGTTCTTTATCCGGGCCTCTACAATGAAAGCGCAGTCGATCCTTCCAAGGTGAGATTTAAGCGTCAGGTCACAGGGAAGCGCACGTTCGACATCAACAAGGAGGGCATGTCCCATTACGGCCTCATGCCCGACGAGATCAAGTTCAGGCAGGCCCAGGACCCGAACCTTAGGCTTGACTCATTCTTCAGCGGTGCCGAGGCCTACCTGCGCATGCTGGGCAGGGTGGAACGATACCAGAGTGACCCCAACTACCCGTCGCGCGACCCCAAGTACTGGAACCTCCAGAATTACGAAGACTGGTGGGGGTGGAAAGAGGAGAATCATTAAGTCCCCTGTGAACAATTAAGCCCCCTTGTGACAAAGGGGGCTTGCCCTTTACAGAGAGTCTGCCGCCATGTTATCGGATCACAATATTTGCAATTACTCCGAAATGATCAGAAATATGGCCGCCTTTAAAGGTTTCGTTTGCGCATGGTCTTGAATCAAGCAGTTCTGCATAACCGTTCACCATTATATAATCAATGGTGCGCCTGAACGTTTTTTCGTAAACGGCGCGAAGATGATCATAGAGACTGTCAAATCTTTTATCGAGATTCTCAGGATAATATTTGATGAGGTTTGCATTTGCCTCAGGGTCCCATGTAAAGCCTGGACCGCCCGGAATGGCTTCATGAAAGCCGTTCAGGCGCAGGCACTCCAGGTCCGGCCGGTCGGGTTCGGCGTTGAGATCACCCATCAGGATGACGGGGCTTCCGGCCGGGACTTTCTTCGTTAGCAGTTTTATGGTGCCCCGTGCCTCCCTCATTTTCCAGCTGATGTCGCGGTTGATGGTTTTTATCACGCGGCCTAATTCTTTTCCGGAATATCCGTATGTCCTTTTAAGAAGGCCGGCACGTTCGATTGAATCCGGGCCTAATGTGGCGTGCCAGTGAGTCGTACAGACATAGACATCCTTGCCCTCCATGCTTATCCTGCACAGGATAGCCTGTGTCAGATCGCCGGTATGAACGGAAAAGCCCTGCCTTACAATTCCGGGCCCGGCAAGCTTTATGCGTCCTATGAATTCAAGGCCGAGCCCTTTTTTTGCCAGGACCACATCACCCTCGCGCAGGTTGACAGGGATTCCAAAACCGCCGAGTCGCAACCCTGAAACGCCCATATGCCAGATGCTGTCATAGCCGGTCCGTCTTGAAAGCTCATCGCAGTAACAGGGAAGGGGGTTGGCCTCGTTGATGCCTATTATGTCAGGCTTCAGCCTTTCAATCTCGGCAACGAGCCCTTCGAATCTATTCAGCCTGGCCTCTTCAGGCTCAAAATAACCCATTCTTAAAAGGCCCCTGTAGGTGAGCCCGGACCAGGCATTGAGCGTCATGGCCTTTAATAACGCCATTTCAAAATCCTATTTGTTCAGAAGATGAAAGGCCTTGCGGTTATTCGCATAGAGGTTTTTGAACACCTCGTAATTCTTCTCATAAACCGCCTTGTATTTGCTTCTCGGCTGGAAAACGGCCTTTACCGGGATCATCCTCTTGGCCTCGTCAAAGTCCTTGAAAATCTTCAGCCCCACTGCCGTAACGACGGCGGCACCCAGCGCGCCTGCGTTCTGTGGTTCCTCAATGATCTCGACGGTCTTTCCAGTAACGTCCGCCATGATCTGGCACCAGATATCCGACTTGGCTCCGCCGCCTGCAAATCTTATGGTATGCTGCCTGGGGACCCTTTTTTCCAGCGCGTCGAGGGTCCAGCGCTTGTGCATGGCGTCGCCTTCGAGCACAGAGCGGACCATCATGCGCTTGCCTGTTTCCAGTCCCAGGTTAAAGAACATGGCCCTTGCATGCGGGTCCTCCTTCGGCGCACGGTTGCCGTGGAACCAGGGCGTGAATATCACCCCGCCGGAACCCGGCTCGGTCTCGGAGATAATCTTGTTGAGGAAATCATAAAGACTTGCATACTCGCCTTCCTTTTCGCATACATGCTGCTTTTCAAGGTATATCCCGATCTCGTCCAGGGCCAGGTGATCACGCACCCATTTGAGGCACAGTCCCGAGGTCTCCTGCTCTCCGACGTAATTGTACCGCCCCGGAATCGCCCCCAGGATCGATGCTATAAAGCTGTTCACATCCACCATGCGCTTGTCCACACATGAGCAGACCCAGCCCGACGTGCCAGCATATACGTGAGTGTCGTTCGTGGCGAGGCAACCAGCGCCGATGGAAATGAGCGAGACGTCACCGCCGCCCCCGAAGACAGGCGTTCCCGCCTTCAATCCCATTTCGGATGCGGCCGTTTCGGTAAGCCCGCCCACCCTGTCTGTTGAAATGACAACCGGCGGCAGGTGATCCATGTCCATGCCTATTTTTTTGCACAGGCCCTCATGCCAGGAAAGCTTTCCCGGCCTGGTGTCATAAAGGAAAGTTATGTGCGCAGAGTCCTGGGTCATTGCAAAACTGCCAGTGCAGCGCATGAGCAGGTAATCTTTGACATCGAGCCATTTGTGCGTGGCAGCGAAAATATCAGGCTCATTCTCCCTGACCCACAGATATTTCCATATCGGGTCTTTCGCGGTGCCCGCAGCACCGCCCGTTATGCGCAGCCAGTTCAGAAGCATGAAGGCGTTTACCCCGGTTATCTTGAAAAGCCCGTAACCGACTGTATCCTCCATCTGTTTTTTCGCACGGGCATCCATGTAGCCCATGGGGTTCCTCAGTGCACGGCCCGAACGGTCCACCATGACCGAACCCTGCATCTGGGAACAGAAGGATATCCCGGAGATCCGCTCCGGGACAATCCCGGTTAGTCCCAGCACCTGCTTCGTCCCATCGCAAACAGCGTTCCACCAGTCATCCGCCACCTGCTCGGCCCCGCCGTCAGGCATGAGATAAAGCGGATACTCGACCAGCGAAGAATCCACCATCTCGATCTTTTCACCTATTTTGTAAATGCATGTCTTGCACGCAGTCGTCCCGATATCATAAGAAATCACATATGCTTCAGCCATTTGTCCCTCCTGATAATATTTAAGAAAAATCTCCCCTTCTCCCACCCATCTTCCCCTCAAGGGGAAGATGGCAGCAGATTTATTTAAATCCGCATTTTATGCGGATTTAAATAAATTGATAGCCCCCTCATGAGAACAGGAGGGGGATGGGGAAGTTCGATCTCTTGCCTGCTATTTAACTTCTTCAATGTCTTTAAGAACATCTTCAAAGCGTTCGAGCGCGTCGTCGATAACCTGGTCGGTATCGGCCATTGAGGTGTAGAGTCTGCTCCCGGCCAGTGAGATGATGCCTTTTGCCGAGAAGGCGGCGCCGAATTCTTCCATGATATGTTTGCGGACATTCACTTCGGTGAAGATTTTGGGGTTTGTTATTTCCATGAGCATTGCAGCGGATGTTTCAAGGTGGCAGATCGAACCGTGGTTGAATGCCACGAAGGGAAGCTTATGGCGTTTGATGATGTCATTGAGGCCGTCTGTAAGCCTGTCTCCGGCTTTTCCCGCCTTGATCGGCGCGTCGTGTTCCTTCATCATCCTGATTGCATGGTAGCCTGCCGCGCAGCTTAACGGGTTGGCCGAAAGGGTACCGCCCACCATTGCGCGTTTTTTCAGTCCCTGGAGTCCTGCGGCGAAGCATTCCATGATGTCGCGTCTGCCGCCCACCCCCCCCGCGGCGGGGTAGCCGCCTGCGACGCATTTGCCGAATATGGTCAGGTCGGGTTTGATGCCGAAGAAACCCTGCGCGCCGCCCATGCCAAGTCTGAAGCCGGTCACGACCTCATCGAAGATGAGCAAAGCGCCGAACTCGTCGCAGAGGTCTCTGGCCTGTTTGTTGAAGTCGTGGATGACCGGTCTTGTACCGCTTTCGGGCCCCAGGGGTTCGAGGATGACCGCCGCGGTTCCGCCTGCGTTTTCGTTGTTCTTGAGCAGGGTATGGAGCGCCTCTATATCGTTGGGATAGAATTCCTGTGTATCCTGGTAGGCCCCTGATGGGATGCCGTGGGCTTCAAGGCCGCCGATGCCTGGGATTCGCATGCCGAAGACCATCTGGTCGCTCCAGCCGTGGTAGCCGCCGCCGTTTTTTATGATCTTTGCCTTTCCCGTGAATGTGCGGGCTGCCCGTATGGCGGCCATTACGCTTTCAGTGCCTGATGCCAGCATTCTGAACATTTCGATGGAAGGCATGCACTCGCTGATGAGTCTGGCGAGCCTGTATTCATATTCATGGAAAAGCCCGGTTACAGGGCCCGATTCCTTAATGACCCCGATCACCTTTTTCTGAAGAGGAGCGAAGTTGCTTCCGAGTACCGTGGGGCCGCCTGCCTGGAGGAAGTCTGTGTAGCGGTTGTTGTCGACATCCCACAGATAGGCGCCGTCAGCCTTTGTTATGGCAAGAGGGAAGGGGTAGTTGAAGGCCAGGTTGTGCTGCACTCCGCCCGGGATGTATTCTTTTGCCTTATCGGTCATGGCCTTTGAACCGGCGCATTTTTCGTCGAAGAATTTCATGAAGGCGTTCATTTTATCGCGCCTGATATGGTAGAGGGGCATGCTGTTGGCCAGCTCCTTGAGCCTGTCAAGGATATCCCTTGTATCCGGCCACCTGGAGATTGCGTAATCCTTTCTGATAAGGGCCTTGTCACCGATACTGCTGTTTTTGTATGAGTCCATGCTTAACCTCCTTAAAAGATTATGCCGATTTTTTTCTGGCTATCTCTTTGTACTGTCCGTCCATGAGTATTTAGATATTGTCGTAAGATCCCATGTTGTCCTCCATTTGCAAGCCGGGATGACGGTGAATAACTATTCACCGTATATACAATGTGAAGGCTTAGTGTTCAAGAAGGATTTTATGTCTTGATCTAAAGTAACAATAATCCGCCGTTATTTATACAGTAAAACATTTTATCAATATCATATTTCATCAGGGCCTCTATCCGAATTACGATAAAAGACTTCTTTCAGACCTTGATTCGGAGCAGGAATTGTAAAGGCTCAAGGCCCGGCGCTGCGGTTTGTTGACATTATACTTGAAAAGAGCCCTGATTGCCTGATAATCGGGTTGATTGAATATATAACAAATCAGGTTGACAACTTGGCAAAGATAAACAACCGGAACGGCAGCAGCTTTTCAGGATGATTTGCAGGAGCGGGAGCAGTAAGGCTGCCCAACAAATTTTAATATTGATAATCGGTTTTAATTTATTAAACCGGCTCCCTTTTAAGGGACGGTTACAGAGAGGTTGAAATGATCCGACATGATCACCTGTTCCGGGCGGCTTTATTGGTATGCCTGCTTGCAATACCAGGCTTGCCATCACCTGTGCAAGCCGCAGAGAATAGCGATGCCTGTGCGGCAATAGCTGACGATGCGGCCAGGCTTCGCTGTTACGATGAAGCAAACGGACGCAATCCGGAGAAACCTGCGGGCACTGAGGGTGCTCCGGCTGCGCAGGCTCAGGCAAATAAAGAGCCGAGCTATCTGTCGAAAAAATGGCAGCTGGATGAGGAGAGCAGGAAAACCCCGTTTGCAATCGTTCCGCACAGGGCGAACTATTTTCTGGCGCTGGAGTACAACTTCAATCCGAACAGGGAGCCTTATGAAGAGGCCTATCCCAATTTTGACATGCAGAGCGCAGAAGTCAAATTTCAGCTCAGCCTGAAGGTGAAGCTCTGGGAAAGCATGCTCGGGTCGAAGACGGACCTGTGGTTCGGCTACACTCAGTTGAGCTTCTGGCAGCTGTACAACACGAGCGAGTCATGCCCTTTTCTCGAGACCAATTACGAGCCTGAGATACTGCTCAATTACAGGATGGATGCGGATATTTTCGGCCTGATCAGAAACCGTTTCATACAGGTGGGCTTTGATCACCAGTCCAACGGCCTTGGCGGGTCCCTTTCCCGCAGCTGGAACCGGATAGTGGCCAATTTCGGGTTCGAGCGCGGCCCCTTTGACATGGTCCTCAAGACATGGCTCCGCATCCCGGAGAACGAGGACGATGACGACAACCCTGACATCCTTGCCTACCTGGGATACGGCGAGGTCCAGATGGGCTATCATTACAAGGACTGGGCTGTCGCCGCCATGTTCCGCAACAATCTGAGATTGGACAGCAACAGAAGCGGTCTCGAGCTCGACCTGAGCTTCCCCATGGTTAAATCCATAAACGGCTATGTGCAGTACTTTGTCGGATACGGCCAGAGCCTCATCGACTATGACCACTTCGACAACAGCATCGGCATAGGCGTGCTGATAAAGGACTGGTAGGTCAGGGTGATGACAGGCGGCAGGTCAAATGCCTTATGAAGCGCCGAGCCCCCTTTTGATGAACTGCAATACGCCGTTTATCATGCGCTCGTCTTCATCGGCTGCGGAAGCCCCGGCAAAGATGCGCATTCGCTCGCTGTAATAGGTGCACGCATAGGAAAACTGGAAAACGAGAATTAGGCTGTCGAGGCAGAAAGCGGCCACACCCTCATCCACATCGGGCGCAACTTTTCCCCTGGCCCTGAAGTCGGCTATTAGTGATCTGTAGTATCGAGCGGCGATGGTCTCGATCTTCTGTGATATTTTCTTTGCAAGCACGGGCAGGCCTTCCGACGTACAGTGGAGATATACCTGGATCACCTGCGGCTTTTCCCTTGAATAGTTCATGGCGGCCCTTAAAATTCGCTCGATCTTTATGAATATGTCGTCTTCGCCCGCAATTATTTCCAGAAGCACCTTGTCAAGGTCCTGATAGCCGTAATCGATTACTGCCATGAAGAGGTCTTCCTTGGAGGGGAAATACTTGTAAACGGCGCCTATGCTTATCCCTGCGGCCTTTGCTATGGTGCTTATATTCGTGCCCTTGAAGCCGCTTGCTGCGAACTCGCACAGGGAGGCAGCCAGGATACGCTCGCGCTTTTCCTCCGGTATCCTGTCGAACGTTACCTTGTGAAATTTCCGCTCCATGGTTTCAGATACAATAGAAAACAAAAAATTCAAGGCCTATTTTTTCTGATGTCCCGGGACCGGAGGCTGTTGCCTTATAACCGTTTATCAGGCGGTTTTCAGGGTTTGTAATAAGGTCTTTCATATTCATTTATTTTTCTAGTACTTATAATACCTTTTTTCATTTTTTATATTGGGTATGTGGGTGAAGGCAGGCAACTGGGCCGGCTGCTGGCCTTCGATTGTTATGCAGAGGGGCTTGTCAACTGGCTTTAGAACAAGGTCCAGCATCTTGAAATTATGCAGATTGTTTACAGAAAAAAACGGCAGCACATTCCATTCGATATACATGTTTTCCTGTCGGTTCTTGAAATCCGAAAGGTCAAGCCTGTACAGATACTGGCCCGGGGTATCCGGGCTGTCAAAGTATTCTAGCCTGAATTTCGAATGGCCTGTAAGATAATCATTGAGACCGCTTATGATGCACATGGACCCGAATTGTCCGGTCAGGACATGCCATATGTAATTTTTCGTCGCACTTTTCTCTTCAAGGGTTTTTGGAGATTTCATCTTCGCTTCGACCGCAAAGCCCTTTTTGTTGCCCGATGTCAAGATGAAGCAGGGTTTTGAATCCTCGGACAGTACTTTCCGGTTCAGGTCTTCACCTATGCTCTGCGAATAATTTTTCAGTATTATCCCGGGATCGAACGGCGTTGATATGAAGTTTTCATCACGCAATGAAAAAGGCGTGACGATGACATCGGTGAAAATTACCGGGGCTCCTATTCCAAGCGGCGTGGACAGTTTCCAGGAAACCCTTATCAGACCGATGACCTGCCCGTCGTACCAGGCCCGCCATCTCAGATCAAACGACTCCTGATCCTGAACTTTCGTTATTCCCATGCGGTAATCCAGGGCCATTCTGATATAGAACTTGTTGTTTACATCCGTCATCGTGCCGCCGGCACCGGGGCTTATGAGCCATGAGCATACGTTCACTGTCGGGTATATTCTGTCCTCTTTCTTCAAGGGCCTGGATTGGATGAACATATACGGCGTGTAAATCACGGAAGAGTCCGGAAACAGGTTAACAAGATCGAAATTGCATTGGGGGGGGTCCGAAGTGAACGAAACAATATATACCCAGGCTTTTTCCCTGTCAGACGGGTAGGAGATCTCTATTTCCTGGACAGCCCAGACATCTCTGTACGAGGAGTTGATAATATCGCTGTCTATCCTGTGGCCTGCATCCATAGCCATAAAGAAAATCTTATCATTATTGCTGAACATCCCGTCACTGTCCCTGAGATTGGCCTCGGGGCCGTAGGGGAATATAATTCTTTCCTGGGCGGTAAATTCAATGATATCAGAAGGGATCACATGAAGCCTGTTGTCCTTGAACGACAGGACCTTCAGGGAATTCACTGGCTGGCCGATAAATGTTTTTGCCTGGCTTCCCTCAACCCAGACAAGGTCGGCAAGCCGGTTGAGACTCTTCGTTTCGATTACGTTTGCCTGCCTTGTTTTAGCCGGGAGCTGTTCCTTCAAAAACAGGTCATATCCGCTTTTTATATCCCTGCCGTATTCCGAGCTGTAGGCCCTGGATACGGAGTTCATATATAATTTCCATTGCCTTTCCCTCAATCTCTGGGTTGCCCAGAAGCTTTCAGGCAGGGAAAAAATATCTTCCTTTGCCCAGATTGAGAGTTCTGATTTTCCCGTATAGGCCGCGGCCGGTACCATGAGGGTCAAAAACAAAACGGCGGTTAAAGCTGATTTCCTGAACCTTCTCATGCAACCAACCTCCATTATGAAACTTGTTCGACGGCGAGAATCTGTCACTCAGAAATATTTTAAATCAGATTATTAAACCGAACCGTTGTAAAGGGGTTTTGTCGCCTCGACTTCGAGCCTTACCATCATGATGTGGACGGTACCGTCAATGTCGGCCGGGTTATTCAAGAGATATTTCTCTATGATCTCGCCGATGAAGGCATCCTTCTTATCATCAGGGACGAGATTGGTGTAGGGGATCCAGGTGGTCCTCAACCAGCCCGCCATGCCTTCCTTGGAGTCGTAACGCATATCCTTGGGTAACAGCTCCACCCTTACGGGTTCAAGACCTGCATGCTTTAGCAGCATTCTGTATTCGTCGGGGCCGTAAAAGACATATGGAAAACTGATGGTCTTGAAATAATCCTTCCACTCGGGCATTGATATGACCTCTGCAAGTGCCGCGGAAACCTCGCTGACATTGCCTCTGCCTCCCATCTGGAAAAGGATTCTTCCGCCCGGCTTCAATCCTTTCTTTACACCTGCAAGCAGGGCTTTATGGTCGCTTACCCAGTGCAGGGCCGCATTTGAAAAAACAATGTCAAAGGTGTCGTCAAACAGCATTTTCTGAGCATCCAGCTGCATGAATTTGAGGTTAAAGGCTTTTGCATAAGTTTCCTTTGCATAATTGATCATTTCAGGAGAGCTGTCTATACCGATCACATGCCCGTCGGGAACCCTCTCGGCAATCATTTCGGTCAGCTTGCCGTGTCCGCATCCTATATCGAGGACGGCCTCGCTCCCTTTCAATTGCAGCTTTTCAATCAGCTCGATGCCCAGCAATTCCTGGGCCGACGAATGCAGGGAATAATCACCCGGGCTCCATTTGAATTTTTTTTCCTCTTCCCCCTGGGATTCCTTCTCGAAAAGGTCTTTGTTCTTTACATCCCAGCAGTTTCCTATCGGCCGGCCCAGTGAATAATACATGCGGCTCGCCATGTCGAAAAGCATGGGCCGGATTTTGCTTATATCGACCCGGGAGCCCTTCATCATCGATTCGTCGGAATATGTTGATACTATTTCCCCGATGAAGACGTCATGCGTGGGAAGTTCCATATGGTTTACAAGCCTGCATTCAATGGATACAGGGCATTCGTTGATCATCGGCGCTCCTTGGAGTTCGCCCTGGGTTATTTCAAAGAGCCCTGACTTGTCGGTGTTTTTTCCTGAAACGAGCCCTACATAATCAACCTTGCTCATCATTTCCTCTGAAGGGATGTTTATGCTGAATGCCCTGTTTTTCTTGATTCCCTGGTTGGTGTAATGGATCTTGCCCAGGCTTATGGATACAAGGTGCGGCGCATTTGCGTTCAATACCCCGACATGAGCAACCGTAATAAAATTGGGTTTGCCGTCGACAAGGGTACCTACAAGCACCACCGGCATCGGATACAGTGCGTTCATGTTACCGATTTTTGTCTTCATTAAACCCTCCTGAAGAATTTAAAGCTTTCAAGCCGATATGGGTTATAACGGTTTTTACGCCAATCGACTTTAGTGGTTTATCTTTAAAGTCTTTATCATACTTGCTTTGGTTTATGAATATAGTTTAATGAGCCGGTTATAATGGATGCTGAAAAAAATAAATACAATCCCTGTCTCACGTGCGGCGCATGCTGTGCATACTTCCGGGTTTCATTCTACTGGGGTGAATGCGATGATGCAAAAGAAGGCGGAGTGCCGGCCGGTCTTACCGAGAAGTTGAATGATTTCAGGGCTGTCATGAAAGGCACCAATCGCCCTGAACCCCGCTGTATAGCTCTTGCAGGCGAGATAGGAAAAGAGGTGCGGTGCACGATTTACGAGAGGCGCCCGCAGGTCTGCCGCGACATACCTTTTTCATGGGCCGAAGGACTGCCTGAGGAAAAATGCGACAAGTCCAGGGCGGCCTGGGGGCTTGAAAAGCTTTTTAAAAAAACAGACGGCACCTCCGCCGGAAGCGGGTATCAGGCGGAGATAAAACCCGGAAAAATCAAATAGCCTCTGGTTAAGACGCAATCAGCCGCATGCTACTGTTTCCTTCTGGCAGGCCTCTTCCTTCTGAATTTCGGTTATCCGGTTTCTCCTTCTTTCAATCGCCTCTTTGTTGCGCCTTCTTTCATTTTCGTTTTCGAGGACAATTCCCGGGACTTCCATAGGTTTAAGGTTTTGATCAAGCGCCACGAAGGTCAGATATGCGGATGCGGTGTGCCTGATTTGGCCTGTTATAATGTCTTCTGCCTCGACCCTGACGCCCACCTCCATGGAAGTCCTTCCGACATGATTGATGCCGGCTCTCAGTGTGAGAAGATTGCCTATGAAAACGGGGCTGAAAAAGCTCAGCCTGTCGATCGAGGCCGTGACGACATTACCTCTCGCATGCCTGGCCGCGACCGTGCCTGCAGCATCGTCTATCAGTTTCATGATGACTCCGCCATGCACATTGCCGGCCAGGTTGGCATCCTGGGGTGTCATCAGCTGCGTCATTGTTACTGCTGAATCTTTAATGGTTTTATCATTCATGCAGAGCTCCTTAACCACAGAAATAGTGATCTTCAGCCGATCTGTCAATAACGAGGGGCCTGTCGGTCGAGCCGTTCCGCCTTCATGACGTTTTCCATGAAATGCTCCACCTGCTGCTTCATTCCTGCGTGTGAAACGATGCGCGGATCGGAGAGGTCATAATCAAGGATCAGCAATGGGATCCTCAGCGCCCGGCATTTTTCCCTGAGGATGCCGTTCATGGCCTGGCCGCCCTTGCAGCCGACGTGGTTGGCTATCCATACCATGTCCAGATCGAACTGCTTGTACATGCGGAATATATCGTCCAGGTAGTTCTCGGCCGGGCCCCGGGTGTGGCGCACCATGGGGCCCTGCATGATCGTCTTTCCCCAGGTTCTGAGCATGGTCTCGGGTGAGGTTGTGTCTATGGGCTCATGGTGGTTGTAGGTCATGCTGTCGTTGATGAGCGTCACGCCGTATGTACGTTCGGCCCAGCTGAAGATGTCTATGAAGTGCAGGAAGGGCGGATTCCAGAGTACGGCGCGGAACCTTTCGTTTTTCGTGGCCGGGATATTTTTCTCATAGTTGGCGCGGGCCATTTCAAGAAGTTTTTCATAGTGGCGTATCGAGATCGGGTCTCCCGCCGTGATGTTGAAATGCCACAGGTGGCTCAGCCATACGGCCTCGGACGCCAGCGGGGCCGGCCGTGTCCGGAGCATGTCCCATAGTTCCGTTTCCATCTCCAGCATGCGGTTGCGGCCGGTGCATATCTTGCGCAGAAGCTCCCAGTCCATACGCCCGGGTGTGTGCTGCTCCAGCCATGTGATCATGCCCATGACGTCCCGGGCGAAGAGATTCTCGGCCCGTTCGCTGTGAAAATTATAAGGTACGTCCAGACGGTAGGCCGGCAGGTCATAGGCCCGCTGCAGGAAGGCATACGATGCAGCGCCGGCGTCGCAGGGCATGTTGGAGCTTACGATGGCGATCCCCCTGGGCATATGGCCTTTGAGGACCATGCCCACAGTGGCCTTGGGCAGGCTGCAGGCGTCCGGGTTGATTCCCGCGTTCTCGGCCTCGTCTATGTATTTCAGTGAGGACTCCGGTTCTATTATGGGCAGGACGATTCCCATGGCCTCAAGAAGATAGGATTTGAGGCCCATGGCGCGTGAGATGTCATAGGGCACGAGGTCTTCGTTGATGACCAGCAGCCCCGGGAAAAAAAAACATGCTGCGGAGCTGCTCCATCACTCCGAGGGCCACGGAGTGGACCGTCATGCAGATGGAGGCGTGATATATTCCGGTACGGCCTTTTACCAGGCGCCTGGCCAGCCCGTTGACCCTCAGCAGGGTCAGTATCCAGGGATTTTTGATCAGGGTGCGTATGAAACCCGGCAAACCGAGCTTCAACAATGCCTGGAGAAGGAATCTGAGGATTGCGGCCCAGGTGAGGCCCCAGTATTTTATATACACCAGGGCATCCACCGGATTCTGCGCATCACAAAGGTATCCGGCCAGGGAATTCTGCAGGGAAGCCTTTAACAGCCCCTGTATATTCATGAGACGGGTTTTTATCTGTCCTGTTATGTTATTTATTCCCATGCCGCCGGCTCCTTTCTTCAAATTTGCAAAACATGCAATAACAGCCATATCAATGATGTCAGGCTTCTGACATGATCAGGAAGCCCCTTTTCTGCGTGCAAAGACCGCTGCCCCCAAGGCGCCTATTATCTGCGGGTCCACGGGAAGCGGCGTCACTTCCATGTCGATGATTCTGGTCAGCGCCTTGATGAGGCCGTGGTTTTTGGCACAGCCTCCGGTGACCGTCACTTTGGGGTTCATTCCTATGCGTTTGAGAAGGGTGAAGCACCTTTTGGCCACGGCCGTCTGGATGCCTGCCGCGATTTCTTCGGGCGGGTTGCGCCGGGCCAGGAGGCTGATCACCTCGCTTTCGGCAAAGACGCTGCACTGTGCCGTGACCGGTATTATTTTCTTTGCCATGAGAGAGAGCTGTGAAAATTCTTCGAGATCCATGCGGAATGTGCGGCTCATGGCCTCGAAGAAACGTCCTGTGCCGGCGGCGCACTTGTCATTCATGGCAAACTCCAGAACCGAACCGTCATGGTTTATGGATATGGTCTTCACGTCCTGCCCGCCGATATCCACGAGGGTCTTGATCATGGGATCGCAGGTGAATGTGCCCATCGCATGGCAGCTGATTTCGGAGATGTTCTCGTTGGCAAACGGGACCTCGTTTCTCCCGTATCCGGTGCCGACCAGACAGGCCAGCTCCCTGTAGCTTTCAAGCCCCGGAACCTGCAGGCAGGCCTTTTCAAGCGCCAGCCTCGACGTCAGTTCCGGATCAATTTCACTCGGGACAATGGATGTTGCGGCAATGGAGCCGGCTTCATCAAGGATTACGACCTTGCCGGTAGTTGACCCCACATCACATCCCCCGAAATACCTCTTTGCCATATCCGCCTCCAGAATTTATATCTTGCCGCGCGCCAGGTTCCGTTTCCTCCCCGGATGATCTAGGCGCTCTGCCTTCATGACATTTTCCATGAAATGTTCCACCTGCTTCATCATTCCGGCATGTGAAACTATGCGGTTATCGAGCAGGTCGTAATCGAGTATCAGCAGCGGTATCCCCTTGGCGCGGCACAGCTCGCGCAGGATGCCGTTCAGCGCCTGGGCGGTCTTGCAGCCCACGTGGTTGGCGACCCACACCATGTCGAGATTGAACCGCTTGTACATGCTGAAGATATCGTCAAGGTAGTTCTCGGCCGGTCCTCTGGTATGGCGGACCATGGGCCCCTGCATGATTGTGCCGGCAAGCCCCTGCAGCATGGATTCCGGGGTCGAGGTGTCTATAGGTGCATGATGATGATATGTCATGCTGTCGTTCAAAAGGGTCAACCCGTAGGTCCGCTCCGCCCAGTTGAAAAGGTCGATGAAATGGAAGAAGGGGGGGTTCCAGAGAATCGCCCGGTATTTCTCATTGCTTGTTGCGGCGAGGCCCTTTTCAAGGTTTTTGCGCGCCAGCGCCACAAGCTGCTCGAAGCAATGTACGGCAAACTTTTCTCCAGCAAGCGTGTTGAAGTGCCACAGATGACCCAGACACATGGCCTCGGCAGACATCGGGGCAGGCCGTACGCTTGCCATGTCCCAGAGTTCGAGCTCAAGTTCCAGCATGCGGTTCCGTCCCTCGCAGATTTCGCGGAGCCGTCCCCAGTCCATGCGGCCCGGGGTGTGCTGTTCGAGAAAGGCGACCATTCCTTTAAGGTCGTCTGTAAAAAGCTTTTCCGCCCGTTCATTGCGGAAGTTAAACGGCACATCGAGCCTGTAGGTCGGGATGTTATATGCTTTCTGGATAAAAGCATATGAGGCGGCCCCGGCGTCACAGGGCATGTTTGAACTTACCATGGCAAGGCCTTTCGGGACATGGTCTTTGAGAACCATGCCCACGGTGGCTTTGGGCAGACTGCAGGCATCCGGATTTATGCCCTCGTTTTCGGCCTCGTCTATGTATTTGAGACCTGCTTCCGGCAGCAGCATGGGCAGGAGCATTCCCATGGACTCGAGGAGCCAGACCTTCAGTCCCATGGCGCGGGCGATGTCTGACGGCACCAGATCCTCGTTTATGATCAGCCTGTCGGAATCAAATATGATATTTTCGATCTGCGCTGCCACCGAAACAACTACAGTGTGAACCATCATGCAGATGGACTCGTGGTATGCCCCGCTCCGGCCTCTGACAAGCCGCCTCGAGAGCCCGTTCACTCCGATCAGAATGAATACCCAGGGGTAGTTGACAAGGGTGCGGACAAGGCCGGCAGGTCCGCGCCTCAAGAGTATTTTAAAGAAAAGGCCCAAAATGATTTTCCATGTCAGGGCCCAGTATTTAATATAAACAAGGGCGTCTTTCAGGTTTCTTGAATCGATCAGATATGCCGCCAGCGAATTCTGCAGAAACTTCCGTACAATCCCCGGTATGTTCACAAGCCGTGGCCATGTGTCTGCAAACAAACCTTTCAATGCCATACAAACGCCTCTTGCCAAAATTATTTGCCCAGGCTCTCGATAAAAGCCTGCACACGGGTTCGCAGCTGGCCCTCACCGCTGAGACGGTATTCCCTTTCGATCTTCAGAACAGGGATACCCTCTTTCCGAAGCGCGCTCACCATGGGCATGGAATCAACACCCCAGAGGTCGCAGAATTTTATGATTTCTATTGCAACGCCGTCCACACGGTATTCCCTGACGGTCTCGATAATCTTCTGAAGCCTCAGATCGAAATTTTCCATCATGCGCGGACACAGCGTCCTTTTGAAGGAGTATTCGGCCAGGGCCCTGATTGCATCACCGCCGTAATCGATCAATCCGAGCCCCGGCATGGAGCCGGTGCAGAACCTGTCAGCCACCACAAGTCCTCCCTGGGATTCGATGATTCTTATAAATTCAGGGTCGTGCAGGTGGGAACCCACGAGCATGAGCCGGGCCCGGTGGTTCTGACGGTCCTGACGCATTTCGATCTCGGTCTTCAATTCTCTGATAATGGGAAGGATAAGGTCCTTGGGCGAGGTGAGCGATGCCATGACCACCCTGTGGAATTCAGCTCCGGTAATCGGCGGGTCCGGTCTTTTGCGCATCTCTCCTATGGACTGCACGAGCGATGCGAAGTCGTTCCATTCATCGATCGCCTTTTTGAGCGAGGCCTCGCCCGTATCTACTCCGAAGTATGTTGAAAGGCTCTGCGCGAGCATGCCGAGTTCCTCGGCCTGCCAGGCTGTTGTCGCTTCATTTACCTTTCTGGGCACGTCCAGGATATGGTTGAAAGCCGGTTTCTTGAGATACTCCAGGTTGTCAAAAAGGCGCTGCATGTGGGCGCATGAGGGTACGAAAACCCAGCCCCTGATGAGGTCGTAACGGTCGTCCATTGCGAATTCAAGCAGGCTGCGGGCATAAGTGCATACAAAGCTTGACAGATAATTGTCTGCGAGTTCAGTGCCGGATATCCCCGGAGCCTGGAGCCGCACGGGGAAAAGCCTGTCGGCCATCAGGATGGCTTCCGGCACAAAAGAGCAGGAATACCCTATGGGTATACGGCCGTCCGCAACGGCCTGCTCAACCAGCCGGTTCTGGGGGCTTTCAAGAAGCCCCTCAAATTCCTTGAAAATGCTTCGGTCTGCTGTCATTAGAGCCCTCTCTTCATTATAAGACGTTCATCTTCTTAAGGATGTCCTTGACAATGTTCAGCGACGTCGACGCCTCGGGCATGCCGGTCAGCGGCTTTCCGCTGAAATCGTAATCCCTGATAAGGTTGTCGTCGCCCAGCCATCCGTAAATTTCAAGCCCTGTCCTCTTGCTGATGTCCATGACTTCCGCCTCGTTTCTTGCCCTGTTTATGATAAGGCAGATATCCTTGAAATCGACGGCTTTTTTGTCCTTCGCGACGGCGGCTATGGTATTGGCCACATTTACTCCCTTGGCCGATGTGTCGGTAACAAGGACAAGACGGTCCACGGTCTTCATCACGCGACGGTTGATCTGCTCGATACCGGCCTCGCCGTCGATGACTACGATATCGAATTTCCCGGCCAGGTCGCGGATTATGTCCTTGAGCAGGGAGTTCACCCGGCAGAAGCAACCTTCATCTTCGGGCCGTCCGATAGCCAGCAGGGCGTAGCCTTCCTGTTCCTCGAGGGCTCCGAATACCTCATAATCGAGGCGCTTGAGCGTTTCCTCATGGTTTTTTTGCGCCTCCCCGTTCTGGATGCCGCTTATTATGTCTTTTCTGATGTCATCTACGGTCCTTCTCACAGTTATGCCCAGGGACATGGCCAGGCCCGTGGCCGGGTCGGCGTCTATGGCGAGGATTCTCCTGCCGCGGTCCCGGGCGAGTATCTTTATCATGAGCGCCGAGATCGAGGTCTTCCCGACTCCCCCCTTGCCGCACAGGGCCAGTATTCTTGATTCAGCCATGGCGGACCTCCTTTGACTTCTTGATAAGCTTCTCGCGCATTGATTTAAGCTCGGTTGCATCGTCGCACACTGCCCTGTAGTCGCAGCTCTCGCACTCGAAGTCCATCTCGGCGGCCATCTTGTTCATGGCGGCTATGATTTTTTCGGCAGGTGATGTGACCTCCTTGAGCCTGGCCACATCCGCCGTGCTTGAGGTGCAGTAGATTACCTCCACCGATTTTACAAAGCCCTTTGAACGGAAAAGCTCCATGAGGGCCGAACCCAGAACCCTGACGGAAAAGCCGTTTTGAAGGGCCTCATTGCTGATCCGGCACCATTCCCGCATGAACTGGGAGACAGCGCGCAGCATGAAGCCCCTGAGGTCGAGATCGTAGCGCAGGAAATCCATTTCCTTGTGCCTTTCATAGGCGTTGTCCTCGGTGAAGCCCTCAACTCCGGCTATAACCACCTTGCCGAAGGGCAGGCTCATGCCCGGATTCTCCGGGAAATCCCGCCCGAGAAGGGTTATCATTCCGTCCGTGACCTTAGAGAGGTCGTGTGTCCACAAGAGGCACGACACGGAGTCCTTTTCCGGACTGCCCAGCTCAAGCCCAGTGTCCTCTTTCAGTACTATATTGCGGCCGCCGCCACCGGGCCACACTGGGGCATGACCCTCGACCCGGGAACTGCGGGGTTCTGTCCGTGAGACAAAGGTCCGCACAGCTGCGATTGTGTCGCTGAAAAGTTCCATGATCCTTTCTATATGTTCCTGCCCGGGGATTGATGCGCCAGGAGGGCCGCACCCAGGGCACCTATGATCTGCGGGTCCGAATTGATTGGGGTGATATGCACACCGAGGGCTTCCTGCAGGGCCTGGAACATCCCCCGGTTTTTCGCCACACCGCCGGTCATTGTGATCTCCCTGTCGAGCTCGACCCCGTGAGCAAGCGAGGCCACACGGTGGGCAAGGGCCCTGTGCAGACCGCTCACGATGTCCGGAAGTTCTTTGCCGGCATTGATAAGCGAGATGATCTCGGTCTCGGCGAAGACCACGCACTGGTTGGAGATGGCGATAGGATTCTGTGAACGGGATGATATCTCACCCATGTCCTCGAGCCTTATCCCCATTGCCCCGGCCATCACCTCCAGAAACCTGCCCGTGCCTGATGCGCAGCGGTCGTTGTAGGCGAAACGGACGACCCTGCCGGTCCCGTCCAGCCGGATGGCCTTGGAATCCTGGCCCCCGATATCGATCACCATGCGCACCTCGGGCATGAGCCATTGAGCCCCTTTCCCGTGGCAGGTGATCTCGGATTCGACACCGTCTGCAAAGGCGATGGAGTTCCGGCCGTAGCCGGTGCCGATGCAACAGGCGATATCGGCAAGCGACAAGCCCGCCTTTGCAAGGGTCCTCTCCATGACCTCCCGGGCCGAATCACCGGGCTCTGGCCTTGAGAATATTACCTCTGAAGCGAGGATGTCACCGTCCTGCATGATGACCGCCTTGGCGCTTAAAGAGCCGACATCACAGCCCGCTACGAACATCCTTTTCCTCCCATCTTCTCTTTGGCGAATACTGCGGCCCCGAGCGCCCCTATGACCTGGGGGTCCACCCTGAGCCTGCGTATGGACACGTTCAGCTGCTTCTCCAGCGCATTAAGGACCCCGATGTTCTTGGCCACGCCGCCCGTCATGCAGACATCCTTCTCGATCCCTACGGACTTGGCCAGGATTGCAACCCTGGCCGCCATGGCGTCATTTATGCCGGCCGCCAGGTCGGCCCTGGGGGTGTTGGTATTGAGATGCATGATTACCTCGGCCTGGGCCCAGGCCGTGCAGGTGGCGGCAAGCGTGACTGGATTCCTTGCCTGGGCCGAGAAATCACCCAGCTCCTTGAGACCGAGGCCCAGGAGTTTGGCCATGACCTCGAGGAAGCGGCCCGTGCCCGAGGCGCACTTGTCGTTGGTAAAGAACCTGACGACATTGCCTCCTGCATCGAGGCGGGTAGCCTTGCAGTCCTGGCCGCCTATGTCTATGACCGTCCGTATGGATGGCAGCAGCCAATGCGCCCCTTTGGCGTGGCAGGCAATCTCGGAAAGGGATTTATGCACGAACGGGATGCGCTCCCGGCCGTAACCCGTACCCACGCAGAACCCGATGTCCTGCATTCTCAATCCTGCCGCGCTCAGGGACATTTCCATCACTTCCGAGGCGGATCTGGCCGGGTCGAATGTTGAAGGAATAAGGGCCTGGCCGATTATGCGCGTGTCGTTCAATATGACCACCTTGGTGGTAAGCGAGCCTACATCACACCCTGCGGCGATCACTGCTGAATCCCCCGGACATGCATGAACTCGCTGATTTTGTCGATGCAGTGCTCCCAGGACGCGACGCGGTCATCAAAGGCGTCTGCGAAGAGCAGCATGGTCGGAAGGCCCTCATGCTCGCAGTCCCGCTGGAGCAGTTTGTTGACTCCCCAGCTGTTGCGGCACCCCATGCTCCCGATATAGACCATGAAGTCAGGCTTCATGATTCTGGCCATGAATAGTAGGTCGTCCCTCCACATGCCCGGGGCGTCGTACGGTCCCCTGAGCTGTTTGACCATGGGCATGCGTGAGTTGATGTCGGCCATCGAATCGATCATGGTGTTAAGATCCGTCGTGTCGATGTGGTAGGTCTCTTCCCGGCGGCCTTCTGCATAGTTGATCCCGTCGTGCCAGAAGCTGAATATGAGAGTGGGCATGAGGCTGATATCCTGCGAGTCGATCCAGGCCCAGAACCTTGCATCCGTGGTATAATGGT
Source organism: Desulfomonilia bacterium (assembly GCA_963664325.2). Lineage (GTDB taxonomy): Bacteria > Desulfobacterota > Desulfomonilia > UBA1062 > UBA1062 > DATCTV01. The sequence goes on from CAXXDQ010000007.1 coordinate 34,720, forward strand.
CGATGTAGCACATGAGAAGCCTGGCTCGCTCCTTTTTCGATGATGTGCCGGCATAACCCATTTCAGCGTTCTTTCTCACGTCCCTGAGCATGGATTCGAGTACGGCGGTGTATGATTTGCGGCCCGGCATCGAGAGCCTTCCGGCATAGATGAACAGGTTATAGATGGGCGGCATGGGGCAGGGCTTGAGCCTTATGAGATCGAATAATTCGATGGTGATCTCGTCCTGCCGCTTCTGTTCTTCGAGAAGTTCTCTCAACCTGTGCTCATTCAGGCGGGAGCCCGACTGCTCTTCGATAAACGCGATGAGGGCCTTGTAGTCCTTCCGGTGATAGTCGTCGATCCGCTCTCCCGTCAGCCTTGAGGGAAAGTTAAGCTGGAACATGGGCAGGTCGAGGTATGAGGAGAGGAACTGGACCGCATTCGCATTGGTGTCGCAGATGCCGGGCGCTCCGCAGATGATGAAATCGGGTTTTTCCGCAAGGCCCGCCAGATAGGCCCCGAAAGACCCTCTCTGCGCCGAGCAGGAGGTCTCGGTGAACCCCACCTCACAGCAGTAGTCCATGTATTCGGCCGTGCCTTTACGCAGTGCCAGTGTTCCGAACACGGTCATGATCTCGGCCCATGCGGGGACTACATTGTCAAAGGCGAAGAACAGGTGCTTTGCCGAGACAAAGGTGCCCAGGCAAAGCTTTTTGCCCTGTTCATGGGCCGTCATGACGTCGGTGAGATACTCCGCCGCCATTTTCATGAAGAGTTTGCTGGTCTCGCCGTGTCGCAGCAATGTGTCCAGGACGCTGCGGAAGTTCGGTATGACCCGTTTCAGGGATTCATATTCCTTGTCCGTCCCGTCACGGGAGGCTGAAGCGGCACTGATTATACTCCACAGCACCCAGTCGTAGTTATATTCACGGGTTTCCTTTTTCATATTCCCATTCCTTTCATACTGATGCCATGCTCAGGACGGCCCCGGATTTTATCCGCTCTATGTAGAGTTTCGAGCGCTCCTTGAGGATGTTAAGGTCCGTCCTGCGGGCGATGTATTCCAGGGACTCCAGGGCCGAGGCCTGGAAAAGGGTCAGCGCATCGATTGCGCGCTGGCGTTCGGCCACCATCCTGCCGTCATCCATGGCTATGTCACGCAAAACTTCCCGTGCTATCAATTCCCTGTCGTACTGGCACATGCTCATCCTCCTTAAGAAATTCGTTCCATGAAAGCATCCACGCGCATTCTGATACGGCCCGTTTCCACCAGAGGGCCGTATTCACGCTCAAGCCTCATGCAGGGGATGCCGTCCGCCTCGAAATCTCTCTCCAGTACTCCGTTCTCCGAACCGTGAAGATCGCAGAACCTTACATTCTGGAGGATCAGACCGTCTACATGGGCTTTTTTGACGATGTCACCGATAAAGGCGCGCCGGTTCTTGTAGTATCCGAGCATCCGCGGGCAGATGCTGTTGTTAAGGTAGTGAGAGGCCAGCGCGTGGACCGGTTCGCCGGTCTCTTCCACGAGCGTTGCATTCAGGCGCGACCCGAAGCATACGGTATCGGCCACCACGATGGCCCCGGCCTCCTCTATCACCCTTATGAAATCCAGATCGTCGCTGGCACTGCCTACAAGCATGATGCGTTTCTTTGAGTCCGCTATTGATCGCGCCTTTTCCAATCCGGAAATAATGGTTTTGAGCATGCGGTTGAAATCCTCACGCGGCATGGCATGACCGGCAATGATTATGGAAAGGGCATCCTCTCCGGTGATGGGCACTTCGAGACGGTATCTGAGCTCGTCGAGTTTCTTGAGGAGTTTTCTTCCCGTATTGAAGAGTCTGATGGATTTCCTGATGGCGTCGCTCCCGATATTTACCTTGAAATGCCTCTCGAGTGTGGCGATCATATCTCCGAGTTCGTCCGTATAGAAATCGATGCTGTAGTCAACGGCTTTGTGCGGTACGGAAAAGAATTCGTAGTATTCCGGCAGGGTGCCGGGGTAGTCGGCTCCCGCCTTTCTCCAGCATTCTTCAAGCCGCCGCATGGAGTCACAGCCGTTGGATATGATGGCGCCGTCCAGGAAATTGTACGCCCCCTCGCCGGCGAGTTGCAGCATGCATTTGGGGAAGCTGCAGTTCACAGGCCCGAAATATGAATCCCCTATGGACAGAGAAGAGGTTCCTATGCCACGGATACGGTAAGGCAACAGACCAGCAGCATGCAGGATTTCCTCCGGTATGAAGCTGCATGTATATCCCACGACCTTCCTGCCTGCATCTTTCCATGACCTTATGAATTCGTTATCAAGGGACAGCGCCGCTTCTTTGAGTTTTCCGATCATAGTTCTTCTCCTGACGAGCGGGCCAGGGCTGCACGAAGAGTTTGCAGGGCCTCGCCCTGTTCGGGGCTGGTGACACCCGCGTCAGGGCTGATCATCTCGGACAGCCCGCGGATCAGTACCGGCATGATGGCCGGGGCCAGAGGTTTGACGGCCTGCACCAGGTCGGGAACCATCCATTTCAGGGTTTTTCCGACCTCGTCGGTACTCAGTGAATCCACTACTCCTCCGGCCATGTTGCTCAGGATATCCGGGCGGGCCTCATGAATCAGGTTGAGGACCCGGCATGCGCTGTTTACAAACTCGGCGACCTCGAACGTATCGAGGTCCGATATGCTCTCGGATACTGCGGAATTGAAACCGGCCTGATCGATTTTCTCATATACCCTCAGCCTGCGGGAGCCTGCTTTTAGAGCGGAGGTCTGCACCGAACCTATCGAGGCCAGGCGGGATAACGCGAGGCCGGGGTTGTCGGCGAGAGTATCGGAGAAGGCATTACTGATGCTCAACCTGTCTTCCGAGAATATGACGAGCATCTTTTTCACCAGCTCGGGATCAATCATGGAAGCGCACTCCCGGAGCAGTTCCGTGAGATAGCTCTGCATGAGTGGCTTGCCGCCCCTGCCGAGGAGGATGCTCCCGGTGTGGAGCCTGCGTATGAGCTCGCAGGAAGTGCTGATGAGTCTGGCTGTCTCCTTGCCGTTAAGGCCCTTGATAAGCGAAAGCGACATGTCCGCCAGAAGCTCCGGCCCGATCGCCCGTTCGATGGGCAGCAGGAACTCGCGTGAGCCTTTTACCGCCGTGTTCATAAGCGCAATGGCTGTTCCCACCAGCGCCCCGATCTTGGCCGGATATTTCCAGAGTTCCTTGTTGAAGTTCTCAAGCGCTTTAATTATGTACGGGTCAGATTTTTCCACCATCTCCGAGATTTCGCCCAAATCCAGGTTCTGCAGGAAGGCCCTTATGGATGCGCCGCTGTCGGGTCCTTTGCCTGGATCGCCCTTGGCATGCGACTCGTTGATGATAACGGCCATTTTTGTGACGAGCCTGGCTAGATCGGCCGATATGTCAGCTGGGGGAACGGGCTTTTTGTCCATGTTCTTACGCAATAAGTTCGTAAGAAGCCGCTTGAAGGGGGAAGTCACCTTCTGCTTTAACGAGCTCGCTCCGGACCAGAAGCCGAGTATGTTTTCAGCCGCAGCCGTAAAGAGCCGGATGGTGCATCTGGCCTGTATGAGCGCGCCCGCAAGACGGCTGATGATTTCGCTGAGCTGCTCTTGATTATTGCCGATACTCATTCCTGGAAGACCTCCTTTTCTTTCCTGATTCCATTATTCGGATCATTCTTCATAAGCCCAGGCCCTTCAGACGCTTTGCCACCCTACGTTTGAAGAGAGTGCAGGACCAGGCGACAAGGCCCGGCTGCCGGTCAAGGAAAACTTCCGCCAGGTTGAGCGTGGCCTCGTTTAGGGCATGCCTGTCTAAATCTTCAATCACCGCTGCGGTGAAGTCTCTTATAAGAGCGGGGTCCTGCCTGCATATGTCATTGACTTTGGTCGTGGCGGCGTTTATCCCCCCGGCGATAACCCCGGGCCCCTTTTCGATAAAGGAGGCCTTCAATTCAGGGGAGGCTTGGATCATATTGCTTATGAGGATGGACACGGCGCGGGCGCTGTCTTTCAGTCCCGCCGGGTCAATATCTTTTATGATGCTGGAGATGAAACCTTTTGCGAGTTCAGGCCTGACCTTTTCATTGATCTCCCCGGCCAGTGTGCCGAGCGCCGCGGCCAGGGAATTGATGCAGGAGGGCAGGGACCCCAGGATGCCGAATACGACCTCGATGTCCTGCCATAAGATGGATCTGACAAGGGAACGGGCCGTTTCGGGTGTTATCTCTTTCAGGTGCGTCCTCAGCATGCCCTTGACCAAAGGCTTTTTTATCAATTCCATTATCAGTCCGCTCATGGCCGGTCTCCTTCCCCCGCTGCCTCTTGCCATGCCTTTTTGAAGAGAGGGCCCAGGGCCTCGATAACGGGACGGGCGTTCTTAATAGCCCGGCCCAGGGATTCGGTGTCGATGTCTTTGAGCAGGGAATCCATAAAGCCCTTGAGCAGCTCTATGGAGAACTTCTCGTTTACCTGGATTAACAGTTCGTCGGCGGCCCTGATTATTGTATTGGCTATAACCGGCATTCCGCCCAGAAGCCCCAGGCTGAACTCTATATCCTGCCAGAGAAAAGTCTTTACCAGTTCGCGCCCGGCCTGGGGATCGATGTTCCTGAGGGCCTCCCGAACATCATCCTTTAATCCCGGTTTCTTTAATATCTCTGAAAAGATGCTGCCAGCCTCAACCCGGCTTTGCTCTTCATGCATAACTACCTCCACTCATCCTTCATGGTCACAAGCTCGTGCAGTTGAAATAATAGCGCGCCGCTTCCATCTGGCAGAGCTGTTTGCCGCCCATCCAGAGCTGGATGATCTTGATGTCGCGCCAGTGCTTCTCTATATCCCAGTCGCGGTCGGCGCCGTATGCGCCCAGCACGTCCATGGCGCGGCCGAAGTTTTCGACCGCCCTGTCCGAGACGAAGTCCTTGATGTTTCGGATCTTGGCGATAAGCTCTTCGGAATATAGCGGAAGGCCGTAGGACTTGTTGCGCCGGTCGCCGATGCAGGCGGCCTCATAGCCGACGATGCGGCAGATGTCGATGTCACCGGCGATACGGCCGATGACCCCGGCCACGGCGTCGTTCTCCTTGAGTGGACGGCCGTTGTAGGTGTGCGTGGAAACGAACTCGTAGAGGCGCTCGTAGAGGTTGAGCATGGCGCCGGTCAGGAACCCTATGCTGGCCACCTGGCCCCAGGGGATGATCTCGGCAAAGGTTTGCGCGTCCAGACCCGGGCCGTGGGCCCTGTAACGAGCCGGGACGCGGACATTGTCAAACCAGATGTCGCTGTTCTTGTCCGCGGCCATGCCCGCCTTTTCGTATGGGTTGCTTTCGCTGACGCCGGGAAGGTCTGTGGGCACGAAGATGATGGCAAAGTCGTTGATGTCGCTTGAACCCGGATTGGTAGTGCAGGGAACGCCGAAGAGTTTGGAGACTCCGCCTGAGTTCGTGGGCCAGAGCTTATGGCCGTTGATCACCCATTCGTCCCCCTCGAGGCGCGCCGTGGTGCGCAGGGTCCTGCCCCGCAGGAGTCCCATGTTTTCAATGTCTGCCCCGCCTTGCGGCTCGGTCATGGTGAGGGCCGAAAAGACAGGGTGCCTGGCATTCACATAAAGCGGGGCGAATTCCCGCGCAAGCTGCCAGTTGACATGAGGCTCAACCAGAATGGTGGTCAGGGGCCAGAGTGTCACAAGAAAGGCCACTGCAATGGACGTGTCCCCGCGGCCGACCTCTTCGCTCATGGAATACACGATCCGGAATACATAGTCCGAATGGCCGAGCCCCCAGCCGCCCAACTCTTCAGGGAAGAGGGCCTTCTGAAGACCCAGGTCGACCATGAGCTTCTGGAATGCAGGCTCGATGATCTTGTGATCTTTCCAGTCTTCGTCGTACCGGCGCCTGAAAGGTATGCAGTCTTTATCCGCCCAGTTGCGGATTACCTTGCGTATATGCTTCTCCATTGGAGATACATGTTCCAGAGAGACCGAAAATTCATCAAAGTGTCGCATTCTTAAACCTCCTTGCAGTCAAAGAAGAAACGGGCGATGTCCATCTTGACCGGGACGTCGGCGCCCACGCCGCAAAGGCAGGACTGTATGGTTTTGATGTCGCGCCAGTGCTTCTCGACATGCCATTCCTTTGCATAGCCGGCCGAGCCCATCAGCTCCATGCCCTTGTTGACGGCGTTGATGCAGGACTGCTGAATGCGTCCGCCGAGCATCTGGGCGAACGTGTAGACCCCGGCGTTGCCCATGCCGCCCAGGTCCCCGGACTGGGCCATGATGTGCGCCAGGCTGAAGGATAGGAGCCGGGCGCAGGCTATCTCCTCGGCCACGGTGGCTAGGACCGAGGCGCACAGGGGGTTTTCCTTCATGATCGAACTGCCTTTTATGGTGCGGGCTTCGGCCCAGTCCGCGACTATTTCAAAGAAATTCATGGCCGCGCCCAGGCTCGTGCCGCCCAGGAGCAGATTGAGCCAGCAAATGAGTTCATGCAGCGCCCCTTCGCGCTCGATCACGAAGCCTTTCGGGACCCTGACCTGATCGAAGTCCACATCGGCGTTTTTGAGGCCGTTCAGACCGGTGGTTTTGATGGGGCTGCCTTTTTTTACCCCTTTGGCATCAGTCGGGACAAAGGCCAGGCAGGGCTTTCCGTCCTTGCCAGCCGCCGCCACGCAGAAGAGGTCGGCATCGTGGCCCGACCCGAGCGGGCGGAGGCGAGTGCCACTTAATGTAAAATCGTCCTTGCCCGGGTTCAGGGCGGCGCACAGCGGGCGGCCGTCGAAGAGTGGGGCTTCCTGACCGATGACGCCCGTAGAGGGCAGGATCAGCGAGAAGTTTTTCAGGGTTTCTCCGAAATATGCCGGGGCCAGTTCTGTGCACAGGTTGTGGTCTGTATTGGGCTTCATGGAGATCACTGCGAAAGCTGCGAATTTCATGGCGGAGGCGAAACCGATGGCCGCGTCGGCCCGGCCGAGTTCGGTGAATACGGTCAGGATTCCCGGTGCGCTTGATGGCGCGTTCCATCCGTAGCCCCCCTGTTCCTCGGGCAAAACCAGGCGCTCGAAGCCGATATCGGCTATGAGCTTCTGGCGCATGGCGGTAAAGAGTGTGTCATACTCCTTCTGATAATCTAGTCGCTTGGCAAGGATTTCCCTCTCGGCCCATTGCCGGGTGGTGGCGGCGAAGCGGCGTGCCTCGTCATCAACCCACTGCCGCGGGAAGAGAAACAGTCCGTCCAGGTTTTTCTTCATGCAACCTCCCTTGTGTTATATTTTTCTCAGGCCGTCCTTGCCCGTTGTCTTGTCCGGCGAGAAGAAGAGGGCCCCGGTATGAACAGGCTTGCAGTCGGAACCGGACTGTTCGAGAATGTCCCTGCCGGTCTCCGTGAGACAGGCGTCGAACATGGCCATGTTCATGCGGATGATGGCATCGATGGCCTGTTCGCGCGTGAACTGCTTTTCCACGATGTAGCTGTGGATGATCTGCATGGCCATGCCGACCACTGCGTGACCCAAAATCATGGGATTTATGCCGGATATGATGCCCTGGTCCAGCCAGTTCTGGACATCTGCGGCAAGGTCATGCGCCCAGCTGTTGAAGGAGAACCAGGAGCTGGCGTCGAAATCCTCGTCAACGCCATAGCTGCCGCGCAGGACCATAAGTATGAGGTCGGGGTTGGCGTCTATGTATTCGAAAAGCGCGTTATAGGTCTCATGCAGCTTGAGCGAGCGCTCGGAGCGGTCCCATATATTGACCGGTCGCCTGAGGTCTATCAGGTAGTCGCGGAGATTCCTGAAACTGCCGCCCGTGATTTTCTCAAAAAGGTCGCGCTTGTCCCTGAAATAGATATAGAAGGTGCCCGCCGAGATGCCCACGGCCTTTACGATATCCATGACCTGGGTGTTATGAAAACCCAGCCTGCTGAAGAGCTCGGTCGCGGCGCGCTTGATTTTATCAAGCGTCTCCAGCCGCTTGGCATCTGAGATCTTAGGCATGGGGCCTCCCTCTTTATATCATCCTGGATATTAAAACCTGTCACAAGCAGATGTGCATCAAAGGTGAGAGTCTGAAGCAAATGCAGAATAATGAAACGTCATTATTCTGCAAAATAACGATGAACTTACAATATGTCAATATCGTTAAAATTAGAAATGATTATGTTCGAATATTCGTTAATTCAATTTGGATAAAGTGTGTTGAAGATTACGGCATGTATTTAAAGAACAAGATAAATTGTAAAATAAATGAATAATTAAAATGTCTATTGACTAATTAAAATACTATTGCTAATAATATGACAAATATGCTATGAAATAACAATAATAATTAATATGATAATGTAATTATCGGCTGTTTGCCGATTATATTTAATAATTAAAGGAGGTCTGTCATGGTGGCCATAATATTATTCGGTCGGTGCCGGGGCATGGTTTTGCTTCCTCTACTCCGTAATCTTTCAATTCTGCTTCTGATTTGTTTCCTTATTACATCCTGCAAACCAGATGCTCAATTCAGAGCATTTCCGACTAGCGGCAATGCCCCATTGACGGTGTATTTTGATGCCTCATCAGGCAAAGTCAAAGAAAACGAAAAGTTAACATACAAATGGGATTTCGACAGCGACGGTGTTACAGACGCAAAAGGACTCACCGCCTCGCACAGATATAACGCCGGTGTTTATAATGCGACTTTAACTGTCACAGATGAAAAAGGTATGTCAACCAAGACATCGCAAAAAATTAAAGCAGGATCAGGGGCGAGTATTCTGTCCGGTGCCTTGTCTGCAGACGCAGGAGAAGGTGAGGCAGAATCGGATCCCAATTACAATTCAAAGGGAATTACACCATTTCATAACTTTTCAAGCATGATGCCCTGTGAACAGGTCGATCCGTTCACAGGCAACCTTATGCTGACTCTGACACCATTTTCATTGCCACAGAAAGGCGGATGGAACCTGAATATCAATCTCGTTTATAACAGCAAGATATTCAGAGATCCGCAGTTCAAAGACATCGCTGAGGATTCCTGGGTCGGAATCGGCTGGTCGCTGCATATGGGACGCATCATCGCACCAGGCACACCATCGATGGCGGTTGAAATGCCGGATGGTTCATCGCATCAATGCTATTCAACCAATGGTGACGGAAGCAATGCCATTCAACCCTGGAGAACGCGGGAAAATTGGCTTATCACCCGTGAAGATGAAATATATACGCTTGTTCTGGATGACGGGACAAAATATATCTTTGAATCCCTGGGCGGAGTGGTTGCCGGAAATAAAGTCTGTTATCCGGCAACAAAAATCACCGATACATCCGATAATGATGTGATTATAAGCTACAGTCCCAGACAAACGATGTCCGGCAGACTGCCCTTTATTGACAATATTAGAGACACTTATGAAAGAGTAATCACCTTTTATCCCATCGTAAACGAAACCGGTCCATCATATTTGCAATCCATTTCATCAGGTGGGAGAACCTTTAATTTCACCTATTATAATGTTCCCGGGCAGGTAGGACCTTCAAGATATAAACTTCTAACAACTTTCAACGCGCCGCTGGATCAGAACTGGCGGTTCAATTACTATGTGAAGAAGCCATTATTTGAACTGAAATCCTTTGTAACTCCAACAGGTGCCAAGATCAGTTATACCTACAACACAATGTCTTTTACTGATTTCAACAAAAGGCCGTTTAAACCCTTGAAGTTTCGTTCAGTAATTAAAAAGGAGCTTTCAGGTGACACCGTACCCGGCATCTGGGAGTATGAATATCAGAATGGCAACCAGACAAGGATTATTTGCAAAGACGGTTCCGATAAAATAGTAAGGGAAGAAATATACAATTTCTACGGTTATAACGATGTTGGCTACGGTTCTTTCTGGCTTACCGGACTGGTAAGAAAAAAAACCCTGGGATATATATCAAAGGATGGGTTTCTTCGCAGAAGCCAGGAGGAAAATTATTCCTGGGACAGGCATATTGTAGTGGATCATGTTTCCGGCTCACTGCATTACGACGACAAGGTATATGCCCCTGTACTTAAGAAGAAAGAGATTATAAGAGGAACGAATAAAATATATACAACAACTTATGATGGTTATAAGGATAATCCCTACGGACATCCAACATCAATAACCGAAACAGGCGACAGGACAAGAACGACAAACGTTGCATACTGGTATAAGGCTGATAAAAATATTGTAAATAACAGTCATGTAAGTTCAAAGACAGTCACTGTAGATGGCGAAAGCTATATCGATACATTCAGCTACTGGGAAAATACCGGCAAACTCCACACCAAAACGCTTATCGGTGTTACAACGACTTATGTCTATGACGGGTTCGGCAATCTTGAAATCATCACGGATGCAAACGGTCATTCAGTCAATTATGAAAATTACAAGTTCGGAAAACCCCAGACCATAGACAAGACCGAATATATTGAGAAATATGTAATAAATAATCAGTGGGGCGACACGGACCAGCAGTACATTGAGGGACGCGGCAATACTACATCCTATACTTATGACGGGTTAGGCAGGCTTAAAACAATAACCCCCCCTGTAGGTGCATCGACTGTTTATTCTTATCCGCTCCATGGCACATATGTGCTTGAATCAAGAGGCGGGTATTCGTTGTATACAATGTATGACTCACTTGGCAGGAAAACAGGCGCATATGAAGTCGGCGCATCAGTCAGAACAGACATCGAATATGACATACTCGGTCGAAAAATCTTTGAATCATACCCTTACAGTGTTGTATCTTTCACGCCTGCAGACCGGGAGGTTCAAAATCTGTCCCAGGATAATTATGATCCGAATTCACCTCCGGAAACACCAAGTCCGCCCTATGACCTTTCAGCGATACCTGGAGATACATATATAACCATTGAATGGAAATGCGACTCAAATGAAGTATTTTTTGATATTAAGGACAACAGCGGGATTGTTTATCAGATGGGTGATATCAATGCATTTAGCCTATACGGGCTTGAGCCGAGCACTGATTATCAGTTCCAGGTCAGGTCTGTGAGCTGGTATGACAGTACAATTACCTCAGAATGGGTATCTATCGGGGCAAGAACAACAACTCCTGATACAACACCGCCTGCATCAGTAGAGAATTTCCATGCAACAACAAACGTCGATTCTGTCGAACTGACCTGGGACGGAAACACCGAGGCCGATTTGAAAGGGTACTGCATTGAATCCCAGGAACAGGGCAGCGGCGTCTGGAATTCCATAGCAAACCCCGGTTTTCCAGGAATGATAGAGGAATTTTCCTGCATCAAAGGCATGACATCCTGGACGGTGTTCAGTACCTTCATTAATCCTTTCTCAACTTACAAGTTCAGAATTCGAGCGGTGGACAGGAGCAGGAACGAATCAAATAGTGTCGAATCCGGATGGGTAACACCCGGTCTGATATAGGAGGTCTGTTATGATTAACAACAAAACATTTGGAACAATTGTACTGACGGTCATAGTCTGTTTGTTATCAGTCTCCAGAGGGCTTTGTGCTGATGGTACGAAATATACCTATGATAATCTTGACAGACTGATAGAAATCAAAAGAGCAGATGAGAAAATAATTTGCCATACTGTGTATGATGATGATGTCAATGCAGCAACAATTTACAAGGAAAACAACTACGCTACTGAATATAAATACGAATCCTTTGGTGATCCTGATGTAAAAAAGGTGGTGAATGTTTCTACGCCAAATCAAGGTGATCCCAGGGTTGATCCGTATGGTAATTGGGATTACAGATACACGGTCCTGGGAAATACCGAATATACATATAATGCAAAAGGCAATCTCATAAAGGTTATAATATCCGGAGAAGACATATATGCCAACGAACATACCGCAATCCATGAATATAAATATAATTCCAAGCAGTTCCTGGTAGCGGAAATACATCCGGAGATGAATACATTCTCCAGCAGTTATGGGAATGTCAGTATTTCATATATCCGGGACATGGCGGGAAACATCATATCAAAGACTGACGCAAGAGGAACAACCGGATATGCTTATGACGGTTTGAACAGGGTAAGGACAATAAATTATCCAGGCGATACCCCGGATGTCTCATACATCTATGACAAGGATGTTTTATGGCAAATGATATCTACACAATCGAACGGAGAGACCCTGATCGCCTACACGTACGGATATTGGCCTGACAACAAACTTTATACCAAGTCCTATAGCATCAATGGCAAAAACTATCAGGAGACCTTTACATACAATGATTTAAGAAATATTCAGACCATAACCTACCCAAGTTCGAGAGTGATAACATATTATTATTACGGTGACGGCATAAGGATTGATCGTGTATACGACTCCGTTTTGAGCAAGAACCTGGTATCGAACATAACCTATCATCCGGGCAGTCAGATTTCAGGATATATATACGGCGACAGCACTAGCATAAGAACCGATATAGGTTATGACAGATTTCAGAGGGCGGAGACGATAAAAGCAGGCACGGTGTCCAACATCGGATCAGTGACAAATCAAAAATATGGATATTCTTTTAATAACAATATCTCTACGATCACTGATAATAATAATTCAGACAATACGATAGAACTTGTTCAGGATGGCCATGACAGGCTTACTTATGCATACGGTCCCTGGGGAATCTTGATGTATGGTTATGATTACCTGGACAACAGGATAGAGATGACACGGATTTCCGGGCTGGATGTATGGGGCACGACTTACGGGTATGAGAATAATCGTCTAGTCAGTTCGAAAACGGTTATGATAAATGGAGAAATTACTGTTAACATTCCTTATGATGCATCAGGCAACATCACCAAATCCGGGAATAACGAACTGATTTATGACTATGCGAACAGGATAACTCATGTAGCGGGTGTCCAGGCATACTGGTATGACGGCAACGGGGACAGAATCATCAAGAAGACCGGTGGCAAAACCACGATTTATCATTATGGGTTCAATGGGAATGTAATATCGGAAAGTTCCGAATCTGGTCTGGATTTTATTGATTATATTTATCTTGGCTCGAAAATCCTTGTCAAATGCCACAAGAGAGGGGAGTCATGATGAATATTTCAGTTAATTTCTGGAAAACGATCCTGATCGGGGTCATTTTAATCGGCAATAATTTATTGTTAGGTTGCAAGCCGACCGTATTTATAAACGCATCTGTTGAAAACGGCAAACCCCCGCTGGAAGTAAAATTTGATGGTTTTAAAACGAAAGATTTGGGTAATGATATCATCAGGTATGAATGGGATTTCACCAACGACGGATCGATTGATTCAACCGGAATCGAAACTTCACACATATATGATATACCGGGAAAATATTCTGCAAGGCTTGTAGTAACAGACAGTAAGGGCAATAGCTCGGAGGCAAAAAAGATTATCACAGTGGAACCATATGCCAGGCCACAGGCTGTTATTGAAATGAGCCAGCAAAGAGGTGAGGCTCCTCTCGAAGTCGTGTTTGACGGCTCTTTTTCGACTGATGAAGATAATGATATTGTCACATACAACTGGGATTTCGACAATGATGGCGAATTTGAAATAGTCGGATCGATAAAGCCGGTTAAAATTTTTGAAAGCCCCGGTGAATATACTGTCAGGCTTCTCGTTATTGACGCGCAGGGACTTTCATCGGAAACAGCTGCAACTGTGGATGCGACTGTACACAAAGAATTCCAGGCTGTTATTAAAGCAACGCCTGACGCAGGAGAATCTCCATTAAGGGTTGAATTTGACGGTTCAAGTTCCACCGATAACGGTTACGATCCTATTTCAAGCTATGACTGGGATTTTGATAATGACGGGATAATCGATGTTTCAAACAGTGTTACCACTGCACATACATACGATAAACCTGGCAAGTATACTGCAAAACTTATCATAACAGACAGCAAGGGCAACAAAGCTGAAGCGGTCCAGGTGATCAGATCGTATGGAAAAGAACGGGGTTATATCCCTCTTTATATGCCTGGTGACGATTTTCCATATAAACATTACCTTGCTATCTTTGATTCCAGTTCACAGTCGTTGATTGAGACCATTGAACTGCCCGTAAGCGCTTCCGGTTATGCCGCCCATCCCAGCGGAAAAAAGCTATATTTCAGCCATTGGGAAGATACAGGAGAAGAGCTTGTAACATTTATCGATATATTTGATACTTATACCAGAACTATCATACAGAGCATAAATGTAGGTAGTATCGGTTCAGTTAATAGCCTTGCTGTAAGTCCCAACGGAAAAAAGCTCTATATCGGCACTCATTTTGGTTTATATTCTCTCAAACTCAGTGACAACAGCTTTAATGTCGTATTAAGTGGTGGGGCTTTTTATAAGATGGCTTTCAGCAGAGATGGAGGGACAAGACTATACATAGTACATAGTTTTCCTCACGGATCCCAATATATAACAGAAATTGATACATCAAACGACAGATTTACAAGGGAACATTATGTATCAGGTTACATATACGGTATTGAGTGTTACAATGTGGGGGCTTCCCCGAATTTTGCACAATTCAATGATTTTCAACCTTATGTTTACCTGCTAACACATGATTCTTTTCCCGCCCCTCAACAAAATGAACAGACAAATTACATTACATGGGTGGAAACAGAATTTGCAGGAAATTATCTTTCCAATTATGTAAAAGAACTTCTCCCGGCTGATGGATATTTCAATTATCTCGCATCAAACTGGAATGGAACAAGATTATATACTGCCGAACAGTCTTCGGAAAACACAAGTAGTATTCTTAATATAATAAAAATCGATACAGCCGATCGTATTATGGAAAACCTAATGTTGTGTGACATTGTAACGAAAGGGGGATTTGAATATTTATCAGGGTTTGGAGTCCCCATCTCTGACACAAGACTTTTCATATTGAGCCAGACAAATATTGATCCTGAATGGGATGAGGGGGATCCTATTATAACGTGTCTTTCCACGGATACTCTGTTATTAGATGAAACGATCGTTCTTCCTTATCATCTTGACTATGGGGTAAATAACTTCATGGTTTATTCTCTTAACAAAATCAGCGGGCGCATCCTTTCCGGTGGAATTCCATTGGCCGGTTATCCAGTTGTAATTTCCGACGGGAAGGTCACAAAGACATCATACACCGACGAAGACGGCTATTACACCTTCTATATGCCGGATGGTTCGTACGATTTGAAGTTTTTAAACGATGACAGCCTTTGTTCTGTTGATGAAATGCCCCTTAATGTTAATGGCCAGGATATTGACATTCCCGATGTCGCGGAATTGCTTCATCTCGTTTGCAGCGTCAGTGATGATGTTATATACAGGGGTGAAAGCACAACCCTGTCATGGACGACAAGACAGGCAGAATCTGTCAAAATAACTCCAAGTCTTGGCCAGGACATAGGAAGTGTTGATGTTAACGGGTCTCTAGATGTATCACCGTTAAAGAAAACTACATATTCAATTCAGGCCAGAGGCAACGGACGATCACTAACAAAAGAGTTGAGGGTTTCAGTATTGTATGTAGCTAAGATTCTAGAATTCAATTCTGACAGGACTACTGTTTACGAAGGCGAATCGGTCACCCTTAATTGGGTGATTGAGGATGCGGAAGAAATATATCTTAACGGAGAAGAGATATGCGACAGCATCGGAAGCATTACGGTCACACCCGGTCAGACGGAATCGTCGTATACAATCAGGGCGAGAGGGACAACTGGAGACTATATCATCCGTACTATAACAATATCGGTTGTTCCTCAAGTGGTTTACTATCACTACGATATTCTCGGGAACACCATAGCCCAGACGGATGATCAGGGGCGGGTGATAATGAAGGCGGACTTTTTGCCCTACGGTGCGGCCGAGCAGGACCTGACCGGCAGGGGGACTCCTGAAACCCGCCTCTACACAGGCAAGGAGCGTGACGAGACCGGACTGGATTATTTCGGGGCCCGTTATTATGACTCGAGCCTGGGCCGCTTCCTGAGCGTCGACCCGGCAGGGCCCGACCCCATGAATCCGATGTCATGGAACAGGTATGCATACTGCTTGAATAACCCTTATAAATATGTTGATCCGGATGGGCAATGGGCAAGAAATGTTCATAAAACACTTACAATACAATGGGCACAAGCTGTACACTTCACACCACATGAAGCTTCAATAATCGGCAAAGCCTGTATTGGTGTGGATTCAATTTGGAGAGGCAAGAGTTTTATTCCCCTAATCGGGGAACAGAGCTATCATTTCAATACCGGTGGCGGCGAATGGAATTCTAAAGAGGACACTAGAAGAATACATACTGAAGAGCATTTGCAGAAAGCTATACAACTGGCATCTATGGATTATTATAGAGCACTAAAGGAGTTGGGAATAGGGCTCCATGCTTTGCAGGATATTTTTGCTCATGATGAGGAAATGGGTTTGCAGAAAGAAATACTAGATGTGTATTATCATGACCAACCTGTTTTGGATTTAAAAAAGAATCGGGCGGATGATATTACTGATGTTCCAACACAAGGTAAAGAACGACTTATAATGACAGAAAATGCGACAAGTATTTACTTGAATCGTTTTCTTGATGCTACAAGTATAGGAGGAGAATGATGCGTCATATCCTGTTCGGTGCAATAGTATTTCTGTTATTGTTGTCAAAAGAGGCATATGCATTCATGGATAAAAACTTTCATGTCAGGCCAGTTAATCTAAGAATAATAGATAAAACTTCAGGGGAACCAATAGCAGGGATTCCCATTTACTATGTATTACGAACCTGTTGGGCTGACCGTGTGTTATTAATATTTCCGAACCCCGAAGGGACGAGCACCAGAAATTATATAGCAATTGAAAAGAAATCATCTGATTCATATGGTGAGGTATATTTTCAGGGTCGTGATGTAAAATTGAGCCGCTGGAAGTCTGAAGAGATGTATGACGAAGAGATTTTTATAAACCTTGATGTAAAAACACCAATTAGCGATGATATGGAAGACAGAATGACTATTTTAGAAGCTGTATTCTTAGGAAGTAAATATTATTATAACCCTGTTAGTAAGTACAAAGGATTTTTTATCCGTAGCTCCACCTGGGAACTGGATCCAGAAAAGAAGGGTAAAACAAAATATGAGATTTATGATGCCTTATGGAACGGCAAGGGCCTTCTCAAAAAAGAACCAGAGACATTTGTAGTGGAGCTGGAACGATGGGACTCGCAGGAAAATAATCCATACAAATGACCTGTAACAGTTCCGATTATTGTCAGAGGGATAGTAAAGCGCAATATATCAGGCTATTATGAAAGTGGACTTTTTTCCCTATGGTATAGCCCAGCAGAACCTGACCGGCAGCGGGACACCGGAATCATGCCTTTATACCGGCAAGGAGCGTGACGAGACCGGACTGGATTATTTCGGGGCCCGTTATTATGACTCGAGCCTGGGCCGCTTCCTGAGCGTCGACCCGGCAGGGCCCGACCCCATGAATCCGATGTCATGGAACAGGTATGCCTATTGCCTCAATAACCCGTACAAGTACGTAGATCCTGATGGGAGATGGGGGAAGAATGTTCATTATGATGAAACGTTAAGACGGGCTCAAGCCCTCTTCACAAAGGATGACGCAAAGGTCATAGCTAATGCCTGCAATGGCACTGATAGCATCTGGGGTGGAATAAGTTACATGCCTCTTATCGGAAAGCAAGGCTTTCATTTTAATACTGGAAATGGAAACTGGAATAGTCCTGATGACACAAGGAAAGCTAATGCAGAAAAGCAACTTCAGAAGGCAATTGGAATGGCCTTTAACGGATTCTATAATGATGCGCTTAAAGAACTCGGAATCGGTTTGCATGCACTCCAAGATATTTTTGCCCATAACGAGGAATTCCAAGAGGATAATGGGATCTTCTTCTATCATGACCAACTGCTACTAAATTTGAAACCGAATCTAGCTGATGACATAAAAACTCAACCCAAACGGCTTGATGATACAAAGGAGGAAACGGATAGATACTTTGATAGATTTAACAAGGCAATAGCTTCGCGGGGATCACTTGGATGAAGCTGAAATACATATTCCTCATAATTATTATACTGATAGTTTGTGACAGGACAGTGTTTGCTTTCGGAACCGAAGCATTCATTGTCAGATCGGTCACGGTAAAAGTTATCGATAAGATCACCGGAAAACCACTTGAAGGGGTACCAGTGTACTATGTATTAAAGTCATATTGGGATAACAGAGTTTTCTTTATCTTGCCGAACCCGGAAGGGACTCATACCAGAAGCTATCTAGCAATGGAAGAATATGTTACTGATGCAAAAGGTGAGGTAATAATCAAGGGACGTCAGGTAAAATTGCATAAATGTAAAGGTGAAGAGTTAGAAGAAGAGCAAATTTTTATCAATCTTGAAAATCGTATGCCATTGCCTGGTGATGAGCCTAAAGAGCATAAATATATACTGTTGGAGAGCTCAGTTATCTATGGGAAAAGAGATCATTATAATCCAATTGTTAATTACAAAGGATTCTTCATCTGCAGTACTACCTGGGCAATGGACCCGAAAGACTATGGAGGCAACAAGGGGGAAATTGCGAACGCATTGTGGAATGGAAAAGGTTTATTGAAAAAGGAACCGGAGACATTTCTAATTGAGCTTGAAAGATGGGAACCCACGGAAACCAAGAAAACGGAACCTGTCAAATAGATTATAAGGATTGAAGACTACCAGGGAGACTCCCAGCTAGAGACTGCCAAGGGACGTTGATGATTAAATGACAATAAGCTTATTGACGTATATTCATCAGCGTCCCTTCTGGGTTCATTTTAAGGAGGTTCGTTGATGCAATTTTCAATTAGCGAAAGGATTGGAACTATTTTGAGAAGCGCTTTTATTATGATCCCTTTGGTCATTGTTTGTTATGGGACCCTGGATGCGTGCTGTAACGAAACTGTTGAAATCAGATCCGTAAAGATAAGGATCATGGATAAATCCACTGGATTGCCGCTGGAAGGCATACCTGTCTATTATGCATTGCAGACATATTGGCCGGAAAGGTTGTTCTACATCTTGAAAAATCCGGAAGGGAATAATGTAACGGTTTATAAGGCGATGGAGGAATACATCTCAGACTCTCAAGGAGAGGTAATGATCCCATCAAGGAAGATTGCACTAAACAGATGGAAATCTGAGAAGATCTATGACGAAAATATCTATATAAATGTTGAAAATCGTCTTCAATTTTCAAAAAAAGAATATAATATCGAAAGTCTCGCATCTGTTCTGCTTTATGGAAAAAAGTATTTTGTAAATCCCATTCCTGAATATAAGGGATATAAAATCCGAAGTACAACTTATGAAATGAATCCCAAGGATTATGGAGGCACGAAGTTTGAGATCGCCGATGCTCTATGGAACGGCTATGGCCTTCTTAAAAAAAGGCAAGAGACTTTTGTTGTTGAGCTGGAAAGATGGGACTCGCAAGAAAATACTTCACACAAATGACCTATAGCAGTTCCGATTATTGCCTGAGGGATAGTAAAGCGCAATATATCCGGCTATTATGAAAGTGGACTTTTTGGCTTAGGGTATAGCCGAGCAGAACCTGACTGGTGGCGGGACTCCTGAAACCCGCCTCTACACAGGCAAGGAATGTGACGAGACCGGACTGGATTATTTCGGGGCCCGTTATTATGACTCGAGCTTGGGCCGCTTCCTGCGTGTCGATCCCGCAGGACCTGACCCTATGAATCCGATGTCATGGAACAGGTATGCTTACTGCCTGAATAACCCGTACAAGTACGTCGATCCGGATGAAACTTTCTCAGAAGGTATTCAGGAGGAAGGAAGATTTTTATCATATGATGAAATAAACTCAAAAGGTATCACGTCTGGATTGGGTCACATGAATTTTCCAAATATTGCAAAAGATGGAACCGTATTTGATTTCTATACATTAGATAGGGAGATTTTTTCTCATCCACGGTTTCTAACGGGAAACAGGTTGCATTTCTTTAATCATTCAGAAGGACTAAGGGAGATGCTTACATATGAAGCGGCATCTCATAACAAGCAATTTTTTGAATATTATATGCATATGTGGCAAGATTATTATGTACATTATGCCAATGGATACAGATGGTATACCTATGGGCTTGGACATGCACGCGATTCAATTTTTTTCATATTGGGTTTAGGTGCCAACCCTGATGATGATTATGATGCATGGACAATAGCTGCTAAAGAAACAACAAAATTTATTAATATTTGGAATAAATCTTCAGAAGACAGAAAAAGTCTTGCCGAGCAGAATAATTATCTTAAGGAGTTTGATAAAAAAATTGGTTCAATACTTAATAAATAGGATTTTTTAGTTTCTCATTATTAATATAAGGGAGGAGTTGTGAGTAATCTAATAAGGAATTTGTGGTTATTAATTGCCGGCATTGGATTGCTATTTATTAATGGGTGCGCTCTTTATCCAAGAGGTATCGGAATATATGAGGTACCATCTTTTGAGAAGAAATTCGTTAAATCAAATAGTTTCTATGATTATATTGTTAGTATCAATGAGAAGGAAAAGACCTTTTATACCCTTCAGCCGGATATAAATGGTGTGATACTGTCTTTAATATCATTTGATGGTGAGATCAAATCAAAGGAAATCATCAATCTTTCTTTTCCGAGTTATAGAATAAAGACTAGTTTTGCATTATCAGAAAATGGGGAAAGAATTGCTTATTATGATTCAAAAACAAAAAATTTATACCTCCATGACATAAGATCATCAGAGAAAAAAACACTTTTAGAAAAAGATTCTTTTAATGGAGAATCGTTAGAAAAAATAACATTTTTAAATCATGATAAATTATTAATAATAATGTTGGATTACCAAACAAACGAAGGAAGTTTGGTATTCTTGAATGTGACAAATAGTAAAGTTGTTACTTCGAGGTCTTTTATAAATGGGGCACTACCCAAACTTCCTTCAGACTTCAAATTGTCATCAAACAAAGAACTACTGGCTTTCATGGATTGGAATGATTACGATGGCAAATTTTGTTCCAGAATATCAGTATATAATTTAATTTTATTTGATGAATTATTATATATTCAATCTGATTTTTGGGGTTCATATTCTTTCAGTCCAGATGAAAAAACATTGGGATTTATAAAGGATAACTGTATTACTTTATATTCATTTGATACTAAGCAAATAACTAAGTTTAAACAATTGCCCAAGGGATCTTCCTGTTATCATATGGATTTTTTAGATAACAATACAATTGTTTACTTAACTCAAAAGCTTGGTGGTGGACTTTCATCAACACAAAATATTATCACATTAAATATTCAGACTGGAAAGGAGATGAAATCTCCTACAATTCCAATAAACGGTGACATCTATGTTGTTGATGGAGGCAAAAAGATATTATGCGAAGAGGGATATTGAATGATGATGCTTGTGAATTGGAACTGACAGGGACCTTTTAATGTGTGACACCACTGGGTATAATAGGATGCAATATATGAAAAATAAAATCAAGATCTTGACGCTTATAATGCTAGTTTCGGTGTATAATTGCTGCCTTGGTACCAGTAATGCTGCCAATGTTAAAACAAAAGCTGATACACACAAGAGCTTGATACAATACCATGAGGATAGCAATAAAAAACCTTTTTATGTTATCTCACAAGATCTAGTTCCGGACGTTAGTTGGCGTAAACGCCTTGGGAGAGCGTTAGTCACCATTTATATTGGAAAAGGGTATTGGAATGAAGGAGTGGGAACCTTTAAAGAAGCAGGGAGTTTTGGGATAAAAGTATTAATTGCCGCAGCAACAGGTGAAATGGATAATGATGACGGTACAGCTGCATTCGTTTTGCGACAAATAGGAGTTAAAGGATGTGAAGCAATGATTCAATCGTTGAAAACAGCAATGGCAAGAAATAAGCAACCCGATGTATTTTTTATCCAAGAGTTGGGTAATTCAGGCTATAAAAACGCAACAGATGTGCTTTCTCAAGTTTTAAATTATTTTGGGAGTTGGCCAGAGGATAAAGTACAAGCCGCAGTTGCATTAGCAAAACTTGGTGATTATAGTGGATCTGGAGTATTAAATAAAATGTATCATACAGAAACAGATGCTGAGTTAAAGAAGTTAACAAACGACGGCATAAAGACAATTGAAGAATTGAGATCAAAAGACAAAAGGATCGGTGCAACCTCAAGGGCAGCCATGAAACAATGACATTTGCTCCGATCAAAACATCCTGTTTTCAGAGAGCCCCCTGGGCGGATGTTGAGTCCTACCGGGGCCTCCGACGGCGCTTGACCAAAAGGTGTCAGTCCTTTAACCTTGATAAATTGAGCAAATGTCTCATTATGGCTGCACATGCAAGCAGAACGGTCAGCCTCTTCTGATAATGGAAAAACTTACTCTCTTGACAGCACCCTTTTAATGGATGACACCTTTTGCTCTCAGATCCCCGCCGCTGCCTCAAAGCTCCTTTTGCAACTTGGTCAAAATGAATGAGCCAATCTCAAACAGGTAGTACCCGTTGAAGATTTTTATGATGGTGGCGGCCAGAACCGAAAAAAGCAGGTTTCCAAAAAAAACGGGCCTTAACATAGGATTGGGTATACCCAGCAATAAGCCAAAGGGAATCAGGTTGTCCGAGGATGTGGTGAAGCATCGCCGGATTTCCATTTTCCGTCCGACGTTTTTGAGCGTTGCCTCCGTGCACGTGCCGAGAACCAACGCCGATGCCCCCTCACAGTCGATCGGCTGAACATGCTTGCCCACGATCACTTTCAGCGGTCTGCATTTCGACATCGCCTCTTTGTTATGCCTATGGAACATCGCCAACGACATCTTGACGCCCATCGCGCAACCACTGGGGCAGTGGACCACGCGTCCGGTTTTCGCCTCGATGATCGCCGGCCCCAGATGAAAGCGAATCGGCGCGCCAATGGCCTTGGCCGTCTCGTTCACATCCTGCCACTCGTTCCAGGCGTAATCATCCGGTTTCAGACGAGAGCGCAAGGCGTCCAGCTCCGCCACCGAAGTAACGTCGCCAATCAGGTCGATGTCGTCCAGGCCGGAGGGATGGAATCCTCGATTAATGGCCGCTGCAAGGTAGTCTATGTCGGAAGGTGAGAAGCCGTAAAGACGTGCTCCCACTATGTCCATGGCCAGCGGGTTGGTCCCCATGATTAGCAATCCCAGGTTCCGTTGGTGGGGAGCACCCTCCAGACCCACACCGGCGTCAATGGCATCCATAACGATAAAGTCGGGGTAACCGACGTTCAATAGATCGACGATCTTCTCTGGGAGTCGATAGTCGTGCCCGATTGCTCTTTCGTCGTCTGAAAGGATGCCGATGTTGAGTTTTGTTGCACCGGTCACCTGGCAGGAGCCATGGCGTTTCAGCTTGGCAAGATAGATGCGAAAATCCGAACCGGCCATACGGCGGGAAAGCCTCAGCGTGGAATGAACAATCCCGCCAACGTGGACTGTTTTGCGAGGATCCTCGTCCAGAGCGAAGATATTCAGGTTTTTCAACCCCTGTGCTCGAAGCGAGCGGACCATCTTTGTGTAACCGCTGTATTTGTACATTAAGCGCGTCGGTGCGCCGATCGCGGTCTTTTCGCCGATGTCCACCCGGCTCACGCCTGGTGTATCGTGAAGATTGCGCACTGCCGCCTCCACCACCGATTTGGAAGTATACATTGTCGTTCCGTAACTGTCTTCATCGTGATGGGCAAAAACGATGTTCGGTTTGACAAAAACCCGCCCTTTTGGTTTTGCACCGAAGGTTTCCATACCTTCGGCGATCAATGCCTGGATTGTCCCCACGTCGTACCGGTCGCATCGCTTTATAAGGACCTGTTCTTTCTTCATTCAACCCCCTTACATCATAGAATTATCGCCACTGAATCAAACAGGCATTTTTCATGTAGATGTTGAGCCAAATCTCGTTTTCCTCGGAGCCTGGGATGGAGACTTTATTCTCAGTGGTAGGGATGATAATCGTCTTACCAGAAGCGGAAGGCTAGAACTCCTTGCTCGCGTCCATCTTGATGATTAGGATATCGCCATCCAGTTCATTTTATTATAAAAAATATGCTTTTAGTTGTGTGGAGTATAAAAAGCTTTCTCTAGTGTGTCAATAATTTACTGTCACTAGACAGTGGCGCAGCTCTTAAGGATTCGATTCTACCTCATAGGATTCCCAGTACAAGAATCTTAGACACATTGCTGCTATTATAGCTTGTGTTTGTATGTTTCATCCAAGAAATTTAGTTACACATGAAAAAATAATTTTCGGGTATCCTGCGGTTTGTTCAAATAGATTTTTTCTTGACTAAGCCTGAATGTTTGCTTAATTGAATTGAGCGATCGCTCAATATGGGTCGCATCGGGAGTTGGTTAGGGCGTGAACGAGACTCAAAAAAAACTCATACAGGTCACCGAACAGCTGCTGGAGACGAACGGCGTGGCCAGGATCACCACCCGTATGATAGCGCGTGAAGCCGGTGTCGCCGAAGGCCTCATTTACCACTACTTCAAGGACAAGGCCGAGCTTATACATGCAGTTATCGAACAGCGGATAAATGACGTCAGGGAGGCAGTCGAAAATTTGCCATCGCAAGTCGGTTTGAATACCGTGGCCGGCAACCTTGAAAAGATAATGATGGTTACCTATAATGTCCAATACCGTATAACGCCTGTAATGACCTCGGTTTTTGCGGACCGCAATATTCGTGAAAGAATGAGGGAAATAATGGATATGAGACAAATCGGGCCCAAAAAGGAAATCGAAGGCATAGCCGTATACCTGTCTGCGGAACAGCGTTTGGGGCGGGTCGCACATGATATCAAAGCTATTGCAGCGGCCAGACTTTTACTCGGGCACAGTTTCCGGACGGGTATGCATGACTGTTTTCTCGGCCTTGACCCAGACAGGCCCGAGGCAAAGAATGAACAGAATGACGTGATACGAACCCTTATGAAAGGCCTTGAACCCAGGGTTTCAAAAGTTCTAAAAAAGACTGGAGAGAGAGTGAAATAATGAAAAAGATACCGGTTTATCTTATGCTTACTATCCTTTCATTGATTCCGGGATGCGCTGTAGGCCCGGATTTCCGCTCGCCGGAGCCTACAACCGCGACCAGGTATACCGAAACCCCCCTGGCCCCGAAGACTCTGAGCGCGCCGGTCGCGGGAGGGGCCTCGCAGAGTTTCGATTTTGCCAGGGAACTGCCGTCCCGGTGGTGGACTCTGTTCCACTCTCCAGGATTGAACGGGCTTATTGAGCAGGCTATAAAAAACAGTCCCTCGCTTGCCGCGGCGGAATCGGCGCTCAAAGGCGCGCAGGAAGACCTCAAGGCCATTCGCGGAGGCCTTCTTTACCCGGGAGTCGACGGCAACCTGCAGGTAAGCCGCCAGCAGACATCCGGCAATATAGGGACAGGGCCTTCAAGTCTCTTCACCCTTTATAACGCCTCTGTCGGCGTTTCATATACGCTGGATATCTTCGGAGGCTCACGCCGCCAGATAGAGGCCTATCAGGCGCAGGTCGACTTCAAGCGCTATCAGTATGAAGCCGCGTACCTTTCCCTGACTGCAAATATTGTCACGACGGCAATACGTGAGGCCATGCTGCGCTCGCAGATTGCAGCTACCAAAGAAATAATCGCGGCGGAGGAAAAGCAGCTTGAAGTAGTCAACAACCAATTCATACTCGGCGCCGGATTGAAGGCGTCGGTGTTGTTTCAGCAGGCGGAACTTTCTTCGAGCGAAGCGAGCCTGCCCAACCTGGAAAAGCAGCTTTATATCGCGAGGCATGCCCTGTCGGTGCTTACGGGAAAGCTTCCGTCCGAGGCCGGAATTCCTGAATTCACCCTAGATACGCTGCACCTTCCCGAGAACCTGCCCGTGAGCCTTCCGTCGTCGCTGGTACGTCAGAGGCCTGATATACAGGCGTCCGAGGCTGTGCTTCACCAGGCCTGCGCCGGTGTCGGAGTCGCCACGGCCAACCTTTATCCCCAGATAACAATTGGCGCGGGTTACGGGACACAGGCCATAGGGACGGACCTCCTTTTTGCGGGGCAGAGCACTGTCTGGAACATCGGTGCGGGGTTGCTTCAGCCGCTTTTCCACGGGGGGCAGCTCACGGCTAAAAGGCGCAGCGCCATAGCGGCATTCGAACAGGCCTCCTCGGTTTACAAGCAGACCGTGCTCAATGCCTTTGGAAATGTGGCCGATGTCCTGCGTTCACTGGAAACCGATGCGACAGTGCTGATGTACATGCAGCAGTCAGAGGCCGCGGCCAGGGAAACGCTGGACCTTACGACAAAACAGTTCGAACTGGGCGCAGTGAACTATCTGAGCCTTCTGGTGGCCCAGCTGGGCTACAACAAGGCCTATATGTTCATGATCGAGGCGCAGGCGCAGCGGTATGCCGATACGGCGGCGCTCTTCCAGGCGCTTGGCGGGGGGTGGTGGAACCGGGATAAAGCCCCGGCTGATAATGCAGTGACTGAAAAGCCGGATGAAAAAAATAATAAAGCGGAAGTTCAAGCCAAGGAGAACTGATGATGAAGAAACGTATGCTCATAATGATAATCTGTCTTGCCGTTCTGTTCGGCGGGATATTCGGCTACCAGATGTTCAAATCAAAAATGATAAAGAAATACATGGCAGGCCAGGGTGATCAGAAGCAGACGGTATCGACCTATATAGCCAGCAGGCAGGAGTGGCAGCCGCAGTTCATAGCGGTAGGGACACTTACGGCAGTGCTCGGAGCCGATATCGCACCCGAGGTCAACGGCATAGTAAAACAGATATATTTCAAATCAGGCAAGGACGTTAAAAAGGGCACTTTGCTTGTCGAATTGAACGCCGATGCCGATTCGGCCCGGCTCGAATCCCTGAAGGCGACGGAGGACCTTGCCGCAAAGACTCTGGCCCGGGACAGGGAGCAGTTCAAGGTCCAGGCGGTGAGCCAGGCCACCATCGATGCGGACACGGCCAATCTCAAAAGCGCGCAGGCGCAGGTCGCGGAACAGAAGGCCGTGATCGATAAGAAGTTCTTGAAAGCGCCTTTTGACGGGAGGCTCGGCATACGAGCGGTTAATCTTGGACAATATATAAGCCCCGGGCAGAAGGTCGTCACGCTGCAGGCCCTTGACCCAATATTCATAGATTTTTTCCTTCCGCAAAAAAGCATCAGCAAACTGAAAGTCGGGCAGAAGATAAGCGTCAAAGTGGATGCATTTCCAGGAGAGTCTTTTACGGGGGAGGTCTCATCAATAAATCCCAAGGTGGATGAGGGCACGAGAAATGTTCCGGTGCGGGCGAGCATAACTAATCAGGAGAAGAGGCTGCTCCCCGGGATGTTCGCGACGGCAAGTGTCGAGATAGGGGTAAAGCAGAACTATATCACGATTCCGCAGACGGCAATTTCGTACAATCCTTACGGAGATTATGTCTATGTGGTGATAAACGGCAAGGACGCGAAAGGGAAACCTCAACTGATAGCAAGGCAGCGCCTGGTCGATACGGGTGATACAAGGGGCGATCAGATTGCGGTTCTCGAGGGCGTCAAGGATGGCGAAACAGTTGTTACGGCCGGCCAGAACAAACTCAGGAACAACTCCCCGGTTGAGGTCAACAACTCGGTCAAACTCTCCAATGAAGCAACGCCTGCTCCGGTAGACGAATAAGGGGCCGGTCCTGATGAAATTTACCGATATATTCATCCGCCGCCCGGTTCTGGCTGTCGTCATCAGCCTGTTCATATTTATCCTGGGTCTCCGCTCAATAGGCATGCTTCCCGTGCTGCAGTTTCCCAAAACGGAAAATGCGGTGGTAACGGTAACGACTGTTTATACAGGGGCCGACGCAGAACTTGTGGCGGGATTCATAACAACGCCGCTTGAGAACTCCATCGCCCAGGCAAACGGCATAGATTACATGACGTCGCAGAGCAGCCAGGGCATCAGCACGATTACCGCAAACCTGAGACTCAACGCCGATTCAGGCAAGGTGCTGACCGAGATCAACACCAAGGTCAACGCTGTCATGAACCAGCTTCCTCAGGACGCCCAGCGCCCGGTGATCGAAATAGCCGTCGGTGAGACCATAGATTCGCTGATCATGACTTTCTCGAGTGAAACCATGTCGCTCAACCAGATCACCGACTATCTTGTGAGGGTTGTACAGCCCCAGCTTCAGGCGGTAGAAGGCGTACAGACCGCGGAAATCATGGGCGGCAAATCATTCGCTTTGCGCGTATGGCTCGATCCGAGGCAGCTGGCTGCCTACTCGCTGAACTCGACGGACGTGTGGAACGCCCTGGCGGCCAACGACTATCTCGCAGCAGTGGGCCAGACAAAAGGGCTGATGGTGAAGGTCGATCTGACTGCGTCAACCAACCTGCAGTCTGTGGAAGAATTCAGGAATATGATCATCAAAGAACAGAACGGGGCGGTAGTCAGGCTTTCGGACGTGGCGAATGTGACGCTCGGGGCAGAGGAGTATGAATCGCATGTTTCTTTTAACGGAGCCAAAGCCATTTTTATGGGCATCAAGATAGCTCCGACGGCGAACCTGCTGCAGGTTATCGGCAAGGTCAAGAAAGTTTTCCCGGACATACAGGCCCAGCTGCCCGAAGGGCTGAAGGGACAGATCGCGCATGACGCCACCAAATTCGTGGACAGCTCCATCAATGAAGTCATCAAGTCGCTTTTAGAGGCGCTCGTCATAGTCACCATTGTCGTCTTCCTGTTCCTGGGTTCGTTCAGGACCGTTCTCATACCGACCGTGACGATACCGCTTTCCCTCATCGGCGCATTCACCCTGATGCTGATCCTGGGGTTCTCAATCAACCTTCTGACTCTCCTTGCCCTAGTCCTTGGAATCGGTCTCGTGGTGGACGACGCCATCATCATTGTCGAGAATGTGGACAGGCATCTCGAGGAAGGGATGTCGCGAATGGAGGCCGCCATACAGGCAGCGCGGGAGCTTGCAAATCCCATTATCGTAATGACGGTCGTTCTGATCGCTGTCTACATACCCATCGGCTTCATGGGAGGCTTAACCGGCGCACTCTTTACGGAATTCGCGTTCACCCTGGTCGGGGCTGTCACGATTTCCGGCATCATTGCGCTCACGCTTTCACCCATGATGTGCTCAAGGATGTTTAAAGCCCATGACGATTCCAGGACCGGCCTTCAGGACAGGTTTGTCCGTTATCTTAACGCAAAATTCGAATCATTGAGAGCGAAGTATGAAAGCCTTCTGAAATCTTCACTCAATAATATCCCTGTAGTGCTGGTTTTCGCCGTGATCATTGTCATAAGCCTGTATTTCCTTTTTACCACATCCAAATCGGAGCTTGCGCCGACCGAAGACCAGGGCTTTATCATGGCAATGTCAACCCCGCCGCCTGACGCAACGCTCCAGCAGAAGATGCTTCACGCCGATGCCGTGCTTGAGGACCTCAGAAAGCATCCTGATTTTGAAAGGTTGTTCCAGGTGGAATTTCCAGGGATGTCATTTACAGGTATGGTGCTCAAGCCATGGGACGAGAGGGAAGAAACATCCATGAAGCTTACGCCGGTGATTCAGAAGGAGCTTGACAGAATCTCCGGGGTCAAGGCAGTCGCATTCATTCCGCCGGCCCTTCCGGGAAGCCGGGGTATGCCTATACAGTTCGTAATCAAAACCACGGACCCGTTCGAACGCCTGGATGAGATTTCGCGCAATTTCATGAAGGAGGCCCAGTCGAGCGGCATGTTCATGTTCCTCGACACCGACCTTAAATACGACCTTCCACAGACCAGGATAAACATCGACAGGGATATGGCCTCCCAGCTGGGGCTCACCATGAGGGATATCGGCTATGCGCTTTCAACCATTTTGGGCGGCGGATACGTCAACTATTTTTCCATGGAAGGCCGCTCATACAAGGTCATACCCCAGATCCAGCAGATGTACCGCCTGAATTCAGACCAGCTGAACAACTATTATATCAGGACGGGCAAAGGAGGAAGCATCCCGCTCTCAACGGTTGTCAGCCTTGAGACAATAACCGTTCCCGAATCGCTGAATCACTTCCAGCAGCAGAATGCGGCCACTATATCAGGTGTCATGCTCCCAGGAGTGACGCAGGGAGAGGCGCTGAAATATCTCAAGACCCTGGCGGATAAAAGCCTTCCGCAGTCCTATTCAATAGACTATTCGGGTCCCTGCAGGCAGTTCGTGCAGGAATCCAGCGCCTTGATAGTCACATTCTTCTTCGCGCTCATAATCATTTTCCTGGCGCTGGCGGCGCAGTTCGAGAGTTTCAGAGATCCTATCATTATTCTGATCACCGTACCCATGTCTATATGCGGGGCCATGATATTCATTAACCTTGGAGTGGGCGGGGCAAGCCTCAACATTTATACTGAGGTTGGTCTAGTCACCCTGATAGGTCTTATAAGCAAGCACGGCATTCTGATTGTTGAATTCGCCAATAACCTGCAGAAGAAAGGCCATCCGAAACGTGAAGCAATAGAAATGGCGGCCGGAATACGTCTGAGGCCTATACTTATGACCACGGCCGCTATGGTCCTGGGGGTTATACCTCTCATCATGGCGACAGGTGCTGGAGCTGAGAGCCGTTTCAATCTCGGGTTAGTCATAGCTTCGGGGCTTGCAATCGGGACGATGTTCACCCTTTTTGTTGTGCCGTCCATGTACCTGGTGCTGGCGACCGACCATGAAAAGCAGTTCAAAGCCATGGATGGAGATAGGAATGTAAAACCGGGCGCCGTCAGTAATTAAATACACAAAAGAACTGGCTGACCTGGTCTGAGCTTTTAGATGTTTCATGCCGGTAATTTTTACCGGCTCAGAACATCGATTTTCTCCATGATATGCTGAGGACGATGCCGATGCAGCACAGGTTGATAAGCATGAACGATCCGCCATAGCTTATAAAAGGCAGCGGGACGCCTACGACTGGAAACATGCCCATTGTCATGGCTATGTTGATGAAGGCATGCAGGCTTATGAACATGGCAATCCCGAAACAGAGCATTGCGCCGAAACGGTCTTTTGTCTTGAGGCCCGTGGTTATTATCCGTGAGGCAAGAAGAAGATAGAGAACAATGATGAGGGTGCAGCCTATAAAGCCCCATTCTTCCGCTATCACGGAAAAAATGAAATCGGTGTGGTGCTCGGGCAGGAATTTAAGCTGGGTCTGGGTTCCATGGAGAAAGCCCTTGCCATAAAGCCCGCCTGAACCCACTGCGATCTTGGACTGTATCGCATGATAGCCTTTGCCGAGCGGGTCCAGCTCGGGGTCAAGAAATGTCAGGATTCTCTGCCTCTGGTATTCCTTGAGCAGCGACCATGAAAGGGGCAGTATGCAAATAAAGACGAGCCCGGTTTTGACAAGGGTGGATTTTCTTATGCCCAGCATCAGAAACATGCCCAGGCAGACAAGTCCTATCAGGCTCGCCGTTCCCAGATCGGGTTCGAGGATTATGAGTATGATGGGTATTACAAGAATAAAAACAGGGAACATGAGGTCCATGAAATCATAATCAACCGAGCTGTACTTCTTTGACCCCCAGTAGCTGATCCAGATAATGATCATTATTTTGGTAATTTCGGAAGGCTGCATGTTGAAAAAACCCAGGGGTATCCATCTTTTAGCGCCCATGACCTCTTTCCCTGCACCCAGTACCGCTACAAGCAGTATCACGATGATTATGTATAACGGCCATGCAAGCCTCGACAGCCAGCGGTAGTCAATGAACAGCATTATCAGAACCATCATGAGAAGACCGCAACCGGTCCATGCAAGCTGTTTGATAAAGGTGGCGTCATGGGTGAGACTGGTTGCGCTGTAAAGCGTAACGAACCCGCAGCCCAGCAATGCCGCAAGTATAAGGAGCAGCCACCAGTCTATGTTTTCCTTGAAATCAGAGAGGCTGGCCACTTTTGTATCCTTTCAGGAAGTAATATTCCTTTATCACTTCTCCCACCATGGGTGCGGCAACGCTTCCCCCGTGTCCTCCATGCTCCACTACCGCTACAACAACTATTTCAGGGGCGTTAACAGGTGAGACACCGAAGAACCATGCATGGTCTCTCTTATCATAAGGTATGTCTGATTCATCACTCCTTCTGGACCTGATCACCTTTGACACCTGTGCTGTGCCTGTCTTGCCCCCGATCGAGAACATGGGGTCCTGAAGCACCCTTGCCGTACCCCTGTCTCCCTGGACGACATACCTGAGAGCGTTCTTTATGATCTTCAATTGAGAATCCTGCAGGTTGAGCAGCATTTCAACCTTTGTGGGTGTCGAGGCCAGTATGTGCGGCTGAATTACCTTTCCCCCGTTCATGACTGCACTCATGACCTTGGCAACCTGGACCGGGGTTACCATGACATAGCCCTGTCCGATTGAGGCGTTTACGGTTTCACCGTGCAGCCACCCCTGATGGAACCGCTTCATTTTCCATTCCCTTGAAGGGATAATGCCGGAGGTGTCGTTTAACTCTATACCCGTTTTTCTGCCGAAGCCCATATCTATTGCATACCTTGACAGACGGTCGATCCCCAGCTCAAGCCCTTTTGTATAAAAATAGACATCGCAAGATTCGCCCAGGCCCTTCAAGAAATTCACATTTCCGTGGCCAGTTTTTTTCCAGCACATGAACTCACGGTTTCCGATCTTGAATTTCCCGCTGCAGAAAACAGTCTGTTCAGGTGTTATGACACCTTCCTTGAGTCCGGCAAAAGAGACAAGCACTTTGAATATAGACCCGGGGGCGTACTGTCCCCTTAAGGCCCTGTTCTCAAGCGGATGTTTCGGATTTTCGACAACTTCCTTCCACATGTCCGATGTCATCGGTGTAAGGAATATTGATGGGTCGTAACCGGGAGAGCTTGCCATTGCAAGGATTTCTCCTGTGGACGGAACCATCACGACAACGGCGCCGGCCTTGTTTCCGAGCACATCCCTGGCTTTTGCCTGAAGTCTCGAATCTATTGTGAGGATTATGTCCTTGCCTTTCTGGGAAGCCTGCTCTTTTACCACCCTAAGCTTCCGGCCCCGGGCATCCACTTCAAAGGCTATCTGCCCCTTGATGCCTCTCAGGTCATTTTCACAAGCGGCTTCGACGCCTGAGCGGCCTATCAGGTCTCCTTTCCTGTAAACTTCATTGCCGGGTTTTTTAAGCTCTTTCTCCGATATTTCCCCAAGGTAGCCGATCGTGTGGGAGAGCAGGTCGCTGTACACATAATCGCGTTCGCTTTCCGACTCAATAGAGATGCCGGGCAGGTTGATAAGTTCCATTTGCACTCGGGCCATTTTTTCAAAAGGGATGTCCCTGGCGATATAAGCGGCCTCGTAAGGCTTTGAAACCGCCCTGTTGAACTTGTCCTCGATTTCTCTGGGATCGCTGCCAAGGAGCTTTGCGAGGTGCTGGGCAATCGATTTGATGTCGGTAATGTCTTCGGGTATCACGACTATGCTGAAAGAGGGCCTGTTATCCGCCAGGATCACTTTGTTCCTGTCCATGATCCTGCCCCTGGGAGCCCTTATCTCCATGAAACGGAGCCGGTTGTTGGCAGCCAGCTCCTCGTAATGCTTTTTATTGAGCAGCTGCATGTTAAGAAGTCCCAGAAGAAGGGCGGCGAGAAGCAGACCGATTACGACGGTCAGCAGCCTGGATTTGCCCTTGAATTCTTCTTCGACTGATGAATCGGGATAGCTAATTTTCATGATGCACCAGGATACGCCTGCTCAGTTTTATAAAGAACGGACAGATCGCAGCCGTTAAAAACGAACTGGAAATAACGGCAACCCATTGAATATTGATCAGGAGCATTTCGGAAAAGAGGATTGCACTCAGGTTGATGAGCAGGCAAAGCAGAAAGCAGAAAATGATCTGCGCCGGTATGGTGTCGAGGAACAGCACGTTTTTAATAAGATCCAGGACAAGGTATGAACCCGTGTAGCAGAACGGCAGAAAACCTGCTCTCGCACCGCTGAAGGCCTGGAGCACATAAGATATGCCGAGCACCAGAAGAAGCCCGTAAGGGAACCGCGTAAAGATGCACAGGGAGATGACCAGGCACAAAAACAGGTCTATCCTCAGGCCTGCTGAAATCCAGGGGAATATCTTGATCTGGAGAATTAAAGAGATGACGGCAAGCAGGATGAGACTAATGCTTTTTTTCCAGAATCCTTCCAACTCCGAATACCTCCTCGGCCTTGTCAAATCTGACAAAAGGCTCGACCATGATTTCAGCAAACATTTTGTGTTCCGGCCTCTTGATCGACCTGACTCTCCCGATCAGCAGACCTTTGGGAAATATTTCCAGCAATCCCGAAGTAATGATCCTGTCTCCTGGTTTTATATCTTCATCGCTCCTTACGTAATCAAAGCTCAGTTTCCCGTTTTCCAGGCCCTTTATGATACCCCTTATCCTTCTGTTTTCAACTATTGCGGGAACGGCGCTGTTGACATCGGTTATCAGGAGTACCTGGGATGTATTCGCCGATACGGAAATAACCCTGCCCACCAGCCCCATCGGCTGAATTATCGGCATATCGACATAAAAACCGTCCCGGGAACCTTTATCAAGAATAGCTGTTTTGTAAATAAGAGATATGTCCTGAGCGATAATATCGGCCCCCATCAGTTGTACGTCGGGCCAGGCCAGCTTGAGATCAAGCAGTCTTCTCAGCCTGTCGTTTTCATTTTTGATATCGTTCAGGGCCATTATCCGGGTGGTTGTTTCAGCGAGGTTTTTCTTGAGCGCCGCATTATCTCTTTTTGTGTCCACCAGGTATACGTAATTGTTGAAGATCCTGGCTGAAAAAACAAAGGGGGCAATGGCTGCTTTCTGAACCCAGAAAAAGCCTTCCCTCAAACCGGTGAGGCCGTAGATGGAATTCCTTACATGTCCTGAAGAGATCAGAAGAATGACGGTAACGGCCGTGGCAACATATATTACTATCCGCCCGTGATACTTCATTAACTCGAAATGGTCACATTCCTTAACAGGTGCAGGTCGTCCAGAAGTTTGCCGGCGCCCCTGGCGACTGTTGAAAGCGGGTCCTCTGCAACACTTACAGGAAGGCCGGTTTCTTCCCTGATAAGCTTGTCAAGGTTCTTGAACAGGGCTCCGCCGCCAGTCAGCATTATGCCCCTGTCGACAATGTCGGCGGCGAGTTCCGGCGGCGTATGTTCAAGGGCCACGCGGACCGCGTCGATTATGGTCCGGACAGGAGCCGTACAGGCTTTTCTGATTTCTTCCGAACTGATTGTGAATATCTTCGGGATTCCGTCAACCAGGTCGCGTCCTTTTACTTCTATGGTGTGTTCGTCTTCGTCAGGGTAGGCCGAACCTATCATCATCTTGATAATCTCCGCGGTGCGTTCGCCTATGAGGAGATTGTATTCCCGTTTTATGTGCTGCATGATCGCCTGGTCTATCTTATCGCCTGCAACCCTGACACTGTTCACATAGACAATCCCGGAAAGTGAAATGACGGCGACTTCAGTTGTACCTCCCCCGATGTCTACGATCATCGAACTGGTGGGTTCGGACACCGGCAGGCCCGCACCGATTGCAGCGGCCATCGGCTCATAGACGATATGGACCTCGCGCGCGCCGGCGGCCTCCGCAGATTCCTTGACAGCCCTTTTCTCGACCTGGGTTATACCGGACGGGACACAGATGATGATACGCGGCATGACAAGCATCCTGCGATTGTTGTGGACTTTTTTTATGAAGTACTGGAGCATGGCCTGGGTTGCGTCGAAATCTGCAATGACTCCGTCTTTCAGGGGTCTGATTGCCTGTATGTTCTCAGGTGTCCTTCCCAGCATTTTCTTTGCATCCACACCCACTGCGAGAACACGGTTTTCACCGCCTTCCATTTTTACTGCAACGACTGACGGTTCGTTCAGAACTATGCCCTTGTCCTTTACAAATACCAGGGTATTTGCCGTTCCAAGGTCAATGGCAAGGTCGTTTGAAAATATCCCGAAAAACCACTGGGCTAACATGTAATGCCTCCTGAAAAGTAACTACCCGATAAAAGGTTTTACCGTCTTAGCAAAAGCCAATGGCGTTTACAAGAGGAATGACATTATTATCTTGAAGCCGCGGCGAAGATCATTAAGAAATAATCAAGCCCCCGGACCGGAATACTCCGGGAGCAATTATTTTATTTTGTGACAATCAGGTGCTCCAGACCCATCTCTTTCAGGGCGACAGGGAACATCCTGAAGGCCGGCCTGACAACAGGAAGAAGTTTTAGCATCGCAGTGACCTTGCCCCCCTGCTTCACCTTTCCTTTTGCAACAGATGCAATAGGGTTTTCAATACCATGCCAGAAGCGGTGCGAATGGTCCGCCGTCTGTTTGGACCAGACATCTTCCTTGAGACTGCACGGGCCCAGGTAGAAGTTGCCGTAAATTCCGGGCTTGTTCGGGGGATTCTTGAGGTCGATTGTTATCTCTCCGTCAGGCTCGGTATAGATGAATTTGATGATGATCCCGGCCTTTGCCATCTTGGGTCCTATCTTTTCGTCCCTTAAAATCCTGTCAAGAAAGTATCCGTAAATTCTGTAAAGATCGTCAATGTCCTTGTAGTACTGGCTCATTCTTCCCTCCTTGATACAGGGCGTGATAACTTTGCATTCCGGCGTCGCTTCCTTGCCTCGTCATTGCGGCGTACGGCAATGTACGCCTCATTCCTCGGCTGCGTTGCTCCTTGGACTGCTTTGTTCTGACGCCCTGTATTTATTATTTCGAGCTGAGCGAGAAATATAGTTTATGATTTATTCTCACCACTCACCACTCTTAACTCACCACTGCTCTACTTACCTTTTCTTTGATCGAAACGGCGGCCATAGAGGAAACTTGCCAATGTGATGCGGAGCATCTGTACCGTGCCGCCTGCAACGCACCAGGCCCTGCCGTCCCGGAGCATTCTTTCTACAGGGAACTCCCTGCTGTAGCCGTAGCCGCCCAGCACCTGCATTGCAATATTCGTTACCTCTATCACCATTTCGTTGGCAAAGCACTTTGCCATGGAGGCCTCATATACCGACGGCAGGCCCTGGCCGGCCCCGCATGCAGCACGGTAGACAAGAAGCCTTGCGGCATCGAGCTTCATCGCCATGTCAACGGTCATGAACTGTATAGCCTGGAAATCGCAGATAGGTCTTCCGAAGGCGCTCCTTTGCATGGCGTAGTTTTTTGCCTCTTCAAGTGCGCCTGCAGCCACACCGAGGCACATGGCGGAATTCCCGCAGCGTTCGATATCAAATGTGGTCATGAGTTTTGTAAAATCGCCCTGTCCGATCACCACATTGCTTTTGGGTACCCTGACGTCTTCGAAAATAAGGTCGCATGACGGCATTCCCCTCAAGCCCATGAACTCTTCCTGTTTGCCGAATGTAAAGCCGGGCATGCCTTTCTCGACTATGATCCCGCCTATGCCCTTGTAGCCCTTGATGTCGCCGAACCTTGTATAGACCATGTAATGGCTTGCATGCCCGCCGCCCGTAATAAATGTCTTGCGGCCGTTCAATATGTAATGATCGCCGTCCTCCACGACATTGGTTCCGAGAGAGGTAAGATCGGAACCGACCGCCGGTTCAGTCATGCACACCGAAACGCTTTTTTCACCCTTGCAGACATCCGGAATAATGGAGCGCTTTTGTTCGTCGGTGCCGAATATGTCGATTACCCTGACAGGTCCCACATTGGACTCGAATACAGGGGCCGCTATCATCGGGGAATACCTGGCCAGTTCCTCTATGGCCAGTATCGCATTGATTCCGGGCTGGCCGCCTCCGCCGTATTCGGGTGAAAGCGTCATGCCGATCAGTCCCATATCGGCGAATTTCGGCATCAAATGATAGGGGAACTCGCCGGTTGCATCGATGTGTTTGGCAAGGTCCTTGAACTTTTCACGCTCACCCATCGTCCTTAAGGTCTGGATAAGCATTTTTTGTTCATCGTTAAGGTTGAAATCCATCTTTTTCTCCTTGTGTTTTATTAAATGGCCTCTGAAAGGGCCTTTATGTCTTTTAGATTCTCAATATCCATTATCATTGCAACAAGCCCATCGATATCGTTTCTATTACGGTTTACGGCGAAACGGATGATCTTCTGCGTAAGATCGGAGGTGTCCATGGGGTCCCTCGGATCGCCTTTGGGGATATCCACCTGTCTGGAAAGTGTGGCGCCGTTTTTAAACTTGATTTCCACCCTGCTGGAGGTTTTTTCGGGATATATCTTGTTCAGTTCCTCATCGGCCTTGACGCCGACTTTTTTCGACAGTGCCAGCACATCGGGGCTGGTAATGCGCTTTTCGGTAAGCTGCAGGGGGCCGAGTTCATTGTCGATCAGGCAGGCTGCAACAACATAGGGGATGGAAAACTGTGCTGAGACTATCGTGCCGTTTTCAGGCATGCCCTTGCCGACCGCTACTTCCGCCATGCCATATGTGGCCACGTCAACTTTTTCGATATCGGATACGGAAAATTTATTTTCCCTCAAAAGGCCGAGCGTCGCCTGTGCCGCCCCGTGTGTATGGCGGCAGGCCGTAAACGGCTTGAAATAGAGGTCTGTTATAGTGAAGTGTACGCCGAGCCTGTCGGTTATGCGTTCGGGTTTGGGGTCGACCTTGGAGGTTATCTGGGTAAAGCCTCCTTTCAGGGATGAGCCTTCGAGAACCTCAGGGCAGCCTGTAATGCCGCATGAAGCAAGCCCTGCCGCCGTGATGCCTGCGCTGGCGGCCTGTCCGCCCTGGACTATCTTTATCGTATATCCGCCCATGAGCTGCTCGGCCATGGTCAGGGGCAGCAGGTAGCCGGCATTGCCGAATGCATTGAGCATGCCGGATGGATCTAGTTTCATCAGCTTTGCTGCAGCTGCAGCGGCACCGAACGTCCCGCATGTGCCCGTGGGCAGGAAACCCGAAAGGGTATGATATGGATGCATGGCAGCAGCAGTCCTGTCGGCTGCCTCATAGCCCGCGATAATTGCTTCCAGGAGTTCAATGCCCGATGAATTATTCGCCTCGGCCAGAGCGAATGCGGCGGGCATAACCGCGCATACAGGGTGGTTTCCCCCGAACCTCAGGCCATCCTGAGCCTCTATCGATTCCGCCGTCGTCCCGTTGATGAATGCGGCACTAAGCATGCCGGTCTTGAATCCGCAGCCCAGAGCCGTGGAGGCGCCGCCGCCGCCAAGAGAGCGCATATATGAAACCACCGACTTTACGGCATCGAGTTCGAGCGAACCGTAGATGTTTGCAACATAGTCAAGCAGGCAGAGTTTGGTTTTATAGACAACTTCTCCAGGAACTTTCTCAAGCTTCAACCCAGAACAGAAATCTGCGAGAATCCTTGTCTCATTCATGATTAACCTCCAACTGAATAGTTGACAGGAGACAGTAGACAGGAGACAGCATGAAAAACCATCAATATGATAGAAGTAGCATTAAAAATGAATATAAGCATGTTTATTAGGTTGCGTTTTTTGCATTTTAACTGTCTCCTATCTCCTGTCTACTGTCTCCTGATTCTCAAACGTAGCCACGCTTTTCGTATATTTTTATCATCCTGAACGGGTCGAGGATTTCCCTCAGTACCCGCAGCTCTTCGGCTGTCGGCGGCTCCGTCTCATGCGCATCATCGGCGACTTTGAGTTTCCAGGGCGTAAGGCTTACTACCTCGTCTATACTGGTGTCAGGGTGCCAGCTCGCGAGGTATGCCTCCTTGGTATCCCTGTCAAACCGCAATACCGCCTTGTTTGTTATGATGACTTCCGGGCCCGTGTCATCTGGCAATCCCCATTTCTGTCTGGAGCCGGGGCCGTCGAGGTAGCCCGGCGTCGTAATGAAGTCCACCCGTTCGGACAGGCTTCTTTTGTCGTGCAGGGCAATGATAAGGACCCTTTTTGCAAGCGCTCCGATCGGGTTTGCACCGCCCGAGCCCGGCAGTCTGCTTTTGGGTTTATCGTAACGGCCGATCACAGTAGTATTTATATTCCCAAATTTGTCCACCTGCGCACCGGCAAGAAATCCCACGTCAACCCAGCCGGCCTGCAGGAACATCCCCATGACCTCGATCAGGCCGCCTGTCATTGCAGCACCAGGGTTAAGGCACGGATCGCCGACCGAAAGGGCAGGGCGCAAAGGCCGTGCGTCGAACACACCTGATTCCTGCATCATGGTGGCGTCGGGGGCCTGGATGTATTTCGCGATATTGGCGGCCATTGTCGGAAAACCGGTGCCCACTATCACGACGTCGTTGTTCCTGATCTCTCTCGCGCCGCAGCAGGCCATAAGCTCCGGTTTTATATAATCATTGGGGTGTGTGCTCATTATGGGCCTCCGTCAGTATGAGTAGCTTGCGGGGTAGCTGTAATCGAATTTCGCCTGGAGCTTTTTATACTGGGCAAAACCGAATTTGCCTATGTAATGCTGAATATAACTTTGCCTGTCAGCGCAGCCGAGGACCCATTCGTCAAGGAAGGCCCTGAAGCCTTCTTCGGTGTTCGAGGCCTGCTGGTAGACATAGCCGAACGAAAAATCCACATCATAAAATCCCGGTGTATATCCGGGGTGGGCGCCGAAAGGCTCTTCGCAGACTGCCACCACCTTGAACGATGGAACTATGGTACGTGAAGGGTCTTTTCCTACTGTCTCCCGGCTGACTATCCTCTCGCAGCAGACGATGACCTTATTTGCCGCATTCGCCCCCCACTTGCAGTCGCCGCCTATGCCCCACATCTGGGCGTTGCCGTTTTCATCAGCCTGCTGGACATGGATTATGGCCACATCGGGATTCAGCGCAGGCACGAGCATGACAGGCTTCCCGTCGAACGGCGAGTCGATCATCTTGTATTTGTTTTCACCCATGAACGACCTGATATTCATCATGTCAGTGCCTACCATGTCTTTGACCGGGACGAACGGCATGCCCATGGCACCTGCCATGAACATCATCGGCAGAGACAGGTTTGTATACTCTTCCAGCTCTATCTTATTGGGGATGCCCTTTTCTATTGATCGCCGGAAACACCTTGCAAGCCCGTAAAGTCCAAGTGAGATGAAAGTGGAGATGAATCTTTTGACGCAGCCGGCGCCGATAAGCATGTCGAAATCATCGGCGGCGTTGCTTCTCGCAATTGTCAGGCCGGTCTTGCCCTGCCTGATCAACTCGTGGATTGCGGCAAAAGGAGGACGGCATATATAGCCTCCAATGAAGAGGAAATCGCCGTTACCGACATGCTGTGCAACGGCATCCTTGGTGGTCATAACCTTACTCATAGTTCAGCTCCGGCTTTCTAAAGTTCATACTCGGTTCTGCTTATGATCTCGTTCTGGGCAATCTCGGACAGCCCCGTGAATTCTGCTGAATAGCCGCTGACCCTCACGAACAGGTCTGCGTACTTTTCGGGATTTTTCTGCGCCTTTCTGAGCGTTGCGGAATCTACCATGTTGAACTGTACCTGCATCCCACCCCTGTTGAAATACGTCCTTATGAGGGAAAGCAGGTTTTCGGTGCTTATCTTCCTGCCCTGAAAACGTATATTGAGGTTTGCTCCGTTAAAGATTTTGTTCAGAGGAAGCTTGGCCACTGAATTCATCATCGCAGTCGGGCCGGAGACGGCGTTTCCCGTTGTCGGGGTTATGCCGTTGCCGAGGACATCGCCTGCATGCCTTCCGTCGGGTGAGGCGGCCGAGAATGCCCCGAAGCTTATATGAAATCCGACCGAGAATATTCCGGGCCAGTATGAGCCGCCCCGGTAATTTCTGTATTTTGACAGGGTCTCGCAGAAATGCCCGGCAACCCTGGCCGCCATCTCGTCAGCCTCGTCAATGTCGTTTCCGTATTTCGGAACCTTTTTAAGGAAATAGCTGCGTTTGGGTTCTGCATCCTGCCAGTCCTGGGATAGCCATTCCGAGAGCTGTCCGATGGAATATTTTTTGTCCTCGAAAATGGCTTTTTTAATGGAGTAGAGGCTGTCGGAGGTATTGGCGAAACCCATGAGCTGAACACCGGTCGAGTTGTAGACGGCGCCTCCTTTCGTGAGGTCAATTCCCTTGTCCATAGGGCCTTCGACCATTGCGGAAGCAAAGGGGGAGGGCACGTTTTCCGCTATCGACCTGTCGAGCACAGTCATACCCTTTGCCATCTGGTTTATGAAATGGTTCATCTGTGTATCATATGCGTTCCAGACATCTTCAAAACTTTCAAACGAGGCCGGATCCCCTGTTTCGGGTCCGGACTGGTATCCGAAGATGTTGTCGATCCCGTTCGAGAGCGCCAGTTCGACGCATTTTATACCGTTGAACTGTACGGCGAATGTCGAGCCGAAGGTCTTGCCCTGGGCGCTCGGCTCAAGACATCCGACAACACCGTAGTTCCTGGCATCTTCAAGAGTATGTCCTGCGCCTACCAGATTTTCCACTATGGCCTCGTCGTTGAAGAAATGCATTAGCACCCCGTCTCTGGCATAATCTATGGCCTTTTTAAAGAAATCCTTGGGCGTTTTCTTGCAGACCCTGACACCGAAATTGGGCTGCACCGTCCTGATGTCGGCATACGCCTCAAGGCCAACCAGACTGAGTTCGTTTGTCGCATCATTACCGTCAGGACCGAGACCTCCTACGGTGACGTTTTGCGTCGTCTTGCCTTCCGTTCCTTCTCCTCCCGGGATGAATGCCTCTTCCAGCACGTTCCATATCTCGTTCGTTTTGATGAAGAGCAGAGACAGGAGCTCCTGCGCATGCTCCGCGGTAATCCTGCCTGCCTTCCTGTCTTTCTGATAATATGGATTGAGTATCTGGTCTATGCGTCCCAGGGATATGGAGTTTCCTCCCGACTCTATCTGAGCAGCCAGATGAATGAAGTATATGCTCTGCACCGCCTCATGGAAGCTTTGAGCGGGATTTTCGGGGACCCGGCTGCAGACCTTTGCGATCTCAAGAAGTTCCTCGGCGCGCTCCTTATCGGGTTCGTTTGCCGCCATCTCTCTTGCCTTGTCGCTGTAGCGGTTTGCGAACATGACAGCCGCCTTCATGGAGCGTATCATGGACTGATAAAATATGCCCTTCTCCGATTTCTTTTCATCGGGGCTTAAAGAACTGAACTTTTCTTCCGCCTCGGCAATAATGCCCTTAAGTCCCTTGGCAAGGACCTTTTCATGGTTCATGGTGAAGTG
Organism: Desulfomonilia bacterium; assembly: GCA_963664325.2. Classification (GTDB taxonomy): domain Bacteria; phylum Desulfobacterota; class Desulfomonilia; order UBA1062; family UBA1062; genus DATCTV01. The sequence goes on from CAXXDQ010000007.1 coordinate 78,004, forward strand.
GCCGATACCGTAGGTAATCTCGAGCATCATGGTAAATATATATTTGTCCATGTCCTCTTCGACATCAGCGGGAAGGGCTTTTTCCATGACCTCTTCCACTGACCTCCCTTTCCAGAAGGGAAGGATCCCGTCTCTTAGTTCGTCTTTTTCGGCTTCTGTGATAAGAGCCCTCTGGAGAAGCCTTATCTCGAATGCGTCAAGGTCGCCTTCTATCCAGCGCGACTTGTTCTCGGGGAATAAAGGGGCGCCCTTGAGCTTCTCCGTCCGGCATCCTACTATGATTTCGTCTTCCCTGATTATGACACTGATGTTTTTCAGGATATGCTCAAAGGCAAGGCTGATGCGCTCAAGGGGATGACATCCCCAGTTTTTGCGCATGGATTCTGTAAGATACCTTGCGCGCTCGATGCAAACCTCCTGAGGCGCGTGAATTATCCTGTTCCTCAGTTTATGAACCCTGGTGTCTTCGATCTTGAGTGCAGCGTTTGTATTTTTCATATAGTCCCCCTTAGTCACAGAATATGTGCTCGCCAGACAGAATTCAACAGCAGGTGAAGAAGAAAATCATTTTCAGTTCTAATTCCTAAAAAATATTTTTCTTATTCCCGCATTAATGTTCTGTCTTCCGTATTTACACCTTTATGTGCATGTAGCTTACAAGTATCTTGTCCCTGACGCTGACAGGGAGGAAACGGTTGAGCATCTGAAGGAAACCGCTGCCGGCGTCGATCTGGTTGAATATCTTCGGCTTGTCCGCAGTCACGACCTTTACTATTCTCTTTGCGGCAAATTCAGGGGTAGGCGCTGTCTTTATCAATTCGTTGTCACGGTCAATGAATCTTTTGGCCCTGTCACGGTAGGGCGAGCCTTCAGGCGGCAGGAAATGTATTTTTGCGGCGAATGTAGTGGAGACCTGAGCCGGCTCTATCAGGGCGATGCGGATGCCGAAGGGTTCGACCTCGTGCTTGAGCGAGAGCACCATTCCAGTTACTGCAAATTTGCTGGCCGAATATATCGATTCGAAAGGAAATGGAATTCTGCCTACGAGCGAAGACATGGCGACAAGCTTTCCATGACCCTGCTTGCGCATCGACGGGATAAAGGCCTGGAAGATTGCGGCTGCACCGATCACATTGATCTCGAGGCATTTGAGCGCCTTTTCAAGGCTTACCTCTTCGAAAGGGCCGAAAAAACCGATGCCGACATTGGAGAGAACCGTGTCAACCGAACCATACCTTTTTAAAACTTCATCCCTGAAATTAAGGATGCCTGCGCGGTTGGTGATGTCCATGTCCGTGAGATAATGTTTGTCCCCCAGCTCTTTGCGAAGCGTTTCAACCCCGGATTTGTCGACATCGAAACCGGCTATCGTGTAACCCTGCTGGGCAAGCATCTTTGCAACATGCCTTCCCATCCCGTCTGCAAGTCCCGTAATTACTATTACATTTCCCATCTTTGACCTCCTGGTATATTTATCTTATTTTATTCCGCTTCGCATTCAAGCGCTCCCTTTGTCGGCCTCGTCGGAATTCTCCTCGACATACGTCAAAAGTATGCCTGCGTCGATCCCTCCTTGCCTCCTCGGTATCATCTTGAATGCAAAACGGAATGGGTTCATTGATTCCGGTACCATTCTTTCATCTGAGCCATGGATAATCTGAAGTCCGGGTAAATGAGCTTGTACCCCGTGGCCTTCAACTTGGAATTGTCCACGACATAATCGTAATAAAGGTATTTCACCGCATCATATTCCAGATCCGGGATCTTGCCCTTCTTGGCGGAAACAGCCCCGTCGATTCTGGCTACGGCCTTGACGAGCCACAGCGGCAGGTGGAGCTTGGGAGGTTTAGTGCCGAAGGTTTTAGCTGCAAGCGTCAAGGCTTCGCCTATCTGCGGATAAGTGTCCTCTGCGATGTTATAAGCCTGCCCGACGGCGCTTTCTATGTGGGAGAGATGGTCAACGGCGGCGGCGACGTCTTCGGCCCTTATGTTTGAAAGAAGCTGGCGGCCGCTTCCCGGGATCGCCGTGATCGATGTCGGCCTGGAAAAGGCCTTGCCGGCCCCGTCATTGCACCGGGGTCCGTAGACTGTGCACGGTCTTGTGATAATAGCCGGGAAACCTTCTCTGATCTTACGCCACAGAACATCCTCCCCGTCCCGTTTGCTCCTGCCGTAACTGTCCTGCGGGTCCCTGGGGCCGTCCTCTCTGAAGGGAGTGCCCTTGTAGTAACCGTAAACGCTTGTCGATCCGACATGCACATAGCATTTAACGCCCGCTTTGGCCGCCTCTGACGTGATGCGGTCAACCCCGACAACATTTGTGGGATACAGCTTTTCATATGGTGTCGAGAAATTGCATATGGCGCCGAGATGGAAGATACGGTCAACCCCGCCTTTGAAGAGGGGAGGTATGGTTTCCGGCTTCGTAAGGTCAGCAGCTACGTACTCCACGCCGAGTTTCTCAAAAAATGAAATATCTTTCCTGGGCCTGGCGCTGGCTCTCACGCGTACGCCTTTTTTTGCGAGATATTCAACCAGGTGGCTGCCCATGAAACCAGCCGCGCCTGTAACAAGGGTAATACCTGAAAACTCCATGAAAAACCTCCTTTAGGGCGTTATTAATTCATATACTGACAGGCAGCCGTTTCAATGACGTCTTAAGAGTGCCGGCTCCCAGGCCTGCCTGTCCTTTTATTTGCTAACTCCTTGACCTGCTGCGCTCAAGAGTGTCCGTTCCACTGCAAGGTTATTTCATATGCTCAACGAAAAATAATCTTTGTCGGTAATGTTATCTTCAATCTGTTTTCTGGCCGTTTTCAGCCACTCGAGATACATTTCATTAAATGTGACCCCGAGATTGGACAGAAGTTTTACATACGGCCCCTGACTTTGCCACCTCAGGGAATTGCTGGTTCGCCTTTCCAGCTGTGCCTCGTATGAGGCGATCTGTGAGTCAATTATTCTCAAAACATCTTCCGGTCCGCCAAATCCGAAAAATGCGAATTTAAGCAGAAAGGGATCGCGAAGAAGCATGGATTTGTCTACCGGCTCCTTAAGCCATTCGGAAAAAACCTCACGCCCCTTGTCTGTAATTGAATAAAGTTTGCGCCTAGGCCCCTGTCTGCTGGCAGGAGAGGATTTAAGCATTCTGATGAGCCCTTTATTTTCAAGGTCTTTCAATATAGGATAAATCTGGCCGAAGTTGACAGACCACATATGGCCGAAATTGTTTTCGAGATGCTCCTTGATGCGATAGCCGTGCATATCACGGTATTGGAGAAGACCAAGCACTGCATAATTCAGCGACATCTGACCTCCATTCTAAATATGCAAATCACTATATACAATCTATATAGTTTAATTTTTATGAAGTCAAACTAAAAAAAATTGATTTTAAGACTTTTCCCCTACCCTTGAATAAATTTGAGATACTTGTTGGATTGATGTTAAGGTGCATTCGGAATAAAAATAATAAAGGGAAAAGGATTGAAAGTTCTATTTTCTTATCTTAACGCCCTTCCGAGGTTCTCGAGAGTAGGCGGATAATCAAACCGGCCCACGCAGACTTCAATGAAAACCATTTTATCCTTGTGCTCCTGCGCCGCTTTCAGCGCTTCTTCAAGACCGCCTTCGGTATCAACCCTGAAACTTATCCGACCGCCGAAAATTTCAGGGAGCTTGTGATATTGCCAGGGCTGGATGTCGTTATAAATGTTGTCGTAAATCACCCGCTCGATTTGGTAGCCGTCATTGTTTATCAGAAACACCACAGGATTCTGACCGTTCCTGATGATTGTTGAAAGCTCCTGGCAGGTCATCTGAAAAGCACCGTCGCCGATTATAACAACGGGCCTGCTTTCCGGTTTTGCGAATTTAACCCCAATCGAAGCAGGCAGGCTGTAGCCAATCGAGAGGTAAAAATCCTGTGCAAGCATCAAGGCGTCTTCCGGCAGGTGCATGGCAGCGCTTTCTAATGTTGCACTCCCTGCATCGGCAACAATGATATGCCCTTTACCAATGAAGCGGTTCAGCCTTTCCCAGAACCTTTTTGATGTCATTCTGGCATTTTTACGGGGGATGTAGGCACTGTCAAGCAGATGGGACGGATGGTCTTTATCCTTCAGGCGGCATTTCCCTGCCTTAACCTTCCGGGTCAATTCCCTGACAAAAAGCTCAAGCGGAACGTTTTCATAATAATGGTTTTTTATCCTGACCGAATTGACATAAGCATAAATCATTTTTTCCTGATCGAGCCTTGATGTAAACAGCCCTATATTGAAGTCGGTAAAGAGAACACCGAGGACGAGCAGGGCATCGGCGTCTTCTATCAAATGCCTGGTCCTGCTGCTAAGAAGCTTCGAACTGTATGTCCCGATGAAATTAGGCAGGGTTTCAGGTATCATGCCCTTGCTGCTCATGGTAGAGGAGACTGCAAAACCCGATCGCATTAAAAACCTGAACAATTCATCTTCTATTCCGAGTTTTGTGAATGCGGCACCTGCATAAACAGCAGGCCTCTTAGCAGATTTTATCATTGAAAACGCCTCCTTCACAGATTCTTTAAGGGCGTTTTCATCAAGGGGTATGCACATGTCAGGGTTCCAGTCTCCGGGCCTGTCGCATTCCGCCTGAACAATGTCAGCGGGTATTTCTATAAAAACCGGCCTTCTGAACAAAAGGCAGTCGTTTATCACCCTGTCAATCTCGGAAGGGGCTTTGTCCGGGTCAGACAGCAGCGCTGCCGATGCGGTTATCTTGTCATATATATCAGTTTGAAGGTTTGAATGGCCCGCTATATGGTGGAGCAGGCCCTCATGGTCTTTCCTGAGCGACAGTTTGGGGCCTCCGCATATCGCAATGACCGGGACATGTTCGGCATATGCTCCTGCAATTGCGTTGAGGAGACTGAAAGCGCCGACTCCATATGTCACGCATACGGCTCCTGCGCCGTTAAACCGTGCATAGGCGTCTGCCGCATAACCGGCATTAAGCTCATTGCATGTGCCAACGACCTTGATTGAGCTGTCCTCAAGCATGTCGAAAAATTTAAGGACATAATCCCCCGGGATACCGAATATATGCCTGATGCCTATCTGTTTAAGCCTTGCAATAATGTATTCACCGACAGTGGTTTTCTTTTTTAGCATTCTTTCACCTCTTATAAGAAACCGTATCACTTGATTATATTGCTTCCCGGTAATCTTGCCTTTTCCATGATCTCATCTTTCAACCGTATACCGGCTTTATCGTATAATAGATTTGCCGACTTGAAATAAAACTTTTGTAATGCCCGAGGAGACAGGGAATTTGTGGGGATGCTCAAGGCGTCTTCCGCGGCATGAACCTCTCAGTCAGATTAAACGGACTTGTCCTTGCCCCTGAGACCCCACAGCAGGATAACGCATGTTACAAGTATGGCGATTGCCATTGAAGTAAGACAAAATTTAATTATTGCCTCCTGTATGGGCGTACCCAGCGCACCTGCACCAGACATTGGCATCATGGACTGGCCAGCTCCAAGGGCCGCCGCTGTAAGGGTGGTCGCCCAGTTGGCATAGGCACCGTAAATGGCCAGCCAGAATGTGATTATATAAACGGGCTTTGACAGCCGGAGCCTTGGCCATATCAGGCCTACCACGGCCAGAAACGTGCCGCTCATCACGCCTTCGAGGTGGCTTGAAAGACCCATTCGGGGATTGGCCAGCATAGGGACTGTCAAGCCTGAGAGAAGCCCGAGAAAGAACAGAAGAATGCCGTAGCGTACCAGACGGCGGCCGGCTTGTTGCCCTGAGTAATCATTTTCCATAACACCTCCGTAAATCCCGAATATTTTGATTTATAAGTCCAACTATCAATATACATGATGACTGGTTCCGCTATTGTTTTAACCGCACCATGATTCAATATCCTTTTTTACGATACTGCTCTTAAAATCAAAACATTTATGATTTCACTGTCCGCATCAGGGAAACATCCGGGCCGCATTTCCTTTCTCGACAGCAAGAAGCTCTTCGCCGCTGAAACCTTCAAATGACTGAAGGCCGGAAACTGTGAGCCCTGTTATGATTTCAGGTGCAAACGGGTAATCACTGCCGAAGAGGATATGTGTTGCGTCCACAAGCTCTTTGATGGAGCGCATGGCAAAGGGCGAGGCGGCAAGGGCGGTGTCGTAATTCAGGCATTTCAAGTATGATATGGCATCCTTCGGGGCCTTTTCCAAAGCATTCGGGATGACAAAGGACCCGAGCGCTATGCGCCAGGCCAGGTACGGGGCGGCGCCCCCTGCGTGCGCGAAAATGAAAGGGATGTCCGGATACCTTTGAAGGGTGCCGCTGAATATCAGGTTGACAATGGCACGGGTCGTATCGAAAGCCACTTCAAAAAGGAAATTGGGGATATGCATTCCAAGCGGATTGCTGCCCGGCGGGTCGGTTGGATGAACAAATACGGGCGTTTTGCGCCGGTTGAGTTCACAGAATACATCTTCAAACGCCGGGTCGCCGAGATAGGTGCCCGAATAGTTTGTCAGGAGCACCACCCCGTCGAGCTTTAATGCTTCAAGGCTGTATTCAAATTCCTTCAGCGCAGCACCCGCATCCGGAAGGGGAAGCGTGGCGAAGGCGCCGAAACGCCCGGGATAATCGGTAATAAGCCGGGCCGATGCCTCATTGCACTGCCGTGCGAGCCGGGCGGCAAAAGCAGTATCGCCGAAGAAAACGCCTGGGCATGAGATTGATGTTATTGCAGTCTCAATGCCGTTGCGGTCCATAACGCCAAGCGCCGTTTCCGCGTCCCATCGGGGAAATGACGCCCCGATGGAATTCGTGATGCCGATGCCGGCCAGGGCGCGCACATATTCCGGCGGCACGATATGGTGATGTACATCGATACGGTGCGGGGCCTTGATCATAAAAATCCTCTTTTTTTTGTTTCAAGACATATTATCAAAGTTGCTTGATATATTCCAGAGATACCGCATACAGTTTCATCCTGGGTATTTCTATGACTGTTCTGTCAATGGTATCTTCCGCCGGGTCTTTAAAGGTTTCCTGATTCAATATCTGGATGCCCTTTTCGCAATGGCATCAAGCAGTCCGGGCAGTGCGATTCTGTTTGCAATGTTGACGGCGCCTGCCGGGAGGCTGCCCCCCGGGTTTGTCCAGACATAATACGTAATTCTCGTTTTGCCCGGGACACCGGCCGGTTCTATCTGGAAGTACCCCTGGTTGAAGGTGGTCTCCACGGCATTCTCAGGGCTGGTGAGAAAACTCCTGATGTCCGGGTCCGTAGGCAACCTCCTGTATGCGCCTTTTTCAAGAACCCAGTCTGACCTGAACATTTCAGGATTGCCGGTGTAGTTGTAAACATCGGTGTATCTGAGGTTGTAGAACCTCGAAGATATGGCGGGAATGGGTACGTCAAGGAAGGTGAAGACATAGTTTAAAAATACATCCTTTGATTTCTGTTCGGTATGGACCAGTTTAGTGTATTTCACATAAGGCATGAATTCGCTGAAATGAACATAGTCCGTTATCGCGGCAATCACCTGGCCTGGATTCCTTTCGACCACACCGATAAGCAGGACCTCCTGCGTGTCCGAATCCTGCTTGTTCCTGCTGTAAGTCCTGTAATATTTGCCGCTTGATTTTAATGTCCAGTCCGTGTCGTCTTTTTGAGGGGAGAGATTTAATGCAGAGAGCGCGGAGAATTGAAATAATGCAAAGATGAATACCAGGAGGAACAGGGCCCTTTTCATTCTAGCCTGTTCCGCCGAATTCGGTGCGGCTTATGATCTCATCCTGAAGGGGCCTGCCAAGGTCTGTAAAGAAGGCCGAATACCCTGACACCCTGACAACAAGGTCACGGTGCATCTCGGGGTGGAGCTGGGCCTCTTTGAGGGTCTTGTTTGAAATAAAGTTGGGCGAGAGTTCCATGCCTCCGAGCCTGAAATATCCCCTGAACAGAGAGATGATCTTTTCCTGCTGTTCCTGGCTCTTCAACACTGACGGCAGAAACTTTATATTCAGGGCATTCCCGTTTGAAACAAGGAGGTGGTTGATTTTCGAAGCCGATTTAAGCACGGCGGTCGGCCCCTTGATTTCAGAGCCGTTAGACGGCGAAAAGCTGTTGCTGACAGGCTCTCCTGAAAGCCTTCCGTCCGGAGTGGCCCCGAGGAAAAGTCCTTCCATCACATGCATTCCGTATGAAAAGAAGCCGGGCCTGAACATTGCGCCGAATATATTTTTTTGCCTGCTCACCTCGGTGCAGAAGTATTCAACGATGCCGGAAGCTATCGCATCGGCCATGTCGATATCGGCCCCGTATCTGTGGCCTTTATTTTTCAGCATCGAGCGTTCTTTCTCAAACCCCTTGAAATTTACGTCAAGCATTGAGATGAGCCTTTCCATGGACAGGGCCTTTTCATCAAAGACAAAGTGCTTGATTGCGGCAATGGAGTCTGCGGCGGTCCCGAGTCCCCGTGCGCTCATTGATGAAAATGTATACCTGGCGCCGCCCGAGGTCATGTCGCGGGCGTTCTTGATGCAGCCGCTTAACGTGGATGAAATGAAAGGGGAGGGGAAGGCCTCGCGGTAAGAGATGTCCTTGATGTTCACGGCCCTGGCTATGACTGAAATCATGAAAGACACCTGTCTTTTGTAGGCATTCATGAATTCGCCGAATGTCCTGAAAGAGACGGGATCGCCGGTAGCAGGGCCTATCCTCTTGCCCATGATCCTGAGCCGGCCGTCCAGGAGCGCCATTTCAAGGGCTGCGACAAGCGATATATCGTTACCGGAGGTGCACCCGAACGTGTCCCCGTCACCGGTGGGTTCGACGCAGCCGACTATCCCGTAATTTCTTGCATCTTCAATGTCCATCCCGGTTTTTGTGAGCGCCTCGATTATGGCTTCGTCGTTGAACAGTGCGGGCCCGGAGGTGTTACGGTACATGCCGATGATCCTTTCCCAGTATTCATGGGGGGATTTTTCGCTGACCCTGACGGAAAAACTGTTCCCCATGGATTTGACATTGGCGACGGCATCGAGGATGACATATGTAAACGCGGTCACTGCGTCGGTTCCGTCCGGATTGAGGCCTCCGATTGTAGGTGTGCAGTTGTCCGAGCCGAGTTCGTTTGCAGTGCTTTTTCCTCCATACGGGAGAAGTATCACATTGCAGGCCAGCTTTATAAGAAGCTCTTCCATCAAAGCGGTTGCGAGCTCTTTTGTGAGGATTCCCAGCCTGACGTCGTTTTCATAAAAGTCCGAGAAACGGGAATCCAGGCGGCCTGTTGAAAGGATGGATGGCATTCCGTAGCTTATGATCGCCGCAGCCTGGGTCAGCCAGAAGGCCTGCACCGCCTCGCGAAAATCGCGGGGAGGGTGATACGGGACATGGCGGCACCTTCCTGCGATTGCCAGGAGTTCTTTTTTCCTGGCCTCATCGACGGTTTCTTCCGCAAGCCTTTCAGCCTCGAGCGCATACCGCAGCGCAAAGTCCCTTACGGCATCACAGCATATGATTACGGCCTCAAGAAAGGCGGTCCCTTCTTTATCTCCCTTCGATTCAACTTCAGCGAGAACCTCTACGGCCTGTTTGCGCAGTCCGGAAAAGCCTTCTCTGAGCACATTCTTATGCCCGAGGATCAGATGCCCCTGGACATCGAAAGAATTCATTACATAGGCCGGGTTGTTGAACAAGACCTCCCTGATGCCTTTGAGGGCGTACGCCGGGCTTGCCATCGGTATCCTGATATCCGCAATCCGGCCCGGCAGGAACTTCCCGAGAGGCCTTGAAATGTCGGACAGCCTCATTCCCGGGAGCCCGATAGTTTTTCTCAATTTCTTGATATCAAGGCTCCGGGACAGCCCGGCCAGTGCCGAAGGCTTCAGGGACGGCCGGAAAATAAGGCCTGCAGCCCGCATTTTCCGCTTCCTTTCATCCCTGAGGGTCTTTCCTTTCCAGTACGGCAGGATTGTTTTCTTCAGTTCCCTGACTTCCTCATCTGAAATGACATAGGGCTGGTCCTTTCTCTTTCTGAGGAGGTCGAGGTCGAGGTCCAGGATCGTATTGATGTCGCCCCGCTCGACAGGTATTGCCGCCGCCACAAGCTTTCCCGTGCGGTTGCCTGCGATCTGTTCTTCGTTTAGGATATAGATGGTCATATTTTTGAGCGTGTGCTCAAAGGCCCTAGCGGCCCTGACTGCAGGGTGAAGTCCTTCGGTCATTTTGAAGGATTGCGTGTAATACCGGGCCCTCTCGATGCAGATTTCGTAGGGGGCGGAAAGGATCATTTCCTTGTACCGCCGGTTGCGGGGATTTATTGCCGGAGGCTCCATTCAATCTTCTCCCTGTTGATCACATTACATGCAAATAAAATATACTCCTGAACAGGTCCCGGGTAAATGTCAAATGCCTTTGAAATTACCGGTGGTTGTTGTGCAATTTAAATCATGCCGACTGTCCGGCTTTGCGGGGTTCAAAATGAATCGCCGAAGTCAACGGAAGCGCAAGTTGAAAGTTCTGCCGAACCAGCCGGGCCCGGCAAAACCCACCGGCGCCATATAGGCTCCGTCCCCTGGGATGTCCATGACCACGATTCGGCCGTTTCAGGGGATCGCCGGTTACCAGATGCGCTATGTTGTTCATAGTGAGAGAACTTATATGCCCCGGATTTATTTCCCTGGCGCGAAACTCACGAGCATATCAGTCTGGGTATCACCGCCGGAGATCGGCATTATAAGCTTGACCATGTAATGGGGTGGTTCGACTGTAAGATATAGATATATCCCGGGCACAATCTTTTGAAGCAGCTCAGTGAGAAGCCCCTTGCCTTCTATTATTATTTTCCCCCTGATTGAATAGCATTCGAAGGTCCCGGCGGGAACAGTGATTTTTTCTTTTCCCTTGACTGTCCATGAGACCCTGGAGAAAGCCTTGGGTCCCCACCAGATGCGGGATTCATGAACCACGCCCGTGGTTTTTAAATCGGCGCCTCTTTGGAGGAATGTGATAACAGGAGCAGGGTTCATATCCGCCGGAAATTTAAGTGACGGATCGGTAAAATCAACCTCCAGTCTGCTTTCCTGCCTGCCTGCAGGGGAAATCAAGGTGTCGGTCCAGGATACCACTCTAAACTGAGGATCTTCCCTTATGACGGCCGTCATTTCCTCTTTGCCGCCGCCAGTATGCTGTTCGGACCTTCGCCAGATGATTCCATCTCCAGTGATCTCAATTTTCTGGGTCCATTGCTGGGGATTATACCTTGCCCTGGTTTCTTCCGCCCATCCGCTGAGTTTCCCTTTCCTCTCGATTTTTGTTTTGTAAACCGCGGTTTCGCCGTCAGCAAATAGCCGCCCCGCAAATCCTTGCATGGGTATCGACAGGACACATGACAGAATGAAGCAGAACATAAATAATGGTCTTGCATGGTATGGCATGGGGCCGGGCTGCTTCACTCAGGTTTCAGCACACCGGAGCCGCCGGTCTTTATTTCGAACATGCCTGGAAGGATTGTCCCGGGCTTCACAAGGTCAGCACTCGGCTCGGATGCGCCTATGGTCACAGTGACAAAACCATAGGTTGTCTTTATCTGCGGCTTACCTAGTTCGGTTGATTTGACCACCTCCACTTTTGGGCCTTTGGCAGGTGGGACAAGCTGAAACACCGGCCCGCCCAGCTCCCATTTCTCCTTGATATAGACCGGCTCATCTTTCACCTCGCCCGGTTTGAATGTCAGCAAGAGCCGCGAAGTCCCTTCATTAATGACTTCGCCGCGCCAGCCGTCGCCGTCAGGTTCGAGGGTTATCCTGTCCGGAATATTCTTGGGAAACCCCATCTTGCGGCCGCCCCACATGGCCACCCTTTTGGTAACAGGCATGAAGATGCAGTGCCAGCCTTCCTGGCCCTTGTATGAGGCGCGCAGCACGATATACCCTTCCTGGTATCGGGTAAAAGGCCATGGCCTGACTTCAGTATAATCCACCACTGCGAGGCCGACCAGGGGGTGCGACGGCATTTCGAACTGCTGCGGAAGAAGCCTGCGGTAAAGCCCGAGGTTGTCGGGTTGAGCAATTGCCATTATCTTCTTATCCGATATGAAGTTTCCCTTCTCATTGCATCCGCAAAATAAAAGAATAATTCCGATTACAATAATGATCCCTGCAATTTTCAATGCTTTCGTAAAGAGCCTCCTTTTCATATCCAGTTCGCCTTAATCGAACTGAGTTCCGGGACTTTTATGTCTTCAATCGTTATCATGCGCGGATCTGCCTGGCCTATGCCGAGTTCGGCCGAGCGGTATATCTGCACCTGATCCCATACGCTCTTTTCGACATAGGGCAGACTCACCTTCTTTTCTGTACCGAAAAACTTAAGCACTGCAAGGGCCAGCGAGTCGCACGCAACCCTGTCCCTGCCCGCAAGTATGAGTCCAGCCTGGACATATACCGGTTTGGCAAGCATGCCGTCAGGGCCTCCATGTACCATTATCCTTGTGGCATCCACAATATTCAAAGAAGGCTTCGAGCAGAGGTTCAGCTCAGCTATCTTCTCCCCGATATTGTGCTGATGCAGGGCATTCGAGCCTGACTGGAAGCGGTCCGACGGGTGGCAGACCCCGACGAACGACTTGAGACAGCAGGTGAACTCTGCGTCTGTCACCTGGTGGTTCTTCAGCACCGGCACATTTATCCAGTGGTCGGCCTCGGAAAGTATCTTCGGCATCCGGAATCCCTTGGTCCAGTAGCGCTGATTAGGCATGAAACGCACATATTCATCGTTGACCCACGGATAGAGCTCGGCGCCCTCCTCCTGGCATACACGCTCGAAGCCGCACACCTTCATGGTCCTCATGTCAAGCAGGGCCGGCCTGTCGCCGACCATGGCGTGGCATCCGCGCTCCTTGACAAGCCTTATCACCGCACGTATCACTTCGGGGTTCGTGGTGATATCCTTGTCCGGTCCTGTGGCATTTGGCTTGATCATGACCCTCTGGCCTTTTTCGAAATCAGGCAGCCCGCCTGCTGCCTCAACCGCCTCGCGGACAGCCTGTTCGATCGAACTGCCGACGCCAGAGATCGCAACAGTGGTTTTAGGCATGTCCGGGTAGATACGTGTAGGCGCAACAGCCTGAGGACCCGGGTTCGGAAGGGTCGAGATGGCATTGGCAGTGTACCTGAAGAAGCTGCAGGATGAGGCAAGAACCCCGGCGCCAAGCGCAGTGCTGACAAGAAAACGGCGACGTGTTATGCAATGATCGGATTTCATCCAGAAACCCACTTCCTGAACTTTCATTGCTTAGGTTTTTTGATGTCTTCCAGTTTCGTCGGCATCAGGTTCGCGGCGCCCTTGAACTCAGCAAAGAATCCAGGAGATAAGGTGCCTGGCTTGATCAGTCCGGCCCAGGGTTCGTCAGAGCCGATTGCTATGCTTACCATACCCTGCTTAGCTGTCCAGGCCGGCTGCACCACGTTCACCATTGCCACCTTCTGGAAGACTGAGCCCTTGTCCGGCGGCACGAAGAGAAAGACAGGGTCAGCAAGCGCTTTTCCGGGCCCGGCCTCCAATATGGAAGCTTCTGTGGATGTGAGATCCCGAGTGAGCCCTGGTATGAACTCCAATGAGAGCTTGAGCCGGTCTTTGTCTTTTACCTCACCCTTCCATGTGCTGCCGTCCGCCTCGAGCGATATTTCCTTGGTCACGTACTTAGGGAAGCCAAGGGCCCGGCCTCCCTGATTGGGCACCCATTTGGTCACCGGCATGGTCTTGCAGTGCCAGCCTTCCTGGCCCTTGTATTTGGCCCGCAGGAAAACGGCGCCTTCCTGATAGCGGGTCATGGGCCAGGGATGGACCTCGGTGTAATCGACTACGAACAGCGATACCGCAGGCATCTCCGGCATTTCAAGGGGAGCTGGGAGAAGTTTTCGGTAGAGTTCGAGGTCGGCCGGCTCCACCATCGTGAAAATTCCATGAAACCCGTGAAAGACCCCATTGGCTTCTATGTTCTTCTGCTGCCATGCGCAGCCTGAGACCATAAAGATCAGTATGCCTAATACTGTCTGCCATTTCCTGCTTTCCATCGTTACCTCCACTGTATTCTGATTTCAGGGTTCAGTGCTTCAAAAAACATGTTCACCCTTTTGCAAAGACCAGGCTGGTTATGCTGCGCCCCGGGAAGGAATATCCCTTTGGCGCATCAGAACTCAGTACTCTGTCAAGATTGTGGCTGTCCGAAGTCTCCCATGCCTCAAGCTTTGCATAACCGGCAAACTCCGGCAGGCGCATGAACAGGGGGCCAGCGCCGTCGTTGATCACCACCAAAACGATTGTCTGGCCGTCGGGTGAGCGGAAGGCACTCGGTTTGAGGTCTGGTTTGGTCGCCTGGGCCGGTATGCGCATAAAGCCCGGCCGCACAAAGCGGCTGTAATTGCCGAAGGCCCAGAGGCGCTTGGTTTCTGTGACAGCATGGGTGTCCTCATCCACATAGATAAGGCCGTCGTGGAAGTCGTATTTGGAGACCGCGATCCATAACTGCCAGGATGCAACGTTCCCGAGGGTAAGGTCCTCGTGCATCATGTCCGCCAGTGTAATGGCCGAATCCATGCCTGTATCGCGGCCTCCGGCCATCTCGCACCACTCGGTCTGCCAGAGCTTCACCTTTGGATACCGGGCCATGATCAGACAGGCCAGCGGCTGCTTCATGGCAGTGGTTATTCCGGGGCCATAGGAATGAACGGAAAAGCTGTCTAAACCCGCGGCAACATCCGGGTCGGCCATAAGGACATTGAGGTACATGTCCGCGGCAAACCATGCGCCGGACTCGACTCCGCTGACCCTGACAGGCAGGCCGGCCATGTCAACCGCACTGATGAGAGAGCGCAGTACCTGAACGCATTCGTCCGGCGTGTAGTGGCAGCCTTCCTGGCCGCCGCGCCAGGCCCACTGCGGCTCATTGATCGGGCTGATCCAGTTGACGGGAACACCTTCGACATCTCTTAGATGGCTGATCACATCAATAAGGTAGGCAGTGAAATCTTCCACCATGTCCGGCCTGAGGTTGGACCATGGACTGTGCCATATCGAGTCCGGCGTCAGCGCTGTCATGAGAATATCCTGGATCAGGGACTGGGCCCCCGGATCAATATTACCCTCGGTTGGCAGGTCCTGGCCGGTTGTCAGACCTGAAACGGTCATGCGGGCCGGAGGGCTGTTGACAAAGGCCAGCAGGTTTTCGACACCATAGGCGTTCGCCTGCCTGAAGAACCACACCCCGCCGGCATCCCGCGACCAGTCATATACCCCTTTTGAAACTTCGAAGGTCTCGGTTGCACGCCAGGCATCCCAGATGCCTGCGCCCGGGCCGCCTGCCCCGATGTTGTAGCGGTACACAGACATGCCGATGCCTTCATTGCGGTCGAAAAGAAGCATGGCGATACGGTTGCGGACCGGGTCCTCCCAGGTGCCTACATACTGTGCCCACCATGCGCCCGATGCTCCGAAGCCGTCAATGGTCTGCAGGGTCTGCTTCTGGTTTACGATGAGAGAGCCATCAAAGACACATCCGGGTAAAAAGACGGTGAAGATGCAAAACAGAACTGCCAGAAGCATCTTTTTCATACGTACCTCCTCATGTCCAATGGCCGTTCGTCCCGCTGAAGACAAAAACGGCAAGCACAATCTCCTTTTTATGTCCGTAGGTCATGAATTACAAGTGTAATCTGATCAAACAGGCAAGAGCCTCGACGATGCCGTGACAGTATGCTATACATAAATTTATTGCGCGATAAGAACCGGTAAAAAATATTCGCATGCTGTAATGAGGGGGGTTTGAAGAAATGCAGAGAATTATCCACGCATTGATCATATCAGGCATCATCTGTTTTTTTGTCGGCTGCAGTAGCGGCTCATCCGGTACTGATCCCGCTGACAATAACGGCGGGACAGAAGGCGGCGCCGAATCGGCCTACGACCTCTCTTCACTCTCGGGGGCATGGATCCTCGAGTCGGATTCATCTTCCATCCGGCCCTATCTGGTCACTGACGGCCAGGGCATGCTTGCCGATTGCAGCATTGCCGGTGGCGGGTCCGGCACATACAGTATAGCCCGGGACGGAGCCTTTATTCTTCATGTCAATGGCGCCGACATCTCAGGCCGGCTGAAGCTTCAATATTCCGGCGCAGGCTCGATCAGCTTCGATGATTACGGGGATTGGAATATATCAAAGGTCCGTGACCTTTCCCTCTGCCAGGGCACCTGGCAGGGAACCATCAGCGAAGACGGGAAAACCGTCATATCGCGGGTCATCATCACCGTTGACAACCAGGGTGTAATCACATCCGCGCAGGGTTTGGATGAGCCGGTTTCCGGCCGGATGGTGAGTGTGGCCGGCAGAGTCGCAGCTTTTATTGCAGAAGGGGAGGACCGGCATAAACTGGCGATCAAGGCAGCCATGAACGGCGATACCATGAACGGAACGGCGGTTGCTGATTCCGCATCGGTAATTGCGGGGATCGTGGCATTGAAGAAAGTTGTCTACAACATGGACAACGCCGTCAGTCTCCTCCTCGAACACTATGGCGTGCGCAAGGGGCTCATCATCAACGGAGACGACCTGGCCATGGGGCATTTCACCAATGACGGGATATTTGCAGCCTGGGATGCCGGCGCCATTTCGAGTATATCGCTTTTCACCGTGAGCTTTCCTTTCACCTCGGACGGACAGCCGCTCACCGGTGATCCTTACGCCGAGGCAATTCAGGGCATACATGCGCGTGAAGGGATCGACGTCGGCTGCCACCTGACGCTCAATTCAACCGACGGATTCCTTGTACGGCCGGTCCTGCCTCCCGAGCGGATTCCCACACTCGTCGATGCGGACGGATACCTGAAAACGGACCGCCTGGCCTTTCTCTTTGCCTCCCGAGACGAAATCAGGGACGAATGCAGGGCCCAGATCGAGAAGGCCCTGGCCAGCGGCGTGCACCTCTCGCATCTGGACTGTCATGTTGGCTGGGGTCATTTCCCGGGCTGGCCCAGGGAAGTATATGCCGAACTGGCCGACGAGTACCGCCTGCCTCTGCGCTGGGTGATCCGCTTTCCTGACGAGCCTCCCCTCATAAATCACAGGGTGCTGGTGCCGACAAACTTCATCATTCTCAACGACTCCGGCATTACGGATGTGACCCAGGAGACCGTGGAGAAACGCAAGCAGTCCCTGCTCAGGACTCTGCGGAATCTCCCTGACGGCATTACGGAAGTGCTCTGCCACCCGAGCCGCGAAAAGTATGACGACCAGGCCTGGCGAATCCTTGACTATATGATCGTCACCGATCCCGAGGTCCGTGCCCAGATCGACTCTATGCGCTCATCGGGCGAACTGGTGATGCTAGGTTTCAATGACCTGAGAAAGACAATGCAGAGGCTGTAAAATGACCGGGATGCAGGCCGGATTGTTCCTCACGAGAAGAAGAGCCGGTAGACAGGCCACATGATCACGGTCCCGAAAAGCCTTTTGATCGAGTACATATTTTTCAAGGGCAGCCTCTCTGAAACGCCCGGCACCCTTCTGATCTCGCCGGTTCCGGCCTGGTACCAGTAGGCCGTGCTGGACCAGTCGTCCCAGCGGCGGTTGGCGTGGCCGTGCTCGATAGAGACGCGGATCGAGCTTTTAAACGGTACCGGATCGAGGATGTGGTAGCGGTAATAGGTTATCTTTCCGCCCCAGTTCGGCCCGCCCCCCATGATGAGCCCGTGATACGGGGCGCAGTAATACTGCGTAGGGCAGAACGCCATGT
Organism: Desulfomonilia bacterium; assembly: GCA_963664325.2. Classification (GTDB taxonomy): domain Bacteria; phylum Desulfobacterota; class Desulfomonilia; order UBA1062; family UBA1062; genus DATCTV01. The sequence continues at coordinate 95,800 of CAXXDQ010000007.1, forward strand.
TTACATAGTCCTCGGTGCCGGTGCCGTGGATATCTGGAGGGAAGGGCTCGTTATCGACGAAGATCATGTCATCTCCCTCTCCGGGCCAGTCCCAGAACCATGAACCGCGGCGGTTGTGGATATTGATATTGCAGCCCACATAGTGGCCTTTACCCTGGGTTTCAAGGATCAGGTAATTGTCCCTGTCGGAAAGATTGGCGCCTTCCATCTGGAAGGCCATGCCCCCGACGCCTTTGTCTGAGATGCCTTTTGTAAGTTCCCGGTTCCAGGATGCATGGAAGCGGAGGATATTATCCTCAATGCCGTCATAGCGGTCCCAGTCGATATAATAATAAAGGGATATCTCATGGGTGCACTCGTTTTCCACCTCAACCCTCGCTCCTTTTGAAAAAGGCATGGGGAAGAAGCAGTTGAAGCCACGGCCGTTTTCAGGACTCATCTGAAGCGGCGCCGAGACGAAGTTTTTGCATATCCCATGGCCCATTCCGAAGAAGTCTCCCACAGGCGCTTCCACGGCCGGTTTGTCGGAGCCGTCCCAGAACATCCGGATGACGATTCTGCGCAGGAAGGCCCGGTCGTATTTGTTGGAGATGCCGTCCCTGCCTATGGTGCACCAGATGTGCCTGATGCAGCCCGGCTCAGCTGTTTCGGCAATGGTTGAACACTGCCCGGGGTTGATGACAATCCAGTCATGGTTGCCGCCTGTCCTGTCGAAGCTGCTGAAGCGCTTGCGCCTGAAATCCTTCGCGAGCGGTAAAAGGTTCAGTGATGAGGTCATGTCATAACCGGCTGCCATATCGCATCTCCTTTTATGAAGGTTTATAAAGGCTTTTCCCGCCCCGGTCCCAGATCGTATAGCCTATGCCGAGCTGCTCCGAGAGTTCGACAAGATGCGGCAGGTAGTCGCCGTAGACAAAGCCGAGATGATTGGATGGCCACCTGGAGCTTATTACCCTGTCGCTGACCGGGATGGTCCCTTCGATTATGGGCCAGGCCTCGTTGTAGGCCTTGTGTCTCGAGGCCTTGACATCCCTGGTGTCCATGATGGTTGCGACCATGTGAAGGCGGTTGTTCTCGACACCAAGCCGTGCAACCGTGATGACCTGTTTTCCTGCGGTCCGCATGCGCACGGCGGAACCTCCTGCATGGTAGAAGTGCTCCTGGGCCGGGAATTCAACCTGGGAAAGCTTCTCGGCCCAGATCTGGTTTTCACTGCCGGCAAAGGCGGGCGGATGCTGGCCGCAGTTGACTATGGCCAGGACGGTTGTGTCCCTGTCTGTCTTTACATACCTGAAATCGCCGAAGCCGGCAGGTTTGCCTGAGAGCCTGAAAAGGAAAAGCTGCGTTAAAAGCGTGGGCAGGTCGGTCTCGCATGAAGACGGGATAATCTGTTTGCATTTGCCGTCGGTCCCGTAGTCGTTGGCCAGGAATGCTGTTGCAATACAGCATGTGCAGTAATTCGCCGAGCACTCGTCCTGGCATTTTATCGTAACCGCAGTAGCCCCGCGTTCGCCTGCGATGTCTGCTATTGCATAATAGATCGCAAGCTGAAGGAGGAACTTGTCGCGCGAAACGCTGCGGGACGGGATTGCCCTGAATTTTTCCGGGAATGCGTCGTAAAGGGCCTTGCAGTCCTTTTTCACCCGGCTGTCAAGCACTGTGGTGATGTCTGATTTTCCAGGTGTACCGGACCAATCGAACATCTCGAACGCCCTGTCGAGAAAGACCTGCTGGTCGAGGTTTTCACCCGAAATTCCCCACCGGCCCATAATTTCCTCATGATCTATCCGGGTTGTCGGCATCTGAAGTGAAAATGATCCGAATTCCAGCAAGTGTTCCATTGAAAGATTCGCAACAACCTTGTGCACCTGCTTGTTGACCCGGGCCATTGAGGTATAGAAAGAGATGGCTTCCCTGAGGTCGTTAAAGAAACCGCCACTGTCAAAATATCCGGCTTTATGGACAAAGGATATGCCGGTCTGGGTGAGCGCCCCTCCCAGGGCCATACCTGAGACCATGCCCGGCACATTGGTATCCTGTATGGAGGCGATGATGATCCTCGGGACAAAAGCGGGATCAATGGCCTTTTTCCCTCTGATGAAGCCGGTGATCACCTTCTGGCTCAACTGCGGGAATGTCCATGTCTGATGGACGTTTATGAGTATGGCGCAGTCCTTTTCGGCGAAAATGGCCGCGTATTTGTTTGCGAGCGGTATGCTGTGGCAGAGCAGGTTCTTTTTCCCGAGCTGTTCGCCTGGGTAAACGATATCAAAGCCCGCCTTTCTCAGGCGCATGACAAATTTTTCGAGGATTTTGGCATCGGTCCCGGCACTCTGTTCCATTACCCAGGGTCTAGGGTCATAGCCTGAAAAAACTCCGATCCTGACAGATTTATTCATTATATCAGCTCCTTTACTAATATTATCGATCAAGAGGAACTCATAGTATTACTCGCACGTTTAAGCTCAAGAAGTTGTTTCATTGCCGGGTAAAGATAATTATCCTTTTTTCCAGTCCCGAAGGCTCCTTGAAGTTCAAGGTATATTCCATACAGCTTTTCATAAACCTGCGCCTCATGTGCATCGGGCTTGAAGCTGCGGCGGGGCGGGGCGATCATGCACCTGCGGGCTTCGTCAAAATCCCTGTGAATGCCGGATGCGACACCTGCCGCAATTGCCGCGCCCAGGGCCGGGGCGTTTGAAGAAGAGGCGACATAAACCGGCATATTGAAGATGTCGGCATATATCTGCATGAATAGTGTGTTCTTTTCAGCTATTCCACCGCAGCAAATGATATGCTCGATAGGTACTTTGTATTCTTTAAGACGCTCTATGATCACCCTTGCTCCGAAGCCTGTCGCCTCTATGAGGGCGCGATATGTTTCCGCAGGAGTTGTCGAAAGCATCTGTCCCAGGATGAGGCCGCTCAGCCTCTGGTCCATGAGAATATTCCTGTTTCCGTTCATCCAGTCCAGGGCGATTAGACCTGTCTGTCCCGCCCTGTATTTTGAGGCCTTCTCTGTAAGTTCCCGGTGTATCTTTTCATCAGGCGAAGACCCATCGCGGAAAAGCGCTCTGTTGACATACCAGTTCAGGATGTCGCCGACGGCGGCCTGTCCGGCTTCAACACCGGAAAAGCCAGGAATTATCCCGTCACTTACAACGCCGCTTATTCCCGGGATCGCCTTGATGCCTGAACCTGCCGGCAGGAGCGCCATGTCGCATGATGACGTTCCTATGTTTTTAACCAGACTCCCGGGTGCTATGCCTGCGCCGATGGCACCGGCATGCGCATCGATCAGCCCTGCCGCTATGACGCAATCATCGGGCAGGCCCCAGTGCATGGTCAATGATTGACGCATATGGCCGATGCTTCGTCCGGCCGGGACGACCACCGAAGGAAGCCCTGCCGCAATGCGTTCAAGCTCGGGTGAAAGCATTGCAAGTTTTGCCGGTTCAGGGTAGCCGTTATTAAACATGTCCTTGTATCCGGCGGCACAGGCGTTTCTCTTGATATCCCGGAAATCCGTGATTCCGGCCAGGTATGCCGGGATGAAATCCGAGAGTTCAACCCACGTCGCCGCCATGTTTGCTGTTTCAGGCGAGATCCTGGCGCAGCGCAGAATTTTCGCCCAGAACCATTCGGGCGAGTACCAGCCGGAGTAGGAATCAAGCCAGTCAAGGCCTTGATCTTTAACATAGCGGATGATTTCATCGGCTTCGTCATGTGCGCTGTGGTCTTTCCAGAGCCAGGCCATCGCATTGATATCGTCTGCAAGTTCCCGCCTCAAGCAGAGTGGACGGGCGTCATCGCCTAGAGGCAAAGGCGTACTGGCCGTTGTATCGACGCCGATCGCCTTTACCTGATCGCGGCTGAATCCTGGCATCAGCTCGGCCTTCTGAAGCAGCGCATCAACGACTGCAAGCAGTCCTTCGACATAGTCAGCAGGGTACTGCCTTGCTACAAATGGGTTGTTATCGTCGCCAATCACCCCGGCCAGGCCGTAACAATAATTATAGACGCTGCTGCAAACCTCTTCCCCGGTAAAGGCGTCGACAAGCAAGGCCCTTACCGAATTGGTCCCGAAATCGATCCCTATGACATGAGGATTCATCAAGCCACCTTTGATTAAAGCCTTAACTATCCCTCACATTGCCTGCCAAGTTTGATATCTTCAACCATTTTTTTGTGCAGGGCATCATTGATGGGATAGAACAGGATGATGACGATACCTGCAACAATGAAGATGAACGGCACAACCGACATGAGCAGTTTGATTCCGAACAGCGTTGACGCCTGCTGATTTATGTTGGGGACATACTTGTAGAATTCCAGTCCGAGGCCTGCTGCAAAACCGGCGAAAGCGGCGGCGAACTTGAAGGAGAAGTTGTAAAACCCGTAGAGGATGCCTTCGCGCCTGAGCCCTGTCTTCCACTGCGAGTATTCAACGGTATCCGGGACCATTGCCCACGGGCACAGATAAAGGGTCGATATCCCGAATCCTGCAAACGTGAACAATCCGAAGATGAAGCCCCTGCTCGGCGCACTGAGGATGAAGAGAGACAATGTGACCAGGGCGATCAGGGTTGTTCCAATGGCGAGCACGTTCTTCTTGGCGAATTTCTTGGTCATGAATACCCAGAAGGGCATGCACACGAATGCCGTCACAAACATGCACATGAAGGCAATCGGGACATCCTTTTCCACGCCGAGGTTATATTTGAAGTAGTAATTCAGCATGATGGCAAGCAGGCTTATAGCAGCCATCTGCAGTATCGTCGATATCGTCAGGATGATGAAGGGGCCGTTTTTTGAAACCATTTTCAGGTCTTCACAGAATGACATCCGCTCTTCAGACGGCGGCTTAACACGCTCCTTGACACTGGCAAACGTGGTCAGGAGCACGACCGCGAAGACGCAGCCGAATATGGCGCCTGTCATCCTGAAGCCGGTAACCTCATTAGGAAACAGAGCTATCAGCGGTTTGGCGGCGCCCGCAGTGACGAGGGTTCCGAGTATGGCGCATGCCATTCTGATGCCGGTCAGCGTCGAGCGCTCGTTCCCGTCCATGGTCATGCTGGCGGTCAGTGCGCCATAGGGTATGGTCACCATGGAATAAAGCGCCGAAAACAGGAGGAAGGTCACCAGTGCATAAACAGAGCGCCAGAGGGTAGGAATCTGCGGAGCGAAGAAGATCAGGAAAAACATGAACCCGACGGGGATGGCCCCGAAAAGCAGGAAAGGCCTGTTGCGTCCCCACCGCGAATGGGCCCGGTCCGCAATGAAACCCATTGTCGGGTCGCATACGGCATTCCATATCTTTGCTATGAAGAATATGGAGCCCGCGGCGGTTGCTCCTATCATGAACACGTCGGTGAAAAAATACACGAGGTACAGGGTGATTGACTGGAACACCAGGTTGAATGCGAAATCTCCGATGCCGTAGCCGACCTTCATCCCGAGCGGGATTTTTTCAGCCGGGGCGTTTTCTGTCTGAACGGGCGTGTCCTTGGCATTTTCTTCCATTTGTACCTCCGTGATATTATAAAATCCTCCGGGATAACCCGGGGATTGTCAACATCAATCTCAATTGAAATGAAGGAGGGACAAGCATTGTCGTGTCTGTCATGTTTTCATTTCTTAGCTATTCAAGGGAATATCAATTGTAAAAGTGATTCCAAATCCTGGCTTTAAATTGCCAGTTATTCAAAACCTGTGACTGAATAGAGGGATTAATCTTTCCGGGAACAGGTAGCCACTATATAATGCTTGATGTTTAACGTTGGGTGTTATATTTTTATGTCCATGATCAAATCCTTTAAATGCAGGTATACTCAATCAATATTTGAAGGTAAATGTCCGAAACAATTTAAGGCTTTTGAATCAGTTGCAGAAAGAAAATTGCAAATGTTGGATTCTGCAAAGACGATTGATGATTTGAAAAGTCCGCCCGGCAACCGACTGGAACAGTTAAAGGGGAATAGGGCAGGCCGGTGGAGCATCAGGATAAATGATCAATTCAGACTGTGTTTTCAATTCGAAAACGGTGAAGCATGTCAGGTGGAGATAGTGGATTATCACTAGGGAGGCAGTACATGGAAATAAAAAACAAAATGAGGCCGATTCATCCCGGGGAAATATTAAGAGAGGAGTACCTTATACCGCTTGGAATGAGCGCACACGCTCTTGCGCTTGAGCTGAAGGTTCCGGCTCCGCGCATCAACGATATTGTCCGGGAGCGACGATCAATAACACCTGAAACAGCGCTCAGGCTTGGCCGTTATTTTAACACCTCACCGGAATTCTGGCTAAACCTTCAGATAGTTTATAATCTGAAAATCGCCAAGAAAGAGCTGGGCTCGAAGATCGATAAGGAAGTACAGATTCGCAAAGCCGCTTGACATTTGGTGCCAGCTTGCTTGCCTATTGCTGGAGCTGAGCCCTTTGGTGTCTCCGAAACGAAGTAATATATCTTGCTAAAAAACATACACATCTTGAGAATAAGGCAATAGGAGAACTTCTTGGTGGTATTCATTACAACAGTGCGAGTAAAATCTGCAAAAGATTCTACCTGCAATGGACTATTGATAATCATCTGCTGAAAAAGATAAACGGTATTATGCCAATAGCCAACGGCCTGTTGCCCTGACGCAATTTTCAGATTATTGCTTTGAGAAATGTTTGCGTCTGAGCAGATTAACCCGGTACCTTTCAAAATCCGGTTTTCCTAAATCGCATCAGAGCAACAGACCGGCAAGACCTGACCCCACAAATCACATATTGCTTTGGTTTTTTACTGGAGTCATTTTGTCATTTCTGTTCTAACAATATAGCGTATTGTCGAATTACTTGCTTCTAGAATGTCAATAAGCATACCCCTGAAACCAATAGTTTTTGACTCGTTAAGGTCATAAGTAAGATCCTGGAAAAAAGCAGGTCGGGCAAAATCGTCCTTGTATTCCCGATATGTGAACCTCACAGTCGTTCCGGTTCTTCCATTATAAAGGAGTTCCTGTTTAAAGGAGCCTCTGACAAATATATCCTCACCCGGCTTAAAAAGATTTTTAGGGGAATTTTTTTCATTAGCATAAGAGAAATTCCCACAGATAAACTCAGTCAGTTCGTTATCATTACCGATGACCACGTAGCATGAATACCCAGTTCCAGGATTACCTGGTTCGGTCGGTTTGTACAATCCAGGAATTTCCGTATCGCAAATGACATTTCCGGATTCATTTTTATATTTGCCCACCCACTTGCTATCTTTTCTTATGGTTGGGAAATTTATAAGCATTACTGGAGGAGGAGTATAATCTTGTGTTGAAACGAATCCTGGATAAACATTTCCATCAATAAATTTGACAATAGGCTCGCCCACAGTTTTCTGCTGTTCTATGTTGAGATTATATGTCGCCGTAACGACATGTTTGGACAATATAGGTAGCATCGTAGCAGCACATCCGGCAAACAATATTACTGATAAACACAGGACTATAATTTGTAATATATTATTAATCCCTTTCATAAACCGCGTCTCCTAATTTGATTTGAAGGAAATGTAGTCATATTTTCTCGGTGATTTTCTGATTATTTAACTTATTTAATTTGTAACAGTCCTTCTGTATTCAATCAAGCCCAATTACACTTAATCGTAAACTCAACCGTAACCCCTTCACACCTTTCATGGATTTTTTTGAGGTCTTTCAGGAAAACTTGGGGGACACCTATAAAATTTATAATCAATTTATACAGGGCGTCAGAACAAAGCAGGCCGCGAAGCGACGACGCGGAAATGCGAGGTGTACATTGCCGTACTCCGTAGCGTTTCCGCAAGGAGCGACAAAGGTATGCAAAGTTATCACGCCCTGTACGAAATCTATTTGGAGACCATCCTTTTGTCTAAGGTGGTCATCTTCCTGATGCCGTCATCCGTCACCACATAGCAGTCTTCAACTCCGATTAGGGTGTTCCCGAAGCTTTCCCAGGCCTCGATCTCGAAAACCATGCCCTTCTCGTAAGTCCTGTCCAGGAAGCCCATTGTGCCGAAAAGGTGAGTTTCTTCGCATTCGAGGCCTATTGTATGCCCGACTGCGAACGTCATGCCGTCCGGTTTTATGGTCTTGTAGTAGGCTATGGCCTCGTCGTTCAGTTCCTTGACGCTGACTCCCGGCTTGACGCGCTTTTCGAAATATTCCTGCAGGAGGATGAGCCTGTCAACGAGGCCCGCAGCCTCGTCAGGCACTCCACCTATGACCACGTGGCGGTTGACGTCCGCAACATATCCCTTGCAGATTGCCCCGAAGTCGAAACGCACTATATCGCCGTTCTTGACCTCCCTTCCCGTGCCCGGGAGTTCGGGATCGGAATCACCTATGCTCATTGTGAGATGGTCCCAGCCCACAAGCCCCTCGTCCACGAACACTCTGCGCGCTATTTTAAGGAAGTCATTGTCGGTCATGCCGGCTTTGGCGGCCTCAATGCAGGCGGTGATAGCCTTTTCGGTAATAAGGGTGGCCTTCTCTATACAGGCAATCTCCTCGTCGCTCTTTATGATCCTCAGGTCCACCATGACCCCGTCGGCCGAGACTATTTCCGAATCCGGGTTCTTGTATGCGATATGGTCGGTTATATATTTGGGTGCAACGGACTCGACGCCTATGCGCTTGCCTACAAGTCCCCACTTCTTGATCTTCGACCATATCTCGCGCCTGACATCCTTCTGGCTGCTTATGTCCCTGTGCTCAGCCACCCAGCATATATCGTCCACGCTCCTGAACAGTCCCCAGTTGAGAAGCATGACATCACCTTCGCGCTTCATCATGGCGACGCTAGGGTACTGGTTATTGAGCGCGAAAAGGATCGGGTTGGCCTCGGCGTGCAGCACCGGCAGCCCCGTGAGATAGTATATGTTAACGGGCGACGTTGCTATGAAGAGATCGAGATCGTACTTCTCCATTATTTCGGCGGCGCGTTTTTTATTGAATCCGAGGGACTTCATGCGTTTCACCTCCGGCAAATTTTTATTTATGGGGATATGAAGGTTAAGGTCTTCGAGAAGGGATAATGTGCCTTTCTCCTTTGCCAGCGAGAAAAGCTCGTCCCTGGCAGCGGCCCTGCCAGTATGCGCCGAGAGGTATCCCATAAGAACTCCGGCAATAGCGCTTTTCGCATCTTCGGGTGTGAACTCGGGCTCTTTGTTTTCAAGGATGCATCTGGCGAAATGCTCGTCTGCATGCCTTACCGATATGGTATAATACCTGGGAAACGGCTCGTGCTCGATGTCGGGCTCGAACCATTTCTGTTTGTTTTCACCCATGGTCTCGTGGTGCGAGAATATCTTTACCGGCTTATCCCACATGTGGTTTTCGAGTATGGTGCCCTTGGTACCGTATATCTCGAGGCTGTTGAAAGGCGGGGTTATCTGCGTGAAGCTTACCGTTATGTCGGCTATGGGTCCGCCCGCGAACCTGACCATTGAAAGCGCGTTGTCTTCGGCCTTTTCCGGCAGGTTGATCGCCTGTTTCGCGAGCATGGCTGTGACTGACTCGACCCTGTCGTTCAGTATCCATTCGATTGCAGCGAACTTGTGCGCGGCCATGTCGATGAACGAGCCGCCTCCCGCCTTGAGAGGGTCGCCTTTCCAGAAATCAGGTATGCTGAGGCCCGGTATCTCATTCACCCCCTCGTAAGCCCTCACGAGAAGAACTTCTCCGATGAGCCCCTGCTGAACGGCGTCATGCATGTATCTGTGCGCCGGGAGAAATCGGTGGTTTTCTGCGATCATCAGCTTGACGCCAGCCTTTCTGGCCGCATCTATCATCATGTCGCAACCCTCGATCGTGGTAGCCATGGGCTTTTCGCAGAGCACGTGCTTTCCGGCTGCTGCGCATTTCGCTACGATGCCCTCGTGATACATGTGCGGTACGAGCACAAGTACGGCGTCTATGTCACTTTTAAGGAACTCCTCAAGACTGGCATATGCAGTCATCTCGTTCGTACGGTAGCGTCTGGCCATCTTCCTGGCCTGCTTGATGTTGACATCGTATATGGCCGTGAATTTTATGAATTCGGATCCGGCGCATGCATTGCTGTGAAAGCTCCAGGCGCCGCCCCCTCCTATGACTCCGCATTTGACGTGGTTCATGTCGGACTCCTTATAAAGATTATTCCAGTTCGTCCTGGACGATGTCCAGGATGGTCCTGAAGACCAGGGCGTCGTTGATGATACCATCAACCTTGAGCTCTCCGTTCATGTAGGCGGCGGTGGGGTCCACTGCTCCTGAGAATATGCCGACGGCAAGAGAGGAGCTCATGTCCAGGGTTATGTCAGGCGCGGATATTTCTCCGGAGCCCATGGAAAATTTAAGGTTTTCGACCTTCATCCATGCATAGGGCTTGCCGTCGATCCTGTACTGGAATTTCCTGTTAAAGCCTTCGACTTCGTCCTGGATATCTTCCGTGAAGTTGCAGAGCTGAGTGAATACTGCGAAAAAATCGGGCAGGTCATTTATCGAAAATGTGTTTTCCTCGATTTTATCCAGAACTGAATCCTTTAATGCCTGGTCCACCGGAATATTGCTTTCAATCAGCCATTGCATGATTTTTACCTCCTGTCAGAAGATCGGATGTTTCATATTGGTCTGACCAATTTGTATAATTGAAAACTGTTTTTATATCAATAAAATATTATGGGAAAGCCAGAGGCTTGTAAAGTTAATCGCGGATTTGACTGTTATACGGGTATCTGAAATAAAAAAAATGGGATGGCGTTTTTGGGCAAAGGAGGCGCCATCCCTTAAGAGGAGGTTACAAAGACGTTTTTTTCTGTTCTAATTCTTTAGATGCATTTTCTTCTTTCTTGGATGCATGAATTCTTTATCGTCACTTTATGAAAATACTTAACCCCGAAATTAAAGATTCCGGAAAAAAATTATAGGCACCCGAGGCCTCGGCTACTGGTGTGAATCCGCAGACCCTGCAATCGGGAGTTCCACGGCCTTTTACATAGCATCCGGTAAAAATATTCCCGTCAGGTGTGACGTTGGCGAGCAGCCACTCGCGGCACTTCCAGGTGTTTTCTATCATGGCTTGCAGTCTCGAGGATGAATTCAATATAGGAACTCCCGTCTTTTTCAGGCGGATGACTGTCTCGATGGCAAGCCTTCTTTCGTGAGGGTTAAGGCAAAGGTCTTCCTCACCCCGGGAATAAGGGTAGAAGAACTGGACTGTTATCCCTTTTACCTGAGGGATTTTTGCAACAAAAAGGGATAACTCTTCAAATTCCTTCCAGTTGAGTCTGTTGAATGTGAAATGCACAAGCAGTTTCTTATGGGTGCTGTTTCTTATGTTTGAAATTGCCGTATCAAAAGAGTTGCACCTGAGTCTGTCATGGGTTTCCTTCAAGCCGTCTACGCTTACCCAGAGTATATCGGTTTCTGGATCAAGCGGCAGTGTGCCGTTGGTCGTGACGCCAACAGAAATGAAATGCTTTTTGGCCAGCAGGGCCAGGTCATTGAAATCACGGGTCCCGCTTTTCCACATGAGCGGTTCGCCTCCCTCAAATATGACGAAAAGGCAGCCCTTTTCTTTTAAGCGCAAGATCGCCTGTACGGCATCTTCCCATGAGATGTGCGCACCGGGCATTCCCGACAATGAATGAAAAGGGCAGGGCGCACATCTAAGGTTGCAGAGATATGTGAGCTTGAAACTGGCGATCAGGGGGATTTGCTTCCTGAAGACCCTTGTCCTCAGAAAATAATGGACAAGCAGGGGTAGGGCATTAATCTTCAATACGCGATACGTAATCCGTAACCTTTGCCAGGGCGTAAATCGCTCTGTCGGGTGACGGATATGCCATCACGCCTTTTGAATCAAGCATGGCGATTATGCTTTCGTTTCTCGGCGCATCAAAGGCCATGAGGTCGATGACTGGGACGATCGGAATGCCTTCCTTTTCGATAAGGCCGCAGAGAAGCTCGAAAAGCCTGTGCTCTTCACTTATAAGTATGTTTGCATACTTTTCAATATCGGCTCTGGAAATGACATCTGATGTCAGCAGCCTTTCCGCCCTCATGGTCATGTAACCCAGCCCCATCACTATGACAGAATCGATGGTCCCGCATTCGGCAAGCAGCTTTACGGAATCGGTTATGACATTGACCTTGCCCGGCGCAACCAGGTCAACGGGATTTCCCCTGCTCCAGAACGGCGGCAGGACACTGTCGAGTTCTTCGATGATTGTTTTGCCGAGCGGCGGTATATCGAGTCCGTTTGAGGTGCACATGTCGGTTGCTATTACGCCCCATCCTCCGCCCAGTGTAATTATGCCAACACGGTTTCCTCTGGGAACAGGCTGCGAAATCAGCATGCCGGCCACGTCTATCATTTCATCCATAGTCGTCACCTGGATAATGCCGGTCTGCCTGCACATGGATGAGAATACGCCGTCATCGCTTGCTATCGCACCTGTATGGGACATGGCGGCCCTGGCTCCCTGGGCGGTCCGGCCGCCTTTGAGAAGAATCACGGGCTTATTCCGGGTTATCCTTCTGGCTGAATCAAAAAAGCGCCTGCCATCCCTCACGCCTTCCACATAAAGGCATATCACCTTTGTCTTCCCGTCTTCCTCGAGCATCTGAAGGTAGTCTTCCATCGTCAGGTCCGCCTCGTTCCCTGAACTGACAAGACGGGAAAGCCCTATATCCCGCCTTATGAAGCGGTACGCTATGGATGATCCGAGGTTTCCGCTCTGCGTTATCAGCCCGACATTGCCTTTCTTTATGGGCATGGATGTCATCAGCGCCTGCATGCATGAAGGCCATGCGCTGAAAATGCCCATGGTATTGGGGCCCACCAGCCTTATCCCGCCCGAGCGGGAAATTTTCACTACTTCTTTTTCAAGGGCCGCGCCTTTTTCACCTGTTTCTGAAAAACCGGCAGTGATGACAATTGCCGCAGGTATCTTTTTTTCTATGCATTGCTTGATTGTTGAAGGAACGAGGGTGTCTTTAACGACAATAACGGCCAGGTCGATCTTATCGCAGATGTCAGAAATATTTTTATAGACCTTTCTCCCGTACCATTCACCGCCCTGCGGATTTACAGGGTAAAGCCTTCCCTGATAGTCGCACCTTATTATATGGTGAAGGATATTGAAGCCCCATTTGAAGACGTCTCTCGATGCGCCTATGAAAGCAATCGATTCCGGTTCAAAAAGGGCTTTTGCGATGCTGTCCATCTATTTCCCCGGGAAGTCGGCCTTGCGCTTTTCCTTCTGGGCGCGTACCCCTTCGCGTGCATCCGCACTGCCGAAAACGGGCAGCCCGATTTCGACCTCGCGGTCAAAGGCCCTCCTGAGTTCCATTTCCCTCATCTCGCGGGCAAACTTGATTATACCCTGGCATGCCAGCGGACCGTTACCCGCAATCTTTTCGGCCATGGCCATGGCCGTGTCCATCAGCTCGGACTTCTTGACGACCCTGTTCAGGAAACCCCACTCATAAAGCGTCTGGGCGTCGTAATTGCCTGCCGTGAGAAGGATTTCAAGTGCACGGTTGGGCCCTAATATCCTGGGCAGGAAAACGTTTCCTCCTCCTATCGGCATGATGCCCAGGCTGGATTCGCGCATCTGGAAGACCGCATCATACGAAGCGATCCTGATGTCAGCGCCCATCGCCATTTCAAACCCGCCGGTGAGGCAGTAACCGTTCACCGCTATGATGACGGGTTTCATGACAAAACTGTATTTCAGCATGGCCTCGCCTGCGCCGCTGCCGAACCCTTCATAAAGCCACTTCTCCGCATCGTTTTCAGGCTCGCGCATGCGGGTGAGCACAGGGATTGCCGTCTTCAGATCCATACCGGAGCAGAATATATCCGGCAGCGCCGAATAAATTACGGCCACCCTGACATTTGCATCTGCATTTATATCCTTGTATGCGTTGTGGAGTTCGAGCAATATACCCGGGTCAAGCGCGTTTTTCTGTTCAGGCCTGTTGAGCCCCAGTTTGGCGATGTGTCCGACTTTCTCATATATAAGCCCCATTGATATTCCTCCTTGCAAAATGGATTTACAGGTTGTTACGGTTGAAATCAATATTTGTCAACATTGCATAAAACCGCTTGACACTTTTTCAACATATTATAAATGATACTCTCTGGTGCCTGAAAACATTACATAATTCAACCAGAGGTGAACATGAAAAAGGTTTTATCCGGTAACGAGGCAATTGCTAGAGGGGCATACGAGGCGGGAGTAAGGATTGCTTCGGCCTATCCAGGAACCCCCAGCACTGAAATTCTTGAGACGATGGCCAAGGAATATAAAAACATCCTGTCCGAGTGGGCGCCGAATGAGAAGGTCGCACTTGAAGTCGCATCCGGCGCATCCTATGCTGGAGCCAGGACCATGGCCGTTATGAAGCATGTCGGAGTAAACGTTGCGGCCGACCCTTTGATGACACTTCCGTACACTCTTGTCAGGGGCGGGCTTGTACTTGTAAGCGCAGATGACCCGGAGCTGTTTTCCTCGCAGAACGAGCAGGACAACCGCCATTATGCCAGGTTTGCAAAAATTCCCATGCTGGAGCCTTCTACCTCGCAGGAAGCGAAGGATTTCGTCATTCATGGCATGAAAATCAGCGAGGAGTTTGAAACGCCTCTCATGCTCAGGACGACAACCCGCATTTCGCACTCGATGGGCGTCGTCGAAACAGGCAATCCCCTTGAGGTCAAGGCCCCGGCGCTTGAAAGGCATCCCAGGGAATGGGTCATGCTACCCGCCAATGCAAGGGTGCGCCACCCGGTCATTGAAGAGAGGATCATCAGGCTCAGGGAGCTTTCGAACAGCTCACCGCTCAACTATGAAGAAATGGGCGACAAATCCATAGGAATTATTTCTTCCGGCATAGCGTACCAGTACGCAAAAGAGGCGATGCCGGGAGCCTCGTTCCTGAAGCTTGGCATGTCCTATCCCTTGCCGGATGAGAAAATAAAGAAGTTTGCGGCCAAGGTAAAGGAACTGTGGATTGTGGAAGAACTCGACCCGTTCTTTGAAGAGCAGGTCAAGGCGATGGGCATAGCCTGCAGGGGCAAGGATGCCATCCCGATGTGCGGGGAATTGAATCCCGATATCGTAAAAGAGGCTATAACAGGCAAAAAAACTGGCAGACCTGCAGCGGCAAGTCTTCCCGGAAGGCCGCCCAGCATGTGCCCGGGATGCCCACACCGCGGGATGCTATGGGCGATGCGGCGAAACAAGGCATTCATTGCCGGCGATATAGGCTGCTACACTCTGGGGTTCCTGCCGCCGCTCGATGCAATCGATACATGCCAGTGCATGGGCGCCGGAATCAGCCACGCGCACGGGATGTCAAAGGTGTTCGGGGCCGGGAAGGAAAAGATCACGGCCGTAATAGGGGATTCCACTTTTTACCATTCCGGTCTCACCGGACTCTTGAATCTGGCGTACAACAACGGGGTCGCGTTAATAGTCATACTTGACAACAGCACGACCGCAATGACCGGTGCGCAGAACCATCCGGGGACCGGCACAACGCTGATGGGCAGCAAGACGATTGATATAGACCTGGCCAGGGTAGTCAGGGCCCTGGGCATCAAATGGGTCGAAACAGTCAATCCCTATGAATTGAAGAATACCCGCAAAAAGGTAAAAGAGGCGCTGGAATTCGACGGGCCTTCGGTGATCATTTCAAAGGCCCCGTGCGTACTCCTGAAATCAAAGGCGGTATCAGGCAAACCGCTCAGGGTTGAAAAAGAAAAATGCACGAACTGCAAGGTATGTATCTCGCTTGGATGTCCGGCAATAGAGGCAAATGAGGATTCTGTCAAAATAAACTCCCTGTGCGTGGGCTGCGGGATTTGCGCCGAAATATGTGCGCCCGGCGCCATAGGAGGTGCGGAATGAACGTTCTAATGACGGGGGTCGGCGGACAGGGCATAATCCTGGCTTCAGACATACTTTCAGAGGTCATGATGAGGGCCGGCATGGATGTGAAAAAATCAGAGATACACGGCATGGCGCAAAGGGGCGGGAGCGTAATGTCCCATGTGCGCTTCGCTGACAAGGTCTATTCTCCGATCATTCCGCAGGGCGAATGTGATATCATGGTTTCATTCGAGGAGCTGGAGACGGCCAGGTATCTTTCCTTCCTGAACAGCAACTCAAGGGTCATAATCAATAAATTCAGGCTTTCTCCACCATCGGTTGCTGCAGGCAAGGACCAGTATCCGGATGTTTTGCCGCTGATAAAGGATATTACAAAAAATGTCAGTGTTGTCGAGGGCAGCAAAGCTGCCAAAGAGATTGGCAATCCGAGGGGGGTCAACATAGTCCTTATGGGAGTCCTTTCCAAATACCTGGATTGCCCGGAAAGCACCTGGATTGAAACACTCAACGATATGATTGCCGAGAAGATAAGGAAGGCGAATATTGAAGGCTTCATGAAGGGCCGGACGCTGTGAAATAATGAGGCTGCTTAATCGTCTGCGCCATATGCAGTGAAAGCGGTTCCGGTCATTGTAAAACGCGGGCATAGTAACAGGAAAGCGGTTTTAGGCAATATTTTTTAAAAGGAATAAACAAAGAATTTTCAGGAGGATAAGATGATTTTCAATTACGAGTTCGAAACACTTCCCAGAGAGGCCCTGGAGGCGCTCCAGGTCAAGAGGCTGCGCCAGGTGGCGGACAGGGTCTATCATACGGTGCCCTTTTACAGGAAGGCATTCGACGACCTGAAGGTGAGGCCGGAACAGATCAAGGGCCTCGACGACCTCAAGAGACTCCCGTTCACAACCAAGAAGGATTTGCGCGACAACTATCCTTTCGGTCTCTTTACCGTTCCAATGAGCAACGTGGTCAGGATACACGCATCATCGGGTACCACCGGCAAACCAACAGTCGTCGGATATACCAAGCGCGATATTGACATGTGGGCGGAACTGATGGCAAGGTGCTTTGCCGCCGCCGGTCTTACCAATCATGACGTCATTCACAATGCCTACGGCTACGGGCTGTTCACGGGCGGCCTTGGAGCCCATTACGGTGCTGAAAGGCTCGGAGCAAGCGTCATCCCCATGTCGGGCGGAAACACGAAGAAGCAGATCATGATACTCCAGGACTTCGAGCCGACGGCCATCTGCTGTACGCCGTCATATGCACTTTTCCTTGCAGAGGCCGGGGAGGAGCTGGGCGTCGATATGAAGGCCCTCAAGCTGAGAACAGGCATCCTGGGCGCAGAACCCTGGAGCGAAAGGATGCGCCAGGAAATCGAAACCAAGCTTGCAATTGAAGCGCTTAATATCTACGGCCTTTCAGAAATAATCGGACCGGGCGTTTCAATGGAATGCATCGAGGCCAAGAAAGGCATGCACATATTCGAAGATAATTTCATCGTGGAGGTCATCGATCCTGAAACAGGAGAGCAGCTTCCATACGGTGATAAAGGCGAGCTGGTGTTTACGACAATAACGAAAGAGGCCTTCCCGCTCATCAGATACCGCACCAAGGACATATCTATGCTCTATCCGGAAATCTGCAAATGCGGCAGGACCTTTGTTCGGATGGAGAGGGTGACGGGACGCAGCGATGACATGCTCATCATCAGGGGCGTAAACGTCTATCCGTCGCAGATAGAGAGCGTGCTGCTTGAAATCGAAGGGCTTGAGCCTCACTATCAGCTCATAGTTGACAGGGAAGGTTCTCTTGACACCCTTGAGGTCCAGGTCGAAGTCAGCGAAAAAATAGTTTCAGATGAGATCAAGGTCATGCAGGGACTTCAGAAGCGCCTTGGCAAGGACATAAAGGACCTGCTCGGCGTTACGGCAAAGATAAAGCTTGTTGAGCCAAAGACCCTTCAGAGATTCGAGGGCAAGGCCCAGAGAGTAACCGACAAACGCAATATCTAAGGAGGGAGACGATTATGAAGGTTGAACAGATTTCGATATTCCTTGAAAACAAGCCTGGCGGCCTTTCCGAGGTGACGAGAATCCTTAAGGAAAACAACATAAACATCAGGGCGTTATCGCTCGCCGATACGACCGATTTCGGGATATTGAGACTCATTGTCAATGATGTTGAAAAGACCAAGGAAAAACTCAAGGCGGCCGGCCTGAGTGTCGGCCGGACCACCGTCGTCGCACTTGAAGTGCCGGATACGCCGGGAGGACTCAACAGCATCCTCGAGGCCTTGTCAAAAGAAGGCATCAATGTGGAATACATGTACGCATTTATTCAGAGCAGCGGGAAAAATGCGGTTATAATTTTCCGGTTCGACAATACCGACCGTGCGATTGAAATACTCACAGGCGCCGGTTTTAAAGTCCTTTCCGGGGAAAAGGTCTATTCATTATAAGTTATGTAAAGCTGAAATTACAAAGAAGGGTGAACAAGAGGCACAAAGGCACAGGGTTTAAGGATTTTGGTACAAACTTTGTGCTTATGTGCCTCTTTTTTAAAACCCCGTACCTCTGTATTTAAATCCGGCCTGATGTTTATCAACACTTTATTACTTCATGTTTTAAAAAATGCATCTGGACAAAATCATGTCAGTTATTGTTAAGAATTTAATAGATTTAATGATAATTAATATAAATGAATAATCTGCCGATAAAAGAAATAGAAGGAACAGTATGAAAAAATTAATTGCCGATATCAAAGGCGTAACTCTGATGGAACTTGTTATAGCGCTTACGATTGTCGCGATCGGAGCAGCCATTGCGGCCCCCAACATGAGCGGATGGATGGCGAGATCAAAAATAAACGCAGAGGCAAGGAATGTCTATTCCGTATATCAGCTTGCCCGTTCAGAGGCAATAAAGAGAAACCGGGATGTAACGGTAGGAATTGTTTTCGGGTCAAATTACGGTCAGAGCGTTATCTGTTCCTGTGTCGGGACAAATGCAGATGTGCAGGCCTGGCTAGGCGGTACCAATCCACCCGCTATTATTACACCAATGACTACACTGCCTAGCGATATCAAATTGAGCTTGGTCGGAAATACCAGTTATGCCGGTCTGAGAACATGGGACTTTACATCAAGAGGTACATTTGTCAGCGGGAATGAAAATCAACCTTTTGATATGATTAACAAGAAGCTAGCATCCTCAAATTTCAAGAAAAGCTTCACGTTCACAATTGGCGGTAGCATTACAATACATTAATTGTTTAAGATTTTTTCCTGAAACGCCGATTTGTAATTTATATATGAGTACTTTTAATAATATCAATAAAAGTACAATAATAAAATCCCCGGTGTTTCCCAGTATGAAATCTGTGCCAGTCTGTTTAACAAAGGCAAGAAACGATTTATCACCAAAAAAACAATATTCCAAATATATCAAGGGGTTCACTCTGATAGAAATACTTGTCGCAATGCTCCTGGGGCTGATTGTAATGGCAGCCGTTTTTTTCTATTACAACACCATAAACAGCAGCGGGATATCACAGCGGGAGATAACCGCAATCCAGAATGACCTCATTGCCGTAACCGAGACCATGGAAACGGATTTAATGAATGCAGGCTGCAACCCAAAAACGACCTCATCGTTTTCCGGCTATAACGGTGTTTACTATAAATATTCAGGGCCGGGCTCGATCATGGTCAATGCCGATTTGGATAAAAACGGGGTTTATTCAGGAGACAACAGGCCGGCCTCGTATTCTGAAAACGAGAGGATTATTTACCGCATAAACAAGGCGGCACAAACGCTTGAAAGAATATATTACGAATATAACGGCAGCACCTATATAAAAACAGTCACCCAGCCGATCTTAAAAAATGTCACAAATTTCAATATTACCTACTGGAGCACCGCCCTGAACGAGTATGTCACTCCTTCTTCGGACATTACATACCCTGCGACTCTCCCATCCGGATGGACAGTGCCAGCAAGCGATAACACATTAACAAGCGCAGAAGCGGCCAGGGTGAAAGCGGTAGTTGTTAAAATTACCGCCAGGACTGATAAAAAAGACCCCCACACGGGACAGTACGCAGAGAGGTCGGCGGAAAAGTGGATTGATATGAGGAACCGGTAAATGGAAAAGCAAAAACATATCCCGGGAAAAAGAGGGTTTAGCTTGATAGAGATACTGGTGGCTATTGCGATCTTTACCTGCGCCATGTTTGCCGGAATCAAGCTTGTCAATTCCGCGACGGAAAACAATGCTTACAGCAGGAATTCCATGACCGCGGTTTACTGGGCCGAAAGTGTTGTTGAATGGCTCAGGTATCAGCCTGTCTGCCTGTCCGTGGATGGCAAGACCGGAAACTGCCTGACGCGCAATAAAGACTATTATGGCGAGACGCTCCCGTTTACCAGGTCGATACCCGATTATCAGGTAATAAACGGCATCCATTACAACCTGACCTGGACCGTTTCCGAGATACCGGATTCAGGTTCGGAAAAAGTGGATGTTAAACTGGAGTGGAGCGAAAAAAGTTCACCCCGCTCATTTGCTTTAACATTTATCAAGGGAAGGAATTCGGGATGAAGATCGACAATAAAGGTTCGGCCGTCCTGATGATCGTACTCATAGTCCTGATTGCCGCCCTGGTGGTAAGCATGTTTGTCGCTTATAACGCATTTTTCGGGCTCAAGATCGCCGGCAACCAGAAAAACTATGCCCAGGGAATATATGCTCTGGATTCCGTATCCTCCTGGTTTCTCGAAGACCCTGACCGCATAATCGACTCCGCAGGCACGAAATATACCGAGAATGAAGAAGACAGGAAAACGATAGCGGGCAGCCTGCTGCCCGACTATACTATTCCCAACCAGGGCAGCCTCAGAGACAACGTGACCCTGGAAGTAGCACTGGGCCATACCAGCATGCCTGCTGCGGGCACCGGGAACAGCGTATGGCATGTCCAGGCCTTTAATTTTCATGCCACGGCAACGCATAAAAAGACCGACAAGAAGGTTATGATAGGGAGACAGGTAATACTTCCAAAACCTCACTAGAATGCATGACCGGGTAACAGGGGGATAACGGATGAATAGAAAAAGAATGGTCTTTTTTCCCTTGATGATTCTTATTATGATCATACCCTCAAGTTTTTATGCCATGGAGCCGCTGGGTGATACGGGCATGTTCGTAAACAATACGGCCATGGTCCCGAATGTGCTTATCATCCTGGACAATTCTTTTGATATGAATGAAAAAATATGCAGCCAGGCCTATAATAAGACTACGAATTATTGCAGCCAGGGATGCAACAATGTGTGCAAGTATGTAAACGAATCCATCTATTACAAGGAAGATTTTTCAGACCACTGGAGCCTGCTCACAGACAATATCTCCAACCTTGAAAGCGGCTGCACGGATGGAATCAAAGCCGCACTCAATGCCCAGGGCTTTTATGACCCGTACGATGACGCCTGCGTAAGCAAATATGGAGACCATACCGTCTGCCTTAATTCCCATCTGCTTGCCCATTGCAGGCTGGAATGCGATTACTGGCAGTGCATGTGCGGCTATCACAGGGTGGCGACAGGACATTACCTCAATTTCAAGTACTGCAACAAATATTCCGACCCGTCGTGCCCGAGCCGGTATGATTATGCCAGGCAGAGGCTTTTCGAGATCGTGAACGACCTGGGCATAGATAAAACCGCCCCGGCCGGGGTAAGCAACCAGCTCATGAAGCTAGGGATCATGTCATTTGCCACGGTTCCGCACGACCAGTACTGCAGAATATGGGGTTGCGAAACCGTTGAAGACAAGACATGCGGCCTGAACAAAAACGAACAGTGCCAGAGAAATTATATGGGTGCCTATGTCGTAGCCCCGATAGGGTCCGGCTACGGGAGCTGCAAGGCCATCCCCGGGGACAGCGATTTCCAGCGGGCGCTCAACGAAGTAACCCTCGAGTCATCGGCGACGGCAGGCATGCCCCTGGCCGAGGGGCTTGCCGAGGCCGGGCTTTATTTTGCGGGTCAGCCTTCATGGTCATTCAGGAGATACGGCAAGGGTTATAAAAACAGGGACTATTCGGTTCCCCAGTATATCAGTGATCATTTCAACCCTTCATCATATAAATCCCAGTTCATCGACGAATCAACCATGACATACTATTCACCGATCAACTGGAGGTGCCAGAAAAACTATATAATCCTGCTCACGGCCGGCAACCCGAAACAGAGGACTGAAGACGGTGTATTCAGGGCGTTCAGAGACAACTGCGCATGGTCCTGCAATGACGTGGAAAAGATAGCCGACTGGAACCTTTTTACCGGAAACAAGTGGAGGCCGGACAGCTGCCAGGGCTATATGAAGGTATGGGATGCAGGGGACGCCGAGCAGTGCCTGCCGATTGCGAATACCGGCACAAGTGACTGGGACGCAAGCGATGTCGCGGGGTTTTTGTACAGCAACGACATCCTTGGCGGCAAAATACCGGACGGTCCCAAGGGCTGCAACAGAGGCGATAAGACAACTTATTTCAATGACCCTGATTACCCGAAACAGAATGTCATAACCTATGTGATAGGTTTTTCCGATGCCTCGGACTATGGCCGCGACCTTATGAAAAGAACGGCCCAGAAAGGCGGTTCGGGCAATTATTATTCGATAACGGACCAGCATGACCTTGATGCCGCATTGACGGAGATTTTCACTACGATCATGAAAAACAGCGCGGAATATGTTTCGCCAGTTGTGCCGGTCAGCAGGCAGAACGGCATATATGCCGGAGATTCGGTATATCTGGGCCAGTTCAAGACGGCCTCGGGCGTGCCCTGGATAGGCAACCTTAAAAAATACTGGCTCGATACAAAGGGGAATATCCTTCAAAAAGACGGGACCGTGGCCACATGCTGCGATGTTGACGGCAACTGCAGGTATACCGCGGCGGATGTATCATGCACGGATTCGGCAGGCAATGTTTACAGGGATATGATCAAGGACAGCTCGACTTCTTCCTGGTCTGTTTCGGGAGACGGAAACAATGTCGAGCGGGGTGCCGCCGGCAGGATAGTAAAAGATGCCACGACGGCCAATCCGACAACCGGAAGAAAGATTCTGACATCAAAATACACCTCATCAACACTGATCGACATTACGACCTTAACGAAAGAAGACCTTGGTCTGGCCACGGACACCGAGAAAGATGAAATACTTTCATATGTGACGGGGCTGTCTGTAGGTTCTGTAAACAATACGGAAACCAAAAAGCTTCGCACCTGGTATATGGGCGACATAATTCATTCAAGGCCGGTAATAGTGGAAAACGGCAGCAAGTATCTCATATACGTCGGCGATAACAGCGGCCAGCTGCACTGTTTTGAAGATGACCTGGATAAATATTCGGGCACAAGAAATGCGAACGGGCAATATATGGACGGGCAAAACGCACTTTCAGAAAAATGGTCGTTTATCCCGGGAGAGTACCTGACCAAGCTGAGCAAGATCAAGAATGACAGGTATCCCCTTTATTTTGTTGACGGGAGCCCCGTAATTCATGACGCAGGGACGGAAAGGCTGATTACCTTCGGGTTCAGAAGAGGGGGCGGCAGCTACATAACGCTCAAAATAGGGGATGTCGATAGTAATGGTAATTTTACGGAAACAACCCCTGCATGGAAATGGACATATCCAAATGGGGACAAAACAATCGGCGGCAAGGGTGAGGCTTTCGGGCAGTCCTGGCTGAGGCCGATACCCTGTAACATACTGACTGCGAACGGACCTTCAAAGATGCTCATTCTTGCCGGAGGTTACGACCCCGGAGCGGAAGACGCAAATGACCCCGGCAGGCCAGACATGGCCACGAATGCGGACACAAAGGGCAGGGGCCTGTATGCGGTTTATGCCGATACCGGCAATGCATACGGCGAATCGGTTTTTGTCAACGACAGCGAACTCCCGATATCCGGTTCGATTGTGGATGTATTGCCTTACGACAGGACAGGTGACGGCAATATAGATACGATTTATGCGGGAGACATGAACGGAAATATCTATGTCTTCTGGAACTGGGCGTTAAATCCCGCTGCCGGCATCTATGAGGATACCACGACATGGCAGAAGAGGCGGATATTCACGGGCAGAAGCAAGGGCGGTGGCGGAATGATATTGAAATTCTTCCAGGCCCCTGATGTCGTGATGGGGACGAATTACTCATATAAATGTCCCGATGACGGCTCGAGCGAATCGACACCCCTGGATTATGTCCTGATCGGCACCGGCGACAGGGAGCATCCAAGATCCGCTAAAATAACCAGCGGCTCCAAGCAGACCTATGACAGGCTCTACGGAATCAGGCATCTGTTTTATGATTACAATGGATGCCCCTCGGCTGTTAAGTATCCACTGACTGATTCGAATTTGACAAATGTAACTAATTATACATCAACATCATACTGGCTGACGACCTATGCCTCGCAGCTTAACTGGTACATCGTGTTTGATGAAGATATAGCCTCGGGCATCTACGGCGAAAAGGTGATCTCCCAGCCGATAGTGTTTGACGGGGTCGCTTATTTCACCACGTATATACCTCCGTTGCCCATGAACAGGAGGGCCTGCGATTTCAATTGCAACACTCACTGCAGCGACGCCGACGGCTGGTGCAAGGAGGACAGGTGCAAACCGACCGAACTCGGCAGAACCCGCGTGTATGCCGTGGACTACAGAAACGGCAACCCCGTATGGAGCAGAGAGACTTCGGAAGGGTTGGCCGACAGGGACGGTACGCCGGGGAAGGCCTTTATCAAGAAGGACCGCTGGATTGCAGAGGGCGTGGGTATGTCGTCCCAGCCGACCCTGATTGTGACGAAGGACAGCCCCATCCTCCTTATAGCTACTTCAAAAGGAGTTATGAAGATCAATACCGATAAGATAAAGAAAAGGAAGAAGGGCCAGAAGAGCTACTGGATGATAAAGTAGTTCCTGCCCGGAAGCCCGATACGGGATCAACCATACATCGTCGACAGACGCCTGTTTTAATTCTTTGGCAGATATAACGGACCCGGAAAACTGAGAACAACAAGATCTAGGAGAAAAGCAGGCATATACAGCCTGTCACATGTTAAAAAGGCGGTTTAACAAAACTGGTAAGGCCTTTACTTCCCTCTCCATTCCTCCTGGGCGCATGTACCGTTTCCGAAACCCGGATTAGTGGCGGCTGCGTATCCCTGCAGACCGTCAGATTGCATGCAGGGTCTTCTTAAAATCGGGCTGGCTCCGCCCGGTTCGGCGTAAACGACAAACTGAGTGGCTGTCGGGAGGTTTATATTCAGGGTGTAGTACCTGGTTACTCGAGTTACGCGCAAACCATAGCTTGTCGCTAAGTCAGCAAAACTATTTATATATCTGCCTGTTTCAGCAAAGCATTTTTCATTGGCAAGCGCTAGTGCCTGTATATCTGTGTATGCCTGCGACATTCTTCCCCTCTGCAGATAACCTGAATAGACAGGAACGGCGATTGCGGCAAGAATTCCGACAACGGCTACGACTATCATGAGTTCTGCTAGCGTAAAACCTTTCTTGTTCATGGCTCTTCTCCTTAATAAGTCTTTTCGGTAGATATTCCATAAGTATTAACATCAAATATCAAAGTACTGGAAAGAATACGCGGTTTCAAATTATTAATCTCCGTTTCCTTATTGATATCCGTCTCAATCAGGCATCCTCCAGAAATTTCTTAACAGTCAATTCATAATACTATCACAAATATAATAGTCAAACATGTACTTGGAAAAATGACAGATTAAATCATGAAAACAACGATTCTTAAGTCTATTTTGAACATTAAATTAAAGTATAAACTTATTTTCCATTTTCCCGAATGCGGTTATTCCTGTCAGTATGCCTTGTTTCCGGTAACAAACTCCATGACCGTATGGATGTTTAATCAAAAATCATTTATTGACTTTTGTAATAATGTGCTATTGGAATGCAGAAACTTTTTATCGAAGACTCGTCAAGTAAAATGCTTAAGAGGTTACAGGAATGAAACTTTATTCAAAGATGGTTCTCATATCAATGTTGACTGCCGGCTGTCTGATGCCATCCTTGCTTAATGCCGGTGAATATTCGCTTAATGATCTTTTCATAATAGCCCTTAAACAATCTGAAAAGATTCAATTCTCGCAGGAAAATCTGGCGATAGCGAGAATAGGGAAGGCAAAGGCAATATCAGCGCTGATCCCCAGGGTTACAGGATATGGACAATATACTGAATATAAAAGCAAGGAGTATAGTTATAACTATATACAGTTCCCCTCGTCATTGCACATGGATCCCATTGAGATTAAATCGCTCACCCAGCCTGATTCTGCCGGAGGCTGGGGCATAAGGGCGGATGAATCATTTTCGCTGGGCCTGCGCGAGTTTACCGCTCTTTCAATGGCGGAAACAGGTATTAAGAAAAGCTCGCTGGATCTTGATAATACAAAAGAGGAGTTCATGCTGCAGGTTGCAAGGGCGTATTTTGACTGCCTGAGGTCTTCAAGACAGTATGATATTGCAAAGGCAAACCTTGAAAGGCTTACGCAATACAGGGACATGGCGGAAAAAAGGCTCAAGGTCGGTGAGGCTACAAAGACTGTACTGCTAAGGGCTGAAGGAGAACTTTCCGGCTCAAAATCAGAAATGGTTAATGCCGGCAATGCGGTCAATCTGACAAGGGCGGTGCTTGTAAGGCTGACCGGTATAGAGACGGATTTTACTTTAAAGGAACTCGCAGTTGAAGACAGAGAATTGCCGGATCTTGAATCATTGAAGGAATCCGCATATTCAAACCGTTCTGACCTTAAAAGTTCTGATTTCGTGAAAAAACTGGCTTCTCAGCAAAAGTCGTATGCAATAGGTTCATACTTCCCGAACGTGACATTGAGCGGCCTTTATCAAAGGACTGATATGAGTCCGGGCGACATAAATTATGTCCCGGAAACAGCGTCATTAAGCGCTTCATTCAATTTTCCCCTCTTTGTCGGAGGGTATAGAAAAGCCGATGTGGATGAGGCACAGGCAAAATACAAGCAGGCCTCGCTTATGTATGATGATCTCAAGAAGAACATATCGATTGAGGTGGAGACCGCATGGCTGGAAGTCAAGGCCAGGAAACAGGCAATCGGTTATCTCAGCGATCAGGTGGCCTTTGCAAACAATAATTATTATTCCGTTTCGAGGCAGTTCGAGGTGGGACTGGCAAACAGCATTGACCTGCTCGATGCGAATACCCTTTTGCTGACCTCTGAAAAGACCCTTACCAACGAGACATATGCACTGCAGACCGCGCTTCTGAAACTCAAAAGGGCCACCGGCGAACTGCTGAACAGCGCCGGCAAATAGGTGTCAAAGATCAAACGGGAAGCTTTTGGATAAGAGAAAGGGGACAGATTTAATGTTTAAAGGAAATAAAATGCGCTGGGCAGTCGTGGCAACAATCACTCTATCCGTTTTTATTGTATCAGGCTGCACGAAAAAAGAGCAGACGCAGGCTGAAAAAATCATCAATGTCAGGATTGGCGCCCCGGAAAAAAGGACGGTAAGGCCATATATAATGGCGGTCGGAACATTGAAGCCTTTTGACGAGGTGACGATAAGCCCAGAAGTCGACGGGATAATCAAGTCAATCAATATAGACGAGGGAAAGATAGTAAAAAAAGGTGAAGTCCTGGCCGAGATAAATGATATTGATTTCAAGCTTGACCTTGAGCGTGCGGAGTCCGGGTTGAAGCAGGCCGAGGCGTCACTGGCGAATACGAAAACGGAATACGAGAGAAAAGAAACGCTCCTTAAGGAAGAGCTTGTCACGAGGCAGCAGTTCGATGATGTTTCGACAAGACGGATCATCGCATCGAGCGACCTGGACAAGGCAAGGGCAACCCTGTCTCTTGCTAAACAGAGGCTCGGCAAAACGAGGATCATATCCCCGGTAAACGGGGCTGTAAAAGAAAAAAGAATTTCAATGGGCGATTTTGCAAGGGCCTCGGTCCCTGTGGCCGTGATAATAATCATCGACCCTTTGAAGCTTGTATTTTCAATCGGCGAAAAAGACGTTTCGCGCATTAAAGCAGGCCAGGAGGTCGCCTTTACCATAGACACCTTCAAAGACCGGGAGTTTAAGGGCAAGGTAAGCACGATCTATCCGGGGCTTGATGAGAAGAGCCGCACATTAACCGTCGAGGCCCTGGTGCCGAACAGCGACCATGCCCTTAAGGCCGGTTTTTTCACGCAGGTCAAAGTTTATACTGATACCGAGAAAGAGGCCGTCCTGATTCCGACGACGGCTGTAGTATATGACGAAAGCAAGGCCAAAGTATTCATTCTCGACGGCAATGCCGCCCGGGAGATCATGGTCAGGCCCGGTGATACCTATGGCGATATGATGGAAATTACTGAAGGGCTGTCAGGAAATGAAAAGATCATAGTTGTGGGGCAGAATAATCTTGCGGCCGGGGTGAAGGTCAATGTCCTCAAATAGATCTGTGCAGTGCAATGCTGCTTTGCGCTCTGAAGCCGTCCCTGACAGGGCAGCTGCGGTATGTATGAAAAGTACGCCCCGTGCCTTGACAATGTTGCTCCCCGGCCCTAATCGCTGCGATTTTCTGTATGCAATGGGCAGGAGCTTGTAAACGAAAGGTTAAACCATGTGGATTTCTGATACGTCGATAAGAAAACCCGTATTTGCAACGATGGTGATACTGGCCCTGGTGGTGCTCGGGATAGTCAGCTATCCCAGGATCGGGGTCGACCTGTTTCCGAAAGTTGATTTTCCCATAGTAAGCATAACCACGAGGCTTACCGGCGCCAGTCCCGAGATCATGGACATGGACGTGACCGATCAGCTTGAAGAGGCCATAAACACGATCAACGGGGTGAAGACCATCACCTCGAACAGCTATGAAGGCGTTTCCAGCATAATCGTCGAATTCGTGCTCGAAAAGGATATCGACCTTGCAGTACAGGATATCAGGGAGAAAGTTTCGGCAATCAAGTACAAGCTGCCTACCGATGTCATTGACCCGATCATCCAGAAGGTCGACCCGGATGCCAATGCGGTCCTCTGGATCAATGTCACCGGCAACCGTTCCGTTCGCGAACTCTCGACCTATGTCGATGAGGTTTTCAAGGACAAGCTTCAGCGCATCGAGGGAGTCGGCGCCCTGACGATAGGCGGCCTGCAGAAAAGACAGATCCGGATCTGGCTTGATTCCAGCAGGATGAGGGCCTATCAGATATCGGCCTCGGATGTTGCCGCTGTCCTGGGACGGGAAAACATGGAGCTGCCCGGGGGAAGGATCGAAGGCAATACAAAGGAATATTCGGTAAAGGTGAAAGGGACGCTCAGGAATGTTTCGGACTTCAACAACCTGGTTGTCGCTTATTACCAGAACGCACCGGTGAGGATAAAAGACATCGGCTGGGCCGAGGACGGGGCCGAAGAAAGAAGGACGATCGCCCGGTTTAACGGCGTCCCGTCAGTCGGAGTAGGCATTCAGAAGCAGTCCGGCACGAATACCGTGGAAGTGATAGACAGGGTTAAAAAGAACCTCGAGGCGATAAAAAAGGACCTGCCTCCAGGGTTTGCCCTGAACATAGCCTTCGACCAGTCCACCTATATCAAGCAGTCGATCAATGAGGTTCAGAAACACCTGATCCTCGGGAGCTTCCTTGCCGTCATAGCGGTATTCGTATTCCTGAGGAATATCCGCACGACGCTCATAAGCGCTCTTGCGCTCCCGGTTTCCCTGATCTCTACATTCGCCCTTATCCGTGCATTCGGCTTCACGTTCAACAACATGACCATGCTAGGCCTCACGCTCTCGGTCGGAATACTGATCGACGATGCCATAATCGTAATAGAAAACATTTACCGCCATGTCGAGGAAGGCATGGCGCCAAAAGAGGCTGCATCCTTTGCCACTTCCGAGATAGGCCTGGCCGTTATGGCGACGACGCTTGCGATCGTAGTCATATTCCTGCCTGTTGCATTCATGAAGGGGATAATAGGCCGTTTCTTCATGCAGTTCGCCCTGGTAGTCGTCTTCTCGATCTCGGTCTCGTTCTTCGTGTCCCTGACGCTGACGCCTATGCTTTCATCGATATTCTTAAAGCCGAAACATGAACCGGGAGGCCCGAGATTTTTACGGGCCGCCGGCAGCTTGTTTGAGCGCGGGTATAAGAAGGTCGAGGCAGCCTACAGGCCGGTACTGAGATTCTCGATAGATCACAGGGGGATAGTGATAATATCCGCCATAGCCCTTTTTGTATTCAGCCTGTTTATCACCAGGTTCATAGGCAAGGAATTCGTACCCCAGGAAGACCAGTCGCAGTTCGTCATCAGGATGGAGGCGCCGATAGATTATTCAATCGGGAACGCCGAAGGGCTTTTTACCAAAGTCGATAACATGGTTAGAGCCGTTCCTGAAGTCAGTACAACATTTTATGTCCAGGGAATGGGGCAGGGCGGAGCCGGCCAGATAAACAAGGGTGTAATCTTTACCAGGCTCGTGCCCAAATCCAAGCGCAAAAGAACGCAGATGGAGATAATGCAGGACCTGAGGCAGAAGATGAAAGGTTTCCCCGGGCTCAAGGGAACGGCCGAGGATGTATCGTTCCTGGGCGGTGGAATAAGGAACGTCCCTATTCAGTACGTGATAAGCGGCAGCGACCTTGTAACGCTGAAAAGAAAAACGAAAGAGATCGTTGCCGAGCTTTCCAAGGTCCCCGGCATTGTCGATGTCGATACGTCGGTAGAAGCGGGCAAACCGGAGCTGAGCATCTACATTGACCGCGACAAGGCCTCGGACCTGGGCCTGAGCATTTCCTCGATCGCAGAGGTCATCAATCTTCTGATCAGCGGAGATACAGACATCACCAAATTCAAGGATGATGAAAAGGGAAGGCGCTATGATGTGAGGATGAGGCTTTTCCCGGGCGACAGGAAATCGCCGCAGGATTTGAACAATATATATGTCAGGGCCAAGGACGGGAAACTTGTAGAGCTGTCGAATGTCGTAACCGTAGTCCAGGCCGGAGGCCCGACAAGCATACTGCGGGTTGACCGGCAGCGCTCGATGATGATCTTTGCAAACCTTGAACAGGGCAAGCCGCTTGCCGATGCGATGAAGGACCTGAACGGAATTTCGGTCCGCATACTCCAGCCGGGCATGACGGCGCAGTACAAGGGAATGGCCGAGACAATGGGCGAATCGTTCAAGTTCCTGATGTTCGCCCTTATGCTGGGCATAATACTTGCCTACATGGTACTGGCGGCACAGTTTGAAAGCTTCATGCACCCGGTAACTGTTCTGCTGTCGATGCCTCTTTCGTTCATAGGCGCATTCGGCGCGCTGCTGATATTCGGCAAAACGATCAGCATCATGAGCCTGATAGGATTGATACTCCTGATGGGCCTGGTCAAGAAAAACGCGATCCTGCTGATCGACTACACCAATACCCTGCGGGAGCGTGGCATGACGAGGAGAGATGCCATCCTGAATGCCGGGCCGGTCAGGCTGAGGCCGATCCTTATGACGACATTTGCCATGGTATGCGGCATGCTGCCGGTCGCGCTGGGGGTGGGCGAGGGTTCGGAGTCCAGGTCGCCCATGGGTGTGGCGGTTATCGGCGGACTGATAACTTCTTTGTTCCTGACACTGGCCGTAGTACCGGCTACATATGACTTGTTCGACGATCTGAAACAGAGACTTTTCAAAAAGAAGGACAAGGCCGGGAAAAAAGCCGGCATGGTTCCCGGCACATATGCCAGGCCGGATAAAAGCGGACCGCTAAGCGGCGAAAGCGAGAAATAGCGCATAATTTGAACAAAAGCATATGCGGGCACACACGGCAAGCGGGCCTGCGAAATAATATGAAACCAAAGGGAGGATGTTATGAAGATGGTAATGGTCGTTTATTCCGCTGCTGCTGACTATGACATCCTTAACACGCTCAAGGAGCACGGCATCAGCGGATATACCAAGCTGCAAAAGGCGTGCGGTGAGGGTACCGAGACTGAACCGAAACTCAAAACCCATACATGGCCCGGCGACAACAATATGCTTCTTATCGCGACCGGTGATGAAGATGCCAATGAAATAATCAGGATGCTGGGTGAGCTTAAGAAGATGCATCCGCGGGCAGGCATACGCGGGTTTGTGATGCCTCTTATCGAAGCGGTCTGATTCCTGTGCGGGATGCATCCGGCTGCTTTCAGGCGGTTTTATTAAGGCAGGTTCATGAATATCGGTTCCGGTTTTCACCTCTTTTTGCCGGTCTATTCTTGACAGCAGGTAATGATTGGACGGATAATGATTCCTGCTGGTTTTTATTATTGCATATGCTGAGGAGGGTTAATCAATGGGGCACCACGATTTTTCAAATCTGATCAGGATCGCGATAATTGTTCTTTTTCTTGCAGCCGGGTGTTCAAACAGCAGTTCAGACGACGGCAGCGCCTTATCCGAAGAGGCGCCTGCGCTGAACCTCGTTGCTGATGCAGGCCCGGACAGGAAGATCGACATACCCGGAAAAGTCATGTTTGAAACGCCCTCATGCGACGCGAGATCCGTTGAATGGGACTTCGGAGACGATAAAAATGCACAGGGCTGCCAGGTTGCGCATGCATACAAGGCCCCGGGTAAATATACTGTCAGGCTCACTGTCACGGGAGCTGATGGAAAAACCGCTTACGATACGTGCATTGTAACCGTCTATCCCATGGATTCGGACAACGACCTGCTGGAAGATGCAATCGATGATGATCCTGAAAACGGCGACATCAATTCGCCAAGGGACAGCAAAGTTTTTTTCCTGGACACCTTTGACGGAGAGAAGCTTGAATGCCAGCTCTTCCTTCCCAAAGGCGAGCCGCCGTATCCCGTCATAATGATCGGCCACGGATGGGACTCCGATCTTACCGAAATGGCCGGACGTGCAAAGGATTATAGGGATGCTGGCTATGCGACATTCGTATGGTCTGCGCGCGGATGGGGCAAATCCACCGGGCTTATCAGGCTGGATTCGACCAGGTATGAAATAAAAGACACCATAAGGCTGATAAACTGGCTTGCCGGGCAGAAGTTCGTAATTGAAGAGAACAAGCCGGAATGGTTTTTTGATAACGGCAGGATCATCAACTATGATTTCGACCAGGACGGCATTGAGGAAAAAGACGACATACCCGGCGATGAAACGAGGGACTTCGTGCTCGGCTTGAACGGCTGTTCCTATGGCGGTTCCCTGCAGCTTCTGACCGCATCATACGACCACAGGATCGACTGCATATCACCGGAAAGGACATGGAACAACCTTCTTGACGCGCTGTGCCCCGGCGAATCGCTGAAAATCCTCTGGGCCGGGGGCTTCTACCTGCAGGGGATGGCCCGGTCGCTTCAGGGGACTGGCGTCGATCCTTTGCTGACGGACTTTATTTTGTCGCTGCTGCTGAAAGACGAAATCACACCGGATATGAAGGATCAGATGAGGCTCAGGTCGCCGTTCACGAGGTCGCGGTATGTGCTTGCACCGGCGCTTGTAATCCAGGGTGAATATGACACGATATTCGACCTCAACCAGGCGATAGCCAGTTTCGAACAGGTCCAGGCCAATGGCGTCGAGGCCAGGATGCACTGGTATGCGGGCGGGCACGGCTACCTGCCGGAAAATCCCCCTTACCATGAGGAGATCGTGCTGAAGTGGATGGACAGACATCTGAGGGGCCTTGATGTGGATACCGGCCCCGAATTGACCTATGACATTATCACGCCTGACGGTAATCAGGTCCGGTATTCGGGAAGCTGGCCCATGGTGGAAAAAGGACAGGAAATGAAGCTGATGCTTCATTCCGGCGCGTCCGGGAATTTCCTGAAATGTGCGGCCAATGACAGCGGAAAAATCACGCTTGATCCCGCTGCGCTCGATTACGGCGGAGAAGAAGCCGGCGACACGTTTAAAAATATACCTTTGACCAAGACCAGCCTTTCTGAGATACAGGCCGTCCAGGGCATGCTGACCGACCCTCCGGACCCGTTTGATTCGCCTGAGACCTCGGTGACGTTTGAAAGCGAAGTTTTTAATGAAGACGCGGAAATAACGGGCATACCCCGCGCTGACCTGTGGCTTTCATCGAACTCGACGGACATAACCTATTTTATAAAGCTTTATGATGTCCCTCCGGGATTCTCGATAAATCCAGGCGGAAGCGCAGGCGCGGAAAAAATCAACACGGACGCCAGAGTCATAAACAACCATGTGACGCCCTTGAGGGTCTACACCGGAAAGGCGCAGGCAATCACCGGCAACCGGGTGGAGCACACTGTTGATTTGAGGGCGCTGGCCTATTTTATAAAGAAGGGTCACAGGATAAGGCTTACCATATCCACATCCGATTATTTCTTCCTGCAGTCCAGGAAACCTGGTACAGGCTATGTATGGCATGATGCTGAACACCCCTCATGCCTGTGGCTGCCTGTAGTGAGGAAAGCAGACCGCTAGCGGACATTTGAATTGTTCAAGGGGGATTGTATGAAGAGACTTCCTGTCTTTACCATGATGGTTATCATCGCAGCTGTTTTTTCATCCGGATGCCTCCAGTCAAAAGAGAAGACCGTGATCATGACAAACGGCTGGGCTGAAAATCATTTTTACACAAAGGACGGCAGGCTCTTCGTTACCGGGGAGAAGAATGTCTATGAAGTCTTAAGCCCTGAAAAAGGGAAATATGAGAGGGTCACTCTTTACAATGTAATGAGCGGCTGCATTCCGAAAGGGATAATGCACATGTTTCACGGAATAGCCGAATACAACGGCTATCTTTTCCTTGCCTGCAACAGGCTTTCAGTTGAAGGGATAATCCCGATGCTGTTCTATGCCAGGCTTGAGGACATAAAGACAGATGAAAATGGCAGGCCGATTGAAAACCTTTTCAGGGAAGTGAGGATCAACAGTCTTAGTATAACCGGCACTGCGAAGGTTTCATATGCAAACGGCATGGCTATAGACAGAAACGGCCATATCTATATTGCAGATTCACTCGGCCAAAGCCAGGGCATTGAAAGGCTTACAATAGGGGACCTTGAAGACGGCGATGCCTCAAACGACGTTTCAGATCTCAGGACCCTGATCAGCGGCCACGCGAACGGCATTACGATTGACGGGGACACCCTTTATTACACGCACGGCGAAAACGGAATATTCATGGTCAAGAAGCTTGACCTGAATATGGTGGGAGAAGACGCTGAAGGGAACCTCACGGTTGTCGAGCAGGACCCGATGCTGTTGACGGACGAGTATGTCTATGACGACCTTTCAGTATATGAAACGCCAACAGGCCGGGGCCTGCTGGTGGCAAACTTTAGTGGATGTTCCATAATCGCCGCCCCGTTCCCGGACATGAACAATAAAATAGAGATTAAGAAGGGATCGTTTGCAAACCCGTCATCGGTCCGGCAGGCCAGGTCGGCCATGTTCGAGGGCGATGAAATCACGGTGACGGAACTGGGTCCCTATGGAATGTCCCCGAATGCAGGCAACAGGCTCAGCAGCTTTGTCTGCGACAGCCTCCCTTGACCTGAAGGACTGGAACCCTTTGACACCGGCCCCTATGGCACGAGGCTGGTTCTGGTAGCCAGTCCCTTATCCTGGTCCTCGAATGCCTTGTTTATCTGATCCAGAGGATAGGAAGTGCAGAGTATCTTCTCGAACGGGTACCTGTGCTTTGTACGGCTCAGGAAATCCAGGGCTTTCTTCAAAGCCTCAGCCGGGTAAAGCATGCATGTGACAATGCTTTTGCTGCTGATGACAAGTGATGAGGGGTCGAACTCGATATATTTCATCGGGTTTATATTCCCGAGTTCGAGGTAGCGCCCCCCGTTCCCCAGCATGCTTATGCCCTCGGAGATTACCTGGGGTGAGCCCACAAGCTCGGCCACGACATCGGCTCCCCAGCCGCCTGTAAGCATCTTTACGCGCATCACGCGTTCAAAGGGAAGCTTGAGTTCCCGCGTGTCGATTATCTCGTCGGCGCCGAATTCCCTGGCAAGCCTGAGTCGCTCATCGATGCCGTCGATGACGATGACTTTTGCTGCGCCCATGTCTTTGGCTACCGCTGTAGCATAGATGCCGAGTCCGCCTGCACCCTGTATGGCGATGGTCTCGCCGAAACGCAGTCCCGCCTTCTCCAGCCCGTAGATGATCTGGGACAGTGCGCAGTTGGCTGCGGCCACCATATCGTCGGTAAGATCGTCGGGCACCTTGAACACCGTCTGTTCGGGCAGGAGGTAGTAATACTCTGCATAGGCCCCGCGGAAGTGGGGAGGGTTATCGCAGGGGTTTATCACTGTGAGATTGCCGTTCGGGCAGGCGGCGTCGTCACCGCTCATGCAGGCTTTGCAGTGTCCGCAGGGAACGAAATACCGATAGACCACCCTGTCACCCTCTGCCAGAGGCTGGCCTGCCGAGTCTGTGCTTACGCCGTCTCCCAGCTTGGCGATTGTTCCCACCATTTCGTGCCCCAGTATGACCGGCAGAGGCTGGCCGAGAGAGGCCAGGTCTATGTCTCCACGCCATATATGCAGGTCCGAGCCGCAGATGTTGGCCCTTCTCATTTTAATCAGGATGCCTCCCGGTTCCGGGTCGGTCACCGGATATTCCACGATTTCCATGGGATACCCCAGCCCTTTATAGATTGCCGCCCTGCCTGTTTTTATCTTGGTCATATAACCTCCCTTCATTTCGCCACGGTATAATAATATGCCGAGATATTTAACATGACAGGCCATGCCGTGTAAACGCTCAGGAAGGCCTGTCCTTGCAGGGAAGGGGCAGGTAATGACAATTTAAAATCTTTGCTAAGGCCTTTTATCCCGGTTGCAGATGTATTGAATGGAGATTTCTCAAGGCTTGACAGCCATTACTTCTTTGTGTCTTCAGCAGGAGGCGCGGAGTAGTCACGCACATGGGCGTCCTTCCTGGCCTCGGCCAGTTCCTCCACGGCCTTGAAGTCCAGGAGATATTCTATCATGCCCAGGTATTTGCCGGACTTGTCCCTGACTGCCAGAAAGCGGTTCATTATCTTCCTGTCCGGGAAAAGAAGCCAGAATTCCTCCTCGTCTTTAACGCCCGACTTGAGGTTTGACACAAAGCTTTCGACCCTGGAAAGGCTCTCAGGCTTGTGGCAGCCCCGTATGTCCTTTCCGAAGACGTCGGCCGGAGAAGGCCTTGACCTCTTATCACCCTTGTTCGCATACAGGAGCTTTTCGTTTTCGTCGATAAAGATGAATTCTATGGGCAGTGCATCCAGAATGGCTTCCATTTGTTCGCGGCTCAGGTTTTCGATCATGATTCTCTCCTTTTCCGGTTCTGATTTGCATGGTTTATACATGATGCCGGAATGGAAGACAATTAAGGACATCCTTGGCGAACACTTGCAACAAATTGATTTAAATTATTTTCAAATATGGTGACCCTGTCCGTTTTTTATCAAGCCTTTTCATAGATCTCCTGCCAGCGCTTGTCATCTGATGTGCTCTTGATCCTGATTGCCCCTTCACCCTTTTTAGGGTTAACCCACAATATCACACCTTCGATTGTAATGTTTTCGGAGGGGATCATAATTTGGAGTGACTTGCCGATGTAATCTTTAGGCTGAATAGTGGCGCTTGCTTTGAAGAGTTGCTGGCACATAAGGCACATGCTGTCCTTGCTGATATCTTTTAACATGCCGCGTGCATTGAACAGCTTTCCTAATTTGATCAAGAACATGATCTTGACCAGTTTCCTCTTATGTTTCCTTCGCTCTTGACCGGTATTGCCAGCTTCCATTAAGAAACCTCCGCAAGAATTAGTAGGGAATAGGGGACGCTGATGATAAAATGACTATAGCTCTGTAGCAAGGCATATTTTCTCATCATTGATTATCCTCTCTCCTTCTTTTACCGCACGGGATACTCCCGACTGTGTCATACCAAGGTGCTTGCCCAGTTCTGTCCCGATAATGCCAAGTTCTATCACACACCAATAACAGAACACCCTTCTCGCTTTTACCAGTTGGCGATTTCTTAAACGATTGCTGAGAGGGTTTACCCCAAATATTTCTTCAACCTTTTCCGCTGCTTTCTTCATATCATAGCCGGAAAGTCTCAACTTGAGTCTATTATTTAATCTCTCTTCGGCATTTAGCAATATCTTTTCAACAAAATCACTGCTGCCGAGCATGCGTTCATCTCCTTTTGCCTTGAACCCCTTCGATTTTTCAGACAAAAGAGCCTCCCACCCGCCTGCGCTCCTTATAAGTCCTCCGCCGGTCAAGTCGGGCCGCTTCCCTTTCTCAATACCCGCCTTCATATATTCACGATAAATCCTTCTTGCCGATTTTTGCTTTTTGTCAAACTGCATCAGAATATAATCAGCATCCAGAAAAGAAGATTCCCCTTTAATCATAGCCGAATGGCCGCTGTAAGCGTAAGCGTCAAGTTCTTCCATTGTTTTTACCAGTCCGGCGCGCAATGGGTTGAGATGAATATACCTTACAAGTTCGAGCAGGTATGTTTCCTCCTCGCACAGGATTGATTTATATCTGTTCTGAAACAGATGGCCGTGTCTTTTATATTTGCGGTTATAATACTGTGCATATCCTGTAAGAAGCCTTCGCATTACAGTTGTTATCGGGGATGCTCCGGTCCTGAGCAGCAGGTGAAAGTGATTGGGAATAAGGGCCCATGCATAGCAGGCGGTCTTTGTCTCATTCGCTATCAATGCAAGGCGTTTTAAAAAGAATTCCCGGTCCTCGTCGTCGTTAAAAATCCTGCGTCTTTCAATTCCCCTGACTACTATATGATGTATGGCCCCGGGGCCGTCTATCCTCGATTGTCTTGGCATGATATCTTTCTAACGATAATTTAACACTATTTCAAGTCTATAATCATATTATCATCAGCGTCCCCTAGTGGTCTCCTAGTGGTTACCTGAACGATAATTATGCCTGCGTTATGTAAGAATTCTGCGCCAACCATGACGGCGGGTACAGTAAAAAGCCACGGCAACGAAAAAAGATTGCCGTGGCGGGTTTTGAATATTAAGCCTTTATAAAAAATCGTTTAAACAATGAAATGATAAAAAATGTGATGCAGTGTCCTCCAAAAAGAAATCCAAACAACATTGTTGTCGATAATAAATGTTGAAAGGAGAACGGAACCAAGTCTTTTACTAATCCCGGATAAATTAAGAAACCTATTATCTGATAAAAAACCACAAAGCTTAATGACAGCCCACATGAAAGATAAATTAAGTGATTTCGAGTTAGTTTTTTTACAGCGTGAATAAAAACAATAATCAAAATCCCAAACATAATGATCACTGATATTTGTTTTATTTGCATAGATAAATTGGCCTTGCTCATGGAGATGTACAAGCCAAGCGCTCCACATTCCAACAATACTCCCAAGATAAAATAGCTGATTATTATCATTTATATTTCACCTTGACCTTGACTGGACCTCGATGCTTTTTTAGAATTGGAAACAACTTAACATCACCACTCCCAATGTCTATACAACCGGCAGACCCAGGTTTTTCCCCGCCATGTAAAAAGAAATTGTCTCTGCCTTTTGTATCTGTTGCACAAGGATCAGCATGAAGAGGCGCACGATATTCACCCCAATCGGCAATACCTAATAGCTGCATTATTTCCCTGGCAATTCCGGCTTTACTTATTTCTGAGGGGTATAAACTATAAACCCCTTCGGGAATTGGCCCATAAAATGGTACACTTGTATCAGTTACACCATCTCTGCCAGATGTTGCCGGATACGTGCCAATAGGATTTCCATCATCGTTATAATGAGTTACTCTTCCACCATCGAATAAGAGGCTATCAAGACCGCTGGGATCAACCCAATTCACCGGGTCATTGACGCAATAACCATACAAATTTGTATCCCCCCCTGCAAAGAATATCGGGTCTTTGGCTGTCCAGCGTCCGGTCTCTGTGTCATAGTCTCTATACCCGAACCTGCACAACCTGGTCTTAGCGTCATACAGCCCGCCCGCAAAGCCGAAAGGCACATCCAGCGTGGGATTGGTATCGTTTATCACGTATCCGAACGTATCATAATTAATGCGCTTCTGAACCTCTCCGTCGGAGTCTATAACAAGCCTCAGGCTTCCCACCTGGTCATAGGCCAGGTAGTACCTTATACCTCCGCCTGTAGTCATTGAAACCGGCATCCTGCCGTCCGCATACTCGAACCTGTATTTCAGATTGTCGCTGTTGTCATCATTCGCTTCCCGGCACATCGATGATTACCTCATCCGGCTTTGCGGCAAGACTGTCCAGCACCTGAATCTCGACCGAATAGTCCTTCTCCAGTTTTGCCAAACGGCCGCGGTATTTGTTGAGAAGGGACATGGCCGCATCCCTCTGGAGCGTTACCTTTATATGCTTCTGCTTGCTGCGGTCCAGGAAGAGGTGGATTTCCCTCAGGGCCATGAGGGCTGAAGATTCGGTTGACCGCACAATGCCGTGCCCGTTGCAGCAGGGGCAGACGATATGGCTCTTTTCGAGTATCGGCGGAGAAAGCCTCTCCCTGGACATCTCGAGTATGCCGAACTGGGAAATGCGGCTTATCCTCGAATGGGCCCGGTCGTTTTTGAGTGCGTCCTTGAGCGTTTTCTCGACCTTTTTTATGTTGTCCTTCAATTTCATATCGATAAAATCAATGACCACCAGCCCGCCAAGGTCCCTCAAAATGAGCTGTCTGGCTATTTCTGCCGCCGCCTCGAGGTTCGTGTTTAGCGCGGTTTCCTCCATGTCCTTCCCGCTGCTGGCCTGGCCTGAATTGACGTCGATTGACACCAGGGCCTCGGTCGGATCTATCACTATATGGCCGCCGCTCTTGAGCTTTACATTGCGGCCGTAAACGCTCATAAGCTGCTTTTCAAGCTCGTATTTCGTGAACAGGGGCTTGGATTCCCTGTACAGTTTCAAGAGGCCCTTGTAGCCGGGCATTACGCTTTTCATGAAGGACACGGCCTTTTTAAAGGTCGCTTCGCCGTCGATAAGGACTTCCTTCATGTCGGTGCTGAAATAATCCCTGATGGAGCGGATAACCACGTCATCCTCGGAATAGATAAGGGCGGGTGATGCGGCGGTCACATAATCGTCTTCGATCTTTTTCCAGAGCTTGAGGACATAATTGAGGTCGCGCTGGAGTTCGGTCTTGGAGCGGTCCATGCCCGCGGTCCGCACGATGATTCCCGATTCTTTGGGCGGGTTGAGCTGCTTTACGATGTCTTTGAGGCGGTTCCTCTGCTCGTCGTCCTCGATCTTGCGGGAAATCCCGGATGAATCCTGGCCCGGAAGAAGCACCATGTACCTTCCGGCCAGCGAGATATTCATGGTTGCAAGCGCCCCTTTTGCGGACTTTTCGTCGCGGACCACCTGCACCATGATTTCCATGCCGTTTTGAATCTGCCTGGAAGGCTCTTTCCCGGGTTTTGCGTTCGGGATGAAAGAAAGGTTTATATCGTGCATGGGGAGGAAGGCGTTCTTCTCGCGGCCGATTTCTACAAAGACGGCATTCAGGCCTTTTTCGATGCGGGAAATTTTCCCCTTGTAGATATTGCCCTTGATCTGCTCCTTCATGGAGCTTTCGATGAAGATTTCCTTTAAAGTCCCGTCCTCGACCACGGCAACCCTGATCTCTTCAGGATGAACCGCATCTATCAGCATTTTTTTCATATCGCTTCCTGCATAAGATTTTCTGTAGTTCCACGGCCCTGCCTTAATATTTCCATCTCCCCGGTTTCAAGGCTTATGACCGTGGAGGGTTCGTCCGGTAGTA
This sequence comes from Desulfomonilia bacterium, assembly GCA_963664325.2. Classification (GTDB taxonomy): domain Bacteria; phylum Desulfobacterota; class Desulfomonilia; order UBA1062; family UBA1062; genus DATCTV01. The sequence goes on from CAXXDQ010000007.1 coordinate 137,614, forward strand.
TCCCGCTGTCGATTATAAGGTCGACCATGTGTCCGAGTTTGTCTTCTATCTCAAGCGGGTCGACATGGCGGCCCTGGGTTCCTATGGGGATGCTCGTCGTAACGATGGGCTCGCCGAGCTCGGCAATGAGCATTTCACAGAACCAGTGGTCGGGTATTCTGATCCCGATCGTCTTTCTGTTTGACTGCATGATCCTGGGCACCAGCTTTGTCGACGGCAGGATGATCGTGTACGGCCCGGGGAGGAGCTTTCTGATGATTCTGAAGGCATTGTTGTCGACATATGCATACATGCTGATGTCCTTGAAATCCGAGAGCATGATGCTTCTGGGCTTGTCAGGGCCCTTTTTGACTTCGTTGATCTTGTCGATGCCCTTTTTATTCGAGAGCCTGCATCCGATTCCGTAGACGGTGTCAGTCGGGTAAACGATTATGCCGCCGTCTTTAAGTATTTCGACGGCCCGCTTGACGGCCCTGGGTTTTGGTATGTATGGCTCGATCTCGATACGCATAAAGCTATTCCCTGATACACAGTCCTTTCAGGTCGATATTGGACAGCGATGCAAAGATGGAATACCTGAGTTTCGGGATGTCCGATTCCATTTTCTTCAGGTAGTCCTTAACCATATGCCTTTTGCCGTCCTTTCTCATTATGCACTCGTTTTTAACCGGCTCGACGTCCATAAATGAAAAATATGAAGCAATTGTTTCCTCGGGGCAGTATGCCAATGGTCTTATGATCCTGTTTTTCCCGTCGTCCGAAACCCTGGAAGGGCTCATTGCCCCGATTTGTCCCGTGAAGAAGCACCTTAGCACAAATGTCTCCACTATGTCATCCATATGATGGCCCAGCGCAATGGACGTTGCGCCGGTTTCTGCTGCATGTGTGTAGAGCACGCCGCGCCTCAGCCTGGAACACAAAGCGCAGGGGCTCTTTCCGGGATCGGACGATCCGGCCAGTATCCGGGCAATGCCGCTGTCGATAATGCCCATTTTCAGCCCCAGTTCGGATTCCGACCATGATGAGACGGCATCGAAGCCTTTTTCAAATCCCGTACTCACATGGACGGGGAGAAGCTCGAAATCAACCGGCGCAGCCTTCTGCAGCATGTGGAGGACCCGCAGGAGCACGATGGAATCCTTGCCGCCCGAAACAGCGACGAGCACCCTGTCGCCGTCACTGATCATCGAATAATCGCTTATCGCCCGGCCCGTCTGCTTCCTGAGCGCCTTTTCAAAGTATTTTATCCCGCGGGCTTTCATGGTCTTCATCTCTGGTCCAGGACCCCTTGTATCCCGGCCAGGGCGTCATCAGGATTGAAAAACCGGTCCATGCCGTAATGCCCCCTGTTCCATGTCATCTGCCGCTTGGCATAGTGGCGGGTGTCGCGCTTGACAAGTGAAACGGCATCACCCACCGGCAGTCCGTCCTGCAGATGTGCAACTAGGTGCTTGTAGCCGAGCGCCTGCATGGATTTAAGGCCTGGTGAATAGCCTGCTTCAAGGAGCCTCTTCGTTTCATCCACGAGCCCCATTGCAATCATTTCATCAACCCTCCGGTTTATCCTCTCATAAAGAATTTCTCGTTCCATCGAAATGCAGAGAACCCTGACGTTGAGTTTCGGCTCCCTGAAACCATGGCCCTCGTGCATCGCAGAAGGCTTTTCTCCGGTGAGCAGTATCATTTCCATATAACGGATTATACGCGAGGCGTCTGCGGGACTTATCTTTTCTGCGATGTCGGGGTCGTGGCGGTTAAGGATATCCCATGCCTTGTGCGAGCCGTTCGTTCTTATAAAGTCTCTCAAATTTTCTCTGATTTCTTCAGAGCGGGTAGGGCCCTCGCTGAGGCCGAATATAAGTGCCTTTATATATAAGCCTGTTCCTCCTGCAACTATCGGGATATGGCCGCGCGATACGATTTCGGCGGCAATTCTCAAAGCATCCTTTCTAAAGGCGCCTGCGTTATATTCCTCGTCAGGGTTCATGATGTCTATAAGGTGGTGCGGCAGGATTTTCTGCTCCTCTAGCGTAGGCTTGGCAGTTGCTATGTCCATCCCGCGATAGATCTGCATGGAATCGGCCGAGATTATTTCAATCGGGTATTTTCCGGCCAGCTTCAGAATAATGCCGGTCTTTCCCGAGGCTGTCGGCCCGGTCAGTATGATCAGGGGGTTCGTACCGTTCACAGGGTCTTTCTTACAACAATAAGCCGGAATAGGGTAGGGCTCATGTGAATATGCCTTTTAAAAGAGCTTTAAGCCTGATAGAGACGTTTTCTATGAAACGTCCGAAGGACACGCTATGCACAATGTGAAAAAAGCTTTCAAACCAAAACGGGGCGAGGAAAAGCAGTCGGTTTTCATAACAGCCCAACCGGCTGATCTGATAACGTTTCTCACCGCCAGCATGCCCGGCAAAAGCCGAAAAACTATCCTGTCGCTGCTCACGCACCGGCAGGTCAGCGTGGACCATAAGATCACCACGCAGTACAACCATCCGCTGAATCCGGGCCAGCAGGTCATTGTAAACTGGAACAAGGTCCTTCAGGGCTCTCAGCACAAGGGCTTGAAAATCGTGTTTGAAGACGCCGGCATTGTCGTTGTCGAAAAGCCCCACGGCCTGCTTTCCATTGCCACAGACAAGGAAAAGGACAGGACGGTCTACAGGATTTTGAGCGACCAGGCCAAAAAGATACACCCCAAGAACCTCATATTCATCGTGCACCGGCTGGACCGTGAGGTCTCGGGGCTTATGGTGTTCGCCAAGAACAGGGATATCAAGCAGAGACTTCAGGAGTCTTGGGACAAGGACGTGATCGAGAGAAAATATGTAGCGGTCGTCGAAGGCGTTGTCAAAGAAGACCAGGCCACGGTCACCTCATGGCTTAAGGAAAATAAGGCCCGCATCATGTACTCAAGCCATACCCCTGAAGACGGCCAGAAGGCCGTCACGCATTACAGGGTGCTGAAGAGGGGCAGGAACTTTTCCTTGCTCGAAGTGAGGCTCGAAACAGGCCGCAAAAACCAGATACGCGTGCACATGAAGGATATCGGCCACAGTGTTGCCGGCGACGTCAAATACGGTGCGCACAGGAAGGACCTTGGCCGCCTGGGCCTGCATGCTTTTTCGCTGGCATTCAGGCATCCGGTCACGGGCGAAGCGTTGCGCTTCGAGACCCCGGTCCCGGGTATTTTCCTGAGCCTGTTTAAATAGCGGCGGAAGGATTCAGAGACAACAGGTGCTGTTAATGCTTGTAAAAAATATTTTTAAATCATCTGAACATATTAATCGGAGAAGGTTTGCGGCTGCGCCTGAATGCTCATGAAGGCTTATGAGCTGACAAGTAAAATCAAAATATCAGGCCATGTTGAAACAATGAGCCTCAGCGCACATATGGTGTTGCCGATTCTTGTACGACTGCCTGCATTGCAGGCTGTCCGGTTGCCCTCATCCCGTCAGGGGATTCCCGGCGCTTACGGGTTACTCTCCATGATTATATTGACGAGTTCATCGTATTCGTCATGGTTGAAGGGCGGCTTGGCAGTAGCAAGCAGCCAGAGCTCGACCTGCCTCTGCGGATCAAGGTAGCAGGCTGTTCCTGTCGGCTCCCCTCCTGCCGTATTTTGTACTATAACCTGGCCATGACAGGCCCGGATTATCTGGACATAATCTGATGATGTGGCGGGAACCTGTACGGTGAAACCGCGATAACCTAAACCATCATGGCAGGTACATATTTCCTGGGTCTGATCCAATTGGGAGATCATATTTTTCAGGTTGTATACCTCAGCAGGGGTAAGCATCCAGGTTGGATCTTCGCGTCCGGAGTAAATATTCAACTCAACTTTGGACGTGCATCCCAGTAACGATAAAAACCCCAGCAGCAGCCATCCTTTTTTTACAATACCCATTTTGATTTCCTCCCTTTTCCACATAAGATAAAATATTATATTGTCGGATTTATGATAATCCCGTTATCCGGTAAAAGCAACTTGAGGTTGCCTGTGCCTAGGGGGAAATATGGAGGGATACCAAGAAAATAACTTCAATATCATCCGGGTCGGAAAATGAAAGATTCACAAAGAATCGCAAGGGAAAAGAAAACCGTAAAAATAATGATTGGGATATACTGCACCGCCCATCATGGCAATGCTTCTGGAATATGCGGGGAGTGCGCAGGGCTTTATGATTATGCCGTGCGCCGGACCGATAAATGCCCGTTTAAAGAGCGGAAGCCTGTTTGCGGCAGATGCCAGGTGCATTGCCATAAGCCGGAGATGAGAGAGAAGATGCGCGCGGTCATGCGCTATTCAGGTCCGAAAATTCTGCTGTCGCACCCCGTCTTAGGTGTAATGCATATTATCGACAGGTTCAGATATAAGGCGGATAAGGACAGGCGTCCTTAGTCTGTTGCTCCGCACTCGGACTGAGTGTAATTGCTCATATAAAACACCACGAACCCCCCGGTCTCCTGCGCCATATAGCAAAGGTCGGACCTGTCTGCGGAATGCGATTCAAGGATGTTCCTGAATCCAAGCAATTCGGAGGGCATGGCAAAAGTGCCGGAATAGCATTCTGACTGCGTTTCTGCCGGGAAGCTCAGGCATACCGCATCCGTGAAAGCGGCCATTTTCTCCGCGCTGTTGACATATTTATTCAGGATATCCAGAAGGAGCGCTTTGTCAGGATAATCACCTTCCATACAGCTGTAATAGTCATTATAGTATAACCCGCCATGCAGGAGAATGCTGGCGTCGGCGCAGTAATCGTCAGCCTTCTGTTCATTATTGCTGCTTCCGCAGGAAGTTAAGGCGGTAAAAAAGAAAATGGTGATAATTAGCATGAAATTTATCTTCAAGGGCATCTACCTCCACTTTTTATATACTTCGGCATATTGGGATTAAATAATTATATTTTGGGTAATAATTAGATGTGTGAATTGTAATGTCCTGAAAGCTGCATGATGATATACTTTTAAAATTAGTCAGAAAATTATTTCCTGGAGGATATGTTATGACTGCACAGAGAGTCCATTCATTTACAGATGACGTACTGGCCGATCACGATGCAACGGGCATTGCAGCGCTTATAAGGGATCGCAAGATCAGCGCGGAAGAAGCCGCTGCCGCCGCCATTGCCCGCGCACGCAAGGTCAACGGCGAACTGAACGCCGTCGCATTCGAGGCTTATGAGCGTGCGCTGGTTGAATCGCGCTCAGATAAAACGGGGATTTTTGCAGGCGTTCCAACCTTTATCAAGGACAATGTAGATGTCATGGGCATGCCCACAAGGTACGGCTCTCAGGCTACTTCGGCGAAACCAGCCCGCAGGGACGACCCGTTTGCCGCACAGCTCATGCGGCTCGGTTTTACCGTGCTCGGAAAAAGCAGGCTTCCCGAATTCGGTTTCAACGCCACCACCGAATTCAGCGATCAGGATCCGGCGCACAATCCCTGGCGCACCGCATATTCCACGGGCGGTTCTTCCGGAGGATCAGCGGCCCTGGTTGCATCCGGAGTCGTGCCTGTCGCTCATGGCAATGACGGGGGAGGCTCCATACGCATCCCGTCATCATGCAACGGTCTTATAGGCATGAAGCCTTCCCTCGGACGTTTTATAGTATGCCAGATGGCCCGGTCCCTGCCCATCAACATCATCGGCGACGGTCTTCTGACCCGCTCAGTGAGGGATACGGCCAGGTTTTTTAATGGCATGGAGCAGGTGTGGCAAAACAGCAAATTGCCTCCTGTGGGAGATATTCAGGGGCCAGGGAAAAAACGCCTGCGCATAGGGCTTGTTATGGATTCGATCACAGGCATACCCTCATGCGGTGAAACCTGCAAAACCGTCAATGATACTGCAGCGCTGATGGAAAGTCTCGGGCATCGCGTGGAGCCCATGAAGGTTCCGGTTGAAAAGATTTTTATAGAAGATTTCACACTTTACTGGGGATTCCTGGCTTTCTCGATCAGCACCTTCGGGCGTCTCATAGTATCGTTTGATTTTGACGCATCGAAACTGGAACCCTTCAGCCGGGGCCTGGTGCGCTATTTCCGAAAGCGCATGATGAAGACGCCAGGCATGCTGTACCGTCTGCGACGCTGTGCAGCCGATTATGACGCGGCACTTGCGGGGTATGATGCTGTTTTGTCACCGGTGCTTGCACATACCGTGGCCGAACTCGGATATCTGCATCCCGATATCGAGTTCGACGAGCTGTTCCGGCGCCTGATCGAATATGTGTCGTTTACGCCCGTCAATAACGCCTCAGGCTCGCCTGCCATCACGCTGCCCATGGGTGCAGACGCCAATGGCGTGCCTGTGGGTGTGCAGTTCATGGCGGCAACCGGGCGGGAGCGCACCCTGCTTGAAATCGCATATGAAATTGAGGAGGCGCATCCCTGGAGAAAAATTACCGGGTGATGAAACCTGGAGACTCAGGCTTTTCAGCTTTTACCTGCCGATTGCGGCAGGTCAAACCATGAAGTAAAGCAGCGCCGGAATGGTAACAAGGCTTATCAGATATGTTGCAATGACCAGGGCGGCGGCCAGAGGACCGTCACACCCGTACCTGTCGGCCAGGACCGCAGCGATCGCCCCTGAAGGCATGGCGGATTCTATAAGAATGATCTGACGGGTGAGGAACGGCAGACCTGCGGCATGCGGCAGCAGCAATGCTAGGGCAGGCTCGATAAGCATCTTCACCAGAACCACCAGAGCGAGCAGAGGGATGAATTTCCTGAGCCTGACAGGCTTGAGCATGAGGCCGATTGCGATCCAGACCAGAAGGTCGACGGAATGTTTGATGACATCGAAAAAGCCAGTAAAGATTTCAGTGAACGCGACAGTTCCTGGAACCCTGTAATAAGATGTGAGAACGGATGCGATGATCCCCAGAATAAACGCGATGAAAATAGGCGTTGAAAGAAAATCTTTAAGGGTAACCAGTTTGGAATGTTCTGCGTTCTCTTCTTTTCTGCCGAAAAAGTCAGCAATGAGAACCCCGATCGTAAAAAAGGGAAGGGCTACCCCCAGCGTTGCCATTGTGATCCCCTGGCCGAGGGCTTCGCTCCCGTGACCGAATATACTGACCAGAAGGGGGACGGCGAAAGTCGAGGTGCTCCCGAATGTCCCGACAATAATGAGTGTGCCGGTCGTTCGGGCCGGCAGATGCAAGATCAGGCATATCAAATAAACGATCAGCATGCAGATGATGAGGGAGGCAAGAATAATCAGCGCCGGAACTATCCAGTCGGCCCTGAACGAGATCGTTGCCATACCCGTAAAAATAACCGCCGGCAGGGCAAGTTCGGTTACCAGGCGATCAAAAACTCCCTGGTGGCTGTCATTGAAGACACCCCTTAATTTTAAGAGACGGATGATAATGACGATCAGCAGAAATATCATCACCAGTTCGAGAAGGGGAAGCGATATCCTCATGGTTGCAGCCCTCCGGGCGTAACTTTCCTCTGTTCTTTCCGGTTTTCTCTATTCGATTTGTTTATATCCATCGGGTTCATGCTTTTCACCGTTTTCGATCAGGTTAAAAAATATATGAGAAGAGGTATGGTCAGAAGACTTACCAGATATGTCGCGATCACGATTGTCGAAGCGAGCGGCCCGTCACACCCGTAGCGGTCTGCAATGACAGCGGCCACGGCTCCGGACGGCATTGCCGCTTCGATAACGAGTATTTCAGAAGGAAGCGAGCTCAGCCCTGCAGCACCTGCGCCGCCCTTTACGAGGAGCGGCTGGACAAAGAGTTTCAAGAGCACGATTACGATCAGGAGCGGAAGGATGTCCCTGACCTTGATGGGCTTGAGCATGAGGCCTATCGAGATAGCGACAAGAATTTCCAGACCGTTGTTGAAATAGCCGAAGAAATCCGTCCAGAAACGAATTTTCATAAATGCCGATGCAGCTGGTATCTGTGAAACTATGATTCCAAGCATGCACGCGATGAAGATGTTCGATGAGAAAAAATCCCTGATGACCGGAATTACATCCGGTTTTTTCATCTCGGCCCTTCCTCCGAAATACGCCGCTATGATTACGCCGATGGTGAAGAACGGGATGCAGACCCCGAATTCGCCTATCATAAGGCCGAGCGCCATGGCTTCCGTATTGCCAGCGAATGTCTGCTTGATCAACGGGTATGCAAGCGTTGATGTGCTTCCGAATCCCGCAAGCATGACCATGGAGCCGGTCACGCGGTATGACAGGCGCAATGCGCGGCAGATGATATAGGCGATAAGGCAGCAGATTATGATGGAAGCGAGCATGATGCCTGCCGAGAGTATCTGGCTTATTTTGATGCTGCTTACCGAAAGCGTGGAAAAGATGATGACCGGAAGGGCGAGTTCGGTTACGAGCCTGTTGAAAACCGGCTGGTGGCTGTTGTTGAAAACCCCCTTAAGCTTGAGCATCTGGATAAAGACGACGAGTATAAAGAAAATCGTTATGGATTTTAAGAGAGGGTAAATATGCTCCATCATTCATCCTTCAGGCTTGGGGTCATATCAGACTAATCGGCAGGCAACCCGGAATGGTTTAGTCCTCGCAGCGAAATTGAAAGCTGATAAGCTATTAAGCTGTTGAGCTGATAAGTAAAATCAAATGCTCTTAATAACTTAATTTGTTATCAGTGTTTCTGGTAGGCTCCTAACTGAATGTTGTACCCTATAGGGTTGCATGGTAAGGGAGTCAAAGTTATGATTACAAAGAGAAGACCCACTCATCCCGGGCTCGTGTTTAACGAAGATGTCTTAAAACCCCTTGGGATTACCATAACCGAGGCATCAAAACATCTCGGTGTGAGTAGAAAAACTTTGAGTGAACTGGTTAACGGGCGTGTAGCACTGAGTCCTGATATGGCTATCAGAATCGGAAAGGCAACGAATACTACCCCGGAAAGCTGGCTGCAAATGCAAGGAAAACTTGACCTTTGGATAGCCGGCCAGAGAGAATACAAAATTAATGCATTAAAGGCGGCATAGGTATGAGACGGGGAAAAATCGTCAAGCTGATCAGCTATTAAGCTGATGAGCTGTTAAGTAAAATCCAATGCAGAAATGCAAGCTTAAAGGCCTGAAACCATTTGGCTCCTAATGCTGGCTTTCAGCAATTCTCTGTAAAGGTTCTTTAATCTCTGATTCAAACAGAATGAATTCCTCACCAAAAAGTTCCTTATATGTTCCTAAAAACTCTTTAGTTGTTCTGAATTCTTTAAAGAGAGGCCAAGAAGAATAATCTTGTCTTCTTACTGAACCATCTTTTCCTATACGTTTCATTATTCTTATTGTTTCATCTTTGCGATCATGTAAAACGGCAACAGCTAGTTTGAATTTGTCTTCACATGCAGACCAATCTTGAGTATCGAGTAGTTTACAGGCTTTGTCTGTATCTCCAGTGAACTTATAAGCTATGGCTAGGTTGATCAGATTCATGCGCCTTATGTTATCTGAAGATTTTTTTATAAGAGTTTCTTCGGCAAAATGCAAAAGGATCTTCGTAAGGGAATACCATTCATCGGACAAGAACTCATAGGTGATCAGGTGAAGGGCATTGTCTGCTTTTTCTAACTCTTTCGGCTCTAATTTTCGCCACAGGACATGCCCTAATTTTACGCCGATTTCGATTATGCAATCAATCGCTTGTTTGAAATACTCTGTGGAAACAGTTAGTTGATCACCCACTTTAAGGTTTTTCTTATGAACGAACCCATGTTGCTTACACATATCTAGGTATTGTGATGAAACAATGCCATCACAATGCACAAAAAGATTTCGTCGCTCTGTAAGTTCAATAAATTGCGGCCAAGCTGGGAGGTCCTTTCTAAGCGTAAGATCAAATCGTTTCTCCATCCAATCGAATTGAACTGCATGACTTTCACGTATAATTGATTCGACTTCCTTTTCAATTAAAAATTCTTGAGCTGCTTCTATTGATTGATATTTTAATAAATCAGAAAAGGTCATATGCTTTTGTGATACATGCATTGTTTCTGGCCTAACACGAAAACACTCTCGGAGAATATTACCAAGATAAGCATCATACTGATGAACAAGAGAACAGAAAAAGATCCTTGGTACATTTTTAAAAGCTAATGTCGCTGTAGAAACGTCTTTCATATGAATTTTGAACGAATATACATCGTTGGGCTTGATAATAAATGATTTACCATCCTCTTTCTCTGATGTCTTTATTCCTCGTTTATCGATAAACTTTAAGAATTCCTCAGAATGTTTTTTCATTGCATCAAGTACTGTGGACATTGTCATATTGGTTGCTCTTGAAAGACTCTCAATCTCAGCAACAAATTTTGAGATATGGTGCTCAAACTCTGATTGCCTGTTTGTTGTATCGGGAGGTATATTCGATTTTTTAGACACTTCTTTTTTAACTTGAGAATGATTTGAAGAAACCTTTTTGATATTCTTTGACATATTACCTCCCCGATTCAAATTTACAAACTTTCTATTTTTAAAAATTAATAGCATATAATTTTATTAGATGTATATTCTTTGTAGTTTTAAATCTAAAAAATATTAAATTACTAGGTTTCACGCCAAATAGTAAACAAAGAGCTACCAACAATTCCGATTTATATTCAAGATGATGTCGAGGAGGCAAGGAGGAAGCGACGCAGGCATACTTTGACGTATGTTGAGGAGCATTCCGACGTAGCCGACAAAGACAGAGCTTGAATAGGAACCGGAAATATCAAGGTTTGCGTCCTATCCATCGCTCGATTTCGTTGATTGGAATACGTTTGAATATCGGCCTCCCGTGCGGACATGTAGTCGGTGCGCCCGCTTCATCCAACTGGCGTAGGAGCGCGGATATCTCGGGTTGCGTCAGCGTCTTTCCCGCGCGTACGCTTGAATGGCAGGCGATGCGGGATATGATTTCATTCCTTCGTTCATCGGTCTGCTTCGGAAGGGGCTCGTGGACAATCTCATGGATGATGTCCTTTATGTCGGAATCCTTGAGCAGTGTTGGGACTGTCCTTACCGCAATTTCTGTTTCACCGAACGGCTCCGCCTCGATTCCGATCGCCTCAAGCTGGTCCATGATCTCTTCAAAGGCTGCAAACTCAGGTACCGAAAGCTCGACAACAACAGGGTACAGCAGGGCCTGGCTGCCTGAGATGCCGGAACTTTTGAGCCTGTCAAAGACTATGCGTTCGTGGGAGGCATGCTGGTCGAGTATGTAGAACGCGTCATCGTCGTTCAAGAGGATATAGGTGGATTTGAGCACGCCTATCACGGATTTGTCGGAATAGAATCCCCGCCGCTCGACATAGTCTTCGATAAAGGATGCCTGGGCAGACTGATTTTCATATACGGGCCTTCCGATAATGTAAGGTTCATCAGGCTCGCAAACGGCGTCATAACGGTTGCATGCCAATGATGAAAGGGCTTCCCTGACAATTGAAACGACAAGTCCGTAAACCCGCGACGGCTCCCTGAACCTGACCTCGGCCTTTGTCGGATGCACGTTCACATCGACATCCGCGGGCTCGATATCGATGAAGAGCACGACCACCGGATAGCGCCCTCGCATGAGCAGGCCGGAAAAGCCTTCCAGAACAGCGCCCGATACCACTGTATCCTTGACGGTCCGGCCGTTCACAAAGGCATAGATAAAAGAGCGCGTGGGACGGTTGACATCGGGAGTGGCGAGCATGCCGTGTACATGAAGCCCCGGGGCCTGCCTGGAAAACTCTTTCATGTGCTCCTTGAAGTCTGCGCCTGCGATAATGCCGGCCCGGTCCGCCCGGGACATGGATGCGGGTATGCTGAAAATCCTGCGCCCCTCTGTCGTGACGGAAAAGGTTATTTCCGGGTGCGCCAGGGCCGACCTCGATATGACGTCGAGCATGTTCTTCTGTTCGGTTGCCGGTGTTTTCAGGAACTTCTTTCTTGCGGGCATGTTGTAAAAGAGGTCGCGGACTTCTATTATTGTGCCCGCAGGCATGCCTTTTTTGCCTCGTTCGATTATCTCTCCGGCCTCCATAACAATAAAAGAGCCCGATGAGGACTGCTCCTGCCTTGAAGAGACCGTCATCCTGCTTACCGCGGCGATGCTGGGCACGGCTTCGCCGCGGAACCCGAGCGTTCTGATGTTGAATAAATCTTCCGACGTTTCCAGCTTGCTTGTGGCATGCCTGAGCACCGCTGTTTCAAGGTCGGTCTCATCCATGCCCGAGCCGTTGTCGGCAACACGGATAAGCTCGATGCCGGCTCCGGAGAATTCAATGGATATGGACGTGGCACCGGCATCTATGGAATTTTCGACAAGCTCTTTCACCACGGACGCAGGCCGCTCTATGACCTCGCCCGCCGCAATCAGGCCTATCAGCTCTTTGGGGAGAATTCTGACTTTCATGTCAATAGAAGTAGACAGGAGACAGTAGACAGGAGACAGCATAGAATCAAATCTGATCTCCAAATGATGAACCTGGGAGAAAAAGGTTCAATTAAATTTCTATTTGAAAGCCTGAAAAGGTTTTGTCTCACGTCTTTCTACTGTCTCCTATCTCCTGTCTACTGTCTCCTTTTTTCTGTCTCACTCTGTTCTACTTTATTTCAAACACCAGCCGGTCCACTTCTGTGACCGGTTTCGCCTTGCCCTCGTAGCCCTTCCTGCCCATGAGGTCGAACGTGATGACCTTGCCGAGCTCCACTCCGGGCTGGTCATAGGGGTTCACGTCGAGCAGGTAGCAGAAGAACGACGTCGCGATCATGAAGAACATGAACATGGCGCCCAGGGTTTCCTCGTTTATCGCATCAAGAGTTATGCGTGTGGCCATGCGCTTATTTTCGATGAGCGCGCCCCATGTGCCTTTTGCCTCGGACTGGATCAGCCTGTTTATGGTCTTGCCGCAGAGATAGCCCATTTCGGCGGTGTTTTCGAAGACCGCGGGAATGGTGATCTCTTTGCGGTATTTCTTAACGTCTATGATGTTCACAACCTTGTCGAACGGGCCTTCCATGTAGAGCTGGCACTGGGAATGCTGGTCGGTTGCGCCGAGGGCCTTGATTGGCGTCTGGCCGGCGAATACGGTCTTTCCTTTAAGCGATGTCTTTTTGCCGCTGCTTTCGGCCCAGAGCTGGCAGTACCAGTCGGACAGGTCGAAGAGCGCATTGGAGTAGGGCATGAGCACGGACATGTTTGCGCCTTTGACCGATGCCAGGAAATGAATCGCAGCATAAAGATAGGCCGGGTTTGAAAAGACATCCGGGACAATTGTTGCATCTCTCATTTCCCCCGCACCTTTCATGAAGGCATCGATATCTATTCCGAGAAGGGCGGAAGGCAGGAGGCCCACCGGGGTCAGCGTGCTGAACCGGCCGCCCACTTCGGGCGGGACCGGGAGGTTAGCTATGCCTTCGCTGTCGGCTATCTTTCTAAGGATGCCGTTTTTCGGGTCGGTTATTATGGCAAGGTGATTTTTGTATTTGTCTCCCAGCTGTTTTTTAAGCCTGTCATAGACGAGCATGAACTGCGAGGCGGTCTCTGCCGTGCCGCCCGATTTGCTGACGACAATAAAGAGCGTTTCTTCAAGCCTGATGTTGTCAAGGGTAACTGACATGAGCTCGGGGTCGACGTTGTCCCAGAAGAATATCCTGGGGTCGCCGCCCAGGTTGTAAAAGGGCGGTTTTATCGCCGAAAACATGGCTTTGGGGCCGAGTGAAGACCCGCCTATGCCGAGATGGACGATGTTCCTGAACCGGCCCTTGAGCTTTGCGGCCAGGGCCTTTACGGTGTCAAGCACAGCCTTTCCTTCGGGCAGGTCCTGGAATTTTATCCTGCCCTCAGCCCTGTTGGCGGTCATTGTTTCATGGGCAGCCCTGCAGAGCGGCATTATGGCTTCGATATCCTTTTGGGCGATCCCGCGGTTTCCGATCAGGGCATCGCTTGTACCGGAAAAATCAAATCTGATCATGCGTATCCTCCTGAAGAGCCGATTGATGTGCGCTGAATTCCGCCGGTTCTTTTAAGATTGTTATACAGATTAAAGCTTATCAATCAATGCTAATTCAAACCTGATAGGAAAATATCATTTATCGTCGCTATCTTATAATTTCAATTTTCCGCAGCCATTCGGACACTTTGTCTTGCGCGGTTCTTGCCACGCTGCCCCTGATGGCGATGCCGTCCAGCAAAGTCGATTTAGGGCAGAGTTTTGAGATGTCCGATGCGCTTCGTCCCATGCTGCTCCCTTCATGCGTGCAGAACGGTGCAATTCTCTTGCCCGAAAAATCGTATTCCAGCAGAAAGGTTTTTACGGCAGCCGGAAAAGTGCCCCACCAGACAGGGTAGCCTGTGAAAACCAGATCATACGACTCGAAATTTTCAATCTTTGTTTTCAGTGGCGGTCTGTACCCGGAGTCCAGTTCCTGCCTTGCCTGTTTTACAACCGCATCGTAATCATGGGGATACGGTTTTACGGCCTGAATTTCAAAGATATTGCCGCCAGTGCTTTTGTGGATTTGACCGGCAATTTCCCGCGTGTTGCCGCTGTGGGAAAAATAGGCCACCAGAATATTTTCTGTCATACCTGCTTGCATACCGTTTCTCCCTTGCTTTTCGTTGCCATTCCGATTCGCATTCAATCGGCGCCTTTACGGAGTCAATATCCGCCTTGCCTGTGCAGCCCTGCTCAAACTCACTGTTGTCCCTTAGCGGCCGGTCATCTGCTCGATCTTTTCGGGGTACCGGGCCCCCAGCACTGTGATCTTCGAGGCGGCGCTGTCGATCTCGCGAAGGTCGTCAGGCGTAAGCTCGACTGACGCAGCTCTGATGTTCTCCTCTAGGCGGTTAAGCTTCGTGGTGCCCGGGATTGGAACGATCCACGGCTTCTGGGCCAGCAGCCAGGCAAGCGCGATCTGGGCGGGTGTCGCATTCTTCTGTTCACCCATCCCGGCAAGCAGGTCAGTCAGGGCCTGGTTCGCTTTCCGGGCTTCAGGCGTGAAGCGGGGCAGAGTGGTGCGGAAGTCGGAACTGTCGAACGTAGTATTTTCGTCGATCTTTCCTGTGAGGAAGCCCTTGCCCAGAGGGCTGTAGGGGACGAAGCCGATGCCGAGTTCCTCGAGGGCCGGCAGCACTTCCTTTTCGGGACCTCTCGTCCACAGCGAGTATTCGCTCTGGAGGGCGGTTAGCGGCTGAACGGCGTGTGCGCGGCGGATCGTCTGCACCCCCGCTTCGGACAGGCCGAAGTGCCTGACCTTGCCTTCCTGAATCAGGTCTTTCACGGCCCCCGCCACGTCTTCTATCGGCACGTTCAGGTCAACCCGGTGTTGATAAAGCAGATCAATCGTTTCGACCTTGAGCCTTTTGAGTGAGCCTTCTACGGCCTGCCTGATGTGCTTCGGCCGACTGTCCAGACCCGGCAAACCCTGCATGCCCCTGGGGTCGTAATTGGGGTCAAGGTTGAAGCCGAACTTGGTGGCAATCACCAGTTGCCCGCGGAAAGGGGCCAGGGCTTCGCCCACGAGCTCTTCGTTTGTAAACGGGCCGTAGACCTCTGCAGTATCAAAGAATGTTACTCCTCGTTCGACGGCTGTCCGAAGAAGAGCGGACATTTCCTTTTTGTCTTTGGGCGGGCCGTATGAAAAGCTCATTCCCATACAGCCTAGACCGAGAGCCGAAACTTCTAGGCCGCTTTTTCCCAATACGCGCTTCTGCATTTTTCTCTCCTAAATTTTTTCAACAATTGCTTTTCAGGAATATATTTATTGTATAAGCAGACGCAAAGACATGTCTGCCTGAAACTCTCAACTGTTGAAACAATCCTATCGATTTATACCATGCTTTCATGGCGGTCAATTTCCGCACATGCTCCTCAACGCAGGTGTCTGCAAAAACCGGAAGCCCCGGCCGGATAGATGCAGTCAATCTTGATGCGTCCCTATCTGCCCCTGGGCATAGCAAGGATCTCGAGCACCTCGAGGTCCAGGAAGCGTTTCGACGGCCGGGCCTTTATGAGCATGACCGTGTCCGAGCCATGGCCGGATCCTGCTGCAGCGAGGACTTCGGCGCCTTCCGGGACAAGACCCGCGTCGCAGGCCTCCATCACGATCTCGATGCAGACCTTGGCGCCTTCGCCGAACCGCCGCAGCGTGCCTGCTATTATCATGGCGGTCGTATTCCCGCCGAATTTATCCATCACTGACTTTTCAAGGGAATGGGTGAGTATGGTACCGGTATAAACCGGCACGCTGTTTTCCTTGAGCATCTGCCTTACGCGCGGATCGAATTCATCGTGGTTTTCTTCCTTGAAGTTGGCGCTGTGGGTCACAATGACAAGATTCGGGCCTGTTCCCTTCAGCGCATTGAAAAAGGCTTCCGCGTTCCGGCCCGAAGTCGATGCAATAACGACATGCTTCGAAAGGCCTTCAGAGACCGCCTTTTTTATGATTTCAACACAGCCTGACGAGTTATGCTCACCGGGTTTTTCAAATATGGCCACCTGCCTGAAATTCATATGCCGCTCCTGTTTCAGCTTTATTTTATGCGTATATGATAAAACAAAACAGGCAGTGGCGTCGAGTGTTTGTTAAAGAATCAGACCCTGAACCTCGCGGGGAGTGCATGGCATGAACAGTTCAACGGGGGCCTTTGACGCCTCCGGGAACGGGATGCCGAGACAAGGCCGGACAGCTTTGTCCTTATTGCCGGGGCCGCAGCTTCATAAACCCTGCATATGATTTCGCCTGCAACCAGGAGTCCGACAGTACCGGAAACAAAAAACGATACCAAGCCGATGCCTTCAAAAATCGTCTGATCCATAAACCACCTCCGTATCGAGGCATATGTAATTCGCAGCGGCCCGAATGATAATCCCTTTCCGACATACGTGTGTCGCATTATTTTCAGGATGCGTCCATGCCTGAAATGAGGCCTTTAAGCGGATATCGGTGCTATCAGGAAATCAGTCCCTTGTACCCCTTCCATATGATCTCAACTCCGATGGCCAGGAGAATGAAGGCGGACAGTTTAGTTACCACCTGGATGCCCTGCTTGCCCAGCCGGCCGAAGAAATATCCCGAGTACCTGTAGGATACGAAGACTACGAATGACATTATCGCGATGCCTGCGGCGACTCCGGCAAAGTTCAGCCATGTGTCCAGTTTCAGGAGAGAGCCCGTCGGAATAAGGGTCAATGTTACTGCGATTGTTCCGGGGCCTGCTGTTATCGGCATGGTCATTGGGAAAAAGACCTTTGAATTGCTGTCGCTTTTGAAGCCGTCATTCCTTGATTTGCTGTCTCCAGTGCCGTTGTTGAGCATCTGCCAGGCCATATTGAACAACAGTATTCCGCCGGCAATCCTGATGACGTGTATGGATATGTCGAGGAGCTTCAGAATCCAGCCGCCGACAAAAAGGACAACCAGCAGCAGTATGAGCGTATACCAGCTTATCTTGCCTGCCAGCCGGTTTCTCTCGCCGACGGAGATGTCCGATGTCATATCGAGAAAGATCGGGGTCATGGCTGGCGGATTGACTATCGGGAAAAGGGCAAGAAAGGAAAATGCGGCAATATTAATAAACTCGCGAACCATGACAACCTCCTGAAAGAATAATTTTAGAACTCATCCCGTTTTTCCCAGAAGAATACCGTAGATTTCGTTTTTGGGCCTTTTATACAAGTCGTGCAGAATCCTGGCGGCGTCGCGTTTTGAACACCCGCTTTCGAGCAGCTCTCCGGCCTTGACCGCGATATCAGGAAGCTCCTCCCTTTCAACTGCACAGCCGCTTATGATAACCGTTATCTCGCCTTTCGGCTCCGCATCCCTGAACCGGGAAATGGCTTCGCTTACGCTGCCCGTAAAATATTCCTCATGAACCTTGGTTAGCTCCCGGGCGATGCAGGTCCGGACATCCCCCAGATGTTCCCTGATGAATTCAAGTGTTGAAAGAAGCCTTAAGGGGGATTCGTAGAAGACGGTTGCTTCATCCGGGTTCTTCATCTTCGCGATCTCTGAGAGGGCCTGCTTCTCCTTTCTCGGGAAGAAGCCTGTAAACCGGAACCTGCAGTCAAGGCCGGAGGCGCTCAGCGCAGTTACAAAGGCGCATGCGCCGGGCAGGGCGACAACGCTGATGCCCTTACTTCTCGCCTCGATGACAAGCCTGGCGCCGGGGTCGCTTATCAGGGGCGTGCCTCCGTCGCTGACGAGCGCGATATTTTCACCGTGATCAAGTCTTTCAATCAAAGCTTTGAGTCTTCTGCTCTCGCTGAATTTTTCATACGAAAGAAGGGGTTTCTTGATTTCGTAATGGTTCAGCAGTTTGAGCGTGTGGCGCGTGTCTTCGCATGCGACAAGATCGACCTCTGATAATGTTTCAAGAGCCCTTAATGTTATGTCCCTGAGGTTGCCGATAGGAGTGGGTACTATGAAGAGCGTGCCTTTTCCCATTGAATTCGACTTTCCTCCCATCACTCACCCTTTATTACAGAATTTATTTGCTTTCTTTCCTTTCCCGGGCCGGGATAATGATGTATATGTCATCTGTTTTATACAAAGTGAAGGGTAAAAATGGATTCGCTTAAACGAGACAAAAATTTGCGCCCCAAAGAAATTGAGGAAACCCCTGAATACATGCGCAAACTCTTCATAATGCCCAATTCTCCGGACAGGTTCATAGAGTTCGGCGACAGCCTGCTCGACATGATACACGATTTTTTCAAGGAAAAGGGGGGCATACACTCGTCCATCACGATGGACGACCTCAGCAGGATTTTCAACAACACAGAAATGCCCAAAACACCCATGCTGATAAAGGACCTTCTTGACGAGATAAAGAAGAATATAATCAATCATTCCGTAAAAGTGGCCAATCCGTATTATATCGGCCACATGACATCGGCCGTGCCGTATTTCATGATACTGCTGGAGATGATCTCCGTAAGCCTGAACCAGAACCAGGTCAAGATCGAAAGCGCCAAGGCGTCCTCCTTTGTCGAAAGGGAATTTCTGTGCTGGATG
Source organism: Desulfomonilia bacterium (assembly GCA_963664325.2). Taxonomy (GTDB): domain Bacteria; phylum Desulfobacterota; class Desulfomonilia; order UBA1062; family UBA1062; genus DATCTV01. The sequence continues at coordinate 156,611 of CAXXDQ010000007.1, forward strand.
CACAGGCTGGTTTTCCGCAAATCATCCCATTTCTATGAAAAGAACATCCAGAACCATAAGATTGCCCTGGGCAACATCACCTCTGACGGGACTATCGCCAACCTCACTGGGTTCATGCTGGCCAGCGCCAGGGCGTTCCCTCCCGACGGGCACAAGTTCAGCGGGATAAGGAAGGAAGGCCTTGCACGCTCGCTCGAATACTACGGGTACCGGCAGGCAGTGATACTGGTATCCAAGCGCGGGCACTATTCAATATGCAAATCCGGGGCGCTCCTGGGGATAGGGGAAAAGGGGATCGTCTACTCGCCGGTGCACCCGTACACGAACAACATTGATATAGACAGGCTCTGGCAGACGATTGAAAGAATTATGAAAGAAGACAGGGCTTACGGGAAACCGACCAAGATACTTGCAATTGTCGGTATTGCAGGCACGACCGAAACGGGAAATATCGATAACCTGGATGCGCTTGCGGACATAGCAAAGGAGCTTGATTCGCACTACCATGTCGATGCCGCCTGGGGCGGCGGTGCGCTGCTCATGGAGGGGGGCAGGGAAATGCTGAAGGGCATAGAAAGGGCCGATTCCGTAAGCTTTGACGCCCACAAGCTGCTCTATTCCCCCAACTCGATGGGTGTCTGCCTTTTCAGAAACGCGGAAGATTCCGAATACCTGTACCACACGGCCAACTACATCATAAGAGAGGGTTCGGTCGACCAGGGCAGGTTCACGCTCGAAGGTTCACGGCCGTTTGCCTGCCTCAAACCCTGGGCCGCCCTGAAAATCATAGGCAGGAAGGGCTATGAACTGATATTCGAGCATGCCAAGCTGCTGCAGAAGACCTTCGTGGAGCTGCTCGAGGAGGAACCCCTGTTCGAGCAGATGAACAAGCCTGAGCTCTTCATTATCAATTACCGCTTTGTCCCCAGGGAGTTGAAAAAGATGCTTGAAAAATGCATGCATGACCCGAAAGAGCATGCCACAAGCATAACCATGATCAACAACGTCCTTAATGAACTCAATATCGAGCTTCATAAAAAGATCAGGGAAAATGATACCTCCTTCGTCTCAAGAACCCGCATTGAATCCACAAGGTATGCACCACGCAGGACTGTCGTATTGAGGGCGATCACCATCAATCCCAATACGGAGCCCGATATGATCAGGCAGATACTTGACGAGCATAAGAAACTCGGCCAGGAGATATGGGATTCAAAGCATATCCTCAAGAACACCTTCAGGATCTACAAGAAGCTGAACGAGACAGTGAACTGAACCGGCAAGCCACATCCTAAAAACGTCTGCTGAAACGACCACCGGGGCGATGCCATTTCCAAAGCGTGCAAAAATATCAGGCCTCTATCGGGAATCACCGGCCGTTGGGATTTTCCTGCTTAAACATTCAGCCGGAGATATTCTGAAGACGGCTCATACCGGGAGAAAGCATGTCTCTGTTGCAAAAGGATTTGCCTGTCCCTGAGTCAAGATGCAGGAGAAAAAGGCGCTTTCTTAAGCAAAGACATATAGGTGAGGGGTATACCTTGTCGTTTTTCTTGAATGAATATATAAGAAGTGTATAATCAGGAACAAATAGACTGGGGATTAGGGGACGGCAGAATACGGTATATGTCCGGCGGATGCATCCGGAGTCGAGACGCCGGATGTTTTACCACACAACAACGAATATTCATAAAGGGGTTTTATTATGTTTGCAATGATAGTCAGGGATAATGTCTTTTTCCCGCACAGCTCTTTTTCTCTCAAGGTAAGTCCCGAGATGGCCGAACTTCTGAAAGCGCAGGGAGAACTGGCGATCTTTTTCAAAACACCCATGTCTTCTGGCGATATAGGCGTCAGGTGCTTGGTCAGGGAAGCGAAAGACGATATGGTCTTCATTGAAGGCGAATGCCGGATCAGGTCCATGGAGCGAATTGACGGGGAAATAGGCGACATACAGGTTACGGATATCCCGGACTGGTATGAAAAAAACCTCCTGAACGAAGGGCTGATCCAGGGCGTAAGGGCGCTGGTCAAGCTCGTTTTTCCCAATTCCGGGCTCAATCTCATGAAGGAAAAAAATCCCGGCTCCTTTGCGGATATGGTGGCTGCGAACATAGACCTGCCTGTCCAGGAAAAGTTGAGGTTCCTTTACACCCCTGACAGCATGACAAGGATAAAACTGGTTTTCGGTTATCTTAACCGTGTAAACCCTAAAGCGGCTCAGCGCGCGAACAATTCAAAGGCAAACAACCCTATGGCGGAAGAGACAAAAGAACTTGAGGAAAGAATCGAAAGGACCCCCTTATCGGATGAAGCCAGGTCCGCCCTGGAAAAGGAAATGGGCAGGCTCAAATATATGCATCAGTATTCGCCTGAATACACAGTCAGCAGGAGTTATATCGAGTTCATCCTCGACATGCCCTGGGAGATAAGGACGCGGGATTTCATTGATATTGACAAGGCGAAGGCGGTCCTTGACCGTGACCATTTCGACCTCAAGGAGGCAAAGGAAAGGATACTGGAATTCCTTGCCGTCAGAAAGCTCAAGGCGGATTCGAAGGGGTCGATCATTTGTTTCGTCGGGCCCCCGGGCGTTGGAAAGACGTCCCTCGGGAAAAGCATAGCAGAGGCCATGGGCAGAAAATATATCAGGATGTCGCTGGGGGGCATTCGTGACGAGGCGGAAATAAGGGGACACCGCAGGACCTATATCGGAGCCATGCCCGGCCGGGTTATCAAGGAGATACAGCGGGCCGGCACCATGAATCCCGTATTCGTATTCGACGAAATCGATAAACTCGGAAAGGATTTCAGGGGGGACCCCGCATCGGCCATGCTGGAGGTGCTCGATCCTGAACAGAACTTCTCGTTCAAGGACAATTACATGGAAATCCCGTTCGACCTTTCGCAGGTCATGTTCATAGCAACGGCAAACACCACCGAGACGATACCTGCGACGCTCCTTGACAGGATGGAGATAATAGACATCGCCGGATATTCCGATGGCGAAAAACTGAATATCGCAAAGCTGCACCTCATAAGAAAAAAAGCTGCGGAATCCGGACTTGAAAAAGAGCCGATCGTTTTCGATGATGAGGCCCTGAGGATGATTATCAACTTCTACACGGCCGAGTCGGGGGTGCGGGACCTTGAAAGGAAGATAGAAAGCATATTCAGGAAAAGCGCAAAGAAGAAGGCCTCGGATATCGATATTCCCCACCAGGTGACCTGCGATATTGTTCGTGAATACCTGGGACCCGTCACCAGGTATAAAGAGCAGGCCATGAGCAGCGACTGCATAGGAATTTCCACAGGGCTTGCATGGACGCCTGCCGGCGGCGAGATCCTGCTCATCGAGGTGTCGTCGATGCCCGGCTCCGGAAAGACCGAGCTTACAGGCAACATGGGCCAGGTCATGCAGGAATCCGCGAGGATTGCCATCGGATACCTCAAGAGCAGGATTGGCGACCTCATATCCGGACACATTGATTTTTCAAAAATCGATATACATATACATGTGCCGGCAGGGGCCATATCCAAAGATGGTCCTTCCGCAGGGCTTGCAATCCTCTGCGCACTCCTTTCCTATTTCCAGGCAAGACCGGCCAGGAGCGATACGGCCATAACCGGCGAAGTAACACTGTCAGGGCGCGTGCTTCCCGTAGGCGGCATAAAGGAAAAAATTCTGGCCGCGGAAAGGGCCGGCATAAGCAGGGTGATACTTCCGGGGAAGAACGAAGCGGATATAATAAAATTGACCGCAGATGCGCAAGTCAATCTGGAAATCATATATGTGAACAGCTTCATCGATGCCGCGCCGTTTTTATTCAGAGAAGAGGTAAGTTCAATACCTGTTTCCGCTCAGTAATAATCATGGGGGACTGTGCCATGGAAAAGGCCGTAATCCTTGCACGGGGCCTCGGCACCAGAATGAGGAATGCGGACAGCGGCGCCTTAGTTAAACCCGAGCAGAATTCTGCAGCCGATACCGGGATAAAGGCGATGATTCCGATCGACAGGCCGTTCCTGGATTATGTAATGAGCGCCCTGGCCGATGCCGGCTTCAAAAAGGTCTGCCTGGTAATAGGCCCAGGCAGGGAATTCGACCCGTTAAGGAATTATTACGATTCCATCAAAGCCCGAAGGGTGACAATCGGTTACGCCATACAGGAAAAGCCTCAAGGGACTGCGGATGCCGTTGCCGCTGCCCGGGAATTCGCGGGAGATGATGAGTTCGCGGTGATAAACTCGGATAATTATTATCCGGCCGAGGCGCTGGGCATCCTCAGGAAGCTCGATTCATGCGGCACCATCGCCTTCGAACGCAATGCACTTGCCGAGCGCGGCAATATCCCAATTGAGCGTATATCGAAATATGCCCTGCTGGAACCCGATGATGATTTTTATCTGAAGAGGATCATGGAAAAACCATCCGTGGAGTACATTTCCTCTCTTGGCGGCGACGTGTATGTAAGCATGAACTGCTGGAGATTCTCACGGTCCATATTCGAGGCCTGCCGCTCTATAAAGCCCTCTGTAAGGGGTGAATACGAGATTGCATCCGCTGTCGAATATGCCATGAATCATCTGGGAGAAAAGTTCAGGATGATGCCTGTCAGGATGGGCGTTCTCGACATGACGGGGCGGTCCGACATAAAGTCGGTTGATTCCATCTTAAGGGGCAGGGAAGTAAATCTTTAAATCAAATCATAAGTCTTTTTACTTATATAATCTTTTTAAAGATTTTGATTGACTGCTTTTAACTGTTTTTCTCTTTGTCTCTTATAAAAAGGATTTCGTAAAGTTTCATGATGCCGAACCAGAGCATCAGGAACGGTTCAAACCTCGTGCCGGAATCTATTCCGCTCTTTTTCATGCTGTTTGAGAGGGCCTGCATCCTGGGCTTGAAACGTTCGTAATTTCTGTTTTGTTTTTGTGTCCAGCAGACCTCCGCATGGGCAAACATTCTCGGGAAGGCCCTTTTGAAAAGCCTTTCCGGCGTTATCCATTCCCCCCACAGGTTGGCCTCGGTCCCCAGGATGTGGCCTGTAAGATTATCCGGGAGATCATGGGGGACGGGCTCGAATGAATACACCTTCTCAATAGGCGTGATGATATGGGGGTAATCATAGTAGCAATGCGTTGTGGGTGACACAACCGTATCATGCCCCATCCCGGCGGCGATGGCCGCGAACTTGTGGTTTCTCCATGCCTGGATAACTGCTCCTTCAGGCATGAAGCGCGTCGCTTCATCCCAGGCGATCATCTTTCTGTCGTGCTTTTTCAGGATATCATTCACGCGCATGACGAAACGGGCATGAAGGCCTGTTTTGTCTTTTATCCCCGACTTTTGCATAAGGCCGATGCATGCATCATGGCTGAGCCAGTCGCCTGCAAGGACCTCATCGGAGCCGATGTGAATGTAAGGAAACGGGAACAGGTCCGCAACCTCAGCGATGAGCCTGTCGATGAAATCATATACCGCTTCGTTCGAAACGCAGAGGGCCGAGGGGAAAATACCCGGCCGCTGCCTTATCTGAACAGGTTTTCCCGTACAGGACAATTCCGGGTAGGCTGCGAGCAGGGCGGACGTATGGCCCGGCATGTCGATTTCCGGCAGGACCATGACATTGCGGGCTTCTGCATAGGTGATGATCTCGCGGATCTGCTCCCGGGTATAGTATCCCCTTTCGCCCCCGATCTGGTGCAGTTTCGGAAAGGCCCTGCTCTCGATGCGCCAGCCCTGGTCGTCTACAAGGTGCCAGTGCAGGATGTTGAGTTTGAGTTCCGAGATGCAATCGATATACCGTTTGACCGTGCCGACCGGCAGGAAATTCCGTGCAGGGTCGATCAGCGTCCCGCGCCATGAAAAACGCGGGCTATCTTCGATATCCGCCTTTGGGACAATGACCGAGTTTCCATTTTGAGAAAAAAGCTGGAGCAGCGTCATAAAGGCATTGTGAAGGCCTTGATGCGTATTTGTCCGGATGCGGATTATCTCTCCAACCGATAATTCGTATGCCTCGTCCGGGTTTGAGTTTCCTGAAATCGGCTCAAGGCCGCCTGAACGTTCAACAAAAATTGAACAGCCGGCCTCACTCTCATTGGGCGTTAAAAATGTCTCTGCATCAATACCGAAGCGCTGCCTCAATTTTTCTTCAAAAACAGATGCCCTGGTTTTCCAGGCATCATCTGCTTCTTCCGGCAAAGATATCCTGATAATGCCCTTGAAGCTCAGGTGTCCTTCCTTCACAGCAATTTTTTCAGGCCAGGGTATAAGATTTATTTGGTTATTCATTGTATCCTCTCTTTATATGAAGACATACTGCTGTATGGCTAATTACCAGCCTTTCTAATGCTGTGCACATCAGGTCTGGGATTCCTGTGACCAGGTGGCTTAAGCAATTGGAAGGCTTACCGATGATTGTTGCACTCCCCCACCATATAAGAGGAAAAGGAGAATCATCCAAGCCTGATTCTGTGACCGGCTCCCATATCGGATTGTAAAAATGATTGTAAGCCCTGTTACCAAGGTCTTCGTTTGTGCTGCCGTCTTGGATTAACCTTGCTATATCTATTCCATTAATTGTATTTTCCAATCCTTTTTGAATATCAAGCATATTTTTTAAATAATTATTTAATACAGATTTCTGAACAGAAACCTCTGTCAAATCCCTATGAGTTTCTTTATCATTATATGTAAAAGCAGTTATTGGATATGATACCACGATTAGAAGAATTACAAAGAAACGTATTATTCTCATGATACTTCTCCTATTTAATCTTTGAAGGGTATTTTTTTTCAAGCTCCTGCATAATACCTAGCCCTTCAGATTCAAACGCTTTGATAAATAAAGGTGTTTCAGAAATGGAGTAGTCTCCATTGGTAACATTACGTTTGAAAGCTGCATGTTCTTTAAATGAAAAACCTTCAGGCCATTTTTTAAGCCTGACTGTTCTGTTGTCTTTGTCAAAATCAGTCCGGTTTTTCCATTTCCATTTCGGTTCGAATATCTTTTTCTGATCCCAGCAGACATATCCGAATTTATAGACCGTAAGCCGGGGATACCTGTCAGGGCCAAGATGCCAGTCCCAGAAATCCTTGATAAAGATTTTACCTTCCTTGTCGGAAACCGTTTCTTCAATCCTCAATGCGCCCCAGCACCCGCCTTCAAGGCCCTGTATAAGAGTGCAGTCTTTTTTTGGTCCTCTCCAGATCGCTATGGCAACTGCCCCTTCAATGGGTTCACCAGTTTCATCATCGATGATAATCGCATCAGGTTTGGGAGATCTGTCCATGCCGGAAACCGCGACCGGAAAAATTACAAGTATAACCGGGATTATTATCAATATAATGAAATTATTTTTCATCCATATTAACCGGCAGTAAAAAAACCGGGACCATGCCTATATAAGATACTCGCGTTCACTCGATATGATCTCCGCCACCTTTATTGCAGATGAAAAGCTGATATCGCCCGAGCACCCGTCTCCTTTTACCGTGTCTCCCGCGAAATAAAGCCCCTTGACCGTATCGCACACAATCCAGGGCCTGTTTGGTTTTGACTGCCTGGGCGTGAGCACGTTGCCGTTCATAATATTTGCGACGACCTTTCTCTCCTTGACGACATTCGGAAGGAAACCGGGAAGGATTTTTGAAATAGTATCCTTCATTTTCTTTTCGGTTTTTTCAATGGCAGCAGGATCGCCGTCAAATTTCCACGGCAGCATTATTCCCCAGGTCGAGAGGTACTTGTCCCTGGGCGCATAGGAGGGATCGGAGTTCGACTGAAATTTCGCCCATATCGGGATATCAACGCCCAGGATGCTGCCTTTAATGTCGCTTACCGGGCCCTGCGTAATGAAATCAATTGTTAGGCCTGAGCTGTTTTCCAGATTGTTGATATATGAAACAAGACTGGTGGAAAGCAGGCTCCTGTCCAGCAGTTCCAGAACAAGAGGCAGCCTGGCTGCGAAAACAACCCTCTTTGCCTCGTATTTCCCGTTCTTTGTCGTAACCCCCTTGACCTGCTTGTTTTCAATAATGAGGGATGTGACTTTTTCCCCGAGCCTCACTTCGCCCAGTTTGTCTATATGCTTTTTCAATTTTCTGAACAGCTGCCCGGACCCGCCTGCGGGTTCCCCGACACCGACACCTGCCGTAAGCACCCTTTGAAGAAAGTCTATCACCTCTCCGGCGCTGACCTTTGTCGCGTCAGGGCACATGACGGTCATGCCGAAAAACGAGATAAACCTTTCGACTTCCCTGTTATTGAACCATGTACGGTAGAATTCAAGCAGGGTCCGGTTATACCAGTCATGATGGTTCGCCTTTTTCAGTTTTATTAAAAAGTTCAGAAGCGTGAATCTGGCCTTTAATGACAACATTGGGGTCGTGAAGAATCCGACCGGACCCTGCGGCCTTTCCCAGAGCCTGCCTTTGAAAATAAGTTTGGAATCTCCCGATTCCGGAATGAATTCTATCTCCTCACCGAGCTTTTTAAACACCTGATTAGCAATGCCTTTGTGTGCAAGCCTGTGCGAGTGGGCGCCATATTCCCAGGTGTAGCCTTCACTGTCCCTGAAAGCCGCGGCCCTGCCTCCCACAAGTGCCGAACCGTCAAGGACAAGGACTTTCTTACCGTATTTGGTAAGCAGTGCCGCTGTACTCATGCCGCCGTAGCCGGCACCGACAACAATGACATCAGGCATAATTCATTCCTCCATGATAATAGATAATATCATTATTCCATGAGAAGCAATCTGAATATTGCCAGTTAAAAAAACTGATGAAAGACTGCAGAATTAAAAACAGTTATCCGAGACAGAAAACAGGATGCACTGTGAAGGTCCCGGGATTATCTGATAGACTGCGCTAGCAGGCATTGAAAGATATCCGGGCCTGATCTTTGAGATAAAAACGGGGTCATGTCTCAAGAAAAGAAACAAGATCATGGCCCCGTTGTAAAAACTATCAGATTATTTCTATCGCCGTGGCCATTCCCACGCCGCCGCCGCCGCATATGGTGGCAAGGCCCAGGGTTTTGTTCCGTTTCCTGAGTGCGTACATGAGGGTCAGTATTATCCGGCATCCTGTCGAGCCGACCGGATGGCCAAGACCAATACCCGAACCGTTGACATTCGCAATGTCCCTCTTGAAGCCGAGGTCCCTCTCGCAGCCTATATACTGGGCAGCAAACGCCTCGTTGACTTCGATCAGATCGAAACTGTCAATGCTCAGCTTGGCATCTTTCTTCAGGAGATTCTTGACTGCAGGGGTAGGGCTCAGGCCCATTACTGAAGGATGGCATCCGCCGCGGCCGACCGAGCGTATTCTTGCCAGAGGCTTGATGCCGAGCTCCTTGGCCTTGTCTGCGCTCATGATGACCATCGCCGAGGCGCCGTCATTAATTCCCGACGAATTGCCGGCAGTCACTTTGCCGGTTTTGGGAATGAATGCGGGCGGAAGGTCAGCAAGTTCCTGCATCGTGAGTCCCGGCCTGAAATGCTCGTCCTTGTCGAATATCACGGGCGGCTTGCCTTTCTTCTTGTTCGGGATCTCGACAGGGACGATCTCTTCGGCAAAGTCACCCTCTTTGTTTGCCCTCTCCGCGCCGTTATGGCTTTTGAGTGCGACTTCATCCATTTCTTCGCGGCTTATGTTGTAAAGAGATGCGATGAATTCGGCTGTCTGGCCCATTATGTAGGGTTTTCCCTTGAACATGTCGAAGAGCGGACTTGCCTTTACAGGGCTGTCATCGGAAAGAGGCTGGACATATGAACCGCAATGGAGTCCCCTTATGATGCAGTCAACCAGAACCTTATCCTGCAGCCTGCATCCCCAGCGGGCCTCAAGGGATGAGTAGGGTACGCCGGACATGTGCTCCATACCGCCGACAAGCACTATGTCAGCCATGCCGGCCTGTATCATGGCCATTCCGCTGGCAGTCGCTTCCATTCCGGAAGGGCACACCCTGTTGATTGTGACTGCCGGTACGGTAACCGGAATACCGGCCAGAAGCGCTGCGGTCCTTGTTACATTAAGGGTGTTCACATGCTCCATGCAGCATCCGAAACGAACGTCATCAATAGTCGAGGGATCAATTCCCGCCCGTTTTACCGCCTCTTTCATCACGGTTGCCCCGAGGTTCGCAAGTATCACATCTCTTAGCGTTCCGCCGAATGTGCCGATAGCGGTTCTGCATGCCGAAACAATAACTACATCTTTCATGAAATCTCCTTTCTTCCCATCTGTGTTTTATAGGTTGAGGTCGGCGCGAGCCTCCTCAAGATCAAAATGAATTGATATTCATTTTAAAACTTATAGCTTAAATGGTTTTATGGGTAAAGCAATATTTAACCGGTGACAACCCGTTGTCATCTCCATAAGGCCAGCAAGGGAGCAAGCATAGAGACTGAGTTGAACGTCAGGCTATCCTTTATTAAAAGGTCTTCGACATTTTGAACCGGGCCGGGGAAGGGAGCGGAAATTCAATTCACATGAAGAGCATGATAACAAGTTTAATACATTATCTCGGGTTTATCATATCCGTCATGTTTTCCCGCATTGCCTGTCTACATATTTATAAGAAGGAAACCATATTTAAAGGAAACTTCCACGATAAGCTTTGCATACGATCTGAAGTTTATCTTGTTCAACATGTTTTACTCCTTTGCCTGTCTGCAGATTCATGAGCTGGAAATTATTTTTCAAGGAGATTCCTTACCCGCTCTAATATTAATATCGGAATAAAGGCGATTTAGTTTACACTAATAGTTGATATTATCTTAAAATACAGGCATATCCGGCCGGCAGCATGAACTGCCGGGCGGCTTTTGAGGGGATTACAACAACTGGACTGCCTTAATGGACAGGTGAATACATGTTTTCAATGTCGTTCTTGTACTTTTCATAGACGACACGCCGTTTAACCTTCATTGTCGGGGTCAGTTCGCCTGTTGTCACGTCAAAAGGCTTTTCAAGAATATTGAAAGTCCTGATCTGTTCGAATCTTGCAAGTTTTGAATTAACGAAATCGATTTCTTTCTGTATCAGCGAAATGATTTCAGGCAGAACTACAAGCTCCGAAATGGAATTATATGAAAGGTTCTTGCTTTTCGCGTATTTTTCCAGCTCGTGATAATCAGGAATTATAAGCGCGGAAATAAACTTTCTGTTATCCCCGACGAGGCAGACCTGCTCGATATAGGGTCTGGCTATGAGAGACACCTCGATCGGGTGAGGGGCAATATTTTTTCCCCCCGTTGTCACGAAGAGCTCTTTCTTCCTGTCAGTGATCTCAAGGAATCCGTCCGGGTCGAACCTGCCGATATCTCCCGTCTTAAACCATCCGTCATCCGTGAATACCGCTTCAGTCTCTTCAGGCATGCGCCAGTAGCCCTTGAATATCTGGGGTCCCCTGACAAGGATCTCTCCGTCATCCGCGATCTTTTCTTCCGTATTGACCACGGTCCTGCCGACAGTACCCGGCTTGACCCTCATCTTGCATACCAGCGTCAGATAGGTAAGCGTGAGCTTCGGCATCAGTGAAATCCTGCCGTACGGTGAGATACCCTGTGACTGGTACACGACCATAAGTTCCGTCAGCATACCGACCAGTTTTTTTCTTAGTAATTTCCCCATGGGTGTGGCGGGAGGTTCATCCATGAAGGCAGGCTCGTTGAAGTTTATGACCGGGCTTGTTTCTGTCAGGCCGTAGCCTTCATTGAGCTGTATTCCCAGGGAACGGAAGAATGTGCAGACCTCCTTCGACAGTTTGCCGCCGCCCGAGAGCGCCATCACCAGCCGGTCAAGGCCCATCAGCTCGCGAATTTTATTGAAGACGAGCTTGTTTGACTGAGAGAAGGCGACCATCTGGAAGATGTTCATCTTCTTTCCCGTAACCATGCTGTCGCAGTAGAGCTCCCCGCATTTAAGGGCCCAGTCGAACATCAAGCGATAGGGTTTCTTCTGTTTCGCGGCTGCAGACCTGACCCTTTCAAAAGATTTTTCAAAAAACATCGGAATAGAGGTTATGACATTCGGCCTTACATCAAGAAGGTCTTCCTGCAGGGTTTTATAGTCCCTGGCAAAGGTCAGGACGCCGCCAAGGTATAATCCTGAGACATGGTAGTCGCTTGTTCTGGCGTATGAATGGCACAGCGGAAGGTGGACCAGGGATACAAGGTGCAGTTCCAGCTCCTTCTGGGCCTGCATCATCTCGGAATTCGTGCACTGGTATATATTGGAAACCCAGTTGTCCTGGGTCAGGATGACTCCTTTCGACCGGCCTGTCGTGCCTGAAGTATATATTATGGATGCTATATCGCCTGGGACGACCCGCTGGATGCTTTCTTCAATCTCTCCGATATCTATTTTATCGCCCAGTGCGAACACCTCGGCAAATGTATACGAATTGCGCGGCCTTTCTCCGTCCGCGGGTGTCATAAGTATTACAGGCATCTCCCTGTAGGTTCTGCATACGGCATTGATCTTTTCGAGCTTGTCACGGGTTGAAACAACGGCAAGGCAGGGTTCGCAGTTGTTTATCATATGTTCAAGTTCGTCCATTGAAACGGTCGGGTAGAAAGGGACCCCGACTGCACCGCATGCCTGGATTGCCTGGTCGGCAATAACCCAGCGGGGCCTGCTCTCTGAAAAGATTACGGCCCTGTCACCCTTATTCAAGCCCAAGGCCCTTAGTCCCCTGGCAAGTGCCAGGACTTCATTCCTGGCTCCTTCCCAGGTAATTGACGAGTAGGTGTCGGAAGGGTTGCCGTCGGCGTCGAATTTACCCCTCAGAAAAACATGCCTATTGCCATAATGCAGTGCCTGGGAATGAAACAATCCGCAAAGAGTATCGTTTCTGTAAGACAATGACGGCCTCCTCGTTTCGATTATTATTTTAGCATCAGCTTTTTCTGTTCTCTCAGCCATCCCGGAAAAGGGTTGTTGTCCTTATTTTCCCTTCATCAGTTTATTGTATAGAATCCTTGAAAATCTCTGGTGGCATCTGTTTTCAGCCATGGCAAACTTGTTCTCGTCGGGATTCATGGCCAGGATTTTTTCCAGTATCCTTATGGCCTCCTCCTTCTTCCCCTTGTAGGCAAGTACGTCGGCTTTTGCATACGGTATGTAGATATAATCAGGGTACAGAACCTCAGCCACTTCAAGGGATGTCATTTCATTTGAAAGCGATACGCCGGCAATGCCCATTCCTTTTTCAGCAAGCCATCCCGCATTTGTAATCATGGTCCCGAGTGTCAGGTTGGGTCCGAAATAAAAATACAGGGCATTCTCATATGAGCAGAAGAGAAGGAGGCCTACAAAGGTTTTCAGATACTTGGCCTGCGTAAAGATGTTTGCGAACTGCAAAGACCTGGCAAGATTGAGCTGATACCAGTAAGTGGCAGGGACACTGTGCGGCAGCAGCTTTTTGGCCTTGATGCCGTACTGTATGCCTTTTTTATAATAGGGCATTGCCTTTGTATCGTGCTGGTTCATGGAAGACCAGTATTCGCCGATATAGTAATTCCCCCTGCATGCCCAGACCTGGGCCATTCCGTCGCCTGGATTTGAAGCGGCCATTTCATCGAGCATCTTCACCGAAGCAACGGCCTTGTCGATCTCATGCCGCTCCTTCCAGAGCTCATAGAATTTTTCCCATCCAGGTTGGCCGGTCATCGGCGGCAGAGCCTCTCCGACAGGAAGAGGGGCCACGGATTTTATCCATTGTCCGTATTTTGCGGTTATCTCTTTATAGCTGTAAAGGTTGGGAACCGCATCGATTAAAAGCTTGAATGCGACGAGGTCGTTCCTGTCTATCTCATGCGCCTTGACGGCGTATTTTTCGGAAAGCCTGTAATCGGCATTCTTGTTTGTGCGCTTTCCCTTAAGACAGTATACCTTTGAAAGCCAGAGATTGACCTCAAGATCGTCCGGTTTTTTTTGTTCAATGCCCTTCAGGCATGCAATAATCTGATCGATATTTTTTCCGCTGTAGTGCTTATCCCAGAGTGTCCTGAATGTCGCCCATCCGGGGTCGTTATTCGGAATCGGTACGTCCATATCCCATACACCCGCATAGGAGACTGGTGATAGGCAGATAAACATGACAAAGAATATAACGGTTGTTTTCAACAGTACAGATGCTGAAATAAACTTCATAAACAAAATACCTCCTCGATATTTAAAAGACCTTTTACAGGCCTGATGGTATATCAATGAAGATCGCTCTTTATCAAATAATAAATAGTTGAAGAATTTCGTCAAGCATGTAATCGTAAAAAAACACAATTTTATTAATACATTACAGCAAATATTGATTAACAAAATTTACATTGATTGTAATAACGCAGTCAAGTCGGAGGTAACTAATGAGTGTTCTTGAAGGAATCAGGGTGATAGAACTTGCACAGTTCATATCAGGTTCGCGCTGCACCCAGCTGCTTGCAGATATGGGTGCGGAAGTTGTCCATGTCGAACCGCCGGAAGGTCAGACTCTGAGGATCATATTCAGCCTGGTGCCCGGAGCGGAAAGGGGCTTCTCCGTGTTCAACAGGAACAAGTACGGACTGGCAGTCGATTTCAGAAAACCTGAAGGCAGGGATATAATCAGACGGCTTGCCTCGATATCGGATGTGTTCGTCCATAACCACATACCCGGCTCGCTTGAGAAATACGGGCTTGGATATGAAGACCTGAAAAAGATAAGGGAAGATATAATTCATATATCCATTTCAGGATTCGGCGAGACAGGGGTATGCCCTGAAAGGGCCTCTTTTGACATCATAACCCAGGCCACATCCGGACATTTCTGGAACGACCAGAAAGGCCTCAGGACACCGACCAATTACTGGGCAGACCTTACAGCAGGCGCCTATGCCGCCAATGCCGTGCTGCTGGCTTTGATTCACCGCATGAAGACAAAAAACGGACAGCATATTGATATGTCGATGCAGGACGTGCTTTATTTCTCAAATTACAGGGCCATGCTCGACAGGGCTATAGGACCGTCAATTGATGATGCAAGCAGAACGCTCGGCAGGATGCCCAAGGATGTCCTTAATTCCGATGACCGCATGCCTTTTTATGGCTTTTTCAGGACTTCGGACGGAAAGGTTGCAATAGTGTCCATAACATCGAGACAGTGGAATGACCTGGCGGAAATCGTGGGCAGGCCTGAGCTGAAGAATGACCCGGAATACAACAACCTGATTTCCCAGATACATAATCACGATGAAGCGGTTGCAATGATCGAAGGATGGACCATTCAGCATACTTCAGCGGACGTCGTTGCCGCGCTTGAAAAGAGAAAAGTACCCTGCGGCATGGCATATACTTCCGAGCAGGTGAACCGGGACGAAAACCTGAAGTCACGCGGGATGCTGGCCTCAATAGCCCATCAGGATTTCGGTGAAGTCGACATACCGGGCATACCCTATAAATTTTCGAATATCTCCGGTTCCCTCAGGATGCCGGGACCGGGCCTCGGTGAACATAATCACCTGATATTAAAAGACTGGCTGGGCTATTCAGAGGAGGAACTGGAAGAACTCAGGAAAAAGACGATAATAAAATGATACATCAGTTATCGAGAACATAATGGAAACCGACTTCTATCTTGATACTGTCATCACGGGGCTCGAACGGACTTGCGTCGAGCACGGCCTTTGACGACACATGATCAAGAATTTTATAGCCCGAGCTTTTTGTCACTTTTAGGGAAGAGACATTGCCTGAACTGTCTATAATGAATGTTACCTGTACATATCCCTGCACGCCTTCATCTATGGCTTCCCGGGGATAACTGTAGTTGACCAGTATTTTCCCTTTGACCCTGCCGTAATAGCTGAAGTCGGCTTTGTTGCTGAGCTCAACCGGAACCCCGTTTACTTTGTCCGTCTTCTCATCCGGATATTCGGAATTGTCCGGTTTCTTCTGAACTTCCTTGGTTTTCTGATAGCTGATGTCAAAATCGGGCTGAGTTGTTTTTTCTGTTTTGAGCGGTTTTGTGTCAGATGGAGAATCGACCAGGGCCACTTTAATTACCTGGGGGATTTTATACAGTCCGTGATTCGCCATGAGCTCGAATGGAATAACGGCTGCGATATGCAGGAGTATGGACAGGGCAAGACATGCATAGAACCTTTTCATATATTTTCAATTTACTGTTACGTCATTTCAGAGTCAAGGAGTGTTAATGAGATTTTGACTGCCGGATGGACCCGATCCCGCGAGGGCCGTGAACTTGCCTTTCGGCGGTTTGTTTGCTGTCCTAGTTTAGAGCTTTTGCAACGATTTCGGCAATATCCATGACAGCAACCTTTTCAGCCTTCATATCCTTGATGCCGTCATCGAACATGGTCATGCAGTAAGGGCAGGTTACGCAAAGAGTGTCGGGGTGATATGAAAGGGCCTCGGCCACACGGTTAAGATTGATGCGTGTTCCCAGGTGCTCTTCCATCCACATCCGTCCTCCGCCTGCACCGCAGCAGAAGGATTTCTCGTGGTTGCGTTCCATTTCAACGGGTTTTCTCCCGGTGACACTGCCGATGACCCTGCGCGGCGGATCATATATGTTGTTATGACGGCCGAGATAGCAGGAATCATGGAATATAACCCTGCCCATATCCACCGGTGTTTTGAGCTTCAGCCTGCCCGCTGCAATCAGCTCATTTATAAAATCGGAATGATGAACAACTTCAGCGTCCATACCGTACTGCCTGTAATCGTTATTGAGCGTCGAATAACAGTGCGGGCACATGGTTATGATTTTCTTTACACCTTTTTCAGAGAAGAGCTTGACATTGCGCTTTGCCATAACATCGAAGACATACTCGTTGCCAAGCCTGCGGAGGCTGTCACCGCAGCATGCCTCATCCCTGCCGAGTATGCCGTATGAAACACCTGCCGCATCCAGTATACTGGCCATCGCAATGCTGACCTGCTTGCTCCGGGAATCGAACGCCCCTGCGCATCCCACATAAAAGAGGTATTCCATGGAACTCTCAAAGGTCTTGACATCAACCTGTGAACACCATTTTGTCCTTTCGGTCGGGGCTATTCCCCACGGATTGCTTCTCTGTTCCATGTTCTCGAACAGGTTGAGGAGCTCTTCGGGAAACTGCGATTTCATCTCCACGAGATTGCGCCTTAACAGAAGGATCTTGGGCATCTGCTCGATGAACACGGGACAGACCTCCATGCATGCCCCGCAGGATGTGCATGACCATATCTGGTCCTCGCTTATGCAGCCTTCGCCTGCGTCACCGATAAGCGGAAGCTGGGGCTTTCCGCCTGCCTTGATGGGCGGGCCGTTAACCAGAAGGTTTACCTTGAGGTCATGAATGACCTGCCTGGGGTTTAACGGTTTGCCGGTAACGGATGCCGGGCATGCCATCTGGCACCGGCCGCATTCGGTGCAGGAGTATGAGTCGAAAAGGTCTTTCCATGTAAAATCTTCAAGGGTTTCGGCTCCGAACCTTCCACCTTTCACAAAAGTCTCCAGCGGCAGGGTATTGGCCTTTTCAAAGCGCCTTAAATAGCAGTTCGGAATGGAAGACAGGATGTGCATATGTTTGCTGTATGGCAGATAGTTTAGGAAAAAGAGGAATATTAATGCATGAAGCCACCACCAGAATTCTATTAACCGGTGTGCCTTTTCAGGGCTTATATTAAAATAAAACATGGAACAGACTGCATGCGAGACAGGCATCAAGGCTTTTTCTTCGCCGACTGCAATCTCGAGGCCGTGTAGGTTGAAATAGGCAATCATAAGGCCTGCTATCAGGGACAGGATTATGTAGGCGTCGAAGGTCATGGAACCGGGGTAGGGCGGCGCTATCGCCCGCCTGATGCCGGCAATGATTACACAAGCAAACGCCAGCAGCGAGAATAGATCGAAGATGAAATATAAGGGGTTGCTGATTACTGCCGGCAACATCCTGAAGCTGACGGCCGGAAAGAGTCCTCTCAGTACGAATTCGGCATTTGCGAGCAAGAGGACCATGAATGACCAGAACAATATGAAATGATTGAGCCCGAACGGTTTCTGCAGCACCCTTTTCTGGGCAAACGCATATATGAATGTATCCCTGAGCCTGATTCCGGGCCTGTTGAAACGGTTTTCAGGCCGGCCGATGGATATCAGCCCGAAACGGCGGAAACAGCTCCACAGGAATACAAGCATGGCAGCCAGAAAAACGAAAGCAAATATGACTGGCTTAGTTATCATTTTTTCAATAATCATTATATCTGACATGCCCTCGCCATCCCCCTGGCAGCCTTCAACTGCCGAATATGCTCGGTTATCGCGGGTACGATCTGGAACAGATCGCCGACGATTCCGTATGTTGCCACCTCGAATATCGAAGCTTCACGGTCGCGGTTGATGGCAATTATCAGGTCGGAATCCTGCATGCCTACAAGGTGCTGGATTGCGCCGCTGATGCCGCAGGCGATATATATCTTTGGACGTACAGTCTTGCCTGTCTGCCCGACTTGACGCTCTACCGGCATCCATCCGGCATCAACCGCGCTTCTTGAACAGGCCACGACGCCGTTCAGTTCCGTGGCCAGTTCCTGGAGTATTTTGAAATTTTCAGCAGCCATCATGCCGCGGCCCCCCGATACGATGAATTCCGCACCCGAGATGTCTATGTTCTCCTTGTTTGATGCATCGGTTATGACCTCAAGAACCTTTGAAAAGACATCTTCTTCCCTGATTGAAATATTCTCGCGGACTATTTCTCCCGAGGCATCATCAACTCTTGCCGGCATCGGCATGACATGAGGGCGCACCGAGGCCATCTGCGGACGGCGCTGTTCGCATAAGATAGTCGCCATTATGTTTCCGCCGAATGCGGGACGGGTCTGAAGAAGCTGTCTTTTCTCATCTATGCCGAGGCCTGTACAGTCTGCGGTGAGGCCCGTTTTAAGACGTGTTGCAACCGCGCCGGCAAGATCTCTGCCCAGTCCCGTTGCGCCCATAAGTATGACTTCCGGCCTGTACTTATCTGCAAGTGATGTGAATGCCTCAAGGTATGTAGCCGTACGGTAGTCATGAAGAATGGCGTTATCAATCAGATAAACCTTGGAAGCCCCGTAAGTGAATGCTTCATGACAGATATTCTCCACATTATGACCGATTACAACGGCGCAAAGCTCTACCTTAAGCGACGACGCAAGCTGTGAACCCACACCCAGAAGTTCCCAGGACACCTTTGCAGGAATACAGTCCGTCTGCTCGACAAAGACCCATACGCCCCGGTAGCGCGCAAGAAATTTGTTAAGCCTGTCTTCTTCGGTTTCCTCTGCAAATTCAGGCGTTGTCCGGGGTTTCTCATTGGCGAACTGTTTGAGAGTTTCAAGCTCCTCGGGTGTGAAGTACAACTCAAGGGCTTCCGCCGGACAGATCTTTATACATTTCTGGCAGCCGATGCATTTTTCTGCGTTGATCAGAGGCTCACCTTTGGCATCCATGACGATAGCATCCGTAGGACAGGAACTTTCGCAACGGCCGCCGCAGGCGATGCATTTATTGGGGAGAAGGATTACCCCGCCCCTTGGTTTTTTTAATTTTTTCGGTTTTTCATCCATCCCTGATTCATCTCATCAGCCATATTCGCTAACCGTCTCAACATCACAAGGTAAGCAGCTCTTTCTGGACAAGCCTTTCAACCAGTATCTTTGCAGCACCTTCCGGGTCATTGGCACCGTCACCGAGTATCTCGCCCTGTTCACGCTCAGGTGAAAAGATCCTTCTTACCGTCGTGGGTGAACCTTTCAATCCGATCAGGCCGGCATCAAGGTTCATTTCCGAGTTGTCCCAGGTGGCAACAGGAAGGTCCATGGCTTCAAGCCGCCCGGGCACAGTCGGATAGCGCGGTTTGTTGATCTCCCTGACAAGGGTCAGAAGCGCTGGCAGCCTGGATTCCACAATTTCGTGACGGCCTTCGAGCTTTCTGCGTACAATGATCCTCCTGTTTTTCAGATCCAGTTCTTCAATACGGTCAACCAGGGTCAGGGGAACAAGGTCGAGCCGGATCGCAATGCCGGGTCCAACCTGGGCTGTATCTCCGTCGATGGTCTGCTTGCCGCAAACAACAAGGACAAGCTCATCCTTCAGGGCAAGCTTCCTGATTGCTTCTGAAAGTACCATGCTGGTGGCCAGCGTATCGGCCCCGCCGAAAGCGCGGTCCGATAAGAGGACTGCTTCATCTGCACCCAGTGACAGAGCCTTGCGGAGCGTCATTTCGGCATTCGGCGGTCCCATTGAAATTGCGGCAACACGAATACCGAACCGGTCCTTCAGACGCAGCGACTCTTCAAGCGCGTGAGTGTCAAAAGGATTCATGATGAAGGGGATGCCTTCACGGATAAGAGTGTTTGTAACCGGGTCTATCTTTACCTGGGTCGTGTCGGGCACCTGTTTTACGCATGCGACTACCAGCATATCTCAGCCATTCCTTTTTCCATGCGCTGTGCAAAAACCGACGTAATGATTGAGCATAAAAAATGTAGTTTCCGTTTTACAACAATAAAGATGCGCCCTCACGGCGGTAATCTGCCCCGAGCCGTTGGCAATAAGATTAAATCTTATTAAATTCAAATCCGCATTCTCCTCGGAAGCTGTATCCGCAAGATTTTAATAACTGCCTTTCTTATCAATGTTCTTTAAAAAATTATTGGTTCCCTTGTTCGGTTCTCACCCAGCGTTGATAAGAAGCAATTAGTTAATTACGATATGGCAAATATGATACCATCGTTCCAACTGACTGATATTATAATAATAAGATTGTTATGATGACTTCAGTAACTGGTCTTTAATGGGGTATATTTACCCAGCAAAGGGGTATTTTACTCCTTCTTGCAGATACTCAGGCTTTTCTTAAATCAAGAAGTCCTGAGTGTAGATTGCCATGAGGCTTGCAATTGAAAAAATCAGCCGGAATATTCCGGAACAAAGCTGATCGCGGGCGATATCTCCTTGTTTACAGAAATAAGCGACAGAAGGGTAGGATTTATCTTCCTGAAGTGAAATGAATTTCAACTGAAATTATTTCAATATTGGTTAAGGCGCTTTTTTATGATAACTGTATTTTCTTATGAAATGCAGATTCGGCGATGAGCACATGTATGAATTACATGAGGGTGACTCCAAAAACAGGTGTTTCTTGTGTAAGGAATCCTGTGAAAAGACATTCACTGTAAGGGAAATCAAGTCCCAGAAAATGGTTCATTTATGCAAAGACTGCATGGTCAATAATATATCCGACTATATTCTTGACAATACGAGACCGTGGGAAGAATCTGATTAATTCTGTCTTGGGAATTTCAGCAGAAAAGTGGTTCCCTCTCCTTCTTTGGAGGACACTTCAATCTGGCCGTTATGGGCATCCATGATTTTCTTGCAGAATGTAAGTCCCAGTCCGGAACCCTTGTAAGGTTCCCTCTTGCCAAGAACACGGTAAAAAGGCTCAAATATGAATTGAATCTTGTCGGCGGGTATGCCTTTGCCGGTGTCGGTTATCTCAACAGTGACATAATATTCATCATAGGAAATTTTTGAAGTAATGCTGCCGCCGGGGTCCGTGTATTTGGTTGCATTCCCGATAATGTTGTTTAATACGCGCAGCAGGCTTTCAGCGTCTCCCAGAATTTCAGGAATGTTGTCAGGAGGAGGTTCAAGCGTAACGTTGATTTCCCTTTTTTCGGAAATCGGGGACATGTCTTCAATGGCGACCTTAATAAGTTCGGGAAGATTGACAGGCTCCTTTGATATTGAAAAGGATTCGCCTGCGACCCTGTCGATATCCAGCCAGTGATTGACCAGTTCTTCAAGGCTTTTGACGCGCTGGGTGCATTTGTTCAATATTTCGTCACACTGGGAATCAAATTTGCCGGCATAAAGCACCTTCATCGTCTCCAGGTACTGAAGAACCGCTACCAGGGGTGACCTCATTTCATGGCTGACAAATGTTATGAAACTTTTTTCGAAGAGTTCCTTATCCTCTCTGAGCCTTCTGGCCTCTATTTTGAGGCTCCGGTGCTCAAGCCCGCGCTGGGCCAGGACCCTTAACTGGTCCGGAATAAAGGGCTTTGGAAGATAATCATAAGCCCCTTTTTTCATCGCCTCCACTGCCGAGACAATAGTGGCATATCCTGTTATAACCACAAGGACAATATCCGGGATGTCTTTTGAAAGGACTTCGAGAACTTCCATGCCGGTCATGCCTGGCATTTTGAGGTCCAGAAAGACCATGTCAGGCTTTCTTTCCCGGGCAAGTCTGATGCCGTCGGTTCCCTCCGGAGATGTAATCACCTCAAAGCCTGATTTCAAAAGGGTTTGAGAGCACCCGTCCCTGATGGATTCCTCATCGTCGATAATCAGGATGAGTGCAGGTTTTCCCGGTTCCGTCATTTAAGGCTATCCGACCAATGCGTTTACCTGGGTAATCAGGTCATTTGCCATTATCGGCTTTGTGAGAACCCTCTCTACTTTCGGTGCATCATCCGTCGGCTGGTTCGGCTCGTCATAGGGGCCGTGAAGGTCGACGGCGCTCAACATTATCAGCTTTATATTCTTGGTGGCGTCTGAACCCCTTAATCTCGATACGACATTAAAACCTTCACTCCATGTCTCCATCATCATATCGACGATAGCAAGGTCCGGGTGCAGCTTGGTCGCAAATTCAACTCCGCTTCTTCCATCTTCCGCAACAAATACTTCATATCCCGCGTTTTCAAGAATAAGCTTGGTTGCAGTGCAGAAATCATTATCATCATCGATAATAAGGACTTTTTTCTTTGAGCTCATCTTTTACCTCCTTAAGTATAATAAATTATGAGAGCAAATGGGATGCCAATATGTATTATAGCGATATTATTAAAATAAATAGGATTGTTACTGATTCAACAGTTGTTGATGGGGTGAATATACCCATATTTGATTCACTTTTACCCACTATCTTGTCACTCCTTGGTTTTTATTCCGTAATTTCTTATTTTGAGCCTTAAGGTTTTCCTGTCAATCCCCAGGAAACAGGCTGTTTTAGATATCTGGAAATTGAAATGGTCCAGGGCCTTTTCGATATGTTCCTTCTCGACTTCGACAAGAGTCATCCTGCCGGAAACAGAGTCAAAAACCGGGGTTTTAGGCTCTGTTTTCTGTCCGTAATACAGGATATCGGACAGGGATATCTCTTCGTTGTTGCAGAGCACGCAGAGCCTTTCTATGGTATTCTTCAGTTCCCTTACGTTCCCGGGCCAGGTGTAAGAAACTATGGATTTCTTTGCTTCCTCGGAAAGGAAAAAAGTTTTGTCGCTGTGTTTTTTGCTGAAAAAGTCCAGGTAATATTCTGCAATGGGCAGAATATCGGATTTGTGTTCTCTCAAGGGTTTGATATGAATGGGCACCACCGATATTCTGTAGAAAAGGTCCTCTCTGAATTCTGATCTGTCAACCATTGCACGAAGATCTTTGTTTGTGGCGGTTATAAGGCGGACATCCACTTTTTCAGGCACCGAACTGCCGACCCTTGGCACTTCCTGCTCCTGAATGACCCTGAGCAGCTTTGCCTGGACGGAAAGGCTCAGATTGGATATCTCGTCGATGAACAGTGTCCCCTTGTTAGCCATCTGGAAGCGTCCGTCACGTGTTTCCGTCGCCCCGCTGAATGAACCCTTGACATGGCCGAAAAGCTCTGTTTCCATAAGATTTTCTACCAGGGATGAACAGTCCACAGGCAGGTATGGCTTGGATGATCTTGTACTTAACTTGTGTATTGTACTTGCAATGAGCTCTTTGCCAGTGCCGCTCTCACCTGTCAGGAGCACTGTGCTGTTTGTTCTGGCTACCCTTTTTATGGTGTCCTTGAGTTCTTTCAGATATTCGCTGTTACCGATCAATGTCCTTATCGGTTCGTCTGCAGGTTCGTTATCTTCTGTATTGATGGCACTCTGGACAATGTTTTTTATCTCCTGAGTCGTAAAGGGTTTTGTCAGGAAGTCGAATGCACCGAGTTTCATAGCTTCAACGCTCAATGAGATGGTGCCATATCCTGTTATTACGATTATCTTGCTTTTAATATGGCCCTTGACCTTTTTAAGGATTTCCATGCCGTCCATCCTGGGCATGCGGAGATCAAGCAGAATCACATCATAAATATCCTTTAATGACATCTCCAGGCCATGCAGTGCGTCACCTGTTGAATCAGTAATATAGCCGGCCTTGCTCAGTGTCTGGTGACAGCCGTCCCTGATGGATTCTTCATCATCAATAATCAGGATTCTTTTTTTATCGCTCACCACTTAATGCTGCTCCTTAATCACAGCTTCTGGCCATGAGGCAGGACAGGGAGTGTAATGATAAAAGCAGTTCCCTTGCCAGGTTCGCTTTCGACCTCGATAATGCCATTGTGATTCTTAATAATACTATAAACGATTGAAAGTCCAAGTCCAGTTCCCTGGCCGGGGTCCTTCGTCGTAAAGAACGGTTCGAAGATATGTGATAAGTTTGATTTTTCAATGCCGTAACCTGTATCGGCAACCCAGATTCTTACAAATGCACTGTCGGTATACCTGGTTCTGATGGTCAGCCTGCCGGATCCTTTCATGGCATCAGAAGCATTTGTAAAGATATTGATAAACACCTCTTCAAGCCTGAGACGGTCGCCATAAACCTCCGGGAGGTCCGTTCCCAAATCGTCGATTATCTCGATCTCGTTGAAAACAGGCTGGACTTTTACAAGATCAAGTGTCGTTAAAATTATCCTGTTTATATCAAGCGGTATCATTTCAGACTGGGGTGCGCGCGAAAAGCTGAGAAGCTCCTGGACAATCCCTTTGCACCTGTTCGTCTGGTATATTATTTTTTCCAAGTTGCTGCGGTTAGGGTCCGTTTGCGGAAGGTCTTCCAGCACGAGACTGGAATAAAGCAGAATTCCTCCTAGAGGGTTGTTGATCTCATGTGCCACACCGGCAGCCATATGCCCTATCGCGGCAAGCCTTTCGGCTTTAGTTATCTGTATAAAAGCCTTTTGCAGCCTTTCGTCCCTTTCTTTAAGGGATTTGGCCATGTTGTTCAACGCCTCCTCAAGCATGTTGAAACCTGAAGTTTTGTCTGGCTTTACCTGATAAGCAAGGTTGCCTGAACCGATTGCCTCGGTGGCCTCTTTCAGGATGCGCATTCTTTTTACGATTGAATGGCCCAATGTGTAGGACAGGAAGAACGCAACTAGCACCCCTGCTACGGTTATTCCAAGAAATATCATAATGGTTCTGTGTTGCTGGTCCATGAATTTCTCTTCAAGGATGCCCGTGTAGATAATGCCTATGATAATATTGTTGGGATCCCTGATGGGTATATATGTACTGAAATACCAGTTGTTTACAACGAATGCACGCCGGCCGGTCCATTCTTTTCCGGACTTTATCACCTTGTTGTAAACCTCTTCCGATAGTATTGTTCCGACGGCCCGTTTAGCTTCAGATGTAAGGACAGTGGTCGAAACCCTTACACCTCCCAGAAACAGGGTTGCATATCCCAGGTCCTTGCCTTTGTATAGTTCGTGGTGATAAAGCGTCTCGCTGATCTGGTCAACGATGGAAAAGTCCCTGTTTATGAGAACTCCTCCGACAAGGGCGCCAAGCAGTTTGTTGTTGACGTCGAATATCGGGAATGCCGCACGGAGCACCAGGCCGTCTTTTAAGACGGAGTAGGGGTAATTTATGGAATGCGGGGTGCTGACCAGCGGAACCCTTATCCTGTTTGCCAGTCTGGGATTTTCCTTGTTTACTGATTCAAAGGACATCAGGATTGTTCCGGAAACAGGACTGCCGTTATCAAGGCATCTTTTTGCAACAGGATCCCAGCGCAGGCTGTTTCCTTGGGCTCCGGGATTTGAAGCGCTGTAGAGAACCTTTCCTGAAGTGTCGGTTACGGAAAGCATGTCCAGACCCGGCATGTTCTCAGAGGTTCTTATCCCGTCCTTCAACATTGTCCCGAGCGCTTCATGCAAGTCGATATTTTTGTCTGAAAAGGCTTTCTGCAAAGGAAATTTCAAGGATAAAATCTGCAGTTGAGTCGAGAGCTTTTCGAGCTGGTATTCATATATCAGTCTAGCAGTACTTATATTCTGCTTGATCTCCCTTTTGAGCAGGTCGTTCGTGTTCGAGTTGATTATCCTGATGCCGACTGCAGAAGTAATTAAACCGGTAAGGCTGGTGGCGATTAAAAACACAATAAACAGCCAAGTTCGAAGACTGAAGGGTTTTTTTAAGAGCATGTCTTTATAGAATATCATTCCGGGAATACAAAATCAATTTGCAAGAATAAATAGTCTGCACCATTTGGGAACCTCGGGTTGTCCTTGATCACGGGGCAACCCGTGCTGTTTGTCAAACCGATTTGTTAAGAGACTTGTCTTCGCACGCATCGGGAAATGCGGGAGCCTTTGAGCTTTTGTCCTAAGCCTTTGCGGCTGCCGCATTGAGCAGCCTTTCCGCCTTGTAGATAAGGTCGGAAAAGGAAATCGGCTTTGAAATATAATCATCCGCCGGCAGATATTCGCTGTCTTCCTCTAAGGAATATTTAATTCCGGTTTTGTCTGTAATCGCAGTAAGCATGAGTATGGGTATCGGGCATAATGCAGGGTTTGCCTTTAATTCCCGGCAAAGGTCAAAGCCGTCGGTCATTTTTTCCATCATGACATCGAGTATGATCAGCTGGGGTTTTTCATTGAGGATGGAAGCCTTTCCTTCTCTTATGTTATATGCCTGCTCAACCCTGTAGCCTCGGGATTCAAGCATGAGTTTAAGCGATTCACTGTAATCTTCATCATCATCCACAATCAATATTTTTCCTTTTATCATGTGAATCCTCCTGAAATTCTTTTATTATTAGCCCTCTAGCAGGACAATCATTGTCACCGGATCTATTAAAGTTAAGAAAGCAAGATTGATACCATTTCAGAACTTGCTGAAATTGTGGCATATATGATTGGCCCTTTCAGGTAAAAGGCATGTTTATGGGGAATTGTACCCCATGTGGGGAATTTATACGCATGGCATTCGAACGGGCACTATCTTTTAAATCTCTGGTCAACAAGCCGAATGCAAATAAAAGTTTATTTTCTCAGACGGTCAGGCATTCAGCCGGATTCCCGCCGACCGGCAATTGAGCGTTTCGAGAAATCACCGGCATGGCTGAAAGGCAAAGACAGGCATATGTCTTCATGCCTTGCCATGCTTTTCAACCCGGTCTTAAATTTTTTAGCTAATCGGATTTATCAATAAGTTTTTTTATACGTAAGACCAGTTCGGATACAGGGACGGGCTTCTTTACATAATCGTCAGCCTGCAGGTATTCACCGTCCGTTTCCGGAGAGAATTTAAAGCCGGTCTTGTCCGTTACTGCGGTTACCATGAGAATGGGAATGGTATTGCAGGTCCTGTCATTCTTGAGATCCGAACAGAAATTGAATCCATCAGTCATCTTTTCCATCATGACATCCAGGATGATCAGGTCGGGACGCTCTTCTTCGATAAAGGCTCGGCCGTCGCGGATGTTCAATGCGTGCCTGATGCGGTAGCCCTGGTTCTCCAGAACGATTTTCAATGCCTCGCCATAATCCAGATCGTCATCGACAATCAGGATACTGTTCTTTTTCTCACTCATTTTTCCCTCCGGTATTGTCATTCCGGGACTTAACGATAGCCAGAGCTACTTCCAGCGTTCCGATATGCACAGGGCAGTAATCCGAGCAGCGGCCGCAGCCCACGCAGCCGCATAATGCGCCATCGACATCTGTGGCATTAAAGTAAAGCAGCTTGTGTTCATGCCTTCGCTGAAGGCGTGATGACTGCGTCGGGCGGGGGTTGTGTCCGGATGCCTCACGCGTGAACCCGTTATACAGGCATGCGTCCCAGGCTTTGATCCGTACTCCGTTTGACGGGTCCTGTGCCTGGTCATATACGTTGAAGCATGTGCATGTGGGGCACACGAAGGCGCATCCGCCGCATATTATGCACTTGTTGCCCAGTTTATCCCATACCTTGGTGCAATCGGTCCCGGCTGATAATTCCGCCATGGTGTCGCTAATATCATTTACTACCGGGATTGCTCCGGCAGCGTTGTTCCGGAAATTCGCAACCAGCTCCAAGGCTTCTTTTTCTTCCATATCGGCAAACACCGGTGATTGTACAAGACCGGCGCCGGTATCGCTGCCAATCTCCACCAGAAAACTCCCGCCTGAATCATAGAACTGCAGGTCAAAGCCGCCTGCAGATACGGGGCCGCTCCTGGTGGTCGTACAGAAGCATGTCGCGTTCTGCGGTCCGGGGCAGGCAATAACAACCGTAATGACGGCGTCGATACGGGTCTGATAGTAAGGGTCCGTGTTATCCCTTGTCATGAAGCTCCTGGACTGGATGAGACCCGTCATGTCGCATGCGCGTATTCCGAATATGAGAGTTTTTTCAACAAGGTTCCTTTCCTCATAGCGCCCGTCATTGATTTCGAAGATTACCTCGCTTTGAGGCAGGAAAAATGATTTAGGGGGCAGGGGAGGCTTTCCGTAGTCAACGGTAAAAGTCTTTTCATCAAAGGTGTCGAAAATAATGTCTCCCTGAGGCTTGACGCCCGGACAGACAACTTTGTAGTTTCTGGTCCATTCCTTTAGCACGCCAGGCAGGTCGGTTTTGGCAAGCCGTTTCATGATATCCTCCTGATTTTGACTGCACAGCCCTTATATTCAGGAATCTTCGAAACCGGGTCAACGGCCGGGCTTGTGAGGACATTCACCGGGGATTCATGGAAATGGAAAGTTGTGAAGAGGACCTTGCGGGGTACGCGTTTCGTGATCTCGGCACTTGCCGTTATCGTGCCACGCCGGCTGGAAATCTCCACAAGGTCTCTGTTCCCGATGGCGAGACGGGAGGCATCATCGGGATTGATAAGGACAAGGGCATGAGACGCCTCCCTCTCAAGAAGATTCGACCTTCGCGTCATCGTTCCTGTGTGGTACTGATAATAGATGCGTCCCGTGGTGAGGAGAAAATCATATTCTTCATCCGGGGATTCGGCCAGGGGTTTGAAACCGCAGGGAAGAAAGAGTCCGAGGCCGCGGGTGAACTTGTCCTTGTGCAGGACGGGTGTTCCCGGGTGCTCGGGATTGGGGCAGGGCCACTGCAGGCCGTGGCATCGGGAAAGCCTGCCGAATGTAATCCCGGTATATGACGGGGTCAGTTTGTTGATTTCGGCGAGAATATCCTCGGGTGAGGCATATTCCATGTTGAAACCTGCACTGCGTGCTACTCCGCAGATGATTTCAAAATCCGTACGCGCCTCTCCCGGCGGTTCAACTGCTTTGTAAGCAACCTGGACGCGGCGTTCGGTGTTGGTATATGTGCCGGTCTTTTCTGCAAAAGATGCGGCCGGAAGCACGACATCGGCCAGCCGTGCCGTTTCAGTCAGAAATATATCCTGAACGACCAGAAAGTCCAGGTTGGAAAGCGACTGTTCCACATGCGTGCTGTCCGGGTCGCTCAGTATGGGATTTTCTCCCATGATGTACATGGCCTTGAGGTCCCCTTTATGTGCGGCCGCCATCATTTCGGTCATGGTAATGCCGGGAGTGGCGTTCAGATCAACTCCCCAGGCCGTTTCAAATTTCTTGCGCGCATCGTCATTGGTAACAGGCTGGTAGCCGGAAAAAACATTAGGCAGCCCTCCCATGTCACAGGCCCCCTGAACGTTGTTCTGTCCCCGGAGGGGGTTCACACCTGTACCGGGCCTGCCGAGATGGCCGGTGAGCATTGCCAGGTTTGCAATTGACTTGACGTTGTCCGTACCGGTGGTGTGCTGTGTTATGCCCATTGCATAGGCTATCATGGCCTTGTCGGCCGCAGCATACATGCGTGCAGCTTTTTCAAGATCATGTATCGGAATGCCTGCTATGGCCTTCACAACCTTCGGCGTATACCGGCAGACAACCTCCTTAAGGTCGTCAAAACCCTCGGTGCGAGTCTCAACGAATTCCCTGTCATAAAGACCTTCTGCAATAATGATGTTCATCATCCCGTTAAAAACTGTGACGTCCGTTCCTATGTTCTGGCACAGGTGCACGTCGGCGTATTCCGCGAGCGGGATCGTGATGGGGTCGATGACGATAAGACTGGCCCCGTTTTCCTTTGCATTCAATATACGTGAACCGATTAACGGGTGCTGTGATGTCGTATTGCTTCCGGTTACAAGGATAAGGTCGGCCTCCTCGAATTCATTGATCGAGTTTGTCATGGCGCCGGAACCGAATGTAGCGGCCAGACCGGCCACTGTTGCGCTGTGTCAGAGCCTGGCGCAATGATCGACGTTGTTGGTCTTGAATACCGCCCTGGCAAGCTTCATCAGAAGATAGTTCTCTTCGTTGGTCACCTTGGCCGAGCAGAGGAAGCCGAGCGCCTCCGGGCCCGAATGTGCTGAAATATCCAGTAGCCTTCCGGCAACCAGGGACAGCGCCTCATCCCACGATGTCTCCTTAAGCTCTCCGTCCACCCTGACAAGGGGCAGCTTGAGCCTTTCAGGGGCGTTAACAAAGTCGTAGCCGTTCCAGCCTTTTGCGCACAGCATGCCTTTATTGATGGGATTATCAGGGCAGGGCTCCACTCCTGTTACACGGTTACCTTCACTGACAAGATAAAAATTGCACCCGCAACCGCAATAGGGACAAACGCTCAAGGTCCTGCGCATCAGATGGCCTCCTTTATGTGCTCGATCTCGGGGTAAGGGAAAACCGGACCGTCCATGCAGCAGTATGTGCCTCCTATTGCACAGTGGCCGCATTTACCCACACCACATTTCATCATGCGCTCAAGCGACATGTATATGCGTTCTTTGCTGAAACCGAGGCTCAGGAGTTTTTGAAGGACAAAACGGTACATGATCGGCGGCCCGCACAGCACGGCATAGGTGTCAGACGGAGAGAGAGGTGTGTGATCGAAAAGGCCCGTCACCACACCGACATACTGTCTCCATATCCCTTCCTCGTCGCGGTCCACGCTGTAAAGATAGCGGAGATCGTCACGGTCGAAAAAGCTCAGAAGTTCATACTTGAATAATACGTTGTCCGGGTTGTTGGTGCCATACATCAGGATGACGTCTTTGAAGTCGCCGCGCCTGTCAAGAACGTAAAGCAGCAGGGATCGAAGCGGGGCAAGCCCGAGACCTCCGGCCACCAGCAGGAGATTATGCCCCTTGAATGTGTCGACAGGAAAACCCCGTCCGTACGGGCCGCGTACTGACAGCGCTGAGCCTTTGCCCAATTCGAAAAGCGCATCGGTAAGAGTTCCTGTCCTGCGCACGCATATTTCAAGAGAGTCGGGGCGTGTGGGAGGTGAGGAAATGCTGATCGGCGCCTCGCCTTTGCCGAAGATGGAGACCTCGATGAACTGGCCGGGCTGGTGTCCGAACTTTTCCCATGAGGAACCGTCCGTATGTGCAAGCTGGAAGAGCCTGTGGTCTTTAATTTGGGGGAGTGTCCTCGCGATCTGAACAGGATGCGGCATATATATGTTTGTGCCCATTATCCCTCCATAGAGCATGGGGTTTTAAATATTAAAGCAAGAATAATACCATTCTACATGTTAATGATATTGCTAATGGAATTGCCTTAACTGTATCCGGGCTGCATTCAAGTGGGTAATTCTGCCCCATGATCCTGAGTAAAATTGCACCGGACGTCATGGTAAACAAACCGGTATCCGGCAAATAAATATCCAATCCATTCCCAAAGAGAATGTCTGCCTGAACTAATCTCCCGGATAAGGTGTAGTTGTCAGTATGGTCTCTGCGTCTTTGTATGGTGAGAGCTTTGAAAGCTTCCTGATGTTTTTGAGAGTTGTTACCCCGAGATTTTTTACAAGCATGCTTACAACGGAGGACGGGAGATTGCCGCCCGGGTCTGCCAGAAGCTGGTATGTAAGAAGGGTTTTTTCCCCGCCCTGGGGTTTGAGCGTCCATCTGACATCTCCGACGGGCATTTCCACCATGCCTGTTTTCGGGAGTTTGTAGTCCGCCTTTATTGCAATCCCGCGGACAATGATTCTGCCGGTGACGCTTTCAATCATGAAGTTGATCCTTCCGAGACCGTAACGGTCAGACAATGGCCAGGGGAGCCCCTGTTCAAAGTATGTGCTGAAACTGTCGGGGGTGTTGGCGTATTCCGGCAGTTCAATCTTCCGGGCTTCATCGCATAGGAACATGAATTTTTTCTGTGCAGGGACATCCCTTAAAATTGCCTCGACGACAGGAACCGGGGCGTCAATTATCCCCTCGGCCCTGACTTCATCGACACTGCACCTTGAGTTTGTCCTGGCCCAGCCTGTGATTCCCTCGGATTCCCTGACCTTTTTCCAGGGGCCTGTCTTGACTGCCGACTGAAGGCAGGCGGCCATCATCAGGATGATTATAAAGGCACTGCTAAGATGTTTCATCTGATAAACAGCCTTTTTAAAATTTTTACTCCTGCCCATACAGCCATCAGAGCACCTGCATATATCGACGGCCGGAGAAAAGGGGTCAGGCCTCTGGAGGGGGCGAATTCGACATTGAGCTCAAGACGTTTGTTGAGCTTGTCCATAATGATCAGCTCCGAACAATGGTTGGCAGTCCAGATGGCCGCCTCCATGCCGCCCGAGCTTACGTGTGTTTTTGTATAATCTCCTGTTAGATAAAGATTGGGGTAGGGCGTGCGCTGGTAAGGCCGGTGTTTTTCCATACCGGGCAGAGGCCGGTAAACGCCCTGCCTTTTTCTTACTACCCTGAACTTTTTGACCTTGGCATCGCGTGCGGCCGGAAAAAGCCTCCTGATGTCCTCAACCGCCTTTTCGCAAATCACCTCGTCCGGAAGAAAACGAACGGCGTCGGCAGGGGCTATGACCATCTCGAACATGCTGCCGCCCTTGAATATATGAGGCAGGACATTAGCGAGATCCGCGTAGGTGTTGAATATGCAGTCTATCGAGAAGAATGTCACATCGACATCAGTAAGCTTCTTGTCGAACCACAACTGAATGGATAGCGACGGAGATTCCTCGAAATAGGCCAGGTCCTGGAAATACTTGAATCTGAAAGATTCCTTCGGGATAACCCTCCTGAGGGAATAAGGGCTCATTGCTGAAACATAGATGTCCGCGGTTTGTTCGTCCTTGCCGTTTACCATCACATTTTTTATCCTGCCGTTTTCGATATTTATCGAAGTAACAGACTTGCCTGTTTCAAAGCGGCCGCCTTTGGATTTTATATAGTCAAGACAGCTCCCGACCCAGATTTCGCCGAGACCGCCGTTTGCAAATCCCACCCGGGACGTTTCTGCTGACGCTGAAACCTTTTTAAACCAGTTTACCATTACCTTGGCCGATATCGCATATTCCGGTGTAAAAGTAAGTCCGTGTATAGCAGGGCTCATTGGCTTGAAAGAGCCCCTCGGTCCGCGCCGGGAAGTCCATTCCGACCAGGACTGGTTGTCGAATTCGTCCATTTCCTTTTTTGAAGCGCCCACGGAATAGGCCATTGCCGGCAGACTTGCAAGCATTTTCCATTTTGGGATGCCCTTGAAACTTTTGATCAGATTCCAGTATGCGACGGCAGTGTGCAAGGGCGCAGGATAGTTTTCGAAATGAAGCACCGGCTGGTTTCCGCCATCCTGGGCAAAGAAAAAATCCGTGCCTTTCCAGGTGATGTTTTTTTCTATGCCCATTTTTTTAAAGAAGTTTATAAGGTTGACGTAATAGGGAAAGAAAACATGAAGTGCGTTGTCAATCATGTCCCCGTCATCATCAAGCCACGAATTGGCCCGTCCTCCGAATATCTCGTCCGCTTCTATAATTTCGCATTCAATACCTGCATCAAGCAGGTTGATTGCCGTTGCAAGCCCTGACATACCGCCACCCATGATCAATGCTTTCATAAACCCTCCGGTTATAAATTCTGACCATCATATCATGCCTCTTTCAGATAATGGCAATAATTTGTTAAATATAAATCCATCTGATTGACAATAATTTTCAAAACCTATACCTCTTAAGTTGATGAACGACGGGACAATTCAATCACTTGAAAGAGGGCTTAATATACTGACCATCCTTTCAAAAGCAGGTTCACCGATGACTCTTAATGATATTGCCACAAATTTCAAGATGGACCGTTCCAGTGTTTTCAGGCTTCTCAAGACAATGGTCAAGGCCGGGTTCATCTATCAGGACAACGATACGAAACGGTATTCACTCGGGTTCAAGGTGCTGGAGCTTGCAGGGTCTTTTTCGGATAACCTGCATCTCGAAGAGTTTTTAAGGCCGATCATGAAAGATATCTGCCTGCATACGAATCAGAACACGCACCTGGCGATCCTTGACAGGGGAGAAGTCGTTTTCATCGCAGTCGAGCAGCCAAAGGATGCAATTACCATAAGCATATCCATTGGCACGCGCGAATCTGCAACGCAGACCGCACTCGGCAGGGCGATACTCGCATTCATGGAAAAAAAATCAATTGATGAAATCGTCAGGAAAGCGCCCATGAAAAGATATACCCCGAAATCACTCATCTCAAGACCGGCCCTTTACGAAGCCCTTTCCGGCATAAGAAATACAAGGCTGGCTGTTGACAATGAAGAATATAAATCCGGCGTCATATGTTTCGCCTCTCCTGTCCTCAATCACAAGGGACAGGCTGTTTGCTCAATCGGCATTTCCGGCCTGGACAGGCTCATAATGCCTTGTTACGATGAATACGGTGAAATAATAAGACAGGCGGGCCTCAAGGCCTCGGCCCTGCTCGGACTGCCTGTTCTGTGAAAGAAATTTCAGAAAACTATTCCAAGACTGTCCTGCTGTCTCTTGACTTTTAAATCCCGCCCGGTTCGGCATCGGCAAGCTTGAGCTTTACGAAGACCCAGGGTGCGGCAAATGATCCCCACAATCCTATCAGCAGATATCTCGCAAATCTGAACGCCAGAGCAGGCTCAAGGCCTTTGAAAGCCATCTTCAAGCCGATCCACAGGCCGATTATCACGGCAATGCCGAGGATATAGCGCAGCACCCTCATTGGTACCGTGCCGTCAGAGCTGAAGCCTACGAATTTTCTTTCAAGGACAAAACCAACAGACATGCCCATCAGGGTTGATGCGGCCGTGATGCAGTCCTGATCGAGTCCCGGTGAAACGGCAATCATTACTACCGGGATTATGATCGCCGTTGCCAGCAGAAAAGCAAGGCTTTTCCCATAAAGCCATCTCTCTGCAATGGGTTCAAGCCATACATACAAGACAAGCAGGACAAATCCTGTAATATAACCGCCGATAAGGTCAGGCAGGTCGTGAACGCCCAGGTAGAGCCTGGAAAGAGGTACAAGGATCATCATTATGACTGCAAATATCCAGAGCCACTTCTTTTTCATTGCCGTCGCGAAATAACCCCAGACTACAACCGAACCCTGTGTATGGCCGCTTGGAAATCCTCCGCCTCCTGCCTGCTGTATTGCCCTGACCCTGCTGTCATACTGGTAGGGGCGTTTATCACCGGCAATGACCTTGGCAAAGGAATTAATCCATGCGGAAAAAAGGAAAAGGATAAGCAGCCTTGCACCCGCCGATCTGCTGATGCTCCAGTAGATCAAGGGCAGGAAAATCAGAAAAAACAGTTCTTCTCCGCAGAATGTTATGGCCTTGAAAGGCAGATCAAGCGTGGGGCTGAACTTCTGAAGCCATAAGTTTATGTCGACACCGAAACTGAGAAATTCATTCATGTTTTACTCCCCATTTTTATCTGTTATGGAAGTTCCTCGATAAACAAATCAAGAAACAATCC
Source organism: Desulfomonilia bacterium (assembly GCA_963664325.2). Classification (GTDB taxonomy): domain Bacteria; phylum Desulfobacterota; class Desulfomonilia; order UBA1062; family UBA1062; genus DATCTV01. The sequence continues at coordinate 192,474 of CAXXDQ010000007.1, forward strand.
TATTTTTGCCTTTTCCGCTGGAATCATGGGTACCCCTGCCGAAACGGTTATTTCTCCCCTGTAGCTTGAAAATGCCGGACTGAATCCCGGTGTCATGGCAATAGGAGTGAGGATCCAGGCTTTGACCGGCGCCCTGTCGAAAGTGAGTTTTTCTTCATCAATCGAACTGTAGTTTGAAATCTGACTCGGTGTATTACCTGATCTTATTCCATAAGGCACCAATTTTGACCATATTAATTTTGTCCAGGCATAAGGGATTGAAGAAAATAACATAACCCCTAAAGCCTGATTTAGTCCGAAGAAGTTGCTCTTACGTTTTCTGATTATTCCGTTTATAACTGCCACCGTCTCTTCAAGATTGCCGTTAAAAGGCGTGTCAATTTTTATTAATTCAAAACCGCTGAGACTGCATATGTTTTCAGCAGACCCCTTCAGAGACCATATCCTGTGGTCAACCGTAAAGGCTGTCCTTACTGAGCATCCGGGTTTTAGTATCTGGAATCTTAAAAGGGCCTTATTAAAAGCTGCCAGAAAGACATCGTTAAGGGTCGCGTCATGTTTTTTCCCGTATGATAATATACCCGACACTCGTTCGGCCGGGATATTCTTTCTTATGAATTCAAACGGTCTTAAAGGGACTTCTTTTAATGGCAGGGTGTGTGTGAACCTGGGCACGATAAGATTCTTCATTTCAATTAGGCAGTTCAAAAATATTTTGGGATATGCCAGCAGGGGAAGCTGCCTGAAAACCTGGTCAAAGCCGCGTGAGCCGTCAACCTCAGCAGGGACGTAACTCCTGTCAGATTCAAGCCTGCGGTAGATTCCGGCAACAGCTGCGGTCAGTTCTTTTAGGCCACCCACATCGCAAAAGACATGAGATGCCTTTATCGCAAAACGATCGCCATCAGGCGCTTCATCAAGGAAAGCATGAATCAGTGGTCCGGTTTCAGGGTATACCGGTTCATTGATGAAGGCATGATATTCTTCAGCAGAGCCTGTCCTGAGAATTTCCTGAACCTCGGGCAGTGTTTCAAAATATGGTTTCTTTTTATCCTCGACAAACCTGCAGCCGGCTATCGGATATTTGACAAGGATAAGTTCAAGCGACCTTCTGAGCCGTTGCCTGTCAAGATTGCAATCAAACTTCATCTCGATCTGTATAAGGTTCTCGAAAATATGTTCACTGTTTAATATGAACATGACTGAATCTGCAGTTTCAGCGTGATATCTTTTTGTTCTCACTGATACCGTTTAACAGCACCCGGGAAAATAAGTAAAGCCGGATGTTTATATGCCGGAAGCGCACATGCATTATCCGGAAGAATATAAAAATCCCGTGCGATTCAGTATGGACAGAAATACCTCTTTATACTAATAATTATTCCCCCGGTGTCTGGTGATCGTCTGACATTTCCGGGCGCAATTAAATTTATTCGGAGGATAACATGGCAAAGAAGAATCCCGAACTCTATCACGAGCAATACCGCAAGCTTCTGTCAAACCAGGCGGACTATGTTGAAAAACATGCAAAGAGCAAACCTGGTGATATTGCGATCATTGAACATAACACCGGTGAAAAAATAACGTGGAAGCAGTTTAACACATCGGTATCTGCTTTTGCTGCAAAACTTCTGTCAATAGGTATAAGGAAGGGGGATATTGTCGCCACTTCCCTGCCATTGTTAAAAGAGCACGTTTATTTGATCTATGCCTGCTACCGCATAGGGGCGATTGTAGCGCCGCTCGACCTCAGGCTGAAGGCGAAAGAAATCCAGTACTGCATGGACAAGATGAAACCCAAGGCCTATTTTTTCCTGGGCAAGACGCCCATTGCCGATTTCAGGCCTATGATTGCAGAAGTCATGAAGAACTCGCCCTTTATCAGGCACTGGGTCCAGTTCCAGAAGGAACAGGACATGATAATGGAGGGGGCTGTAGGCATTACTGAATTTGTGAAAGACATAAAAGCGGTTTATATAAAAAGTCTTATTTTAGGAAGAGTCAAGAAGGCAAGAAAGCTTGTCAGTAACAGAGATGCATGCCTTATAATTTTCACTACAGGGTCAACCGGGTCACCGAAACCTGCTCTTCTCTGCCATGAAAACATACTGATTCAGAATATAGGCCTTGCCATATCCTTTGAACTTCAGGAAGGCGACAAAATGCTCATCAACCTCCCGCCGTCCCATGTCGGGTGCATAACGGAGCAGCTTGCAACGACCATATTCGGCGGGGGGGTAAGTATAATCCTCCATATTTTTGACCCGGTCAAAAGCCTTGAGGCGGTGCAGGAGCACAAGATAAATAACTTGGGCCAGATACCTGCGCTCTTTAACATGGAGTGGAGACTTCCCGACTACAGCAAGTATGATCTCTCATCACTCAAGTTTGCAATATACGGCGGTCAGGCGGTCACCCGTGAATTCCTCGAAAAGATGTCAAAGATGGCCTCCCGTATAGGAACCGGACTCGGCCTTACCGAGACAGCGGGCTTCTGCACGTATACCGATGTAAATGCGGGTGTGGACGACCTTGTAAAAGGAATAGGATTTGACATGCCTTTATGCCCGATATCGATCCGGGAACCGATGCAGGCGGACGGTGAGGCCGGAAAGGAAAAAGCCAAAGGCGAAGTCGGTGAGATATGCTTCTCCGGACCCCAGATATTCCTTGGCTATCTCGGAGATGAGGAAAACACACGTAAGACAGTTTCAAAAGATAGAGTCTGCTATACCGGAGACCTCGGCTATTATGATGCCGACGGCCTGCATTTTGCCGGCCGGTCGAAACTTGTCATAAAACCAAAAGGATACCAGGTCTTCCCGGATGACATTGAAAGCCATATTTCAGGCAGGCTTAAGGGAAGGGTAGGCGCAATAGCCGTGATCGGAGTTGAGCATAATATCTTCAGCGAGGGGATCATGGTGTTTGCCGAAAATATCGACAGTGCGAGCGCAATAACTCCAGATGATGTTTTAAAGGCATGCGATGACATAGCGTCATATTCAAGACCGTCCCATGTGGAAGTGATCAACCAGGGTGAAATGCCTTTAAACAGGGTGGCAAAAACGGATTATATGGAGCTCAAGAAAAAAGCGAAAGAGATAGTTGAAAAGCTGCGTTCACAGGGCAAGTGGGACGTCTGAGATTTTTAAAAAAGGGATAGCCATCCATCCGGCTGTCCCTTTTTTCGCACTATATATTTTGGAATAAACACATCTAAGGCTGAACCAGGTTATTTGGGGAAGACCCCGTCAAATATTTGCGATTTATTCACTTCACCGATATTACTCAGTATGAAATCAGATGAGCTGTATATCTTTGCTCCCGACGATGTTGTCTTTTTAATGCCGACAAACAGCGACTTGAACTCTCCCGGCAAATCGGATGATGTGCCTATTCCATGCATATTGAGCGGTTTGCTGAATGTGTATGATGCAATTTCAGTCCAGGTCCTGCCGTCAAAAGAACCTGATGCGGAAAATGTCCTGCATCCGTTCGATATGTCAAGGCGGACAAATGGCGCATCATGCCAGGGGATGCCTGAAGGGGTTGCTTCAAAGCCCGGAACAAGTCTGGGCAGCCTGTATCCCCCGGTGCGTATAAGAACGGATAGCGGAAGCAGCGATGAAGGCCTGATAATTGCGAAATAAGGAGAATATGGAGAAGAGCTTTCTCTCGCCATGATAAATGCATTTGCGCCCGAATGCGTGAAGCTGTCAGGCACTGAAATTATGCAGGACCAGCTTGAGTCTTCATCAGGGGCTTCTTCGTAAAGATAGGTGAATGAATCCGAAAAACAGATGCCGAGTCCCCGGGAATCGGATATCATTCCTATTGTATCCGACTTTTCGGCATACCCAGCAGGTATCCTTTCAGGGTTGTCGATGCATTCGAAGGGATATCCCGCTGCATTAAAGGTGTTGCTCCAGGGATACTTGATGTAATTTATCTCGTTGATGGCTATCAGGTTCGCCTTCTGGTTTTCCGCATCGGCAAACATCTCTGCACTGTCCGCATAGTAGACGCGGCTTACATATCCGGCGTTATAGACCCTTGCGGGTTCGGGATCGTTCTCCTTGTACTCCATATTGAAGAAGACGGAGTCCGCATCATCAAACCCGCCGGTCACGAAACAAATCATATTTTGGGCATCTTTCCTGTTTTCGCCTGCATATGAACCTTCTGTAGGGACGAATATGAATTTACCCCGAAGTTCATCAAGATAAGGCCATCCGCACATATTGACGGATTCCTTGAGCGTTGATGCCTCAGGGCACCTGAGCATAAGATCTGCCGGGGTAAGTATCCATTCCTTCGGTATGTAAGAGGTGATAAGGGCGTCAAAATCCTTTGGCGTGTGCTTTGCGTCAAAGGTTATATCAAAAAAAACGGTTACGACCTCGTGGTCCGGTATTGCCTCATGAAAGCCTTTAAGCTGGGAGAGCGCCTGGGAGAAGAGTTTGAAGTTTGTATGCATATCGGCTACATGGTGGTAGACAAGCCAGTCGCCGTCAGGCGCCGCCTGGAGCTTTAACACAGGCTCTCCATAATTGGTGTGAAGATCATATTCTATGGTTCGCACCCTGTGGTAAATGAGCTGGTCAAGTATGCTCTCATCACGCTGATAGGCGTTATGGGAGGCCTTCTGCCTGACCTCGTTATATCTTACATCGATTGACGGTTCCTGTTCTCCTGCTGTTTGAGCAATGGTTTGATTCTCCGCGTAGATTATAGGGTCATTGATGGTCTTGGTGGATTCCGTCGAGGAACAGCCCGATATTAATAAAAACATGGCCGGAAAAAATATTATAACAAACCTTTTCATATCGATCTCCGAACTGTCTGGGATTTATTAGATTTACCAGCAATCACTGTGCCAGCAAAGTCAAATAAACAACCTCATGTAATAATGGAAAGTATTCACATGTTAAGCAGTCGGTCTGCAAATCAGGGAGAAACTGTTTCCATTAATAAAGCATGAAACTTCCACTATTCATGACCTGTCACAATCTCCTGAATTTGAAGTAGGATATCACAATCCCCACAGAGACTATTGCCGTTGCCATGATAAACCAGAAGGCCAAAGGATGGTCGTGGGGGATGGGCATTTTTACGTTCATTGAGAAAATGCTGACAACAAGTGTAGGAATCATTATGCCGATAGTGATAAGGGTGAGCGTTTTCATCAGGATGTTGAGGTTATTGCTTACTATGGAAACCCTGGCATCCATGAGGCCTGCGAGAATGTTCGAGTAGATTTCGGCCTGTCTGAAGCACTGGTTGTTTTCAACCAGTATGTCATCCAGGAATTCGGCTTCCTCAGTCACAAACCCTATTTTTGAGGATGAGTTTTTGATTTTTTCGATAACAACCGTATTGGAATGAATTGCATTGAGATAATAGACAAGGCTTTTTTCCAGTGTGAACAGGTTGATGAGATATTTGTTCTCCATGGATTCGTTTATTTTGTCTTCGATCTCATCCGTCAGCATGTTTATTATTTTGAGGTGCTCCATGAAGTGATATGCGCTCCTGTTCAATATTTTCAAGAAAAGGCTCCTGAGTGAAGTGACCTTCATGAACTGCTTGCCTTCGAAAAGCGAGACATCTTCTGAAACAACTATTACCAGCCTGTCCTCGAACAGGAACGCGCCGGTTGAGGCCACCCTGAACAGCAGCTGGTCATTTCCGGAATAGCTCTTGGGCATTTTAAAGATTACAGCAAGGTGGTTCGGTTCAAATTCGAGACGGGAGATTTCATCAGGATCGAGTGCGGAATTGAGTGTGTGTTCATCAACCTTGAGTTCATCTATAAGATAACGTTTTTCCTCGGGGTCAGGATTGATAAATACCTGAATACGGCAATCTCTTGTTGTCTCACCGTTTGTAATTTTACATTCACTGAGCTGGTATCCTTTCATCATGGCAAGCCACCCATATGTTATTTTTTTTGGATTGACTCTTTACCAGGCTTGCTTTCGGGCCGGCACGGTCATCCTTCCCCACCCCGGGACAAGGATTTCCCATGCCTGGGGTGCAACTCACATGCATCTATTACCGGTACTGTCTTCGTTATCCATAATGTGGCTTGGCTAGCACAAGATGATAATGGAAGTCAAAGAAAAGATGGCATAAAAAATAAAAATATTTGATTAAAAGATCATATTGAAAATATAACCGGCAGCAAGAATTCCTGCTGAAATAACCCCGATGAAAACGGCAATAAGACCCGGTTTGAGGACTTTATTAAGTTTTGTACTGGGGTAGGCTCCGCCGTGGCATTTATTATATATGAATTCCTCCTAAGACATGCAGTTTCAAATTGCGGCCGGTTTCTTTGGAAACATTACCGGCCTGTTCACATCCGGGGCAAATCAGGTTTTTATACTGTTCAGCCACTCACAGCTCCCGGGAAATATTTTTTACCAAGCTTCAAGGCTACCACCACAAGGCCTATCATTACAGGCACTTCGACAAGAGGCCCGATAACGGCCGCAAACGCCGCTCCATGGCTGATTCCGAAGGTTGCTATGGCCACGGCGATGGCCAGCTCGAAATTGTTGGACGCTGCTGTGAAGCTGAGTGTCGTGGCCTGGCCGTAAGTTGCATGAACCTTTCCGCTCATGAAGAATGATATGAAAAACATCAGGACAAAATATATCAGCAGAGGGATTGCAATTCTCAGAACATCAAGCGGCAGGCTGATTATATACTGACCCTTGTACGAAAACATCACGACAATTGTAAACAGCAGTGCAATGAGCGTTACCGGGCTGATTTTAGGTATGAACTTTTCATGATACCATTTCCTGTCTTTGATATGAATCAGTGTGAACCTGGTAATCACGCCTGCAATGAACGGAATGCCGAGATAGATAAATACGCTTTTTGCAATCTGGGCTATGGTTATGCTGACCGCAACTCCTTTAAGTCCGAAGAATGTCGGCAGAACCGTTATGAAGATATAGGCATAGACCGAGAAAAACAGCACCTGGAAGATCGAATTGAAGGCTACTAGCCCGGCGCAGTATTCGCTGTCGCCATGAGCAAGGTCATTCCAGACAATGACCATTGCGATGCAGCGGGCAAGGCCGATCATGATGAGGCCTATCATGTACTCCGGTTTGTCGTGCAGGAAGATGACGGCCAGGGCGAACATCAGGACCGGTCCAATAATCCAGTTCTGAGCAAGTGAAAGACCGAGCACCCTAAAATTCCTGAATACCTGGCCCATCTCCTCATAGCGCACCTTGGCCAGAGGCGGATACATCATGAGGATAAGACCGATGGCCAGCGGCAGGTTGGTTGTGCCAACATTGAAACGGTTCCAGAAAACGCTTACACCGGGGTATATATAACCCATGCCGACGCCCAGTGCCATGGCGACGAAAATCCATATTGTCAGATAACGGTCAAGAAACGAAAGCCTCTTTGAAATGTGCTCGCTCATGAATGATCTCCCCTTTTAAATTATCTTGATTGTGTACATCAGGGCATAATAGCCACCGACCAGAACGAAGATCGAACCTGTCGCATACCTGGCCCATTTTTCAAACTGTGTGATGCCTTTGAAAAAGACGCTTATGGATTTTATCCCGAATAAAATAAGAAACGCAAAAAATATTACCGGAGCGCCGGTTCCCAGGCCGTACAGGGTCGGGAACACCAAGGGAGAGCGGGCAGCCAGCACGACCGTAATGAGGCTGCCGAAAAAGAGCGCGGCTGAAACCGGGCAGAAGGCCAGCGAGAAAATGAAGCCATGAAAAAAAGGTCCTGACACCGCGCCTGTACCTGCCAGTTTTATAAACCTTCCGGTATCGGACCCGGGCATATTGAAACCTATGAACCCGAGCAGGATTATGCCTGTTATAAACAAAATGAATCCTAAAACGGCATTCATGTATTTTTGCAGAAATTTGGCGATATCCGGCACGGATGACAGCCCTGATCTTAACAGCCCTCCGATCACCGCATAGGTGAAAATCAGGCCCAGGGTATATGCAATTCCTGATATGAAGACCCTTATCTGGGATGATACAACCTTATCCGTATATGATATGGATGCAATATTCATAGCAAGAGGACAGTGGCTTACCGAGGTAAGAATACCCAGCCAGAGTGCTGTCCATAAATCCAGGGTGTTCACTTGCCGCCTTTCATGAAATCGCCGGTTTCCTGTCTGATATAAGCCGGGTAGTCATTTTTGTCGCGCACTTTAATCCATATCCTGTCGGGGTTCTTCCATTTTATTTCCTTTCAGTTCTTTACCTCCGAGATAACAACGGACTTTAGGCCTTCAATGCCTCATCCGTGTACTCTTCCATTTTGAGACAGGTCGGACATCTGCCTGTTGTGTGGAAACAGTATACAATGGATCTGCGGTCATATTATTTTGCTGTGCCGCACCGGTGCGGAAAGAGGCTGCCAGTATTAACAGTTTTGAAAGAAAAGGTGTTTTCATTTATTCACCTTGTTTCCCCTATCAGTTTTCTTATTTAATTCGTTTTCAATGCATTTCCTGAACTCATCACTTTACCGTCGACCGTAAAGACGGGAGTAGACATGACACCGAAACCCATGATTTCCTTGATATCGGTTACCTTTAAAATTTCGGCCTCGATGCCGAGCTCTTTGACAGCCGATAACGTATTTTTCTTAAGCATCTGGCATTTGGGGCAGCCGGTACCCAGAACCTGTATCTTTTTCATATTCAATCCATCTTATTTTTCATGATTGATTCCTGTTTTCTGTGCCTGTCCATGAGGACATTTTCAGCGCATCCTATCGCATCCAGTATGCAGGGCGTTTGAAGGTGATGCATGACTCTCATCCCTTCACGTCTTTCACTTACGATGCCCGCCCTTTTGAGCTGTGCAAGATGCCGTGAAACGCTTGACTGGTCAACATCAACCAGGGTGTTCAGATCGCAAACGCACATATCCCTCTGCCTGAGGGCATCTACAAGGATTATTCGAATGGGATGAGCCAGGGCCTTTAATATCTCCGATTTGATTTTTGCCTGATCAACTGTCATATATTGGGAATATGCACATATATGCATAAGGTCAAGACGCAATCGCTAATCGAATGATTTCGTTGACCCGAATCAATGACATTTAAAGGTCTGGCGGTGTATTCATTGTAATATTGAAACGGCGATATTATAAAAAATGAAAAGAACTCGGAAGGAGAAATTGTTATGGAAGCAGAAAGCCTGGTAAAACACGCAACAGACAGCAACTTCGATTCATTTGTCAGGAAATCGGAAATCCCATCGCTTGTTGATTTCTGGGCGCCGTGGTGCGGTCCGTGCAGGGCAATAGCGCCTGTTCTTGAAGATCTCGCCAAGGATTACATGGGGAAAGTAAACATAGTTAAAGTCAATGTCGATGAGAATCCGAAGACAGCCCAGGAATATTCCGTCAGGAGCATCCCCATGCTGATGCTTATTGAGAAAGGCGAAGTCAGGGAAACAATGCTGGGCTTAAGGCCCAAAGAGCACCTTGCGGCAATGATTGATAGGGGTATGCCGAAATGACCGAGACCCTTATTTTTATAGGCGTAACAGCTGCATGGTTTATCCTGCAGCTGTTCATCCTGCCCCGGTTCGGCATACAGACCTGAATGAGCAGCGCCTGTCAGTTGGACAGGAAAGATGAAGACAGGAAGAGCAAAGGGCCTGCAAAAGAAGGATGAACATAATGGATGTCGCATGGGGAATGCGTAATTACAGGCTGCCCTCAACTGCGGCAGCCTGATCAGCCAAGTGGTTTTGATTTTATTTCTATCTCCTGTCTCCTGACTCCTGTTTCCTGACTTCTCAATAATTGAACCTTTCTATTGAAAGCTCAGGCATTCTGTGGCTTCATCTCTGTTTATGAATGCTCTCGATAAGATCGATAAAGACATATTAAGGCTTGCTCAGGGTAATCTGCCTATCTGTGAAGAACCTTTTGCCCTCTGGGCCAATGAGCTTGAAATCCCGCAGGAAGAACTTCTTGTCCGATTGAAAAGGCTTAAGGAAGCCGGCATCATCCGGGATTTCAAGGCGATCCTCAGGCATCAGAAGGCAGGGATCTCGGCTAATGCTTTGGTGACCTGGGCGGTTGAAGAAGCCAGGGCGGGAGAGGCTGGAATAGAGCTTGCCGGTTTTGACGTCATAACGCATTGCTATGAACGACCGGATTTCGGCAGGTATAATATCTTCACCATGATTCACGCTAAAACAAAAAAAGACCTGCTGAAGATGATAAAAGAGATCTCTGAGAAGACCGGCCTGACGGATTATGAAATCTACTGGAGCAAACAAGAATTCAAAAAATCATCAATGCAATATTTTTAAATACCGGAAAAAGGGATTCCGGGAAAAATCAGTTTGGCTGCACCGCCATAACCATAAAAATTATTTTTCCCAGACATTGACCTTATTACTGTCAGTATTAATATTATAATTGTTAATGAGCCACAGGAACGTCAAAACTGCGATGCCATGAGGAACTGTTCTTCGGGAAGGGGGAAAAGGATGAGATCCTGGCTGTCGGGTTTGCGTTTTCGCTTCATGCTGCTCGTTGTCATAGCCATGATACCGGTAACTCTGCTCATGTTTATCCATATCCTGAATGACAGGGATGAAAATATTTCAAACATCAAAAAAGACGGGATCAAGACAGGAAGCCTTTGCGCCTCAAACTCTGCCAGTGTTGTAGAGGGATGCAGGCAGCTGCTTACATCACTCGCATATTCGAATCCGTTCATGGTTCAGGATCTTCAGATTGAAACCGAACTGCTTCAAAATATCAAGAAAACAACACCGGATTATCTGATGATAGGCATATGCAGCCCGGAGGGCCTTGTCGTTACGAGCTCTGTCCCGACTGGCATGGCTGTATATGCCAATGACCGCCAATGGTTTAAGAGGTTGCAGGCTTCAAGGGATTTTGCGGTGGGCGATTATCAGGTCGGCAGGATAACGGGAAAGCCGGGAATAACGTTCGGCTTTCCGATCAAAGGAAAGCCTGGCGAAAAGCGGTCTGCTTCGGTTTATGCCACACTTGATCTTGATGTCATAAGTGCCATGTTCAAAAAGGTAATTCTCCCCGAAGGCTGTTTGGTCAACCTGATTGACAGAAACGGCACCATTATCGTCAGCAACCCTGACAACAGGAATATCATCGGCAAACCGAGTAAAGGCATGATGGAATTCAGGAAGGCAGGCAAAAGGCAGGGGGAATATCTGGAGGTCGTCGGGTCAGACGGCGTGAAAAGGCTTTACACATTCACATATGTACCCGGAAGCGATGACGGATTATATGTCGGAATTGGCCTGTCTTTGGAACAGATATACGCCAGCACCCGCAAGGAAATGGTCGAAGGGTTTATGTGGCTCGGTTTGTCAATAGCGATTGCTTTTGCATTAGTATGGCTTATCACTGGAGTTTCTATCATCAGGCATGTCCGGTACCTTGTCAATGCGGCCAGAATGCTTGCAGGCGGAGAAAAAAAAGTAAGGGTTGAGCTTAAAGGCGGTACAAAGGAACTGAAAGAGCTGTCCGTGTCATTTAACGATATGGCTGACTCGCTTGAAAACTACAGCAGGAATCTCGAAATGCTGGTTGCCGAAAGGACCGCAGCACTTGAGAAAGCCAACAGAACACTTTTTGAAAGTGAAGAGCTTTTCAGGATGTCATTCGAAAACGCCAGCATCGGGAAATCCCTGACAAGGCCCGATGGAAGTCTAGCAAGGGTCAATCAGGCCATGTGCGACATGCTGGGCTATACACGTGAAGAGCTTCAAAACATAAACTTTGCTGACATCACACACCCCGACGACATCGTTTCGAACAAAGAAGCTATCGACAGCCTTTTTTCTGGAAAAATCCCTGCCATCCGCTTGGAAAAACGGTATATCGGCAAAAATGGACAGATTGTCTGGGCCGAACTTTCTTCCGTTCTGCTGTGCGACAAGGAAAACAAACCGCTTTATCTGATCACGCATATTATTGACATAACTGATCGCAAGCGGGCGGAGAGGGAATTGCAGGATCGTGATGAACGGTACAGGAAGTTATCCTCCCATGTCCCGGGTATGATCTATGAGTTTATGAAGAAAACTGACGGTACCTACTGCGTACCGTTCACTACAGAAGCCATCAGGGATATTTTTGGCTGCTCACCGCAAGATGTGCGTGATGATTTTTCTCCCATAGCCAGAGTGATACTGCCCGAGGACTTGGATAAAGTGATCGGCTCTATTGAATATTCGGCCGAGCGCCTGACCACCTTCCTCTGCGAATACCGGGTGCAGATCCCGGGAAAAACGATCAGATGGATGCTGGGCCATTCAACACCTGAAAAATTACCTGATGGCAGCGTTATCTGGTACGGATTCAATACCGACATCACAGAGCGGAAGTTATCGGAAGAGGCCCTGAAAATCTCGGAAGAAAACTACCGCACTATCTTCGATGCGGCGAACGACGCAATTTTCCTGCATGACCCTGATAGCGGAAGGATCCTGGATGCCAACAAAAAAGTCTGCGAGATGTATTCCATCACCCGTGAGGAGGCATTAGGGCTTGATATAGAAGCAATAAGCGAAGGGCAGCCGCCTTACTCGCATGAGGAAGCCGTAAAAAAAATACGCGCAGCTCTTCTGGAGGGTCCTCAACTGTTTGAATGGAAGGCTAAAGATGCATCCGGAAGAATATTCTGGGTGGAAGTAAACCTCAAATTTACGGTTCTGGCTGGAAAGAAAACAGTAATGGCTATTGTGCGCGATATTTCCGAACGGAAAAAGGCCGAGGACGAAAGACGGAATCTTGAAATAAGGCTGAACCAGTCTCAGAAATTCGAAAGCCTTGGCATTCTTGCGGGCGGAATAGCGCATGACTTCAACAACATACTTATGGCCATACTTGGAAATTCCGAGTTGGGGCTTATGAATATTCCCGATGATTCGCCCGCCCGTCCCAGGTTTGAAGAGATTAATGCAGCATCAATCAGGGCCTCGGAGATATGCAAACAGATGCTCGCTTATTCGGGCAAGGGCCGCTTTATTATCCAGATAATAGACCTGACTGAAGTGATCGAGGAGATGAGGCACATGATCGAGGTGTCAGTGAGCGGAAAGGTCCGACTGGATTACAGGCTTCAAAAGGGCCTTCCCCGATAGAAGCTGATCTTCTGCAGATCCATCAGGTCATCATGAACCTGATCATCAATGCCTCAGAATCGACAGGCGAGAAGGGAGGGACGATCAATATTACGACAGGTCTAATGGAATGCGGCAGGGAATATCTGAATGATGCCCAAGCGGAAACCGACTTAAAGGAAGGCGACTACGTGTTTCTTGAGATCACGGACACCGGATGCGGAATGGACAAGGCCACATTGTCAAAGATTTTCGACCCGTTTTTCTCTACAAAATTCACGGGCCGGGGACTGGGCCTGGCTGCGGTGCACGGGATAGTACGCGGCCATAAAGGCTTCATGAAGGTTTACAGCGAGCCGGGCCATGGCACCACATTCAAGGTGCTGTTCCCGGCAGCCAGGTACTCGGTCGTTGAAGATTCATCCCTGAGAGCGGCAGCCCAGAAAAAGGAAGAGGAAATTTTCAAAGGGAGTGACACGATCCTGCTTGTTGATGATGAGGAACCGATAAGGACGCTCGGCAGGACCATGCTCGAAAGAATGGGATTCAGCGTGTTTTCTGCCGCCAACGGGATTGAGGCCGTTGAAATTTTCCGCAAGTACAAAAATCAGATAGCCTGTATCATCCTTGACCTTACGATGCCGCATATGGACGGCGATGAGACATTCAGGAAAATGCGGTTTATAAGGCCGGATATACCGATAATCATGAGCAGCGGCTATAATGAACAGGATGTTGTCAACCGCTTTTTGGGCAAAGGCATGTCGGGCTTTATCCAGAAGCCATACCACCTCAGCACCTTGGCGGAGGCGTTGAAAAAAGTTATCACCGGCAGCAAGTCTGGTGACGAAGAAAAAAGATGAATGCCCGATGGTAAAGAGATACAACTGCAACAGATCGCATGAATCTGAAGGCGAGAGCCAGGGAAAGGAACAAAGGAAAAATGGAAAATAATAAAAACTCAAAGGAAAAATCAGATAAGAAATTCAGATATATCCTTACTACAATATTCGTCCTGCTCGTAATCGGTATTAGTATTACCGGCTGGCTTTATATGGTAGGGCTGAGGGATGATGAGGCCCACAGGCTGAATCAGGATTTGAAGGCTATTTCCGAGCTCAAGGTGCAGCAGATTTTGAACTGGCGCAAAGAAAGGCTGGGAGATGCAAATTTAATATCCAGCTCTAAATCAATAGCCGATGCCGTAAAGTCTTATCTGTCGAATCCATACTCCACTCAGGCCCAGGAGGAAATGCTCGACTGGATGACAGTCATGCAGAAAAGCAATAACTATAAGGCTCTCATTCTATATGACCTGAATTTCAAACCCCGCATCTCGGTTCCTTCAAAACCCGATACGGCCGACAAGTCTATAAGGAACATCATTACTGACACATTAAATTCAGGAAAGCCAACCATATCGGACCTTCACTTCAATGATTCAGGAAAAATCGTCATCGACCTTGTAGCGCCTGTTTACAACCCGTATTCAAAATTGTCAGACGGCGGCGGCACCCCGGTTGCAGCCATGCTGTTTGAAATTGACCCTTACACTTTTTTATACCCCCTGATACAGTCCTGGCCTACAACGAGCAGGACCGCCGAGAGCCTGCTTGTTGAAATGAAAGGCAATAATGTTTTTTATCTTAATGAACTCAGGCATATAAAAGGGACGGCACTCAGGTTTGAAAAACCCCTTGATGAACCCAGACTGCCGGCGGCCATGGCGTTGAGAGAGATCAAAGAAGTTACAGAAGGTATTGATTACCGCGGTGTTCCAGTAATAGCGGCTTCAAAGTCAATCTCAGGCACCCCCTGGATAATAATAGCGAAAGAGGACAAGTCGGAAATTTATAAACCGCTGTACAGAAGGCTTGTCATGACAGGCATAATAATTGTCATCGTCCTGATTGCATCAATGCTTGTTATGGGTGTTATCTGGTCACAGTACAAAGCTAATATACTCAAACAGAACATCAAGGAACGCGAGCGGACGGAGTCGGTCCTGCGGGAATCGGAAACAAAGTTCCACCTGCTGGCTGATTTTACACAAGACTGGGATTACTGGATTGATAACGATAACCGCTTTGTCTATACTTCGCCGTCTTGTGAACGGATAACCGGTTATACCCCGGAAGAGCTCATTCAAAATCCCGCATTGCTGATCGACATGGTCCATCCTTACGACCAGGAAAAAATGGCCGGTCATGTGAAGGATAATCACAGGTCCGATCGGATAAGCGAAATTGAGATCAGGATCATACATAAAGACGGTTCAATCAAGTGGATGGAACACCACTGCAAACCGATATATAATGCAGAGTCGGTCAATATCGGCAGGCGGGCCAGCAACCGTGACATAACCGACCGCAAACAGACCGAGGAATTGCTTGAACGGGAGCGTGAGCTGTATATCGACCTTGTAAACACCCAGCCTGCCGGGATATACAGGCTCAGGGTTTTTCCGCCCGAGAAATGGGAAAACGACGCATGGAACAGCTCCAGGACGGCGCCCTATTTAATTGAGATGGTAAACAAAAATTTCTGCGACATTCTGGGCATCGACCAGGAGGTTTTCAAGGCTAATCCCGGCATAATTTTGGATCTGGTCCATAGCGAAGACAAAGCAGAATTCACAAGAAAAAATGAAGAGGCAAATGTCAGGCTGGCACCGTTTTTATGGGAGGGCAGACTTAATATCGAAGGCAAGACCATATGGGTTCATTTTGAGTCCATCCTGAGACAGGTTGAAAACGGAGACGTGCTCTGGACAGGCGTCCTTTATGACATCACCGGGAGAATACATCAGGAGGAAGAGCGCAGAAAGATCGAAGAGGGACTTCAACAGACGCAGAGGCTTGAAAGCCTGGGTGTACTTGCAGGCGGCATCGCGCATGATTTCAACAATATTCTGACGGCCATTCTCGGCAATGCAGAGCTTGCGCTGATGGACATGTCCGAATCCGCTCCCTCAAGGCCCAGGCTCGAGGCCATAAACAAAGCCTCGCTGAGGGCGGCCGGCCTCTGCAGGCAGATGCTTGCATACTCGGGGAAGGGGCGCTTTGTAATCAGGCCGGTTGACCTTTCGGAGGTCGTGGAAGAAATGAGCCGCATGCTTGAGGTCTCCATATCCAAGAAGACCATTTTGAACTTCAGGCTGGCAAAGGAGCTGCCTTCGATAGAGGCCGATGTTTCCCAGATTCAGCAGATTATCATGAACCTCATTATAAATGCATCCGAGGCCATAGGAGAGGAAAATAACGGGGTGATCTACATTGCGACAGGTCTTATCGAATGCGACAGGAAATACCTCCAGGAGGCGCAGCTGACAAAAGACCTCGAAGAGGGGTATTATGTATACCTTGAAGTAGCGGATACCGGCTGCGGAATGGACAGGGAAACAATTGCAAGGATATTCGACCCGTTTTTCTCGACCAAATTTACGGGCAGGGGGCTTGGCCTGTCAGCGGTGCAGGGAATCGTCCGCGGCCACAAGGGCGCCATGAAGATTTACAGCGAACCCGGCAAAGGCACCACATTCAAAGTGCTGTTTCCCATGACCGATACCCTGCCCGAATCAATATCCGGGGAGCAAACGGAAGAAAAATACTGGAAAAGCAGCGGCACTGTCTTGCTGGTTGATGACGAAGAGCCCATAAGGATTCTAGGAAGGATTCTGCTTGAACGCATGGGCTTTGATGTCCTGACCGCTTCCAACGGGAAAGAGGCCCTTGAAGTGTTTTCAGCCAACAAGGATAAAATACGGTGTATCATCCTCGACCTTACCATGCCGCATATGGATGGAGAGCAGACATTCCGTGAATTGCGCCTTATGGAACCCGGTATACCGGTAATCATGAGCAGCGGTTACAACGAGCAGGATGTTGTACAGCGCTTCCTGGGTAAAGGGATTTCCGGTTTTATCCAGAAGCCTTACCGCATAAACAGCCTGATGGAAACCCTGAGGAAAGTACTTCGATGAAAAACAGGGACAAAGATGAATGTCCGGTATCCGATCT
Organism: Desulfomonilia bacterium; assembly: GCA_963664325.2. Taxonomy (GTDB): domain Bacteria; phylum Desulfobacterota; class Desulfomonilia; order UBA1062; family UBA1062; genus DATCTV01. The sequence continues at coordinate 209,646 of CAXXDQ010000007.1, forward strand.
TACCCGGGAACCGGCTACTTATTGCCCGGGCATTCGGAAAGGCGGGTAGGCCAGAGCAATGATGGGATATGCCATGAAAAGAACAACAAATTATCTGCCCTTTATCGCCATATTTATACTGCCTTTACTGTTTTATCCTGTAGTTGATTCATCGCTCTGGCAGAGCAGCAGCGATGTACACGCCTTTTTTGAATTTGCATCATCCCTGCTCGCCATAACGGCAGGGATAATGGTCCTGCTTCATTTCTTTACAACAGGCCGCCTGTTCTTTCTGATTATTTCAATCGGATTCGTCCTGATAGGTACAGAAGAATTTGTCCATGCAATATTCTCTTTCAGCAGGACCTGGCCTGAAACTATCCCCACCTTTAAACTGGCTATTTCCACGACCTGGCTGACCGGACACCTAGTCCTGTTGGCATCGTTCTTCTTCGCCCTTGTTTACGGGAAAAAGGAAATCGTTCAGGTTAAAAGGATACCGGATGCTGTTGTATATAATATTTTAGGCCTTATTTTTGCGGTCGTCGCAGCATTAATGATTTTCAATTCCCCGTTTCTTCCACATTTTGTTCAACTGGGTTCGATTACGAAGAAGATTACAGAACTTTCTCTGGCGTTATTATACTTTATCGCTTTTTTATTATACTCGAATGTCTACTTTAAACAGCAACACCGCAGCCCGCTTCTCTGGAGCATCGTCGCCTTCATTATCTTCCGGGTTCTGGCTCACATCTATGTGTTTGACGCACGGAATTTCTACGATTCACACTGGGACACAGCCCATCTGATAGTGTTTTTAAGCTATTTTTTCCCGATCTTCGGTGTCTGGGGTGAAACCTATAAATTGCACAGTTCATCTCAGGCTCAGCTAAACAAACTCGGAATAGAAATGAACGAGCGAAAACAGGCCGAGGAGGCCCTGCATAAGAGCGAAGAACGGTTTCGTCTTTTATCAGAAGCCGCGTTTGAGGCAGTTGTCATTCATGAGGAAGGTGTCCTCATCAATGCGAACAGCCAGTATTTTAAAATGTTCGGGTATGAGCCGGAAGAAACGCTCGGCAAAGATATGATGTCCGTGACAATTGCCCCTGAAGCCCTGGAGTTTGCGAAAAATCAGACAGACATGGACAGCTCCGGACCTTACGAATCTATCGGGCTAAGGAAGGATGGGACAAGGTTTCCAATGGAGTTGCGCGGACGAAAGATGGAATACAAAGGACGCAGTGTCAGGTTCGGAGTTATCATTGACATTACTGAGCGTAAGCGTGTGGAGCAGGCTCTGCGGGAGAGCGAAGAGAAGTACCGCGAACTTGTCAGATATGCGCCGGCCGGGATTTACGAACTCGATTACGAGACAAACCGGTTAACGAGCGTTAACGATATTCTCTGTGAATACACCGGATACACAAGAGACGAACTGCTTGGAATAGATTTTATCAACTTTCTCACAGAAGAGAGTCAGAAGCTTTTACATTCGCGCATTGAAAAGATTAAAGCCGGAGAAAAAATAGAACCTACGGTCGAGTTCTGCATCAGGACAAAAAACGGAAACAGTTTTTGGGGCCTTTTCAACGTCAGTCACATTTATGAATCCGGTAAATTGAAGAGTGCGACAGGTATCATCAATAACATTACAGACCGCAAATTGGCGGAAGAACAACTGCGCAGGGCGAATGCGTTCCTGGACTCGATAGTGGAGAATATCCCGGATATGATTTTTCTAAAGGACGCAAGATACCTCCGGTATCTGCAGTTCAACAGGGCGGGAGAGGATCTGCTCGGTTATTCCAGAATAGATATGATTGGAAAGAGCGATTATGATTTCTTTCCGAAAGAACAGGCGGATCACTTTAATGAAAAGGACAGGGAGGTTTTAAACGGCAAGAAGGTTCTGGATATTCCGGAAGAGAATGTTCAGACGCTCAATAAGGGGGTGCGGATACTTCACACGAAGAAGGTTCCGCTGCTGGATGCGAACGGAGAACCCGAGTTCCTGCTCGGGATATCGGAGGACATAACCGAGCGCAAAAAGGCGGAGGAGGCGCTGAGGGAGAGCGAAAACCAGTTCGGTAAAATGATTTCCTGGGTGCCCGGGATGATTTACAAGTTTACGAAAAGGCCCGATGGAACTTATTACGTTCCATTCAGTACTCAGGGCATCAGGGATATTTTCGGATGTTCCCCTGAAGATGTAAGCGGGGACTTTTCTCCAATAACCAGGGTAATACTGCCCGAGGATCTGGATAAAGTAATCAGTACCATTGAATTCTCGGCCGGACATCTGAGCATCTGGGAATGTGAATATCGGGTACAGATTCCCGGCCAGCCGGTCAAATGGCTGCTGGGCCAATCGACGCCTGAGAGAATGGATGACGGCAGCATAACCTGGTATGGCTTCAATACGGACATAACCGGGCGCAAACAGGCGGAGGAGGCGCTCCTGGAAAGCGAGTCGCGATACCGCCTGCTGTCTGAGCATACAACTGATACTGTTTTTATGATGGATATGAACCTCAAGATGACCTACCACAGCCCCTCGGGGGAAAAGCTTCGCGGTTTTACTGTAAAGGAGATAATGGAAATGCCGCTGGAGCGACAGGTCACACCCGAGTCTCTTAAACTGGTATCTGAGTTGTTCCTTAACGAGATACCAAAAGTGATTGCGGATCCGGGCTATAATCCAATCCGTTTATTGGACCTCGAGTATTCCTGCAAGGACGGTTCGACTGTGTGGGCTGAAAGCAAGTTCAGCATCATAAGGGACGAAAAAAGCGGCAGGCCGGTGTCCATCCTGGGCGAAGGAAGGAATGTTACCGACCGGAAGCGGGCCGAGGAAGAAAAGGTCAAGCTGGTTGCCCAACTACAGCAGGCCCAGAAGATGGAGTCTGTGGGAAGGCTGGCAGGAGGCGTGGCACACGACTTCAACAACATGCTGGCCGTTATTCTCGGGCATGCAGAGCTGGCCCTTATGAAGATCGACCCGGCTCAGCCCCATCATGCCGATCTCCAGGAAATCCGGATGGCAGCGGAACGCTCCGCCGAGCTTACGAGGCAGCTGCTGGCGTTTGCACGCAAGCAGACCGTTTCCCCCATAGTGCTCGACCTGAACGAAACAGTTGAAGGCATGCTCAATATGCTGCGGAAACTTATCGGAGAAGACATTGACCTTGCATGGCTGCCTGGGGCAGGGGTATGGCCGGTCAGGGTGGACCCGTCCCAGATCGACCAGATATTGGCCAATCTGTGCGTCAATGCCCGCGATGCCATTGCTGGTGTCGGCAGGATAACCATTGAAACGGGCACAAATGTCTTTGACAGGGATTACTGCCTGGCTCACCCTGACTTTATGCCCGGTGAATATGTACGGATGACCGTCATCGACAACGGCTGCGGCATGGACAGGGAAACACTGGCTAATGTCTTCGAGCCATTTTTTACCACCAAGGAAGTAGGGAAGGGTACCGGTTTGGGTCTGGCCACCGTATACGGAATCGTAAATCAGAACAATGGCTTTATCGATGTATACAGCGAACCTGGACAGGGCACGACATTTTCGATCTACCTGCCGCGGTATGAGAGCCGGGTCAAGCAGCCACAGTCAGAAGATTCGTCCAAAAAGCCAATGGGCGGTCATGAAACCATCCTGCTCGTGGAAGACGAGCCGGCCATCCTTAATATGACCAGGATAATGCTTATCCGCCTGGGTTATACTGTTTTGGCCGCATCCGGTCCGGGAGATGCCATCAGCCTGGCCAAGGGGCATGACAGCGATGTTATCCATCTGGTCATGACCGACGTGGTCATGCCCGAGATGAACGGTTCTGACCTTGTCATGAGGCTGTCGTCTCTTTATCCTCATATAAAGAGCCTGTTCATGTCGGGATATACGGCCGACATCATAGCCCATCACGGCGTTCTTGATGAAGGGGTGTGCTTCATTCAGAAGCCGTTCTCCTTACTGGAGCTGGCTTCCAAAGTCAGGCAGGCGCTTGACGGTAAATTATGAAACAGAAGGGAACAGACAAAATCAAGCGACAACAATAAATTTATTATTGAAGACAGATTATCTGATATTCACGTTTTCCCTTGAAATTCCATTAATGAAAAGCAAAGATGAATCTGACAGGGAGAATTCAAATGACGAATATAGAACTCTTTGAAAAGGCCAACAAGGTTATTCCGGGCGGGGTTGACTCGCCTGTTCGCGCATTCAGGAAAGTGGGCGGTACACCGCGGTTCATTTCCTCGGCGAAAGGTGCATACATAACTGATGCTGAAGGTAAAAAATACATCGATTTCGTCCTTTCATGGGGGCCTATGATCCTGGGTCACTGCCATGAGGAAGTCGTGGAGGCGGTCCGGAAACAGGCGGCTACCGGCATGAGCTATGGGGCACCCACCGAGCTTGAGGTTATTATGGCCGAGACCGTATGCGGTGCCTTCTCCTCAATACAGAAAGTGCGCTTCGTAAATTCCGGCACCGAGGCTACAATGAGTGCGATCCGCCTTGCCCGGGCTTTCACGGGCAGGAATATCACCGTTAAATTCGAGGGATGTTATCACGGCCATGTGGACAGCCTTCTGGTAAAGGCAGGTTCAGGCGCGTTGACTCTGGGAATAGCCGATACCGCCGGAATACCCGAAGGTATCGCCTCTACGACTGCTGTGATCGATTATAACGATATCGACGGGTTCAGGGCTTTCATGGCTGCAATGGGCGACCAGGTGGCGGCGGTTATTGTCGAGCCGGTAGCCGGGAATATGGGCGTAGTGCTGCCTGGGCCGGGATTTCTGGAAACATTGAGAGAGGAAACATTAAAAGCCGGAAGTCTGCTCATTTTTGATGAAGTCATAACCGGTTTCAGGTTCAGGTTCGGGGGTTATCAGGATGAGATCGGAATCAAGCCTGACCTGACCTGTCTTGGAAAAATCATAGGAGGCGGCCTCCCTGTTGGAGCTTTCGGGGGCAGGGCGGACATCATGGATATGCTCGCACCGCTGGGCCCTGTTTACCAGGCGGGCACCCTTTCGGGAAATCCGCTTGCCATGGCGGCCGGACTGGCAACTCTGAAAATACTTAAAAATACAAATCCATATTCTGTGATTGAAAAATCCATGGGCAGGTTCCTTGACGCCATCGAATACGAGGCTGCAAGGTCCGGAAAATCTGTTGCCATTAACCGGATCGGATCTATGGCCTCCGTATTTTTTAATGATAATGATGTGAACGGCTTCGAGAATGTCATGGCCAGCGATGCAAAAGCGTATACAAAATTCTTCCATGCATTATTGAATGAAGGTGTTTATCTTGCACCTTCACCTTATGAGGCCATGTTCGTAAGCACGGCACACGGTGAAGACGAAATCTCCAGGGCAATTGATGCAGCCGGCAGGGCGCTGAAATTGGCCCATGCCTAAGTTATTCAGGAAATGAATTAAATATTTAATAAATGACGTCATAACATATTGATATCAATAATATAAAAACAACATGGCTTTAATTTGGCCTATACGCGAAGATTTTTGGAAGCCCTTTATGATTCATCATCCAGTTTTAAGGCCGAAGGGGCAATTTATCATTTTTAAGTAAAAATCACAGGAAGAATATGTCCGGCAAGAATCCATATATTGAACAATAACTTTTCAGATAAGATTAAATAAAATATTTTTTAAAATTATTTCTTCTCCGGTTTATTCGCAACCGGAGACAACCTAAAAAAAGCCCCTCATAATTTTATTATTATCGATTATAAATATTTCAAAAAGGGAAGTGACTCTTTAACCGTAGAGACCGGTATATTTAATATTTAACATAATATATATTATCGGCCAAATAGGTATCTCATATCCATATGTCTGGTTCTTTATATCAATATCTTATCTGTTCTTGTCGACGTAATCAGTGAAAGCTTATTGACTTTCAGAAGACAGGAAATTTTTGATAGTTCCAATGCTGCCTGTAATAATTATTTTGAAGCAATCACTCTAGGATGCCAAAAGTTTTATGGGCAGATCCGGATTACCTCCGGCAAAATGTTTGAGCATGACAATCGGATCGCTCCGGGAAAGATTCTCTATAATGACTCCTTCCTTTGCTGCACGCTCGCTGACGAAATATTCATCATAGGTATGCTGGCCATATCGGATGAGCACCGGGGTTTCGATGTTCCAGATACCCATGTTACCGTGGCCCTGCACCATAATCATGCCATAGGCCGCATTGTCTCTTATTATCACCTTCCTTCCCGGCATCACGGTCAATTCCTTGGCACTGAAGGCATCGGATCTATAGCAGATCCATTTTTCGCAATAGCCGTCTTCCTTCATTTGCCGCAGATCCCCCGCTAGAACAGGAGGCATGAAGTGTTTCTTCTCAAAGTATGGATCGAGGTTGGCTTTCCAGTCGAGCACTTCTAATAGATATTCATAATCGCCCTTCTTTTCCTCCGGCGTATCCTTCCATAAAAGATCTTCGGAGACGATCTGATTGTCAGTAAGAGACTGGTACATTGCAAAGACATCGGATGCCTTTTGCGGTTCATACGTGCACAGGCTTCCAGGCGCATGAAGTATCCCTGCAGGCACGTCCCAGCCAGTGCCGGTCCAGAGGCGATAGGCCTTCGAGAGTGAAGTTATCCTGTTGTCGCCTTTCGTAAAATTCATCAGGCATTCCTTGACGGATTCCCTGGTGGTGCCTGGATTGAGTCCGAAAAAGGTATATGGAAAGCGGCCTAAATGATTGTTCATTTGAGGAGAAAAGTAATAGGCCTCCGGTTTGCCGAGCTGTCCCACACGAGCCGCATGTGTATCATCATGATGGACGTGGTGAGGAAGCGGCCCGAGATTATCGAAGAATTTTGAATAGACGGGCCATCCCCTGTTTTTTTTCCATAGCCGTGTGCCGATTATCTCTTCATGTGTCTCCTCGATGGCGTCCCTGAGACGAAAGATGAACTCTTTTGACCCGTCTTCAAATATCACGAAGCTCTGGCCCTCGTCCGGGGATGTCAGAGGTCCGTTGTCTGCGGAAATAGTGGAAGACAGCCATCGTTCGTCGATACCGCCGCGCAGTCCGCCAAGTGCGTAATAGTCGTCAGGGTGAAGTTTTATCCTTCTGCCGGGGATGCAGAACGAGCGGGGAACCCAGTTCGGAGCCAGTCTCAATATCCCCCTTCCCTGCTCAAGCGCTTTTTCAGCAAGCGGTTTTATTGACATTGCTGTCTCCTTTAACTCCGCAAAACGTAATTTTCAGGGTACAACAGGCTTTGCATCTTTTTTTACATCACCGCTCATCTCGCCCGCCCTTTCTTCCAGCAATCTGTGCAGTATTTCCCTGTCGCCCACGATATATTTAGCAACGAACAGAAAAAGTATGCCGCAGAGCACCCACCAGGAGACTGCGAAATTCATCACGAAAAGATAGCCGAACGGTATGAGCAGGCCTCCGATGGCCGGGCCCACACCGTTGCCCAGGTTGCCTGTTATATTCAGCACTGAAAAGACCGTTCCCCTGTGTTCCGGACGGTTGACATTCATAATCATGGCCGGGACGTTCGCAGTGGCTACAGCAATGAGAAAGCCGGTTACGAAACCCAAAACCATGTAGAGCTTTATATTGGCCACCGGCAGGTTGATAAGTATAGCTGTGGGTATGATGCCGAGTAGCACGACGATGCCGCACAGCATAGGCATGTATTTGGGTGACCTCTTGTAGAGCCATTCGCCCACATAGGCAAAGAATATACCCCCCAGAGTGCTGCCGACTCCGAGTACAAGGAATATGGTCGTGGCCATTTCCTTGCTGACATGCCTGTAAACCTGGAAAAACGTGATGGCCCAGTAGGTGAGGATTCCCCATGGTATCGTGCCCGGTATTCCCTGAAGAAAGATGTAGACGTTTGTCCTTATTCTGAGGATTATATTAAAATCTTTCAAGTTGATCTTCTGCCTGTATACAAGGCCCTTCTGAATGAGGTCTTCCAGCGCTTCTTCAGTCCTTCCCCTGGCAGGTTCCTTTGCGTAAAGGGCGAAGAACAGCGCTATAGGGATGTTTGGTGCACCTATAAGGATGAAGGATATCCTCCAGCCGTATTTGTTGGTAAGGTAGCCGGCCAGCACGACCCCCAGCACGGTGCCTACAGACCATGCAGTATTCATCCATGCCGCTGCAGTCGAACGGTGCTGCTCGCTGAAATAATCAGCAAGCACGGAATACGAAACCGGATATACGCCGCCCAGGCCTATGCCTGAAAGGAGCCTCAGAGCTGCGAATGCCCCGATTGTCTGTGTGAAAAAGGGAATCCCGGTCATTATGCAGGGGATCTCGCCGATCATGATGACCAGGACCAGCATGGCCTTGCGCGAGCCCTTGTCCGAAATATAGCCGAACAGGATGCTAACAAAGGCGCCTGTCAGGGTGAATGCAGACCCGATAAGCCCGAGCGTGGTCTCGCTCGCCCCGTACTCTTTTGAAAGCTCGGGGAGTATGGCCGACATTATCATCTGGTCGGCAAACAGCAGCGTTGTCATCACAAACAGAGTAGAAAGCGTTATGATATCCCGCCCGCTCATTTTAACTTTGGACATACATCCTCCTCAAATATTATCAGGCTGCTACCTGTATTTTGCCGCTACATCCATCGCTACTTCAGCCGTTTCCCAGAGGCGCACATGTTCTCTGCATACAGTACTTATGTCCTTCATAATTATCTCGACCGAACAGCCCTTTGTCTTTTCAAAGACATCGATCAGATAATTCCTGAACCTGGCAGGTTCCCATGAGACACCGGCGAACATGGCGGGATTGGGCTTCACAGAAAGCACATAGTCATTGCCTACCTCCCTGACTCCCTTTTCAAGGTCTGCCCACGGGCCCATGGATATCTTGCGGAGGTTGGGGATCCTTCTCAGCATTTTTATTCTGTCGTGAAGGGACTCGCAGCAGCCATAATACTGCAGACCCATCCTTTCCATTAGCGGCAGTTCGTAGTTGAGCGCGAATTCCTCGTGCATCTTTGGGGAGACCGAGCCGAAAAGCTGGGCCGTGCAATGGCCCCATACATTTTTGAGCTTCACATGATTCGGATCAAAATCCTTTCCTGGAAGACTGTTCGTATATCCATATCCTCCGGCTCCCGTGGGCAATGTCTCGTCCCATGTAAGGACGCCGAGGTCTTCATAAATGCTCAGTCGTTTAGAGCAGGCCTCGGAATACCTTTTGATCGCCATATGTACAAGCTCGGGCCGTTCTATGAGGTCTATCAGAAGTTCCTGAGAACCCCATAGCGTTACCAGATCATCCCAGAGGGCGAAAACGGGGTTGTCCAGCCCGCATTTTCTTAGTTCGAGGATGTCTCCGACGAATATGCTTCGCGCCTCGTGCAGTGCGTCGCTGACCTCCCTGTTGTATGTAATCTGGGGATCTCCGATCTTTTCGACATCCTTTTCATCCTTGATCTGCGGAGTGTAATGGTGTGAGCTTACAAACCCGGCTTCTCCTGTTTCCACGTTCACGCCCTGAGGGATCAGCTCTTCCTGCACGTTGAGGCCGAACCCGAGATCGATGACGGCAAGCCATGAGAGGAGCCTCGGCTCAACAACCATGTCGCAGCGCATATGGTCCCACTGGTATAGAATGCACCGCATCTGATTTTCAATGGACTGGGCGAACCTGTCGGTGCATTTAACGTCAAGCTCTCCGTTCACGTTCATCTCTGTCCACGGGACCTCGTCATGCTTGATGAGAATGGTGGTCTTTTTTTCAAGGTCGTTCACGCCCCGCCAGAGTTCCTTTTTTTCTTTCTGGACAGGCAGTGCAGCGATTTCAGCAATACGCTCCGCAAGCCCTCTAAGAATGGAGACGTCATTATCGTCAATGTTAATATAAAAGTCTGGTCCAAGGGGTATTTTCTTTATAATCATGTCTATCTCCTTCTCCTTATCGGACCCTGAGGATGGTATCGACCGGGTCGAGTTCTTCGCCGACCGTGACCCTGAACCCTTTCCAGACCCTTTCAACCGGAAGCTCCCTTCCTGAAGGCTCCGTCGTTATCCTGCGCACTTTATTCCAGATGCCTTCCCTGAAAGTGACTTTGACCGGCCGGGTGCTTCCTTCCATGTTGATGAGGTGGATCAGTATGTCGTCTTCGTACCGGCAGGCTATTATTTTCATGCATTTCGGGTTGTCGACCTTTATACCCCGGGGTTCCCTTCCCCTGTACGGAAGGGGGACAGATTCATTAAAGAGCCTTTTTCTTGGAAGGTACCATGCCCCGAGCCTTTGAAGCTGCTTTACCTGATCCGGATAAACGCTGCCATCCATTTGCGATGTCACTCCAAGGGAGTGTTTCATTCCGCTCGCCATGACGATAGCGCTCATGCGCAAAAGCGTATCAGGGTCATTTCGAAGTGTCGGGTCCGACCACCATCGACCTGCCGGCGATATGATCTCCGAGGAATGGGACTGGAACCGGCGGTAGAAAGTAGACCATTTCCATGCACTGCAACAGACCGGCAGATATTTATTGTCGGATTTGAGCAGCTTTATATAAGGCCCTGTAAGGTCATGTGCCTCGCCTGCAGTGAAGTCGAGCCTTTTGTAGGAGCTGGGGAAGTAGCTCGCAAAGTTGAAGGCCAGAGCCTTGTCCGGGTAATTTTCCCTGAAAAAGTCAATGCTTATCTCGGTTGAACGATCCGGCCAGTACCAGTCAAGCCATATGCCGTCAGGATCGCACTGTTCCATGATCTCGCGGTATTGCCCTAGAAGGTGTTCCTCATATAAAGGCTGAGCGCCCAGTGCGATGTATGATTCAGTCTGATGAGGGTGCGGCTGAATATCGTCGAATCTGGGGCTGTGGTCGAATACCGAAGAGTAATAGTATATGAACGGGATGCCTGCCTTGCGGTTTTCTTCGGCAAACAGACGGGCGTAATCCGGCCCTGTCTTCCAGTCGGTGAGCCTGGTGTTGAAATAGCATATGCCGTCGTGCCACTTGATTTCCATGGAATGGTAGTCCAGCCCGATCTCTTTGCTCAGTTCCACCCATTCATTAACCCTTGGGAACGGTCCGTTGAACTTAATGCTGCCGTCCTCGTTGCTCATGCTCCGGTTGAATTCGGTCCAGTCCCTCTGCCATTCCCAGCCCGGCCTGAACTCGATCTGATACTGGACAGCCAGGCCCGGTTTCTGCCACCATTTGGCGTTTCCTAATAATTTTCTTTCGGCAGGAAACATCATGCGTGCGAAAATCGTCGGAACCGTAATGCATATTTCCCGTCCAATGGCCATTGCAGCTCTGATCTTGGGATTCAGATCACCCATTAAACTCCTCCCTTTGTATAAAATATTTCCAGCGGTTATGGTGTTTTAAAAATAATCACAAAAGTTGAAATTGAGCCCGGCGCATTCTCAGCATTTCAGGAGTATCTCGCGAGCTTTAGCGGCATTGATGTCGCCATCCTCCCCCAGGGCGACATCACCGCGGCCCATAAAGCGTTCATAAACCTTTCCGGCCGCTTCCTCGCCATTTATACCATAGTCAGACAGTTTCGTCTTCATTCCGAGTGAATGAAAAAAGTCTTCGGTCTTTGCAATGGCCGCCCTGGCGGCCCTGGAGTCAGACTTTTCCTTCACGTTAAAGACCCGGCGGGCGAACTGTGCCAGTTTACTTTCTTTAGAATGCATGTTGATCCGCCACAGTTCCGGCATCACAACAGCCAGAGACTGAGCATGGTCCAACCCGTAAAAGGCTGTAAGCTCATGTCCGATCATATGCGTGGCCCAATCCTGGACACAACCGCAGCTGCACCATCCGTTCAGGGCGTTGGTAGCGCACCACATTATGTTCGCACGTGCCTCATAATCTTTCGGATCCGATAGAATCTTCGGAGCCTCTTCAATGAGTGTTGATATTATCGATTCGCAGAGGCGGTCCTGCAGGGGTGTTCCGGAACCGCTGGTTATGTATTGTTCCGTAACGTGAGCCAGGGCATCAACTACCCCGTTGACGCTTTGTCTGACGGACAGCGAATATGTGGTTTCAGGGTCCAGAATCGAAAAAACGGGATATACAAGAGGATTGCTGAATGGAAGCTTTTCACATGTCGAAGCCCTAGAAATTACAGCCGTCATGTTCATTTCGGAGCCTGTCGCCGGAAGGGTCAGTATTGTACCAAGCGGCAATGCTGATCTTACCGGCGCATCGCTGGCAAGTATATCCCACGGGTCTGTACCGGCAAACTCAATGGCAGCAGCAATGAATTTTGCTGCATCGAGGACTGAACCGCCGCCGACTGCAAGAATGAATTCCGTCCCGTTCTTCTTCGCAGCCTCAACGGCTTTCATGCAGGTTTCATACAAGGGGTTCGGCTCGATGCCTGCAAATTCAATGAAATTGCAGCTGGACAGGCCTGCCATGACCTTGTCATAGACGCCGTTATTTTTTATCGAGCCTGCACCATAAAGCATCATGATTTTCTTCCGTTCGGGAAGAAGTTCCGGAAGCTTTGATATTGAACCTTTGCCGAAAGCTATCTTTACAGGATTAAGGTAGCTGAAATTGTTCATTTTGGTTACTCCCCTGTTATTTAGCAAAGCACGTCTTCAGCGTGACTCCGTGTTTTGTCTTTTCAGGATTCAACCGGCAATTTCCGCCGGGTTGTACTAAAATTGCCGTGACAGTATTTGAGGATATCGGTCTCACTGCATGGAGTAATAAATTACCGGCCATACTGTTTATTGACCGCAGCAAACTTCATGCCGCTTGCATAGAAATCGGCTGTAAGCAGGCTGTCGTTTAGCCATTATCGATTTTCCTTCAAGCTATATTCACTGATTTGAACATGAACAAGATAATATAAATATTACCTGTTTTTTAAGACATTGACAATAATCAGGATGAGGTGATTTAAGGGCAGATCTTTACAATTTCACTGAGCGACCGAAGACTGTTGCCTTTGTGTCCGCTCTGGTCTTACAGGAGCAGACACGCTGTATTGAGCCTCTATACTCCAATCCTGCTATGTCCGGTAATCCGCATTTATTTTAACATAGTCATAGGATATATCGGTAGTCCATGCTGTGAACGTTCCTTTACCGATATTCAGGTTGATCTCTATGGTGATTTCCTTTTCCCTGAGCGCGAGATGAAGTTTCTTTTCATTAAAGTACTTTGACTGGATTCCCTGCTCCACAACATCGAGTCCGTTGATCTTTATGGAAATCTTGTCAGGGTTGACATCGGCACCGCTGTAACCGAGGGCGCATACGATTCTGCCCCAGTTTGGATCAGCTCCGAACAGTGCTGTTTTTACGAGAAGTGAATTGGCGACGGCCATTGCCGCGGTTTTTGCGTTCCCCCTTGAAACCGCGCCGTTGATGCAGATTTTGACAAGTTTTGTTGCGCCCTCTCCATCCCTGACGACCATCATAGCCAGTTCAGTTATCACTTCCCTGATTACCTCTTTTATCTCATCGACTGAAGATTCAATTCTGCCCGATGAGAGTGCAACAAGTGTGTCATTGGTCGACATGTCGCCGTCTACTGTTATTACATTGAAACTGTTGTCCGTCGATTCAGTTACAATATTTTTCAGCTGGGCAATATTAATCTTGGCATCGGTCAGTATTACCGAAAGCATTGTAGCCATGTTGGGGGCAATCATACCCGCTCCTTTGGCAAAACCCAGAACCGTTGCATCCCCGGATTTTTTGGATACTATTTTGGGAAATGTGTCAGTCGTCATTATTGCAGTTTCAAATGGTTCAGGATCGCTACCAAGGGATCCTGCAAGCAGGCCGATTTTTTCGAGCATTCTGTCGACAGGGAGCCTCAATCCTATTACGCCTGTTGACATAGGCAATATCTCTTCAGGACCGATATCAAGGCGTTCAGAAAGAGCATTCATCAAAGCCCTTGCATCTTCAATACCTTCGGGTCCGGTACAGGCATTGGCATTCCCCGAGTTTGCAAAAATAGCCCTGATTGTCCCTTTCTTGATGTTATCCATGCCGATTTGAACCGGCGCCGCCTTGACTTTGTTCGTTGTGAAAACACCCACGGCAGTAGCAGGAGAATCGCAAATAATAAGCCCCATATCGAGTTTCTTTGTTTCCCTGCTTTTTACCCCTGCATTAACTGCAGCAAATTTAAATCCAACCGGTACGGCTATCACTCATTCCTCCCGCAACACTGTTTATATTTTTTCCCTGACCCGCACGGACACGGTTCGTTTCTTCCGATCTTTTTACCCTGCCTTCTAACGGTTTCAGGTTTGATTTCAGGTCCCCGGGTCATCATCATTCTCTGCCGGCGCTCCCTCTGCGATATGCGTTCAACATCGCTCTCCCTCTGAAGCTGCATCCTGAAGAGTCTTTCAAGCGTCAGCTCCCTTACCCTGGCGAGCATATCGGCAAAGGCATCATAGCCTTCCCTCTGATACTCCCTCAAGGGGTTTTTCTGGGCGTATCCTCTCAGTCCTATTCCTTCCTTCAAATGGTCCATTGAAAGCAGATGGTCTTTCCACAGCGTGTCAAGGGTTATGAGCATCACCTGGCGTTCTACCATCCTCATTATTTCAGGCGTAAATATCTTTTCGCGTTCGTCATAAAGAGCGAGGAGTTCCTTTACAACAGTGTCAAGAAGGTCCTCCCTTACGGTGGCCCTTGATTGCTCAAAGACCAGATCAAGGCCGAATGTGTTTTTAAGCCTTACTTTCAGTCCATCCATGTCAGAATCGTTGATATGGCCTTTTTTAACGATGTATTCCTCGACGATGTCCCTTGCCGTCTGATTTATCATATCCTCGACAGACGTCCTGAGATTCTCTTTGGAAAGTATCTTCCTGCGTTCCGAATAGACAACCTCCCTCTGCTTGTTCATTACGTCGTCATATTCAAGGAGCTGTTTTCTTATTTCAAAGTTCCGGCCCTCGACCTTTTTCTGGGCGCTCTCGATGCTTCTGTTTATGAGCGGATGGACGATCGGTTCGTCCTCCTTGACACCTAGCCTGTCCATTATGGAAGATATTCGTTCCGAACCGAATATCCTCAACAGGTCATCTTCCAGGGAAAGATAAAATTTCGATTCACCGGGGTCTCCCTGGCGGCCGGAGCGGCCCCGAAGCTGATTGTCAATTCGCCTGCTTTCATGCCTTTCGGTACCGAGAATGAAAAGCCCGCCGGCATTGACGACTTCATCATGCTCTTTTGCGCAGGATTCCCTTAACTTCCCAAGGATATCTTCATAGTCGCTGTCTTCGGATTGCAGTGCCTTTTGTCTGGCCATGAATACGGGATTTCCGCCAAGCTGGATGTCGGTACCGCGGCCTGCCATATTTGTGGCTATTGTTATGGTCCCTTTTCTTCCCGCCTGGGCGACAATTTCGGCCTCCCTTTCGTGGTGCTTGGCGTTAAGGACATTGTGAGGCAGATTCTTGCGTTTTAAAAACTTTGAAACCTTCTCGGAATTTTCTATTGAAATTGTGCCCACAAGAACAGGCTGCCCCTTTTTGTAGCAATCCTCAATCTGTCTGACAACGGCATTGTATTTTTCCTTCTCTGTCTTGTAGATAAGATCATTCTGGTCTATTCTTACCATCTGCATATTAGTGGGGATGACATTCACGTCAAGGTTATATATTTTTTTGAATTCCAGGGCTTCGGTCTCTGCCGTGCCCGTCATTCCGGCAAGCTTTTCGTACATCCTGAAATAATTCTGGAATGTGATCGAGGCGAGCGTCTGGTTTTCGCTTGCGACATTGACGCCTTCCTTTGCCTCAAGTGCCTGGTGCAGCCCTTCCGAATAACGCCTCCCGGGCATAAGGCGGCCGGTAAATTCGTCCACTATGAGCACTTCACCATCCTTAACGACGTAATCGACATCCCTGTTGAAGAGAGTGTGGGCCCTGAGCGCCTGGTTAAGGTGGTGCACGGTCTGGAACTCGCCGGGATCGTAAAGATTTTCCTTGCTCATGAATTTCTGGATATATTCAACGCCCTCGTCTGTTAGCGTAACCGTCCTGGCCTTTTCATCAAGATTGATGAGGCTCTCTTTATTGTCGCGTTTGAGCAGGGATACTATCGCTGCATTTGCTTCATAATACATTGTGGTAGATTCTTCTGACGGACCCGAGATAATAAGCGGTGTCCTGGCCTCATCAATGAGGATCGAGTCGACCTCATCGACGATTGCATAGAAAAAATCACGCTGGACATAGTCATCAAGCGTGAATTTCATGTTGTCCCTGAGAAAATCAAAACCGAATTCATTGTTTGTACCGTAGGTGATGTCAGAAAAATATGCCTCACGGCGCTGGATGTCGTCTAAACCATGAACAATCACGCCGACCGACATACCCAGGAACTTGTATATCGCGCCCATCCACTCCGCATCACGCCTTGCAAGATAGTCGTTGACCGTTACAACATGTGTGCCCTTGCCGGCAAGAGCATTCAGGTATACAGGCATTGTCGCAACAAGCGTTTTACCTTCACCCGTTTTCATTTCGGCGATTCTGCCTTCATGAAGAACAAGGCCGCCCAGTATCTGCACATCGAACGGGCGCATCTTGAGGGTTCTTTTAGAGACTTCCCTTACAACAGCAAAGGCATCGGGAAGAATATCATTCAGCCTGGCTCCCATTTCGAGCTTTTCTTTTAATGCCGGGGTCGTCCCCTTGAGGCCGGCATCATCCATGGCCGAGTATTTCTTTTCAAGGGAGTTCACCTGATCAAGCAGGGGTTTTATGCGTTTTATTTCCCTATCATTGCTGCTTCCGAATATTTTTATAAGCCAGTTAATCATTCTTTATCACCCGTTATAAATATTATTGGGAACTTATGTCCATTTCATCAATCAGGATCGAAGGGGTCTGGACGCTGCCGAAGCTCCTTACGTCATCACCTACATGAACGACATGTCCAAGCATTGAAAAGAGGTTTCCTGCGATCGCAGCTTCTCTGACCGGATATGCTTCAACCCCATTTTCAATCAGCATCCCGTTCACACCGACGGAAAATTCACCTGAAATCGGATCTACCGTATGCATCCCCATTATATCTGTCACTTTCAATATCTGCTTGAGGCCATTAAGTACCCCCGCCATACTGCTTCCGGGCTCAAGCTTCAGATGCCTGACGCTCAGTACCGGAGAAGATCTGTATGAACCCCTTATTGAATTTCCGGTTGAAGACCTGCCTGCAACTTTCCCCCAGTAGCTGTCGTATACGAATGAAGCAACCCTGCCCTTTTCAATCAGGACATTTCTCCTTGAGGCAACACCCTCCCCATCAAAGGCGAAGCTGTTGATGGAATTCTTTTCAAGAGGATCATCCAGCAGTGTGATGCAGGGAGAAAAATAAACTTCCCCCAGCCTTTCTTTTAAAAGCGACTTGCCCTTTATGATATTTTCCCCGACAAAAGACCCGGATATGGTCTCAAGGATATCGGCGGTCGTTACATTATCGAACAGAACTGGCATTTTGCACGTAACGATATGTCTTGCCCCGAGCATGGACACGGCATTTTTGGAGGCGGTCAGGCCTGTTTTTTCAAGCTCAATGTCCTTCAGGTTGTGGCTTATGGAAAAATCATATCCGGACTGCATTTCTTCGCCGCTGCCTGCCATGACCATAACTGATGCGGAACAATAGGTGGCTTTCCCCGTAACATCAATCCCGGCGGAGTTAACAATTCTAACATATGCCAGTGTCCTGGCAAATGTGGCTTTTCTGACTTGCCTGACGCGTTTATCAAATGTAAGCGCCGAGCTTTCAACTGCTTTTGCTTTTTCAAGGCATTCCTCTGCAGAAAGTTTTTCTATATCATTGTCAAATATATCTGCTTGTCGGTATTCACCTTCCGGTACAGGTATTATGTTGTATTCATCGGCAAACTGGTATCTAGCAGATTTCATGGCTGATTCGATAAGAGACTTATCTGCATCTTTTCCATAGGCAAAACCCATCGAGCCTTCGGCAAGGATTCTTACGGATATCCCTGACTCCGTTGCCCTTTCAAGGTTTTTCATTTCACGTTCTTCTGCTTCGGCCCTGATTATATCACCTGAAGACGCAAAGACTTCGTAGCTGTTAATTCCCTTGCTTTTCAGCAGGGACAATGCCCTTCCTATTTTTTCGTCAAGCACGCTAAGCAAATTGATCACCCCGTCAGATGGTATATATCATGGCCGTTTCATCGCAGTCGGGAAAATGCGGACAATGTATGCAGTCGGCCCATATTTTGTTCGGGAGCTTCGATTTATCGACATTTTTAAACCCGGCTTTTCTGAAAAAACCCTCCTTGTATGTCAATGTGAATACCTTTTTCAGACCAAGTTCTTTCGCCTCATTTAGGCATTTTTCGACAAGCTCCAGTCCATATCCCCTTCCCTGCATATCCTTTCTGACGGCCAGTGTCCTTATTTCACCGATATCGTCCCAGGATACCTGTACCGCGGAACACCCGATGAACAGGCCGCCATCGTCCGTCATTATCCAGAAATCCCTTATCGATGTATAAAGCGCATGAAGGGACTTGGGCAGGATAAGCCCCTCTTTGACAAATGGTTCTATCAGTTTCTTGATTTCTGTAACATCAGCAACAACGGCTTTTCTAATCATCATTTACCCGGCATAACATAATAAATAAAAAGTTTTAAGTTATAAGTTTTTTAGGAAAGCGGCAATCTTCAGACAGTATGAAGCCATAAGCGGATTAAGAAAAAAACAACTCAATTAACTTTCACACGTGGTTTCCATACCGAAAGAATATCATATTCCTGTTAAGCTGTTATTTTGAATTTTTAACCAGTTTCCTTGCATGTTTTATCAGGGCTTCACCGGGGGTTTCACCGCCCATCATTCTTGCCAGTTCAGCCACCCTCTTCTCTCCCTTAACTGTTTTAACCGAAGAAAATGTTTTGCCACCCAATATATTTTTTTCCACCACAAGATGCACATCTGCTGCAGAAGCGACCTGATGCAGATGAGTTACAATTATTGCCTGGGATTTCTCGGATATGTTTTTAAGCTTATCTGCAATCATTATGGCAGCCTGTCCTCCAATACCAGCATCTATCTCATCAAATATCATGGATCCATCGAGACCTTTTCTCTGTCTTGCCTTTATGGCGAGCATAATCCTGCTGAGCTCTCCTCCTGAGGCAGCACGGGCAAGCGGGATCATATCAAGACCGACATTGGTTGAAACCATGAATTCCCCATCAAGAAGTTGTCCCGGTGAAAGAGCATGTACTTCATTTCTGGAAAAGATTTCACTGAGTTCTTGATGGGTGATCTGACTGACCTTGAAAATAGTCCCGGGCATGCCCAGATCTTCAAGGTCCCTGTTTATGCTCTTCGAAAACGCATCTGCAACAGAGAGCCTTTTCAGAAGAAAGGCCTCAATATCAGTCCGGTAGTCCTGAAGCCCGTTTTTGAGTGATTGCATCGCTTCTTCAACTGCCTGTGATGAATCTTCTATCAATGCCAGCTCTTCTTTTGCCTTGTCTTTTATCATGACAAGGCCTGCCTCATCGGTCCGGTACTTTCTTTTAAGATCGGACAGCATGTGAAGCCTTGCCTCAAGCTCTTCAATTCTGGCCCGGTCAAATTCATATTCCCGCGACAGGTTTAAAAGCCCCTGTGCCATGTCCTCAACCTCAACTGAAATGGCCGTAATGCCGGTTAGTACAGAGGAAATACGTTTATCGTGTGACATCATTTTTGAAAGTATGCCCTTAACATCTGACAGGATGTCTGTAATGGAATGGCTGTCAGAATAAAGCATACCGTTCAGTCTGAGGGAAGATTCCTGAAGCTCTTGAGCCGATAATGCAACTTCAAGATCGGTTTTAAGTTCTGTTTCAAGGTTTTCATGGATTTCAGCAGCTTCTATTTCCAGGACCGTATGCTCGAGGTTCGCGCGTTCAGAGGTGGCGGTTTCTATAAGCTTATGCCTTTGAACAAGCTTTTCGTTCAAGACCTTAAGCCGTTCATAATTCTCAAATATATTCTGCCTGGAAAGGGAAAAGATATCCTCAAGAATGCGCATCTGCTCCCTTGGCGACAGCAGATCCTGGTATTCATGCTGGCCGTAAATATGAATCAACCCGGAAGAGATCTGGCCAAGTTTATCAAGAGTTGACAGTTCACCATTTATAAAGCAACGGCTTCTTCCTGAGGCTGGAATCTCTCTGCGCAGAACCGTTTCAATACCGTCGTCATGTATGAGCGCCTCGATTATCGCTTTATCTCGGCCTGTCCTTACCAGATCAGTGGATGTTCTGGCCCCCATGAGAAATGTCAGTGCATTTATTATAAGTGATTTACCTGCACCTGTTTCTCCTGTGATGCAGTTGAGACCTTCTCCAAATTCGATTTCAGTTTCATCAAAGACTGCAAGAGATGAAATCTTGAGAAGTTCAATCATCTTTCCTGCCATTTAAGCTTGGTTCTCAGCACCTGAAAGAAATCCCTGTCGGGAAGCCTTAAAAAAATTGCCTTTTCTTTTGCACATTTGACGTTCACCCGGTCGCCCATCATAAGCGGCATGCCTTTCTGGCCGTCAAGCGTCAGGTAAACGCTCCCCGATTCTTTCTTGGGATTTACAATGAGTGTAACCTCCTGATCGACAGGCAGTACAATACTCCTGTTTGAAAGGACATGGGGACATATAGGGGTCAGTATTATAGAATCGACTTTGGGATGTATTATGGGTCCGTTTGCAGCCAGATTGTAAGCAGTCGAACCTGTAGGGGTTGATACAATGAGACCGTCAGCCCTGAAACACGTTATGAATGTTGAATCCGCCCACACCTCCAGGTCAAATATCCGGGCAAGAGCACCCTTATTCAGTACCACATCATTCACCACGTTTTGCCTTATTATCTCTTCTTTTCCCCTTAACAGGCTGGCCTCAAGCATTATCCTTTCATCCCTGATGCATTCGCCTTTAAGGGCGGCATCAATTGCCTCGTATGCCCTTTCTTCTGTGACTTCGGTTAGAAAGCCAAGGAATCCCATATGTATACCGAGTATGGGAATTTCCTTGGGAAGAGACATCCTGATAGCCCTTAAAAGAGTGCCGTCTCCCCCGATTACGACCATTATATCAGCGCCTGTCCAGACATTTTTTGTTTTAGGTTTATCCATGTAGTCTGCAATATGGTCTTCATAAAGGCAGGGGATTTTTCTGATCATCAACCACTCTGTAACTTTGGCAGCCTGCCAGAGCGCATGGGAATTATCTTCTTTGCATATGATACCTATCTTCATTTATGGATAATATACATTTCGCTGAAATAAATATCCAGATTGAAAAAGAAAAATCCCGGCATGTTAAATATCAGGATTTGTATTCCAACAGATTTGAACCGGTTTCTTTTACGGATTTGCCTATATTAGATTTAAATCAGGCAATGGTTGTAAGGTGAGATATTTTATAAAGTCAGACGGCGCTTTTTCTTTATGGTGGGTGAAAACAGTTGTGCCTTGATTCGACATTTGGAATCCTTCACATGGTTATTTCAGAGAACTTTCCGCGGCAAGAAAAGCTATCACGTTTAGTGAGTTGAAGTTTCCGCTCTACTCGAAATTATAAAAAGACGTTGACATGTCTGATGGGTAAAAACACCTATTCCTTGTTATTGTTATCCATGCTCCAAGCAGGCAACTGTTTCGATATGATATGTTTGTGGGAACATATCGAACATTTTCAGCGTTTTCAGCAAATAGCCGCTATTCTGTAAAACCTGTAAATCTCTTGCAAGAGTGGATATATTACATGAAACATAAACAATCTTCTCCGGGTTCAATCTGTCAATGCCATATAGCAAGTTTGCGGCACCTGTCCTTGGCGGATCCATAATTACCGCATCATATTTTGTTTTCCGGATTGTCAATGAATCCATGCTGCTGCTTATATCAGATGTTATTACGTGCACATTTTCCAGGCCGTTAATAATAGCGTTTTTTAAAACAAATCCAGTAAGCCTGCTGTCATGATCTATCCCGGTGACTTCTTTGCAAACAGAAGCCAGGGGAACCGTGAAATTTCCGCAGCCGCAATAGAGATCAAGAACCTTTTCAGATCCTTTCACATAGTCAATTACATGTTTGACCATCAACTGGTTTACATAAAGGTTTGTCTGGATAAATCCACCGAGTCTCCCCGTTATGATGAAGTCTCTTTCAAATGTTTCTATCTTGTAAATAAAACATTCGTCACCGATGTTTTCCTGGATGTGTGATGCCGGATTTATAATTACCGCACCAGATATATTCAAATCCTTACACATGCTTGAAATTTCAATTGCCATTCTATTGTCTGTCTTTTGCATTGAATGAACAATAATCTGTGCGCCATTTCCAAGAGCAAACAATTCACATCCTGCAAGTTTGTTCCGAAACGAAAGTTTAAATATGTTTTTTATTAAAATGGGCAATATGTCTCTTATTTTTCGTTCTGCAATCGGGCAATCATTGATTTGAACGATATTGTTTGTTTTCTTCATATAGAATCCGGCTGAAGATCCGGTGCATTGAAGGTGTATGTGATTCCTGTATTCATACTCTTTAGGTGAACTTTCAGGCGGATAACATTCGGTATGCTCTTCTGATATTATCTTTCTCAGATGGTTTTTCATGATTGTTTCTTTCCATTTTATCTGTTCGGAATACTGTATGTGTTGCCAGTCGCATCCGCCGCATGACTTGAAATTACCACATATTGGCTCAATCCTGTATGGGGAAGCCTTTATTATTTCTTCGGGTACAGCTTCAAGGTATGAAGCATGTTTTTTTACTATTTTTGCATTTACGGTTTCACCGGGTATGACATGAGAAACAAAAACAGCCAGACCTTCATCTGTTCTTGATACCCCCCTGCCCCCATAGGAAAGACTGTTGATGTCAAGTTTCAAAATATCCTTAAGCATTATTTTTTTGTAACAATTCAAGACATTACTTGCAACGTAAATACCTTTGCAGATATATCGAGAAAAAATATTATGGAGAACTAAATGGAACTGATAATGCACTTTATAGATATTTTTCTTCATCTTGATATATACTTGGCTGATGTGATGCGTGATTACCGGACATGGACATATCTGCTGCTTTTTATCGTTATATTTTGCGAAACAGGATTAGTCGTAACTCCAATTCTTCCAGGGGATTCCCTTTTATTTGCCGGGGGTGCATTGTCTGCTTTGCCAAACAGTCCGCTTTCTCATATCAATCTTTTCGTTTTACTGGCTTTTGCAGCCATTTGCGGGGATAATACCAATTACTGGATTGGAAGATGGATAGGCCCCAAGGCTTTTCATTTTAAGAAATCTCGTTTTTTTAATCCGGTTTATCTTCAGAAGACACATGCATTTTATGAAAAACATGGTGGCAAGACAATAATCCTTGCCAGGTTCATGCCTATTATTCGGACGTTTGCGCCTTTTGTGGCAGGCGTTGGGACCATGAAATACGCAAAATTTTTGTTTTTCAGTATTACTGGTGGCATTTCGTGGATGTTCACTTTTATTTTTGCCGGATACTATTTTGGAAATATTCCTGTTGTCAAAAAGAACTTCACACTTGTTGTCATGGCAATAATCATCATATCGGTAATGCCGGCAATGATTGGTGGATATAAGAGCTGGCGTGCTGGAGGAAATGTAAATTAAGTTCATATTTTTGAAGTAATATCCAACATGAAATTATTAAGGTGATTTCGATATTGTGAAATATAGTTAAATTATCATTATTTCAATTATACCATAACTTCCTAATATTACTTTCAATACAACAATTATTTGAATGATAAAAAAAATAACATTGACAATGTGTATTTTGTGGGCTAACATTGTAATACAATATAACATTTCATAATTATACTGAGGAAGGAGGGTCTATGGGGGGCAGGTGTTCTTCTTCAGATTTGGAGATTTACACAAGGAGGATCAAAGATTATCCGATTCTTTCAAGAGAAGAGGAAATTGAACTGGCGAGAAAATATAAGGAAGGCAACGAAGAAGCCGGTAAAAAGATCGTAACTTCAAATCTGAGATTTGTCATGAAAGTCAGTCAGTCATATTTTCATCTGGGTTACCGTCCGCTAGAAATCATTCAGGAAGGCAATATGGGATTGGTGAAGGCAATTACCAGGTTTGATCCTGACAAAGGTGTGCGTTTCATATGTTATGCGATATGGTGGATAAAGGCATACATCAAGAACTATATCTATAAAAGTTACCAAGCGCACACAGGTGTCCTTTCACATGCAAAAGGTCTTGTTTCTCTTGATTGCAGCCTTTCACGGGATCCCGATGAAGATGATAAGCTCCTGGATCACATGCTCGATGAAACCCCTGACCAGGAAAATGCATATGTTTGCAAGGAGCGCCAGACGTTTTTAATGAACATAATTTCTTCCGAACCGCAGGTGTTGTCAAACAGGGAAATATTCATTCTGAAAGAACGGTTTTTCGCTGATCCCCCTGCAACTCTAAAAGATATCGCCTCAAGGATTGGAGTTACCAGGGAGAGAGTCAGACAGATAGAAGCCCGATCTCTTCAGAGAATTAGAAACGTTATTGAAACAAAACATGCTATGCTCTTTGATGACATTATCGACAGTACAACATTAAAAATGAAACGCAGAAGGGTATAATATAGAAATAGCTGATTCGTTTCTCAGTGCCATTCATCAAGATTAACGAATTTTGTCATTTCGGGTATCCATTTCAGTTTAAATTCACTTGTAGGACCATTTCTGTGTTTTGCTATATTGATCTCAGCAATACCCTTATCCAGGGTCTCAGGATTGTAAACTTCATCCCGGTATATTAGTAATATAATATCTGCATCCTGTTCAATTGCCCCGGATTCTCTAAGTTCGGACATCATAGGTCTTTTGTCACCCCTTGCTTCGACATTTCTGTTAAGCTGGCTCAGTGCGATTACAGGAATCTGAAACTCTTTGGCAATTGCTTTCATCGACCTTGATATCTCGGAGATTTCCTGTTCCCTGGAATCTGTTCTCCCTTTGATTTTCATAAGTTGCAGGTAATCGACTACCAAAAGCGCCAGGTCTTTTTCTTTTATTGCGAGCCTTCTCAGTTTTGCCCTTATTTCCATCGGAGATATTCCGGCAGTATCATCAATATACATCGGGGCATCATAAATTTTTGCTGACGCCTTGGTGAGTTCAAGCCATTCTTCGCTTTTGAGATAGCGTGAATCTCTCAACCTGCCCTGAGGAACACCGGATATTGAAGACAGGATTCTCAAAAGCAGCTGATCTCTTCCCATCTCTAGCGAGAATATTGCAACTGGTCTGTTCTCATATACTGCGATGTGTTCGGCGATGTTCATTGCAAGGGATGTCTTACCCATTCCAGGCCGACCAGCTATTACTATAAGATCTGAAGAATGAATACCTCCCATTAGTCTTGTGTCAATATCAGTAAATCCAGTTTTTGTACCGCCTTCCTCAATGCTGCCCTCTGAAATGAGCTTTATTCTGTCATAAAGGGTATTGACGAGTTCTTTTGCCTTGACTAATCCGGATGTTTCATTCTTTATTTCCCTGTTTATATTAAAAATAATTTTTTCGGCCGATTCCACCGCATCTGAAACATCTCCAGCATTAGTCCTGGCAATTTTAACAATTTCATTTGCCCCGGCGATAAGCGATCTGATGATGGCCTTGTCTTTTATAATGCCTGCATAGTATCCGATGTCTGAAGTGGTCGGAACCCTGTCTGTAAGCTGGCCGATATAAGCTGCTCCTCCTGCGTTTTCAAGTTTTCCTTTCCTGTCAAGCGATTCCGCAAGAGTGATATAATCTATAGGGATGCCTTTATCTCTTAGCAGAAGCATTTCTTCATAAAGCATCTTGTTTCTTTCTGAATAGAAATCTGCGTAAGAAAGGATATCAATAATTTCATCCAGGGCTGAGTTTTCAAGAAGAACAGCGCCAAGGATGAATTCTTCTGCATCCTTGTTATGAGGAAGAGTCGCAGTAGTATCTTCCAAGATATCAACCCTCTGTCTTGACTTCCACTTTAATTACTGCTGTTACTCCTGGATATAGTTTTATTGAAACATCGTGCGTTCCTGTGTGCTTTATAGGTTCGGTCAGATGGATTTTCTTCTTTTCAATCTCAAAGCCTTTGTCTTTTAATGCACCTGAAATCTGTGCAGTAGTTAAGGAACCAAATAATTTTCCATCATCGCCTGATTTTACATTAAATCCCAGTGTAACGGCGGAGAGTTCTCCGGCAGCCCTTTGGGCATGATCTCTTGTTTTAGCTTCAGCCTTGATGCCGGCATCGATTTTGTCTTTAAATGTTTTTATAGCCCCCTTTGTTGCAGGCACTGCTTTGCCGCCCGGTATTAGATAATTCCTTGCATAACCATCCTTGACTTTAACTTCCTGGCCGACCGAACCCAGTTCCTCAATTGTTTCTAACAATATTACCTTCATGTATGATCTCCTTTAATTTTTATGCGTTTTCTGAAATAAAACCAGTTGTCAAACAACCCCAAGAGTATTGCCATGATCATTATATACATCTGTGTTATTATCAATAGATAAAAAAACATCCTCCATCCGGTCCATATTTTCATAGCGTCAAACATAAAAACCACAACTGAAAGCCCTTGGAAGAAATAGGCAATAGAAACGACTAAAAGCAAATTCAATCCTATCATGTGTATCTCTTTATTAGGCACAAGAGAACTTACAGAAGCAGCGATAAATATTATTATTACCCAGTCGGGACAGCCCCACTGACTGAGATTCGTTTTCAAGGCCAGTTTTGAAGCAATGACAAGATTGAACCACATAACCATAGCAGTTCCAATGACAGTTAATGAGGGGAACAGCTTTACTATCCCTGCTTCAATAGAAGGTCTGCTGATACTGAAAGAGCTCAGATCACTTGGGTTTAATACTGTCGAATATTGTTTTAAAAAATTGTCCATAGTTGTTTTTACCCAAAGTGTGACTGTTTGATTGATTGTTGCCCCGCTTTTGTAGCTATATACTGCGATTATCGCGACAAATATTAACGAAGATACAATTGTCGGAATAAACACCGACATTCCTGGCAGATTCCTTTTGAGCATTTTCCACATCAGTAAACCACATGTAATAATAATGAGGTAACTGAATGCCCCTTCAATGAATGCCGGAATCAGGCCTAGAGATACCGGGAAGAAAGCAACCACATATCTTAATATTCCACGAGTTCTGCTGGCAAATATACAATAAAGTGCAGGTAAAAAAAGCATTATGGTCATTACATATTCAGGTATGCAAACCAGGGCTGTTCCTGCAACAAGCAACACCCCGGCAGAAAGCCAGGGTGCTATATTTCCGGTCAATGCCGGCGGCATATCCTAACTGTGAACTGTAAACGGCAGAAGGGCTATCATGCGAGCTCTTTTTATTTCAATAGCGAGCTCTCTCTGATGACGAGAACATGTCCCGGTGATTCTTCTTGGAAGGATCTTCCCCCTGTCCGTAATGTAATCTTTAAGAACCTGGAAATCCTTATAGTCTATTTTCAGTTTTTTATCTTCACAGAACCTGCAGCTCTTTTTCTTGAAAAATGTCCTGGATTTGTTTGGGGATGCTGATTGTTTAGGTTTTCTTGGCCTTTCCATATCTATACCTCCTCTATCGTATTGGAGGCTGCGGATTCGGTATTGTCCTCCACCTTATCATTTTCTTCAACTGTTTCACGGATTTCTTCTGCATCCCCGGTTGGAGCCGGCATAACCACGGCTTTTTCAAGATCTTCCCTCTTAACATGCTCGTCCAACTTGATGATCATGAAACGCAATACGTTTTCATCGATCCTCAATGTACGCTCAATTTCGGAAAGCATTTGTCCGGGACCTTCCAGATAACTGAGGAAATAATGACCTTTTGACTTTTTTTCAATTTTGTAGGCCATGGTTTTTATGCCCATGTCCTCAATCCTGATTACCTCGCCATCGTTCTTTTTGACATTGTTTGTGAACCGCGTAATGACCTTTTCGATTGCATCTTCTCTAAGTTCTGGGTTGATGATTTTCATGAGTTCGTAAAACATCTAATCCTCCTTATGGATTTTTTAGCCCCGTCGGGAGCAAGGAGCGCGTTTCTAATATAACAAACACTTTTCATATTCAAGAGTGTTTTTCTAATTATTTGATGTCTGATAAAAGATATGTCATAACTGGATCGGGGAAGATGCTGTATTATGTGGTGTGAATACCACGTTCGATAAATATTCGTTCATATGCCTTGAGCTGTTCGGGCTTCATGAATTTCTTCATTTTTTCCGGGATAAGGCGTGCTCCTCCAAATTTCTCCAGTTTGTACGGCCACAACGGATTATATGCAAGCAGCCTGACCCTGTCAAAGCCGCATGAGATAAGAAAATCAGCGACTGCATTAAGGTTAGAGTCAGTATCGGTAATACCTGGTACAAGAGGTACCCTTGGAAGTATTTCCTTGTCTTTCATATTGGAGAGTACCCTGAAGTTTTCAAGGATATTCTCGTTACTTACTCCACAATATCTTTTATGTTCATTGTCGTCTAAAAGTTTGATGTCAAAATATATTTCATCAAGTTTAGGATATATTTTTTCAAGAAATGAGACCATATCAAAAAAGCCGCAGGTTTCAAGCAAGGTGTGTATCTTGTGCCTTTTCAATTCTGTCAGAAGCTCAGAACAGAAATCCATGAACATGGTCGGTTCTCCACCTGAAAGAGTAACACCGCCGCCGGATGTATCAAAAAAAGGTTTGTCATTTACAACACACGCCACAATATTTTCAATACTCATGCTTTTTCCTACAATACCGAGTGCGCCTGTAGGGCAGATGCTTGTGCAGGTAAAACACTCCAGACACCTTGAACGATCAACTCTATGTTTGTCATCATAGGTTATTGCATCTTGGCTGCAAATCACTGCACAGGCAAGGCATTTAATGCATTCCTTGCTGTCGAATGAATGTTCGAACCATGGTTTCATGCCTTCCGGATTATGGCACCAGACACATGACAGGGGACAGCCTTTCATGAAAATGACGGTCCTTATTCCTGGACCGTCATCAAGGGAATTGCCCTTTATTTCGAATATCAGCGGTTTCTTCATATACCGTATTCGGCCCTTTCAATAAGTTCAATCTGCATGTCATGGTTGAGCGTTGTGAAATATGCATTGTATCCGGAGATCCTGACAAGCAAATGCTGGTAGTTTTCAGGATTAAGCATGGCATCCCTCAGTGTATCGGTCGAAACGACATTGAACTGCATCTGCATTCCGCCAAGGTCGCTGTAGGTCTTGATATAGGAATAAATGTGCTCGACAGAGTCTTCATGTGAATCTGCTGCTGAAGGAACGACTTTGACATTGAATGCAATGTTATTATTCATGTTGAGAGGGTCAAGCCCGGAAACATCTCGGATATTATCAAGCAGGTTCTTCGATGCATGGGCTTCGGGGGTAAGTCCCGGCGTAAAGGCCTTTCCTGAAAGCCTGCCTGACGGGAGCGCCCCTGTCAGGCTGCCGAAGGCTACATGATTCGACATTGACCAAAATCCCGCCGTATAAGGCCCTCCCCTGAAATTCCTATGGGCACCATAGCAGTCATGAGCAAATTTTGTTATCCTGTTCGCTATTCCGAGGGCTTCTGACGAGCCTGAGCCGAAAAGCGGCACCTTTTTTCTGGCCATTGCATGAAGAGCCGGATCATTTATGAAATTATTCCTTACGGCTTCCTTCATTTTTGTAAAACTTACTTTCTTTTCTTCAAACACAAGTTTTTTTATTACCATCATTGAATCAGTAATGTCAGCAAGGCCTATACATGCCGCACCGGAAGAGTTATGCTTTGCTCCGCCCTTTGTCATATCAATACCGCTCTTTATGCCATTATCGATAAGGGATGAAATAAAAGGCGTAGGCCTTATTATGCTGTGAGCCTCACCGAGTATGTTGTTGTATTCAATCGAATTATCAATCAGGAACCTGAACTGATCGGTAAAGGCCTTATAGAAACTTTCAAAGGAGTCGAAGTCCTCACCAGTTTTAGGTCCGACCGATAGATTCATCAGAGGATGCCGGCCGTTATTAAGCGCCATCTCAAGTGCAGCGACCATATTCATCATCATGCAGTTCGTGTGGCCTATATGCTTTCCTGAAAGGGTCGGCTCCACGCAACCTGTTGCCGACCAGTCCCTGAGATCTTCCAAGGGGTAGGAAAATTCCTCGAGTGATTTCATCACTGCCGTATCGCTGTGGATCGAAGGCGTTGCCGTTGTGATAAGATTTACTTCGGAGAGGCGCCTGAGATAGGTATCACTGTTTTTTTCCTTGTTATAGCGGGCGTTGACATTAGGATCTCTTATCCCAAGCATCTCGGTAACCTTGAGGAAAATGTACGTCATGTCATTAACGGCATCATCGCCTTCGGGGGTGACACCTCCGAGGGTGATGGCCTGATCGGATGAACTGCCTCCAAAAAGATAATTCCCAATGTCAGGTATTAGCGGGAGATGGTCTGTGCACCTCATATAGAAACAGCCGACAAGCTCCAGGGCTTTTTTTATGTAGGCCTTCTGTTCATCTATTGTTTTAAGTTTGTCAATGTCAGAGGTAAAGAAAGGCTGCAGCCACTGATCGAGCCTTCCGAAAGAAAAACCTGCATTCGTGTTTTCCATATGAACACCAACCCATCCGATCCACAAACAATTCACAGCCTCATCAAGCGTTTCACAGGGATTTTCAGGTACTTTGGAACAGATTTCTGAAATTCTTAATAGCTCTTTCTTCCTTGCCGGATCATTTACATTTTCTGCATCTGCCGCTGCCTGAAGTGAAAGATTTCTGGCATAGGATGCAAGGCCTTCGAGACAGAGTATCATGGCGTTTAATGTTGCAATTTTTGTTTTTTCTGTTGGATCGACATGCAAAAGCTCTTTTTCAATCTCACTTATAATCCCTTTTGTTCCAAGCCTGAAAAGCTTCGGGAAGTCACAGATCGTGTGTGAGAGTGCAACAGTCTTCCACAGGAAATAGACCGCAAAGCGCTCGTCGAGCTGCTGGCAAAGCGGGTTGTTATATTTTGACCTTACCCATTCCCTGACATTTTTCCTGGCCCAATAGGGGAAGACATCATGGTGAAGCATATTTATCGTTTCAACAGACACGTCATACGGGTTCAAGGGCCTGTAAGGCGCTGTCAGCAGTTCACCCCAGATAAGAGTCCCGCTTGTGTCAGGGTAAATTACTACGCCGATCGGTTTGGTGGTTGTTGTACCTGCTATCAGGTCGTTCTCGGCAATAATGGGTTTCCTGTTTTCCATCAGATACTTGAATGCATAACCTTGTCTGAGTTCGGCTTCCCAGGCCGTTCCGTCAGGTTTGAATTCAAACCCGTTATTCCTGAAAAATTCGGTCAGCAGCACGGGTCTTTCAGCACAGATTTCAGGCCTGTGCGAGAAATGTCTGTCAAGTGATGTGCTGAGCCTGGGAAAGTCTTCCAGCGAGTAATGGCTGAGATAAGGATCTTCAAGGTGCTTTACACCAGGGTCAATCGACAGGGTTTTCAGTCTGGTCCTTTTTTTCTCAATCGCAACAGGTTTGCAAGTCTTTTGCTTTGCTTCAGCCTTTTTCACTTTTTCAATCTCCTGAGACCTGAGCATTGTGCTGATCTGCTTGTTTTTCATCAGGACCGATATAAGGAAGTTAAAGACCTGCAGATAGCACATATTGCCCTGAGTAATCATGCGGTTTTTAAGTAGCAGGTTAAGAACTTCGTTAGGCGGCAGGTTTATCATCTGCCTGAGCGTTTCTTCATCAGTAAATACAAGGCTGCAGTCGGCATCATACGGAATACCGTCGTGGACTTTGGCTTTACCGTTTTTAAATGAAATAGACTTGTTTACCGAATTGTTTACTGTTCTGATTCCAACCGTAAAATCAATCCATCCGTCAACTGAACGCAGGTATTTCCTGATTCCCGGCCTGAGGTTGACATTTGCGGCCATAAGCTTGAGGAGTATTCCGGCCAGTACGTTTGTCGGCGACTTGAAAATTTCTTTCACCATACCTACCCCCTGCACATGATTGTTATACGGTGATAAATGATGCACAATTATCCGATATTAATTAATATGTGTCCAGATATTTGGATTACGGCATGAAAACAAGGTTAGGTTATAAATTTACGCTTGAAGAAAATTGGAATGAGCACCGTAATGCTACTGCCTGTATGAAAGTATGATGTCCTCGATAATCCTTTCAGCCATCATTTCAATTTCCGGCTCGACCTTTTTTAGTCCATGGCCGTTGCAAAGGTTAACAACACCATTGAGCAGCATCCATATCTTAATCACATTATACATTATATCATCTTCTTCCAGATAAGGGACTGCATCCTTCATGGCCGAAAAGGCAACTTCAATGACCTTCATGGCGATCTGCCTTTCCTCCTGAACAGCTTTCTCCATATCAGTGCCTGCATAGTCGATATATCTGGACAAATTCCGGCTGAACATTATTTCATAGTAATCCGGATTCTTTATCCCGAAGTCTATGAATATTCTGATGATAGCTTCAAGCCTTTGAAGAGGGTCATTATTATTCCTGAATATCTTATTGATTATCATATAAAGTTTTTCAAAGCCCCGGGCCTGAATAAGAAGATATATTTCATCCTTATTATTGTAGTAGTTATAGATATTGGCAGCTGTCATACCAAGCCGTGATGCAAGCTTTCTCATGCTCAGATTTGAGAACCCGTCATTCACGATTATATTGAGAGCAGCCCTTAATATCCTGTCTTTGACGCTTAATATTTCTTCTGCTTTTCTTGCTGTTTTAGCCATGACGCACCTTCACATGAAAAATTATTTTAAAATTGCTCCAATCGCGAGATAACCTCCGTTCGCCTTAAGCCCTATAAGTCCCATCTCAAAGACCGGCAAGTCATTACAAATTGCGGCTATCAATTTGTTGTTATCTTTATTCAGTTCTGTCAGAAGCTCTTTGGCCCTGGCATCATCAATTACCAGCGGTGTTTTCTCAAGCCAGGGTTTCATGAGTTCAAGTATCTGGGGCATCAGATTTTTAACAGCTCTTTCGATATCAATGGCTTTTTCAAGACCAAGCCTGTCTGCAAGATAGTAAATATTGAATTCATTGAGCTTCAGATTGAGTCTGAGATAAGGATTGCCACCCTGAAAAAATACTTGTGTTTCTACTTCCGTAACAAGATCAATGGCGACTTCAAGCTGCTGGCTAGCATTCATGTAAAGGCCTGTTTTCAGGTTTGGCACATAGAGTTTTATTATCCCGTCTCTGAAATCAAGGAAAGGCGGTCCGCCAAACACAATATCCGCTTTCATGTCGGCTGGAAGTCCGAGGTCGGGCAGAAGCTTTCCGACCTCAAGGCTCAGACCGAACCCGGCCTCGTTCAATGCCGCGAGCATGCCGTTTATCGAATCGGCTGATACTGCCAAAGCCATATTATCATCAATCTTTACTGTATCAAGAGCTTCAGACAGGGTTATTAATGGCGGAAGGCTTATCACACCATTATCCTTACCCGAATTTGATTTTTCTCCAAGACCTGCCATTAATCCGATATTATCTGTTGCTCCCGTGAATTTTTCCAGTTCCGCGCTAATCGATAAATCCCTTATGCCGAGAATCGAATCAATGAGCTCATTTTTCCCTTTTTCAGGCAGTATGCTTTCATCAATAGTAATCGGAGGAATGTTGGTTATTATAAGACCAAGACCTTTCTTATTGACTAAAGTGTTTAGCGCATTGCTGACAATACCCGCAAGCCACCCCTTAACCGGGAGCTTCATGTAGTATGTATCGGGGCTCAACCCGAGGCCGTCGAGGAAATTTGTCAGTATGATCATGCTGGGGATGTCGGCTTCAAGTTCTTTAAGGTTGAGATCAAGCGATGAGATTTTCACGACTAATCCATTGATATCCTTTATCCCCATCTTGAGAGAAAGGTCTGCTGAAATGGCATATAGTTCAAGAACAACCTTTGTATCTGCAAGACCACCTGGAAATTTAATGTCGCCAAGACTAATGAATTTAATATCAGCTGATATCTCGATCCCTTTGAGATTCATATCGGTAAAGAGTCTTGCCGTATCGGCATCTCCTGGTTCATTGGCATATAACTGGTTTATCGATACATCAAAACCTGTTTTGATGTTTATTCCCGTCAGCTTCAAATCAGCGACAGCCTTGAATGGTTCGGTGATTTCCACCGTTATATAATGGTCCGTATCAAAGTCCTTTTTGCCGACAGATTCATTGAGGAGGTCAGCTATGACAGATGTGAACTCAGTTGGCAGGGCAAGTGTGGAGTTGCCTAATATCACTCCCACCGCATTACTTGATTTTGTTCCGGATGCGACACTTGGCCCCCTTAATAGTGAAGTTCTGTCGCGACCAGCATATCCCTTCGCATCAATGGCCGAAGCTTCAATTGCTACAAACGGGCTCGAATCAGAAGGCAGAGGTAGCTCGACTGAAAAGCTGTTGTCAGAAGAAATATGAGCATCCGAACCATTAACAAGAAGTGAAACAATCTTCTGATTACCATTACTGACGGTCCCTGTGACGACTATGCTCTGCTGGTCCAAACCTATTACCTTCCCGCTTGAGGGGTATGTTATTCTCACAACAGGTGGAACATATCCCTCTGGATAGTTGATGCTGCCTCCCGGCTCTTCTCCAGTTGGTCCGGCAGTGTATTCAGTCTGTGGTCTGTAATCCTCGGTACCGATTCCCCCCGAACCTGAACATCCCGAAAGCATGCCCAGCAATATAATAAAAAGCACTGTATATATCTTTTTTAAAGTCTTTTCATTGTTCCCCATTTTGAAGCCTCCTCGACGTTTCCTTCACGAATTCTAAAATTTGAATTCTGCGGAAATGCCTGCTGCAAAACCATAGCCGGACAGCGTTATCTGTTCTCCTGTCTCTGCTTTCGTGTAATCCCTGTCGATTAGGTAATGATACTGAACCATTGTCTGTATGCTTATGGGTTTGCTCCAGTATCTGCCAGGCTTGTCCCATCTGTTTTCAGTCCCGATGCTGAATATGTGCTTGTCGTTGTCGAGAAAATTTGTCGTCCCTGTCTGATCGGGAACAGGAGATTTCCAGAATGAATACCCTCCCCTTACAATCATGTCGCCAAGCCATTTGTTTGAATATACTACACCCTTCTCCACCCCGGCTCTTATATTAAGTACGTCTTTAAAGGACGGGGACGGATCACTATGAAGCACATCAATATATCCGGACCACTGCATCCATGTAAGGTCTGCACTCAACCTGAGATCGCTGTCAAACCTGTATGCCGCACCAAAGGCCCATTGCGAAGGTGAATAATAGTGAGCAAAATGGTGGTTGTAATCAAAAGAGATTGTCAGAGGCTGACCGTCAGGGTTCTGAGGATTCTGGACCCGGACATCGACATGATTGGTGCCATAGTCATCCATGTAAAGCTCATCCCGCCATGACAGGCCGAATGAAAGTTTTTCATTAGGTTTTATCTGCACTCCCACAATCGGCGAAACTGAGGCTTTGGTTTTCTGGTCTTCCGCTATATCCCCTGTAACACTGACATATTGAGAATTTCCGTTCGGGCCTAGAAAATCTTTAACAATTTCGTTTATTGCCTGCTCGCTTACATAAACAGGGCCTTTGCTGTTTGTTTCAAGTTCAAGAAGGATGTTAGCGCTGATACCTAGTGACAGCCATTTTACCGGTTCATATCCCAGACCTGCCACAGCAACAAGCCTGTGCAGATCATCATAATAAAAGATATAGCGCTCCTCTTCGGGAAGTTGTGTCCTCCACCAGTACAGGCTGTCGGTCGGGATCAGAAAAGTCCCGCCTAATACAAGAGGAGTATTCTCCAGATACTTTGAAATGCCCCTGATGTCAGCGCTGAAATTAAATCCGATATTCGTAACCGAATCCTGACCTGAGGGTGTATGTTTTCCATTTATCGAACTGTCAACAGTTCCTTTCAGATCAAATGTTGAAATGCCGAATTCGCTGGTTAGACCTATATCCTTGAAGAAGTTAATTCCGGTAAGACCTGCAGGGTTTGTGTATGCCTCAGATCCGTCAAGGGATGACGCAACCCCAGTGCCTGCCATTGATTGAGACCTTATACCAAGTCCGCAGATTTCACCCATCGAAGCATAAAGCATTGCTGGGAATATTGTATTTGAGATCATGAAAATAATTAATATGGAGGTCTTTTTCACCATGCCTAGAACCTCACCTTCCATGTAATGCCAGTGTTCCAGAGGGTTCCACCATATTTGACTGATATGCCGCTTACATCCTTGGCTACCTCGGAATCAGGCATGTACTGGCATTGTACATGGAAATCCAGGTCCGAATTCTTGAAGCTGTATCCGGCGCCTCCGCAAATGATATGGGTATCTCCGTCAATATAATTATAAACTCCTGTCTGTTCAGGAACCGGAGTCGGTCTGTACATGTAGCCGGTTCTCAATTTTATTTTTTCGGTAACAGAATATTCAAGACCAAGTTTCGGATTCAAAGTGTCTTTGAACTCGGACTCCGGCGTTTCAAGATGAGGTCCTTCATATCCGGACCACTCGGAATACGTAAGGTCAAATGAAGCTGTGATTCTTGATCCCTTTAATCCTATCCCGAACGTATATTCTCTGGGAGAAAAAAATGAATTGTGAGCAAGATCTACCTTTATGACCGGGATTTTATCCGCCAGAGTCTGGTTGACATTGCCATTCTTGTCCACAGGCAGGATATACAAGTACTGATAGCCGGTGGAATCAGCGCTTATCTTGTCTCTAAAGCTGAAGCCCAGGCTGAGCCAGTCTATGGGCTTATAGGTAAGACCTGCATAAAGAGCGGCATTGAGAACCAGTTCCCTGTTTACTGCGACCTTTGCATCGGCGCTGTTGCTGACATCAATATTAAGTTCTTCAATAAGTTTACTCAGGTCGCCGATGTTGTCAACAACGTCATTGGTATCAACCTTGAGCGTTATATGGGTATCCGTATCCATAAGTCTGAGCAGGAGCTCGGAACCGATGCCGAGTGAGAACTTATCACCTATGTTCTTGGAGAGGGCTGCATAAACACCAAGGCCTTTGGCCACATCGTTGTAAACAGGAAAAAAGTAATCTCTTGCAGTTTCCGGGATGTCGATATCAAGTATCGCCTGTGTGGGAACAAAACAGGAAATGCCGAACATAAAACCTTTCATGTGATGTTCAAGTCTGCCGAGATTCATCACGAGCCCTGCGGTAATGGCTTTTACATTCTCATCATCTTTTACCACACTACCAGCGCTGTCACTTATTTTAAAGTCAGGCATGACATACATTGCGCCGATGCCTAACTGAAGCCATTCATCTTTCTTCAATGCGAAATTAAGGCCTGATGGATTGTAGTAAGCGGCAGTGTAATCATCGGAAATCGCCGTCATTGCGCCGGCCATTGAAGAGGCCCTTGAGGAAAGTCCAAGAAAAGATGCCGTATCAGCTACGGCATCTGTCTGGAAAAATAAAACAAGGAAAAGGGGCAAAAATACGTATTTAAAATAACCGAATAAATCTGGCATCCTGTGGCACATACTGTTAACCATGAGCGCAGCCACATACACCCTTACAAATATTACAAGCCCCTATCACCCATAAAAAAGCCCATCGGCAACACAACTTCAAGGTTCTATAACCTCCCCCCTGTAATAACATTGAAACCTATCTCAATTATAAGCAACCAGCGTGCCACACTGATTATTTTTTAATAATTTAAATTATCTCCATAACTTGTTGATTTAACGCACTTTAGTTTCAAAAAACATTAAAACAATCGTTTAATTGATAAACACAATCTATTCTGATCATATATCCTTATGAATATTTTTTCTCACATACCCTGCAAATAATTTCTCATCATACTTTTCAGATGCTTTCTAAATCCATCCAAGTATCCCCATGAAAACTATAAGGCATATGAGGTCAAATCCCAGGATTGATCCAACAGTTATGGCTTTTGCCTTTACTGTTTTCATATCATGGACCCAATATGCAACCAGATAGAACGGGAAATATCCAATCAGCCAGATTATGAACGGGAACTTGATCCTCCACCATGAATATTCCCAGGTAAGAGCATTCAGTGCATTCAAGATGATTTCTATGATAACGCTCAGCGTGGTAAAGAATATGATGAAGAACCACCTGTTCGGCATCCCAAGGATTTTCATATTCTTGTCTTCAGGCAGGATTATGGTTGTGGCGATTCCAAGTATCAAGAACATGAAGCATATTTCTATGTTCAGCCCGATAAGGATCAGATATGCGGTATCGCCGCCCGGGGCTCCCCATACTGGGGCATACTGGGTAAAATAGAATACGAGGCCGTTCCATATTTCATTGAACCAGTCCATTCCCCAGAGTGCAAGACCTGCAAAGACTACGCTCCAATTCTTTTTGGCCACCTGTGTGTGGTATATGTAAATGACCATTACAAGAAATGGTATAACATACCATTTGAACGTTGCCGGGTCTCTCAGAATGCCGAGCGACTGAATCGAATACTGCGTCATGTTGTCCATGTTTTTGACAATTGATAGAGCCTGTTCGGAAAATCCGTTCATAATAACCTCCCTTATTTAATTGATTTAAATAATTTAATCTATTTTCCCAAAAATAAAAGATATAAAAACATGTTTCTCTAATTTTAAAAGTAAATAATGACTTTTTTTTTCAAATGGAAATTGCAGATTCAATCGAATCCTATGTGGGGAATGATTGGAATACGCTCTTGGTCTGATAACCTTGACTGTTATTCGTATCCCATTACTATTAAACCAGATTGTTATTGTATTCAAATATCGATGGAGGCACTTTAATGGAATGTGATATACCCGATAAACAGGATGCATACGGAAGTATCGGCTTGACGAGGAATACATTCATCAGAACGTCGGTGCTTGCCGCCCTAGGTATTATTGCAGGGTGTTCGTATGAAAGATCAAACCCTGGAAATATTTCGGAAAATGACTATTCACCTTCACTTTCAGCACCTGACACCCAAAAAACGTTTATCGACCTTGCTTCGAACATCAATCCCTACGGGCCTGCACCTGAGGCCGTATCGGCAATGAAAGAGCAACTGTTACGGGACGCCCGTCTGTCTGGCATCAACCGCTACCCGGATTTTATGAGCCTGAATATAAGGGCTTCCGCTGCAAAGCTTAACAGTGTATCACCACTGAACATAGTGCCGACCTGCGGCATATCAGAGGCGGTCAATATCCTGGCATCTGCATTTCTGAATGAAGGTGACGAGGTAATCACATCAGATCCGCCCTTTTTTCTTATGGAGAAAATGGCCCTTGCATGGGGAGCGCATGTTACAAAAGTGCCGCTAAAAACTGATCATACAACTGATCTTGATGCAATCATAAAAAAGATAGGGGAAAGAACAAGACTCATTTATCTTATGAATCCGCATAATCCGGCAGGTACGATCATTAGAACCGATGAATTGAATAGTTTTGTGATGAAGGTAGCAACGAAAAACCTTTTCAGGCATGGAAAAATTGTTGTAGCAATTGATGAAGCCTATGGCGACTATGTTACAGATCCCAATTATCACAGAACTCTGACCGGATACATTTCCTTAAATCCTCTTGTCATCCTTCGCACCGCATCTTTTGCTTACGGCATGGCAGGCCTCAGATGCGGTTATGCGATTGCAAGAAGGGATCTGGCCGCCGAAATGGACGGCAGCCTGCTGTACTACGTTAATTCTGCACTTAACAGCGAAGCTGTCGGAAAAATAATCACGGGGCATAAGGGATGGAAACACCCGGAGGGGAACATCAACCGCCTTGCAGAATCGGGCATGATAGCATCACTTGAACATGGCCAGGAACACATAGTGGCAGTCAGAACGCAAAACAGAAAAAACATGGAAAATCTCTACAAAGAACTTGATTCATCAGGAATAGAATATATTCCCACCCAGACAAATTTTATCATGGTTAACCTTGGAGACATAACAGGCAAAGAAGTGAAAGAAAGACTTGGCCTTATGAATATCTCGGTGCGCTCGGGCGATGAATTCCATAACAGGTATGAAAAGTTCATTCGTGTTTCAATTGGGACGGAAGATCAGGTTTCCGCATTTATATCAGCGCTCAGAGAGGTGCTGCAATGAAAAGCACCATATTTTCGAAAGGGATTTCACGAAGAGATTTCCTAAGGGTAAGTGCAGGAACCGCATCTGTAATAGCATCAGGATTAGCCGGCATAAGCATTGGGCATGCCTTTCCGCCCGACTGTATTTCAGATAAATTCACACGTATGTGCTACCATGAAAACCCTTTAGGCCCCCATCCTGCTGTTTATGAAGTCCTTGCATCCCTAATTAGTTCAAACAGCTTAAGCCTGTATCCTTATGAGGGTCAGGAGGAACTGAAGAACTCCATACTTAAATATAACAGGGTATACGGCATTCTCGGCAACGATAATATAGGACTTACTGTTGGTTCTACTGAGGCACTCATGATGTGTGCTTATTCGCTGTTAAACCCAGAGACTTCCGTCCTGACCGAATGGCCCACATACGGCATCTTCTTTACACGGGTGGAGCAGATGGGCTCAAAAATAATAAAGGTTCCCCTTGTCAGGCAGCCTGATGGAAGATATCTGCCGGATCTGGAATCGATGAAGAAACAACTACGCGAAGATCCATCGATACGCCTTGTGCATTTTAACCTGATAAACAACCCCATGGGCTCATACATGAAAAAATCGGATTTCGATGCTTTCGTAGCCTATGCGGACGATAATTTTCCTGACACTGTCATAATTGCCGATGATTCAGACCCCGAATTCAGGGAACGCATCCCGGATGATGAGTTTCCGAAGCCCATCGAACACGTCATTAAAGGAAAAAATGTCATTCATATTCAGACCTTTTCACACATTTTCGGCATAACCGGCCTAAGGCTGGGGTATTATATAGCTCCTGTACCGCTGGCAAAAAGGCTTGAGACGAAGCGCATATACAACGGTGTGAACATATCCGCCATAATGGGAGGCATTGCATCCATGCAAAATGCAGTTGAGCAGATAGAGCGGTCATATGAAAATAACCATGAAGGCAGGCTCTGGCTTTATTCCAGCTTTGAGAAGATGGGCATCCCATATCTAAGATCACACGGGGCATATATAATGCTTGATAACGGCATTCAAAGCTCCATCATTTATATTCTCATGGCTGCACAGGGTGTGATGATACGCCAGGGCAGCGAATGGGGTCTTGATACATGGATTCGAGTAAACCCGGGCCAGCATCCGGTTGAGAATGAAATCTTTATAAAGGCCTTAAAAAATGCCTGCCAGAAATCTAAATCGTTTAAATCTCTGAAAGATGTACTGAATACCCCTGAAGGGATCCAGGGGCTTAAAAACGGTTATGAAACAGGTATGCTGCCTGATATGAGAAACCTGGATGACAATGAAAGGATGGCAGTGTTTAAAAATCTTCTTTAGAATTTGCATGGAATAATTTACCTTCTATCAAGTAAATTCTAAAATATTGAGCAGAAGAAGGGGGTACAATGATCAAACGGATCGACCATGTATCCATTGCTGTCAGGGATTTTGAAAAGGCCAGGAAGTTTTTTGAAGGCATTCTCGGGGCAATACCAGGCAGCCGCGCAATGGATGATTCGATGAAATACAAATGGCAGATATTTTCTGCAGGCGATCTCAGCAGGCTTGAGATCATATCACCCACAGGGAAAGGCAGCTTTCTTGAGGGTTTTCTGAAAGACCGCGAGGGAGGTGTTCATCATATAACATTCCAGACGGCGGACCTGAAAAAGGCGAAGACTGCCCTGCATACAGCCGGTATTCCATATTTCGGAGAAAACGAGTACGCCGGCGGGGTGTGGAAGGAATTATTCATCCACCCTAAGGATTCATTCGGAGTGCTTGTACAGATAGCCGAGTTTACGCCTGACGACTGGCTGGCACCCGAGGTGCGCATGCCGAAAGGCGAAAAGTTCGAGGTTGAAGAAACCCTAGACGGCTGCTTTATCCGTTTTGCTCACCCCGGCGGCGGTAATGTAAGGCTCAAGTTGAATGACGATGAAGCCCGGCTCTTAATCGACAGGCTGAAACGGGCGATATCATAAATATATGTATGGTGTTAAAGATACTGTGTCATCACCATTTCTGGAAGCAATGTTCGGCAAAGCCCAGGATATTTTTAACATCGAGAACCGTCCCGTCGTCAAGCACGACTGTCCCGCTTAATCTACCTCTGGGCTGTATGGTTTTCATGTAATAGAACCCGAGGTTTATAAACTGTGAATGGTCATAATCGCATTCCATCGTTATATCGAACCTGCCGTCGGCGCTCTTGAAATGCCACGGCTGCATGATGTCGTCCTCATTATATTCCCATTTAATCGGGCCCATTTTGTGGACAATGCCGTCATATACTATGGCGCTTGCCTGGAAGCGCGATGCGTTCTCCTCGCCCCATCCGAAGTTGAAGCCCAGAACCTTGCCGTTAACCTCGCCTGAAGCCACGGCCCAGCCCCACTCAAATTCCTCGGGCCATACCCCCCTGCCCCAGTCAAGGACAGCATAGGAATCCTTTTCGTCGAAGACATATTCCTTACCCTTGATGTTGACGCTTCCCGAAGCCCTTTTTGCAAAGACCTTGTCCGTATAGAAGAAGCTCAAGTGCTCATCATCGAAAGGTGCTGACGTAGCCAGGGATTCATCGGCCGGGTCGTCCTGTATCTTTATCTCACCCGTTATTTCAGGCCCGAAAATGGCGGATTTCGGGAAATCAAAGGCAAGCGTCTTGATGCCGTCCTTATATGTAAATGCGGAATATACTCCGCCCTTATTAAAGATATTGTCTTCATAGGGATTAAGCGGTGGTGTCAATGCATCGGTGTTGAACAGGATGCGCATGTTGGAAAAATTCTCGCCGGTCTTATAGTCAACAAGCGATACTGTTATCAGGACCATCCATGTGATGTCGGCCATGGTGATTTCAAAGCTGTATTCGGAATTATAGACATTATAAAAATCCCATTCTTTGAGCCGCTTCTGCTGGTCTTTAGTAAGATTTTCCTTGTTGTATATAATAAGCGGATGGCGCGCCCATCCCCAGGCTGCAAGCGACCCGTCATTATTGAGAAGAGGTGTTTTTCCTTTTATCTCCCATTCATTATGCAAAACAGGCAAGGTCTCCTTAGTCTGTTCCACTGCCGGAGCATTTGCCGGGTCATCACCGCTGGACCCGCCGCAACCTGTAACCACAAGAATGGCGAACAAGCCTGCCATACAAAGCAAATTTTTCATATCCAACCTCCTCAATTTAATGACTGACCAATTTCTATTTGGAACATTAATAAATATAAAATCAGTTTATCATATTATTTATCAGTAAAAAACCCTGGAAATGGTTGCGGCAGCAGGTGGTAATCAACCGAAGCCGCCTGGATGCTGAGATCAACAGAGTTGTAGGTGTGCCAGTAAAGTATGGATCTGCCGTCGTATTGTTTCGATACAAGCATATCGAGTACCGCTGCAAAGGTCTTCCCGGTATAGGTCGGTTCAAGATTGATGTTCTCTCGCTCTTTCATGATGCTGATGGCACTCATGCCTTCGGGTGTCGGATAACCGTAGCCTTTGCCAATGTATGATTCGATTACCTCATATCGGCTTTGATCAATGGATAAATTCTTGTCTATCAGCTTGAGGGTCCTCTTGATGAGCGTTGTTACTGTTCCTTTCGTGCAGGCCGGGAACGGACCTATATGTGATTCCGTGACCCTAACGCCTATAATCCTGCTTTTGATTCCGGCAAGCTGAACACCAATCGATAATCCTGCCATTGTCCCGTTAGAACCGAGCGGACATATGATTACGTCAGGCTCAGGCAAAAGACCCTGCCCGATTTGCTTTTTCAGTTCAAACGCCGCATTTACAAAACCGAGCGTGCCAATGGGTGATGAACCGCCGGCAAAGAGCGGGTATGACTTACCGGGCCGTAATCGCCGAAGAATGAAAAGCTCGACGCCTGCCCTGATAATGCTTTTTGCATAAATCATATTTGCACCGAACTTATAAAACAGCAGCATGTTCCGCTTCACATATTCATTTACCGGTTGTTTAAAAAGAAGGAGCGTGCATTTAAGCCCGAGCTTTTTTACAAATACAGCTGTGGCCAATCCGTGGTTGGTGCCGATGCCCCCCATTGTAATTATATGGTCGCAGCCTTTTTTTATAGCATCGGCAAGAACGAACTCAAGTTTTCTCACCTTGTTGCCGCCGTATTCAGTCGAGCTTTTATCATCGCGTTTTATCCACAACCGCCCATCTCCTGTATTTTTTAACATATGCACGGGCGTCGGAAAGTTGCC
This sequence comes from Desulfomonilia bacterium, assembly GCA_963664325.2. Classification (GTDB taxonomy): domain Bacteria; phylum Desulfobacterota; class Desulfomonilia; order UBA1062; family UBA1062; genus DATCTV01. Next base: position 254,147 of record CAXXDQ010000007.1, read on the forward strand.
GAGTTCTATCCATGGGAGTTTTGTTTCAAGTTCCGGGTAGGATTGGAAAATTTCCGGCTTATTCATAAAGGTCATTTCTCCCTTTGATATCCTCGACATCGATACCTCTTTTCAAGAGACTCATCTTTCGCAATTCATAATATGCCAAACCGGTTACTGCAAAGAGCAGGAAAAACACTATCTTTTTCCAGTCCTTGAGGTCTGCAATTATTACAAGACTGAAGAATCCCACCATAATAAACCCGATAACAGGGCAAAGCCATATCCAGAATCCCTTCAGTTTGAAATACGCCTTTTCATAGGCCTCCGGATAAAGTCTTGGCAGTTTCATGGATGCTATCATTACAGGTACGAAAATTATCATTCCGCCGAGTGCCGAATAGGATGCAAGCGTTTCAATCGGGAGTTTCAGTGCCACGCCCAGCACTGAAAATATCCATATGATTGTCAGAAGCACATGTGCGGTGCCGAACCTTTTGTTGATGCCACCCATCCATGCCGGCGCAATGCCGTCTTTTATGATCATTAAAAGGCTTTTTGTCCCGATTATGAACAGCGCATTGAGTGTTGTCAGGATTGCCAGGATGGCCCCGCATGAGATGAAAAATATAAAACCAGCATGACCGCATACGGATTTGCTTACCACACCCAGAGGATCTTTTACACTTGCAAGCTGGTTTAACGGAAGTGCGCCGGTTGTCGCTACCGCGACAAGAAGGTAAAGAACCGTCACTATAGGAAATGCAATAAACAACGCCCTGGGAATAACCTTGCCCGGTTCCTTAATCTCGCCACCCAGCTCTATTATCCCGTTTGAACCCATATAGGTGAAAGTAAGCAGCGCAGTCCCGAGAAGGAGCTTCAGTATGCCTTTGTCAAACATGCCTGCAAAGTTTTCCGGATGGAAGTTCTCAAGACCCCTGACACCGAAAAAAACCATTGCCGCAATCAGGAGGATGACCATTACCCCCTGAATCCATGCGGCAAGTTCAATCCCGAGCAGGTTTATAATAAAGAAAAATGTAAGCAGCCCGATGGCTGCTAGTTCGATATTGAGCCCCGGCATGAACAATGAGGCATACTTCGCACAACTTATTGCATACAACGGGATCTGCCCGAAAAAAGAGGCGAGAATGTATACCCATATACCTGTAAATGCAAGTCTGGGCGATACCATGCGGCTCGGGTATTTGTAGTTTGCACCTGTACAGGGCATTGCCGAACCCAGCATGGCAATGGGGAGAACGCTTATGATAACAGGTATGACTGCCAGTGCATAGGCAATCGGAAGCGCCGCCCCTGCAATTCCCAGAACGATTTCTGTGAATACGAACACACCTCCTCCGATTGTAAAACCGACGGCAATGAATGTCACTGTCGGAAGACCAAGGACTCTTTTAAGTTCAGGCATTTGAACCTCCGTTTGCAGGAATATGCACTAATATTTCATAGCCGGTCAATTATATCTTTTTGCATGCCGTTATTGTAATATAATTACAAGACATGCTTGGAGGAGGTTATGAATAAATTTATTGTCAGGCCCGAGGATACTGAACTGATTGTAATTGATATCCAGGAAAGGCTTTTTGCTGCAATGGAAGAACAGTATAAACCTGCCCTTGTAAAAAACAATACCATCCTTATCAAGACTGCCAATACCTTCGGAATGCCGGTAGTGGTTTCAGAGCAGTATCCGAAAGGCTTAGGGCCAACGGTTACTGAATTGGCGGAACTGCTGGGCGGTGTACCCAAGATCGAAAAACTTTATTTCAGCTGCTTCAGGGATGAAAATCTCAGAAAGGCCATTGAAGCTGCCGGGAAAAAGAACGTTATCGTAACCGGTATTGAAACGCATGTATGCGTACTTCAGACCGTTCTTGATCTCATTCAAAAAGGCTACAACCCGGTTGTAGCATCCGATGCCGTTCTTTCACGCAATGCCTCCGACAGGATTGCCGCAATCGAAGCCATGAGGGATGCAGGTGCAGTAGTATATCCGACCGAGACGATAGCCTTCATGCTTCTGGAAAAGGCTGGAACATCCGAATTCAAACAGCTTTCACCGCTTTTCAAGTAACATTTTGGAGGTTGACTATGGGTAAAGGTTATATGGGAAAAATATTGTGGGTCGATTTAACCTCAGGAGAAATCAAAGAGGAGATCATTCCAGACGATGTCTATGAAAGATACCTGGCCGGCCTTGGACTGGGTGCTCATATCTGTTATGAAAGAATCCCGGCAGACGCAGACCCGCTTGGCCCGGATAACATACTCGGAATACTGCCCGGGCTTTTAACCGGGACAGGCAGCATTTTTTCAGGCAGATGGATGGTCGTCGGAAAATCACCCCTGACCGGCGGATGGGGTGATGCAAATTGCGGCGGAACATTTGCACCGGCAATTAAACGTTCGGGATATGATGGTATATTTTTTACAGGTATCAGTGAAAGACCGGTTTATCTTCATATAAAAGACGGCAGGGCCGAACTTAAAGATGCATCGAGATACTGGGGTAAAGATGCGGTTGAATCGGAAGAGGCTTTTATTGAAGAACACGGCAAAAACGCCAAAGTTGCGGTGATAGGTCCAGCAGGCGAAAGACTGTCTCTGATTGCAGGCGTCTGCAACGAAAAGGGCAGAATCGCAGCCCGCTCCGGGCTTGGCGCTGTCATGGGTTCAAAGCGACTCAAAGCGGTTGTTCTCGACGGTAAACAGCGAATTGAAATCACCAACAAATCCCGGATGAAAGACCTTACCGAAAAGAGCCTCAAGTTCATCAATATAAAGATCCCCCTTCCTGGAGGATGGTTCCTTCCTCTGGTTGGTGCAATGATGCGGATGATGCCCACGCAGATGATGCAGGACGGCTTTTTATTCAAGCTTCTCTTGTCGAAGTGGGGTACTATTTTCCAGAACCAGTACTCACTTGAGGCCGGCGACTCTCCAGTAAAAAACTGGAAGGGAAGTCTCATTGATTACAACAGAAAAAAGTCATCCAGGACCAATCCTGATCTTATCTGCAACAGGGAATTAAAGAAATACCACTGCTACTCTTGTCCGATAGGCTGCGGGGGGATATGCAGCATGAAAGGCAAGTATCACGAGACGCACAAGCCCGAGTATGAGACGGTTCTGGCGCTCGGCGGGCTTTTAATGAATGATGACCTCGAAAGCATTTTTTACTTGAATGAATACCTCAACCGTGCGGGCATGGATTCAATATCGGCTGGCGGCACAATAGCCTTTGCCATGGAATGTTTTGAAAATGGCATACTTACAAAAGAGGATACGGGAGGGCTTGATCTTTCATGGGGAAAGAGTGACGCGATAATCAAGCTGGCAGAGATGATGGTCGAGCGCAGCGGTATAGGCGATATCCTGGCGGACGGTTCGAAAAAGGCATCCGAGAAGATCGGCAGGGGCAGTAATGATTATGCAATCACTGCAGGCGGTCAGGAACTGCCGATGCACGACAGCAGGAACGATCCGGGCTATGCACTTCATTACAGCGCGGAGCCTACCCCCGGAAGGCATACAATAGGCTCTCAGCTTGGATATGAAATGTATCAGCTCTGGAAGATGGTTTCCGGCATGCCCAAACCGATACACTTCTATCACAAGAATTCAAAATATTTGGTTGATGAAAGAAAGGCAAAAATGGCAAAGGCCTGCAGCGACTATATGAACGTAATAAATGCAAGCGGCCTGTGCTGGTTCGGCGCCATGATGGGGTGCACGAGAGTTCCCACATTTGACTGGCTGAATGCAGCCACAGGCTGGAATAAGTCGGCGGACGAGTACATGGAAATTGGTGCACGTATTCAGACAACCAAGCAGGCATTCAATGTAAAGCACGGAATCGATCCAGTCTCGTTCAGGATTAAGGACCGCTGTGTCGGCGTTCCAACGCTTACCGAAGGTGCAAATAAGGGACGAAAGGTTGATGTCGATGGACTTATGAACACTTACTGGAAGGAATACGGCTGGGATGAGAAAGGCAGGCCCGCCTCCGACTCATATTAATATAGTCCATTTTACTATAAACTGTTCTTGGAGCAAATCTTCTTTTTGCATATTTATTTTCAGTATGTAGAGCATTTAAGCTGAATCATCACGGTTCAGCTTGGCTGATTTTCTATTTTGATTTTACCTATGAGAAAGTACAGCAAAAAGACCTTGAAAGACAAAAACTTGTATGCTAAAGGGCTTGCTCTATAACACACGCCCGGCTTTAATAAAGGTTTCATGGTGTCCTTAAAAGGATAGGAACCTGGAAAGGGCGGAGGACAAAAAACCAGAAGGAGGCAGCATGCCGGCAGTAAGTATGAAACAGCTCCTGGAAGCAGGAGTCCATTTCGGACATCAGACACCCCGTTGGAATCCGTTGATGAAACCGTATATTTTCGGTGCGCGAAACGGCATTCACATCATCGATCTTCAAAAAACAGAAAAACTCTTTGATTCTGCTTGCGAGTTTATTAAAAATGCCACGGCCAATGGCGGCAAGGTTCTTATGGTCGGCACGAAAAAACAGGCGCAGGACGCAATCGAGGAAGAATCCCAGAAATGCAACGCATTCTATGTCAACCACAGATGGCTCGGCGGAACCCTGACTAATTTTGCCACGATCCGTAAGAGCATAGACAAGCTCAAGTGGCTTGAGATGATTATTGATAATAACACCATAAACAATTACCCCAAGAAAGAACAGATCAGCATGAAAAGGCACAAGATGAAGCTTGACAGGTCCCTGTCAGGCATCAAATCAATGGAAAAGCTACCTTCGGTCCTTTTCATCGTCGATCCCTCAAGAGAGTATATTGCAGTAAGTGAAGCAAGAAGGCTTAATATTCCGATAGTGGCCATTGTCGATACGAACTGCAACCCGTCATTGATCGACTATGTCATCCCCGGCAATGATGACGCCATAAGGGCGATCAGGCTGTTTACGTCAAAAGTTGCGGATTCCATACTTGAGGGATCATCAATATTCGATGAAAAACTTCAGGGTATGGCACCCGAGGAGAAGGCTGAAATCGCAGCAACACCTGAAGAGAAGAAGCGGAAAAAGAAAGAACGCATTGAAGACATAACCGAAGGTGTAGAGATCATAGTTAAAGAAGAAACCGTAGAAGAGATTTACGCTGACGAGGCGTAATATCAGATAAATATCCGGAGGCATTGAATGGAAATTACATCGGAAATAGTAATGAAATTAAGAAATAAAACGGGCGTTGGAATGATGGACTGCAAAAAAGCGCTTGTAGAAACGAGTGGAGATTTTGAAAAGTCTGTCGAACTTCTCAGGAAGAAAGGGATGGAAGTTGCAACTAAACGTGCAGGCAAAACGGCATCCCAGGGTGTCGTTGCCAGTTATATCCATCTGGGCGGCAAGGTCGGCGTGCTTCTCGAAGTCAATTGCGAGAGTGATTTCGTTGCCAAAGGCGAGGCTTTCCAGACATTTGTAAAGGATGTTTCAATGCACATCGCAGCCGCGAAGCCCCAGTGGATAAGCAGGGATGATGTACCGGCCGGCATACTTGAAAAAGAAAAGGCGATATTAAAAGACCAGGCGCTTGCCACAGGTAAGCCTGAAAAGGTTATTGAGAAGATTGTCGAAGGAAAAGTCGGCAAATTTTTCTCGGAGAACTGCCTTCTTGAGCAGCCTTTTGTGAAGGATACGGACAGGTCAATACAGCAGTATCTTGATGAACTTGTCGGAAAAACCGGCGAGAAGTGCGTTATAAGACGGTTTGCACGTTATGAAATGGGAGAAGAGCTTTAAGTGCAAAAGAAAATTAAACGCATATTACTTAAACTCAGCGGAGAGGCTCTTTCTGGCAAAAAGGACTACGGCCTTGATCCGGAGGCTCTTTCCCTGATGGCACGCTGCGTCAAGGATGCCTGTGACCATGGTGCACAGGTAGGAGTGGTCATTGGCGGCGGAAATATATTGAGAGGTGCCGGCAGCTCTGTAGCAGCCGACAGGGTGAGTGCAGATACAATGGGAATGCTGGCCACTGTCATAAACGCCCTGGCCCTTAAGGACGCCCTTGATAGAATCGGTATTGATGCCAGAGTGCTCACAGCTCTTGAGATGCCGAAGGTTGCTGAAACAATGACAAAAGCCCATGCTGTTGAACACCTTAATGCAGGCAGGGTGGTAATATTCGGCGGCGGCACCGGAAACCCGTTTTTCACCACAGACACTAATGCAGCTCTCAGGGCTCTTGAAATTGAAGCTGATTTGCTTATCAAGGCCACGAAGGTCGACGGGGTTTATGACAAAGACCCGGTCAAGCATAAAGATGCGGTCTTTTTATCTGACATCGATTACAACGAGGCGCTTTCGAAGAACCTCGGTATCATGGATGCGACGGCAATTGCCCTGTGCAGGGAAAACAACCTGCCGATCAGGGTTATAAACATCAAGGTTCCAGGGAATGTAGCAAAACTTGTTCGGGGGGAGAATATAGGATCTGTAGTACGGAGGAGGAATTGATGATTAAGGACGTTCTGGATGATATAAAGAAAGACATGACCAAAGCCGTTGATTCCATGAAACACGGGCTGACAAAGATCAGGACAGGCAGGGCATCCATAAGCCTCCTGGACGGATTGATGGCAGATTACTACGGAACGCCTACACCGATAAATCAGCTTGCAACACTTTCCACGCCGGAACCAAGGCTTATAGCTGTTCAGCCATGGGACAAAGGGGCCTTCCAACCGATAGAAAAAGCAATTTTGAAAAGTGAGCTAGGGCTTACTCCGCAGAATGACGGGAAAATGATAAGAATTCCCATCCCCCCACTTAACGAGGAAAGAAGGCGCGATCTTGTTAAACTTATCAAGAAGATGGGAGAAGAATTCAAGGTGGAGATCCGTAACTACAGAAGAGACGGCAATGCCCTTTTGAAAGAGATGGAAAAGGAAAAAGAGATCAGCAAGGATGATCTGATAAAAGGCCAGGAAGGTATTCAGGTTCTTACAGATGATTATATTAAAAAGCTTGATGTTCTCATGATGGAGAAAGAACACGAAATAATGGAAATATAACCTTTCAATGTCAGGGTTATATAAAAATATGCATGAGAGGGACTACGATTATGGAAAATCTTAATCTTGGAGGACAATACATGACTTACCCGCAGGAAACGCCCGAACTGGCAAGATTTATGATGTATTTCAAACCTTCTACCCTTGGAGAAATCAGGGTGCTTTCCCGTATGCTTAACATAGCTATGGTGGACTTTGTTTCCGCTGCAATGGAGGCATTCATTTTTGCCCGTGAATTTAAAATGGGAACACCGGTTCCGCCAAGGGGGAATGAAAGATTCATCGGCCCGAGGACAGAACTGACAGGCAAGAGAATCCGTTATGTCATGAGGCTTAATAAGGAATCGGTTGAAAAAATACGCGATATAGCTTTTATGGACAACCGCAGGTTCACGAATATCTGCGATGAGGTCCTTTCAGATTTTATTGTTTATACAAAAGAAGTGAAGAATTTTAAAAATGTATGGCTTTCCAGATCGGATGTCGAGGCAGTAAGGGGCCGCAAGGGGGCAAAGGCTGTTCAGACAGTCGCAGAAATCCTTGACAGTTTCAAAACCGGGATAATATCTGCCGGAAAATCATTGAAAACGGCTTAACCTCATAAGGGCATTATGCTCAAACTTCCCGGTTCCGAGCTGAAAAAGACAGACCTCAACCGTCTTCTTGCGGCAACGGTGATCGGGGGCCTTTCTTCCGCACTGTTCTATACAATATTCGGATTTATCTTCTGCAGGTACCATGCCGGCCGTATTTCAGCCGAGATGTCGCTTTTAGCTTCAAACCAGATGACCCTGATAATAAGGCCAGATGATCCTTACCTCACATCTTTTATGCACCAGCTCGGAAGCGGCTCGTTCTTCGGACTGACCCTGGGCCTCCTGATAGGAATTGTTGCCGCAGCGGCAGGGGTAGCAATATGGTTTACTGCAGGCGATTCGGCTTTTTTAAAAATTATTCAGGCACTGCTTATGGCAATTGTGACGGCGTTTGCCATAATATCGGGATACAGCAGGGAGCTACCTTACGTATCGGTAATATTCGGCATCCTTTCACCTGTAGCCTTCTTTGTCCCATGGCTGTTAATAACCAAAAAGACTAAAGACAAAACCAATTCCTACATCACCTGGATTGTTTTTCTGGCGGTTATATGCACCCCTCTTCTGCTGGCAAGCCGGTCTTTCGAACTTATCCGCGACGCAATGGTTGATACTCCGATACTAAGGAATATAAACAATTTCTATTACGACCATACATTCCTTGCAGCCGATGTTATCAAGCCTCTTAATTTCAGGACACAGAATGCGGTAGCGGTATCAAACAGGATCGGCGAAATAACAGGGTTGCCGCATGGAACCCTTATAATAAAAACAGACGATCCCTGCGCGGTTAAAGGTGCCGTCATTGCCGCTTCCGACAGCAGGCTTTCCTGCAGGTCGGTTCTCTTGAACGGCGGATATGGAATTGTATCTGCGGACAGGATATTAAAAGACGCGGCAGGAGATCCGAACAAGGCCTTGAGAAAAGGTATCGGGACTTTCCTGAAAGGGCCTGTCGGGCCGATTGTCATGGTTCCCGTTATCATTCTAGGATGGGCGGCTTTCGGCTTGTCATCTCTTTTTAAGAAAAATCCTCTTGCGGCAATATTTGTCACGGTCTGTTATCTTCTTATGTTTATTCCAGGATTCTATCATTCATATTTAAAAACGGCACTCTATTCCAATCCGTCCAAGATTCATGAATATTCATCATCCTCAAATCCCGCCAAGCGATACCTGAGTATTGTCTACATGCTGGACAAAAAGATTGAACATACCGACGGCCTCTATCCTGATGAGCTCAAAGCCCTAGCAGCCGACAGCCAGGCCAGCACAAGACTGAACGCCCTTATTCTTGCCGGCGATCTTAAGGATGCCCAGTTTTCAGACCTCGTTAAAAAAGCGCTTAATGACACCCAGCTTAACGTAAGGACAAAGGCCTGCTGGGCCATTGGGAGATTGGGGATGCCAGATGCGGCATCGATACTGGAAAGCGTAATCAAAAATGATCCTTCATGGTACGTAAGGGATTATGCCTATATGGGCCTGTCAAAAATAAAGCACGAGGCAAAAATTGTTCTCAGATGATCTTGTTTACTAGCAACAAAGACCTTAAAAAACATTACATAAAAATTTGCGGCTGTGTTGGAGTAAATAAGTTGGGTAATTCAATGCTCGGCTTCCTGAACATTCATCCTGGGAATATTTATCAGCCCAACAGCATGATTTTTATAAATACTTTAATATAAACGAGTTTGAATGAAGACTATCAGGTATTTCATGGTTGACGTTCACGATTAATTACCTGAAATCTTATATTAAAAGTCAGGAGGGAGCATATGGGATTCAATGAAACGAATATTGATGTTTTCCAGCCCGATAAAAAGACGAAACTGCAGGTATATGAATGGCTGCCTGATTCCAGTGTAAAAGCTGTATTTATTGCAGTCCACGGTGGCATGGCCCATGCGGGCGACTGGGTGACACCGGCCATTTATTTCAAAGATAAAGGTGTGGCCACTTATGCATTCGACCTGCGCTGGCATGGAACATATCCCAAGCATAATCCCGATGGCAAAGTCTACTTCCATACGAATTCATATGAGGAAAACGTTTCCGACCTCGATGCCTTTTATGAATGGGTCAAGGCAAAACATCCCGGCAAACCGGTCTTTGTTATCTCTCACTCAAACGGTGCGCTCATTTCGCTTTTGTACGGTCTTACAACGGCCAAGAAGACTGATATAAGAGGTTTCATCGTTTCCTCGCCGTGGCTTAAGAATAAGGTGAAAGTCCCTGCAATAGTGGAAAAGATGGCTGGAATAATAGCTGCAATCCACCCTAAATTTACCGTGACTCCTCCTGATATCACGGATAAGCTTACCCATGATGAAAAGATTCATGCACGGCATATTGAAGACACTGAGCTGGGACTCCGGGGAACGACAGCCACCGCCAAACTGGGAGCTGAAAGTGCCAAAACACAGGCCCGTGTTGTAGCCGGTCTTAAAAACTGGGAGCGCTTCCCGATGTTTGCAGTAATCGCGGGCGACGATTATCTGGCCGATCCGTCTGCAAGCAGAGATGCCCTTCAAACCGTGCCCGAAGGGCTTGTCACCCTCATGGTGCATGAAAAGAACTATCACGAGAATTTCAACGAGGTTAACCGGGAAGAGACCTTCGCAGCCATCTGGGACTGGATGCTTAAATACATAAAATGATCGGCTGAAAAAAGTATTCCACCATGGGGAGTTTATTAATGAATCCCAAAAGTAATTTTGCACTCAGCCGTTGCCCATGGGTTGACATGAGCAAACCTGATTATGTCGAATATCATGACAAGCAATGGGGAGTTCCGGTCTATGACGACAGGCTTATATTTGAATTCCTTACGCTCGAATCAGCACAGGCGGGTTTGAGTTGGTACACCGTCCTAAAAAAAAGGGAGAACTACCGGAAAGCATTTGAAAACTTCAAACCGGAGAAGATAATCCTCTTTGACAGCGAAAAGGTTGAAGCACTACTGCAGGATCAAGGAATTATCAGAAACCGCTTGAAAATTGAATCGACAATAAACAATGCCCGCCGTTTCCTTGAAATCAAGGCCGAGTTCGGTAGCTTTTCAAAATACATATGGGAGTTTGTCGGAGGCAGACCGATAATCAATGACATACGAAAATTATCCGACTATGCCGCTACCAGCAGAGAGTCGGATGCTCTCAGCAGGGACCTGAAAAAAAGAGGCTTCAAGTTCCTGGGTTCCACTGTATGCTATGCGCACATGCAGGCAACCGGCATGGTAAATGACCATTCTATCGATTGTTTCAGGAGAAGCGAGATAACAGGGAAATATAACAAGATGTCAGGAGATTAGCACATTGAAGAGAAAACTCGCAGGATTAAAAAGATACATTTGCTGCTTTAACGAACCACGGCATGTCCTTTACGAACCCGCCATACAGGATATTCTTAAATCAATAGGCGGCGAGTTCAACGTATTCTGGGCCAAAGGAGACATCATCCACCGGGCGTGTCCGCCTGCCCCAGGCCTCATGCCCGGCGGCATGTGCCTGAGGAGTAAATGAGGCAAGCCTGCCTCCCAGTTAAAGACATATGCGGGAAAACAAAAATATCATAATACGTGAGGCAGACCCGGGCGACATCGAAGACATCTGCCGTCTGCTTGCCCTTCTTTTCAAGCAGGAAGCCGAGTTCGAACCCGATTATGCAAAACAGAAAAGAGGCGTCTCCGAGATAGTATCGGATCTTCACAAGGGTATGTTTCTCGTCATAGAGGAAGCAGAACGAATAATAGCGCAAGCCTTCTGTTTCTGGTCTCCACAGCGCTTGGCGGAAAAGTCGCCATTCTTGAAGATATGGCCATCGAACCCGAAGCCAGGGGCTGTGGTCTCGGCTCTAAGCTGATTGATAAGGTTGTTGACTGTGCAAGAGAACAAGGATGTCTGAGAATCACGGTCCTTACAGACAAGGACAACACAGTGTCACGGAAGCTTTATGAAAAATCCGGGTTCAAGCGTTCTCCGATGACGCCCATGCGGCTTTTATTATAACAAGTTGAGTATGAGATTCCCTATTTTTCTGCAAACGCCTTGAAAAAAGTATAGCAGAAGACGCCGTCGTTTTCCGAAGTCCTGTAGAGATCAGCTATGCCTCGGTCGAAATCAGCCCCATTTGCAAGCCCTTCTGAGAGGGCCTTTTCACGCACACCCTCTATCATCGCCGTAAACGTCTTTTTCGTGAAGCCTTCTACGAGACCGGGACTGGACGAATCGACATAGACCATGCGGGGAGAGACACATACATCATTGAAGCCCGCCTTTACGAGCAGAGGGTACAGTTCGCGCCCTATCATGGCATTACCTCCCGCCCTTTTTTGCAGCTCCACCTGGCACGCAATCGCCTTGTGAGCATTAACACTGTCCGGATAAAAATATGCCGAGCCGTGGTCTCCCTCTATGACCGTTATCGTACCTCCCGGTTTTATGAGACATTTCAGTATCATAAGGACCTCGACCGGATTCTTGAGGTGCTCAAGCACGAAGCAGACGAAGACATTGTCGAATGACTCAGCCGTGAACGGCAGTTTGAATATGTCCGCCTGCATGAATTTTACATTCTTATACCCGAGGGTGCTGCACCTGATTCTCGCTTCATCAATTGATTCCTGAGATATGTCGATCGAAGTGAATAATGCCTCTGGACTCTTCGCCGCAAGGGTCACGGTCTGCGCCCCTACCCCGCAGCCGGCTTCGAGAACCGTACTTCCGGCAGGGTAGAATGTATCTGAATGCAGCAGTTCCACAAGGGTATTCGCCTGGTCTGAAAGCCTTTCGTTTTCTTTCCCGTCGTATCCATGCACATATTCGCTGCTCATCAATAATTCTCCTCTGGGGAATCGTCTACCGGCGATGGACTGGAAATGTCAATCATAATGGTTTAATAGGCAATATGTCCGGAGGAATTATTATGGAGCAGCTCGACAGATCGGTCCGCAAGGCGGAGATGATAAAGGAAAGGATCATTCAGATCGGCACCGGCGTATTCCTGCGTGGTTTCGCAGACTGGATGATAGACAGAATGAACCGCGACATTGCATTTGCCTCTGGCGTCGTGGTCTGCCAGTCCACATCAGGAACTGCTGCCGAGACATTCAACAAACAGGAAGGCCTCTTTACCGTAAGGCTGACCGGCATAAATGATGGCGCACTTCGGATTACCCATGACCTTGTGAGCTGCGTGACCAGGGCCGTTTCGATCCCTGAAGATTTCGAGTCGTTTCTATCTCTTGCTGAAAATCCGGATATGCGCTTAATCATATCCAATACGACCGAGGCGGGCATAGTATTCGACGAAACCGACAGGTTCGATTCGCCCCGGACGTTTCCTGCAAGGCTAGCGAGGCTCCTGCACAGGAGGTTCTGCACCCATCCCGGAAAAGGTTTTATTCTGATTCCTTGCGAACTTATCGAAAATAACGGTCCGGAATTAAAGAAGGCCGTAATCGGATATGCCGAATCATGGGATATTAAATCCGGGTTCAGGAAATGGATTGATGACAACTGCATATTCTGCAACACGCTTGTGGACAGGATAATCGCAGGCTTCCCCAGAGAGAAGGCCGAAGGCATATTTGCAGAGCTGGGGTACAAGGATGATCTGCTCGTCGAGGGAGAAGCCTTCCATCTCTGGGTCATCGAGGCCCCCGAAATCGTCAGCCGGGAGTTTCCGGCGGACAGAGCCGGACTCAACGTCATATTCACTGACGACATCAGGCCATATCGCGAGCGCAAGGTAAGAATTTTAAACGGCGCACACACCGCCATGATGCCGGTCGCATATCTTTCGGGCATTGATACCGTGAAAGAGGCGCTTGATAATCCTCAAATAAACCGTTTTATAAGAGAGGCTGTTTTCAACGAGATAGTTCCTGCCGTAAAAGCCCCTGGAGCTAAAGAGTTTGCCGAATATGTCATGAACAGGTTCATGAACCCGTACATTGTGCACAGGTTTGCCAGCATTATGCTCAACTCGTTTCCGAAATGGCGGGCACGGCTTCTTCCAACGCTTATTGATTACAGGCTGCTGACAGGATCTCTTCCGGAAAGAATAATGTTTTCGTTTGCGGCACTGCTTGTATTCTACAGGGGCAAACGCGGAGATGCGCAGATACCGCTCAATGACAGTCCCGCTGTGATCGAAATGATGAAAGGCCTATGGCAGGGCTCGTTTACGCCTGATGAAATAGCAAGGAGAGTACTCTCGAAAACCGATCTCTGGGGTATGGATCTGAATACGATAGCAGGTTTTACGGAAAATGTTTCATATCACATGGAATCCATACTTGACAGAGGCATTAAAAAAGCCCTGGAAGATTTCCTCATATAATTTGATTAAGTAATCCCGGTTTCTGCCGAAAAATTTATTAATAAACGGCACTTCGAGGGATTATATGAAGACAAGACTTTTTTATACCATGCTTTGGATAATGACATTCCTTCTTCTGCAATGTCCTCCCATTTATGCCATAAGCGGCCAGTGGTCAAAAACCGGCGAAACGAAAGGGATCATAAGCTACAGCAGACAGTCGGCAAGCGGCGTATACGAAATATATTCAGCCGGCATGGTGAATGCTCCGATCGCTTCGATCGAAGCTCTCCTCAGGGATGTCTCGGCCCGTCCTCAATATATCTATGGATGCGCCGAAACAACATATGCCGATATTCCCGGCCTTAAGAATACCACGGATGTCCATTATGTCTATAACAAAACCAGAATGCCCGCTTTTCTGAGCGACAGGGATTGCGTGGTTAAGAGCGTCTGGACGATCGACAAGTCGTCAGGTACCATCTACTGCCGGTCGGAAAGCATAGACAGCGATTACAGATTCCAGGCGAATGTCGTCAGGATGGATAATGTTGTGACCCAATATACTCTCATTCCGAGGGGCAATGATCTGACACTTGTCATATGCCAGGCAATGGCTGATCCGGGAGGCAGCATTCCGGACTTTGTCGTCAACATGTTCACCAAATCGCTCGGAGCGAACATGATTGAAGGTATTCAGAAAATGGCGAACAGGCCGAAATATCAGAATGCCAAAATCGTCACGGCGACCCCGGCCTGATTACAGGTTGATGAGTGGAAAATGAAATCGTTACCCGAGCTTTTCCGAATAATCTTCATGCTGCCTGTATAAATGAGGCCTGTAACCGTCAGGCGCATTGTCTGCCGGGTCTCTGGGCAGGATCGGCTCACGGAGTTTCTTCATTGAAATGGCCTTTTCCGGGCATTCGTAAACACAGAGTCCGCAGCCGAAGCAGTTTTCGGCAGTGAGGCTTTTACCGTCTGCGAGTTTCCTCGCATCGAACGGGCATATCTCGATGCACTTCGAACAGGCCTTGCATTTGCTC
Source organism: Desulfomonilia bacterium (assembly GCA_963664325.2). Lineage (GTDB taxonomy): Bacteria > Desulfobacterota > Desulfomonilia > UBA1062 > UBA1062 > DATCTV01. The sequence continues at coordinate 269,172 of CAXXDQ010000007.1, forward strand.
CTGTCTGTTTGTGCGGAAAAGAACCCGTCAATAAGCGGGTAATCAAGCTGTCCGAGTTCCCGGTTGATTATGTATGGAACGCACCCGCATGTGCAGCAGTTGCATATGGCGTATTCGTTGTAGAGATTGACCGGGCAGTGAATAAAGACCATGTGGAACATCTTTCTTTCATGGCAGGACTTGATTATCGCCCTGGCCTCTTCTTTTGATATCCGACGGTAATCCTTGGGGAACGCCTTCATCCATGCATGATAACCAGTCCTGAAAACGATGTCTGTTTCCATGGGATGGCTGCATGCCTTATGGCCTATGCGGCACCGGCAAGGGCCGACCGCAATAGGGCCTTCCTGCTCATCGATGAGCTTAATCAGCTCATCATACGGGATCGGGCGGGCCGAATCGCCGAGGTAACCGAACGGCCTTGCAAGCGCTACCCCTGCAGCCTTTTTAAACCAGCCGATCTGTCCGACCCTTTTCCACTTGCCGCGCAGCAGCTGATAGCACAGAAGCAGCAGCGGTATCTCGATATACCGTGCGAAGATGAAGAGCAGAAAGCGCCTAAGAGGATTATCTTCGTTTGAGAAAGGTTTGAATTCCACGATCTAAGCCTCTTTACCGTAGGACGGGGCCATCGTATGCCCCTTGGCCTTTGCCGCTTCAAGGAGGCGTTTCCTGATTTTATCAAGCCTGCCCAGTCTCGGGTCACCCGGCAACTTTCCAGGATAGTCAAGATGGGGTTCAATCTTGAGAAACATCTCATACGGGTAACCCGAGGTCATGTCATCCGGTTCGTTCTTGCCCCAGGCCACTCCGCCTGTGCAGAAATAGCTGATATTGGCCTTTTTCGTCTGCCTCGGGATGACGAAACTGTTCCGGCACATGCTCATGTTAGCCATGTAGCGCGTGATGAACTTATCGAAGATTTTTGTCACATAATCGCTCTTGAATATAAAAGTTGTGAACCTGTGCCAGAGCGTGAACCTGTTCAGCAGCGACAGTGTCCGGTTGATATACTTTATCGAAATCGCGGACAGGCCTGTGGGCGGCATCATCCTGAACGTATTCAGGGATGTCTGGTCCTGTTTGAACTTTTCAGGGTCAATGAAGCTGTCCCAGCCGAGCAGGTCTATGATCCTTCTGTAGTTGTCGGGATTAGTCCTGATAATCACGCCGTCCGGCGTTACACCTTTTTTGAAAAGGTGCAGAGGTGCCACGTATATGCCCTGTATCGCCAACGGGTCGAGGTGCGGCTCTATCGTTCTTTCAAAATCGTTCCCTGGATGTTTGAACCCGAGTACCACAGGCGACCATTTGCATATTTTTATAGAGTTTGCATTTATAATTAGCTCCATCCCGAAAGTCGCACCGAATATTCCCTGGCAGTATGAGACCCCGGAAAAATGGATCGTGTCCTTGAGCTCATCAAGCAGCTTTTCATCAAGCAGCTTAATGCCTATTGGCGGCAATTCGAGTTTCATCAACCGGTCTTCCTTCATATTCCCTCACATCTTGAAACGTCTGGGATCAAGGTATTTCGGCAACGCATTAATGCCGATTCCGATAGCCATCTGCACGGCTTTTTTCGTATTCGTCCTTTCAACCTTTTCACCGAGTGCCTCTCTCGCATATTCTATAACATGCCTGAGACGTTTGCCGAAAGGATTTACCAGCCTGAATATGCCCAGGGTCAGAAGACAGCCGGTGCAGTATAAGGCGGCTTCATCCGCATCCGATTTGTCCAGGGCGATAAGGCCTTTCAGCCCGCACTTCGAGAGGTCTATAAGGCTGAAACTGTTGCAGCCTGCAGCCACGCCGCAGCAAAGACCGTGTTCATGGTGTTGTTCCGTCTCTATCACCTCAAGCCCGAGCATTTTTAAAAGATTGCGCTGGCTTTCCATGAAATCTTTCCCGAGCACCCTTGCATGACAGGAGTCATGCATCACGACGTTGCCTGATAATTTCTTTTTAATATCGAATGTACCGTCCTCGATTCTTTTTATGAACCAGTCCGTGAAATATGTCTTTTTAAAGTCAAACCTCGCACCGAACTGCCGGGGCAGTACATCTGAAAACATGTTATACCCGGCAGGACACACGAATACAAGTTCTTCGATCCCCTTGTCTTTATAAAATTCTGTCAGGTGCCTTGCTGTCTTTCTTACCGGTTCAAGGGCGCCCATCCTGAAAAACATCTCGCCGCAGCACAGGTCCCACCTGCCCCATACCGGGAGTTTTTCAAATATGGCACCTTCGGCAAGCAGCGGCATTGCAAGAAGGTTGCAGCCCGGATAAAGGCAGGTCTTTGAAGGAGGCGCAGCTGAGCCCCATTGCTCATGGAGGGCTTTTTCCCTGTTCGTATATTTCAGGCTCTGCCTGAAATTGGGAAGCCTTCCCGGCATGAGATAGCTGGCGCGCGCCGGCAGCCCTTCCCTCTCATACCTGCTATTCCATATGTAATGTATTCTTTCATAAGGGTGCGCACCATTCGGGCAGAAGGCATTGCAGGCATAGCAGCTCATGCATTCCTTTGCCGCAATTGATTTTTCATGAAGTCCAAGGTTTATCTTCCGGATGTCCTCAATTGCATCCTGTCTTGAAAATTTTATATAACGGCAGTTTACCAGGCATTCTCCGCATTCGGTGCATTTGTGCCAGCCTAGAACCTCCCTGAATTCTTCGATTGCATATGACATTGAACCTCCGCAGCATGCCGGAAATCATCCGGCCTGATCTTCATCTTTACCAATTGCAGGATAAATCAATATACCCAGCGACACCAGGAGAAGACTGACATCCCTCAGCATGTACCACCAGGTAATCCTTGCCGCATTGGGATCTGTGGTAAAACATCCGCAGGAGATGTCAAGCCCGCGCATGAGGCTTGCGCAAAGCGCTGCTGCAAATATAAGAAGCATGCCTGAAATTGCGAGAGATCCCCCCCCGATGAATATGCCGCTTACTACGCAGAACCCGGCAACTATCTCGATTGGCGGCATGGACAGGGCGGCCAGATTTACCAGGAAGCCGTTTGGCAGAATCCTGTATGCGTCAATCGCCTTTGCAAACGCTGCCGGATCCGACCAGTGAGTTATACCGGTATATATGAACATTCCCCCGATTACGAGCCTTGCCAGGAAATAAATTATTCTTTTCAGGCTCATCTGCCGGACTCTACTGGGTACCCAGACTGGCTCCATGCTTCCCAGCCTTCTGGCATCACCTCAATGTTTGTAAACCCGGCTGCTTGAATTGCTTTGGCTAGTTCATCAGCCAGCGGACAGTCCCTGCCCTGGCAGTAGACAATAATAAGCTTTGATCTGGCTTTCGGGTTTTTGGACTCCATGTTGAATCTTTTGCCGGGAGGTATATTATGAGCATGAGGGATATGACCGGCATCAAAATCATATTCGCTCCTTGCATCAATAAATATGGCGGAATCCGACCGGAAAGCCTTGAATCCATCCCAAATGCTGATCTTCGCGATGGCATTTGCCTGCTGTCCTGTCTGCTGGGAAGATTGCGCTGGCTGCTTGACACTGTTTTTCGCAAGCTCCAGCCTGTCCGCCCGGAGGCTGTTTGCAGCTAGTCCTATTATAATGCCTGCCGCAACTATTATCAGAGCCTGCAGGATGCCTTTAAGAATCAATTGTTTCAATTTTTCCATCTTTGACCTCGTTATGGTTGTTATATTAATAAGCTAAAGTCTTGATGCAATAACCGCAGCACCAATGGCCCCGTTCACCTGTGCCTCCGCAAATATCTTGAGAGGTCCGAGTTTGTCTTCAAGCGCCTTCACTATACCTACGTTTTTTGCAACGCCGCCCGTCATCATGATCGGCTGCTTCACTCCCACCCTGTTCGCAAGTGCAGCGACACGGGAGGCAACCGATTCATGTATGCCTGCTATTATGTTTTCGCGCGTTTCCCCCTTGGCGATAAGGGATATCACCTCGCTCTCGGCAAAGACTGTGCACAGGCTGCTTATGCGGGAGGGATTGTCGGCTTTGAGCGATGTTTCGCCGAAGAGATCCAGGTCGACTTCGAGCGCCCTGGCCATCACTTCCAGAAATCTGCCGGTCCCGGCTGCGCATTTATCATTCATTGCGAAATCCTTTACCTTTCCCTGGGCGTCGAGGACGATCGCCTTGCTGTCCTGTCCTCCTATGTCAACCACTGAACGGACTTCAGGATTCAGAAAGAATGCCCCTGTTGCATGGCAGATTATCTCGGTGACCGCCTTGTCGGCAAAGTCAACGGAATTTCTTCCGTAACCAGTTGCGACCACTTTGCCCAAGGAGTCAGGTTTTATACCAGTTTCACTGAGAATATCATCATATATCCTTTTACCGGCCAGCGTGGAGTTGTAGCCTGTAAAAGACACCCTTGTGCCGATAATTTCCCCGTCCTTGAGAATGGCAGCCTTGGCCGTTATCGAGCCTATGTCAATCCCTAGCGTAGTCATGGTTAAACCGCTGTGGTTCCGCCATCGACGACAAGAGTCTGGCCGGTAATGAAGCTTGCACCTTCAGATGCAAGGAAGAGCGCCGGATAAACTACTTCCAGGGGATCGGCTATCCTGCCCATGGGGATCGTCTTTACGACCTGATCGAGGATCGGCTGGCTTGACCAGAAAGGCTTTGAGAAATCCGTCCTGACCATTGCAGGAGCAACGGCATTGACCCTTATTCCGAACTGGGCCAGCTCGCTCGCCAGGACCTTTGTCATCATTTCAACAGCCGCCTTTGCAATGCCGTAGATTCCCATACCAGGGGAAGCTTTCCTTCCGGCAACAGAGGAGATGGTCACGATTGAGCCTTTGTTCTGCGCTTTCATGATCCTCGCCGCTCTTCGGGAAACCAGGAAGGTTCCGCTCAGGTTCGAATCGATTATCTTCTGCCACATGGCCAGTTCGGTGTCTGCAACGGATGCGGTCAGGAGATTCATGCCGACATTGTTTATGAGTATGTCAAGGCGACCCGCCCATGCGATTATCTCATCGAACATCCTTTCTACATCTGCTTCCTGGCCGATATGCGCCTGAACGGTCAAAAGCCTTTCACCGGCGTTCAAAAGACCTGCTGCCGCATCGAGGCCGTCCTTTTTACGCCCGCAGATAACAACCTTTGCTCCCTGGGCCAGAAGCGTCTTTGCCATTTCAAGACCTATGCCGCGGCTCCCTCCCGTGACAAGAACGACACTGCCTTCAAGACCGTAATCTATCATTTCCTGATCTCCTATATCTTCATTCTGGGATACAGTATTAACCTATTATCACATCACGGCACAGGCCGCATCAGCGAAGTGCCGATGAAAGAACAGGCCACATGAGGTCCATCCTTTTCTCAGTCGCCGCCGGTCTGAATACAAGCTGCCTTGCATTTGAATAAATCAGGTTGTGCATTTTAAGCGATTTCAACTGCGGGTTTTTCCTGACATCAGATGCGGCCCTGTCCCAGTCACCGTATTCAAGGGCAAGGGCCCCGGCAGCACCGCATGCATAGGCTATCAGGAAAGACGTCCTGATGCCGCTGCCGCCCCTTGCCTGTACATGGCCGAGTGCATCCCCAGCGGCAAAAAGGCCTTTTGCCGGCATGCATTCCGTGATCATCCCTCCCATGGGAATAAATGTCCGGAGGCTGTATTCTACAACTGAGCCTTTTATCCTTTCAGAAAACACTCTGTGATAACTGCAAAATTCTTCTAGTCCCGGCAGCCAGTTGCCCGAAATGCCGAGAATAATTATTTCAGCCTCGGCTTTACCGCGCGGGAATATACAGCCCACGGCAAGTTTCCCGGCTTCCGCATGAAAATGATATTCAAGCCTGTCTTCAGGTCCTCCATAGTTGGTTAAAAGCCATTTCGCGGCAGGCCTGTCTATTTTCGAGCGGTCAATCCCGATCAGGGTAGAAACAGGGTCATCTATGCCGCCGCAGGAAAATATAGCGTCTGCGGAGCGATCCTCACGGGACACCCTCACACCACGGGCGCTTCCCTTTTCAATTATTATCCCTTCAACTTCCGTTCCAGCATGAATCCTTGCCCCGGATGCTTCCGCCCTTCCAGCAATCCCTTTTATCAAGTCCTGCCATTCTATGATCAGGTTGTATTCGGAGATCGTTCTATCGACAGATCTCTTTCCGGAATGTGAATAGTAACGGCGTTTGTTTACCCGGTGTATTGTCTGTGATTCGAAGAAGCCTTTTCCCAGCAGCGCTTCCATTTCAGGGCTGAAGCGGATCGTCTCCCCCCTTCTCTGTCGCCCTGTTTCAGGCTGCTTATCGAAAACATCAACTTCGATTCCTGCACGGGCAAGCGCAAGCGCTGCTCCCAAACCGGCGGGACCCGCTCCGATGACAATTGCTTTTTTATTCTTCATCGGCAAAGATTACCAATATGCAATTTGCCTTGTCAATTTGTTATATGTTAATTGTGCCTTAACTGGGAGAAACAGTTATGGAAAAGATCGATAAAAAAACATGGCTTCTGATACTTGGAGCCCTGTTCCTTGTTCTGCTTCCCGGCATCAATCACGGAATATGGCGTCCCGACGAACCATACATGGCCGGCATCTGCTCTGAAATGGCCCGCACGGGCGATTTTGCCGTTCCCAAGCTCAACGGCGTTCCATTCCTGGAAAAACCCCCTCTATACTACTGGGTTGCAGCCGCATTCGGCATGGTTCTGGGTTCAACTTATGATGTCCCTTTCAGGCTTGCTTCGACGCTTTTTTCAATACTTACCCTTGTTACCGTTTTCTTCGGTATCAGGAAAAAGACCTCTGACTTGACGGCCGCAATGGCCTGTCTTGTACTTTCAACTCTCTGGCAGTTTTTCGATCAGTCACGCTGGATTCTCGTCGACATATCGCTTGTTTTCGGAGTGGCTCTTTCCATGATTGCATGGTTCAGGATTACGAATGAAGGCAAATGGACCGATTCCATGCTGCTCGGGATAGGAACCGCAATTGCCTTTATGGCAAAGGGATTTGTCGGACCTGCAATGATTGTATCTGCAATTGTTGTGGATATACTCAGGAAACCTGATTTCAGGCTTATCATCAAATCAAGACCGCATATAGCATTTATATTTTTCATGCTGCCGATCGGGATATGGATAGCCGAGCTCCTGAGGTCCGGCGGGTGGCAGTTTGTCCGGGAAGTTATTGTGGTGAATAATATCATGCGCTTTACCGGCGCACCCGAAGGAGCGGCACTGGGCCACATGCACGGTCCTTTTTATTACCTGCCCAAGGTTCCTTCAGAAATGATACCCTGGACCCTGATAGGCATACCCGCTTTCATTGCATCTTTTAAGAAATTCAGAAGGGACAGCTATCTTCCCTGGTTTGTAGGCCCGCTGCTGCTGCTCTCTTTCTCGTCAGCTAAGAGAGGGCTCTATCTGGCGCCTCTTGCGCCGGCTGCCGCATGTATAATCGCATCATGGCTTTCCTCGCCTCCGGAAAAAAAATGGGAAGAGCTCATGTTGAAAATAACATGGGGTTTTGTCGCTGCCGGTGCCCTGGCTCCGTTTGCAGGGGTATTCCTGGATGTTCCTGTCTGGGGAATACTCATGGGTATAATATCGGTCGGCAGTGTTTTCTATATCTATAGGTACAGCGGGCTCAAGATGTCCAACCTGGCGCTGTGCATTTCCGTTTGCGTGGTGATGGCTTCAACCATGTTTGTCTTTTACATATATCAGCAGCCCGGAGAGGATTATCTCCCGTTTGCAAAAAGGGCCCTTGCCCTCTCGGACGGAAAAGAAATAACGCTGCTTGCGGACGATGAGGTGTTTGAAGGTGTCATGCCCATGATAACGGGCAAATATTTTAAGAACGCGCCAAAACCTGACCATATTACCAACGAAGGTTACTATATCTGGGCCGACAGCAGGGAAGACAACATACTGCGCAAGGTCAGAAAACTTTACAATGTGGATGTCGTGCTCGACAAGAGGATCGGGAGAAAAAATGCCAGGATGGCATATATTGTTCCCCGGTCTCCATCAGAGGTAAATAATTAGGATGAAGATACTTGTAATCGAAGACGATGCAAAAACAGCATCATTCATTATCAAAGGTCTTTCACAGGCCGGGTATCTGGCGGACCATGCACCCGAGGGCGAAACCGGCCTGTTCATGGCGCAGACGGTATCTTATGATGCTGCGGTCGTCGATATAATGCTGCCCATACTCGATGGCATCTCCCTTGTACAGAGGCTGAGGGCGGACGGAGTCCTGACGCCCGTGATATTTCTGAGCGCAAAAGGCTCGACCGAGGACCGGGTAAAAGGGCTTCAGGCGGGCGGCGATGACTACCTGCCCAAGCCGTTTGCATTCTCCGAGCTCCTTGCCAGACTCCAGGCCATACTGCGCAGGTCATCTGCAGCGGCAGAACCGACAATGCTGACTATAGCCGACCTGAGTCTGGATCTTATAAAAAGAAAGGCCTTCAGGGCAGGCCTTGAAATCGAACTTCAGACCAAGGAGTTCGCCCTTCTTGAATACCTTATGAGGAACAAGGGCCGGGTCATATCAAAGACCATGATTATAGAAAATGTCTGGAACTATAATTTCGATCCGCAGACCAATGTGGTCGAGGCCAGGATATGCCATCTCAGGGACAAGATTGACCGCGATCATGAGCACAAGCTTATCCAGACGATCCGCGGCGTGGGGTACATGATTGAGTAAAAACCCTGTCAGGACTTATGGAGTCGCTGTTAAAATAGCAGTTTCATTTGCCGTGGCTTTCGTCATCGTTTCAACCGCTGCCTTCGGCATTTTGTATATCGCCCTTTCCTCAAACCTTCAGGCCCGGCTTGACGATATTTTAAAAAAGCAGGCCTCCGACCTGAAACTGCTTTATGATTCCGGCAACAGGAACCTTTTCTCTGAAGAGATCAACAGGCAGGCCAGGTATGAAGGCGTCGACAGGATGTTCGTCGTCGTCATGAACCATAATTCAGGACCTGTGATCGGGACCGACATGGCTCCCTGGAAGGGAATTCCCGGATCGCTTCTCTCAAAGGGGAATCTCCAACAAAAAGGGGAAATGTTCCTTTCATTGGCCGTTCCGGAACGAAGGCATCAGGTTAGAATCATTACAAACCTTTTGAATGATGGGAACTGTATTGCCGTAGGAAGGACACTCAGGGACAACGACGAAGTCATGGAAGATTTCAGGGAGGTTTTCTCCGCGGCCTTTTCCATTATTCTCCTGATGGGCGCGTTAGCGGCATGGTTTGTGGCAAAACGGGCCATGCAGGGGGTTGAGCGCGTCACCAAGACAGCCGGAATTATCGGCACTGAGGGACTGTCAAAAAGGGTCCCGGTCGGTAATGAAGGCCGCGAAATTGCGGAGCTTGCAAATGCCTTCAACGGCATGCTCAAGCGTATCGAGGCCCTGATTGCAGATATAAGGGCGGTAACGGACAATATCGCCCATGACCTGAAAAGTCCGCTGACAAGGATCCGCGGAATTGCCGAGACGACCCTCACAGGTTCACAGGATCTGCCCGAATACAGGGAGATGGCCGGCAATGTCATTGAGGAGTGCGACAGGATGGTCTCCATGATCAACACCATGCTCGAGATTGCGCGGACAGATGCCGGGATCGGCAAGCCTGGCGCATTGATGGTAGACATCTCTGCCATCCTGAAGGATATAACCGAGATATACGAGGCGCTGGCGCAGGATAAGGGAATAAGGCTTTCCCTTGATATATCTGAACCCTTGCCCGAACTCCCGGGTGACAAGTCAATGCTTCAGCGCGCCATGGCAAACCTTGTTGATAACGCTGTGAAATACACGCCTGCCGGCGGAAATGTTACCATTTCCGCAGCATCGGATATGAATAAGACCATTGTTTCGGTAATGGACACTGGTCCGGGAATATCCGAAACAGACCTTCCCCATATCTTTGAAAGATTTTACAGAGGCGAGAAGAGCCGTTCGACACCCGGAAGCGGCCTCGGACTGAGCCTTGTCATGTCAGTGGCCAAGGCCCACGGAGGAGACGTTACTGTGTCAACATCTGATAAAGGAAGCACATTCAACCTTAGTCTCCCTCTATAGTGACAAAACCCCATGCTGTTTTGTTGGATTTCATTCGTCAACAAAATCCGCAGGCTTATGCCGATACTGCGGTCGCATGATCGAATCAAGTCTCGCTCCATATAATCCGATACAATATAATTATAAAAATGGGACAGGAGGGGTGCAAAATGACGGAAACTCTGAAAGCATCGTCATGGGTGATGGTATTTTTTCTTGCCTGCCTGTGTTTTCTTGCGGGAACGATGTTTACTGGATGTTCGGAATCAAACAACAACGGCGAATCTCTCCTCGGTAACACAACATTTACATACACAATCTCCAACCACACGGGATACGATATAGTCGTAAGGCATGTGAACAGGGATCGCTACGACTGGTCGGGAGGTTATTCACCCCAGGAGAATTTCAACAATGTCCGTATACCGAGCAAGATGGCGGCCTCCAGGGTAGAGGTCTCGGCAAAATACCGCTCTGATTCAGGCAGGGAGGACATCTACCTCGACGTATATGAAAAGGGGACGGATAATTTTCTGTTCACTTCAAATGTGGACAATTTCTATGTCGCCAACAACGCCTGCCACAATTCGAACTATGTTATGGAGGTCATATTCAGCGACCCGAGACTGAGAACGATCTGGATGCATGCCTCAGGAGAATCATTTCTTAACGTATATCCCAAGACACCGGGCGGAAGCGATTGGATGGGAGGCCTTGATCAGAACCTGACATTGGCCCAGATAGCGATTCCCGGAACGCATGACAGCGGCGCGTTTAATTCTTCCAGGGCCTGTGAATGCCAGTCGAACACCCCTGTCCAGCAGCTGGAGATGGGTGTCAGGTCGTTTGACTTCAGGCTTGCCTGCAATTATGACGAGCTCGTCCTGGTTCACGGAAACATACAAAGCTGGGGCTGCAACTTCAACTTCACGCATGTGGCGAAAAGCTATCTGCTCGGATTCCGGGATTTCCTGAATAGCCATCCGACCGAGTCGATTATGATCCACATGAAAAAGGAATCCGATCCGCTGACCGAATGTTACTTTTCAGATGTGGGAGAAGGCCTTTACGATCTCCTCAATGACATGGAGTCGGAAGGCCTTAAGATTATGAAGGTCTATGACAGGTTCCCGACTCTGGCTGAGGCTGCAGGAAAGGTCCTTATATTCCATGAACCTGATGTGGACGGGTGTTGTGCTTATCCCATAAGGCTCGATTGGGCCAGCGAGACAAAGCGCCAGGAGGTTGACTGGGGAAGCAGCGGAGCTAAGTTCATAATCCAGGATGCATACAAGAACAATTCATCCGACAAATGGGATATAGTCAGGAACATACTGGGAGAATCATCAGAGAACAATGATCCGCAAACCCTTTACTACAATTATACCAGTTGCGTTGCGGGCGGCTCGCCGAATCCTGCCGGAGAGGCTGAAAACATAAATGAATGGCTGGCAACATGGCTCAGCAGATACCCGGGAGTCAAGCCGAAGGGCTGCATTATTATGGACTACATCAACTGCGGCTCGTTCGGAGGCACGGGCGTGACCTGGTACTGTTCATCGGGAGGGCATGACCTTATGCCCTTCATGATTTACAATGAAAACTACTGATCAGGCTGTTTGGAGGAAAAGATGTCTTAAAAAGGTCTTCAGGCAGATCGCAAGAACAGCGCCTGCTGATGCCTTTCGTTCGGCGAAAGGTCGTATCAATACACATGATTTCATGATAATTATTAATCATGATTAAAAAGGTTATTCGCAAAGGCAACCTGCAGAATATGCAGTATGCAAAAGACGATCTCTCGTACTGGCTGAGTCGACCAGAGGATGAACGGGTAGCAGCCGTCGATTATCTGAGAAAGCAATACTATGGAAGTGCAGAAAGACTTCAAAGAGTTGCTCGAGTTATTCAACGGGCACAAAGTTGAATACATGATTGTCGGGGCTTATGCTCTGGCATATCATGAAGCGCCTCGTTTTACAGGTGATATAGATATGTTTGTTCAACCTTCTCTGGAAAATGCAAAGAAAATCTTATCTGCACTGGCTGATTTTGGTGTCGAAAAAAAGATTTGGCAGACCTTGAATCTCTGGGTGAAGTGATTGATATATAGTTAACATATCGAAAGCAAAAGCCTGTTTTTTGGCGCATCATCAAGAAAAGGTATCAGGCACCTTTTCTTGCTTAAAAGGATTTGATTAAAATGACAAAACAAATAGGGATTTTGTACTTCTCCCCAACAGGTACAACAAAAAAAGTATGTACGGCCATGGCTATGGGAATGGGAACAAAAGATTTTCAGGTTTTTGATATGACTAATCATAAAACCAGAGCATCCATAATTGATAATACCAAAACTGTTTTTGAAAATATAGATCATTTGATTGTCGGTGCTCCTGTCTATGCGGGTAAGCTTCCACTTCAAGTTTTGGAATGTCTCAGAGCTATTGATGGAAACGGAAAAGAATCAAGTGCGATAGTATTATATGGTAATAGAGACTTCGGCATTGCTCTACATGTTATGGTGAAATTGCTTTGTGAACATGGTTTCAATGTTACTTCTGCCGGTGCTTTTATCGGTCAACATTCATATTCTGATATTGTACCCGTCGCAATTGGACGACCAGACGAATCAGACTTGGAAAAAGCACGTCAACTAGGAATAAAAAGTCTGAGTACTAATATCTATCTGAGCCCAAGCGATATTCCTGTTCAACTTGATAAATCTTCAAAATCTGACAAATATCCATCTATTAAACCTTTGTTTATTGAAGCAATGTGTATTCAATGTGGAAAGTGTGCAAAAAAATGTCCGGTTGGATTGCTGTCCTCTGATACGGGAATGTATATTAATCGACAGGCCCAAAAAAAGTGCATTGGTTGTATGGCATGTGTGAATGTTTGTATGCAAAAAGCCAAAGTTGCGAGGGTTAATCCGTTCATTAAACTGGTAATGAAACTAATTCTTGGAAAAGCTTCAAGAGAACGAAAAGAGCCTTTGACTATTTACGCTTGAGATAATACTGGAGAAGAAAAAGATCATTATAATTGTATTTAACTAAGTCAATCCATCCGATCGATGATGCTCCTGCTAATTTTTTAGTTATCTTCTTAATGGAAAAAACTGCATTACAGGCCGTCAGAACAAGGCAGACTGCGAAGCGACGAAGTCGAGAAATGAGGCGTACTTTTAGCGTACGCCGGAATGATGAGACAAGGAGCGACAAAGGTATGCAAAGTTATGGCGACCTGTACAATCCGGTTTATATTCAAGATGCTGCCTAGGAGGCCAGGAGGAAAGCGACGCAGGCATACTTTGACGTATGTCGAGGAGCTTTCGTACGCAGACGACGACGGCAGCGCTTGAATAGAAACCGGATTACTAAAAAATAATGTTCCGGCAATGATGAGGTCATGTTAATCTGTTATCGATGCAAGTCATGGAAAATAGCATGAACAAAAGCAGCTATCTTAAGCTCACCGTGCTGGTCATTGTCTTATCGATGCAGCTTGTAGGTATTTTCGACCATTCCCTGTGGACGCCGGACGAGCCGCGCGTGGCCGAGATAGCCCGCGAAATGGCAGTTTCAGGTGATTATCTCATTCCCCATCACAGCAATGCGCCCTTCCTGGAACAGCCGCCTCTTTACTACATGCTTGCCGCCGTTTCCTATGGCATATTCGGCACGGCAAACGAAGGTTTCGGCAGGCTTGCATCGGTAATATTCGCCCTTTCCACATTGGCCATCGTATTCTTCGGGACCAGAAGGCTCTTTTCAGAACGCGTTTCTCTGCTTGCCGTTCTCATCCTTTCAAGCTGCTATACGTTTTTTGAGGTATCTCATAAAATGCTTGTCGATTCGGCCCTCTGCCTTTTCATCAGTTCGGCGCTCTTTTCGTTCGCGCTCGCCGAGACAGGAAGGCTCAAACACGGCTACAAGTTCTTCTGGATAAGCCTGGGGCTTGCCTTCATGTCCAAGGGCATAATCGGCATGGCAATCCCGGGGGTTGCTGTCGCAGCCTATTATATATGGCAGGGCAGATTTCCGGACCATAAAAAAACATGGTTTTTCCAGGGATGCGCCGTAATCGTCCTCTTCATGGCCGCCTGGGCCTACATACTCTTTCAAAGGGGCGGCATCGAATTTATAAGGATTTTCTACCTGTATAATCAGGTCGGAAGATTTTTTAACATAGGCATATATTCAGGCGGTCATATGAGGCCCTTTTACTATTATCTGACGACAATCTGGGCCGATGCCGCGCCCTGGTCGCTGATCCTTGTCCCTTTCTTAATCTCCATCAGAAATTATACGAACGAGAAGAGGTTCATCGTCTCATGGTTCGCAGCAGGCTTTATCCTTTTGAGCATAGCTTCGACAAAACGCGGGCTTTATGTGCTGCCGCTCCTTCCCGCAATGGCTGTAATGGCGGCCCTGTGGATGGAGCACGTAATCGCTGAGGCGTCTTCAAAAATTGACAAGACCTTTCTATGGATCATCATCATCCTTGTTTCTGTATGTTCCATAGTGTTGCCTTTTGTGTATGTGATGAAGTTTGGCGGTGCATACCTGACTGCCCTTCTGTTGCTTCTGACCGGTATCGCCCTGCCGATTTCAGTCTACAGGATATTCAAGCCCGGACTCGCCTTTGTGCTGGTAGTTTCATGGACATTCCTGATCGTCCTCTGGGTGCCGTTTGTAATACCTGTTGTGGACACAATGAAGAGCTACAAGCCCCTCTTCACGGAAATCGGAAAACATGCCGGCGGTTCACAGGTGACAGGTTATCAGCTTACCGAATCCCTTGAGGCGTTTTCGCCTTTTTATGGTAATTTTTATGTTAATAATATCGAAGACAGGAGTGTATTTGAAAAAATACTGAAAAGCCCTAAAACCTCTTATCTGATGATAATACCGGTCAGGACAGATGACGGGCTGAAACAGCTGATTAAAGACAGGTATACCCTCCTGATTTCAGACACTGACAAGGATGTTCAAATCTGGAAACGCGGCAATAAGGATTGAGGATGGACTATAAAGAACAGTCAAACGGGATAGATATCGGGGCATTGCTGGCGCCGGCAGTCATAATCATTACAGCCGCCGCACTTTTCATAAATATCGGCATCCCGTCACTTTGGGGCTCCGAAGGCCGCTGGGCTGTTATTGCACGCTGCATGTTCAGGACCAATGACCTATTCCATCCGATGCTCGGCAATTACCCCTACTGGGACAAGCCCCTTTTATCATACTGGCAGGTCATCCCTTTCGGGTACATCTTCGGCGGCGTAAACGAGGCCGCCTCCCGCATGCCCTCGGTCATCTGGGCGGTTATCTGGCTAATTCTCACATATTCGACGGCATCGAGGCTTGCAGGAAAAAAAGCGGCATCTCTGTCAATGCTGGCGCTGGCATGCAGCTACGGGTTCATGTTCTGGGGCAGGAACGCGCAGGTCGAGATGTCCAATGCAGCCGTCATCATGCTGGCCATATGGTATTTCCTCAGGCACAAGGATGATCCTGGAAAGGTATGGTTCTTTGTCCTTGCAGTGATAACCTCTCTGGGCGCAAACCTGAAAGGCCTGCCTGCAATTGGAGCGCCCGCACTGGCAATTCTTCTGGCCTCCCTTGTCATGAAGGACTGGAAATGGTTTCCCAAGCCTCATATCCTCTTTTCTGCGATAATTCTCGGACTTATTGTGTTTATTTCAATCCCTGCTCTGGCGACTGCCGTTACCGGTTCATGGGAGCCTCTCAACCTTGTCTGGAAAGAAAACGTGGTCAGGTTCTTTTCGCCCTTTGACCATAAAGACCCTTTTTATGTCTATTTCATAAGGATTTTCGACCTGTTCGCACCCTGGTCCATTCTACTTCCCGCAGCGTTAGTGTACATCTTCCGCAGGGAAAGATTTACAAGTGAGGGCATAAAAACCGTTCTGCTCTATTTCGCCGGGATATTCCTGTTCTTCACCTTATCGGGCTCACGCAGGTCATATTACATACTGCCCGCACTGCCCTTTGCAGCAATTGCTGTCGGCATTTTTCTTTCCGAAATTGAAAACGCCGTCACATCCAGGGGCTATCGCATTTTCTTTATGATTTCAGGCCTCCTGTTCTCTTTATGCCTTATTGCGCCGGTCTTCATCCTAACAATAAAACCCGGTCTCATTCCTGTTGCAAACGTGAAGAGCCTCATGCCCGTTGCGGCAATGCTGTTTGTAATAGGCATATACACAGGCTTTTATTCCATCAGGATAAAGCCCGTACCTGTTCTGGCTGGAGTGCTCTCTGCCTGGATTATCTATGCGGCGGGTATAATTCCCTTTATCTCAGACCTGCCCGGAAACATACGTGCAGAGGCAAATATGCTTAAGAAAACTGAAAGGCAGGTCTCATACCTTTCAACGGACGACGCCAAGATAATCTTTTATCTGGACAAGCCTTACACGGTGTTTGCGGAAACAAGTCAGGCAAAGACATGGGCTCTGAATACGCACGGAATCATCCTGGCCCATGATGAAGTCAGGGAGCCCGGCTGGAATAAAATGTATGAAGTAGGCAAATGCATTGCCTACGAAATAGGAGACGAGAAATGAGTGAATTCATTCCCATGAGCAGGCCTTTCATAGGCGAAGAAGAAATCGATGAAGTAGCCAAAGTTCTCAGAAGCGGCTGGATTACGACAGGACCCAAGTGCAAGGAATTCGAGGATATATACGCATCTCTCACCGGAGCCAAAGAAGGGATCGCCCTTGTCTCGGCAACGGCCGGGATGCACCTGAGCCTCAAAGCGCTAGGAATAGGTCCTGGAGACGAGGTCATCACGCCTTCCATGACGTTTGCCTCGACCGTAAACCAGATAGCTCTGGCAGGCGCGAAGCCGGTGTTTGCAGACTGCGATTATGACACGCTGATGGTAAAACCCCATGATATAGCACGGCTGATAACAAAAAAGACAAAAGCGATCATCCCGGTGCATTTTGCAGGAGCGCCGGCAGACATTGATGCCATTGAGGCCGCTGCCGGAAACATCCCGGTTATAGAAGACGCGGCGCATGCCATAGACACCCATTACAAGGGCAGACATATAGGTTCGAAAAATCTGTCGATCTTTTCGTTCCATCCCATCAAGAACATAACAACGACTGAAGGCGGCATGATAACCGGAAACGATGAAAAACTCATGAAGCGCATCAGGATATTGAGGTTCCACGGTATAGAGCGCGATGCATGGAAACGCTACGGTAAAGGTTCAGACCCTAACTATGACATCGCGGAACCCGGCTATAAATACAATATGACCGACGTGCAGGCTGCCATAGGCATCGCCCAGATGAAGAAGCTTGATATAATAACCAGGAAACGTCAGGACATAGCAAAGGCTTATCTGTCAGGCATGAAAAACATCAAGGGCATTGACCTGCCCGGTGCTCCTCCATACGAGCACATGCATTCCTGGCACCTCTTTGTCGTAAAGGTGATCAAAATGAGCCGGGGCGAATTCATGGCTGCTCTCGCCGAGGAGAACATCGGCTACGGCCTTCATTTTCCCGCATGCCATACCCTTAAATACGTCAAAGAATTGTTCGGCGAAACGAATCTGCCTGTTACGGAAGAGGTCTCGGAAAAAATCCTGAGTCTGCCGATATATCCATCCATGACGGATCAGGAGGTGACGAGCGTAATCGATGCAGTAAAAAGGATACTCGGGTGAAGAAAGGGATTATCTTCACAGTAATCCTCGCTGTAATAGCTTTTACAACGATCGGAATGTGGGGCGACGTACTGAAGGCCGGCAGCGGGCTCAAGAATTTTCCATGGTATCTGATACCGTTCATAGCCTTTTTCGGCTTTATGAACGATATGATCAAATTCGGAAGGTGGCATATATATCTTAAGAAAATGGGCTATGAAATAACCCTGAAAGAGAGCCTTGTGATATTTGTTTCAGGCCTTTCAATGAGCGCAACTCCGGGCAAGATAGGCCTCTTGATAAAAAGCCAGATGCTTAAAAAATTATCCGGCCGGTCGTTCATCTCATCGACCCCGGTTATTGCAGCCGAACTCTATATGGACATGATCGGTCTGAGCGTCATTTCACTCCTTGCGCTGGGCCTGTTTGCAAAAGGGATGTGGGCTGCAATCGTCCTCTGCATACTGCCGCTTCTGGCATTAAATCAGAGGTTTTCCGATTTCTGCATAGACATGCTGGCTAAAATCCCGGCCTTAAGGAACAGGGCGCATGATCTCAAAAAGGCAGTTGACGACATGTTCGGACTCTTCGGGCTCAGAACATTACTAGCCTCATTCAGCATAACGCTACTTGCATGGACAAGCGAGGGAGTGGCTCTCACGCTTATTCTTGACGGCCTCGGTTATGACATGGGAATAATCAAATCAACCGCAGTATTCGGCTTTTCAACATTGATAGGTGTCGTTTCCATGCTGCCGGGAGGGCTTATCGTTACTGATGCAGGCCTGATGGGGCTCATTATTCATGAAGGCATTCCTTCCGGGGCTGCCGCCGTTGCAACCATCATGGCAAGGGTGTTCACACTGTGGCTGGCGGTGGCAGTCGGAAGCATTGTGCTTGTGATAAACAGAAAATATATATACGGAAGTATCCGGGAGGCTCAATAAAGTGGATAAAATATCAGTGGTTATTCCGGTCTATAACGAGGAAAAAGGCCTTGGAATGCTTTTTGACAGGCTTGTGCCGGTAATGGAAGGCATGCACAGGGACTACGAGGTCGTACTTGTCGATGACGGGAGTTCCGACAATTCACTTGAAATTCTTAAAGCTCGCGCCAGCGAGAAAATCAGGATAGTCGAACTCACAAGGAATTACGGCCAGCATGCAGCCGTTTTTGCAGGCTTTGAAAGCAGCACGGGACAGATCGTCATCACCATGGACGCCGACCTTCAGAATCCGCCGGAAGAAATTCCCAGGCTCGTTGATACGATGGAGGAGGGAAACTACGAAGTCGTCGGAACAGTGAGGCAGGCCCGCAAGGACTCTATATTCAGGAAGCTGCCGAGCAGGGTTGTAAACGGCTGGGCCAGAAAAATCACAGGCGTGAACCTGAACGACTGGGGATGCATGCTCAGGGCCTACAGGCGTGAAGTCGTAGATATGATGGTCAAGAGCCAGGAACACTCGACCTTTATCCCGGCCCTGGCCATGACCTTTGCAAAAAATGTCACTGAAATAGAGGTGGCCCACGAGGAAAGGTTTGCCGGTGAATCGAAGTATTCGATAGCAAAGCTCGTATCCCTGCAGTTTGATCTAGTTACCTCGTTTTCAGATTTTCCCTTAAAGCTTCTGCTTTACACTGGCATATTCCTGGCCATTGCAGGCACTTCGCTGGGTATAATATTGTTTATCGCAAGGTTTTATTTCGGTGCCGACTGGGCGGCCCAGGGCGTATTCACGCTGTTCGCTGTCCTGTTCTTCTTCATAGGCGCACAATTCCTTGCATTCGGAATCATGGGGGAATATGTGGGCAGGATATACCGTGAGGTCAAGAAGCGTCCGCCGTATTCAATAAGGAGGATATATGAAGGCGATAGTCTTCGCATACCATAACATGGGGGTTACCGGGATAACGAAGCTGCTTGAACACGGCTTTTCCATCCCGATGGTTTTCACCCATGAAGACAACCCTGATGAAAACGTCTGGTTCGGCTCTGTTCAGCAGTTGTGCAAGGACAAGGGCATTGAATTTGTAACGCCTTCAAGCCCTAACACACCTGAATGGACAGGAAAAATCGGTGAAATGAAACCTGATTATATTTTCAGTTTCTATTACCGCTACATGATTTCCGGAGACATCCTGTCAATACCGCGTTACGGGGCCTACAACCTGCACGGCTCCCTTCTGCCCAAATTCCGGGGCCGCTGCCCGGTCAACTGGGTTATAATAAAGGGAGAAACCGAGACGGGTGTTACGCTGCATGAAATGGAAGTCAAGCCCGATGCAGGGGCTATAGTAGCCCAGAGGCGCGTTCCGATCGCATTTGACGATACGGCGCATTCGCTTTTCGGGAAACTCCAAGATGAGGCGGCCCTGATGCTGGATGAATGCCTGCCGGACATGGCAAAAGGCATAATAAGCAAAACGCCGCAGGACCTGGGCAAAGGTTCCTATTTCGGAGGAAGAAAACCCGAAGACGGAAAGATAGACTGGGATGCACCCGCTGTTCAGATATACAACCTGGTGCGCGGTGTTACCCGTCCCTACCCCGGGGCCTACTCTTCGCTCGGAGAGGAAAAAATACTTTTCTGGAAGGCCGCGGCCGGAGAAACGGATGTTTCTGCGCCGGGAATGATAGAAATAAATGACACCGTCATTATCGGTTCAGGAAAAGGTTCTTTAATCCCGATAGAAATAGAAATAAAAGGAAAAACGCTGGCTGGAGATGATCTTCGCCGGTTCTTTAAAAATCATGAAGGAGAAAGATTGACATGAGAGTACTTATTATCGGTGTAAACGGTTTTATCGGCTCGCATTTAAGCGCAACAATCATGCGCGACACGGACTGGGAAGTTTACGGAATGGACCTGCGCGACGACAAGCTTGTAATGGCAGGCGTTGCAGGCAACAGCCGCTTCCATTTCGTTGAAGGCGACATAGCCATAAACAAGGAATGGATCGAATACCACATCAAGAAGTGCGACGCAGTGCTCCCTCTTGTTGCCATCGCCACACCTAAAACATACGTGGAAAATCCGCTGGGCGTGTTTGAACTGGATTTCGAGGAAAATCTGAGGATAGTCCGCCAGTGCGTAAAATATAAAAAACGGGTAATATTTCCATCCACCTCGGAGGTCTATGCAATGTGTTCAGATCCCGAATTCAAGGAAGACGAGTCAAACTTCATCCTTGGCCCCATCAACAAGCAGCGCTGGATATATTCCTGCTCCAAGCAGCTCATGGACAGGGTCATCTGGGCCTACGGGGAAAAAGGGCTTCTCGATTTCACGCTTTTCAGGCCGTTCAACTGGGTCGGGCCAAGGCTTGATTCCATCGAGACGGCAAAGGAAGGTTCTTCCCGCGTCGTAACGCAATTTATTGCTTCCCTTGTCTTCAAGGAGCCGATAGTCCTTGTCGACGGCGGCAAGCAGAGCAGGTCTTTCACCTATATAGATGACGGCATAAATGCACTGATGCGCATTATCAAAAACGAGGGCGGCAAGGCATCGGGGCAGATATTCAATATCGGGAACCCTGCAAACAACTGCTCGATAAAAGACCTGGCTGAAAAGCTGCTTGCCATGTTCAAGGATCATCCTGCACACAAAAAGGACAAGAAATTTTCCAATATTGTCATTCAGGATGCCAACAAGTTTTATGGCAAGAGCTACCAGGACATACAGACAAGGGTGCCTTCAATTAAAAAGGCAAAGGAAATTCTGGGCTGGTCTCCTAAGGTCAAACTTGATGATGCCCTTAAACTCACGCTGAACGCATTTCTTGAGGAACTATAGAATCCAGTAGACAGAAGACAGGAGTCAGGAGGGAATCATCAGAGAATAAAACATCCGGGAAGTTAAAAAGGTTTTATTCTGACTTCTGTCTACTTGCTACTGATCACTTATCAAGGATTATTAATGGCTGATCTGGCGCTGAAAGTTGACATCGATACATATAAAGGATTCAGGGACGGGCTCCCTTCCCTTCTTAAAACCCTTGGTGAGCGCAGGCTCAAGGCAAGCTTTTTCATAACCTTCGGGCCGGACCGTTCAGGCCTTGCAATATTCCAGATGCTAAGGCCGCGCTTTTTTATGAAAATGATTAAATCCAATGCCCCCGGTACATACGGCATTGAAACAGCCCTTTATGGTACTCTGCTGAAGGCGCCCCTGATTGCCTCGGCATATCCCGATGAAGTCCTGCAGATTGCGGAACTCGGCCATGAGACCGCCTGCCATGCATGGGACCACAGGCTCTGGCAGGACTGGCTTTTTCTGATGGGCAAAAAGAGCATCCATGAGTGGTTTAAAAAAATGGTCGGCGCATACATTGATGCAACAGAAGCCGTTCCCGAGGCCTTCGGCGCCCCGGGATGGATGATGAACACCCTGGCATTGAAAGAGACTGCCGGCTGGGGCTTTAAATATCTGAGCTGCACGCGTGCACAGGTCCCTTTCATCTTTGAGGAAAACGGCCTGCTCGAGATGCCCTCCAACCTGCCCTGCATTGAGGAAGTCGGAACAAACGGTGTTCTTGCGGCCCTTGAACAGAAAGCGGGAAGCGTTATCCCGCAGGTGCTGCCTGTACACACCGAGATTGAAGGCGGGGCCTTCAAAAGTGATTTTGAACTGATCCTGGATAAGGCCCTCGGACTTGGATACAGCATCAAAAAGCTATGTGATGTGGCGGAAACGCTCGACCGTTCAAAACTTCAAATACGCCCTCTCAGAAAAGCCCTGCTTGCCGGAAGGGCATTTGCCTGCTCTGTCTGAACCTTTTAGTAGCTGACCCCGTTGTCAGCACCTGATAAATACTTGAACCGGTAATCTGTTTAACGGCGCAGTGCTTCCGGAATGCCTGACTCACATGGGACGCCGGTGGCACAAAGGCCGCAGCCGTAAATAAATATATGATACTTAGAATTGATGTATTCGAGGGAAGCGGCAACCTTCTTATAGCAGGTTTCCTTGTCGTGGGCCTTTTCTTTCGTAATGGCGTTCGCAGGACACCGTTTTGCGCATTTCAGGCACTCTATGCCCTGATAATGAAGGCAGTGCGCATGGATGTCGTCAGGCCGCTTATGGTTCGGCTCAAGCTTCAGGTTGACAACAAAGCTGCCGACACGGTGTGCAGAACCTTTTTCCGTAATCAGGAAGTCATGCATTCCGAAAGTGCCTAGCCCTGCAGCATAAGCGATATGGCGATGGGACCAGGGGGAAGCCCAGCCCACTACGGGATAGCGCTTCTTGTTGAACATGGGGGTCACGTCGGGCGCTACGGCCAGGATTCCCTGGCTCATGAGCAAGGCCACGATTTCACGCACGAAAGTCTGGCTGAAAATTTCCCCCAGCAGCCGGCTCTGAGCCCACCGTTCCGAGGTCCAGTCTCTGGCCGAGGCATTGTCCTGTCTGGTATTCTGCGTAAACGGCATTACAAAAGAGACCACGCTGATATCCTCAGGCTCAGGCGGTTCGACTCCGTTCCTGTCTGCCTGCCATTTCATGATCTCCCAGGGAGTGAAATGATGCGGCCCGATGATTTTCTTGAACTGTTCAAATATCGGATCATCGCCTCGGACAAACCCTACCAGCGGCTCCACATAGACAGGTTCACCGTAAAACGGGAATTCCATTGCATTTTCAGGATGGTCTGCAATCTTGTCCTTAATGGTCCTGATAAACCAGTCTTCATCAGGCATAAGTATTTCACGGCTTGCACATGCTTTTCTGTTCAGGACCGGCTGTTCGGGCAAAAACAATCCGCGCATCTCGCCCAGCGCATTTTTCATTCCTCCGATATCCGAAAGGAAGGAGAAGCGCCGGTACCGTTCTTTCATCCTCGGCCGTTTTGTCATGATTTAAATTAACCCCCCGTTCTTATGGATACAAACATGCAAATAGTTGCACCAGACCTAAGGTTTCATCCGGGCTCTGAATTTCAGGTAGTCCCGGGCGGTCTCGGCCGGCTGCTCGATCATGGGCAAATGGCCCAGGCCCTGCATTATGATGACCTCGGAATTCGGCATCAGATTGTGCAGGACTTCGGCCGTGGCGGGATTTATGGCGCGGTCCTTTTCCCCCCACACGATCAGGGCCGGCGTCTTAAGGCCGGTTACATATTTTTCAACGGAGTCGGTACTGATTGCCTTGAAAATGCGCTCCTCGAGCCTGTAGTTGCGGATTCGCTCCTGTGCCATCACATTCAGCATGGGCCTGGGGATAAAGGGAGGTTTGGCCATGACGAAGTAAAATATCCGGGCGAACTCGTTTTCGCTTCTGGCCATGAGTGGGTTTTCTCCTGTCCTGGCCAGTATTGTGTACACCTCACCTTGAGGCGCGCTCCATATTCCGCCCGGGTCCAGCAGCCAGAGGCTCTTGACATCCCCGGGATACAATGCGGCATACATCAGTGAAATATGGCCGCCCATCGAGCTTCCCCCGAGGTGCATCCTGGTGATCCCCAGGGCCTGCGTAAAACTTCTTATCCGCGCCGCCTGAGCACCTGCCGTATAATCGGCATCCTGCGGATGGGATGATTCCCCGAAGCCGATGTGGTCCGGCACGATCACCCGGTAATGCGGGATCAGGAAGCGCGCGACCCTTGTGAAATTATCCTTGTCGGCGCCGAAGCCGTGCAGCAGCATGAGAACTTCACCCCGGCCGCCTTCCAGGTATGCGTAATGGAGTCCGCCCGGCAGATCGATCTCCTTGCGTGTGAGCCCGGAACGATGGCGCTCAAGATCCAATGCCAGCTTCGCTGCCTTTTGAGGTGCCAGATAAACAAATCCGACCACACCGAGCACAAATATTATGAAAAGCGCTACGACCGTTTTCAGAATACGCATATTCGACCTCCCGTTATAATGGCATACCGGATGTATGCATTTTGTTTCATTATGACTTCAACCCCTATAAAAACTTTAATGATATGTCTCCATTTTCATTTCTCGGCAAGCAGCGTCTCTCCACTGACCTTATCCATGTCTGCGGGATATGTTCTGGATGCAATCAGGTAGCAGATTCCACCCAGTATTCCCCCTGATGCTGCTATTATAAGCGCTGTGCCAAGAGCCTTTGCATCCTGCCCAAGGGCATCAGAAAGAACACCCACCAGATACGGGCTCCAGCCTCCGCCAAGAATGTTGACGCAGAGCATCGTGACACCCCACACCAGTCCCTTCTGCGCAACTGGCACCACATCCTGCGTGATCGCGCTCAGGCAAGGCATGGCCATTACGCTGATTACACCGTATACAACGGCCAGCGACATGCCAAGGGGGCCCTTGAACTTCAGATATACGGCCCCTGTAATCACCAAGGCGCTCATGATCATGGTTATTGCCGGTATGTAAAGCCTTCCCCTCGGGTCCTTTTTGAACCACATGTCAGCCAGGAATCCGCCCAGAGGCGAACCGATAATGGCCGCCATGATAATCGGGACCAGGATGCTGTTTGCCGTTTGAACATCCACACCCCAGGCGCGCCCGATATAGGAAGGCGCCCAGAACAGGAATGACCAGGACATGATGTTGGACAGTCCGTACCCGAGGAAAACCCAGATCAGAGTAGGTATTGTTAAAAGCTTTGCTACCGATTTCCAGAAAGAGGCTTTTATGCCGTCAAGCCGGATATTATCTGCGCTCCTGTAATCTTTCATGAACAGCGCAAGTACGCCCAGTATTACACCGGGGACGGCAAAGACGAAGAAAGGCGCCTGCCATCCTGCATGTTTGGCTATGATGCCTCCAAGCAGTGACCCAAGTGCTATTCCCACCGGGATCGCCATATTGAAAACACCCATGACCATGCCGCGCTTCTTCTGGGGGTAAGCTGCTCCGATCATGGCGGTTCCCCCCGGGGCGAACCCGGCTTCGCCCACTGCTACCAGGCTGCGGGGTATCAAAAGCGTGATGAAGCTCCTTGCAGTACCAGTAAAAAAGGTAAATGTACTCCAGAAAATTGCCAGTATGGCAATAGCCTTACGCCTGCTCCAACGGTCGATTATATATGAAAGCGGCGCCGCAAAAAGGGCCAGGCTGATGAGGAATACAGTACCTATTGCGCCGACATTGCTGTCGCTCAGTCCGAGAGCGGCTTTCATAGGCTCTGCCACTGCCGCTATTACCTGCCGGTCCATGAAATTGACCATGTAAGGAGTGTGCAGATAATGATGATATATAACGATGCTCCCCTTCCGGATTTATATTCCTTCGGCTTTTTAAGGTCGGTTTGCATGCAAGTCTCCTCTTTCCAGATATAATACGGCAAGTGATTAAAGGGTCAAGATTAAGTATGAAAGGAAGGAATATCTGCTCGATTTGTATAGAGTTTAATTATTGGACTTCGGCATTCCCGGTTAATAATATTCTTAAAAATAAATCGTTCAGGAGATTATATGAGAAACATAAACATTCTTGCGGTTTCTTTGATCGTGGCTGTCTTTCTTTTTGGTTGTGCGACAGTACAAGGCACTTCTCCAAAAGGTCTGGAAATCCCGATTGAAAAAGCATCGATAAAATTTTCGTCTGATATAAAAGACGGCGGATATAATATTGTCGATACCGAACAGCTGAAAAAATGGATTGCCGACGGCAAGGGCATGACAATAATAAGCACGCTTCCTGTTACGGATGACAAATATCTGGGTACTATCCCCTTGGCGGTTAACGGTGTCATGCCGAAATCAGAAAAAGACCTGACACAGGCCGACAAGGATAATCTCCTGAAAGCTGCGGGGTTAGACAAAGACAAAACCATTGTTGTCTATTGCGGGTTTGTAGCATGCAGAAGAAGCCATATTGGTGCCAAGATACTTGTCGATAACGGTTTTAAAAGCGTATACCGCTATCCCGGCGGGATAGTAGCCTGGAAGGAAGCAGGAAATCCTGTAGTAAAATAGCCATCTGAGTTAGTACGTCAAAGGGCTGCCCTAAAGTGGCGGTCTTTTTATTCATAAGGGTAAAAAATGGAGTTAAAAACACTTACGGCAACACTTGTTTCAGTATTTCTATTGATTGCAGGATGCACAGGCAAAAACATTTATACTGAAAAAGTTAATTCGCAAATAAATGTTTTTGGAATCAAACTTCTGACTGATACCGACTACAAAATAATCAATGGAGTACAAGCAGTTGAGGAACCCTGCCTGAAGGGATATGAACGCAGTTTTGACGCCCTGGATATTACCATCGGATATGGTTTCAACAAGAAAATAAGGAAGATCACGACCCGCAATCACAACACCAGCATGTTTGAAGTAAGTCCCGGAATGACATTCGAGGAAGGCAGACAAAAAATAGTAGCAGCTGGTTTCACCGAATATTCGCCCCCTTATATATTCATTTCAAACGGATACACGCTAACAGTGCTGGCTGACGGAGATAAACGGATATTCGGCCTGACAATTCAGCCTATTGACCATTGAACAGTTTGATAAGAGTTTTGATTGGTCAGACTAGGAGCCTTTCCTGGCAAAGAATCCTTTCCTATTGTCGTGTCTTACAGCTTGGTTTAACATCCGATTCAGGATATGCCCGTGAAAGAAAAAGAAAATGCTGTTAATCCCCAGAATGATGTTTTTCGCAGTGCGCTTAAGGAGCAGCTTGCAAGTATAACAGAAAACTGCACTGATTGCGGGCAATGCATAAATGAATGTGATTTCTTAAGGAAGTACGGCTCTCCCAGAGCAATCGCCGCCCGGTATGATGCTCAAAAAAAATCAGGACAGGTCATGCCTTTTGAATGCAGCCTGTGCAGTCTATGCGCGGCAGTCTGTCCTGAAGGCCTCGATCCCAGAAAAATGTTTATAGAAATGAGGCGTGAGGCTGTTGAACGCGGCAAGGGAAAATTTCCTGAGCATTCGTGGCTTTTAATGCATGAACGCATGGGCATGTCGAGGTTTTTTTCTCTGTATGCGATCCCTGAAGGGTGCAGACGCGTATTATTCCCCGGCTGTGCATTCCCCGGGATCAGGCCCGGAACCACCCGGAAGCTGTTCGATGTATTGAACGCCGGAGATCCGAATCTGGGGATTGTGTTTGAATGCTGCGGCCGCATATCGGATGATCTGGGCCGTGAGGGATTTTCATCAGGAAGGCTGGCAGAAATGCAGGAGCTCCTTGTCGGCAATAATGTTGATGAAGTCATTGTTGTCTGTCCCAACTGTTATGATATGTTCAGGGACTATGCAAAAGACCTGAAAGTCAGCATGGTCTACGAGATGCTTCCTAAGAATGCAGCTGCAGTTCAGGCTGAAGGTGAAACTTTTTTGCATGACCCGTGCGGGGCGCGTTTTAACAGCGGATGCCATTACATGGTAAGATCACTCCTTAAAGAGAAAGGCATCAAGGTCAAGGAATTGGCCCATAACAGGCAGAGGACTCTTTGCTGCGGAAACGGTGCTGGCGTCATGCCAATTTCCCCGGATTTCTCCAGAGGCTGGATCAGGCGCATAGATAGAGAAGCCTCCGGCGGGGCTATAACAACCTATTGCGCGGGCTGTTCTGAAATGTTTAACAGTTATTTTGAAAGCTACCATGTCCTTGATTTCCTGCTTGGACAGGAAGGATATTCAAAAAAACTTAAGGTTTCGAGGCCGCCGCTCACTTATTTGAACAGGCTGATGTTGAAAAGATACTTTAAGAAAAGAATCAGGGGGAAAAATGGGCTTTGATGAGATTATTAGAAAATCCCTTAATGCCGAGCCGTTAAAGAAGAAAGAACTGATAAGTCTGCTTGAATATCCGCAGGATTCCATTGAATCCTACAGGGTAATGGCTGAAGCCAGCCGTCTATCAAAAGGTCTTACAGGCAACATGGCTGAAGTCCATGCACAGCTTGCGCTAAATCTCGCACCCTGCAGAGGCGGCTGCATGTTCTGCTCTTTTGCTGATGTTAATGGTGTGTTCACTTCGGAGACGAGGCTTACCCCATTGCAGGCTGTCGAATATGCGAAACAGTTTGAAACAGACGGGGCAAACGCAATTTATGTCATGACAACGGCGCAGTACCCTTTCGGTGAGTTTATTGAAATTTCACAGGAGATCAGAAAGAACCTGAAAGCGCAGACCATGATGATCGCCAATGTTGGAGACCAGACTTTGAAAAATGCCAGGATTATAAAGGATGCCGGATACACAGGCGTCTACCATGCTCTCAGGTTAAGGGAAGGTGTTGATTCAAAGATTTCACCTTCAAAGAGGATAAAGAGCATACATAATTTTTATGATGCCGGGCTTAAGGTTGGCACCTGTGTTGAGCCTGTGGGTCCGGAACATACAAATGAGGAGCTTGCCGAGCTTATACTCTTTACCGCATCAATTAATCCATCTTTCAGCGGCGCTGCCAGGCGTATTCCTATTCCAGGCACGGCCATGGAAGAACGGGGTTACATAAGCGAACTGCGCATGGCCCAGATTGTAGCCGTCACAAGGCTTGGAATACAGGGGACTGTTGCCGGGAACTGCACTCACGAACCCTGCACACTCGGAGCCATAGCCGGGGCAAACCTGTTCTGGGCCGAAGCGGGAGGCAATCCCAGGGACATTATGGAAAAAACCGAGGAAGGAAGGGGTGAAACGGTTTCAAGCTGCCGGAAAATTTTCAATGAATCAGGCTGGGACGTCTATAATGGCCCTTCCAGGTATTTTATGGCTGAGTAATATATCAGTTCAGCGGTACACGGCCATATCCGTGACATAGGAAACCGCATGGCCCTTTGTGTTGTCCGAGTCGTTCATGATACCTACTGTCGCCTTTTCAGGCGGATTCGCACCGAATGCACGGCGATAGTCAGAGATTATATTCACGGCTTCAGGCACCCATCTTCCAGCTTTTTTATCTCCTTTTTCCAGGATTATCATTCTGCTGCGTGAAGTATATACGCTTGTAAGGATGTCAGGCACCACGGGTTCGCTTGCCCATACATAATTCAGGGAACTGTGCGGCGGATATTCACCGTAAAGAATCCTGATTGAATTGTACAGGGAGCGCTCGATAATATCAGATTTTTCCGGGTTATAAGCGAATGCAACATAGACCCTTACAGGCGCATCATCGCCTGCCTTCGACCTGAGGTCCGCACCGGGCAGGATGTTGTCGATCTTCCATTTCCACTTCATCAGAGGATAATCATAAGGGTTAAACGCTTCCTTATATATAACTACCGAGGCTGAAGCCTGGCTTTCAGCCCTTAAAAAACTCTCCTTTCCGTCATTTGCGGCCGTATAGGTTGTATGCGCAGGTATTTTGGGAAAATAGACTTCCTTCCAGTTTGAAAGGTTTTTGAAATTCTCCAGGAACAGCGTATTTCCGGCAGCCGAAATGAGCAGCATTAAAACTGACGACAAAATAATGGCTGTAAAATTTCTCATAATAACATCCGCATGACATTCCTACATTTATTAATCAAGGCTTCCAATATAATGGCGAACCACCCGGCTAAACCTGCATCAGTCCTGTATAAACCGGCTATCCGCTCAGGTTCGGCCCCTGATTTGAAACTGATGAAGACGAGCTGGTTTATAAGAAATGCATTCATCACACCAAGCCTTGAAAAACGCCTTGCTGAACTTACCGCTTTTCCGGGAAGAACAATAATCCTTCCTTTTTTTCTCAATCTTCGCACCAGGTCGACATCTTCCATTACGGGCATTTCGGTAAAGCCACCGGCAGCTTTAAAATCCGAACTCTTCATGAAGATACCCTGGTCGCCGTACGGAAGCTCAAATATGCGCGAACGCAGATTCGCCCCAAGTTCAATCAGCTTCAGTGAAAATCTGTCCGAGCCGAAACTGAGACTGAATGACCCGGCAATATTTCTTGCATCGGCCAGAGATTTGCGGATATCCCTTTCAAAGCCGGGATAAAGCCGGGTGTCTGCATGCAGGAAAAGCAGTATGTCTCCTTCAGCACAGGCTGCCCCCTTATTCATCTGAAGGGCGCGCCCTTTTTCTGTTCGGATCAAACGGGCCCCTGAATTCTGCGCAATTGTGGCTGTTCTATCCCTGCTGCCTCCGTCTGCAACAATAACCTCGATATCTTCAGCTGATTTCAGGCTCTTCAGCGTATCTGAAATACTCTCTTCCTCATCGAAGGCGGGAATAACAACTGATATTTTTGTCTGAATTTTAACGCTTAAATCTTCCCAGAGCCTGACGTCTTCAGGTCTGTCAATATCATGTAGCCTGTCAAGAAGTATTGCAGACAGGCCTATTGAGCGGGTTTTTGACATTGTCTGTTCAAGGACGAACTTACTGCTCCAGTCAATAGCTTCAAAGAGACCGGCAAAGGGCTTTTTGAGTCCGATCAGATAATAGCCGCCGTCAAATGCCGGGCCGAGCACACAATCATTATTGCCGAGCATATCAAAGGCCTTCCTTATTATTGAAGGTGTGATAAAGGGGCAGTCCGAACCTATTATGACGACATTTTCAAATCCGCGTTCAAACGACTTTCTGAAAGCTTGGAGCATTCGTTCCCCAATGTCCCCCTCGCTTTGTCTATGCATTGCAAAATCGGAACCGAACATTTTTTTCATGGCCGCTTCATCGCTTCCTTCAAAATGTATTTCAATAACCGCCTCATCGTTGAGCTGACAAACGTTTCTTATTATATGAATGCACATATCCCTTTGCAGTCTTGCTGCCCCGGAGGGTCCCAGCAGGGGAATTAGTCGGGTTTTAACCTCGCCCGGAACAGGGTATCGGGAGAATATTATGAGCAGATTGCCTGCATCTTTCCGGTCGGAATTAAAGGCTGAACACAGTTGCTCTTTCATGAGGCCTCACAGATGTTTGTCTGAGCCTTCGTTTGTCTCACTCCCGCCCTGTTGATTCAAGCGCCTCTTTGCAAGACGAACAAGGAAAAATAGAGCAAGTGCTGCAATAGCGAAAACCGAAACCAGTGACCATGTAATTTTGCCGTCTGATATACCTTTTAGAACTACGTCAAAGCCTACTACATAGAGTATGGTTCCAGGGAGCATAAAGAGCCATGAGAAGAAGACATAAGTAAAGAAGCGCACTTTTGTCAGTCCGAAACCGTAGTTTAACAGATTGAACGGTAAAATGGGGATGAGCCTGGCCAGTATTACAATAATTGCACCATGCTCTTCACTCAATGAATCCAGTTTTATAAAACGCGGGTTTTTTTTCAGCCATACAGTTACAGCATCCCGTGCCATGTACCTGGATACGAGAAATGCCAGTGCCGCACCGATCGTCGATCCGATACTGACGAAGACAACTCCATAAAAAGAGCCAAAGAGCGCTGCTGCAATTACACTAAGAGCCGTTCCGGGAATTACTGCGACAGTGGCCAGGACATATAAAACTATATATGCAAGCGGCGCAAGGCTGCCGAGAGATGCGATCCAGACGCGCAACAGCCCTAGTTTTTCTCCAAGCCCGAAGATCCGAGCAAGAATAAAAATCATCGCTATTATCACGACGAAACCGAAAGGTTTCAGCCAATGAGTGATTTTTCCTGTGAATGGTTTGCCGGTATCTGATTCTGGCACTGACGTCTCCTTACATGATTTTGAAACAGTGTCTGACATCTTCAATCTTGTTTCTGCATACACCAAATTCCAGAGGTATTCCTTTTGTCATCACCAGGATTTGTCAAGTTCTTTTCCGTTTCTGCATTCATTCAATCACAGGGACAAATAAAAACATTCTTTCTCTCAAGTGGAACGGATTAAATAAAACCTAGAGGTTATCCGGGTTGCATGCAGGAATCAGCAGCCCCGCATCAAAGGCCTGTCTTTCAAGTTCTTCCCGGAAGTCAGGATGTGCAATGGAAATCATGGCCTTTACCCTGTCGGGCACGGATCTCATGTAGAGGTCAGCCACTCCATATTCGGTTACGACATACATCACGTCGGATCTTGGCGTAGTGACCACGGTGCCGGGTGTAAGGTTGAGTACGATTCTTGAGGTGAGTGTTCCGTCTTTCCTCATGGAGGTCGATTTAAGCGCTATAAAAGATTTTCCTCCCCTGGATGCGGCAGCGCCCCTTACGAAGTCGAGCTGGCCGCCTGTAGCGCTGTACGGAGTGTGGCCAATGGTTTCCGATGCCACCTGGCCGGTGAGGTCCACGGTAAGTCCGGCGTTTATGGAGCACAGGTTGTCGTTCTGTTTAATAATGTCGAGATGGTTAGCCATGGTAATCGGCATGCTCAGTATTGTCGGGTTGTTGTCCACGAAATCGAGAAGCCTTTCCGTCCCGATGATAAGACCTCCCACGACGATCTTTCCCGGGTACAGGGTCTTTTCCCTCCCTGTAATAACACCCAGGTCGGCCAGCTCTGCCACTGCATCGCTCAGTATTTCGGCGTGTACGCCCAGGTTTTTCTTGCCATGCAGGAAATAGGCGACGGCATTGGGGATACCCCCGATACCCAGCTGTATTGTGGCGCCGTCCGGGATATGCCCGGCAATGTTCTCGCCTATCTTTTTCTCCACGTCAGTGATGGTAATTTCGGGCACCGGAACAAGATCATGATCGGCCTCGACAATGAAATCAACCTCGTCCACATGAACCAGATTTTCTATCCCGTGAATCCAGGGTGTCCTTGAGTTGACCTGCACAATGACCTTTTTGCACTTGTTGATAGCGTATCTTCCATACACAACGCCGCACGGTCCCAGGTTCATGTATCCGCGTTCGTCTGGCGGTGTCACCTCAAGCAGGGCAACGTCTGACACATTGGCGCGGTCCAGTGCGACGGTGCTTTTCGAAAGATGCATGGGGAAAGGAACTACATTCCCCTGAGGGTGGAACATCCTTTCCAGAGGCCCGAAATAGCCGCTGTAATAGGTAATGTGCCCGACATAATCACCATTAAGGAATGCAAAGGGATAGATCATGAGATTGCTTGCAATCTTGACTTTTTGAAGCTCTCCCTTGCGGGCCGCAAGCGCGTTCAGGATGTCTATGGGCATGCTGTTGACAGGGGCAAGTAAAATCCAGTCCCCCGATTTTATTGCCGCAGCAGCCTCCTGCGCCGGAACCAGCTTTTTCTGATAATCCGCCTTCCAGTCAGTTATGCTGCTCATGCTTGATTCTCCTTCGGCATTTTTATCTTCTCAGGCGGGGCGATGATGATGAGTGTTAATCATGGATTAAGTTTTTCTGTCAAGAAAATACAGGTCGACTGCGATTGGAATAGGAAGGAAATAATTTTAACCAGATTGCTGTGCAAACCATTCTTCAGGTCTTAACGCCTTGTCAACGAGCTTGCCGAACCTGTTAATACAGGTATCCCTGATGTAGGCGTCCACATCTTCGTACATTTCGGGCAGCCTTACAATACGGGTTTCAAGTCCTGTTCTGCCGATAAGATGAATGGCGCGCTTTGTCTTTTCTCTGCCGGACAGTGCCAGTATTATTTTTTTTGCCCCGAACCCTGCAGAGGTCTTCAGCAGTCCAGCTGTAAGCCCGTCTTTTCCAACTCCGATAACACCCCTGATACCGATGCAATCAGAGAGCATTGCGTCGAAAAAGCCTTCAACAACAACGAGCTGTTCACAATCTGTCGACTTGTACATCAGGAGGGGCGTGTCTTTAAGATATTTCATCGATGTCAGAGGTACATATCCCTCAGGTTCGCTGTCGAATGCCTTTCCATATATTCCCATCAGTCTGCCGCATGCATCCCTGTAAGGTATTGCCAGCATCTGGCGGTTATTGTCTGCTGCGAAAACATCATCTGCAGCATTTTCTCCTGGATAATTTTTATCAAGAACCTCCAGGGTTTCATTGTACCCCGGAAACAGCCCCAACCCCATATGCTCGATTTCCTCACCCATATATCCGCGGTTGTTGAGGTACATGAGTGCTGCCTTGCCTTCATCCGAGAACAGCATTGTCGTGAACACAGTCATTGCTGTCTCAAGCAAGCCCGAACGCATGGTTTCGATTTTCCATTGGTTCTCTGAAACAATCCCTCTCACATTTGCGACCCTGGCAAGAGATTTCAGGGCCTCGCTGGAACTCATGGCTTTATACCTCATCAGATAATCCACCCAGTCGCCATGAGCTCCGCATGCAAAACAAAAATACCTCGGACTTTCAGATTTGACGATCAGCGTCGGCATTGCATCATTATGGAAAGGACAGAAGGCGATATACCCTTCAGATTTTCTTTCAAAACCCTTCAGAGCTCCGAATATTTTCTCCTGGTAATTTATATGCAGCAGTCTGCTGTATAACCTTTCAATATTGGATTGGCCTATCATTTATCCGCCTATTAATGGACCCCTGACTGGCCATACATATGATGTAGCTGCTTTGGATTGAATTTCTATTGAACCATCCATGAAGTCGACTGTCCATGCATACGACGAACTTGCTGCAAATGCAGTCGATGTCCAGTATTTGACACTTGCGTACCCGATAAAAAAACCGACTGCCGAAGAAGTTATTGCAGGATCATACACAGATGCATCAAGTAAAGTCTCAAGCTCGGTAACGGTCGGCAAACGCCATTCTCCATCGGTCAGGTTCTTGCAGTATAAGTCCGCATCCCCCCATGTCTTGGCGATATCAAGGGGCTCTTCAAGCCATACGAGTTTTGTCAGATTATCTTCGATCATGCCGGTGGTATAGTCGGTGAACCTTACTGAAGGCCATGCTTTTCCAAATCTGAGGTATCCGTCCTGCTGCCTGCAGTTGCTGCCAGATGTGCACGCTGAAGGATCATTTTCCAGCGGATTATAGACATTCAACTGGCCGGTTACCGTAACCGTGTTGCCGGCAGCGCTTGGAATCCTCACAAGCAGCATGCTTGCGGCAACACTGGATTTTGAAATTGATTTTTTTGTGCCGTCGTACAAGTCTATGCACCAGGCGTTCTCAATCGCGCTCTCGTCGGTCGTTGACGTCCAATAGTAACTGCCTTCTGTTATCAATATATTCAAGAAAGGATATTTGCTGGCCAGCGCAGGACCATATTTTGTATAATCCATAAGGCTCATCATTTCCCTTACATTCGGAAGATGCCAGGCCAGAGTTGGATCCTTCTGGTAATTCGTATAACTGAGATCCAATGCAACTCCCCAGCTCTTCAACCCGTAAAGACCGGTTATGTCCTGAGGGTCTTTCAACCATATCAGGGTGGTGTAATTATCCGTAACAGTCCCATCCCCGTTATCTGTAAACCTCGGGGGTTGGGGAACCGGACCCGGTCCGCCGCTACTGCCACCGCCTCCACTCCCGCATGAGGCAATGAGAATAAACAGTAAGGGCAGCATCAGCCTTCTGAATCTGTTCATATGTGCACCCCCGCTAATATATTACAGGATATCCTTTTGCCGGACCTGTAATGTCCTGATCGGTTTTCATAAGTGATTTGTTTACTGAAATATAGGTTAACTGTTTGCTAGAGATCGGATTTAATTTATCAAGAAATTTCAGGTTCTTTTCCCTGGTGAAGCGACTATTGGCACACCAGTTACAGACTCATTGTTTTCAGGCGTTTATGGCCGAAGAAACAAAACAGCTTCCTGAACCGCCGGAAGAACCTGAATCTCCATTGCCGTTGAAAGAATCAGTCCCAGTAACTGTCTGCTGCTGAGGCGTCTCGGATATCCTGAACCTGCCGAGAGTCTTTGTTGTAAAAACAGCCTTGCCGTTATCCGTTTTTGCTCCATCCTTGATATCGACCCACTTTTCTGTTGTAAAATCAAACATCTCAACAAAAGGGTTTTCACCGGAATATGGAACGGCAATCCTTGCCGGCTGCTTAAGTATTCTTCCATAAGGAAGTATGTCAAAGACATATGCGGAGGTTCCGGTAATGCTCTGTCTTCCTGTCTGCGCCAAACTCAGTCCGATACCGACTTCAAGTTCCTCTGATGATGACCCGTCGGGAATATTCAGCTCTATTCCGGTTGTATTGTCGACGACTGACAGTGGTTCTCCGGAAGAAGTTCCGGCAACCAGGAGGATATTGCCGGTAACTGATATATTAAGTTTGTACTTAACCGACCCTGCCGCATCAATGAGGTTGTAGAAATAAAGACCTTCATTCTGAAAATTAAGGATAAGCCCAACCGGCACCGGGAATTCAGAGGATATGGGGGTTACCTTCAGGGAATTATCAGGTAGAATCCCGTCAAGAGAATCAGAGGCACCCTGCTCCGTTATCATATAAATCATATACCCGTCATTATCAGGAAAGCTGAGGAAGTCGTTCATGTCGGTATGTGATTGATATTCTGTAAAATTGCTGAACCCGTCAAGATCATTGTCATACACTGCATCGAATGGATTTAAAGGATCAAGACCCATTGAAACTTCAACCATATCGGGTATGCCGTCTGAATCCGAATCCATTATGATCTGGGATTTGGGTATCAGGATATTGACCTCATCCGAAAAAACGCTCTCATTCCCTGAGGCATCATATGCCGTAACTGCAAAATAATACGTTACGCCTTCCTGAAGGCTATTTATACCAGCCTGTGTGACAGGTCCTTCGTCATCCACATGGATATATCTTCCCGATGCCGTTCCGTAATAGACCCTGTACCCAGCTACTTCATCTCCTGAAGGGTTTGCCTGCCATGAAACTTCAACGGTGGCTGCATATGCTTTTCCGCCGACAATCAAGCCAAAAAAAACGTACACCATTACCCAGAATAAACCAATCCTCAATAAATTCATGATATACATGTTACAAATGTTGTGCCATTATAAATAATCTTTATTTTCAATATATTAACGAGTTTGTCTGGCTTGCAGGCGTACATTTACGAACGGTGCTGTTACAAATGCGTACGTCATCTGAAATGAAAGCCCCCGCACAAAAATCGTGCAGGGGCTTTTTGAAGACTATCAGGAACTTTTATTTCCTTTGCTCATGAACAGAACAACCGGGCTTGCAATGAATATAGAGGAGTAGCATCCGACGATTACACCTATCAGCATAACAAAGGCAAAATTATGAATTACTGCTCCGCCTTTTAGGAATAAAACAAGAACGACCAGAAATACGGTGAAGGCGGTCAGCAATGTCCTGCTGAGTGTCTGGCTTATGCTAAGACTCATGATGTGGCCCAGGTCATAGTTTGGAGATTGCTGTTTCCTTATATTTTCCCGGATTCTGTCAAAAACAACGACAGTATCATTCAGTGAATATCCTATCAATGTAAGTACAGACGACACGACTATGAGGTCGACCTCCTTTCTAAACAAAGACAGTATCCCGACAACAACAATGACATCATGCAAAGTAGCTACGATGGCACCAATTGAAAACCTGAATTCAAAACGCCACCATACATAAATAAGTATACCAAGGCATGCATATATCATTGACAGGAGGCCTTTTGTTTTTATGTCCTTGCTCACAGTGCCACCTACCATGTCAACACTGTTGATTTTGACATTCCCCTTTCCGAATGAGGCCGCAAGGGCATTCTGGATATTCTGGGAAAGACCCTTCTCAATCTCCTCGTTTTTCGCAGTCCGTATAAGGAACTCGTTGTTCACGGACGGGCCTACTCCCTGAATCCTCTCATTCTGAAGACCCATCGGCGTCAGCGATTTCCTTATGTCGTCCGCACTGACATTTGTGAGAAATTTGACCTGAATCACAGTGCCGCCTGCAAAGTCGATTCCATAATTGAATCCGTGTATGGCTACACTTGCTATACCAGCAAGAGAGATGATTATGGAAAAGGTGATCGCATACCACCTGTATTTCATGAAATCGATAAATGTTCCCGGTTTTACAAATTCTAGCATGACTGGCCTCCCCTATATGCTGATGTGTTCAACATTCTTCTTGTTGACAAACCATTCCATGACCCATCTGCACATGACCAGTGTAGTGAACAATGTTGTAAGAATACCAAAACACATGGTTATGGCAAAACCCTTGACTGGTCCTGTTCCGAACTGGAAAAGAACAATACCGGCAATAAGGGCGGTGATGTTTGAGTCCACAACTGTCGGAAGCGCATGCTTATATCCGGCCTCAACAACCATTTTGGGCGTCCGCCCAAGACGTATTTCCTCCCGCATTCGCTCGAAAACCAGTATGTTTGCATCAACCGCCATACCGATTGTCAACACCATGCCGGCAATACCAGGAAGGGTAAGAACCGCTCCGAAGAGAGACATGATCGCCAGAATCAAAATAAGATGTATGGCGTCGGCAGCGCTGGCGAGAAGACCGGAGGCCCTGTAATAAACAAGCATGAATATTATTACCAGAATACCACCTATGCCGCATGCAATGACTCCCTTATGAATGGAGTCCTTACCAAGTGATGGGCCGACGGTCCTTTCTTCCTGTATTTCGACAGGAGCCAGCAATGACCCGGACCTCAGGACAATAGCCAGATTTTTTGCTTCCTGATCGGTGAATCTGCCCGTTATCGACGCCTTGCCTCCTGATATTCTGTCCTTTATTACCGGGGCTGAGTAGACTTTGTTGTCGAGAAGTATGGCAAGTCGTTTATTGACATTATCACCTGTGATCCGTTCAAAGTCCCTGGCCCCCTGTGTATTGAAATCAAGAGAAATGTAGGGACTGGCGCGGTCTATCTTTACCCTGGCATCATTGAGGGTGTCCCCAGTTAATTCGACC
Organism: Desulfomonilia bacterium; assembly: GCA_963664325.2. Taxonomy (GTDB): domain Bacteria; phylum Desulfobacterota; class Desulfomonilia; order UBA1062; family UBA1062; genus DATCTV01. The sequence continues at coordinate 308,520 of CAXXDQ010000007.1, forward strand.
TGCTGTTTCAGCAGTATGGGTTCATTCGTTTCCTTCATATATGCAATGTAACTGCCCTGCGGTATATCACCCGCCTGGGCGTTTGACAGGGAATGCTCCTCATCTACAAGCTTGAATTCCAGAACAGCCGTTTCCCCGATAAGCTTTTTGGCCCTTTCGGGGTCCGTAATTCCGGGGAGCTGTACGTTGATGCGATCTCTGCCCTCCGTTATGATAGACGGCTCGCTCACACCCAGTTGGTCTATCCTGTTCCTGATGGTCTCAAGGGCCTGGCTTATCGAAGAATCCTTGATCTTTTGGGCCTCGTCTCTCTTTATGGTAAATTTCAAGGCGGTCATACCACCAACTGTCTCGGTAGACGGATCAGTAAAATATGGATACTGTTCCTTTATTGCACCTGAAAGCTTATCCTGATCGGCAGGATCCCTTAATACCGCGACAATGGCATCCGGTGCTACCGATTCAATTTTTGTATAATGTATTCTTTTCTGCTGCATCTCCGATTTCAGTGATGAAGCGATGATATTCAACTTGCCAGCAACCGCTTTGTCGGTGTCCACTTTGAGGACCAGATGCATGCCGCCCTGAAGGTCAAGTCCCAGTTTAACCTGTTTGACATATTTCCCGACAGGCCCAAGCCAGTTGTCGGCCAGCTGATACGGTGTGAGCAGCGAGACCATAGTCGGCAATGAAAGTATCAGTCCAAGGACCAACACGACTGCTATTATGATCCCACGCATTCTGAAATTGTTCATTTAAATCCCCCTTTTTAAGCCTTGGTTACGGCTTTACTGTCCTCGGAGCCCTTTTTATAGGAAATAAACTCTCTGGATACCTTTATCTTAACGTTCTGTGCAATTTCAATCGTAAGGACGTTTTCAGCAACACCCACGACCTTGCCGTGAATACCTCCCGTCGTAACCACTTCGTCTCCCTTGTCGATCTTGGAAAGCATCTCCCGGTGCTGTTTAGCCTTTTTCTGCTGGGGCATTATAAGCAGGAAATAAAAAATTACAAAGATAAGAATCAGCGGGGCAATGCTCATCAGCATCCCCATTGTTCCTCCGACGCCGCATCTGCAGCATAAGCAACACTAATCATTGTACATCTCCTTTATGCTTGATCTTAATTTATCAAAATATTGGTTCTCTACGGAATGCCGCATCTTTAACATTAATTCAAGATAGAAATGCAGGTTATGCATGGTAGCAAGGACAGAAGACAGTATTTCACCCGACATGAACAGGTGTCTGAGGTATGCAAGCGAGAAATTTCTGCATGTATAGCAGGTACAGCTTTCGTCAGGCGGTCCTTTTTCAAGCTTGTATTTAGCCTGTTTTAGGGTGATTTTGCCTTTCCATGTAAAAAGCTGGCCGTTTCTTGCATTCCTTGTTGGAAGCACACAGTCGAACATGTCGATTCCGCGGGCTACGGCTTCAACGATATCAAGCGGGGTCCCCACGCCCATAAGGTAATGCGGCCGATCGGATGGCAGCAGCGGTAAGGTATATTCAAGCACCTCCATCATCGTGTCATGGCTTTCTCCGACAGACAGTCCGCCTACAGCAATGCCGTCAAACCCCAGTTCGCTTATCTGGACAGCACTCATTTCACGCAGATTCCTGAAAACACCTCCCTGAACAATTCCAAAAAGTGCATTTTCACCATGCCTTGCATTAACGCACCGCTTTGCCCAGAAGGATGTTCTTTTTACGGCATTAAAAGCCTGCTCTTCGCTGCAGGGATAGGGCACGCATTCATCAAGGACCATCATGATATCGGAACCCAGTTTTTCCTGGATTTGAACGGCCTTTTCAGGAGTAAGACACCTTGTGCTGCCATCGATGTGAGACTGAAACTCGATGCCGTCGTCGGTGATTTTCCTTAGTTTGGCCAGACTGAAAACCTGATATCCCCCGCTGTCGGTAAGAATCGGACCGTCCCATGCCATGAATTTATGCAGCCCGCCGATCGTTTCTATAAGGTCTTCACCTGGGCGCAGATGAAGATGATAGGTGTTTGAAAGTATAATCTGGGCCCCAGTATTTTTCAGATTCTCAGGGGTCATGGCCTTGACCGTGCCCTGAGTGCCCACAGGCATGAATGCCGGGGTGTCAACTGTCCCTCTCGAGGTATAGAACCTGCCTCTCCTGGCATTGTCGGATTCCGCCAGTACATCGAATCTAAATGATGAACATTGCGTCTCCATAACTGAAGAACCTGTACCTTTCCCTAACGGCTTCCTTATATGCTCTCATGATCAGGTCATATCCGCCGAACGCACATGCCAGCATGATAAGGGTGGAACATGGCAGATGGAAATTCGTCAGCAGCGCATTAACGCATCTGAATTCAAACCCCGGTCTTATAAAAATATCCGTACTGCCGTGACATGCCCTTATTCTACCTTTTTCACGCATCAGGTGTTCAAGAACACGCGCGGTGGTAGTTCCAACCGATACTATCCTTGTTTTATTATTCATTGCACTATTTATTTTTTTCGATACATGGCCCCCGACAAAAAATTCCTCATCATGCATTGTGTGTTCATCAATATTGTTGACCCTTACCGGCTGGAAAGTACCGAGCCCCACATGCAGCGTTATATAAACCGTTTCGACCCCTTTTCTTGGAAAACCGGACAGCATTTTTTTAGTAAAATGCAGTCCCGCAGTTGGCGCCGCTACCGAGCCGTCATTATTTGCATAAACTGTCTGATAATATTCCTTATCGAGTTCTTCAGCCTTTCTCGAAATATACGGCGGCAAGGGCATACTACCCGTCGTAAGGATAAGTTCCGGTCTGTCAAATTCGACAATACATTTCTCAGATTCCCTTTCAAGAACTAAAGCCTTGAGGCCGCTTTCAAAGTGCACTGTTGTACCGGGACGTGACGGTTTTGAAGATCTGACAAGACTCTCCCATTTCCCGGTTTCAATTTCCTTCAACAGGAATATCTCTACATTTCCACCCGTTGTTTTTTTGCCGTTTAATCTGGCCGGTATTACCCTGCTGTCGTTGAGAACAACCGTATCTCCGGGTAAAAGATATTTATTCAGATCTTTAAAATGCAAATGTGATATTTCCGCCTTTGACCGTTCAACGACCATAAGCCTTTCTGTACCGCGTGAAAGCGGGTATTGGGCAATAAGTGCCTCAGGAAGGTCGTAATGAAAATCTTTCAGTTCCATCGGGTTCTATCCGAGATTCCTGCCCCAATAGATTATTGCAAGCCCCGACGCTGCGCAAACAATTCCTGCAATCTGAATCCATATTTCAGGTATCTTGTCAATATGCCTGGCTGCAAGCTTCAACCCTTTCGGAAAGATCATGTACGGCAAGGCTTCGATGATAAAAACCATGCCGATAACGCACATAAAATATGCAAGATCGAATTTCATGAAAGACCCTCTATCATGTATGTGACGACTTAATCAAATCTTCATCAATGACATGGACATCAATTGACTTGTCCATCTTTTCCGGCGATTCACCCCAGGAAGCACTGTTGCCTTCCGTACCCCTGGCCTTGGTGTAGCTGAGACATATGGATGCCGCGAGTTCAAGGTTTTCCGTGTTGATGTCTCCCCTGATAACGCCTGTGGGTCCGGGTATGTTATCTATCTTGACAAAGACGTTCCCTTTAAATTTCAGCGTTTCGGCAATAACATTTTCATGCTCATCCCTTGGAACTATCATCACAGTATTTCTATCGATTGTAAATTTTCTTCCGATGACATCCATCACCAAATCCGCCCTTGAGGGTACTTTCGGGCTGAACCTGTCAATCGTCCGCCTGACCTTTTCGGCAATCTGAACGTATGTCAGAAGGCAGCCTCCTGCCGGTGACGGAATATCATCCTTAAGAATACCATAAGAAAAAGCGAGTTTTTCCTGCCTTTTCCTGCCCCGGCCTGTAATATCGAGCATATCTTCTTTATTTAAGATGCCTTCTTTTTCCGGTAAAGATGGCGGCATATTCCTGGCGCATAGAGGCCTGACCAGGAGTCCCTTCAGTCCCGAGTCCCTTTCTATAACATTCATTGCATCCCTTCTCTGAGACATGGGCCTCTGTCCGAGTACTTCTCCTGTTATCACAAAAGATGCATTATAATCCTTTAAAAGTTCTTTGGCTTTTCTCAACATTCCGATCTTGCAGTCTATGCATGGGTTCATATGCTTGCCGTAGCCGTGTGCGGGATCGGCAAGTATTTTTATGAACTCGTCAGTGTAATCGATTATCTCAGGCACTATGCCAAATTTGCTGAGATGCTTCTCTTTGAATTCTGCAGGAAATAACAGGGTGTTAAATCCGAAAAATGGTGTTGCAAAATAAAGGGGAACAACATCAATTCCCAGGTCCCGGACAAATCTTACACATATCAGGCTGTCAAGCCCTCCGGAATAAAGTGCCAAACAGCGCTTATGCATATACAAGGCCCTTTCCATTATTTCAGGGTTCTAATTAACATAAAAAAGATCCATACCGCTATTGCAGTATGGATCTGGAATCTGGCGGGAGCGACGGGACTCGAACCCGCGACCTTCGGCGTGACAGGCCGACGTTATAACCAACTTAACTACGCCCCCCGCGTGTCTGTTTATTTTCTTGGTAGGCGGAACAGGGTTTGAACCTGTGACCCTCGGCTTGTAAGGCCGATGCTCTCCCGCTGAGCTACCCGCCCTGAACCTTAAAAGCTATTTCTTGTTTACTGCATCCTTGAAAGATTTACCTGCCCTGAAGCGGGGAGATTTCGATGCTTTAATCTTTATAGGTTTCCTTGTCCTCGGATTTACACCCTGACGTTCTGCCCTTTTTACAACCTCGAACGTTCCAAAGCCAACCAATGTTACTTTATTCCCTTTGGCAAGCGCTTCAGTGACCGCCTCTGTTGCAGCGTTAATAGCTTTCTCTGCTGCTGCCTTCGGCAAACCGGCTTTTCCTGCAACGACCGCTATCAGTTCAGTTTTAGTCAAAACATACCTCCTATGAAATCTATGATTTTTTTATTATTGCTTTCACCCGCGACAGTAACTAACAGCTATTGCAGGTGGTGTCAATATCTTAAATGCCCTGTTAATCACATTTTACAGACAAAATGATTGGACGATTATTTGTCTGGTTAATGCAACTCTTATGCCTGTTTCGTATTTCTTTCGAAAACAATCAGAGGCAATATGCCCTTTAATATTACTTCCTGCGATATATGGCATTCCTTGACCCCATCCATGTCGGGAATGTCGTACATGATATTGAGCATCACATTTTCCATGATCGATCTGAGTCCTCTGGCACCCGATTTACGCTTCATTGCCTGTTCGGCAATTGTTTTAAGCGCATCCTTGCTGAAAGAGAGATCGACACCTTCCATTTTCATCAACGCCTGATACTGTTTGACCAGGGCATTTTTAGGTTCGGTAAGTATGGCAATCAGGGCTTCCTGGTCAAGCTCATGCAATGTGGAGATAACAGGTACACGGCCGACAAATTCAGGAATCATCCCGAATTTGATCAGGTCTTCAGGCTGGATGTTTCTCAATATCTCACCGATGTTTTTATCTTTCTTTCCCTTGATATCTGCAACGAAACCAATGGTCTTCTGATCCATCCTCTGAGAAATTATCTTGTCAAGTCCGATGAAAGCCCCTCCGCAGATAAACAGAATATTTGAAGTATCGACCCTGATGAATTCCTGCTGGGGGTGCTTTCGGCCGCCCTTAGGGGGAATCGATGCAAGCGTGCCCTCAATGAGCTTTAAAAGCGCCTGCTGAACACCTTCTCCCGACACGTCCCGTGTAATTGATGGATTGTCACTTTTAGAGGCAATCTTGTCAATTTCATCGATATAGACTATTCCCCTCTGTGCGCGTTCTATATCGTAGTCTGCATTCTGGAGAAGGTTTACAATTATATTCTCGACATCCTCTCCAACATATCCCGCTTCTGTGAGAGTTGTGGCATCGGCAATGGTGAAAGGAACGTCCAGTATTTTTGCCAATGTCTGTGCAAGGAGCGTCTTGCCCGAACCGGTGGGCCCGATCAGCATTATATTGCTTTTGTTGATTTCAATCCCGCCGATATTGGTCCCTGCTTCGATCCTTTTATAATGGTTATATACCGCAACAGAGAGGATTTTCTTGGCATGCTCCTGCCCTATGACATATTCATCAAGGACGGTCTTTATCTCGGAAGGTTTCGGTATCTGGGATGAAGAGGAGAAATGCGTGTACTCGCCTTCTTCTTCAGTCAGTATCTCGTTGCACAGGGATATGCACTCATCGCAGATATACACATCGGGACCGGCAATGAGCTTCCTGACTTCTTCCTGTGACTTGCCGCAGAAAGAGCATCTCAGGCCCGGCCTGAAATGGTCATTTATCTTTGGCATCTGCCTTGCCTCCTTCTGTTGCCAGTTCTCTCTTTGAAATGACATTGTCCAGTATACCATATTCTTTGGCGTCTTGTGGAGTCATGAAATAATCCCGGTCCGTATCCAGAATGACCTTTTCAATCGGTTGCCCGGTATGGTTCGAGATGATTATGTTCAACTCGTCTTTCATTCTCTGCATTTCTCTGGCCTGGATGGCAACATCTGTCACCTGTCCCTGCACACCCCCCAGAGGCTGGTGAAGCAAAATACGGGAATGCGGCAGGGCATACCTCAATCCAGGCTCGCCCGCGGCCAGCAACACCGCCGCCATTGATGCCGCCTGGCCAATGCATATCGTTGAAACCTTTGACTTAATGAACTGCATCGTATCATAAACAGCCATCCCCGCAGTCACCGAACCGCCGGGTGAATTGATATAGAAGTATATATCCTTGTCAGGGTCTTCAGACTCAAGGAAAAGAAATTGAGCCACCAGCAGGTTGGCTATGTCATCGTTTATCTCGCTTCCAAGGAGGACGATCCTGTCCTTTAAAAGCCTTGAATATATGTCGTATGACCTTTCCCCCCTGTTAGTTTGTTCCACTACTATCGGAACCAGCATCACCCGCTCCTTCTTCGGAATTTGTAGTATCTTCAGTTACATTTGAATTTTCAATTACGTAGTCAATCACCTTTCTTTCCATAAGCTGGAAACGTATCTCGTCAAGCCTGCCGTTCTCTTCAAGTCCTTTTTTCACATCTTCAACCGGCATATTGTAAGTATCGGCCATCTCCTGTAATTCCTTATCGACATCGCTCTCATCAATCTTAACATCAAGTATTTTTGCTATAGCTTCAACAAGAAGCGATTGTTTCAAGATCTGTTCCGCCGATGAAAGAGATTCTTCTCTGAGGGCATTCGTGTCCGGGTAAATATCCTGGAGTTTTACACCCTGGGATGCAAATCTCTTGGCCATACCCTGAACCATCATGGTTGCCTGAAGTTTAATCATTGATTCGGGAACTTCCACTTGGTTCGCCTCGACAAGTTTTTCTGCAACTCTTGAATTCAAAATGGCTTTTTGTTTTTCAGCTGCCCTTTTTTCAAGCTCGGTTTTTATCATCTTTCTGAGGTCTTCAACGGTTGCGGTATCTTCTCTCACCTTTTTTGCAAACTCATCGTTCAACTCAGGCATGGCCCTGTGTTTGATGGAAATGACCTTCAGGTTGAGTTTTACGGCCTTGCCCCTTAACTCTTCGATATAATGATCATCCGCTATGGTTGTATCATATTCCTTTTCCCCGCCCGTCTTCATGCCGAGGACCGCATCCATTGCACCGGGAACGAAGCTCCTGTTTCCCGCGTCAACCGTAACTTTGGTCCAGTTGAGCTTTTCGTGATCCTTTGATGAGATGTCGGATATTACATAGTCACCCTTTTTAATCTCGTACCCCTCATCCGTAATATCCTCCATCGTTGAGTATGATTCCCTCAATGAAGTTATGGCTGTATCAATATCCTCATCCTTTACTTCGAACACAGGCTTCTTTATATCGAACCCGGTATATTTTTCAGGTTTGATTTCGGGTTTTACATCAAATTTTGCGGTAAAAGTGAAATCTTCATCGTCTCCGGGATCTTTGCTGTCGATCTCAGGCATTGATACTACAAACAGTTCCTGCTCCATAACAGCTTTTTCATAATTCTCTGAAACAAGTTTTTTTGTCAGTTCGCCCTTTATATAGCTGCCATAATATGTATCTATTATGTTCTTAGGGGCCTTGCCTTTCCTGAATCCCTTTATGACAACTTCCTGGGCAACTTCCCTGTAAATATCATCCTTGATTTTTTGGACGTCTTCCTTTGGAACCGTTACTGTCATTTCCTTCTTGGTGCCGGTTATATCCTTGATTTCTACCTTCATTTTACATCCTTTCGATTTATTCTTTACAAACCGCTTGAGACTTACACCTACTATTTATATTTGGTGCCGAGGTCAAGGTTTTTTCAGTGTTTTCTGAAGATATTATTTTCCTGCCACGCCCCGGCTGGCAGAGCATCGTACATTTTTAAAAGGCAGGAAATATCCTGAAAAAGGATTGATAGCTTGAAAATACTGTTCATCGAACCCGCAGAAGATCAGTTCCAGTAATATCTTGAGTCCTTAAGAAAAGATAACCCCTATAAAGAAACGCCATTTAGGTAATTGAAAGAGTCCTGAACAGGTCTTTCATCCGGGCGGTATATTCATTCCTCGCTTCACGGACAAAGAGCGGTGGCTCGACAAACAATTCCCTGCCCGAGCCCTTGATTCCCTTGACCAGAAACAGGCTTGCGCGGCTGCGGGCATGTGAATGGACCATAACTATTTTCTTGGGTTCGATATTGTTATTCCGCATCACGCTGAGCATGTCCGGCAGGCGCCAGACAGGATAAATTGAATAGAACCTGCCGCCGTCATTAAGCAGCCGGTTTGTGCAGGAAAACATCTGTTCGAGCGTAAGCATTATTTCGTGTCTGGCAACTGCCTTTTCATCGTGAGGATTAATCCTTCCGCTGCCAACGGGCCGGTACGGCGGATTCACAACAACCGCATTAAATCCCGCGCTTGTATAATCCTTTATGTCGGCGTTTATGATCCTGAGCTTTTTCTCAAGCCTGTTCATTACAACCGAGCGCTTTGACATCTCCGCAAGCGCAGGCTGAACCTCGACGCCTGTCATACCGATATTCTTGACGCCGGCAAGAAGAATCGAAACAACACCCGAGCCTGAGCCTATTTCAACAGCCGGCGTCCCTTCTGGTTCATCAACAAATGCGGCAAGCAGATATGAATCGATGGAAAAACGGTAGCCTCTGTTTTTCTGGATTATATAAAGGCCGCCTGTAGTAAGCTTATCGGCGGCCTCATCCTTCAGGATATCAGGGTTTTGCATCGATAAAGATGACATCATCCAGTTTTTTGTGATGTGGAAATATCTCGGCATCCCTGAAAAAACGCTTCAGTTCGATTTCTGCAGTTTCGATGCTGTCCGAGGCATGGACAAGGTTGGAACGTATGCTCATGGACATGTCGCCCCGGATCGTACCCGGAGAGGCCTCCCTGGCATTGGTCACGCCGCACATTGACCGTGCAATGCTTACGGAATCGATGCCTTCAACGCAGACGGCGACAATCGGTGCTGACATCATGAACTCTGCTATCTTCGGGAAATAGGGTTTATCCTTGAGGTGAGAATAATGCTCCTCAAGAAGCGGAAGATCGACCCTGAGCATTTTCATGCCGGTTATTTTCAGGCCCTTGTCTTCAAACCTGGATATTATCTTTCCGATAAGGCCTCGCTCGACGGCATCCGGTTTAATGAGCAGCAGCGTCTTTTCCATTATACCTCACTTGTCTTGAGTTCTTTGTTGATAAGATACTTGGCTACTATGGCTTCATAAGGCGTTGCCGAAGGCTTGCCCTTGCTCAAATCGACCAGGGAGTCGTAGTCGGTTTTCCATACGATGTCTCCCGGGGCGATAAAGCACAGGCTGTCAGGTTCGTAATTCTGATACAGGTTTCCGTCCTTGAAATAAAAATGCTCCTTGCTTACTATTGCAGGATAAGGCTGCATAAGCGGTGGTATGTCATTTGGCTTAAACCAGAGCTTGATCTCCCTTTCGGCGTCTTCCCTGTTTGCCGAAGCGTGAATAAGGTTGTCAAGACGATCGCTTATTATATTGCCAGCAGCATCCTTTATAGGCACTACGGTTCCCAGCGCTCTGATGCACCCGGGCTTCTGATCGCGTGCAATGTGCGGATTGGTGTTTCCCGCGATATCCCTGATCTTCTGAATGGCGTTTTCTCCCTGATAGACGAAGGCAACGACCCTTCTTTTCCAGGGATTGTCAGGATAATGGATCTGGCCTGTAATGTATTCCAGCAATGAAGGGAAAAAGGGTTTTCCCTTGTGCTCGGCATAATGCTCTTCCGCAAGCATCCTGTTCACGCTCACTATTTTTATTGCAGCAAATCTCAGACCCGTGTGAAATTCCGACAGCATGGACAGGATGTACCCTGTCAGGGAGTTTTTCAGGGCATCGGGCTTTATCAGCACCAGGGTCTGTTCGAGATCTTTTGTCGGCATATATTTATTACCTCCGGAAATTTTTTAGTTTTCCTTATATCCCGATTAAGGCCATGTCAATCAGCCATATCATCAAACAGGCTAGGCGTCTGCTCCATGACATTGTTGAACATGAGAAATGCAAGCCTTCTTATTTCCCATTCCGCGGATTTTTCCAGCCTGAGTCCGAAGAAGTGCCTCAAGGAGCGTGCGTTTGTATAGACATAGGCGGATGTTGACCACCCGACAGGCATCAGCCTCCTTAATTCCTGATTGCGGACACCCAGAGCAGACAGACTCTCGTAGACCTCCATTACCCTTTTATGCTCGGCCTCATAAACGGCATACGCTTTCTTAACGGTATCTTCGCTGTCGATGTATTCCAGCGCCGGATAGATGAAGCAGTTCTTGTTCGCCTTGACATAACGTGTAGAGCGGAATGTCCAGCCTATGCCTATGCGGTGCCTTGTCCACTGTCCTGCAAGGGATTTTGAAACGCCTGATATGTGAAAAACAAACTGGGCCGCCTCAAGCGGTGTTTGATGTCCCCATTTGATAAGTTTTCTGTTCAGTTTCAGGTCATCCTCGTATGTTCCCTCAGATTCATGGCTCTGCCTGCCCGTATATGCGGGCAGGGTCTCGGGTGTGACGCCTGACGCTGCAAACTCGGGTGTAGGCATAGTCATTCCAACCAGCTTTACAAGCGGTTCCTCGTTCCTGAAAAGACCTTGCCTCAGTTCCTTCCATCTTTCGATATGCTCAAGTTCCCCAGCAAAATATATCAACTCTTTCTCCTCTTTTAATATTTTTAATAAGGCCTTTCAATCTTGCCGTCGGTTGAAACCCTGTCACCCTGCCAGACCCCACGGTATGGTACGGCAACGCCTTCTATGGGCATGAACGCTATGCACAGAATCCTGAATCCCATCTGTATATCAACATCGTTATGACCCTGATGCTTCATTCCGACCGTGAGCCTGCCCTGATAGTTTGGTGAAATAAAAGCGGTTTCAAGCGGAATGCCGGAGCGTATCAGAGTCGTGCGCGGTCTTATGTAGGCAAACAGGCCGGCCGGAAGGTTTACACGTTCGATTGTCTGGAAAAGCAGATATTCTCCCTCTTTAATCGTATAGATGCCGTCCGGTGCGGATTCAATATCCATGAGCTTCTCGATTTCCGGGGTAATCCTGGTGTCCCGCAAAAGTTCCGCCCTGCCGAGAGGTTTGAAAATGGCCCCCAGCCTGAGGTCAAGGGTTGTCCCCTCGATCCCTTCCGTCTGATCCGGTGAGAGCAGCTCGACAAGCGGCTTAAAGGTCATTTTGCCCGTTTCATGGTCTTCGACTTCAACTCCGTTCTTCACAAGGTCGAGAATCCTGTCCGCACCCAATATCACTGAATCCTCCTTCGTGATGTGTCTGGCTGCAGGAACTCAACCGCGTATTTAATTATATTTTCAGTCAATTTTTTCTCTTCAAGTTTTACCTGACTAAGGGATAAGACTTTTTTCCAATAATTATCCCGTTTTGCAACAGGAGACTCATATCCATACTCATAAATGATTTTTGAAATTCCTGACATGACAATAAGTTTTGCGCAGGTGATGCAGGGCTCCAGCGTACAATAAATGGTGGCTCCTTCAAGCGAGACTCCTATTTTAGCAGCAAGGGCTATAGCATTTGCTTCAGCATGAGCCGAACGGCACATATCATATTTATCAGATTTTATTGCCTTGGTATGGGCACGTCGAAAACATTTATTTTCCTCAGAACAATGTGCTTGCCCCGGCAGGGAACCGTTATATCCTGTTGTTAAAACCTGTTTATCCTTGACGATGATTGCACCTGTTGGCCTGGATAAACAAGTTGAACGTGAAGCTGCAAGCTTGGCCAGCATCATGAAATACTCATCCCATGTGGGTCTCTTCACTTTAGGCTCTCCTGAACTGGGCATTCTATCCCGGAATCGGATATGTAAAAAAAATCATGTGCAGTCATTCCGGGAAATAATTCCATAACTCTATCAGAACTGGATATCAAAGCAAGTTTTAGGTTGAAATTTTTTCTTAAAAAAAAATATTTTAGTGCTTGACTCAAGTCAAACCTGTTACCATCCACTCGTGTTATTTAAATGTTAATAAATTAAAGGAGAGAGAAAATGATCAACCTGTATAAAGATATACCCTATGAATCCGAAACCATGGGTAAAAGGTTTCTTGTAATGAGGGATGACCTCAGGATCGTCCAGGTGGCTTTGAAGGCAGGCCAATCGATACCTGAACATGTCACGGACGGCAATGTCAGCATCCTTGTACTTAAAGGTGAACTCAATATATTTGCATCAGGCAAAAGCGAACCTGCCGCCGAAGGGTCTTTCACCGGCATCCAGTCAGATACGAAAATGCGGGTAAGCAACAACTCGGTCAATGACGCGACATTCATGATCATAAAAACGCCAAAACCCGGAACCAAGCTGCAGATATAAAAAATCAAGTAAGGAGGAATATATGTTCTGTAACCAGTGTGAGCAGACGGCCAAAGGAACCGGATGCAACATATCCGGAGTGTGCGGGAAGAAACCAGAGGTATCAGCCCTAATGGATAATCTGATTTTCGGTCTTAAGGGTTTGTCGGTTTACATGGCCATTCTAAAAGAACAGGCCGGGATATCCGATGATGCAATCAACCGTTATACTCTCGAAGCCCTGTTCAGCACCGTAACGAATGTGAATTTTGACCCTGAAAGGCTTGTGGAAATACTGAAAAATTGCCGGACCATGATCAATGCCGCAAAAAAACTCTGTGAAAGTTCAGGCGTAAAGGTCCCTGCAAACGAATATACCTCATGGGATCCGGGAACCGGTACGGATGCAATGATTGAGCAGGGTAATGCACATGGCCTGAGCACATGGAGTTCCGATCCAGATATTCTTTCGGCTATCGAAATTCTGCTTTTCGGAATAAAGGGCGTTGCAGCTTACACGGACCATGCATACCTGCTCGGGAAAAAAGACGATGAGATATTCGTCTTCATACACAAGGCCCTGGCTGCCATGACTGACAGATCGCTGAGCCTTAATGATTATGTTGAGCTTATCCTGGAGTGCGGGAAAATAAATATAAGGGCCATGGAAATTCTTAATAACGGCCACAAAGAGCATTTCGGGACCCCGGTTCCCACTTCTGTCAGCCTCGGTACCAAGGCCGGCAAGGCTATCCTTGTATCGGGCCATGATCTGCTGGATCTTGAATGCCTGCTAAAACAGACCGAAGAAAAAGGCATAAACATCTATACGCATGGAGAAATGCTGCCGGCGCATGCATATCCAGGACTTAGGAAATACAGTCATCTGGCAGGCAACTATGGCAGCGCCTGGCAGAACCAGCAGAAGGAATTTCCTGAATTCCCGGGTGCAATTCTCATGACGACCAACTGCATTCAGAAACCTCAGGAAAGCTATTTGGAAAATATCTTCACGACAGGTCTCGTAGCCTGGCCTGGTGTGAAACACGTCACAAGGGATGATTTTTCCGCCGTGATAAACCGCGCCCTTGAACTGCCGGGTTTCACAGAACAGCCCGGCAGAAATATCACGGTGGGTTTCGGGCATGACGCAGTGCTGGGCGTCGCGGAAAGGGTCATTGCCGCAGTAAAGGACGGAGATATTAAACACTTCTTTCTAGTCGGAGGCTGCGACGGAGCAAAACCGGGCAGGAATTACTTCACGGAATTTGCCGAAAAGGTGCCTAAAGACTGTTTAATACTGACACTTGCCTGTGGCAAATACCGCTTCAACAAACTGGATTTCGGCGACATCGGGGGCATTCCCAGGCTTCTTGATGTCGGCCAGTGCAATGATGCCTTCTCTGCTGTTCAGATTGCGCATGCTCTGGCAAACGCATTTAAATGCGGGGTAAATGATCTTCCGCTGTCATTTGTCCTGTCATGGTATGAGCAGAAGGCGGTCGCAATACTGTTGAGCCTGCTTTTCCTTGGTATTAAAAATATCAGGCTCGGTCCCACACTGCCGGCATTTGTTTCGCCAAACGTGCTTGAATTTCTGGCAAATAACTTCAATATCATGCCGATTACGACACCGGATGAGGACCTGAAGACAATCCTTGGATAAATGATCTTCATCTCCCCTTTATGAGGGGAGATGAATCTCTCCCCCTGAATGTTTCTCCAGCCATCGACATGCGTCTTCAGGATGGCAGAACAACTGTTGTAAAAGTGCTGGTATAACGCTCTCCAAACACGTTACCAAAAACATCTTCAACCACGGCAGTTATAATGATGGTATACTGAGTATCACCTTCAAGATCATCATCGGGTGTGAACAATATCGCATTTGCAGATGCCTCGGTCAGGATTCCGCTGACAGGCACTCCTGTTGCGGTGTTGAGAACATTGAAGCCAGCTCCCAGAACGATCGTATCCCAATTCAGATTGCTGTTGAACGTCACAGTTATCGCTTGATTCAATGGAACATTCGTAGCACCGTCTGGCGGATCTACTGATGTAATCCCGAACTCCCAGCTAGAAGAATCCGTTCCGCAGGAACTTGTTATGAAAGCAAAAAATACAAGGAAAATAATATGTCTTATCTTCATATGAGACACCTCCTTTAATATATGTTTCTGTTATCGGAATTTACCTGGCAATTAGTTAATACTTTTTGGGATTGAAATGACGGCCACCGGTTGTACCGGCGGCCGGTTGGAAGGTTTACGCGTAAAGCGAATCGATCATGTCCATATACTTCTTTAAAACCTCACGGCGCTTGAGCTTCAGTGTGGGTGTAAGCATTCCGTTCTCTGTAGTGAAGCCTTCACTCAGAAGTAAAATCTTTTTAGGAAGCTCGTAACTGGCAAATGCGTCTTTCAGATGGTTGTATATCTCTTCCTCATACATCTTGATTACGGCCGGATTCTTGACAAATTCATTCCTGTCCGCTGGCAGCCCTTTTTCCTTGGCTACCTTTTCCATAACCAGAAAATCAGGAACTACCACGCAAACCGTAAAAGGTTTGTTGAGCCCGAAAATCATCGCCTGCTCTACACTGGGCAGTAATTTTACATGCTCTTCCATTGCAGAGGGATAAACAAATTTTCCATTTTCAAGTTTGAACTGCTCCTTGATCCTGCCAGTTATATAAAGGAACCCATCCTTGTCGACAAAGGCCCTGTCACCTGTCCTCAATCCTCCGTCTTCAGTCATTGTAGCCTTTGTTTCCTCCGGTTTGTTGTGGTAGCCCTGCATGACATTCGGACCGTAGACAACGAGCTCTCCCTCTACTGAATCATCATCCATGCCGGTCCTGTCTATTACCAGCCTGACCTTGTCAATCGCCTTGCCGCAGCTGCCTATTTTGTAATCGGCAGGTGTGTTGACTGTCCCGGCAGGAGAAATCTCGGTCATTCCCCAGGCCTCATAGACAGGGATGCCGATATCAAACATGAATTGTGCTATATGTGCGCTGAGCGCCGCGCTTGAACTGATGGAAAGCTGAAGGTTCCCGCCGAAAAGCTCCCTCAGTTTGCTGTAAACGATCTTATCAACAATAGCCAGCTTGATAGAGTTTATCAGGCTTGATTTTCCCTGTTTAGCAAGTTCACGTTTCTTCTTGTGTTCCTCTATACCCATGTTGAAGAGCTTCTGTGCAAGACCTCCCTTATCGCTGATTTTTTTCTGGATTCCGTCATACACCCTGTTAAATATGCGCGGAACAGAAACGAGCATGGTCGGTTTTACAAGCTGCAGATCGCCTACTATCGTTGCAGGACTTTCCGCAAAACCCGTTGAACCGCCTAGCTTGAGCAGTGTATTAAGCTCGGCGGTCTGTCCGTACGAATGCGCCCAGGGAAGGAATGACAGGGTACTGGTTTTATCATTAAGCATATGGAATGATTTGCACAGGGCATGCACCTGGCTTGAGAAGTTGCCATGGGAAAGCAGGACCCCTTTGGGATCGCCCGTTGTCCCTGATGTATAGATCAGTCCCGCTATGTCGTCAGCTGTCGGCCTTATTGCAGGAACGATTTTTTTCAAGCCGTTATCCATGAGCTCCTGGTAGCTGTTGGGACCTTTTTCGTCGATGATTATTACATGTTTGAGAGTTTCGATCTCTTTCATCCACGCCTGAGCGCTTTCATATATTGTCCTCTTTGACACAAACAGCACCTTCACTCCGCTGTCCTTGAGTATATATTTCTGAACCTTCTCAAGCTCGGCCTCGTACATGGGCACGAACAGGGCTCCCACACCGTAAGAGGCATAGCAGCAGACCGCCCACTCGGTACGGTTGTTTGCGATTATGCCCACAGCATCGCCCTTTTTGACTCCAAGACCTGCAAGCCCGCTTCTGATGCCGTCAACCATACGGCTGACATCCGAATAGGTTACCCATTCATAAACCTGGCTGCTGTTTTTTGTCCCGAAAAGACGGTTGTTTGCATACTTTTTAACGCTGTCTTCAAAAATCTCAACAAGGTTATCCGGTTTATCCAATACGTACATATTTATATCCTCCAATCATTTATTGATTTCTGTTGTTATCATATTTCCTGTTCACGGTAATGCTATTTTAACAACTGATGATTCCAACCTGGGTTTCATTGGATCTTAAGCCTTCACTAAAAATAAGACATCTTATCAAAAAAGGAAGGGGCAGACCTACTATTCTTTTATCCGCCCTGAGCTTTTCATTTTATCATACACATCCGGATAAAGTCTATTAAGACAATCAGGACACAGGCCATGTGACATATCCGCATATGAATGGTTCTGTATGTATACTGCTACATCCTCCCAGAATCCTTCGTCGTTTCTGATTTTTTTGCAGTACATGCATATGGGTACTATGCCGCGCAGGGTTTTTATCTCCTCCAATGAAACCTGAAGTTTACGTTTTTCCAGGACAAGCTGTTCTGCATTTTTTATTATATCATCGGTACTTCTTTCGGTATGAAGCACATAAACGGTTATCGGCATAAGGCTGGCGAAAACAACGCTTATGAGAAAATACAGGGACTGTACTGTTGTCTGGGAAATGTAAAAATGTTTTTCCCAGGCGATATCAAAAGAGGCGTATATCGCCCTTACAATCCCTATGAAGGCATAGATGGCAAACACTAAAATCCCCACAAGCCTACCCGAACCATATATCTTTTTATCCAGCCTGGACAGAATGTATGCCCCGTAACCAAGACCGAAAACCATCGATGCCGCACTGCTTTGAAGTGCAATTATATTCTTTTTGAAAAGCACCACACCTGAAAGTGATATCAGGGAAAAACCGGCCGCTGACAAAACGTACATCCTAACCCTTGTGCCGGGGTTTTCAAAAACATTTACTGCAAAGGCAAAAAACGGCCATAGAAACGTCAGCAGGCAGATATATATTTTCCAGATTACCGGAATTTCTGTGTATGAATAATAAAAACCGACAATATTTACAAAAATCATATACATGGTAGCAAAACTGAATATCAGTGCGGTTTTAGAATTCGTGTTCTTCCAGAGTATCAGGTAATAAATCAGCGAGAACAGCTCTATTATGTAAAGGACAACTGTTAAAGTCGGTATACTTAATTGCTGCAACACAGGAAACGTCCTTCCCCCCGGTAAAGTTTTTTAATGTGCGGCAATCATCGTGGATGTTTCAAATTCCGCATTGTATAAAGCTTCCGAGCGCCCGGTCCGGCAATCGCCAATATATTCTTTCAAAATAAATTTGCCTGTTTCCTCATCATCGCCGGGTGCTGATGAATCGCCAGGGTATGTTTTAACATAAGCTGCAAAAATGTCTTCAAGATTCTCCCATTCGATTTTCTCATCCTCTTTCAGGAGAGCTCATGTACCGATATATTCAAGCTATTAATAAAGCCCTGAAGCCCATTCAAAAATCGAGTTTAAACGTTTATGATGGTAGTGGATCAAATAAAACCATCTTGGATAAATTTCCCGTGGTTGTTATACAATCGACAAACCTATTGGTATGAAGCTCATAAGCTCTGTTAAGCCTGTATTTGACCTGGGCCTTCGGAACAAATACAAACTTTCCGCTTGTTTCTACAGAATCTAGCACTTTTCTTTCTCAGAACGGTTGCCGTGCAATTGCTCACTTTCCAGGTTAGACACTCATTGCTTTACTACGAATAATTACAAGCATCATTGAACAAAAATTATCCATGTCCTGTTCTGAGAGCTGCCACGAGGGTCTGTCACTTCAAGCTTCATCTGGTATGCGCCCTCCTTGTCAGGCGTGAATGTATAATGAAGTCCGTTGGCAGTATCCTCGACATCCCCATAATACAGTGTCCATAAAGCATTGCTTGATTCCGGAAATACAGAGACACTGAATTCAAGGGTATCTCCCTTATCCATTGTAATAATAAAATCAGAAGGAGATGTTGAAACTATGCAGCCGTTAAGAATTAACAATGAAAGGACCAGCACCATCAGAGTAACTCTTTTCATTGGATCCTCCTGTTAATGTAATTGAATACTCGGATGCAGACTTACCGTTTCACATATACCATATGGCTCAGGCATATGCAAAAAATATATGATCTTTAATTCATAATATTCTACTGATGCTGAACCTCTTTCATTATCTGTGCATAGAACTGGATCATCTTTATATAGCTTTCAACCGGCGTACGTTCATTCGATGAATGTTCGGAATCTATCTCCTCGTCGGTAAGATATAGAGGCAGAAAGCCATAGACATCCGGAGTCAGATCTTTGTAAAACCTTGAATCCGATCCGCCGTTGTTTATGTAGGGCGAGAATACCAGATCACGGTTATCTTTAAGAATCTGACATGTTGTTTTGACGATCAACCTATAGGCTGGCGAAGTAACGCTTGAGATGGGAGTCGGATCGTTTTTTACAGGTCTGGAAGAGATTTTCACCCTAGGGTCATCAATTACCTTTCTGGTCCTTGCGATCACCGAATCCATTGTGTCGCCCGGTTTGATCCTGAAGTTAACCGTTGCACTGACCCTCTGGGGAAGGACATTCTCGGCGACGCCACCTTCAAGCATCGTTATTGCCGTTGTCGTTCTCTGCATGGAATCCATGAACGGGTCTCCCGACAGTATCGACTTTACCAGGGGGCCGGTCAGCCATGTGTTGTTGAGAACAAAGCTCAGGTAAGCGGGCATCTGGGGCGTCAATGGAGTTATCATGGTTTTAACGGCCTTCAGGTCAGCAGGAAACTGGTTTTCCTCAAGCCTGATTATGGCCCTTGCAAGTATGGCGGCAGGCCCGTGCTGGCCGGGTACGGACGAATGGCCTCCCTTGTCTTCGACAACAAGATCCAGGGTCAGATAGCCTTTTTCCCCGATTGCAATGCCTGCTATCGGGCATCTAACGCCTATATCGGGAAATCCGTCAGTCTTTACCGCCCCGCCCTCATCAATGACAAACTCGGGGCTGACACCCTCGTTTTTAAGACGTTCGACAATCTTTGCAGCCCCGCCATATCCGCTGGTCTCCTCATCATAACCGAAACCCAGATAAATGGTACGGTCCGGTTTTAATCCCTCTTTCAAAAGTGTTTCCACCGATTCAAGCAGACCGGTCAAACAGGCCTTGTCATCCTGAGACCCTCTCCCCCATACAAAACCTTCTGCGGCTTTTCCGCTGAATGGGGGATATTTCCAGGTACTTTCAGTACCCCGTTCGACTGGCACTACATCCATATGGGCAATGAAGATTCCAGGCTTTAATGCCGGGTTGCTCCCCTGCCATTTGAACAGGAGCGCATATTTGTTGATCACTTCAAGCTTCAGGTTGGCGTTTACCAGCGGGAACGCGCTTTTCATCCAATTTTGCATGTCTATGAAAGGCTGCGCATCGAATGCCTTGCCTTCTTCAGGCGAAATTGTTTTGAATTGAACAGCCTCGCTCAGGTGTTTTATCGCAAGGTCTTTATCTACCTTTACCGTGTCGACCTTCGGATATTCCTCAACTTTTGCCGTATGGGCACAGCCTGCAATCAGTAAAGCCGCCAATAACGTCAAAAAGATATTTCCAACCGTATTTTTCATATTGAATCCTCCAAAATTATTAAAAACGATTTATATTACTTTTGCAAGAAACGACTTTATACGCGGATGTTCCATTCTCACGGAGAAAATATCATCAGGATGCCCCTCGAATATGAAGCGGCCGTTATCCATGAATATCACCCTGTCGGCAAGCTCCCTTGCAAAACCCATCTGATGCGTCACTATCAGCATGGTCATCCCGTCTTCGGCCAGGCCGTGTATAGTGTTCAACACCTCACCGACAAGCTCGGGGTCCAGAGCCGAGGTCGGCTCGTCAAAAAGCATTATCATGGGCTGCATGGCCAATGCCCTTGCAATTGCCACGCGCTGTTTCTGCCCTCCAGAGAGGAACGCCGGGTATGCATTCTCCTTGTCAAGCAATCCGACCTTGCCGAGCAGTCCGAGTGCGTTTTTCCTTGCATCTGTCCTGTTCACCTTTTTGACCGTCACCGGGCCTTCCATGACGTTTTCAATTACGGTCATATGCGGGAACAGGTGAAAATGCTGAAATACCATTCCTATTTCCGAACGCAGCCTGCAGATGTTTTCCTGCCTGTCAAAAACAAGCTTTCCGCGCTTGTCAATTTTATATCCTGCTTCCCTTCCGTTCAGAAATATCTTCCCGTCATCAATTTTTTCCAGGAAATTGATCATCCTTAACAGTGTCGATTTCCCGGAGCCTGAAGGGCCTATGATTACTATCTTCTCACCCCTGTCTATATTCAGGCTTACATTATCTACGGCCGTAACAGTGCCGAAGCGCTTGACGACATTTCTGAGCTCAATCATCGGTTTTCATAGACCCCCAGCCTGTCTTCGATCCTTTTAAAAATAAGGGTGAAGATGCTCGTCATGATAAGATAGATGATGGCAGCCTGAATGAGAATGAAGATGTTGAATGTCGCATTGAAAATCTGGTCCGCGGAACGCATAAGTTCAACCATTGCAATAGTCGAGACAAGCGCAGTATCCTTGATCAGCGCAATAAATTCGTTTCCGACCGGGGGTACGAGCCGCTTGTATGTCTGAGGTATGATGATCCGCCTCATGGCCTGCGGGTATGTCATGCCGATTGATTTTGCCGCCTCCATCTGTCCGGGATCGATGCTCTCGATTGCTCCCCTTATTATTTCGGCCAGGTAGGCCGAATAATTGATCCCTAGTCCCAATGCCGCCGCCGTAAAAGGTTTCAGCGTGATCCCCAGCTGCGGCAGTCCGTAATAGATGAAAAACAGCTGGAGCAGCAGGGGGGTTCCCCTGAATATCCATATATAAAGCCAGCAGGCATATGAAACGGGTCTCATCCGGCTGATCCGGCCCAGTGCCGTGAAAAGCCCTCCGAGAGGCGATATCAACATGGTCATGAAAACCAGGATCAATGTCATTGCCGACGCCTTCAGCAAGGTCGGCAGATAAGTTTTCATGTCTTTTAAAAACTTGAGCCATCTGGGCATGCTGGCCGCATCGATCTGTGACATGAGATTGTTTGCTTCAATGTTATCGGGATAAAGACGCATCACTTCCCGGCAGACATCAGCTG
This sequence comes from Desulfomonilia bacterium, assembly GCA_963664325.2. Taxonomy (GTDB): domain Bacteria; phylum Desulfobacterota; class Desulfomonilia; order UBA1062; family UBA1062; genus DATCTV01. The sequence continues at coordinate 330,596 of CAXXDQ010000007.1, forward strand.
ATTTTGAATATTCCTCACGGCTGAAATATATCTTGGCCGCTTCCATTCTTGCACGGACATAGGTCCCGGGTTCTTCACTATCACGGGGTGCAGGAACAGCCTTGAAAAATTCCAGCGCTTTATCGAGCCTGCCTTCCTGCTGGGCCTTTGTCCCCTCTCCCAGCAGTTCACCGGGAGTCGGGGCAGCATATGCATGAATTGAAAGAAGGCAAAGAACTATTAATAAAGCAAAAGGCGTGAAAGATATCACGCCCTGATAATTACCTCTTTGTCGTGATGTCATCCCCGAACCATTTTATCGAAAGCTTTTTCATCGTCCCGTCTGCAAACATACCATCGAGTGTTTTCTGTATTTGATTTCTGAGCGCCAGATCCGGTTTTCTGAAACCTATTCCGATAGGTTCCGAAGTAAGGGGCTCCGGCAGGATTGTATATTCACCGGGACGCTGTGAAAGATAGTACCGTCCGACAAGTTCATCAACGGCAAGGGCTTCAATCCTGCCGATCTTCAGGTCCATAAAGGCCGAAGTGTTCTTGTCGTAGCGTTTGACTTCCTTGAATTTTTTATTCAGCTTCTTTAATGCCTCTTCGGAAGTGCTCCCCAGCTGCACGCCAACGACATTCTTTTCACTCAAATCCTTGACGCTCTTGATTTTTTTGTTTCCCGCTTTTACAACCATGATCTGTTTTTCCAGGATGTATGGCCTTGAAAATGAAATTTCTTTTTCCCTTTCACGGGTAACCGACATCCCCGACCATATGATGTCGAACTTGCCTACCTTGAGTGACATGATAACACCTTCCCATGCCGTCGGGAGATGTGTAACCCTGATGCCGAGACGCTTTCCCAGTTCTTTTGAGGCATCTATGTCAAACCCGACAAGTTCGTTTTTATCGTTGCGGAATTCCATGGGGGGGAAGGAATCATCAATCCCGATAACGATTTCCCCCTTTGTCTTGACCTTGTTCCATGAATTGTCGGCTGCCTGAATGTTTCCCGAGACAATCACAAATACGAAAAAGCTGAAGACCGTGATTGCAATCTTTTTATTCATAAAGATTTCCCCCTCGATTTAGTATCAGTCGTTCATAAAACAATTATTATTTCTTTTCAATATATTGAGCAAGATGCCTGCAATGCAGTGCATTCAAGGATGCGGTTATGTCCATCAACATACAGGGGTTCATCCCCGCGAACTGCCCGGCAACATAATGGGTGTCCATCCTTATTTTTCCGTCCCTTCCAGTTTCATATCACTTAATTCTCCCGTCCATCCTCAGTTTATCGATGATGGATTGAATCTGAGGAAGGGCTGCCTGGGCGGCTTTTTCGCCTTCGAGTATTGCTTCGCCCCTTTTTTCTATCTCAGCCGAACCTATCTGGCCTACCTTCGGCCTGATAACGACATCGGCATTTTTAAGCTGATACGTGGATATTTTAGCATACATTATATCTATTGCCTGCAGGATTATATCCATAATTCCTTGAGGGACCGAATCCGCAACACCACCCGATATGTCGACTGCTATTACAACATCCGCGCCTATCCTCCTGGCAGCATCCACCGCAACTGGACTTACGACGCCTCCATCTACATAAGTCCTGCCTGAAATCCTGACTGGCTGGAAAATACCGGGGATAGACGAGCTTGCCCTGACGGCCTTCCCTGCATTTCCAGACCCGAAAACAACCTCCTCGCCTGTTACAAGGTCAGTAGAAACCGCATAAAATTTTATCTTGAACTTTTCAATAGGCGTATTGCCAAGAGATCCGTTGACAAAATTCTCAAGCTTTTCACCTTTTATAAAACCGTTCTGGGGAATCGTCAGATCTACCACGTCGCTTTTTTCAACTTTCATTGCCAGAGCCTGGAGGTCATAGGCATTATACCCATAAGCATAAAAAGCCCCAGCAACACTGCCTGCACTTGTACCTATAATAAAATTAATCGGTATTTTATTTGCCTCCAGGACCTTCATTACCCCGATGTGCGCAAATCCCTTTGCGGCGCCTGCACCAAGGACAAGGGCAACTTTCGCAGGTTTCGGAGGAGTGACCTCCACCTTGACGGGAGTCTCTTTAAGTGCACAGGCGGAAATCAGAACCATAACCATGCATAAGATCAAACCTGCAATCTTTTCCTTTTTCATATCGTATAACCCTCCTTATTCTGCAGCATATGCAGCGGCTCTGTCCCCGACCTCGCTTGTCGTTATGCCCATCTGTCCTGCATACTGCGATTTCATATCTCGCGATATGACCTTTTTGATTGCGTTTTCCATTCTGGCCGCTGCCTTCTCCTCTCCAAGAGTCTTCATCATCATCTGCGCGGCGCCAATTGCCGCAAGCGGGTTGATTGAATTCTTGCCGGTCCACATCGGAGCCGTACCCCCTATCGGCTCAAACAGGCTTACACCCATGGGATTGATGTTACCCCCGGCAGCAATGCCGAGCCCGCCCTGGGTTATGGCACCCAGATCGGTGATTATATCTCCGAACATGTTTTCAGTAACAATGACGTCAAACATCTCGGGACTGGAGACCATATAAAGGCATGTCGCATCCACATGGTAATATTCACGCTTTATATCGGGATATTCCATGTCACCCATCTCACTGAACACCCTGTTCCAGAGGCCAAATACATTTGTCAGGACATTGGATTTCCCAACAAGCGCCAGGGTGTTGCGTTTGGAGTGTTTCCTCGTATATTCGAATGCATATCTCAGGCATCTTTCAACCTGGAAGTAGCTGTAGACCATTTCCTCAACGGCTATTTCCTGTCTGGTTCCCTTCAGGCAAACGCCTCCCATACCTGAATAGAGGCCGCCGGAATTCTCTCTTACAACTACATAATCGATATCGGCAGGCCCTTTGTTCTTGATCGGTGTTTCAACATTGGGATAAAGTTTTACGGGTCTTAAATTTATGTACTGATCGAGCCCGAACCTTAATTTTAGCAGAATCCCTTTTTCGAGAATCCCCGGTTTAACGTCAGGATGACCTATCGCCCCAAGATAAATGGCATCGAATTTCTTGAGTTCATCGAGTGTACTTTCAGGAAGAGTTTCACCGGACTTCAAATATCTCTCTCCACCGAAATCATAATTTGTGAAATTGATTTTAAGGCCTTCGACCATGGTAACGGCATTGAGAACCTTGACACCTTCCGCAATGACTTCGGGGCCTGTCCCGTCACCGGGGATCACGGCAATATTGTATGATTTCAGCATGAATTCTCCTTCTGGTTTCCGGTAATGAGAAAATGATTCTGCAAAATGCTGATACTCGAAAACCTCTTGAAATTACTTTAATGGGCTATGCTTCATCTTGGATAATTGTCAAGATAACTTTGAATATACTTTTTCACTCTTTCCCCAGGCGAGAATATTCCGAAATGGCCTTCACACAATATATCCGCCTCAAGCCGGAGAACCTTTCCCATGGATTCCCGCCATTTTAAAATGTCAGAATCGAAGTCAGGATGGAACGGCCCGTGAATATCCTGGCCGAAAAGTATTCTCTGCCCGGCCTCATCAATATAAACTACAATCGAACCCGGAGTATGACCCGGGGTATGAAGCCAGTTGATCTTTCTGTCACCTATTTCAATCATTCCATCAGGCCCTTCAAGCCTGACGTCAACCCTGGTCCCGGGCAGCCTGACACCATACCAGTTTGATGCTGTTTTTTTAGGATCACCGGATTCGATTGCATCCGAATCAAGGCTGTGCGCCAACACTCTGGCCTGATATTTTTCCTTGAAAAATGTGGCTGCGCCGATGTGGTCGACATGACAGTGCGTAAGTATCAAAGTTTTTATTTTGGAAACATTCAGGCCGGTTTCTTCAATATTCTCGATTATGAAACCGGCGCTTTTGCCTGCCCCGCAGTCGATCATGCAGAGTTCACTGCCGCAGTCTACTATAAAAACCGATGCGTCCTCGGGGTTTGAAATATCAGACCCGCCGACCATGTAGATGCCCTGTGAAATTTTTTCCGATTCCATGACCTGTACGCAAAAGGGAGGCTTTCACGCCCCCCTTGTTTATCCCTAAAGACTTACAGCTGAATTAACAAAGCACAACCCTGAAGAACCGCCGCCTCCCCCACTGTCAGAAGAAGCCTCTCCCGCCGCCTTGATCTGCTCCTTTGTCATCGGCCCGCCTTCAAGCATCAGCTGGCTTGTATTGCCTGCTTCATCTTTTGCAATAACCGCATAGTAGGCAAAATCATTTGGCATGTTTACATAGACAAGCTGATTGCCTGCCGCCGGATTTGCTATTGTTTTCAATACGGTAGCCTCATTGAAGTTACTGACATTTATCGGAGAAGAATATCCCAGAACCTTTATTTCCTTAGCCCTTCCATTTAAACCGTCATCACCGGGGCACCTGAAGGTCAGACCATCGCTTGTCCATTCGTATTCGGTTATGCCTGCCGGCGCCACCGCGTCATAGCCAAGATTCGAGGTATTCATGTTATCATGCCCGAAGGTAGGCCACGTCTGAGGCTTTCCATTGCTTCCAGCCGTATATTTGCCTTCGGTGTCCCATATGAATATTCCGCCTTCCCTTGTGACTGCGGCGACTTCATTTTTGCCGTCATTGTCAATATCAGCAACAGCAGGCGTCATCATTATCCAGCCTGCAGTCAGTTTCGGAAACACGCCCCTGTCAAGACCATCCGCGCCGATTGCATGGAGAAGGTAAAGCCCCGAACCCGTAAGAACCTCATTGACGCCGTCACCGTCAACATCAGCGATTGCAGGCTCCGCATAAAGCGAGAAATCATCAATCGGTCTCGGGAAAGCATCTTCGAAACTGCCGGATTTTGAGTCCCATACCTGCATGACATGGTTGAACGGGAAGTTCTGTCCGGCTATGAACAGATTGAGTGCCCCGAAAAGAGAAAGCCCTCCCTGTGCGATCTCTATGTTGTCGTCCCTGTCCAGATTTCCCAAAGCGACGCTGCTGAAAAGGTTTAGAGAAACCGATTTGTCATCAAGATATTCTTTCGCTTTGCTTCCCATGGGTGCACGCTTCATTTTGTTCAATATTTTTCCGTCACCGTCAATGATGGCTGTCTGGGATGATGTCGCGCATGCAACAATCTCATCCGCTTTGTCATTGTCATAATCAAACGCCGCAGGTTTGGTTGATGGCCCGAGGAAGGGCAGTATATCGGGAAGCAGCGCTTTCAGGCTAACAGGCCAGCCTGTTACAAATGACCTTTTGCTGAAATTGTAATCCCTCCCTCCATCACTGTAATCCCCGTTGCCCGCACCCTGGATTGCATAAACAAGGCAGTCTTTTCCTGCCACATTTGTTATCGTATCAAGAGTTGAAGCCAGAAGCGTACCTCCGGGCTGGCTTGTGCTTGAGCCCGCCAGAACACTTTGGCCAAGCATCGCACTGCGGACATTATTTATGAGTGATTTCTGTTCGCTTGTTGTAACAGGCGTATCATCACCAGCTCCGACGACCTCGTTTGTCGCTACGACCAGTTCGGGTTTTCCATCCCCGTTGAGATCGGCTATACAGGGCGAATATATGATTTTCTGGCCGGATTTTTCATATGCCCTTGCATAAACAGGCCATCCCGGGCACATCCTGCCGTATTTATCCCATGCATATATTCTCTGGTCACCGGCCGCTACTATGATTTCCTTGAACCCGTCGTTATTGATATCAAAAAGAACAGGCGGTGCCATGGCGCCCGGAGAAATCGGATTTTCAGTACTGTTGCTGTTTTCATAACCTGGGTAATCGGGGTCATGATCGGCGTTGTGCACCTTTCCCTGCAGAACATCCAGTTTGAAGTTTGCGCTTATGTCGAACTTCATCGGGGGCCTGTCTGGATCGAGATAGAAACAGTAGACCGTCCCGCCGGCAACATCGACAATCTCTTTGACTCCGTCATTGTCGATATCCGCAATTGCCGGCGTTACAAATGAAGGCCTGTAAACCGGCAGACGTCCAAGCGACCTGTACATGTCTGAACGGATATATTCAATATCGACCTTTCCATTACCGGCAAAATTGATTTCGTCGGCCGCAAATTCGATTTTCCTGCCCTTGTATGTAAACGGAGAGCCGTCATGCCTGTATATCAGTATCCTGCCGTCCGATGTGGCGATAATGACTTCTTTGAGGTTGTCTCCATCAAGGTCTTCCAGCCTGGGCGCGGATTCCCCTCCTACGCCCAAGAATTTGGGCCATCCTGCATGAAGGTCCTTGTCTTCGCACATGAAGAACGCCCTGCGGTCTTCGGCAAGCACTTTATCTTTCCTGGGATTATTCGGGTCTGTTCCCATGACCCTGAGCCTGATTGTGAACATGTGCCTGTTGGCCTGGATGCTGGCGCTTCCCCTGTAAGTCGTGTCAGGCTCCTTCGAATACCAGCCCATGTCAAGACCTGAGGGCATAACTTTCTGCCTGATGTCTGCAAGGCTGATCGGCCCGCCGAAGTCGATATCTTCACCCTGAGATGATCCTTTTCTTATTTCCTGAAAAGCACTGTTGTCGGGTTCAACACCATATCCTGATTCGATTACCCAAGATTTTGCGGAAGTATCTGCAAAGAGAATATCCCCCTTCAGCTCAAGGAGGTCCTTCCTGGGATCAAGATACTGCGACCACTGAGGCGCGGTTATCCTTGCGACAGGCGGTATCTTCCCGTCATTCAGCATCTTGACAGCCCAATACAGATTTACCCTTCCGTAACCGAAATGCTGGTCCCAGCCGACCTGAGACGGATCAGGTGTTCCCGTGCCCTGTGTATCTTCAGGCACAACATCCTCGGCAGACATTGTCAGTAGCTGTTTTATCTGGTCAGGATGGACAGGCATGCCGCTGCCGTAGCTGAACTGCTTTTGGATTTCCTTATTTTCGAGCATGCGCCTTGCATGCGATATCAGAAGCCCTCCTGCACCTGATGACAGGGCCGTGGAGTGTGAACCGGAACTTACCTCAAAGGAAATATGGTTTTTGGCGCCGAACTGACACAAACCCGAATTTCTGAACCATGTGTTCACACCTGAAAGGGGAACTCCTTCAATATATGTGTCAGGTACGACCCCTGTGCAGTATATGGGTTCATTAAGGTACGTCGGCCAGTTGTGGTTTGCGCTGTTTATGTCGGAAGAAACCATGAATACTGCCATGCCTTTTTTGTAGGCATACTCGACCGCATCTCTGCATAACCCGGAATTGCTCAACCCGCCGAGCGCCCCTTCAATTACATGGGCTCCATTGAAGGCTGCATAAAATACCGCCTGTCCGTAATAATTTGTATCCTGGACAAAGGAATCCCAGGTCTTGAGAGGCATTATCATGCAATTGGGACAAGCCCCTATTTCATCTATCGATTCGGGATCGTCGAAAAATTCCCCGCCTGCCGCAAGGGACTGGCCCGTACCATGATACAGGGCAGTACTGGTATAGCTGGACACATCATCGGCGTCATTGTCGCCTGCGAAGAAATCCCAGCCGCAGATATCATCCGCATAGCCGTTCAGGTCATCATCAATTCCGTCACTGAAAGCCCTGATGAGGTGCTGGGGGGTGTACGGGAGGTCTGGTATCGTTCCGTTGAACGACCCCTTGCCGTGTTTTTCTTCATAATCCCTGATAAAATTGAACTCATAGTGACTCTTGTCTTCCTGATAGTATTTATTGCGTGCATCAATGATCTTATCAAGCACATCATCAGTTAACTGGGGATTAATTTTCTTCATTTCCTGATAGCTTTTGATCGCATCCACATAATCCTGCATGTTGAAGACGCCGTCATTGTTGTAATCGAATACAGGGTTTCCATCATTGTCTCTGGAAGGAGGATAGTTTTTAAGCTCGCCCCTGTTAAGATAAAACTTGTTGACCAGCCCCGGTTTGTACCACTGTACACCGGTATCGATTATTGCGATTATGGTCCTTGGATCGCCGGTCTCGATAGTCCAGGCCTTGTCAACCGAGGAGCCGGCCGGAACAGTTTTACCTTTCATTGAATTTCCATCCGGATCCCTGACATAATCGGTTTTATATTTTTGGGAAGCGCCGAATGAATCGCTTGTCAGCCAGTACTGGTCGCCTATAATTTTTTTGAAACCGTCATTAAAACCTTTTCCGATGTCATTGGGATCAACCAGATAATAGATGATATTCTTTGTTTCAGGAAATGATGCGAATACTATCCCGGATGCCGTTATCAAAAATACTGTTACTACGATCAATCTCCTCATACCATTAAACCCCCATTAGATAATTGAAACATGAGTGAATATATATACGATTTTTCTTATAAAAAATCAACTTTATTATATAATTACCTTGGAATGAACACATGTCATAAAATGCAGTATAATTCAACGGGATGACGACAGCACCTCTGCTCAAAATCATACGGCAATACAGCCAATATCTTGAATTGGAATGATCGTTTTTAAAATGCGCTTTTAAACGCATATTTTACAGGTTTACCTGACTGCAGATTTGATATAAAATTATTTTCATGACAAGCTTTCTCATCAAATGGGCCGTATCTGCCATATCGCTTGCAGTTGCGGCCAAATTAATCAAGGGCATCAACATCGACAGCGGATGGACGCTTCTCATAGCCGCGCTGGTAATAGGACTCCTTAATGCCACGTTGAGATGGGTCCTGATTATCCTGACGCTGCCGATAAACATTCTTACGCTCGGGCTTTTCACCTTTGTCATCAACGCCGTCATGATCATACTGGCTTCCAAACTGGTCAACGGATTCCAGGTCGATGACTTCTGGACCGCTTTTCTGGCAGCAATACTGATGTCGATCGTGGGCTTTTTCCTGAATATCCTTTTTGATTCCTGATGCCGGCTAATATTTAATACTGAATGTATTTATTGAAGGGTCAACAGGCCTTTCCATATAATCAACGCTTACGACCGATGCACCGGCAGGGCCCTGATAACACCATGACAGAAGGCTGTTTACCTTTTCATCCGGCCCCTGCATGAAAACCTCAACAGACCCGTCGGGCAGGTTTCTGACCCAGCCCGCAACGCCGATCCTTCTCGCCTCTTCACGCGTCCTTGCCCTGAAGCAGACGCCTTGAACCCTTCCGGAAACATTGACTTGAAAGGCCTTCATGCCTTGTCCCCAACGGCATCAAGGAAACGGGCTTCGTCCCATACTGCGATGCCGAGCTTTACCGCCTTGTCTAATTTTGAACCGGGACCGGCGCCCGCAACAAGGTAGTCAAGCTGTTTACCTACGGTATCAACAACTATTGCTCCCAGCGATTCGGCTTTTTTCTTTGCCTCGGAACGGGACATCCTATCGAGAGTGCCCGTAAAACATATCCTCTTGCCATACAATACGGAATCAGGAGCTGCAGACCGGGCCCTGTCGTTATGAGGCGAAACTCCAGCCTTAAGAAGTCTCTCTATCTCTGCACGGTTGTCCTTGTTTTCGAAGAAATTATGAATGGAAGATGCAACAACCTCGCCGATCCCTTTGACCTTGGAAAGCTCATCCTTGCTGACCGACATAAGTTCTTCAAGCGATTCAAAATGCTTTGCCAGATCGGATGCCGTCGTAGTTCCGACATGTCTTATTCCTAGCGCATATATGAATCTGTCCAGAGAAACCGACTTGCGCGAGGCTATCATTGAAAGCAGGTTATTTGCGGAAAGTTCGGCGAATCCCTCCAGTTTGAGCAGATCGCTTTCAGTGAGTGCAAAAAGGGTTGAAGCATCGCTTACATTGAGGACATCAACTAGCTGCTCCACGATCCTTATGCCGAGCCCTTCTATATCAAAGGCATCCTTTGAGGCGAAATGATAAAGCCTTTCTTTTATAATAGCCGGACAGGACATGTTTATGCATCTGTAATACACACCCTCGGCCTCTACTTGAGAACCGCATACGGGACAGTTTTCAGGCATCCTGAATTCAACCTGTGTCCCGTCCCTTTTAGATATTACCGGAGAAACAACTTCCGGGATGACATCGCCCGCACGTTGTATCAGGACCGTATCACTAATCATGAGCCCTTTTCTTTTTATTTCATCAAGGTTATGAAGAGTTGCCCTGCTTACGGTCACGCCGCCCACGTGCACTGGTTCAAGTATCGCAACCGGAGTCAGGGTGCCTGTGCGCCCCACCTGAACTTCGATATTCAAAAGCTGTGTCGTCGCCTGCGTAGGCGGAAATTTAAACGCAATGACCCAGCGAGGGGATTTCGCCTTCACACCCAGGCTCTCCTGATAAGGTATGCTGTCGACTTTAACCACAACGCCGTCCATCTCATAAGGAAGCCCTTCCCTTATATCTTTCATGCGCTCAACATATGCCATAACTTCATCAAGTCCCGTGCACACCCTGCGTTCATTGTTGACCCTGAAACCTTCCCCGGAAAGCATGTCGAGCACTTTTGACTGTGATGGAGACAGTCTGGCAGGTTCAGAAACGCCATATGCAAAGAACACGAGCGAGCGCTGTGCCGTTATACGCGGGTCGAGCTGTCTCAGGGAACCTGCAGCGGCATTTCTCGGGTTTGCGAACAGGGGCTCACCTTTTGCAGCGCGGTCTTCATTGAGGGCCCTGAATGAATCCTTGAGCATGACCACTTCACCCCTTACTTCAAGCATTTCATGGCTCTTTATGCTTATCTTTAAAGGTATGCTTCTAATGGTTCTCAGATTGTGTGTGACATCTTCTCCGACTGAACCGTCGCCCCGCGTGCCGCCCCTGACAAGCGTCCCCTTTTCATAAACAAGCTCCACTGCCAGACCGTCAAATTTAGGCTCACAGCAATAAGATATGTCCGTTGCGCCAAGCCACTTCCGGACCCTCTCATGAAAGGCCTTCAGTTCGTCTTCATCCATCGCATTGTCAATGCTCAAGAGCGGTATCCTGTGAAACATCGGAGTAAATTCCGCAAGCGGCGCACCCCCGACCCTCCGAGTGGGGGAATCGCTGGTGATCATCTCCGGATTCGCTTCCTCAAGGGCAGCAAGTTCCCTCATCATCGCATCATATTCGCCATCGCTGATCTCGGGCGAATCAATCACATAATATTGATAATTATGGTGATTTATAACCCTTTTTAATTCATTGATACGCGTTACTGCAGCCATGTGTTTATTTTATAAATCTTGGTTGAACATGTAAACCCGATAAAAATAAAATATTACATTAAAGAAAGAATGGTTTTTGGCCGAAAGGTATTTTTTAAATAAAATAAAACAGCTTGATTTTGTTGTGCGCTTGATGAATAGAAGAAAAGCGTTTATTACAATCTATCAAGATAAGGAGATTGTTATGGCAAAAGTTGTATTCAATGTTCAGGACCAGTTTTTAAATCAGGCACGCAAGGAAAGAGTGTCCATCGTGATAACGCTTCTTGATAACGTAAAAATGGAAGGGCATGTAAAAAGCTTCGACCCGTTCTGCATACTTCTGCAGACAGATAAGCCAGTCCTGATTTACAAGCACGCAGTAGCAAGCATCGAGCCGCTTGAGGTGAATTCCAAGTTAAAGGATTTCCTGGCAGGATGAGCTTGCCAAATGGTTTGAGGGCGGCCGTTATTCTGGCCGCCAGCCTGTTAATATCCTTACCAGCCTACCCTGCTGAAACAACCCTGACCTCACAAGGCACGGGTATAATCAACAGTCCGAATATTCAGAAGGCGGAAGAGGCGGCAAAACAGGACGCATACACAAAGGCCCTGACGCAATATGTTCTTAAACTCGTCCCTCAAAGCTCGGCTTACGCCGTTCTGAACAAGCTTCCGGGGCTTATAACCGAGCGCGGCATGCAGGATGCCACGGTAATAAGACTTGTTTCAAAAAATCAGCAGCTGAATTTTGTCTATGCCACCTATGAATTCACCGTGAAAGATGACTTCCTTAAGCAATGGATTTCAACAAACAGGTTTGATGTGGCGGCCGAATTCAGACCAAGGGTCATGCTTGCCGTGACAACAACGGCACCGGGAGAAAGCAGCCGCGAATGGTGGAACTCTCCCGGGAAAAAGAAATATTCGGGTTTTGAATCAAAACTCGCATCCGAGCTGGCCCAATGGGGTGAAAATATTTTTACCGAGGCCCCCGAATCAAGGGCCGGAGGGGTAGAGGCCATAACAATAGCATCATTGTTCAAGGCCGACCTGCTTTTATCCGGCAGCATACGGATTCAGCCTCTGGGCGGTACTATGAATCAATGCACATTGAAATTGAACCTTGTTACAGTACCGGGCAAGGCGGTAATAGGCTCATGGAATCTCTCAAAAAAGGCGGAACTGCCTGTCAAGGACATGTACGGCCTTGTAATTTCATCCATCCTTGACGAACTCAGACAAAAGATAGACCAGAAGATAACAACAGCATCGATCCCTTCATTCGAAACAACAATCTGCATCGATAATATAAAAAATCATGAATCGTATCAGAAGGTTTATGACGCCGTTGCCTCGACTAATGGCGTACTCGAGATTCAGATAAGCAGCATATACTCCCATTCCATCTGCCACAGGGCAAAAATCAGGGGCACCCTTGATGAAATAATGCAGAACTTCAAAAGCAAAAACATCCCCGGTGTAGATATCCAGATAAAAGACGATTCCGCCCGGCTTGTAATCGAGTAGAAAAACCATATTCTTTTAAGCCTGTTGTATAGATAACCTGCCATCACCTATATTCTTGCTGGGTTTGCTTTCAGTGCATATCTGCGGCAGCGATATATGATTTATAAACTGTCTGAAAATGAAGATATCATCAAGTAATTTTGATAACTATTGCAGGATCCATGTAGTATCCTGAAGTATTCATTGTTGCAGGCGACATGGTTAGTCATATTATCATGAACGTCCCCAAGTCACACCACCAAGTCACACCACATGCCAGACGCTGCTCCAGTGATGCTTTTGGTGGCATTCTGTTTTCTTTATGCCAGTCTTTGTTTAGTTTGGAATTCTTCATTATGGGCCTTTTGGGGAATCATAAGCCTTGATTGCTGCCGGCAGAGAGCGAGTGACAATGTTGCCTGCAGCGGGGAGACCTAACAAAACCGCACTGATGACTTCTTCTCGTGATGCTCCTACCTCTCTTGCCTGCATGACATGGAAGGGAATACCACTGTCGAGACCTAATACTGCAAGGACGGCAATGTACCCAAGGTATTCTGTCTTCTTGTCCAGTGCACAGGCTTCATCGAGGTTCTTCGCTGCAGTCATCCATGCCTTAGCGTGTTTAGGTGCTTCCATCATGAATAACTGAAAGGCATTGCTCATTAGTTCTTGATTGTCGGACAAATTTCTCTCCTTTCTGGTCCCCAACGCCCCGGTTCAGCGGCGGGCCGCGCAGCGGACCGTCCGCTGCAACCGGTTGTTAGGTCGCCGGTCATTTGTCCCACGACACCCATGATTGAGCACCATCGCCCTGATCAAAGTTCGGCATCTTGAAAAACTCCCGCAGCTCCGGCATGTCACGGAAGATCTGCGGGAGGTCGTTGCCTTCGTCAGCCGCAAGTACCTGGTTAACGAAGAGCTGGAGACGGTTCTCAGGTTTATTGGAGAGCCCGCACAGTCCTCCAATGGCTTTGGCCAAATCCTCGATGGCGTGCTCGAGACTGCGGCGACCACTCCCCGCCTTGTCGGCTTCTTCCCCGTACGTCCGACGGACATGCAGAAGCGCCCTTAGCGAGTGGATGCTCTTCTCGACAACATGCCTGTTCTCCTCCGGTGAGCCTGCAGGGAAAGGAGCTTCAAGGTGCCGGCCAAGAGCGCGTGAGAATTCAGCGGCAGCCTGCGAGACGTTACCGGACCGAAGATCAATGTACTTGACGTCGCGTAGCACCGGCGGGAGATCAACGTCATCGAGCAGAATCGGAATTACTATCGGCCCCTTGCCGTGCGCGGAGAGTCTCTCTGCCGTGACGATGCTCAACTCCTGCAGCACCCACCGACTTCGGACCGACGCTTCCGACATGAAGAACGCTAGACACTCGGCCGAGCGAAGGCCATGTGAGATTGTCTCCAGCAGGCTATCACCTGGCGAGATGCGTTCCTCGTCCATCCACACCTCGACACCGTGGGATCGGATCGCGTCGGCAAACGGGCGGATCCGTCCTTTGTCGGTATGTGTATGACTGAAAAACACGAGCGGATGTCGTTTGCCTTCCGACCTCGCAAGCCGATCAACAGCCCGCCGTATCTCCGCAGATAGCAAGGCTTCGTCGATCCCCTGCTTCAACGCCGAGGTGACAATGTCATCGAGGTGATCGAGCACTGGTCGAGGCTCGGGCAGGTGCTGCTCGGCCTGCAGCCTGGCGGCCTCCTGAAGGTCCTGGACCGTGCGGGAGAGGTCGGCCACGACGCCAACAGCAAGGTCGTCAGGTGCCTCAAACGGGGCACACGTATGGCGTTCTCGAAGAGTGACCTTCAGCCGCTCCAAGGCACGAATACCATCGGGATCGCGCTCGACGTGCCGCGGCAAGACCGGGACGTCATCTCCTCGAATGTAGATCAAGCAGGGTTTCCGGAGGCGATGGCCCTCTTGGTACTCAGACTCGGTGTAGGAGATCTTCTGGCCCGGTACAAAGGTGCCGTATCGGTGCCCGACCACGACGACCAGGATGTCGCTCTTGCGCACTTCCTCGAGGCACGTCTCCAAAGGCCTGCCCTCTCGCGCACCGAAGAACTCCATAGCGTCGTGCTGCAACTGGAGGCGCCTTACGGCAGCAAGCACCGCCTCGCGTTCGGGCCCCAGGTCTGCCTGAGTGCTACAAAGGAACACTGTCAGCGTTTGTGCCATGTCTCTTCCTTCGACTTAACGGCGAGTTGAGCGGTTTGGAATCGGGCTGGCGAGCTTGCTCGCCAAGTCCGAGGACGAATGTGCTCGAACGATTTGTTCGGGCGTGCGAATCAGCACGCATCGGAACAAATCGGGCGAGTGCGTCCGTGCAACTCACCGTTCCGGCGCGTGCAGCGCGCCGGAACAATTAATATACCCTGTGGTACTTTTTAGTATTTTTTTGAAATTTTATACTATATGACGAAGAAATGGAAAGATAAATATGTCATAAAATCAATATAAACAAACTTTCACCAGCGAGTAATTTTTGTTAATAACAAAAGGTGCTTGGCCTTGATCCATGACAAATTGATTATTTGTACCATTTCATGGCATGACACGGGATTTTTCTCTGGTTCGTTAAAATTCATAACAGAATACCTCTATTAAAGAACAAGTCTTTAATTTGATTTTCTTCCATGTATTTGAACATTTTCTTTGCTGTTTTTGTCCCAATAGGGAAACCAAGCATTAATATGTAGAGATAGAACTTCAAGAGATAGAAACCCCAAATTTTTCTTATGATAATACCAACTCCAGTTAAAAGATGCCAAGCAACCATGCATATAAAAAAAACTTTGAATGGTGACACAAAGTTAGGACTATTGTGCATCAGGAAATAAATAAATACACCAGCCGCACCAATAAAAAGCAAAGAGATCCCGAAAGTTTGAATTGGTTTAAACTTTGTTAGATCGAAGATCATACGAAATCCTTTTACTGGTGTTGCCTTTTCTCACCACTCACAACTGACCACTCACCACTAGTTCCTGATCGTCATCCCTCCGTCAACCACCATCGAATGACCAGTTATAAACGATGAATCTTCAGAGGCAAGGAAAAGAGCGGCCCCTGCTATATCCTCAGGCCTGCCGAGGCGTTTGAGCGGCACGGCCTTTACCATCTTCTGTCTGTATTCGTCAGAGCTTATAAGAGGGGCCAGCATGTCGGTCTCGATGGGCCCAGGACAGATCGCGTTGACGGTGACCGAGAATTTTGCAAGTTCCATGGCATTGGCCATAGTAAGACCGATGACACCGGATTTCGTCACGCAGTAGACCGGAAGGAAGGCTGAACCGCGTATGCCCTCAACGGAAGACATGTTTATGATCCTGCCCCTGCCGCTTTTTTTCAGGTAAGGCACACACGCCCTTGTTACACGCATGACCCCGGTCAGATTGACCCCGAATGCACGGTCAATCTCGGGGTCGGATATCTGCTCCATATAGCCTATGGTACCTGTTCCTGCGTTGTTCACGAGAACATCTATGCCTCCCATGGTTTCTGCAGCCAATGCTGCAAGACGCCTGACATCATCCTCTTTTGAAACGTCGGCGATAGTGCCGGAGGCTTTCCCTCCGGATGCGTTTATCTGGTTAACGGTATTTTCAAGCCTCTCGGTGTTTATGTCAGAAATGAACACATGCGCCCCTTCCGATGCAAACCTTACAGCAATAGCCTTTCCAATGCCTGATGCGGCGCCGGTTACAACTGCCTTGACTCCTGAAAGTTTCATTACGCCATCCTTATAATTTTGTTTTATCGACAATATCCTTTGCCGTCTCTTCCAGTATCTGCACGGCGAATTTAAGCATGCCGAAACGCTCGTCCTTTGTCTGGCCGTTATAGAAGCGGTAATAGATCTGCTGGGCAATGACCGCGAGCCTGAACAGCCCGAAACAGTAATAAAAATCAAAATTATTGATTTTTATGCCGGACCGTTCGGAATATCGCTCTATTATCTCCTTCCTGCTCATCATGCCGTCGATATTGCTCGGCATCATTCTTATCATGAGCATGTTCGGCGAATCGTTCTTTTCAACCCAGTATGCGAGAGAACTGCCAAGGTCCATCAGCGGGTCGCCTATTGTCGCCATCTCCCAGTCGAGCACGCCAACGATCGTCAGAGGATCATCCTTGTCAAGCACCACATTATCGAACTTGTAGTCATTGTGGATTATGCCCGGCTTAGCACTTTCAGGCTGCATCTTTTCAGCAAGCCAGGCCATCACATGTTCGAAATCAGGCACATCCGGCGTCCTTGCCTTCCTGTATCTTTCGCTCCAACCTTCAATCTGACGCTTTACGTAACCCTCTGGCCTGCCGTATGATTCAAGGCCTATCGCATGGTAGTCAATTGAATGCAGCTCGAGCTGGATATCAATGAGATTTTCAGAGAGCTTCCTTGCCTGCTCTGCCGAGAGGTCCATACCCCTGGGCAGGTCTTTCCTGAGGATAATACCCTTAAGACGCTCCATCACATAAAACGGGCAGCCCATAACACTTTCATCTTCCGAATAGAGAAGGGCCTCTGGACAGTACGGAAATACGGGTTTCAAGGCCTTCAGCATCCTGAATTCCCGGCCCATATCGTGTGCCGATTTTGCCTTTGTTCCGAAAGGAGGCCTTCTTAAAATCATCTCCTTTCCGCCTGAAGTGACAAGATAGGTAAGGTTTGAAAACCCGCTGGGGAACTGTTTTATCTCAAGCTCTGAGGTAAGCCCGGGGATCGAGTCCCTGAGGAAAACGCCGACCTTTTTAAGGTCTATCTCCTCACCCTGCCTTATATCCTTCGGCTTGTCGATATAGTCATCCGTCATCTAGCATCCCTTTCAGGCATAGGCCTTCAGCGCCCTTCTGCCGAAGGACACCTTATGCACCTCATCCGCACCGTCATAGATCCGCGCCGCCCGCTCATGGCGGTAGAAGTACGCCAGTATGGTGTCATCGGTCATGCCGAGTCCTCCATGCACCTGCAGGGCCCGGTCCACAACGCGCTGCATGGCGTTGGCGACAACGAATTTTATAAGGCCGATTTCATCCCTGGCCGCCTTTGCGCCCTCGGTCTCGATCTTCCAGGCCGCATGCAGTGTCATAAGCCTTGCAGCCTGGATATCCGCCGCACTCTCGGCTACCCAGGACTGGATGATCTGTTTTGAGGCAAGCGTCTTTCCGTCAGGAGATATAAGCCTTTTGGCCGCCCTGCTGCACATGAGGTCATAGGACCTGGCGCATATGCCCAGCCATCTCATGCAGTGATGGATCCTGCCGGGTCCGAGCCTTTCCTGCGCGATCACAAAGCCCCACCCTTCCGGGCCAAGCAGATTTTTCTGCGGGACCCTGCATGACTGGTAAAGGATCTCGGCATGGCTGGCATAATCGCTCCCCTCATGTCCCATCACAGGGATGTTCCGCACAAGGTTGAACCCCGGCGTATCGGTCGGGACGATTATCATGCTCGCCCTCATGTATGGCGACTCGGACGGGTTTGTCACAGCCATGACTATGGCGAATCTGGCCCCGTCGGCCGAGCTCGTATACCATTTCTGGCCGTTGATGACATAGTCGCTGCCGTCTTTGACTGCGGTCGTATCCATCATTACCGGGTTCGAGCCGGGGAGCTCGACTTCGGTCATCGAAAAGCAGCTTCTTATCTTTCCCTCGATGAGGGGTTTGAGATATTCCTTTTTCTGTTCTTCCGTCCCGTACTTGTGAAGGATTTCAATATTGCCTGCATCGGGAGCCTGGCAGTTGAAAACGTAATGTCCCAGGGGTGTGCGGCCCAGCTCTTCGGACACAAGCGCATGTTCCATCAGGTCGAGCCCCATGCCGCCATATTCTTTCGGGTGGTTCGGAGCCCACAGCTCCATCTGTTTGACTGTCCGGCGCTTTTCTTCAAGAACGCCCAGCATGTCCCTGAATTCCTTTTTGACAAATTCGGGTTCAAGCGGAATGAGTTCCCTGTCCACAAATTCGCGGATCATGGAAAGGATTCTCTGCATTTTTTCCGATACCGAAAAATCCATTCTGACCTCCATGCGGTTGATCTGACAGATGATATGCCTATGATTATTTTTGCGCAAGCCCCGCATGAGGCATGTCCGAATAAATCTCCGGGAGAAACAATATGAGCGGCTCGAAGGTAACCACAGTGTACGGTAGCGTCAATATGGGATAATACCCTGTATAGTCCGGTTTACCTGAACGTCACCATATCTCTATGCCCTGTTTCCAGATGGGGCCATGCGTTGAATGAACGCAGCGTGATGCGGTCCTCGCTGTAAACCAGAGTTGAGATTGACGTGTTTGCCATTTGCCAGCAGAGGTGCTGCGCAGTTTCATCGCTGATGCCGGTCACGTCCTGAATGCATGCCGAAATCGTCCCGCCTGATGCGACAATCAGTATGGTCTTGCCGCTGCCCATTTCAGCTGCTATCCTCGATACAGCCAGTGAAACGCGGGTCTTCACTGAATTCCAGCTTTCAATGCCTTCCACCGCGTCTTCTTTTGAAACCCACCTGAGCATCGAGCTTTCGAATATCTTCTGAAAGGCCTTGCGGCTGGTAAATATCTTTTCAAATGCACTTTTTAACGCCGGGTCTTCTTCAAGGAGTTCAGGCGCAAGTGCTGTTATGATGGCCCTTGAGTCATACTCATTGAATTCCGGCATTATTTTAAGCCCCGGCAGGATATTCCTGTTTGATCTGAACCCCTCCATAACGATTTCTGCCGTGCGGGTTTGCCTGTCCATGCTCCCGGAATAAACGGCATCAAATATAATCCCCGCTTTCATGAAATATTGTGCAAGGAGCCTTGACTGTTCTGCCCCTACATCCGAGAGCACATCATAATTTTCTTTCCCGAATGACGCCTGGCCGTGCCTGACAAGATATATTATGCTCATTGGATGCTTTTGCGGCAAAGGGCCGTTTATGTCAAGCAACAGCTCATAAGCGCTTGCCTTTTAATCATTACAATGAGAACATCCACCCATGAAAATCCTCGCATGCATAAAACAGGTTCCCGATACCGGCTCACTCATAACGATCGGCTCCACAGGCAAATGGATCGACGAATCAAAGGCCTCCTTCAGGATGAACCGCTATGACGAACACGCCCTTGAAGAGGCCCTTAAAATCAAGGACAGCCACCCGGGAACACTTGTACATGCATTGTCAGCAGGGCCTCAGAGAGCTTCGGCCGTTGTCAGGAGGGCGCTGGAGATGGGCGCGGATGATGGCTTTCATATTATTGCACCGGCCGGATTCATCGACCCGCACGCAACGGCGTCGCTGATCGCCGGTTATGCGGACAGAAATTTCTATGACCTGATCCTGTGCGGGCAAATGGCTGAGGACGACATGCTCTCCCAGGTCGGGCCCATGATTGCCTCGATTCTGGACCTGCCGTTTTCGACATCGGTGATTTCCCTGAACATAAACATCAGAGAAAAGACGGCCCTTGTCGAACGCGATTTGTCCGGCGCAAGAAGGCAGAGACTCGATATAGAGCTGCCGTGCCTGCTTGCAGTCCAGACCGCCATCAACCGCCCGAGATACCCGTCCTTGAGCAATGTCATGAGGGCGAAAAAACAGTCGATAAAAACCCTTGAATCAACAGGGCCTGAGGTGCTCCAGAATATGTTCACCTTGGACTATCCTGAGAAATCGGCTTCAGGCATATGTCTTGAGGGAGACATCAGCAGCAAAGCCGGACAGCTCGTGCAGATTCTGCATGAGCATTCGCTGATATAGGGATCGC
Organism: Desulfomonilia bacterium; assembly: GCA_963664325.2. GTDB lineage: Bacteria > Desulfobacterota > Desulfomonilia > UBA1062 > UBA1062 > DATCTV01. The sequence continues at coordinate 350,976 of CAXXDQ010000007.1, forward strand.
AATGCTTGCCGCAATCATATCTGAAACAGCGCAAGAAACTGGTGAACTCGCAGGCTTCGCCTCCATGCTGAATGCCGGTGAGCTGAAGATATTCAGCCTGCCTGTTCATGAAGAGTGTACGCCTGAGACGTATTTAGATCTGCTTACGGCTCATCTTAAAGAATTGAGCCCAGATGCCATTATAGTGCCGGAACTTCCGGCCTTCTCCGGTATAGCCCCCGCACTTGCCGTCAAGCTCGATATGCAGTGCATTACTTCAGTAGAGGGAATAATTAAGAATGGCGGCTCACTGAAACTAATGCGGTCGGTTCTGGGCGGCAAGGCTGTCATGGAAATCATCCCGGAATTTCCTGCCGTCATAACCGTGCTGCCGGGGGCGTTTGAAAAATCCGAAGCTTCCTGTTCATTGAATATGCCGGTCATCCGCCTCTTGCCATCTCTATTTACAGAAGGGGGCAAGCAGCCCGTCAGGATCAATAACCTGGGGACAATAGAATCGGAAATGCAGCAATCAGGTTTGCCCATCACCGAGGCCGAGGTTCTTGTTGCAGCGGGCCGCGGAATCGGAAAACCTGAGAACCTGGAGCTGATACGCTCTCTTGCCGGACATTTCAGACATTCAACGTTTGCCGGCTCCAGGGCCGTTGTCGACGCCGGATGGCTTCCCTACAGCGCACAGGTGGGATTGACCGGCAAGGCCGTAATGCCGAAGCTTTATATCGCATGCGGCATTTCAGGTTCGCCTCAGCATATCGCTGGCATGAAGAATTCGCACCTCATCATCGCAATAAACAAAGACCCCAATGCAGCAATATTCAATTACTCTCATTACTGCATTGTCGAAGACCTGCTAGAGTTTATTCCGGCACTGATTGAGGAATTGGAAAAACAGGTGGTGGGTCGTACTGGGATTGAACCAGTGACTTCTACCGTGTGAAGGTAGCGCTCTCCCGCTGAGCTAACGACCCGTTCAACGATTCCTCGTGTTTAATCAGTACGGCTTTTTTATGTCAAGGATATTTTAGCTGACAAGATAAAAGCAGCCGTTAAGCTGATAGGCTTTTGAGCTAATAAACTTAAAGAATCCAAATAGAATCAAAAACTGTTTTGCTAATCAGCATAACAGCTAATCAGTTTAACAGCTCAACAACTGCTACTATTAACATAGTAAAATTAGCACCTTTGTGATAGTAAAACCCTCTATGGAAAACATCTACCAGAGCATGCTTGAGTTGATCAGGAAGGCCTGTACGGTTATTCCCGGCGATGTCATTTCAGCATTGGAAAATGCCCTCAAGAATGAAATTCCCGGCTCGCTTGCACATGAATCACTTAATACGATCATCAAAAGCACAGGGCTTTCATCATCAGGAATGCTGCCCATCTGCCAGGACACCGGCTCTGTTTTCGCAATAATCCGTTCACATCCGAAAATGGCTCTTCTCATCCGGGAATCCATAGTGGATGCCATGAGGGAACTGACGCATGAAGGCATCCTAAGGCAGAACTGTGTCCATTCACTGACCGGCACGAATACAGGCGACAACACGGGAGAGCATGTCCCGCATATTCATATCGAACCATATGACGGAGAGCCCCAGGTGAGCCTGATGCTGAAAGGAGGCGGCTCTGAGAATGTCAGCACCCAGTACAGCCTTCCGAATGATACGCTCAAGGCAGGAAGGGACCTGGAAGGCGTCAGGCGATGCGTTCTCGATGCGGTATATAAAGCCCAGGGCAAAGGCTGCGCCCCGGGCATTACAGGCGTGTGCATCGGCGGCGACCGGGAGTCCGGATACCATATCGCCAAAGAGCAGCTCTTCAGAAAGCTTGATGATTCAAGCAGCAACCAGGAACTGGCATTGCTCGAATCCCGCCTTTTAACCGAAGCAAACTCACTGGGAATCGGACCGATGGGGCTTGGCGGGAGAACAACCCTGCTCGGTGTAAAAATAGCCGCGGCCTGCCGCCATCCTGCAAGCTTTTTTGTAACAGTGAGCTATTCATGCTGGGCAACCCGAAGGTATGCTGTCGAACTCGATTCATCAGGGAGAGTTTCATCATGGCTGTAAAACGCATAACATCTCCAATCAGTGAAAACACAGCCAGATCGCTTAATGCCGGCGACGATGTCCTGATTACAGGCCTGATCGTGACGGCAAGGGACGCCGCACATAAACACCTGGCCTCAACCGGAGAATCGCCGATCGATCTAAGAGGGACGATAATCTACCATTGCGGTCCTGTCGCCATCAAACCGGGCGATACATGGAAAATCCTGGCCGCAGGGCCGACAACCTCGATGCGCGAAGAACCCTATGAAGCGGATGTCATCAGGCATTTCAGGCCTGCTGCAATCATGGGTAAAGGCGGCATGGGCCTTAAAACCCTTGAAGCGTTTAAAGAAACCGGTTGCGTCTACCTGCATGCGACCGGCGGCGCGGCAGCGTATCTTTCGGACTGCGTCAAGGCTGTCAGAGACGTGTATTTTTTGGATGAATTCGGACAGCCCGAGGCGATGTGGGTTCTTGATGTAATCGATTTTCCGGCCATAGTCACAATGGATTCCTCCGGCAAATCCCTGCATGAAAAAATTGAAAACCTGTCCCGCACTAATTTTGAAAAACTTGTAAATCTTAAAAAATAAACCCCGATAGAGGAGGATATACAATGAACGTCAAAGATCTGTTCGACCTGAAAGGCAAGGTTTCAATAGTAACAGGCGGCGGCAGGGGCATAGGCTCGTTTATCGCCAAAGGGCTTGCTGAGGCAGGCAGCAGTGTTGTCATCGCATCACGCAAGCTGGCAAACTGCGAGAAAGAAGCCGCCGAGCTGTCGGCGCTCGGGATAAAGGCCCTGGCCGTCAAATGTGACATGGGATCAGAAGCTGATATAACAACCCTGGTTGACACCACGATGAAGGAATTCGGGCGCATTGATGTGCTTGTAAACAATGCGGGCGTGACCTGGGGTGCGCCGACTCTAGATTTCCCGCTGGACGCCTGGGACAAGATATTCAGCGTGAATACAAGGGGCGTATGGATAATCTGCCAGAAGGTGGCAAGGATCATGAAGGATCAGGGCGGCGGCAAGATGATAAATGTATCGTCTATTTACGGCTCGCGCGGTTCCCTCGAGGAGGCTCACCCTGCGGTTGCCTACAACCCGTCCAAGGCCGCGGTTGAGATCCTGACCAAGAATCTGGCAGTAAAACTTGCCCGCTACAAGATATATGTAAACTGCATGGCGCCGGGCTTCTTCAAGACCGACATGATGGCCTATGTATTCAAGCCTGAGATGAAGCCCATCCTCGATGCAATAGTTGGTGAAATACCTCTGAGGATGTGGGGGGATGAGGACGAAATCAAGGGACTGGCCGTTTTCCTGGCATCAAAGGCATCCGATTACGTAACCGGAGGCATCTTCCCTGTTGATGGAGGCTTGGGGGCGAAGTAAATTAGATGATAAGCTGATAAGCTGTTGAGCCAGAAAGAGCTAAGTAGCTGTAAAGCTGATTAACTTAAACAAAGCCTTTTCAGATTATGCTTAACAGCTTATCAGCCATCTGCTTAGCAGCTCAATAGAACCAGTAGATATCCTTTTTTATTTCATCAATCTTCGCTTTTCCCGCCGCATAGCCCTGGTCTATAAAATAATCGATATGGTCAAAGTCATACCAGTGCTGAAAATGGATTTCAGGGGTAATGACGCAGTCGATGTCCTTGCACAGGTATACATCCATATATTCCCTGGTTATGTCATAACTTCTGAAAATAACGTCAAAGGTGTTCGTGAGTTCATTGTCAGAATCGGCAATAACTTCGACCGCTTTCCTGACATTTACCCCGATTATGTAATCGGGATTAAAGGTCTTTGCTAGGTGCACCGGCATCATCTCCGCAACCCCTCCGTCGACCAGCAGCATGCTGCGCATGTTTATTGGCGGAAAATATCCGGGAATTGCACTGCTTGCCTGAAGCGCCCCGCACAGGTCGCCTTCCGAGAACACTATCGGGTCTCCGGTTATCAAATCGATCGCCTGGCATTTGAAAGGTATCTTCATATCATCAAAAGACCTTTCACCGATAAGGGCACTCATATTCATAACGAAAGATTCCTGAGTCAGAATGGAAAGGTTGTTGATCGCCTTTGAGTAAAAATACCCTTTTTTAACGGTCGCCTGAATGCGCTCGAAAAAGCTATGGGCCGATTCCCTCTCCATTGATTTTATCTCTTTCTGTGCATCCTTGAAAACAGGAGAATCCATGTAATCCTTAATCCTGTTTTTAACGTCGTTTATATCCATATAAATGCTGTAAAGTGAGCCGATTATTGCCCCGAATGACACCCCTGCAACAGCATCGATAGGGATTTGAGCCTCTATAAGGGCCTTTAACACCCCGATATGTGCAAGCCCTCTTGCGCTTCCTGCGCCAAGGGCCAGCACAACTCTTCTTTTTTTTCTTATTTTCATCATTTTCTTATTATAAAGGTGTCATTATCCATGTCCTGCATTTGAACACAGGCAAAGCCCTTGGCCGAATTGAACCATTTGATTCCCTGTGACCTGCAGTCAGCGCATGCGCCTCTCGCTATATGGACACAAACTGCGTTATTTCCGGTTGACGCCTTGGTCTCTATTCTGAATACCCCGGGGCAACTGCACATTTTCTTGTACTCGACCTGAATGTCGGTTATATTTTCAGTATCATACATTATTGTCTTGCGCCGCTCAACGATACCTTCCTTTTTAACAGGTATCCCGCTTCTCTTCTGCCAGTAATGAAGTATCGAACTGCATATGTCCGCGATATATTTCATCTCCATGGACGCCGGTTTGAACCTGCCCGGTTTGAAATCAGGTTCTCTGAGATATGAATAATCAAGTCCTGCAAGAGATAGTATTATCCCGGTATTTATATACGGAAGGGCCATCTCGATCGAGTACCCGCCCTCGAGAACGCAAATGTCAGGCGATATAATCTCTGTGAGTCTGGCATAGCCCCCGGCAGTAATTTGCATATTGGTAATGGGGTCGGAATAATGATTGTCCTGCCCGGCCGAATTGATAACAATATCGGGTTTGAATTCATCAAGAACCGGTCTTATAAGGTTTTCAGCCACATATATGAAGCCATCGTCAACCGTTCCAGGAGGAAGCGGGATATTGAGCGTCATTCCTCTTGCACCGGGCCCGCCGAGGTCTTCGGTAAATCCCGTCCAGGGGTACAGCGTCCTGCCGTCCTGATGTACCGAAATAAACAGGATATCAGGGTCGTGCCAGAAAATGTCCTGCGTGCCGTCGCCGTGATGACAGTCGGTATCGACAATTGCAATTTTTTTTATGTGCGGATAATTCGTCCTGATCCATTCAACCATGATCGCTTCCATGTTGATATTACAGAAGCCCCTGCAGCCGTGCACAACACGCATGGCATGATGTCCCGGCGGCCTGACCAGGGCAAAGGCCTTGTCCACCTTTTGCTCCAGCACAAGCCTGGCAGCCTCTATGCATCCCCCTGCGGATATCCTGTGGGAATCCGTGATGACTGAATATATATCAGGTATGCAGAAATGAACCCTCGATATATCATTGTCTTTGGCGATACCGGCCTTGAATTCCCAGATACCTTCAATGTCGAGTAGACCTTCCTCAATCACCTGGTCCTGAGTATACAGCAGGCGCTCTTTCCTTTCAGGATGAAAGGCTGATATCTCCCAGTCATAGGCCGGAAAGAAAATCAGGCCTGTCCTGTTTTTAGCTTTTATCCTGCCTGTTTTCATCAAAAAAGCATCTTCCTGAATTCCGAAATAATCCCGGGTCTGGTCTGGAGTTTTAGTCTCATGTTCAGGCCTACGGTCCGAAATCCGTTGACCATGTTAAAACATTGCTCCTCTATAATATCAATTCCGTAGTCATCCGCAAGCCCCAGGAATACGGCATGCCTGTTTAAGAACCTTTCGCCTGCGCTTCTTAAATCTTCTATTGTAAATGTTGAAGGTATGCCCTCGTCGGCGCCGAGTTCAGGGCACACCATCAGCCTGCGTTGCGTATCTGCAAGAAGAGTTATCCGGGCAGTCGTCTTTGACACCGCAGCCCCTATTGCATTCGCCACATCATAATTTTGCGGCACATCACAGGGAATTCCCAATTCCGCCTCCAGAAAAGGTTTGAACGCCAAGGCAGGGGCCCCGATCAATATTATCTTTTCCGGATCAACCGTTTCAGGATGAAGCATCTCATAAATGGTGTAGACAGGATTTGCATTTACCTCGTCAAGGAAGTCTCTGTATGCCTGTTTTATTGAAACTACCGTTTGCCTGAGAATGGTCTTCGCAGTCTCCTCGATGTTCATGCCGCAGGCAGAGCCGATATTCTTGATGGCTTCGCATGCCCTTTCTTCACTGCCGATTTTCACTGCTCCGAGCACCCTGAAGGCATCCATAACAGTAGGAATCCTCCCCCCGAGACAGCATGGAGGGCCTTTCCTTGCAGGTCCGACAGTTATCACACCCTTGGAAACCGAGACCGCCGAATCGCCTCCGACACCGACGGAAACGGTCTTGAGTCCTCTGACAAGGGTTTTCAATCCTTTTATGCTTATGCCCTTTGGCTCAAATAACGGCAGGCCGAGTACGATTATTCCGATATCGGTTGTGGTACCGCCAATATCCATTACCGCGGCGCATTTCTCACCCGGCCTTAATGCAAGCGCCCCCATTATGCTTGCAGCGGGTCCGGAAATTATTGTTTCCACAGGCAGTCTCTTTGCAGCAGAGGACGAGAACGTTCCACCGTCCGCCTTCAGGAAAAGAAGTTTGGAGCCGATTCCCAGTACTGTAAGGGCCTGATATACGGAAGATATGAACCGGGACTGTATCGGCAATACACCGGCATTAAAAAATGTCGTATGGATACGTCTGGGAAAATTAAGGCTTCCGCTCATCTGGTGTCCCATCGTTATATATTTGAACCGTTCCTCAACCAGGGTCTTTATCCTGACTTCATGAGATTGATTTCTTATTGAAAACTTCGAAACTATTCCGAGTGATTCAATGCCGGAATCCCTGAGCAGGCCGGCACTCTGTTTCACTCCCGATTCATCGAGGGGCCTGTACTCTCTTCCCCTGTGGTCTATGGCCCCTTCAACAAGATAGAAATCCTTATTTAGAAAAAACAGATCCGGGTTAACGCCAGGGCCGGCACTTACGATCATTCCCCCTCTTTCAAGCCTGTCTTCAATAATAGCATTAGTGGTAAGGGTTGTCGAAAGCACAACCCTCCTGATGTTATTGTAATCAACATTCAGGGAGGACACACCTGCGTTTATTGAGGCAACCAGATCAGGGGACGTCTCAACCTTTGAAAAAGAAACGACTTCTCCTCCGGTTATGCATACAACATCAGTATGTGTGCCGCCAACGTCAATGCCAAGTATCATAATCTACCTCGTAACACTTACTAATGAATATACAACTTTTATCATAACTTGAAGCTTTTATTTCTATCTGATATTAAACCTCCAATATTTTAACGGAGGAACAACCCCTGTGAGAACTCCTTTCTTTTTGTTTACAGTATTATTTGCATTATTTTTCGCCGCATGCTCAGAGAGCAGACCAGATATCACATCTGCCACCCAGTCGGATTATGCCCCTGTCACCGAACAGAAAATTATTCTGGCTGTAACAAGTCTGACAGATAATCCGCCCATGACCTACACCTGGAATTACGACAATACAAACAGCACCCTGCTTGACGGTTATGGGAATATAATAGTTCCGGGAACTCAAACCAGCATGTACGGTGCATACTGGATTGCACCTCAAGAACCGGGGATATATACAGTATCATGCACTGTCGGTGATAAGAGGAACGGAACGGATACGGCGTATTTCGAAATTCAGGTTATAAAACGGGGCATCATCGAGCTTATGGATGCAAACCCGGCAAGCGCTAATTCCATCAGTTACGATATTAATGCGGTGTTAGGCGGAATATTCGCTATGGTGTCCAATGACAAGGACAGCCTGGGCAATCCTACCAACAATATAAAGATGTTCTCATCAAGTCTTTTCAAGCTCGATACTTCATGGGGAAGCGGATATCCTCTGACCGCACTTTATCCCGTAAACTACTCTTCGGTATATACGTACTTCTATTCCTTCTGGGGCAGCTATATAAGTGGCAGCACCATAAATCTCATACAGCACGGTTCAACCGGGGTTGATGTACCCTTTGCACAGCCGACTACCGCAAACGATTATGTCAGGAACTTATCACTTATCAACAATAACATATGGATCTCTGCCGATTCGGGTTTATGGAAATTTGACACCACAACAAACGGTTTTTCGAATACTCTTCCGGTATCTTCATATAATGCGGACGCTGCAGGCAGCCTTTCGGCAGTAGCGACGTCCATGGGCGTATACTACTCCACAACAGGCGACATGAACTGGCAGCCTCTTCCAAGCGATCAGGGCAAGGCGATTTCAGTCGTCACACTTGCAAACCCGTTTAATATCTTCGCACTATTGTTTGACGGTACAACAAAAAAACTTATGCAATACTTCAAGGATTTGAACACCGGCAACTGGACATACTATGATGTACCGCTGCCGGATGACGATCCTACTCTCGGCAGCATAACAAGGATATCGAAGGATTGGAAGGGAAGGATCTGGTGCGGAAATAAAAGATGGGACGGCGCATCCTGGTTCTATCCCGACAAGCAAAACACCATCACAAATGCCATAGACTATACAATTGCCAGCTCCGAGGGCCTTGCATATTTCAAGACTACCAGCGGACAGCTCTGGGTCTGGGGGAAGACTCCTGCTCCATATTATCCAAGATGAGAGGACTGGTTCAGATATTCACTTACGGCTGCCAGATGAACGACCTGGACAGCCAGAAAATGTATTCCGAACTGAGCGCTCTCGACTATGTGGCCACCGCTGAGACTGAAAAGGCCGATGTCATAATCCTAAATACCTGTTCAGTCAGAAAAAAGGCCGAGGAAAAGGCCTTGAGCAACCTGGGCCGCCTGAAATTCCTGAAAAAAAGAAAGCCTTCGGTAGCAATAATCGTTGCAGGATGCGTGGCCCAGCAGGAAGGTTCGTCCCTGATCGCCAGGATGCCATATATCGATGCGGTAATAGGCACCCACCAGATCCACAAACTTCCGGAAATACTTGACATGGTTAAGGAAACTCACTCCCAGGAAGTCCAAACGGAATTTTCAGAGTTCATACCTTCGCTGGAACTTGTCCCGGACAAAGCGTTTATCCAGCCTGTTCACAGGGCTTACATAAACATCATGCAGGGATGCGATAATTTCTGTTCATACTGCATTGTGCCTTATGTGAGAGGACGCGAGATCAGCCGGGACTGGAGAAATGTAATCGACGAAGTCAGATTACACGCTGAAAGAGGGGCCAGGGAAATCTTCCTGCTCGGGCAGAACGTAAATTCGTATTCGGGCGGTATCAGCTTTGATACACTCCTTAAAAGAATTGCCGGAGTTGACGGCATATCAAGGATCCGCTTCACGACCTCGCACCCAAAAGATGTAAGCCCGGGGCTCATCGCATGCTTTGCAGAATTCGAGACCCTGTGCAGCCATATCCACCTGCCCTTTCAGTCCGGCTCGGATAAAATCCTCAAGGCCATGAACCGCCACTACACATTCGATTCCTATATGAAGCTGGTCAATGAGCTAAGGAAAGCCAGGCCTGATATTGCCTTCAGTGCGGATACCATGGTCGGTTTTTCCTCTGAAACGGATGACGACTTCAGGAGAACTCTCGACCTGATTGAAGCGGTCAGGTTTGATGTGCTTTATTCTTTCAAGTATTCACCGAGACCCGGCACCGCTGCCGCCGGAATTGAAGATGATGTCCCGCTTGGTGTCAAAAAGGAACGCCTTTCAATACTGCAGGGGCTTCAGAACAGAATCACACTCGGAATAAACCGCTCAAGGACCGGCCGGATATTTGAAGTGCTTGTTGACGGTCCGAGCCAGAAAAACCCTTCTCAGATATACGGGCGCACCACGCATAACACGATTGTTAATTTCGAAGGCCCGTTATCCATTATCGGCGATGCCGCCACAGTCAGGATCGTCCGCGGCAACAAGAACACCCTTACCGGCGAGCTTATTTGAACATCACGGAATCTTTTCGACCTGTCATGGCCTTGGATGATGTGGCAATGCCCAGCACCCTGCACACGAGATCCATTGCAGATACGGGCAGGACAGCCTTGATGAGCGGCAGCAGGTAAACGCCCGGCGGCACGCCGATCATGGCCCTGCCCTTTTTGATTCCTTCGATGACCTTCACTGTGACATCTTCAGGCTTAAGCATTTTCGTGCCCTTTACTGGCCGTGCTCCTGAAAACATGCCAGTTGAAACCGTATTTGGGCATACATAGATGAACTTTATCTTTTTCTGCCCGGCAAGCGCCATTTCCTGCCTTAAGGATTCGGTAAGCCCGATAACAGCAAACTTGGAGGCACAGTAATCGGAAATATAGGGCACTCCGAGCAACCCGCCGGCAGAGGCCATGTTAACAATGACGCCCTCTCCTTTTGAAACCATGTCCGGAAGAAAAGCCTTTATTGACCAGAAAATAGACATCAGGTTTACGGATAAAAGCTTTTCAATCGACTCGTCCGATTTCTGCAAAAAGGGTGCTGATCGGACGACCCCCGCATTATTCACCAGGATGTCAATCAAACCGAATTCCTTTTTGATTTTTTCCGCAAGCCTGTAAATATTATCCCTGCCCGAAATATCGCATATATATGCAGCAACTGGTCCTGACACGGAAAGCTCTTTGGACGCGGCAGCAAGTTCAGCCTCCCTGATATCAGCTATTGCCACACGCGCCCCTTCCTTCAGGAAAAGCCCGGCAATCGATTTCCCCATGCCCATTGCACCGCCGGTTACAAGTACATTCTTTCCTTTCAAATCAATCCTGAAGCGGCTCATATGCATACTCTTGTCGGGATTATTCGATTGTTTCAGGTTTTATGTTTTCAACACCTAAAATCCCGCCCATATTTTTCGCCGTATCGATAAAATGACTGAGCATACCAGAGTCATAAAGTCTCGATGTCTCGGATATTATCTTGTAGGTATCGTCTTCAATCTTTTCCACAACCTCCTCACCGCTTCCGGTAAGGTAGACATGGACGCCACGCCTGTCGTCTTCGGCATAAACCCTTTTCACATAACCCGCCTCTTCAAGCTTTCCGAAAAGACGTGTGGCGCTGCTGAAAGGCAGTCCCAGCCCGTTGACAAGTTCACGCATCCTCTGGGGGTTTTTTCTTCTAAGCATCTGCAGGGCAATTATGGCGGTATAATCAAGTCCGAATGAATTGATCTTCTGCCTTTCAAACCTGTAAACCGCTAGGAGTGACCTGAACAAAAGGTCATCAAGCTCTTTTCTCGGAATATCAATCGGAAATTTCTTCATGACAGAAGGCTAGCACTTTTATTTCCATTGTGCAATTATATTAATATGGAAATATTACCTTATGCATGACGGCTCTCAAGTATATTTATTAAAAAGTATTATCCGTATCTGATTTTTCTTGATTACAGGCTGGAACAAATAACTCAGTCAATAACATATAAGACACTAATGGGATTTGTTCTTACAAGCACTATGCAATTATGATTGAATTTGTTATAATTAAATTTGTCACGCGGAAACGGAGCTTCTTTTAAGAACGAAGCGGTTTAATATGGAAGGAGGTTCTTCAATGAAAAACAATCAATTTCTCGGCATTCTGAATTCTTTTTTGCTTGTCTGCATACTTGCTCTTTCAGCGGCCTGTGGCGGTGCGGGTGGAGGTGGAGGGGGTGTTGACGTTACCGGGGAAAGCAGCACGCCGCCTCCGGCTCCGACAGGCCTGACGGCTACAGCCAAGTCAGCTTCCAGGATTGATCTTTCATGGAACGCGTCGACCGATGCTGTAGGTTATAATATATACCGTAATGGCGATTACAGTCTCGCCATTGCCAACGTTTACAATCAAACCACTTATTCGGATGCCAACCTCACTGCAAATACTCCTTACAGTTACACAGTGAAAGCCTATAATTCAAATGGAAATGAATCAGGCCCGAGCAATCCGGCAAACGCAACAACACTTAATACAGCGACGATACTTTCGGGGACAAGCTCCAACGATTACGGTCGGGGTGTGGCAGTTGACAGCAGCGGCAATATCTTTGTCACCGGCTGGACCGCCGGTAACCTTTACGGGATAGGCAATCCCAACAACGCTGATGTCTATCTTACCAAGTATAATTCATCCGGAATCAGACAGTGGACCAGATTGCTGGGTACCACGGGAGTCGTTGACCCGAGTCCAGACACTTCTCCACCGGACATGGGAAACTACGGCCTCAATGTGGCTGCAGATGGCACCTATGTATATGTGGCCGGTTACACTACCAATGGGATAGATGGGGTCGGTGCGAAAGGCTATAAAGATATTTTCCTTGTACGGTACAACAAGTTAAACGGTGATGGCAAATCATCGATAATAGCGGGCACCACAAGTAATGATGCTGCCAATTCAGTCGCTGTTGACACAAGCGGGAATGTTTACATCGCAGGTTACACAGAAGGAGAAATGGGTGGAGCAGGCACGCATATAGGAGGAAAGGACATAGTTCTGTTAAAGTATAACTCTTCGCTTGTTCAACAGTGGGTCAAGCAGATCGGATCAACAGGAGATGATGTCGCCACCGGTGTGGCCGTAAGTGCAAGCGGAAACAAAGTAGCCATAACAGGACAGGCCGGAGGGTCATTCTCATTCCTTGTTAATGAGCCGGGATGGGATTATTCAGGCGGTGTCAGCGATCTCTTTGTAGCCAGATTCGACAGTGCCGGCCTCAATGGAAGTCTGGTTTTCAGGGGTTCAAGCAGCAGCGACCCAGATAGAGCCGCGAGGACCACTGCGGGACTGGCAATTGCTATCCATAACGACGATTACATTGCAGTGGCCGGCATAAGCAATGGTGAATTCGGCGCGTCAAACCGTGGAGGATTTGACGTTGTTGTAGCATACTTGAAACTTACAAGCTTTACCGATTCGACCGGCCGCTGGATTCAACAGATAGGTACGGCGGAGGATGATGTCGCCTATGGCATCACGGTTGACAGCGATCCAGGGAATGTTTATGTCACCGGTTTCACGAGTGGAAGCTGGCCGCCATTCTTTACAAATAAAGGCGAGGAAGACATATTTCTAGCAAGATTCGGCTTCGGCGGCGGTCCGCCGTTTTCTGTTACCCATGCAGGGACGTCAGGAGATGACGAAGGCAAGGCGATTGCCATCGATACAAGTAATAATTATCTATACATTGCAGGATTCACAAATGGCAACCTTGACGGGATTCCAAATGCGGGAATTAACGACACATACGATATGTGTTTGCTGAAATTTAACACAGCAGGTACAGAGCAATGAAAGCTTGTATACAGGTAACTGTATAAGTATTACCGTTTACGATACTTCACAACCGGTAGTAAATTCAAGGCAGGGTTTTAAGCCCTGCCTTTGTTTTTTTCTGTAGGAACATGGAATTATCAAAGCAAAAAAACGTTTGGCCTGGCTATGCCGGTTTATGTCGGTCGTTAGATATCAGTATAAACAAATTCCAACAAGTTAATCGTCCCGCTGAATGTCCCTTTACTTGCTGCACATGGTCCCTACAGGCAGAGAATTTCGTCGATTGTTAGATCCTGAACTCTTACCGGGTCAATCCCCTTAAGTCGTGCCGCAAGCTCTTTAGCGGATATTTCCTTCAGCGTGCTGATGATCCTGTACTCATGATCGTCAAGCCACAAAAAGAATTTCCATGCCTTGCATTCCTTGCATTGGGTTCTTTTTTTCTCAAGATAGGCATTGCCTTGCAGAGATTCGAGGTCCTTATGCTTCGGGCATTGAATATCAATACAAAAAGTACCGGACTTGTATTTCTTTGTCATCGCCTTACTCCTTGTATGTTTATATGTAATTTCAATATCATTTTCGAAATTTTAACTCAACGATATTAGTTCCGGCCTCTGCCCTGTCAAACCGGCCATGAACAAACAGCCGGTCCCGGCCACCTCATTCAACATGAACCATAATCATTTTCCCTGATCAAAACAGAAAGGGTCCTGAAATTCCTTCTATTTTATCAGCGACACAGAAGCCCTGTCAGGCGGAGAAGAGCCTTTCTGATACATGAGCAGATACTCAAGGGGTACGATCGTGAATCCCTTGCCTCTGATACCGGCTATAATTTCCTCCAGCTCGTCGGCTGTCCATGGTGTTTCATGAAAGAGGACAATGTCGCCGTTCTGAACATTTGACACCACCCTTCCGGCCAGCATGCCGCCGGAAAGTTCGGTCCAGTCCAGCGAATCAAGGCTCCACAGGATGCCGGTAAGATCATTTTCTTCAAGTGAGTCTTTCAAATCATTATTAATGGCGCCGTACGGAGGCCTGAAATATTTTGATTCGATGCCCGATGTTTCAAACGCGATTCGCGCCTTACGCACTTCGGCAAAGCACTTTTCCCTATTGTACGTAGAGAAATTATCATGGGAGTATCCATGCATGTACGTCTCAAAAAGCGGATCCCTGTACTGTCCGATATTCTCAGGCCCGATATTCCCGGCGACAAGGAAAAATGCAGCCGGGCATTCAAGCCTCTTCAGTATCGATAATATCTTTTCGGAATTCATTGAAGGCCCGTCATCAAAGGTTATTGACACAATCCTTTCCTGGCTCATCACGCTGAAAACAAATGCGTCTTTAAGGGACATTTCCTTTCGTCCGAGATAATCGGCATACTGATCATGAAGCAAAAACCTGTTCGGTCCTGCAATGCCTGTTTCCTTAATTTTAATATCAGGCCCTGCGCATCCGCTTAAACAAAGGACGATCACCGTCAGCCAGACTGCAAATGTTCTGTTAATCTTCATCATCTACTCTGATTTGCATTTTATATCTTGTGGCGTCAACAATGCCATCCTCTGCAGCCCGTGTTTCCTCCAGTAAGGAACGATACCGGGGATTCATTCCGTAAAACCCCTTTCAGCCATTACCGAACCTTTTCTGAAGAGCGCCATGCCAGTCTTCATCTTTCGAAATCCAAGCCCCTGGTAAAATCCCTCTTTGCCGGGGTTGGCATATAAGATTATGCTGCAATGAGAGAGCCTCCCCTGGATGTTTTTCATAATGGCAGTCCCGATGCCCATTTTCTGTAAATCTGGGACCACTGCGATATCATAGACGGCAGCCTGATAGACACCATCGGAAATCGCCCGGCCGAAACCGACCAGCCGGCCGGAATGATAGGCAAATGCCGCCACATGGCTGGCTTCAAACGCTTTTTTATGCATTTCAGGATCATCGTAAGTCATGCCAACCCGCTTCAGCGTTTCAGATACCGTCTTCCAGTCAACCCCCGAACAGTCGTTTTTAATGTCTATCTGCACCAAAGCCTCCCCTGGAAAGTTTGCCTGATTCAGGAAACTCCACCTGCATATTATATAATACCAGATCTTTTTCAAATTGATTTGACTATTCGGACTGACTTACCGTACATTTTGAAACAGTGTCTTTGATTTTTCTGTCCCGAATAAAAGTCACGGGAAGGGACGATAAATAAAAATTATACGGGATTTCAGGTGAGCAAAACGAATACGAAAAAATCAGGTTCAAATGACGCGAATATCCTGCGGATGCCTGAAGACACGTTCCCGAGTAATCTGAGCGTCAGCATATCAAGGACCGTTACCATGCCTGATCTTAAAAACCTCGCGGCCTTCAGAAAGGCATACAAGAAATCATGGGGCATAGACCTGCAACTCACAGGGCCGGAAGGCAAAGAGTATAACGAGGATATCGACTGTCCCTATTGCGGGCTGCCGGAATGCCTCAATATCAGGAGGCTTGTAATAATCGAGGCCTTGAGATGGGGCGAGCCCGTCATAAAGCTCTGCAGCCGGAAGCGGTTTCTATGGGGGCTTCCCCTGATGGCCAACCGCCATGTCACCGGCGGAGTCATAGCCGAGATTTCCGAAGATAAGGTCTTTCCTGATGACTCGGGCAAACCCGGGCTTGATATAGTCAAAACAGCGGCCGATCTGCTGAGGCTTGCGGGCATGTATAACCTCACAAACATAGATCTGATGGAAAATAAACAGGCCTATTATAAAAAAGAGGAATTGAGGGCGCACTCAATCCAGTATTTCAAGGCGCTCGGCATATCGGAGATAAGGGATATGTATTCACGGATCGAACCGGATCTGCTGCTCGCAATCAGGCAGGGTAACAAAAAGGAGGCCAGGGGTCACATAAACACACTGCTTACCGCCATTCTGCACCAGGCCCAGGGAAAGTTCGAACTAATCAAGGGGCTGTTCATCGAGCTGGTAAGCACAATGTACCGTACGGCCATCGAACTGGGAGGGACTGCGGATATGCTTCTGGGAAAGAACTATGCCTCTCTTGTTCAATTCTCGAAGATAACAAGCGAAGAGGATCTGTCTTTCTGGCTATCAAACACCCTTGACACGATAATGGATTCCATCCACCGTCACAGCCTTGATTCAAAACCCTTTCAGATTCAAACGGCGGTCAATTATATGAAGGAGCGCCTGACTGAAGATATCTCGAGGGAAGATGCGGCGCGCGCTGCCTGCATGTCCGTCTCGCACTTTTCCCGCCAGTTTAAAAGACATTACGGCTGCTGTTTTTCCGAGCTTTTAAACAGGCTCAGGGTTGACAAGGCCCGCGAACTTCTGGCCGACAGCAACCAGACCATCGCCGAGGTGGCCCAGAATGCCGGATTTAATGACCAGAGCTATTTCAACAAGGTCTTTCGCCGTTATGTATCGGCCACACCCCAGCAATACAGGAATTTCAACAGGTAGTGCTCTACCCTCCCCCGCCACTTTTCTCCTGGAAGTGAAGATCCCCGAATATGCTTTTATTCTGGGAATTCATTTTGTATAAATTTCTTTTCTTCATATAGAGCACAATATTACAAAACAATGGATTAATACTCCAAGCCCAAGTTTTACAAGTGTGATATTTTACTGCAATTAATCAGGCCTTAAAGAAGAGAGGTGGGCTATGAATGTCCTTGAAGCATTGTCGGAATCAATACAGAAGGGAAGCCTTACTGATACGGTTGGACTTGTAACAAGCGCATTGAACGAAGGGATAGCTCCTCAGATAATTCTAGATGAAGCCCTGATAAAGGCAATGGGGATAATCGGAGACAAATTCAAAGAAGGTGAAATTTTTGTGCCCGAAATGCTGATTGCAGCACGTGCCATGAACAAAGCCCTGCAGATTCTTGAACCCGTAATGCTTAAAAACAGCGTAAAGGCCAAAGGCAGGCTTCTCATAGGGACTGTTCAGGGCGACCTTCATGATATAGGCAAAAACCTGGTCTGCATAATGTATAAGGGTGCTGGTTTTAATGTCATTGACCTGGGCGCGAATGTAGCTGTCGAAACCTTTGTCGCTGCAGCAAAAGAGCACAAGCCGGACATAATAGGACTTTCATCGCTGCTGACGACGACCATCAATTATATGCAGCTTGTTATTGAAGGGCTTCGTAAAAACGGGATTCTTTCAAAGGTCATCATCGGCGGAGCGCCGGTGACTCCCGAATTCGCTGCGAAAATAAATGCTGACGGTTACGCCGACAACGCGGCAACCGCGGTCAATCTTGGAAAAAGCCTTTTAGGGTTGGCTTAGATGAGAATCACAACCATGTATTTTGAAAGGAGACGGATTTCATGAAAATTAATATGGAGCAATGGCGAAATTCCATCATGAACTCGGGCTGGATTCAGGCATTTCCTATAATGAGCAACTTCGGCGTAAGCCTCAAAAACATGAGCATAAAAGATGCGGTTACAGACGGGGATAAACAGGCCGCATGCATCAAAGCCGTTTCGGATGCTTTCGATATGTGCGCCGGCAGCACCCTCATGGATCTTTCGGTTGAGGCTCAGGCCTTCGGCTGCGAAGTTGTTATGACCGATAGCGAGACCCCTTCTGTAAGCAAAGGCATAATAACGGACATGGATTCCGCCCTCGGGCTTAAAATACCGGACCCTGCCGCTGAAAGGACCTCGGTTAACCTGAAGGCGGCCTCCATAAGTGCCGCTGAAATAAGCAGGCCTCTTTTTGCCTGCATTATCGGTCCTTTTTCCCTGGCCGGGCGGCTTATGGATATGACAAAGATCCTCATAAGCCTTTTTAACTCGGCCGATACGGTTCATCTCGTGCTGGAAAAATGTACGGAATTCCTGATTGCCTATGCATCGGCCTTCAAAAAAGCGGGCGCCAACGGAATAATCATGGCAGAACCTGCGGCAAGCCTCATCTCTCCGAAACAGTGCGCGGAATTTTCTTCGGCATATATCAAAAAGATCGCCGATGCCGTGCAGGACGACGGGTTCATCATGGTCCTTCACAATTGCGGAAAAACCCTGCGGCATGTTGAGACCATGCTTTCAACCTCGGCGCGCGGCCTCCATTTCGGAAACGCGGTCGACCTTAAAGAAATCGCCCCCAAGATACCGGACGACATACTTTTCATGGGGAACATTGACCCGGTCTCGGTCTTCAAGGACGGAACCCCTCAGGATGTTTCCGGCAAAACGACCTCTCTGCTTGAAGCCATGAAAAGCTACACGAATTTCATAATTTCATCGGGGTGCGACATTCCGCCGGGAATAAGCAGGGCGAATTTTGACGCTTTCTTCAAAGCGGTATCGGACTTCAACAAAAGGTGAATCTGAACCAGTCGGAAAATCAGCTCCCACGAATTGTCGTATTTCTTACTGGCTCAACCTGCCCCGCTTTTAATGCGCCTTTTCCGTTCCCCGGTGAACGACCACCAGGGAAGAGGAGAGCCGCCTTCCATGAAATGAACCGCCGCCATAAACACATCGATGACGCACGGATCATGTCTTTTGCCCGTCACCCTGTTAAGCGCCTCGTACAATTCAAACGGGTCTTTCCCGATCAGCTTTAAGGGATTATCAACACCGATCAGCATAAGGTCGGCAGCCATCGCCCTGCCGATATTAGGAAGATCTTCAAGTCTTTTTGCCGCCTTTCTGTCCGGATTCTTCATCTCAAATTTTCCCTTAAATAATGATCCACGTTCTCTGCGGGCAAAACAACTCCGCAGAGGACCATGCTCATGCTAGAAAACCCGCCGACAAATACAGCAGACATGACCCTGATAAAATATTCAAATATATTATTGCATTTGATATTATCAGGCTGAACTGGCCATTTCTTTTGACGATTATTTTATGCACTACAAATGGAATCAGCCCGCCGACACCAGTTACAACGCCCAATACGAATCCTAGAGGAGAGCCTTTTTCGATTTCAATCAATCCATAGAAGATAACAAGAATTATTGGAATATGAAGCAGCAGGAAGCCGGTTACTTTTCCGGGCAGTCTTAACAGTTCCCATTCCTTTTCATAGGCCGATTCTATCTCATGCAGGATCAGTAGCGTCGCATTTATGACATACAGCATCGAGACAATTTTCATTTTCATCTCCTCCGTGTTGAGGGACTTTTGATGCCCTTCTCAGCTTACTCTGCCTGTTTTACTGAAAGATTATCTATCGCCTTATCCAATGCAAGGTTGAATTCTTCAGGACGGTCCATCATCAGGAAATGGTCGGCTTTCCTGATAACGATTGCATCGAAAGAAAGCATATGCCTTCTGTTGGCCTTATAGTTGATCGCCGACATATCCCCATCCACAGTAATGACCGGAATGCGGATTTTATCGAATATCTTCGCAGCATCCCCTGTGATATACTGCATCATCATCTCGTTTATGGCACTTAACGCCACTGCCGGCGGTGCGGCCGACATATCTGTGAGAATCCAGTCGCTCAGTTCCTTATCGGTTCCTGGCAGAATCATCCGGCTGATGAATTGACGGCTTCCGGTCCGAAAATCCTTTTCCATCGGCTCTGTCATTGATTTAAGCTCTTTTGATGTCAATTTATATTCTATGTCCTGAAGCGTATCTATGCCGATCAGGCCTATGACCTTATCCGGCATGAGACTGGCGGCTTCGGCAATCACCGAACCGCCCATAGAATGGCCTATCAGGATGACCTTGCCGCTGCATGCCGCAACAGTTACCGCCTTGACATCCTCGCCGAAAGACTCCATCGTATAGCTCTTGCGCGACAACCCTGAATTTCCATGCCCTGCAAGGTCAAGAAGGACTATGCGGTGTTTTTTGGAAAAATAAGGTATTTGCGCACGCCAGTATCGCTCATCGCAGCTCCACCCGTGCACGAAGACGAGAGCGGGCTCTCCTTCGCCATAGACATCATATGATATCGGAACGCCGTCTTTTGACGGGGCCATATGCGGCCAATTCGTCTGAGCCTGCAGAGTTCCGCAGATTAAAGCCAGAAACACCAGAAAACCGAACATGCATTCTGATAGTTTTATAATCTGTTTACAATAAGGTTTTCCGACAGTCTCATTATCTACCTTTGCTTTCATTATATATTCCTCCTTTGGCAGCTTTATCATCAAAAGCTGTCTGCTTCACATGATACCTTTATATTACCTGACCTGACGGCCATAAGCGGTCTTCGTAATCCTTCGTGAAGCCGGGCGAATTTGCCGTCAGGTATTCCAGAACTTCGTTTCCTGTATTTCTAATACCATGCCTTTTATTCGGGGGTATATGAACAGCGTCTCCTGCAATCATTTCCCTGGTCTCATCTTCTATTATCATAAGACCTTTTCCTTTAATGATGTAATAGCACTGCTCTGGATCATGGTTATGGACCGGCTGCTCCGATCCGACAGGGATCTCCGAAACCTGCATTGAAATACCCCGGCTCATCGAAATACCTGCGCTTATAAGCATCCAGGACTTCAGTGCCGTCAATTCTCCCGTGTTTCTGGAGTTGCCCCTGTTGAAAATTTCCATATATCCCTCCGAAATAAGCCTGTCATATAATTTCCAGAAATTCTTTTGTAGTCAGGACCCTGGCAAAAGGAGCCTTTAGAGAAGCCATAAAGGCGTCTTGAACAGCAGATGCCTTTATAGTCCTTACTTCATACTCGGGATCCTTTGTTGCGCAGGCGTCGGAAATCACGCTGCAGGCATATCCGAGATCAAAGGCGGCCCTGACAGTTGCATCTATGCACATATGGCTCACCGGCCAACTCCATTCTTCCTCTTTTGAAGTAGTCATTCTGGACATCGACAACGACCAGACCTTTTTTCATTCATTTCTCCGTTCACTCCGTCCGGCATTTAGATATCAGGCCTTATTTAGCCGCCTGCAGGATCAAGAATCGCCATGGTGGCGCTTGCCTTTGACACCAGACGTTCTTCACCTAATGACATGCAAAAAACCTCTGACTCAACAAAGGAGAACTTTCTCCCAGGTTTTATAACTCTGGCCCTGCAGATCAGCCGATCGCCTTTCGCGGCCCGCAAAAGGCTGATCTTAAACTCCACAGTCATGACATGCAGCCCTTCCTTTGCCAGTGTTCCTGCCGCTGCACCTGCCGTGTGGTCGGCCATGGTTGCCTGGACTCCTGTATGTACAAACCCGTTCTGCTGCAGGTGGCGAGGCTCCAGGTTGAGCAAGGTCACGCATTCTCCTTTTCCGAACGATTCGAGTTCCAGGCCCAATTCGACTATGAACGGAGCACTTCGGAAAAGCTCCCTGAAGGTGCCATGATGATTATCATTCATAAATTACCCTCCATCAGGTACCTGCACCTGAGATATTCTATGCCGACATCAGGAACCAGCGAAATCCCAGGCTTGGCCAGCAGCTCAATAAAGCGGGCTCCTTTCGAGGGGTGAAACAGGTTGGACGAAGCACTGCCCTTTATGGCCCATGCCGTATCAAGTCCGCGTTCAGTCCCGGCCATTGCCAGGACTTCCTTGCCCTCCGGAATCACTCCGGCATCGACAGCCATGAGAACACATTCCAGACAGACCAGTGTCCCTGTTTGATATCAATTCCAGGGTCTTTGCCATAAGGTCGAGACCGGTAACCTTCTGAAGATGCACGCGCATGGAAAAAGTAGGGCCGAAAAACGGTATGGTGCCCTGAACCACCCTGACTTTCATTTGTTCAAGCCGTTTTCTGTTCCCCGGAGCAATCTCCATGGGCACTCTTGTCAACCCTTGTTCTGCCCATTCGTCCCGGATCTGCCCCAGTTCCGGGATAACATTAAAAGGCCCCTCAGCCATCTTGCCGACTTCCCAGTTCATCCCCTGAGGACATGAAACACAGATTATTTCTCTGTCCTTTATTTTCTCCGCCAGCCTGAGCGCGGAATCTCCTGTGATTGAAGCCACCACCAGATATTCATATTCGGAGGCAGCGGCCGTGACAATCTCTATTACTTCTTCCGTGTTGACAGGCCCGGGCCTTTTGAAAACTTTCATAAAACACCCCTTACCCTTTTAAATTAGTGAAACTTGGTACACAACGAGCCTGCTAACCGGTTCATTATTCAGGCTTGTCCGGGTCAAGAGCCTTGCCGGAAACCGCTGGTTCCTGCGGCTTCATACTGCTGATCACGAGCAGCAGCATCCCCGCCATGATTGCGACATCGGCGGCATTGAATACACCCGTGCGCAACCGGCCGATACCGAGGTTCATAAAATCAACCACGCTGCCGCGGTATGCGATACGGTCCAGCAGGTTGCTGAGACCGCCGCCGAGCACCAGGGAAAAAGCAATTACGGTCTCTGTGTTGATCCTGGATGAAAGCAGAAGATAGCAGAAAACAAGAACCAGGAAACAGGAGACTCCGCCGATAAATATAAGCCCCCTCCATTTTTGGGGAAGAGATGCTCCGAGACTCAGGAAAGCCCCGTTGTTTTCAGTATACTGGATCCTCACAGAATCCCCGAAGTAGGATAACATTATTGAATGCGGCAAAAAGGATTTCACGATCGATTTCGAGGCCTGGTCACAGCCGATACAGGAAACAACGATCAGCAGTATAAGAAGGGTCTTCTTCAGTCTAGCCATTTTTCCTCCGTTCATTGTCTGTTCCCTGCAGATGAGCGCTCTTTACGTCAGCCCTTGAATAAAAATATCACGGCGAACCGGCTGACGCAAGCAGCGCCGGATAACCTGATATAAGAAACTGGACCTGGAGGTTTTATAAGGTCTCCTTCCGTAGGCATTCCACGCATGCTACAGATAATCCTTCCTGGGCGGACTGAAGAAGTCCAGCACCTCACCCGGCTCAATGATTAAAATGCGGTGCTCCACATCACGGGGAATGGAATATGAATCACCGGGGCCTATCGTATGCTCGATATTCGCGAATATGATCCTGTATTTGCCGGACAGCACATAACCGCTCTGTTCATTTGCATGTTTATGAAGCGGAACATCATCTTCTTTCTTGTAAATCATTTTAGTCACCATTGATTCAGGACCGTGCGAGAGCAGGACAAAGTCAACTCCCAGGAAATTTCTTCTCTGTGCATCATTCGATTTAACTACCATACAGCCTCCTTCGGCAAAGCGCTTGCCTGTTTCTTTATCCGGCCAGCCAGAACACCCCCAAAAATGAATATCGGATACCCCACTCCTATCTCTGAAATGAGAACGGTTTCGCAAAGCGCCCCTGGAATGTCCGGAAACATCTGCATGATGATCGAATAACCGAGAAACGTCGAAGAACCGAATGCCGAGCAGAAAACGACTGCCCCCTGCTGTGCCCTGCTGAATTTGAGCATGGCACTTGTAACCCAGGCCAGGGCGATGCATAAAATTTCCAGACCAAGCATGACAAGGGCCGGAACGGCCTCTTCCGGCTTGATGGTCTGTCCTGCCAGACTCACAAAGACTATGGCCGGCAGACACAGGTCGGTGACGATGCGGGCGAGGATCAGGGAATGCTCTTCTGTCAATACGCCTTTTTTCCGCAGAATAATGGCCAGTACATAAATAAGCGCAATGACCAGGACTGCGTTTATAAGACTATGAAAAACATTCATGAATTAGCCTTCCTTCCTCAAACTCTGTGATTCTTTAAATATCCTATAAACCATCAAACCAGTCCGCTCAAGATTGATTGTCCCGGAATCCAACTAATACTAAATGGTAGCAAGGAAGATGGAATCCCCTGAAGGCAGAGGCATTGTAACAGGACCGCCGTATATTAATGCAAATAGTTATACGGAAAAAAATATGTTAGATAATCATGATAATTAATATTCCTGCAAGGAGGTGAACATGTATCATCTCATCCCGGTTCCTTTCGCCGTTGCCGGTATCGTTATTTACTGGTGGGCGCGCCAGCACAACGACCTGGCCACGGTAGCGGTGGTCCAGCCGGTTATAACCATACTGTGTATTGTCACGTCCCTGCTCTCTCTCACACGTCCCGGCACAAACCGCAAACTCACGGCATGGCTCTGTGCAGGCCTCGCAATCGCCCTGTTGGGCGACTTCCTGAACCTCAACATGACCGATCCGGCCGTCGTTATAAGAGGCCTTGTGATCGCCATCATCGCCTACATGACCTATGCCGTAGGACTCACTGTCATAAACGGTTTTCACAAGGAGGACCTGTACGTCGGTGCGGCGGCTATTGTCGTATATGCAGGAGTCATGTCATACCTCTGGCCTTACCTGGGCAGCATGAGGATTCCCGGCCTCATCTACGGACTGGTGCTTCCCTTTGTAGTAACCAGGGCCATTTCAACATTTTTCGGCGACAAAATATCGAAAGCGCAGGCAGTATTCCTCACTGCAGGCACTGCAATGCTCTATGTCGGGGACGTCGAGTTCGCGCTGCATACCTATTCCAGGGTTGTGCCGATTCTATTCGGGCCGTTCCTTTATTCAGGAGGCCAGCTCATGATTGCGCTCAGCGCATCATACGGAAAGATAAAGGAAAACCGGAAAGCTTAAAAAATTTACAGGGACCTGTTCAAGGTCTTAAGGGTTTTGTCCTCATCGCCTCTTCTGTATGGACAAGAAATACTTTGTTCATACAAAGACTGCCGATCGGGTCATACTTTCACTGCTGTTTCAGGTTCTGGTCAAAAAACCGGAACATCTGATCGTTGCGCTCGGCGGTATGATAGTTGAAGGAATGGCCGCAGACGCAGCCCGGAGAGCCATCACGGCAGAAAACAACCTCCTGTTTTGGTCCCTTGAGTTTGTTGAAAAATGGCACATGCTGCGAGGCATAGGGCACGGTCCTGTCATCGGCACCTATTATCATCATGATGGGGGCATCGTTGTAAATTAAAGTGCCGGGGCTGGACTGGTAATACGGGCTTGCATAGGCAAACACCCCGTAAGGATGAGGACTTCCAGACTGTACAACCTCCTGTATGCAGCTCCCTGTATTGTAATCGCAATAATGGTCGTGTTCAAAATCGCAATCCGAGCCCAATATCCCGCTATAGGACAGTACCGGGTCAGGGTTCAACAGGGACATGATGTAATCCTTGGGGCTGGAATAGTCGTCCTGAGACTCGAAGTATTCGGAAAGATAGTGGGTCGCACCGGCCAGCGAACAGACAGCCTGAACATCACCGAGGGCGCTGTACTGGTAATAAGGATTGTGCATGGTGCTGTTGGTCAGGCCCACCATCAGGGCCGTGTGCGCACCGGCCGAATAGCCGGCCACGCCGATAGCGTTGGATTTCACGATCTGATTCAGGTTGTAGTAACGGCCGTTGAAATAGATGCTCTGGCCGCTCCGGAGCCATTCAATTGCTTTCCTGGCGTCGCTCAGCTGTTCCGGCCATACCCTGCCATTGGCATTCCCGAGATATGGCGTCAGGTGATAATCGATTGATACGGCTATATAGCCTCTTTCGGCGGCATCCCGGCATTCATTGTAAAACTGGTTATAGTCCCCCGAAACATACCATCCGCCATGGATGAAGACAATCGCCGGATACGGCGCCGCTGTCAGGTTATCAGGCAGTTTCAGAGCCACGTTATGGTAATGCATGGGACTCTGCATGTCGTTCTTGTACATGGTCACAACATCCCAGTCCTCATTGCAACCAGAAAGCCCCGCTCCTAAACAAATCAACAGAACTGCAATTATAAAACGATATGATTTCATCATAGCCGCAATCCCCTTGTGGACATATACGTTTATTCAACATATCACAAAACAGTACTTCCGTAAATTGAAACTGATGCGGTAGAACCTGCGATGGATATCAGATTATTTCTTTGAAACCTGATGAACTCTCCGGCGTTCTGTCATGATCCGGTTGAAATCACGGGCAGAACGCATGAACACCACGCATTCCTCCTTACACTTCTTGCATGAGAGTTGAGAACAGTCCTGATATATGACTTCATACCCGGCAACCCATCCTCATTGACAACACTCAAGTTCCAGATCTAATGATGTCATCATGAAACGGATTCTTATACCCGTACGGCATCACCCCGGGCGACACTGTGCAAGCACGGCCCTGTGCAACATGGTCGGCTTCCATGGCATGTCATTCTCAGAGGCCCTGTGCTTCGGCATCGGCGCAGGTCTCGGGATATGGTATCTGGAAACAGGCGCCACGAAATCAGGCCGGATGATCCATGTCCGCTCCGCAGACATCGAGGTGCAGTTCTTCAGGCGGATGGGATATGATTTTTCCTGGCAGCAGTTCAAGCAACCCGAAGAGGCAGAAAAGGCCCTGTGCGCAAACCTGGACAGGGGACTGCCGTCAATCGTGCAGACGGACATATATCACCTTCCATATTACGGCTCTAAAACACATTTCCCGGGCCATGACGTCACGGTCTGGGGCTACGATAGCCAAGACGGGACCTTCCTCATCACCGATACTGAAAGGACAGGCCTTCTGGCCGTCCCGTTTGATGACATGCGCAAGGCCCTCTATTCCCGGAACGGGTTCTTCACCATGGAAGGCAACCAGTTCTCGCCCGAAACCCTAATTCCTCCTGACGATATGCCGGGGGTAATCCGCAGTGCGATCGTTCACAACAGCCGAGTGATCCTCTCCCCTGTACACGATTTTCAGGGCCTAGCGGGTCTTGAAAAATGGATGGGAGAACTTGACCGGGTATGGCCCGACCTATCCGACTGGAAGTGGACCGCCCGCTTCGCTTATCAGGTCATAGAGCGCAGGGGCACCGGGGGCGGAGGTTTCCGGCTAATGTATGCGGACTTCCTGAAAGAGGCTGAAGCCTGCTGTCCCGAGGTTAAAGCCCGAGGTCTTCATGCTGCCATGAATGAGGCGGCCAGTGCATGGACATGGCTGGCCCTTGCGCTGAAAGACGCTTCGGAACAGGCTGCTCCTGATTTCAGTTGCGTGCACGACAGTCTCATGCAGGTCCACAAGTTCGAATCTGCCTATCACCGTGAGGCCCGGGAACTCAAGTAAAGGAAGAAATTGGGCGGTCACGCTTCATTATTCAAATCTACATGGACCAAGGCCAAATATCCCTGATTATCCTTCAGCATATGCTCATCTGCCGCCGGATTGCATTTCTTTTAATGAAGCGAGAAAGCGGCCGTTTTGCATGAAACGCTTGAATGAGTCGTCCACGGCGGGGTCCGGAAAGGTTTCGCCGGCCATCATGTTATTTTTGTACCTGTATGCTTTTCTCAAGAATGAAATCGCATTCTCCATATCGTTCATCTCAGCATAAGCACATGCCAGGTTGTAGTAGAACATCGGATACTCTCCATCTCTCGAAAGCCCGTATTCGAATGTCTCCTTCGCCTTCTTGAGATCGCCGGAAATCCCGTAGGCCATGCCCAGGTTGTCAACCAGTATCCTCCATGAACGCCTGTCAAGGGTGGGATTGGCTTTTTCCATTTCCAGGGCTTTGCTGTATGGGATGACTGCTGTGGCGAAGTTGTCCTTAAGGTAATAATAGCTGCCCTGGCGGAGCAGTTCCATGACTGCGGCTGAAGGTTTCGGGTTTTTCTTTACAGGTTCGGCATGAACGGTCAAACCGACTGACATCGAAGCCGCCAGCAATACCGCACAAGCCCGGAGGAAATTTTTCTTCATATAACGCTCCTTTGACAATATTAATTAATCATATTGAGGTTCATTGCAGATAGTTTATTTATCAATTTCAAAGACAGACACAGCTTGCATATAAATGTTCCTTGTAATTCAAGCAAGCTTGCCTTGGATCAGGACCGGGCGCCTTTTGTCAGTTTGGGCAGGAAACGGCCCGTATTCTTCTGATACTCAACGTATGTCTCCCCGAAAATGTCAATCATCATTCTTTCTTCATATTTTACCATGAAGTGCCATACCGGGTGCAAAAGCGCAGCCCAAAGGATAAATATGAAGCTGTTTAGATAGACAGCCAGTCCAAAGTCGAATACCGACAGAAATGCGGCGTACAGAGGATGACGGAAATATTTGAATGCGCCGGTGGTGATGAGCCTGTTGCCCCTGTCGGCAGCGGGCAGCGATTTAACGCTCCAGACAATCATGGCCAGCGTTATCAAAATAGAAACAATGAATATCGAGTTCAGGAGAAGCCGGTTGTTCGATATACAGGGTAGATCAAAACGCCTGTTGAGCCAGACTGCAATAAAAAAAAGAACAAGGCTGATCATCAGCGCGATTGGGCCGCTGCCAAAAATCTTATTGAATTTCGTGGAGTTCTTTCCCATTTTTCTGCCAATATATTATATGCTGAAGTGAACCGTATAACTTTCTTTTCACAAGTTAATTATTTCTCATTGTTCCCTGGATTCCGGTCCCTGTTCCTTGTTGATCTGAGTATCTCGGGAAGTATTCCGAACTCGTGCCGGGCATGTTCGTTCAGTTCAGATTCCAGGTTCCTCGGAATAAACAATTTTATTATTGGATCCAGTACCGAAAGGATTCCTTTGAAGCCGATTAAAAGAGAATGCTTCAGGATAACATCATTATTTTTCTGTTCCGTCTGCAGGACAAGCTTTGCAGGCAGCAGGATCAGTTTCTTCATCTGCCATCCGATCATTTTATCGGGAATATAGTCGGAGATGACGGCATGAAATTTAAGTCTTATAGGGCCGACAAATTCATCAAAATATACCAGACTTCCTATGTTGCCAGGTTTGTGATCAAGTTCATGAAATGTTATATGGGTTCCCGGCCACCAGTTATTATATTCAGCATCCGTGCATGTGATCATAAAATCGATTATCTGATTTGAAGTAATGCCTGCCACTTCGATTGTCGTTGTGTATTCGATCATGGGCCGAACATTATCTCAGGCCATTTGAATTTTCAAGCGTGAACCACTGTGTTTTTTAGATGTGCGCAAGTCGTTATCCGCAATGCCGTTTAAAAGGACCTTATCCGCCTTGCCGCCCGGGGCCTGCCTTTACGCAGATGAATGCCGCCACGAACGCCTCCAGAAGGCTGAACGGAATCGCATATGCAAGGATGGATACGGGCAGCACTCCAAGATTCCAGATGACGAGCCACATCAGTACGAAAGCCATGATCCAGCTTATTATCGCGGTCATGACAAGGCCGTATCTTCGTGATATCAGGTAGACCGCGACAGCGAACACGAATCCCCAGGTGACCCACACCATGCCGTTTACGGGTTTTGACGGGAAGACCATGCCAAGTGATTCATAATGGCCGGTCCAGTAGCTTTTGAGCAGGACACTGTTCCTCAAGAATTCGCATGCATTGACCCACAACCCTGCCAGAAAGATTGAAACGGAGACTTTTATTTTCCCCTTCATCGAGCCTCCCTTCCCTTGTGTTATGACGCTCAAAAGGCGGCGCACAAAAGTTTCTCTAAATCCTCCCCCTGGTGACGAGTTCCGCGAAATGTTCGAAAGAGCGGTTGTGCGATTTTTCTTCATCTCCCGGAAAACAGCAGGCGGGAAGCTTCCTAATCTTCAGATGATGCTCGATGCATTCGCAGCATATGCCTTTCCTGCTGCACGGCTCTGTTGAACAGATGCATTTCTCCATGTTTCTCTCTTTTCTGCATTCCATGACATATCCCTTGCTTTTCTATCCCTTACCTGAGCCCGCAAGCTCTTCCCATACCGGACGAACTTCAACCACAGCAGCCTTTGCCATCGGGTGCGATAATGCTATCTTCACGGCTTCATCCATGTCACGGCAATCTATCAATACATAGGCTGAGATTTTTTCTTTTGCACGTGTCGAAGGTCCGTTTACAGCCCTGAGCTTTCCATTGCGGACCCGGACGGTTTTTGCCTCTTCAGCAGGCCGCAATGGATTCCCATGTACCATGATTCCGCGTTCCATCATCTCATCCATCCATCTGAAGATTTCTTCAACAAGTCCTTCCGTCGGCCTGAAATGTTCGTCGTGGCTTATTATCAGCAGGAATTTCATTCTTCCCCCGTACGGCTGAATTTCTATTTATGTCACGCATCATGTGCTTCATTCGCATCATGATCTAAAATACATCATTGAAACCTGAGCTTGAAATTTCCTGGTCACTTTATTCACTTTTTCTTCAAATCGTATTTCCAAGTGCCTTATGAAAAATGCAGTGCCCACAATCCCGTATCAATGGGGCCGGTCCTGACCGCTTACTCGAACAGTTCAGATCTCCTTATTTCGCGGCCCTCCCTTGACGAGCGATACGCTGCCAGGGTCCACGCAACTGCTATTGCCGCGTCCTCGGTTTCAGCGGCCCATTTGCCGGTGAAATCTCTTTTGATGCTGTCGCAGCCGGTGAGCCTGTCTATGAAGTGCCTCATCTGCCGGAAATAAAGGGTATTGCTTATCCCCCTGGGAAGAAAGACAGGTGTGAATACGTCCGGTATCATGTTCAGATGCCTGTAAACGCCCAGCTTCATGGGCCTGTGCTCATATTCCTGGAAGGCTTCGAAACGGACGCGCGCCTTCTCGGCGTTTATCATCCCCTTTTCATAGCCCTCCGGCCTTCCGATCGCCAGGCAGCTTTTTTCAATAACGGCCAGCGCCCCGTTCGATAGCGTGAAAACCGCTATTGCCTGGTCTTCGAATTTGCGGCCCGGATATGAAAAGCCGGTCTTGGCGTAGACGCTTTCTATTTCGCCAAAGAAAAACCTCATCAGGTCTATGTAGTGCGGCCCGTGGTCGAAGAAATCTCCACCGCCGGTGCGTTCATCGAAATAGCGCCAGACGCCGTATTTTTTTTCGAAATCGATCCCTGCCTTTTTGAAGAAGTCGAGCGTCTTTCTCAAAAAGCCCTGTGTAAAGTCAGGGATATAATAATGCCAGTCCAGACTCATCTGGTATATCCTGCCCAGGGAGCCGCTTTCGCACATTTCCTTTATCTTCTGGAATCCGGTTTCAAACCGCTTGGAGTGGCAGATCTGGATAATCCTGTCTGTCGTCTTCGAGATCTCTGTCATGCGCATGCAGTCTTCGACTGTCGTTGCCAGGGGCTTTTCGCAGAGTATATGCACGCATGCGGCTATGCAGTCTTCGAACATCTGCCTGTGCAGCCAGGGAGGGGAAGCTATGACCACCGCGTCGAGACCGGCATTCGAAAGCATTTCCCGGTAGTCTTTGAAAACACGGTTCGCCTTGAACTTCCGAGCGAACGATGTACGGTTGCCTTCATCCGGGTCGGCAACGGCCTCTATTGTTGCGCGGCTGTCCACCGCTATCGCCGGCCCATGGCCTACGCGGCTTACCTGTCCGCAGCCTATAATGCCAAATCTTAATGCCATGACAGCCTCCCGATACTGAATTTTGAAACATCAGTTTGTACCGTCTTAAACAGCGCATGCTTCTGCTGACGCCACACGGTTTCAAATGCGCTTTTCATATACCATCCGGGAGCAGAGATTTGTATTTATATTTGCACTAATAACGCCTGACCGCTTTGAAATTGAAGACGATATGCATACAGCCCGTTATCAGGAAAACAAGTCCGAGCGAGTTGTGAGTGATCATCCAGATATGTATTGATTCCGCAGCCAAGGCATGCCTGGCCAGATGAAGCATCGCGCCTGATACCGGAAGCCCTATGAAGCTCAGGGCCATAAGCAATGTCACCCATTTTCTCTTTTTAAAACCCGTACTTTTCATGGCCTCTCCTTTTTAAGTTGCATGAATGTGAGCAACAGCTCATATTATGGGATGATTATTCAAACATGTGCGATTGTCTACTCGCATTGAAAGGAGCCATATCATGAAAGGCGGCAAACTGCTGAACCCGCGAAAAAAGCCTGCCCAGCCGCGGTCGATAAATACATGTGAGGCAATACTCGAGGCGTCTGCTCAGGTTTTCACAGGCCTGGGTTACGTCAGGACCACCACCAACCGCATTGCCGAGCGCGCCGGAGTCTCAATAGGCTCGCTTTACCAGTATTTTCCGAACAAGGACGCAATACTGGTGGCCCTGCTCGAAAGGCACATGGCGTCCGGACCCGAAATACTGTCCGGAAAGATCCGTCCGGGAATGAGCCTCAAGGAAATCATAACCGTTGCCATCGAGACGGCTATCGAGGTAAACGAGCGCGATCCCGAACTCCACAAAATACTTGACGAAGACGTCCTCTACCCGCCGCACATACAGAAGATTATCCGCTCGAACGAGAAGCTGTATTCAAAGACGATCGAAGAAAGGATGACTGCTGAATACCCCGGAAAATATGAAAACCCGGCCCTCTCTTCAGAACTGGTTGTCTTCGTGATCAAGATGTCCTGCCACTGGCTCATCATGGAAAGGCGCGACGAATTCGACAAAGGCGCATTCATCGGCGAACTGAACCGCATGATCTGTTCTTATCTGGGGATTGATTATTGAACCGTCGGATGCTGTCATAATATCATCAGCATCCCTTCGAGGCTCCATTCTTGCACTAATCATCTTTCTATAGCTGGACAACAATTAATCATATTTTCATGAGCGTCCCTGAGTTGTCCCTATTTTCATGAGCGTCCCTGAGTTGTCCCGAAGCGTTTTTTAGCTAGAGCTGCCTGTATTTTGAAGCAAATATATTCCGGTTCGCAAAGTCTATATTAGCCGGTATAAGCTTTTGCGCCCTTCTGTTGAAAATGTTTATCCTGTCTGTATTCACCATCCAACCAATTATCCGTCGTACGTTATGGTTCAACAATGAGAAGTTGATGACCATACGAGATACGACTGATAAACTAATCAGTTCCCGGCGTGTCCTGTTGTTCCCCAGTGCCTTTTAATGGGTAACACTATTCGAACTCATTTTTTAACCTCCCTGATAAAGGGGAGCGTACTGCAGCGTATGGAGCCCCCGTCCTCATTATGTGCAGCAAAATATACCGGGTAGACAGTTATGCCGTTTTCCTCCAGGGCTTTTTTAAGCGATTTCCAGTTGAAGTTATCGTTGTATCCCAGGATGTAACGGTTTTTATCGATCGGCAATCCGTTGACTGCAAGGTAGCGGGTTTCCTCCCTGTTGACTTTGATCCGTTTCCATCCTTTGAAATATGAAGGTATCCCGTCGAGAAATACTTCCGGGCAGATAATTATCAACCCGGGCCGTGGAACCGAAAGGGCGACATCCAGGTGAAGTATGTCTTCCGGAAGCCGTACTCTTTCGACATCATACCCTTGAGGCTCAAGGTATTTTTTCAGCCAGAGGTAGCCCAGTTCGCTTGAACCAGTGGAGCTATTGAGCGATGTGCCTACAAATATTTTTTTGCCAAGAACTATAACATCGCCGCCTTCTATTACAGGGAACCCTGTTTTGTCGAAATCGTTACCCTTGAACATAAGGGAGTAGTCAATTGCAGGCATGGCTGCCCACTTGGCATTGGAGTTCATCACCCGGTCTTTAAGAAGGTTAACGAGCCCTAGAATGTCGGCCCTCCGGTAAAGCGACCCCATCGTGTTCTCAATAACGTTATTGCCGATAACTATGACAGGGTCACGGGTATATTGCTGCGATACGCCCGCCAGACGTACAAACTCATCGCCATAATTTTCAACAACTCTCTTCCTTGTGAGGATTTCCGGCCGCCAGACCTTCACGCCGTTCTTTTCCAGTATGGCAATAAGCTCTTTATTCTCTTTTTCCATGACCTGAAACTTTCCGATTTCAATCGAGTCCTTTCCGGATCTTGCCATGCCTTTCCGGGCCTCTGCCTCAGGTAATATTTTTATGGTTTCCATGGCCCATTTCGCAACGTTGAGATCAGGGTAGATATTGAACGGGACTCCGACAACAACCTCTTTGAGCGTCCCATATTCATAATCAACATTTATCGGGCGCTGTTGAGCACCCCAGGCGTTAAGGGTAAAAATGCATACCAGAGAAAATGCGATTGTTATATTCCGGGCAAGCTTCATTTCTGCTCCTCCTGTTATTTTTTGTAATCAATTCAGGTTGAAATCATGGTAAGCGCAATCACAGTTATATTTCAATATTTCTGTTACGCCTTTGTGGAAAAAATTAAATATTAAAATGAAGGGTGATATCTTGTGAGGTTGCTTAATTGTTGTCAAATCCCTGAACATTACAGTTACAGGCCTCATATGACAGTCATCTTTCATCTTTACCGCCCGGCATTTTATCAAGGGACAAGATAGTGTCAGGCTACGGAAAACCAGCTTTTGTGCAATATCCCCTTCCTTGAATCCCATATAAATCTATCAAAACAGTTTACTCAAGAATGTTTATATTCTAATTTGTACAATATTTATTAGCCAACAATAAGCGGAGGAAATACACATGAAAGTTCGTACCGAGAAACAAGGTGATGTATTTGTTGTGACTATAGACCGTTTGAAAGAGCGCAATGCCATCGACCGCGAAACCGCCGAGCTTCTTTATGACGCGTTCGTCAGCTTTGAAAACGACACTGACCTGAAGGTCGCTGTACTCTTCGGCGAGTACGGTCATTTCAGCGCTGGCGCGGATTTGAAAGCGCTTTCTTCCGGAATCTTCAACAGGCTGGAGCCAGAAGGCTCGGCCCCTCTCGGCCCAACCCGTTTAAGGCTCAGCAAGCCTGTTATAGCAGCAGTTGCGGGTTATGCAGTGGCTGGCGGGCTCGAGCTTGCCATATGGTGCGACATGCGCGTTGCCGAGCAGAGCGCTGTGTTCGGCGTGTTCTGCCGCAGGTGGGGCGTGCCCCTCATCGACGGCGGTACGGTAAGACTGGCCCGCATAATCGGCCAGGGCCGGGCGCTAGACATGGTGCTTACAGGAAGGCCAGTCAGCGCTGAAGAGGCGCTGGCATTCGGCCTTGCAAACAGGGTGGTGCCGGAGGGCAAGGCTCTTGAAGCTGCGATGGAGCTTGCGACGGAGATAGCAAAGCACCCGCAGACCTGCATGAAGAACGACAGGCTCTCGATGTATGAATCGTTTGACCTGCCTTATGAAGAAGCCATGAAGAACGAGTTCAAACGCGGTATGGATTCGATCAATTCGGGCGAGCTGTTGGAAGGTGTAGACCGATATAAATCCGGCGAGGGGAGACACGGCAAGTTCTGATAAAGGGTGTTGTAACTTTGCATACCTTTGTCGCTTCCTCGGCTCGTCATTGCGGCGTACGGCAATGTACGCCTCACTTCTCGACTTTGTCGCTCCTCGGTCTGCTTTGTTCTAACCCCATGTACAGCTTCGTTATAGTCGCTTCCTCCTGGCCTCCGCGAAAATGGGATCACGAACATCCTGTTCCGCTCCTCAAGTCGAGCGCAGCGAAGGCGAAGAGACATCATCTTTATTGAAGAACAAAATTAACGATGATTATCTGCATCTCTGCGTCACTCCCCATCTCGTCACTGCGGCGTATGCTAGAAGTACGCCTCACTTCTCAACTTCGTCGCTCCTCGGTCTGCT
This sequence comes from Desulfomonilia bacterium, assembly GCA_963664325.2. Lineage (GTDB taxonomy): Bacteria > Desulfobacterota > Desulfomonilia > UBA1062 > UBA1062 > DATCTV01. The sequence goes on from CAXXDQ010000007.1 coordinate 386,826, forward strand.
TTGATTCGGGCTATTGACGGCCCTCACCCTTCGGGCGCATCTTCGATGCGTCAATTTTCGTGTAGCTAAAATTTGTTCTTACCCCATGTATAACTCCATTATATTCGCTTCCTCGGCTCCTCACTGCGGTGCAGGATAGCTGCTAAGCTAGTAAGCTGTTGAGCTGTTAAGCAAAAATCTTAGAAGCTTTTGAATCTACTTATCAGCTTAACAGGTTATCAGCTAATCATTGACATAACCGGGAGATGAGCCTTAATATTTTTACAAAATCAAAGGTGGTGAACGCCAATGAAGATATCTGAAAAACCTCTCGGCCTTCTGATTGTCATTGCAGCATTCATAGTCTCATGCCTTATTTTCACAGGGTGCAACAAGATGGACATTGTAGCATGGTACATGGGGCTTCCCAAACCCCAATTCAAGGTCAAGGTCACCGAAGGCGTCATGATACCCATGAGAGACGGCGTGAAGCTGGCGACAGACCTCTATATGCCGGATAAGGCAGGCAAATACCCGGTCGTGCTTATAAGGACCATGTACGGCAGACAGAATAAAAGCCATGGGTATGACACGATAGCCAGAATCTTCACATCCCAGGGATATGCCTTTCTGGTACAGGACGTGAGGGGACGCTTTGACTCCGAGGGCGACTTCTACCCTTACATATACGAGGCGGCCGACGGTTATGATACTGTCGAGTGGGCAGGCACAAGGGAATGGAGCACCGGCAAGGTCGGGACCATCGGCGCATCCTACTGGGGGTCAACACAGTGGCTCCTTTCCCCCAATTCAAGCAAGTATCTCAAGGCCATGGTTCCCATAAACACGAGCCAGGATGTCTACCCGCGCTGGATATACTACAGCATCTTCAGGATCACCGATGTGCTGGCATGGTTTTATGAAAACGCCCCGCGCAGGGGAAGGAGCATCGAGGGCATCGACTGGAACAAGGCCGTCTCCACGCTCCCGCTCATAAAGGCGGATGATTCGCTGGGCGAGAACATCCCGGCCTACAACGACTGGATAAACCATCCGGTTCCAGGGCCCTACTGGGACAGGATACGCGTTGATAACAGGGTGCAGCAGATTACTGTTCCTGCCATGATTATCGAAGGCTGGTACGACTATTATCTGGATCTGGCCCTGAATGATTTCAACCGCATGAGAAATGAAAGCGGAAGCGTGGAAGCGAAATTGAGCATCCTAATGGTCGGCCCCTGGACCCATACCATGAAATCCAAGTTCACGGACGCCGATTTCGGCAAGACCGCATCGTTTATAAAACAGTATAAACTGGTGATCGACTGGTTCGACTACTGGCTCAAGGGAAAGGACAACGGCATCCTGACGAAAGGGCCGGTAAGGATATTCACCATGGGGGCCAACACATGGACGACGGAAAAAGAGTGGCCGCCCAAAAACGTTAAATATGAAGACTATTATCTTCACAGCGACGGCAATTCAAACGGCCTGGATGGTGTAGGAAAGCTCTCGAAGACAATTCCCGGCAGCGAGAATTCTGACAATTACGAATACGATCCGGCCGACCCCGTTCCTTCGGTCGGCGGCACCTCGATATACGGCAATCTCAAGGCAGGGCCATATGACCAGAAAACGGTCGAATCGCGCAGGGATGTCCTGATCTACACGACAGCGCCGTTAGAAACGGACATGAATATCACCGGGCCGGTGAAGCTAGTCTTCTACGCATCTTCGTCTGCGAAAGACACCGACTTTGCAGCAAAGCTGACCGATGTCCATCCTGACGGGAAGTCCCTCAACATCCAGGCCGCAGTGATAAGGGCGAAGTACCGCAACTCATTCGATAAGCCGGAACTCCTGGAAAACGGAAAGGTTTACAGGTTCGAGATGCTTATAGGCTCGACCAGCGTCCTCCTCAAGAAGGGGCACAGGATAAGACTGCAGCTGGCTTCGTCTAATTTCCCTGAATACGGAAGAAACCTCAACACAGGGGATGACAACGGCACCACTTCCGCCATGGTGAAGGCATATCAGGTGATTTATCATGATGAGGCCCACCCGTCGAAGCTCGTGCTGCCTGTGATTCCGTAAAAAAAAAGCAATGCGCTTTATGTGATAAGATTTCGACCCCCTCACCGGCACCGGGGGGAAAACAGGTGTTCATTTGAGGGGAAAAACAATTTTTCAGGTCCTTGATAAGCTTTTTTAATATAGTTCAGTTTCGGGAAAGGGGAAGGTGCAATGGAAAGGTTCGATGCAATAATCATAGGGACAGGAATCGGCGGAGCCGCAGTAGGAGCGCTTCTGGCGCATTCCGGCAGAAAGGTGCTCATAGTCGATAAAAACCCTATCATCGGCGGGAGGTGCACCTCCTATACCCACAAGGGCTTCCTCCTGGATCTCGGTGTCCACCTGTTCGGGCTCGGCGAAAAGGGCCCTCTTGAAGAAGTGCTGTTGATGACCGGTGCCGCCGGCGCGATAGACTGGGTCTCCGTAAGAAAATCCACCCAGCAGATCGGTGCGGAGGTCAGGAGATACTCTCAGCAGAACATGCTGAACTCCCTTCCGGCCGGAGAACAGACCAATCTTGTTAACCTCTTCATGAAAGCCCATACGATCACGGACAGCGAGATCGACGAACTCTGGTATGTCCCTGTCAGGAACTGGATAAACAACTTTTCGACCCATCCGTCGGTCCACGCCTTCATAAGCTCGATGGTAGAACAGTATTTCTGTGTGAGGTTCGAAACAGCCAGTGCGGCCGAATTCATCAAATGCTTCAGGGATGTTCTTGCAACCCGTTCGACCGCATACCCGAAAGGCGGATGCATAGGCATCCCCGGGGCATATGTGTCCGTAATCGAGAAACACGGAGGCGATATAAGGCTCAACGCCGAAGTGAGCAGGATCATCATAAAGGACAAGGCTGCATCCGGCGTATGCATGAAAGACGGGACAAAGCTGTATGCACCTGTAATCATCAGCAATGCCGATATCAGGATAACCGTAGACAAGCTGGCGGGCCGCACACATTTCCCGGAAGAATATGTGAAGAAAGTTGAAAACCTTGTCTATTCCGATTCATGCATTATGCTGAAGGTGGGCCTTAAGGAGAGGATTACGGACGAGCATCTCAGGATGTACATTCCGGACGTCGATTCGCTGACAAAAAATGCTGATGCGCCAAAGGACATGTCCGCCGTTCCCGCGAAGGTGCCTGCAATGATCGTGACACCGACCAACTTCGATCCGGCGCTTGGCCCTGACAACGACAAACAGCTCATCTGTCTGGGGGCATGCGTCAAAACGCTGAGCGGTGTGAGGACCCGGGACTTCAGCCCCTGGCTCGATACGCTTCGCAATACCTTTTACAGCGCCTATCCTGAAGCGAAAGGCAAAGTGCTGTGGGAAAAAATGGATACTCCGCAGCTAGTCGATGCCTATGCGGGCGAAGACGGCGCGATCGTCGGGGTCGGGCAGACCATTGATCAGGTACATGACAAGAGGCCATCAGTCGTGAGCCCTGTCGACGGACTTTACTACAGCTGCGCCGAAGCGGGCGGACACGGTATAGGCACCGAGCTTGCTGCAAGCAGCGCCCTTGAACTGTTCGATATTCTCGGCTCATAGCATTCATCAGTTTTAAGGACCTGCCTGTTATCTGATCTCGTGCCTGATGAATTACTAAATGCCGATTGTATGCCATAAGGCCTGCAAATCTTTTTTGCTGTTGCCATCGGACCAGGATGGGATTATTATTTCCATATCGGTAAATTTCCATAGCGGTAATTCAAATAAGGGAGGCATGTAATGAGTTTATTGAAAAAGGCTTTATTAGTGGCCGGTTCGACGCTCGGGGCAAACATTGCTCTTACTCTAATCAATATCATACAGGCAGGGAGTAAATATCCCGATGGCCGGACCATGAAAGACATACTCGGTATGGACCCGGCAAAGGCAACTGCCGGCAATGTCTCCAAGCTGTCCCGCAGGGACTGCATGCAGCTTTTCTATGCGGCCGAGGAGCCTGATTTTTCGTCGCTGAAGGGTGAGTTCTCTGCCATGGTGCTGCCCGGCGGAGTACAGGGCAAGGCAAGCGAGCTGTTTACACACCATGTCTTCCCTACCGGCGGCGTCACGCTCAGGACGCACTGGGAGGGAAAGGCCTTCATGCCGGAATCGTCTTCATCCGGCTACGGATACAACATGTTCACTGACAGATCATCGGGTAGCCCCAAAACCCTCAGGATCAGAAAATTCAGAACGCATGTCGGCCCGACCACACTTGGCAGGGACGGAAGAAACTCGATACACCTTGTTTATCATGACTTCAATTCAGGCACGGTCAAATCCATGCACGATGAAGCACGGAAAATCAACGGCAATCTCTATATATGCGGCGGCTATATGGCCCTGGGCGGCGGCTGGGTCAACCCGGCGCCCTTTGTGCTGACAGGCCCTTCATCGGAATGGGTAGGCCTGGACTGAAGCAGCGCGCTAACCGGAATCCCTGAGGGATCCTGCTGACAGCCTTTTCATATATGGTTCACTTCCAAAGCCGAACTGCCAGTAGAATGACATGGCCCTGGTATTGGCCGGATGAACCCATATCCTAATGTCTGCGGCCTTGTTTTCTTCAAAGAAGCCCAGGGCCGATTCTACAAGCAGCTTTCCGCATCCCATGCAGCGGAAGCGCTCGTCAATGAACAGGGATTCTATCTCCCCGATATCTTGTCTGTCGATTGTGGAATAGCAGTATCCGCAAAGTTCGCCCTTCTCATAAATGAGTTCAATATTGGCCTTGAAACCGGATTTGCCGATCAGCTGTTTCTTCCGCTCCGGCCATGTGGTAGTCCTTACCGGCAGCCCGATTCTCCTGTCGAACGCCTTGTGCATTTCATTGAGTGAAACCCACATCGGTTCAATAATATCAATCGAATCGGCTGCTATTTTCCTGATCATTCAGGGTTATTTTGAAGGCAGGGAGGTGGCAAAGCTGATGCAGGTCTTTATCCAGAATGAAAGGTCGCTGTCGTCCTCGTATCCTTTGGGGCTGACAACGACAAAACCCTTCATGGGCTTGCCGGTCAGATCGAACTTCCTAGTATGGGCCTTTTCGAGGTAGATTTCATAATTGCCCGGCCCCAGTCTGGCTATGAAATCCTCGCCGATTATGCCGCAGAGCATGTTGCCATTTAGCATAAAGGCCATGCCACCGAACATCTTCTTTTCTACAATGCCCCGGTAATCAACAAGAATTTCCCTGATCCTCTGCGCAAGCCCTTCGTCGTATGGCATTTTTTCTCCGTTAAAATGAATAGCTGATACTGAGTGATGGATTTAACTCACCTGCAGTATTATTATCGGAATAATCATTGTCAAACTTGACTCTGAATAAATTACATTCCAAATCAATGCCTGCAGCCAGGTTTTTGACTATCCTGAAATCCATGCCGATAAGGCCCTGCGCACCTACATTGAAAGAACTGGATTTTGTAGATTCCTCATATGACCTGTTTGAATAATAGAGCTTTATTTTCCTGTAATACAAACCGGGGCCGGCGCCTGCATAAAAATCAAATTTCCCCGAGCTGTAAATATACATGAATGTGACCGGTGCGTTCACCGAATAAAGGTCTACCTTATGTAATTCCTTAAGACCGTTTTCATATTCTACGGACTCCTCGCAGGAATTATATGCATACCCCAGGGCGCCCCTGACCCCGAATACACCGATCCTCCTGGTGTAAGAGAGTTCATAGTATGCACCCGGGTCTATGCTGATTTTATCGCCGTGCGGGTTGTCTATCTTTATTGCAGGGTTCATGTACCCGAGCTTGAACATGATGAAATTCTCTGCCCGAGCTTCCCCGGCATTGGCCGGGGCCGGAACGGCGATGAACCAGGAGAACATCAAAAAAATGAAATATTTTTTCATGAACGCTTCATATGAATTCAAAATCAATGCCCCCCTGTTTATACTCCATTCAGAATTTTTCTCCGAACCTTTCCAGGTGGGTCATGTCTGCAAGCTCCTTCCTGCCAGGAGAGCCGCGCAGGGCTTCGGGTTTGCCGACAGGCAACACGGCGACAACCTCGTAGCCGTCGGGAAGCTCTACTATCTTTTTGCATGCGTCGTGGTCCATCAGGCCAACAACCACCGTGCCCAGCCCTGTTTCATGCGCCTTTAGGCACAGGTTCTGTACCGCCATGCCCAGGTCGAACATGAACCACTCCTTGTGCTTGGTCATATCCTTGCCGCCATAGCCTCCTGACACACCGGTTTTTGCACAGGCCACTATCAGCACCGAGGCGTTGAGGGCCCCTTTTATGGCCGGGTTTTTCTCCGAGAAGGTCCCGACAACCTTCTGAATCCGCTCCCTGTCCCTGATGATTACAAACTCCCAGACCTGTGTATTCGCCCAGGACTGCGAAAGCCTGGCCGCTTCAAGTATCTGCCTGAGCTCATCATCCGTGACCACATAATCCGTATACTTCCTGACGCTTCTTCTTTCGGCAATTGCCTTATCCAGTTCCATATGTATTCTCCTTTATCCCATCATCTTCATTACGAATTCGAGCGCCGAGCGCACCTGCGGGTCAAAAAAGCAGTTGAGGCTCTGCTGCCAGTCGTTTCTGTCAAGCCTTGCCTGTATTGCATCCGCGGCAGGTTTTTTCAGCCCTTCCTTGATTTTGATGAACGCCCTGCCCGGGTTGTCGATAAACCTTGACACTATTTCCTTTGCCCTTGCCACAACACGGTCGGCAGGTACAATTTCGTCGACTGCCCCTATGATCTGGGCCTGCGACGGGTCCATCATCTCGCCGAAATACATTACATCACGGTATGTTTTATCGCTGTTGAGGCCGAACCTCACGACCCCGGCCTGCACCACAGAGAGAGGCAGACCTATCTTGATCTCGCTCATGCCGAACTTTATCTTGGGATTATCAGCCATTATACGGTAATCGCAGGCCATCGAGAATATCATCCCGGCTGCAACGGCATGGCCGTTTATTGCAGCAATGACCGGCTTTTTGCACATGAAGAGGTCAAGCAGTACAGGCTCCTCAATGTCAAAAAATGCCACCACCTCATCAAGGTCTTTAAGCGAGAGAAACATCGGCAGGTCGAAACCCGAAGACATCACCTTGCCCGTGCCTGTAAGGACAATCCCTTTTACGGCATCGTCGGTATTCGCATTTTTCACTATTTCACCGAGGGCCTTAACCGTATCGAGGGTGATCGTGTTGCCCTTTCCGTTTTCAAAAGCGGCTATTATTATGCCGTCTTCATTCCTGGAATTTATCATTGTTTCCTCCTGATTATTTTCAGTCCGAGAATCGTGTCGAGCTGCTGACGCCCAGCTGTTCATATATCTTCAGCGTTGCCCGTGCCGCATTGAGCGTGTAGAAATGCACGCCTTTTACACCGTTATCAATCAGGTCCCTTACCTGCTCCGTCGCCCAGTGGATACCGACCTTTTCAGCATAGTGGTCGTTTTCGGCCCGCAGCACAGATTTCTGAAGCCGGGCCGGAATCCTGGCCCCTTCCGCCTTCTCGGCTATCCTCGCCATGCTGTTCCTGTTCAGAACCGGCATTATGCCTGCAATCACAGGCACCTTAATGCCGGCAAGTTCGCAGCGCTCCCTGAAATCATAAAAATCCCTGTTGTCGAAAAAGAGCTGTGTGATGATGTAATCGGCTCCTGCATCAACTTTGGCCTTGAGATAATCCATCTCGAGTAGCCTGTTGGGCGTTGCAGGATGGCCTTCGGGAAATCCCGCCGCGCCAACACACATTCCCGGATAATCCTTCTTTATGAATCCGATCAGTTCAGCGGCATACCGGAACCCGTCGCCAGGCGTTTCCCAAACCTGGCCCACAGGAGGGTCGCCCCTTAATGCAAGTATGTTCTGAACACCCGCATCATTATAAGTCCTGAGTATCTTTCTTATCTCATCCCTTCCCGTATTGACGCATGTTAAGTGGGAGACAACCATCAGCCCTATTTCGTTTTTGATCCTGATAACGAGCTCATGCGTGTTTTCACGAGTCGATCCGCCTGCTCCGTAGGTCACGCTCACCCAGGACGGCTTCAGGTCTTTCAATTCGGATATCGTGTTAAAAAGTTTTTCCCAGCCCGGCTGAGTCTTGGGAGGAAAAAACTCGAAACTGAATGTGATTTTGGACTCTCTCAGAACCTCAATTACCTTCACAAATACCCCTGAAATTTTTTATCATAGACCGGGCATCAAGTCACTTACTATAACCACGGTTGCAGTCAATATGCATTTCAAACTTAGACTTCGGAATCGGCCGGATATACATTGGTATACTTGATGCTGTAGCGGGTCTCTTCCATTATGCCGTCAACGATGCCGCGCCATTTGAGGTAATGCTGGCTTTCCTTGTGCTTTACAGGTACACCGGCATCCCTGTATATTTCGCAGAATACGAACTTCGAAGGATCATCTTCCTGCTGTATTATGTCGAACCTCAGAAACCCCGGCTCATTGAGGCTGCTTTTTGCGTTCTCGACGGAAGCCTGCCTGAACAATTCTTCCGAACCCTTTTTAACATGTATGAAGACCAGAACGACTATCATTTGCGTCTCTCCTTATCAGGTGATCACAGAGAGTGTATCAACTGAAAATATTATTATCAAGAAGAAGGCTTAAGCCGCATGGCTTAAAAACACGCTTTTCCTGTCACACCCATAATACCTGCAGGCCGCCTGACAGCTTGCGAAACAGGACGCCCCGGCGGCAGCCCATACCTTGATCTTATTTCTGGATATCCGGCTTTATCACCGTCATTGCCGTTGCAATAAGCCCGGCCATGTCGGAGAGATTTGCCGGTATTATCATCGAGTTGTTGGTCTTGGCAAGCCCTGCAAATGCGTTCACGAACTGTTCGGCCACGCGAAGATTAACCGCCTGCAGTCCGTTCGCCTCACCTATGGATTTGGCAATTTCCCTTATCCCGGTGGCGGTCGCCTCTGCAACAAGCTTGATCTCCGCCGCCCTTCCCTCGGCCTCGTTGATGCGCTTCTGCTTCTCACCCTCTGACTTCAGTATGAACTCTCTCTTGTCGCCTTCGGCCACGTTGATCTTAGCCTGCATCGCGCCCTCGGACTCGGCTATGACGGCCCGCTTCTCGCGTTCGGCTCTCATCTGCTTTTCCATGGCGTCCTTGATGCTCTGAGGCGGCTGAATATTCTTGATTTCATAACGGATGACCTTCACACCCCAGGGTTCGGAAGCCTTGTCCAGCGCGTCCACAACAGCAGCGTTTATTTTTTCCCGTTCTTCAAATGTCTTGTCCAGTTCTATCTGGCCTATCTGCGAGCGCATGGTCGTCTGCGCGAGCTGGATGGATGCGAATAGAAGGTTTGAAATGCCGTAGCTCGCCTTCTCCGCTGAGACTATCTGCAGATAAAGCACTCCGTCAACCTCTATTGCTATGTTGTCCCTTGTGATGCACGATTGCGGCGGCACGTCTATTGCCGCTTCCTTAAGTGAATGCCTGTAGGCGACCTTGTCTATAAAAGGGATGAGCACATGAAGGCCCGCATCCCATGTTGCAAAGTATTTCCCCAGCCTTTCAACCACATAAGCTGTTTTCTGCGGGACAATCCGTATACCCCAGCCCAGGATAATTACGACAAGAATGATAATTATAGAAAGTATAACGGTCGGAACTGACATATTACCTCCCTTATTTATTGTTAAGCGGCTTGACCTTCAGAGTAATGTTATCCCTGCCTGCTATTTCCACGTTTTCACCAACGGGAATGGCCAGCTCCGATACGGCGGGCCATGAACTGCCCCTGAACTCCACCTTACCCGCAATCCCCGGCCTGATCTCCTGTATAACGACTGCTTTCATGCCTACATATCCCTCTAGGTATTCATCGGAAGTCCCCGGAGTCCTGTTTCTCCCTACGAAGATCCCGCTGAATTTCTTTCTGAGCAGGAGAAGCAGCGCCAGTGAAAGCACGAGGAATGCCAGCAGTTGAGATGAAAGGGACAGAGGAAATATCCAGAGGAGTACAGCAGTCAGCATAGCTCCGAGTCCGAAGAAAAAGATGATCAGCCCGGGAAGCGCAAGCTCCACGAGACAGAGTATAGCCCCGAGAATAAACCATATAAGCACCGGATTTTTGAGAAGTTCCATGAAATCCTCCAATTCATCCAACTTGATCTCTGTGGCAAATAATACCCCAAGTCGTATCCTTCTTCAAATTAAAGAACAGGTAATATTTAAAATGACTGTCACGGTTCCACCCTGAAAAGATTAAATCGTTCATTTTTTTGTTGCGATTAAACGTTTCTTTTAACCGGCGCATACTTTTTTAAAAGAATCGATCAGTAAAGCTTGCCTTTACAACATTGCAAATTCATTTAGCAACCATGATATGTTACGCAATTTCATTATGTTAAGGGCTTTTTTTATTAAATATCAAAAACTGGCACGGTTCTTCCTAAGGAATAATGTAAAGAAACGCAAATTAAGGGAGGGTAAAAAATGAAAAGGACAATGCAGACATTGATCGTATCGGTATTCGTCGTATTAATCACAGCAACTTTCGCCTTCGCGGCAAACGCAATCTCCGGCGACGGGAGCTTCCCTTATTTCAATCTCGGCTGCCTTATCATGGGCGGACTGACAATAGTATCCTTGAAGTACAGATATCCGAAAATGTATCTCAGCGAGGCGGTCGGATCATTCGCACTTTACGCTGTGCTGGTTGCCCTGTTCACGGCCCCGGTGATTGAGTCTGTAAGGACTCTTGTAAACTGATATAGAGCCATATGGGACGGGATTCATATCCCGCCCCTAAGATTAGTGAAAGGGGATAATTATGAAGAAGCTCTTCAAAGACGATAAAGACAGAAAAACCATGAATAATGTCCTGAAGATCAGCGCATGGGGTTTCGTAATAGTTATTTCTTCTTTCGTATTCATGTTCGTCGGACGGTGGATAGATGTTAATTTCAACACCGAACCGGCCTTCATGCTGGGTATGCTTGTCCTGGGCATCTCCCTCGGAATATTCAGGATGTACAGGGACGGAGTGGACAAAATTCAAAAAGTATACAAGAAAGACAAACCAGCCTGAGACGTTATCCGATTAATATTCCGCCCTGAACCTGATCAGGCACTGTTTATTATTCTACTCGTTGACATTATACCCGTATTCAAGTCCACCGTCGTCAGACCAGAAATCGCGGATGGTCTCATAGACCTTTACTTTTATCGGATATTTGTGAAGCAAGTCCCAGTTCAGGTATACCGTCTTTTCCGTCAGACGGGAAACGACAACATGAACATTCACCCCAAGCGCCTCGAAATCGCTGAAGATATAGTCTTCATGGGGAAACAGCAGCCTGTTGTAGTCTCCGATCTCAGATCGGAAATCCATTACGGTTTTATAATTTGAAGTCTCAATGGTTATCTTCTGGTTAAGAGGAATTTTCGCGGAGCCGAGTGAATCTGTATAGACGGCCCAGTTGTCCCGCTCTATCTTGTAAATTTTAACAATTCCGTCATTTGTCGTAACGAATCCGGGCTGCAGGATGTCCTCAACGGAATTCGGTGACATGACAATGCTTCTCACCCCGATATGCGTATCGCTGTTAAGCCTGATATCAGCGAATTTGCCTATGCCCGGAATGCTTAATTGAGTCGGATTATCCCCGGTTTCCAGGGCTGTGGCAAGATTATGCCTTCCAATGCCGGCTATAATCGAGAGGTCCTTTTTAGGGTCTGAATTGGGTACATTGACATGATACCATCCCCATGGGAAATCGATTGACGGATTCCCTTCCGGGAAATTCACACCCCAGTTTTCATCGCAATAGGCGCGGAAATTTTCATTTCTTTCTATAATATAAGTGGTATCGCCGACCTTGATGTATCCTTCAGCCTCTGAATCATGGGCATAGGTGTTCCAGTTTATAAGGCCCACACTCTTCGCGATATTCTGAATATCCTGTTGTCCATACCAGCCGTAATTCCTGTATATAACCAAGTCCCACTCAATATATATGCCCGGAGCGCATCCGTCCGCGAACCAGACGCTTGAAGGGTTCCTCATTTTTCCGCGCACATGATAGGTGTCGTCGTTAATCACTTTAATCTCAAAATCGACATCCTGATTATTCTTGATCGTAATATCGAAATCCCGCTCCGCCTTGAAATTTTCCAATGGATAGCGCTCGATTTTCTGGAAGTTTTTCCCATTCACCTTATCGACCATTGCAAACAAGACATATGAGCCCTCGTTGGTCAGATCTTTTGCGCAGGCCGACATACTGTAGTCAAATGCGAAGTAACGGTTATTTTTGTGGTCTTTAACTGCAAAATACCACCATTGATAAAACGGTTTGTCCGAGAAATATTCCGCCCTGCGATACCTCTGATGATAACTTTCCGGCTGCACGACTCCATCTCTGGCCAGCGATGCTATCTTTCCGGGGTCGGTAAACGGATAGTCTTTCAAATCATATGCATGAGAAATAAGCGGAAAAAACAACAATACAATTAAAATCAGACTGCATTTTTTCATAAATACTACACCCTCCCGGTTGACTTAAAAAAGTTCCTAGTTTGCGGCCTCTCTACCAGAATTTTTTCATCAGGTAAGGCGAAGAGGCACTGCCCTGAATAACTTTATCAAGTGAAGATGCGGTCACTTTAATTCTGAAAATATCGATCTTGCTTCCCTCGGGGACCGTATCTCCCAGGGTGAACGCAATCTTGTTGGCCTTGACACCTTTCGCTACCGGAATCTTGAGGTCTGCCGCAACCAGTTCAACATCATATGACAGAGGATTTCCCTGGTCAGGGTTCAATACTTTCCAGCCGACATTTATCACTTCACTCGTTCTATATGCCGCTTTTAAAGGATAGTTATCCACTGTTACGGAAAGCCTGGGTATTTCATAATGATGCATGAGCTCCCCGTACGCCCTTCCGGACACTGCAACATTTCCCAAGGTTCCGGATGCGGAAATGCTTCCCTCCCAGAAATCGCCGTTTAACGGGAAGGTGACCATCTGGTTCTTGAACTCAGGGGTGAGAGTCAATTTCAGATTGATTTCAGGCACATCAAGAGTCCACCCCATGGACATGTAATTTTTGCTTGCGGGGTCCTGCCAGTAGCCTGTCCTGGTAAATATCGAAGTAAGGCCGGGAAGCGTGATCCCGTCTGGAGAAAAATATTGAATTCCGCCGTAAGTCCCCCCGTATGGGAGGTTATGATTCCGGTCAAAAATATTGCTTATCAGGATGTCCGAACCATCGTCAAGCTGCACGCAGAACCATTCATATGTTTCAAACAACCTGTAAAATTCCACCGGCGAAACCAGGAAATTACCATATTGATGGTCCATCCATCCCAGGCCGCTTATGTTTTCGGTTATACCTCCATAAGTTAAAACGGCATTAAGCTGAAGCCTGGTGAGTGAATAGTACCAGCTATATCCGCTGGAACCGATCGGAACATAGCCTGTCCCGCCAACCAGCATCGGAGGTTTTAACGACACCAATTCCCCCTTGATGTGCATATCCGAATGGTTCGTTTCGAATTCATATTCAAACGGAACAAGGTTCCCGCTTTGATCTTTTTTGCATCTCATAAAGTCGGTACCGTATTGGGTAACCTGTGTAACATCGAGGTAACCGGCCTTTGAATTCACCAGGCCTAGGGTCGTTCCGCTCAAATGTGTCTTCTGGGTAACGTTGGTGACGGTAAAGAACCTGAACTGATTATTGAAATGCGTCACCAGGATTGAGTATTTGTCTCCGGTCGTTTCTCCTACGGCATGTATTACCACATACCACCACTCAAGGCCCGTCGGGAATATAATACTATGAGAGCCTTCGTCTTTCGGGAATACTATTTTTGAATTCGGATCGGTATAGGGATAAGTTTTCCAATCACTTGCCTGAGAAAAAAGAGGAAGGAACAGTAATGCAAATAAAACAAGAGCACATTTTTTCATAGAATTAAACCCCCTCAGCATATATTTTTTAGTAGTAATCAAATGCTCAAATAGAATCAGAAGTATAATTTTAAATTATTTGATCTAAGAAGTCTATCGCTTATTTCATGATTAATACGGAGTTTATGAACAAAATATAGCGTCATGTAATTAATGTACCATTCTTGGTTTACCTGTACAATATTATCCCTCAAACAGGACCAAGTTATCTCCATGTAATTTTAAGCGCAGTATCCATTCACCGCTCATGAATTCCACCCTTATTCGATTTCAGTGACAACCGTCTGTGCCTGATGATGCAGCCAGCTTTCAATGCCGAAGGCAATAAGGGCAAACCATATTATTCCGAAGCCTATCAGCTTTGAAACGCTAAATGGCTCTTTATACATGATCACTCCCACCAGAAATTGAAGGGTCGGCGCGATGTACTGAAGAATTCCAATCAAGCTAAGCGGGATTCTTTTTACGGCTGAAGCGAACATTAGCAGCGGTACAACGGTAATAACCCCTGCACCCATCAGCAGCAGCACAGTGGAAATCCCTGCCTGAAAAACTACTCCCCTGCCCGCAGATTCCATATAGAAGATATACAAAATTGCCGGCAACAGAAGAATCCCTGTTTCAAGCGTAAGGCCATGAAGCGATCCAAGCACGCCTTTTTTCTTGACCATCCCGTAAAATCCGAAAGAAAAGCCAAGCACAAGGGCTATCCATGGTATTTTCCCATAGGCGAATGTCAGGAAGGCGACACCGGCTCCGGCTATAAAAATTGGAACCCATTGCCATATGCGAAGTTTTTCCCTGAGAAAAAACACCCCAAGGAGAACGCTGATAAGCGGATTTATAAAATAGCCCAGGCTGGCTTCAACTATAAATCCCTCACCGACCGACCATACATAGGTAAACCAGTTTATGCCGATCAACAGTGCCGCTAAAAAATACACCCTGAGAATTCGATTATCGGTAAAGGAATTTGTGACAGCCGCTGTCCGTCCGGTAAAGAAGATGACCATAACCAGGCATACAAAGGACCATATAATCCTGTGGCTCAGAAGTTGGGGTGCCGGTACATTGCCCAGCTGCTTGATGTAGACGGGTATAAAACCCCATATGAAATAAGCGCCGATTGCATACCAGATCCCTCTATTCATATTTTATCCTGTATCAAACAAGCCGAGTTAAAACAATGGATGAGGGTAACTAGTCTTCCCCACAGAAGCACAAGATCCGGTTGATTGGAAAAGGTCCTGATGCAGGAAAGGATAAAAAGAAACCCGTATCTCAAACTGATTAGAACTAAGCTCTTATATAGTAAAAAAAAAGCCGCCGGATGGCGGCCTTTTTTTTTTATTCTAAAACAATCTAGCAGAGTTCGAATACAGCAGCGGCACCCATTCCACCGCCTATACACATGGACACAATACCATATTTCTTGCCAAGCCTCTGCATGTTAGCCATCAGCGTTGCAGTCAGTTTTGCGCCTGTGCAGCCCAGCGGATGTCCCAGTGCAATTGCGCCGCCATTGATGTTTACAATCCTCTTGTCGCTCTCATGTGACCAGTACTGCTCGTCACCTATGCCAAGCTCGCGGGCACAATATATTGCCTGGGATGCAAACGCTTCGTTAAGCTCGAATATGCCGTTTTTCTTCATGTCATCAATTGTAAGGCCAGCAATTTTGAGCGCCTTCGGAATGGCATACTTTGGTCCGACACCCATTTCATCAGCCCTGCAACCGGCAACTGCGTATGCAATGATCTTTGCAATCGGCTTAACGCCAAGCCTTTTAACGGCTTCACCGCTCATCACAAGCGTTGCAGCCGAGCCGTCTGTCGTCTGAGAAGAGTTGCCTGCCGTAACCGTCCCGCAGTTCTTGACCCACGGATTTGCATTCGAGAATGCCGGCTTCAGTTTGGCAAGCCCTTCCATTGTTGTATCGCCGCGCACTCCGTCGTCAAATGTCTGCATCGAAACTGACTTTATCCAATCGCTGCCCTTTTCGACATATTTCACTGCCGGCGTAGGAACTATTTCTGTGAAAAGGCCTTTTTTCTGTGCTTCGGCTGCCTTCATGTTTGATGAAACTGCGAATTGATCCTGTGCTTCTCTTGTTACGTCATAGCGCTGTGCAACGTTTTCGGCTGTAATGCCCATTGATATGTAGACATCAGGGTTTACCTTTGCCCATTCCGGGTCCGGCCTTGGAAGGTTTCCACCCATGGGGACTATTGACATTGACTCGAGCCCTGCACCTATTGCCACATCACACCAGCCTGCCTGAATGCGTGCGGTCTGAAGCGCAATGGCTTCAATGCCTGACGAACAGAATCTGTTGACAACTGCGCCGCATGTATCATCAGGGAATCCTGCCATCTGTGCTACTATTCTTCCTACATTGAGTCCCTGCTCTGCTTCCGGGAATGCGCAACCGACAAGAACATCTTCCACTTCCTTCTTGTCAACGCCCGCCCTCTCCATAAGGCCCTGCAGGGCCGTTTTGAGAAGATCTTCCGGCCTGGTCTGATTGAAAGCGCCGCGGGCCCTTCTGCAACCGGGTGTCCTAACTGCCTGAACTATATAAGCTTCTCTCATTGTTAATCCTCCTGTCCTTCCGTTTCCAGCCTACAAGAACAAAGGCTTGCCGGTGGTCATGATGTTCTCGGCCATCTTCTGCGTGTTCTCCGTCTTCCACAGCTCAACAAATGCCTCTCTCTCTAGCTTCTGGAGGTATTCTTCGCTGACCAGTGTACCTGACGGTACATCGCCGCCTGACATGCAGACTGCTATCTTCTTGGATATCAGTTCCATATGCGGTGTTATCTTCCAACCGAGTTTAAGGTTCAGCATTTCAGCCCAGACCATACCCTGTGCTTCTTTTCCGAACACAGGTATCTTCTTCTTGAGCGGAGGTGCATAACCGTCTTCCACCATCCTGAGAACCTCTTTCTTCGCCTCGCCGATAAGGTTGTCACGATTCATGACAATACGGTCTTGAGCCGAGAGGAAGCCCCTTGCCCTTGCTTCCTGTGCCGACATCGTTGTCTTTGCCATTGCCACGCACATGAACGCTTCGAGGAAGAATCCGCCAAAGTCTGTAATCTTTGAAATTTCCGGTTTCGATGTGATTGTCTTTCTCCAGAGATTGATCATGCCGCAACCGGCAGGAACAAGTCCTGCTCCAATTTCAACAAGGCCCATTACCAGGTCCATATGGGCAACAATTCTGTCTGCTGAGAGGCATACTTCGCAGCCGCCGCCGAGTGCCAGCCCGTAAGGAGCTGCAACAACGGGGAACGGTGCATAGCGAAGCCCCATGATCCCTGTATGAACATTCTTTATGAAATTGTCTATCTCATCAAACTTGCCTTCTCTTGCAAGTCCAAGCATATAAGCAAGGTCCCCGCCTGCCGAGAATGCGCCGGGCATGCCTCCTGCCTGGTTTCCGATCACCATGCCTACACCATTCTCATTTACATAATCACCGGCTTCAGCCATGAAGTCGACCATCGTCTTGTTGATGGCATTCATCTTTGAATGGAACTCAAGGCAGAACACGCCGTCGCCTAGGTCTATCAGGGATGCTGATGGTGATGTTTTGACAACTTTCTTTTCTGCTTTCAGAGCTGCCAGGTCGATTGCTGTCGGATTAACCTTGACTGCTTTGTATTTACCAGAGGCAAAATCAAAGTACATCTTTTTGCCTTTTTCCAGCTTATAGAATGATTTGGCGCCGGCTGCCATCATCTTCTCGACATTCGCCGGAATTTTCATTCCCTCGGCCTTCATCTTGGCAACTGATTTTTCGACTCCGATTGCATCCCATGATTCGAATGGACCGAGTTCCCAGTTGTATCCCCATTTCATCGCGTTGTCGATTTCAACAACCGTATCGGATATTTCGGGGATTCTGTTCGCAGAATAAATGAATGCGCCCGCAACGACTTTCCATGCGAACTTGGCACCATTGTCGTCTCCGTAAACAACAGCCTTTAATTTATCCGGCAGAGACTTGGCGGCCTTAGCTGCATCAAGGCATGGGAATGTTGGCTTTCCGGCTTCACTGTATTCGCCAGTTTTGGCATCGATTACGAGTTTGACCCTCTTGCCTTCTGGTGTCTTGTCTTTCTTATAGAAACCAGCTTTTGTTTTGTTTCCAAGAAGCTTCTTCTCAAGCATGTTTTTAATGAACTGAGGAACTATGAATACATCCCTTTCCTCGTCATCAACACACTTGTCGTAAGTGCCCTGTGTAACATGAGTCATCGTGTCGAGACCGACAAGGTCTGCTGTGGCAAATATTGCGGTCTTCGGCCGGCCAAGTGCCGGTCCGAACAGTGCATCAACTTCAGGGATAGTAAGCCCGTCCTTAAGCATCTGGTTGATTGTAAGGCTTATACCATGGATACCGATCCGGTTTCCGATGAAGTTAGGTGTGTCTTTCGCCCAGACAATGCCCTTACCAAATCTTATTTCACCAAACTCTGCTACAAAGTCGAGTACTTCCTTCTTTGTATCTGCACCGGGAATAATTTCAAGGAGGTGCATCCAGCGAACCGGATTAAAGAAATGTGTTCCCAGGAAGTGCTCTTTGAAACCCTTGCTGAGACCTTCGGACATGTCCTTGAGAGGAATACCGGATGTGTTTGATGAAACGATTGTGTCCGGTTTTCTGATGGTCTCGATTCTCTTGAAAAGATCCTGTTTGATTTTGAGGTTCTCAACAACGACCTCGATAATCCAGTCACAGTCAGCAAGCTTATCAAAGTCATCTGTAAGGTTACCGATCGTAATACGTGCCAGATCTGTCTTCTGGAACAATAACGGTGGTTTTGCCTTCTGCAGAGCTTCCATGCCTGCGAGTACGAACCTGTTCCTGGCCTTGGGATCGTTCTTCTCCTCATCCTTCAGGTCGAACGGTACGATGTCCAGAAGCAGGACATCCACACCAGTACCGGCCAGAAGGGCAGCTATTCCTCCACCCATAATGCCTGAGCCGATAACTCCTGCCTTTTTGATTCTCCTAACCATACTACCTCCTGCGTTAGTAATTTATTAACATTCCTAATAAAGCCGAAAATTATGATTGAAGAATGAATCAACGTTCAGTCTATACAGCAAGCACCATGTTAAATCAAGAGTTCTTTATTATAAATATAGTTTTTGCTAATACATATTGTTCATTTTCCAAGATGTCCATGCATGCTGAATCCTGCTTGTATTATGAAATGAATGAAATTTTAAAAATGTTCCTTTCTATGTGCTTTCTTTTTGAATCTTTTCGTAAGCAGGCCGATAATTTCCTCGGCAATGGTTTCGACGGGTTTATCTGTTATGTCAATGACCCTGAAGCCTCTTTTTTTGAATATGCTTCTTGCATACTCCATTTCTTCAAATATCCCTGAAAGGCTGGTGTAAGACGTCATATCGGCAGCGCCGAGACTTTTCCTGCGCATCTGTCGATGTGAAACCACTCTTTCGGGATCTATTAACAATCCGAACACTCTTGACTTTTCCACCAACGAGAGTTCTTCAGGTATCGGGCTGCCCGTAATGATCGGGACATTGGCGACCTTCCATCCAAGCATTGAAAGATAAACGCTTAAAGGCGTTTTCCCAGCCCGGGAAATTGCCGTAATGACAATTTCAGCCTTTGTAAGTTCTTCAGGCTTTTGTCCGTCGTCATGAGACATTGTGAATTCTATAGCTTCCGCCCGTCTGAAATAATCCTGATTCAGTTCATGATAAAGGCCTGGCTTACATACCGGATTTTCATGAAGAATCTCTCCCAGCAGGTTAAGGATATCACCTATCAGGTCGATTTCATGTATTTCTAACTCTCTGCACCTTTTTGCGAGGTATACCCTTACATCGGAATTCACTAGCGTGTGAATCACAGGGTGACCATGTGTAAACCTTTTATTAATAAAATCATCCACATCCTTTTTTGAACGGATGTACGGGATATTGACAACCTGTGCAACGCATCCGGGAAATTGAGCTAATGCGGTATTCAATATCTGATTTCCACTCGCACCGCTTCCACCTGAAACCATGTAGATTAAAGGGTCCATGCCTTTTTTTACTTTAACATGCATTATTCTTTACACCTCCATCATGCTTATATTATCTAAATTTGACATATGAGAAAACATCTATCTCACGAAATAAGCGGTTCATTGTGGATGGTTTCATCCTCAATTCTGTTCAGTATCATGGCCGTATTTGTAAGGTATGCCAACAGCCGGTATTCATTGAGCGGCTGGAAGACCTCGGAAATCCGGTTTGCAGTCTGCATCTTTATTATTTTTGGTCTCTCCCTCTCAAAGAAATACCCGTTAAAATTTGTCAACTATTCATGGCTTGTTTCCCGGGGAATTTTCGGCGGAGTCGCTGTTTGTATTTTTTTCTATGCCATCAACAAAATAGGGATGGCAAAAGCAACCGTTCTTACTTTCACCTATCCGATATGGGCGGCTATGCTTTCTCCCCTTATTTTCAAAAAGCCGGTATCAACCGGACTCTGGATAGCAATAATCATAGCCTTCATAGGATTGTATCTGATAGTCATACCGTCTGAAGGCGTATCATCCATCTCTGCAATGGATCTTATTGCTCTATTTGCAGGCCTTCTTTCAGGATGGGCCATCCTGTCGATTAAGAAGCTTCATGAGACCGATTCGTCAAGGGCAATACTGTTTTCTCAATGCCTGTTCGGGCTCATGTTTGCTATGATCCCGTCATACAGGGAAGGTTATACCTTTTCAGCAGAAGCATGGGCTATACTAGTCCTCATCGGCATTATTGCAGCTGTTGCCCAACTCCAGATGACGCACGCATATAAATTTATAGGCGCAATTGAGGGTTCGCTTATAAGCATTCTTAATCCTGTACTTAACGTTTTTCTTGGGGTAATATTCTTTAAAGAGCCTCTTACATTAAGGGCTTTATTTGGTTGTGCGATCGTCCTGATATGCTGCCTGTATGCGGCAATTCCAGGAAGATATGAGATAGAGTGCTAGTTTGAATGTGGCATCACGAAAATCTTGAATATTTTATTTGGGAGGACTTTTGATGATTGCGTTTTTAAAAAGAAATAGCTCAATATTAACTGTATTAATGTTCATGGATCTTATGTGTTTCCCGGCAAAGGCCCTT
This sequence comes from Desulfomonilia bacterium, assembly GCA_963664325.2. Lineage (GTDB taxonomy): Bacteria > Desulfobacterota > Desulfomonilia > UBA1062 > UBA1062 > DATCTV01. Next base: position 407,976 of record CAXXDQ010000007.1, read on the forward strand.
TCCACTCCATATGACATGGACCCGCCTTTTCCTGCAAACGACCCGGGATGGCAGACATTCAGTTTACAATGGGAAAAGCATTGGGATGGGAAAAACATCGAACAGCTTATCAGCACACTCAAGGGAATAGAAAAGAATAATCCTGACAGCACCAACCTTAATTTATGGTTTTCAAGGGTTTATTGCCTGAAGGGAAAGCGGACGTCCGGCAACAATAAAATGGAATCGTTCAGATATGCAGTCAAGTATGCCGTAAAAGCCAGGGGATTGGACAAGGACAACATACTGGCTGTGAAACTGCTTGCAGATGCCGCAGCAAACATGGAATCATTCGGGGCTATTGTATCAAAATACGGCAATTGGATAAAAGATATTTCTCCCCAGCCTTACATAGAAACCATCGAACCTGCTTCAAATCAACCCGGATGGGATACATTCTCCAGACTCTGGGCAAACCGCTATGATATTGAAAAGGCCGTCCAGGCCCAAAAAATTTCAGAAGGATGGGCAAACGCAAATCCGAATAACGGCCTTCTCCAAAATTGGGCATGCAGGTCAAGCTATTGCGTCGGTGAATACTGGGACAGCATGGGGGAACATGATTCCAAGGCCCTGCCATATTATAAAAAAGGTATCGTATACGGAGAAAAAGCTGTTAAATTGACACCTCACAGCGTACCCGCAAAATACTGGTACAACGCCTGCCTCGGAAGGTCAGTCCAAACTTCCAGTATCTTTATAAAGGCAAGCCACTTCTCGACATTCTTCGAACTGGTCCTTTTCTTCTGGCGTGAGAATTCTCAGTATCACTATTTCGGGTTCGGATTAACCCTGGCGCCAATGATAACAAACGGCGGATGGGTTACGGAAAAAGGTATGAATGCGGCAGGCGTTACAGTTGAAAACGTGCTTACATCCCTGGATATAGCTGAAATAATGTATCCAGACTTTATCCAAATACCGTATTCAAAAGCATTGCTTCTATCATATAAAGGTAAAAAGGATCAGGCTATAAAAATCCTGGAGAACCTGATTACAAAGAATCCCGACAAGGGAGGAACTGCAATAATGGCTGAAAACCGTTGTAATCAGAGAATGGCTAAAGCACTTTACAACGAATTGAAAAAAGGAAGGTGATTTATTATGAAATATATATATTGTTCAGGCCCTCTTTTCTGCCCTGAGGAAATCGCCGGTATGGCTGCTATCGCAAAAGTCCTTGAGGATGCTGGTTTTACTACTTTTCTTCCACAAAGGGACGGAATCGAACGGTATGTGACAAGATTCATCAATACGCCACTTAATATTGACATTCTCGGCAGCAGAAAAAATATGGACAAGGCCATATTTGCCTTGGATGTTTACCAGATCGTCAAAAGATGTGATTGTCTCGTGCTTAACATGAATGGAAGGGTGCCGGATGAAGGGGCAGTTGCAGAGGCCGGTATAGCCTTTGCCGCCGGGAAGCCCGTTGTAATCTACAAGAATGATGTAAGGACCATCTTCAAAGGTGGCGATAATTCCATGATAACTGGCCTTACTGCATATCCGACAGTGCGGAACCTTAAGAAACTGCCGGGGGTTATAAAAGAAATAACACCATCCCAGACAAGCATTACAGGGAGATTGCTTGAGACAGTGAATTATGGTGAAAAGTTATGGTTTTTTCTTAAAAAAATACCATCGGGCATGTTAAATAAGATACAGCAGGATGAGATTATAAATGAAATAATAAAAATATCCGAGGTTCAGTCAGATAGTTGATTTATTAGCAGGGAGGAATTATATGCGTTACTCTTTGTTTAATATTTTAAAAATCGTATGGCTTTCCTTTTGGGCTATAATCGCCACAATTATTCTCTTTATCCCCATTACTGCTGCAGCCATAATGAGCAGTACAGGCAACCTTGCATTCAGCCTTTCGAAACTCTGGGCATATACCCTGCTTATTGTAACGAACGTGCACCCTCATATTTCAGGAAAAGAAAAGATTAAAAAGGGGCAGTCCTATATAATCATCTCGAACCATCAGTCAGAATTCGACATACTGGCGCTGGTAACCACACTTGGAATTCAGTTCAGATGGATTATTAAAAAAGAACTGAAAAAAGCCCCTCTTTTCGGCTATGCTCTATATGCATCGAGAAACATCTTTATTGACAGGTCTAATCCCAAAGATGCCATTAGGACTATAAATGAAGGCATAAGCCGGCTGCCGGCAGGTGCCAGCGTATTGGTTTTTGCAGAAGGTACGAGAAGTAGTGACGGTAAGATTCAAGAATTTAAGAAAGGAGGCTTTATAGCCGCAATAGAAAAAGGGCTGCCGATCCTCCCCGTAACAGTAAATGGCAGCCGCAAAACCCTTCCCAAGAAAAGCCTCGTTTTCAAACCAGGTCCGATAGAGGTCGTGATTGGAGATCCCATAAAGACCACAGGCTATGGCCAGGAAAACATCATTGAACTGATAGCAAAAACAAGGGATGTAATCATATCAAATTACAAAATAAACTATCCTGACAATTGATCCGCATTTTAATAATATGGAAAGTCCCTTTTAAAAAAAAGTGGGATGGGAACATGTTTTGATAAAACAGACAGGCAAAATGTTCAGCTTCAGACCTTCAGGAATAATGTCATCTTTTGAAACAGTTTGTGATTTGAATGTATTCTGCTTAATCTGACAGATCAGATTCATTCGCACTGTATGAACATTTATCAGCACTTTATCAAATGCTGGCTTTCACCTTACCTTTATTTTTCTGCGGAACTATAAACGTGTAAAGAAGCAACCCTATCATTCCTACTGAAATATACATATCAGCAACATTAAACGTTGGCCACCGGTAGGTGAACGCATGAACATTAATAAAATCCACCACTTCATTATGAACAATTCTGTCCGTCAGATTTCCTATAGCACCTGCAAGTATAAGGCTTAGAATTATCTTAAATATTGACGAGTTGTCGTTAGACTGTCTGAAAATGATGAATATTGCAGCTATAGCAACAATTGTTACTGTAAGGAAAAACACAAGCCTGTAAGAATCAGGTATGTTCTGTAAAAGACCAAATGCAACCCCCGTGTTTCTGACATGGATTATCTCTAAATAGTTTGGGATTACGGTCATGCTCTCTCCTATCTGCATTCTTGTAAGAATGATCCATTTGGTAATCTGATCCACAAGGTAAAGCGGGATCAGCATTAAAAGCCCCCATCTCAGATACGACTTCATGTCATTTGAGAAGCGCATCGTGCACATACCTCCAAATGATTTTTATCGGCGCCTATATCCTTGCTGTAATTCCAGCATCGGGGGCACTTGACTCCTGTTGATTTAAAGACCTTAATTCCAAGCTGTTTAAAGTTTTCGCTTTCAATAAACGGCCCGTTACCCTTTATGACTTCGACTTCGGATACTATAAACACATCTTTGAGAAAGTGTCTTGAAGACTCCACAAAATCAAAAGTTTCACCGTCAGCAGTAATTTTAACAACGGCATCAAGCGGGTGGCCGATAATTTTATCGCGTCTTGCCTGTTCCATTGTCTTAGACACTTCCTGCCTGAGTGCAATTATCTTCTCCCACTTTCCAGCCAGAGCCTCGTCTTTCATACTTTCATCGACTTTGGGCATTCCAGAAAGATGGACACTTTCTTCCTTGTCTGCAAAGGCTGGCATGTGATCCCAGATTTCTTCAGCAGTGAATGAAAGCACTGGTGCAATAAGCTTTGTAAGACCGGAAAGTATAGTAAAAAGTGCCGTTTGCGCAGAACGCCTGTCCACACTTTCCCTTTTATAAACATAGAGCCGGTCCTTCAATACATCGAGGTAGAAAGCACTCATGTCCACAACACAGAAATTATAAACCTGCTGATATATAACATAAGGCTCAAAATTTTCATAAGCCCTCCTGACCTTTTCAATCAGGTTCTGCATCAGATGAAGGGCATATCGGTCAAGTTCAAGCATATCGTCATATGCAACAGAATTATTTTCAGGGCTAAAATCAGACAGGTTACCGATTATAAATCTTACAGTATTTCTGATCTTGCGGTATGTCTCGACAAGCCGGTCGACTATTTCGTTTGAGATGCGTATATCATTGGTGTAGTCTTGGGCGCTGACCCACAGCCTTAAAACTTCTGCGCCGTATTTATCTATTATTTCCTGCGGGGCTATTGTGTTGCCAAGCGATTTGGACATCTTGCGGCCTTCACCGTCTACAACGAACCCATGGGTGAGAACTGAACGGTACGGGGCATCTCCTCTTGTTCCCACAGAGCAGAGCAGGGTTGAATGGAACCATCCCCTGTGCTGATCTGAGCCTTCCAGATACATGTCAACCGGTGAGCCTATCCGTTTATCTTTTTCACATACTGCCGCATAGCTCACGCCTGAATCAAACCATACATCGACAATGTCCTGTTCTTTTTCAAATTCCGTTGCAGAACATGCAGGACAGTTTGTACCTTTCGGCAGAAGTTCAGCCGCGCTTAAAGCAAACCAGGCATCCGAGCTTTCTTCTGCAAATATTTTTGCAACATTTTCCGCGACCTCACCTGATACCAGAAGTTCACCGCATGCTTTGCAGTAAAAGACCGGAATGGGAATTCCCCACACCCTCTGCCGGGATATGCACCAGTCAGGCCTGTTCAAAATCATGTTATATATCCTGTCACGTCCCCAATCCGGTATCCAGCGTACTTTGTCGATGGCTGCCAGGGCTTTTTCACGCAACCCTTCATGTTCCATGGAAATGAACCACTGCCATGTCGAGCGGAATATGATTGCGCTCTTGCAGCGCCAGCAATACGGATAGGAATGTGAATATTTATCTTCATTCAGCAACGCACCTTTTTCCTCAAGCGCCTTGTTCACATTAGGATTTGCATCGAATACAAACTGTCCTGCAAACCCCTCCACCTCTTTTGTGAACCTGCCGTCATTATCCACCGGTGCATAAACGTCAAGACCGTATTGTTTGCCTATTTCATAATCTTCTTCACCATGGCCTGGAGCAATATGAACGCATCCAGAGCCGGTATCAAGAGTTACAAAAGGTGCATTTATAATCAATGAATCACGTTCGTAGAGCGGATGACGGGCCTTCATGCCGTCCAGTTTACCGCCATTGAATGTCGCAAGAGTCTTATATTCGTTTATTCCTGCAGCCTTCATAACGTTTTCAACCAGTTCGGATGCCATGATAAGGACATCGAACTTATCAGTCTTAACAGCCGAATACTCCATATCAGGGTGCAGGGCTATCGCCAGATTAGCCGGTATTGTCCATGGAGTGGTAGTCCAAATGACAATATAGGCATTCTCACCCTTAAGCTCCGAAAGGGTTTCAGAAATATTAGATACCATTTTGAATCTGACAAAAATTGCCGACGTAACCTGATCATGATATTCAACCTCTGCTTCGGCAAGCGCAGTTTTACATTTTGCACACCAGTATACAGGTTTCCTGGCTTTATAAAGCGAGCCTGCTTCAATAAAGCGCCCTAGTTCATGAGCAATAGTTGATTCGTATTCATTTTTCATCGTAAGGTAAGGGTCTTCCCATAGTCCCAGAACACCCAGCCTTTTGAACTCGTCTCTTTGTATGTCTATGAACTCTTCTGCATATTTCCTGCATTCTTTTCTTATATCAAGTTTGGTCAGTTCCGCCGCTTTATTTTCCAGGTTTATCTCGACCTGATGCTCTATCGGCAAACCGTGGCAGTCCCATCCTGGCTTGTAGAACGTATCATATCCCATCATGAAATATGATTTGACTATTATATCCTTCAATATCTTATTAAGGGCAGTACCGAGATGTATATGGCCATTGGCATAAGGGGGTCCATCATGAAGAATGAATTTGCTCCTGCCTTTGGATTTTTCGATAATCTTGTGATAAAGTATTCTTTCTTCCCATCTTTGCAGCAGTTCAGGCTCTTTCTTTGTAAGGCTTGCCTTCATTGGGAAATCAGTCTGCGGCAGACAAAGTGTATCCTTGTAATCCATCATTACCTCCTAGAATATCCTTCGTCTGTATCGCATGAATCTTCTAATTGTCAATGCCAGAGCATTCATATCGAAAAATTAAAAAGGCCGGCAGAAGCCGGCCTTTTTTTCAAAAACCATATTTACAATCTATGACCCTGATGTATTCAGCACTTCCCTGTATTCACTTTCGAATATCTGCGAATTCGTCCCATCGGACTGCTGCCATACAATTGCCGCATTGCCGCTGTCGCTCATTGAAACCTGAGGGACAATTGCATCCTGTCTATCTGGGCTTATATTATCGGACAGAACCTGTGGTATTGACCACTGAATAAATTGATTCGACAAACCTGCAACAGGGCGGTATTCGCTCTTAAATATCTGGAATTTTCTTGTAGTAATATTTTGTGAATCATACTGATACCATACAATAATAGAATTTCCCTGGTTGTCCATTGCCACCTGGGGCAGCCACGCAGATGTCGATGCAAGGCTTATACTGTCCAATATGTTGCTTGGATATGTCCATATTTTGTTTCTCAGCTCACTCTTGTATATCCTCACTATCCCGTCGTCCAACTCCTGTTCCCATGTGATAACAGCATTTCCACTATCATTCATTGCAGCCTGTGGATAATACGCATTTCCCGCATCAGGGCTGATGTTGTCTGTCAGATCTGCAGGATGTTTCCATTCCCCGTCTGTAAGCATGCTTATGAATATCTGACACCTGTAACCATCATTTTGCTCCCAAGTTATGATGGCTCCTCCTGAGGCGTTCATAACTACCTGCGGATGATGTGCATCTTCTGAATTGGGGCTTATATTGTCTCCAAGACTCAAGGGATTTGCCCATATGCCATTCCTGCGTTCGCTCTTGAATATCTGCCAGTTTGCCCCGTCGAACTGTTCCCATGCAATTACTGCATCCCCAGTTTCATCCATTGCAACAACAGGATAATATGCATCCTGTCCGTCAGGACTTATATTCACAATCGGTGTCGAGGGTCGCATCCATATACCGTTTATGCGTTCACACTTGAATACCTGGGATACTGTTCCGTCAGACTGCTGCCATACTATAACCGCATCTCCTTCATTATCCATAACCACCCTTGGATAATTGGCATCCGTGCCTGCGGGACTTATGGAATCGGAGAGGTTAAGAGGATGGGTCCATATCCAATTCTTCCTCTCGCTCATATAAATTCTATAATTCGCTCCGTCATACTGAACCCAGACTATAACAGCATCACCATTATCATTGATTGCGACACGCGGGAAATATGCATTGCCACCTTCCGGGCTTATATGTGCCGTGAGCATGGTTTTTGTCCATGCGCCGTTGACAAACTCAACCTTATAAATCTGAGAATTGAGGCCATCGGACTGTTCCCATACGACCAGACCGTGTCCTGCAACATTCATAGCCGTCTGTGGATTTTTTGCATCCTGACTGTTTGGGCTTATATTGTCTGAAAGATTTGCCGGATTTGTCCATTTTTTACAGCCGCTGGATAACCCACCCACCAAAACCATAATAAAAGCCAGAATACAAATTTTTATCACAACTGGATTCTTCATAACTGCTCCTTCTTTAAAAATTTATCACTTTGTAATTCGGAAGTTTATCAAATATTCATACAATTTACATAAATTTATTTAATTACATGCAAAAAACATACACTTTTCTAACTAGTTGAATTTTATGGATCAGGACCAATTTGTTTGTTTAAAACTATAATTTAAATGGAATTTTTTTCCTTGATGCTGGAAATCATTTACTTGGTTGATTAACATTATCAGACTTCAAGCTTTCCGGTTATTTCACTAATGTCTTTAATATTATGCCCAGATAAATAACCTGATATGCCTTCAATTATACCTGGCAGACAGAAAGGTTCGACTAGAAGCTGCGTTCCTATCTGAACAGCTGATGCCCCTGCAAGGAAAAACTGCAAGGCATCTTTATATGATGATATTCCCCCTGCCCCGATAATTGGTATCCTGACTTGTCTTGAAACATCCCAAACGATTTTCAATGCTACTGGTTTTATAGCCGGGCCCGACAACCCCCCCGTGATATTGCCAAGAATAGGCTTTTTTGTTTCTTCATCAATCACCATTGCCGGAATGGTATTTATGCATGTCAGGGCATCCGCTCCAGCCTCCTGGGCAGAGACGGCCATTTTGCATATATCACTGGACATTGGGGATAGCTTTACTAACAGTGGTTTTTGAGTCTTTCTCCGAACTATTTCAACAAGCTCTCCTAGAACTTCGGGATCCCTGCCGAACTGGATACCACCCATTTTTACGTTCGGACAACTGACATTCATCTCAAGGGCTGCAACACCATCAATGCTCAACATTTCTGCCAAAAGTACATATTCTTCCTCTGAATTTCCAAAAAAATTGACAATGACTGGGGTCTCAAACCTCTTTAGAAAAGGGAGTTTCTCTTTAAGAAACAAATCAATTCCCACATTCTCAAGCCCTATTGCATTGACCATACCGGAGGCAGTCTCGGCTACCCGAGGTGTTGCATTTCCTTCTTTTGGTTTAAAGGAAATCCCTTTGGTTACAATACCTCCCATTTTATTCAGATCAAGAATCTTTGAAAATTCTTGACCATATGCAAATGTTCCTGAGGCATTCATAACCGGATTTTTAAGTATCAGGCCGCGCCCCAGATCAACATTTAAATTAGCTTGCATCACCATATGATTTCCTCTGCATTGAAAACAGGACCTGCTGCACACACACTTTTATTTCCTGATACTGTTTTTACAACACACCCTGAACATACCCCAAAACCGCATGCCATCTTTTCTTCCAGGGAGACCTGACAGGGGATCCCCGTATTTTTAGATATGGCGGCCACTTCTTTCAGCATTGCCAGAGGTCCGCAGGCATAAATTGCGGATGGGTTTTTGAGATGCATGACCGACAGTAGTTCCGTCACCATTCCTTTATAACCGACTGATCCGTCTTCAGTAGCAATTTCAGCCTTGCCAGGTATATAATCGAAAGGAATATCTTCATCGGATTTTGCTCCGATCATAAATTTGCCCTTTTTGAGTCTGTTATACAGTGATACCAGCGGCGGAAGCCCTATTCCACCTGCTACATAAACAACCTGCCCTTCCCTATCAATATCAAACCCGTTTCCGAGAGGACCTATAACAGAAACCGTTTCGCCTTCCTTCAGCATGGAAAGTGCTATGGTGCCTTCCCCCCTTGTTTTGTAAAGCAACACAAGCACTTCATCTTTAAGCTCCATTATTCCCAACGGCCTTCTTAAAAAAGCCCCGTGGGACGGTGCTTTCAACATAATAAACTGGCCTGGATGATATGAATCCATACCGCATTCAAGGGTTAACAGATAAGTATTTGCTGCAACCTGTCTATTGCTTATGGCAGTAGATATGAACTCTTTCAAGATGTCCTCCAATAAATTTTAGCTCTGACTACCATTATGACGCCAATTTCCATAGCACTGCAGCCGAAATTCCGAGTATGAACGCACTCGACCATGAATAACGTGAATGCATACGTTTTCCGACAACAAGACCTGCAAGGCCTATCATAACTGAAATTACCGGCATATATGAAAACACCATCTTGGTTTTTTCGGGAAGCAATGGGATAATAAACCATGCAATAGCTGATAATAAGTAAATACAAATGGCAGTGATCAGGAGTACCGTTATATAGATTTTCAACAGTGATTTAATCATAAGATAATCTATTCTGCTCTGCCAGTCATCTCCGAGTTTTTCAATGATATTTTCATTCCTCTTCATAATATACGTATTCATTTTTCTTCCGATAATAAGAGATGGGAGGCATAAAACAAGCGCAAATCCTGCTGCAGGAAGATTTTCCATTGTCTGGGCGGCAACTGATGCTACCGGCAAAGCAACCACGGTACAGAAATTTTCATCATATGGCAGGTACCCTCCAACTGGCGGGGCATAAAGTCCGATAATCTCAAGTGAAATCCCAACGATAAGGGCTAAATGAATATTGCCAAGGATCAGGCCGAGAATTACAGAAACAACAACAGGTCTGCTTATCTGTATCTGAAGTGCATACTCTCTGTCCATCCAGAGCAATGCACCAATAAATGCTGATGCTGTGATGGATGTAATCATTCTCCTAGAGTATTGAGTATATACTTAATGTCAATCTCTTTTTCCCTTGGAACAGACTGAAGGTTTATTGATACCCCTTTTGACAGCATCTCTTTCAGCATAATTATATCTTCCCTGTTCACCCAGAATGAATACATAAGTTGTTTATCCGCTTCAGATGATCGCATATTGCCCAGATTAATTTTCCAGGAAATAGCATCATTCTGAACAATCCTGTATGCATCCATAACAGAAGATACTATAACCAAAGTGGTTTTACCGGAAAGTTCAGGATCTTCTACAAGGTCTTTCACACTGTCAACATTAACCATTCTGAGTTTAATTCTCTCAGGTACAGCCATTGAAAGTATGGCCATCTGGAACTGGTCTTCAGCAAGTGCATCATTTGCCACTACAACGCATTGCGCTTTCAGATAAGGTAGCCATGACTCAAGTATTTGGCCATGAATAAGCCTGTCATCAACCCTTATCATGACAATATTCATCACTTTTTCACAGTTGATGCCAGTATTTCAGATGCTATGTATATATTGCTCTTGCCGCTGTCTTTTAACAATTGCGCTATTTCACCAATTGATCTGCTTTCTCTTTTTGTTATTGCCCCGATTAACATGGGGAGGTTGACACCTGTTATGACCTCGATTTTTTCTTCGAGAAATGAAAGGCTTATATTGGAAGGAGTGCCTCCGAACATGTCTGTCAATATTATTACCCCGTCACCATTATTTACTTCTTTTATTGAATTTTTCAGCATTTTCCTGAGTTTTTCCACATCGCTCCCCTGACAAAAGGAACATGCTTTTACCCCGTCAATATGCCCTACTATAAGCTCTGCGGTTTCAATCAGTGACTCTGCAAGATTACCATGTGCAACAACAAGAATGCCGACCATTAAAGCCCTCCCTGTGAAAGTTCTCGATGAACAACCTTGCAATTAAATTTTGCTTTCTCGACAAGTTGTCCCACTTCCTCGGCAATGGCAACCGACCGGTGCCTGCCACCGGTGCAGCCTATTGCAATATTCAGATATGATCTTCCTTCTTTCTTGCATAACGGTAATATGAAAGAAATGAATCCTTTAAGTTTCTTAATGAAATTCACATAAACCCTGTGTGAGTTTAGCCATTCCTTAACCTCTGGATCCAGCCCTGTTTTTTTCATGAGATTTTCGACAAAATGAGGGTTTGGAAGATATCTGACATCCAGGACAATATCGGCATCAAGGGGAATGCCTTTTTTGAATCCAAAAGATCTTACTTCAACATACATGCCTTTTGAAGCGGTGACCCTTTTTATTATTTCTTTTATGCGCCCGGCAAATTCATGCACATTCAAGTTTGTAGAATCAATTACAAAATCTGCCATATCTTTTATGGGAGTCATAATTTCCCGTTCGGCTTCAATGGCATCCAGCAGATTAGGATAATTATCACTCAAGGGATGACGTCTTCTTGTCTCCTTGAATCTGTTCAACATCGACCCAGTCTTTGATTCTATGAAAATAAGTTTGGTTACTGGCATCGTCTGTTTCATTGCTAAAATTGCCTGTTGCGCCATCTGACCGAATACATCCGCTCCACCTCTGATATCGACTCCAAAGCAAACTCTCGACAGATTCAGGGATGCAAAATCATATATTTCGACAAGTTTTGAAAGCATATCTACAGGGACATTGTCCATGCAGAAAAAGCCCTCGTCCTCGATCTCTTTCATTGCGCTGGACTTTCCAGAACCGCTTAATCCTGTAACGATGAGGAATATGGGCTGCTTCATGCAATCTCCTGCCTATAAACCGGATTCTCTGATCCTTTTAATAGCACAAAATTCACCGCACATGGTACATACATCAGAATCGCCTATTTCGCTTGATTCCCTGAGTTTTCTTGCGTTTTCAGGGTTGAATGAAAGTTCAATCTGAGTTTCCCAATCCAGCTCTTTTCTTGCTTTTGACATGGCAATATCCCTCTCCCACGCATATTTCATTCCTCTGGCAAGATCAGCGGCATGAGCTGCAATCTTGGATGCTATTACGCCTTCAACTACATGTTCAACCGTTGGCAACCTCAGATGCTCAGCCGGTGTGACATAGCATAAAAAACTTGCACCCATATAAGCGGCAAGGGCGCCCCCAATAGCACCCGCTATGTGGTCATAACCGCTTGCGCAATCAGTCACCAATGGACCAAGGACATAAAACGGAGCCCCTTTGCAAAGAGATTTCTGAAGCCTGATATTTTCTTCAACCATATTAAGAGGTACATGGCCCGGACCTTCAATCATTGCCTGAACGCCTTTTTCCCTGGCATGTTGGGCAAGTTCTCCCAGGGTTACAAGTTCGGTTATTTGTGAGCGGTCCGTTGCATCTGCAATCGAGCCTGGCCTCATGCCGTCTCCAAGGGATATGGTGACATCATATTCCGCCAGGACATCCAAAATATCATCATAGTATTCATACAACGGTGATTCCTTGGAATTCTTCTTCATCCATGAAACCATGAATGCTCCTCCTCTGCTGACGACATCAAGTACTCTCGTCTGTCGCTGAAGGGCATTTAAAGCATTCAAGTTGACGCCGGAGTGTATCGTCATGAAATCGACACCTTCTTTAGCCTGGGATTCGATTGTTTTGAGAAAATCTTTAATTGTCATATCAGTGATGTCTTTTTTCTTCCGGGACAGGTCATAAGCGGTCTGGTAAACAGGTACCGTACCGATCATTACTGGAGAGGCCTTTATTATCTTTTTCCTTATTGAATTGAGACTGCACCCCAGTGACAGATCCATAACGGCATCGGCGCCATAGGCAACAGCTGCCTTAAGTTTCCTAAGTTCTTCTTTCATATTCATATGGTATGGGGAAGAGCCGATATTGGCATTTATTTTTGTCCTGAGCCCTTTGCCGATACCTCTTATATATTCCAGGTTTCTTCCACGGTTTTTTGGAATAACTATCGTGCCTTCTGCCAATCCTTCTCTTATATATTCAGGATTGAGCCCCTCATACCTGGCAACCGACACCATTTCATCCGTTACTATACCTTTCTTAGCCTGCTGTAATAATGTCATGAGATTTCTCCAAAAGTATTCAGGAATGACATTTCCTCATAAGGATCCTTCGCATCCTGAACCGCGCTTATAACAGCGATATTGTTTAATCCTGTTCCGGAAAGCTCCCTCATATTATGTCTGTTTATTCCGCCTATGGCAACAACCGGATGACTTGATTTTCTTACTGCCTCTTTCAATACATCAACACCTGTAACTGGGTCAGGTATTTCTTTAGAATAAGTTTTCCAGACAGGTCCGAACCCGATATAATCAATCGGTTTATTACCTGCCGCCACAACCTGTGAAAGATTATGTGTTGAAAGTCCTATAAGAAAACTTTCGCCAAGGAAATCTCTTGCCTGTTCAGGTTCCATATCATCCTGACCCAGATGAACTCCGTCGGCTTCGCAGAGTCTGGCTATATCCAGTCTGTCATTAACAATAAAGAACGTCTTTGAACCCCTGGTAATTTCTCTTATTTTGAACGCAGTCATCATCAATTCCCTGTCAGATCCCTTTTTCTGCCTCATCTGTATTGCAGGAAGGCAGGCTCTTACTGCCATTTTTGCTATATTCTCATAACCTGCAGCAGGATCGGTAATCACCAGGTAAAGACCTTTGCCCAGATATTTTTTACTTATTTTTGCACAGACTTTTTTTTCTATATCATACAATTCATATCTCAGTTTTTTCATAACCGATGATATGTCTTTTTCCCCGAGTTTATACACTTCCTCAAGAACTCTAAGTCCTTCCTCCGCTCTTTTAATGTTTGCCGAGGCGATGTCCCTCAGTTCCGATCTTTCATATTCATTTGCACCTGTTGATGAAAAACCAACGTCATCAATGGATTCCCTCGATGAAATCACTGCAGCCCGGTTAACAGTTGCTATAAGTTTGTGGCGCATATTTTTCAGTCCCTGCTGAATTTCTCCGCAGACAATGCTGTAGCGAAAAATATCTTCCACCACTCGGAGCCCTTCTGTTATGCGATTGATATTCGCATCTGTTATGCGGTCAGTATTATAGGTCATTAAAGCTTTTCCATTATTGAAGCAGCGGCCTTCTGGCCGGACAAAAGCATGCCCCCGAATATAGGCCCCATTCTGTATCCGCCATAAACGGCATTTGCTGCCATTCCTGAAACAAAAAGTCCGGGAAAACATTCGCGTGTATTTTCAACAGTATGAATTTCACCCAGTTCTGCATCCATTGATTTTTCACCCAGCATTTCTCCGGTTGGTGTGTTGAGTTTAACTCCCATTTTTTTTAAAAGTACCCCGACGACCTCAGCCGGATGGCCAGTTGCATCAAGTACATATTTTGAATGAACAGTCAGGGGGTCTACATGAAGTTTATTAAGTTCCACAGGTGTCCAGTTTATGACTAGTCCTGTAACTGTACCGTTTTTAAAAACAACATCTTCCATCGAAACCAGATTGAATATTTTAAGACCAGCCTTGACCGATTTATATATCAGGGTCGAGACTGCTTCAACGGCGTCAATCGTATAATATCCTTCCTCGTACATTTTCGCATCTATATCGAATTCATCAATGAGAGTTTTAGCGGTATTCTGGACTACTATCTCATTGAACATCATGCCCCCGCCCCACATCCCACCGCCTGCCGCAAGTTTTCTCTCGAACATGGCAACTTTTTTACCGGCTTTAGCAAGATAATATCCGCAAACAAGACCGGAGGGACCTCCTCCGACTATTGCCACATCAATATCCAGAGCATTTTTTAGCTTCTGAAAATAAGTATCAAGTATAGCTCTGGTTATTGTCGCCTCATTGAGCATGAGTCATCCTCCGGAATTCTTTTATGCCCTGATATAATCATTACCCGGTAGTGTCAATGGCACGTTTTTTAATGTTGAATTGGACAGTGTTCTTATCATAATATAGTTACCCATGAACAATCTTTTTGACAAAGCCTCTAACGGCATAATGGGGTTATGGACAACAGTTACTACTGTCATTTATACGATTCTGCTGGGCATTCCCGTAATATTTATTTCTTTGGTTAGCAAAACAGGCAAACTTCCTTTCAAATTGGGGTGTGTCTGGTCCTGGCTGATCTTAAAGACAAACAGGGTGAGAATACAGGTGATCGGGCTTGAAAAATTCGCCAGAGAAAAATCTTATGTTTTCATATCAAATCATACCAGCAATCTTGACCCTCCGGCAGCAGTACTGGCAATACCGCAAACTCTTAGATTTATCGGTAAAAGTTCTCTTGCAAAAATTCCGATATTCGGCTGGGCAGCCAAGCTAGGACGAATGATTTTTATTGATAGATCAAATCATGCAAAGGCGGTGGAAACAATAAACAAAGCTATAAAAGATTTGAAGGACGGAATCAGCGCCTTTTTCTTCGCCGAAGGAACACGCAGTGCCGATGGCGTTCTTCAGTCATTTAAAAAAGGCGGCGTGGTCCTCGCCTTGAAAGCCAAATTACCAATCATCCCGATTACAATAATCGGCAGCTACCGTCTGTTGCCCAAAAGCGCCATAAGGATAAGACCCGGCATATTAAAAGTCATAATCGGTGATCCTATTGACACAAGTGCCTATTCTGATGAGGATAAAGACATCCTGCTTCAAAAGATCAGGAATGTCATTCAGGAGACACTTAATAAGCACAGTCTGCCTGTAACTGCCTGATTCAAGTCTCGGCTAAGATGATCTTGCGCGATTAAGGAGGCCATTTTGTGGAAAGATGAATATGAGAGAAAAAAAGTTTCTCCGAAACAAATAAAGGATATAATCCGCCCAGGTTCAAGGGTGTATATTGAAACAGGATGCAGTGAGCCTCAGTATCTTGTCAAAGAACTTATACTCGAAAACAAAGAGTTAAGCGACGTAGAGATATATACTTCCATTCCTTTAAGTGCATATTCAGATTTCGGGGGCGAATACGGCTCCCGTTTCAGGATGAAATCATTTTTTATATCTCCAAATGTAAGTTCTGCTTTCGAAGAAGGAAGCGCAGATCATATGCCGCTTTCTTCCATAGGGCTTACCAAATTGTTTTCTCGGGGCTATATCAGGATTAATACCGTTATCATTCAACTCAGCCCGCCTGACAAACAGGGTTTTATGAGCCTGGGGATAACAGTCGATCTGGCAAAAATTATAATAGAGAAATCAGATATTGTTATCGCACAGGTGAATTCTTACATGCCCCGGACCTTTGGTGATGGTTTTGTTCATATTAACAAGGTGGATTATATTATTGAAAAAGATGAGCCTCTTCTGGAAATACCTCAGGAAGACCAGGATTCCGAAACGCTTAAAGTCGGAGAGAACATAGCAAAACTGATTGATGATGGTTCAACTATTCAGGTCGGATTCGGCCGGATCCCAAATTCCGCATTACTGGCATTGAAAAATAAAAAAGATCTGGGTGTTCATTCGGAAATAATCACTGATGAAATCTGTAATCTCATGAATGACGGCGTAATAACCAACATTAAAAAAGACACCGACAACGGCAAAACCGTTGCCAGCCTCTGTATAGGGACTTCAAAAGTATTTGAATTCGTTAATGACAATCCAAGTGTTGAGATGAAAAACCTCAGCTATACGACAGATCCCCAGAACATTCTTTCACACAAGAAAATGATAGCAATAAACGGCGCTGTTGAGATAGATCTTACAGGTCAGTCATGTGTGGGCATGAGTGATAATGTCGGATATTTCGGGGCTCTTGGACATGCAACATTCAACCGAACCGCAATGCTCTGTGAAGGGGGAAAAGGAATAATTGCCTTGAGATCAACTTCGCGCGACGGCAAATTTTCCCGTATCGTTCCTGAATTTACAGATAATAAAATAGGAATTATTACCACACAGGCTGATATACATTATGTCGTGACTGAATTCGGGCATGCCGATCTTTTTGGCAAATCCATCAGGGAAAGGGCATTGGCTTTAATAACCATTGCACATCCTAAATTCAGGACATGGCTTTTACAGGAGGCAAAACGCTTAAACTATGTCTACAAAGACCAGTTTTTACCTCCGGAAAATGCTCCATACCCAGTGAAATACGAAAGGGAACTTTTCATGAGAGGAGAAAAACTCATGGTCCGCCCGATTAAGATAACTGACGAAAGGGGCATACAGGATCTTTTTTATACAATGAGCAGAAATGACAAGTTTTACAGATTTTTAAGGAATGTTTCAGCCTTGCATCATCAACAGGCCCAACCTCTTGTAAGTTCGGATTATATTAATTCCATGGCGCTTGTAGTTATGCATTCAAGCTTGAAGGAAGAAGGAATTATTGCCGTGGCTCATATTGCACGTGAAATCAAAGAAAATATGGATGATGTCTGTGAATTTGCCGCCATGGTTCATCCTAACTGGCAGAATATAGGGATAGGGACATTCTTATTGAAGTATATTCTCGGAATAGCACAAGACATAGGCTTTAGAAAAATGATTGCATACATATGGGAGGATAATATTCAGATGCTGAAGGTCTTCAGCAATACAGGCCTCCCTCTCAAACAGAATACAACCAACCGTGTATGCGTAGCAGAATTGGATCTGACTCATCACAAAGCTGAGTGATTGTGCCCTAACATTTTAAATTGCTATGGCCTGTTTGCTCTGGTATAGCTTCACCGAATGAATGCAGAGTTTGAAAATGGATTACTAAATATCACATTAAGCTCAAGCAGGCTTACTGGAGAAATTGCAGGTTATATCCTTGGATCGGGAGGAAAACGCCTAAGACCAAAACTTGTCCTGATGATAGGAGAGGCTGTAGGTGTTGATCCCGAAAGTATTATGCCTATGGCCTATTCAGTAGAAATTCTTCATACTGCAAGCCTCCTTCATGATGATGTTGTTGACGGAACCGAAATAAGAAGATCCAGACCAACGGCGAATCAGGTATATGGTGATAAACCTGCTCTTCTTGCCGGTGATTTTCTCTCCGCAACGGCAATGAATATA
Source organism: Desulfomonilia bacterium (assembly GCA_963664325.2). Lineage (GTDB taxonomy): Bacteria > Desulfobacterota > Desulfomonilia > UBA1062 > UBA1062 > DATCTV01. The sequence goes on from CAXXDQ010000007.1 coordinate 426,146, forward strand.
ATATTTTCCCTTGGAAATCTGGGCCTTGCACAATCAATAGTAAGAACAATAATCAAAATGGCTGAAGGAGAGTTGAAGGAAATTGAATATGCAGCCTCCTTTCATAAAGATATAAATGTATATCTTGATATTATATATTTAAAGACAGCATCACTCTTTGAACTTTGTACAATTACCCCGGGACTCATAGCGGGCTTGGATTCGAACAAAATTGACGCACTTGCCGATTTTGGAAAAAATATAGGCATGGCATTCCAAATTGTGGATGATGTGATAAATGTTTATCCGCTTAAAGACGGCAACAAGGATGAATGCAATGATATTTTCGAACGAAAATCAACACTCCCTCTTATTTATTTATTCAATGACAAACCTGATTTGATTTCTGATCTTTCTTCTTCCGATGACCCTGATAAATGGCTAGATCTTATATTACCAGAGCTTGACCATGATATTTTATACAGATGTAAAACAACCGTGGTTGAATACCTCGATAATGCTATTTCATCAATAAGACAGGCAGGTTTCCTTACAGAAAAAATGCTTAAACTGCCTGAAACTATTCTTGGCCCTATTGAAATCAGGCTTTAACTCTATAACCGTATTCTTAGGCACTTATTCACACTTAATCCCATATTATTGTTTACATGGTTATTGATTTCTTCCTCATTAGTAACTAATTCAATATTAATAGATCACTCTTGCTGCCAAAGGAGATTGGAAAGTGGAATATAAAGACTATTACAAAATTCTTGGTGTTGATAGAAATGCAACACAGGATGATATTAAAAAGTCATATAGAAAACTTGCGAGAAAGTGTCATCCAGATACCTGCAAAGATGATCCGAATGCAGAAAACAAGTTTAAGGAAATCAACGAAGCGCATGAGGTGTTAAGCGATCCGGAAAAGAGATCGAGGTACGACGCCCTTGGCAGCAATTGGCAGCAGGGTCAGAATTTCACACCTCCTCCGGGTTTCGAGCAGTTCTTTGATTTAGGGGGACAGTCTAGACATGGCAGATCTTTCAGGTTCGATTTCGGCGAATCCCCGCGTTCGTCGGGAGGCAATTTTTCAGATTTTTTTGAAACACTTTTCGGTGGTTTCGGGGGAATGGGAGGTGCACCTGAACAGCACCCATTCAGGAGGCAGGCGCCCACTGGCAGTGATATCGAAAGCGAAATAGCGATTACACTCGAAGATGCGTATAAAGGTGGAACAAAAGAAATTGCACTTCAGGGACCGAATGGTATTAAAAGGCTTAATTTCAAGATTCCCAAAGAAGCACATGACGGGATGAAAATAAGGCTTTCAGGCCAGGGAAATCCAGGCCCAGGAGGTTCGGGAGATTTATATCTGATACTGCGTATCCAGCAGGATAGCAGGTTTAAAATTGAGGGTGAAAACTTGATCATGGACGTACCTGTTATGCCCTGGGATGCAGCTTTGGGTGAAACTATGGAAATTGAAACACTTGAAGGGAAAGTCAAACTTAGAATCCCTGCCGGGATATCGACGGGCCAGAGGTTAAGATTCAAAGGACGAGGACTCTCCCATAAAGGTGACTTATTTGCCCAGATTAAAATCGTGCTTCCTGCCCAGTTAAGCAATGAACAGAAAAAATTGTTCGGTGAACTAAAAAAGGCCTCGGAAAGAAATAAAGGTGAATAGCAGTCTTTAAATGCTATTCACCGGTTGGTATCTACTTTTTTTACTTGACTACTTTTAGTGTTGACTTGCCTTCAAGCATACAGAATGGCCTTATTAAATTGAGTTTGGCTTTCCCGATGCCCTTTATTTTATCGAGTTCATTTACCGATTTGAACTGTCCGTGTGAACTGCGGTATGCAACAATGGCATCAGCCTTTTTCTGTCCTATCCCGGGCAGCATTTGAAATTCTATGGAAGTAGCCGTGTTAATGTTAAGCTTTCCTTCGAGTACATCATTACTCATCCCCGGTTTTTTCCCTGTTGCTGCATACAAAGAAAAGGACATTAGAATCGTTAAAACCACCATCATTGAAACAACCACTTTTTTCATATCTCTAAACCTCCTTGAATAATTTTATTTCACTTTTATAATTCCTTAATAAATGATCATATTATGCTTGTCAAGCTTTTTCTTATTTATCATATTGGGAATATATTGTTTCTTTTTAACACAATTTAATAATATCAATTTTGAATTAAAGCCAAGAGGATGTTGATGTCAGATAGGATTGAACGAATTCGAAATAACTGTCTGTTACTATTGTTTGTTGATTAGTATCGAAACTTCTTTGCAGAAATTCTGTTTTTCATGACAAATTTTAACCGGTTCTCATTGAATGTTTTTGCAAAAATGCACCCCCTGACCGGGTACGGCACAGGGGGTATTTCACATGATCGTTTAGGGCTGTTTCTTATACACCCTGGTCGATCATGGCATCTGCTACTTTTACAAATCCGCCTATATTAGCACCGTTTACATAGTTGATAAACTTACCGTCTTTGCCATACTGCACGCATGTCTCATGAATGCTCTGCATGATCTTCTTGAGATTAGCATCTACCTCCTCTCTTGTCCAGGAAAGACGCATACTGTTCTGGCTCATTTCAAGGCCTGAAGTTGCTACGCCACCTGCATTTGCTGCTTTTCCTGGACCATAAAGGATCTTTGCTTTCAGAAAAACTTCTATTCCACCAGGTTCGGTCGGCATGTTTGCACCTTCGGATATGCATATGCAGCCGTTCTTAACCAGCGTTTCAGCATCTTTCTTGCTTATTTCATTTTGCGTTGCTGATGGGAAAGCCACATCGCATTTGACGAACCAAGGGCGTTTCCCTTCGTAATATTTGGCTTTGGGATATTTTCTCACATATTCTTTAATCCTGCCGCGTATAACGTTTTTAAGTTCCAAAACATACGCAAGCTTTTCATCATTAATGCCTGCCTCATCAACAATTGTTCCATCGGAATCGGAAAGGGTTATGACCTTTGCCCCAAGTTGATTGCATTTCTCAACTGTATACTGCGCAACATTTCCGGAACCTGAAACTGCAATAACCTTCCCATCAAATTTTTCCTTTCTGGTTCCAAGCATTTCCTCTGCAAAGTATGTTGCCCCGTAGCCTGTTGCTTCCGGCCTGATAAGGCTTCCGCCCCATGCCAGACCTTTACCTGTAAGTACGCCTGTAACTTCATTAGCCAGTCTTTTATACTGCCCATAAAGATAGCCTATCTCTCGTCCGCCAACACCTATATCGCCTGCCGGCACATCGGTAAATTGGCCTATATGACGGAAAAGCTCTGACATAAAACTCTGACAGAAACGCATTACTTCAGCATCACTTTTACCCTTGGGGTCAAAATCCGATCCACCCTTTCCCCCGCCCATTGGAAGCGTTGTCAGGGAATTTTTAAAAACCTGTTCGAATGCAAGAAATTTCAGAATGCCAAGATTTACACTAGGATGAAAACGGAGTCCCCCTTTGTAAGGTCCTATTGCGCTGTTCATCTGAATACGGAAACCGCGGTTCACCTGGATTTCCCCCTTATCATCTACCCATGGAACACGGAACATGATTACACGTTCGGGCTCGACAATTCTTTCAAGGATCTTCGCTTTCTTGTACTTGGTGTTCTTGTCGACAAATTTTTCAAGCGACTCGAAAACTTCCCATACGGCCTGATGAAACTCCAACTCTCCTGGATTTTTGGCTTTCACCTTTTCAAACAACTCTTTGATCATAACACCTCCATGTATTGTGTTGAATTATTATATTTATTACGGCATTAATTTGCCGTAACATAATTTATATATATTTTAGCTATCATCACCAACCTGTCTTGTCAACAGTTATGACGGCTTTTTATGCTATTTTACAGGTTATTTTATTTGCGGCAATATTGCCGTTTATATTATTATTATTTATTATCATCGGCAATATTGCCCAATCATAGTATAGCTCTTTGTTTGATTAAACTGTTGCATCATCAATTTCAAACGGCAAAAATACGTGTGCTACACCTTGACATGAGAGAAAATTTACAGGAAAAGACCTTATGGAAGAAAGAAAAAGCAGAAAAAAAATGCTTATCCTGAATGTACTCAGAGATTCAGGAAAACCTGTAGGTAGTTCTCACATAATGGATGAACTCAGATATGCCGGCCAGTATATGAGCGAGCGGGCAATAAGGATGTATCTTAAAGAGCTTGATGATGAAGGTCTGACATCCAAGAATGGAAGGAAGGGTCGCAGTATTTCAGAAATGGGTTTGAGAGAAATCGAATCGTCCAAGATATTAGAAAGGGTCGGGTTTCTCTCTGCAAGAATAGACCAGATCACTTATAGAATGAGCTTTGACCTCAAGGAGAAAACCGGTACTGTCATAGTCAATATATCTATCGTTAAGCCAACGCAGGTAAAAGATAATCTTGATTCAATCTATCATGTATATGAAAACGGCTTTGCCATGGGTGAAATGATAGCTCTTTTCGGGGCAGGTGAGAATATCGGAACCATCACTATCCCGGATGGCATGGTCGGTATAGGCACGGTCTGTTCAATAACCCTAAACGGTGTGCTTTTGAAAGAAGGAATCCCGATGACTTCAAGATTCGGCGGTTTGCTTGAGGTTAGAGATTATAAACCGTCAAGGTTTGTCGAAATTATCATGTATGATGGTACAAGCCTCGATCCCCTTGAAATATTCATCAAAAGCGGAATGACGGATAACTCAGGAGCGATATCAACCGGAAAAGGCCGAATAGGGGCAGGGTTCAGAGAATTCCCGACAGACTGTCTCGAAAAAGTATACGAAGTTGACAGTGAACTCAAGAAAACCGGGCTTGGCGGTTTCAACCTGATAGGAAGGCCCGGCCAGTCATTGCTTGAAATTCCTGTTGGTGAAGGCCGAATAGGTTCGGTGGTTATCGGCGGACTTAATCCGATTGCAATACTCGAGGAAAAAGGCATTCGTATCTATTCAAGGGCCTTGGCAGGAATTATCGATTATGACAGGCTTTTCCACTTCACAGCTTTGGGAACATATTTAAAGCCTCACCTTAGTTAATTCAAATTTGTCTGCTTTTCAAATAAGCCTGTTCTGCAAGGGCCAGAGCGCCGCATGTACCAGCCCTGTCACCAAGACCCGGCGGTACAATATATTCATCTATCTTTTTCATGAGCATATCATGTTTGACATACCCATTAAGGAGTTTCCTGACGCGGGTACGTATCATATCAATAAGGCCAGGTGCTTTCATGACCCCGCCCCCTGCAATAATACGCTGAGGTGATATCATGAGGGCATAACTGGCGAATGCATAAGCCAGATAATCGGCTTCCAGCACCCAACCCGGGTGTCCGGAAGGAAGATCCGAGGCTTTTTCCACACCCCATCTCTTTTGAATGGAAGGGCCTGTGGTTAATCCCTCAAGACAGTCTCCATGATATGGACAGATACCGTCAAACGGGTCCCGTGAACGGTCATGCGGGACAAAGATATGCCCCATTTCAGGATGGATCAGTCCGTGCATCATATTCCCTGAAACCATACCTCCGCCTCCTACCCCAGTCCCGACCGTTATATAAAGAAAGGTATCCAATCCCGTTGCAGCCCCCCATCGGAATTCTCCCAGAGCGGCACCGTTTACGTCCGTATCAAACCCGACAGGAAGATCGAAAGCCTTTTTTACGGTTCCTGCAAAATCAAACATCTTCCATCCGGGTTTGGGCGGTGTTGTAGTAAATCCGTAAAGTTCAGAATCCAGATTGAGTTCGACAGGGCCGAATGAAGCGATACCGATAGCAGACAGGGGTGTTTTCATATGAATGGCTTTAAAATATTCAATTACCTTTGGTAATATCACATCAGGGCGTTCTGTAGGAAATACTGTTTCATAAAAAATATTGCCGTCATCATCCCCGACTGCGCAACAGAACTTGGTACCTCCCGCCTCTATTCCTCCAAACAGCACGTCTTTCATCATTGACTCCTGAAAATCTGTTTTAGTCAGCATCTTATTTAACTATATTTATTTAATTGGTGCTATGTATTTTGACGACAAATTGCCTTTAGCTATCACGTTGGATATTTTTGAAAATCCGAATCCCATCATATTAATCTCAGGGATTGCCTGAAGCAAGCCTTAAAAGGTTTCTCCTTCAGGATGGTTAAAATACATCAGGACAATATCCCCATGTTCTGCAGAAAGAAGAAATGACCTGACCTTATCCCTGTTTGCAGTAGCCCCGTGATCACCGTTGATGCTGAATCCTGTGATCTTGTATCCAAGCCTTGCTGCAACATCCACACATATATCATCGATGTTGGCGGTACTGGGTCTGTAAAAAGACGGTTTAAGCCCGGTTAGCGCCTTGATTTTTTCTTGCATTAAGCTCAATTCCGTCCACCATCTCGGTCAAATCGGCTGCACCTTTTACCCTGTAAGCCTCTTTGCCTCATGAAGTAAACGGTTTATGCAAAAACCGTAATTCTCAATTTCGAAAAGACCTGTGGCTGCGAGAAATGAAAATACATCGGGATTAGCATCAATCCACCTTGCATTTATAAACAAGGTGGCAGGAATCATCTCCTTTATCAGATAATCTATCAGCTCTCTGCCATATCCGCTTCGCCTGGATCCTCCCGTCAAAGCGATCACTTTCTCATCAGTATCAAATCTTGTCATGATTCCTGTGATATTCTCTTCCCAATCAGCAGGTTTGCGGTCTGCATATTCCGAAACGATAATCCTTCTGAAATCATAATATCTTTCAGGTCTTACCGATCTGATGATTTTTCCATAACTTCCCGCACAACCTGCAAATATGAAAACGATGAGAATGCAGAAGAAAGGCAACCGGTAGTAAACCCTTTTGTTTGTTTTATGTTTTTCACTTCCGGAAATTATAACTCATTTTCGAATTCTGATTATCCCGTTCATACTACCTGCAAGGCGGTTCAATGAATCGTGAAGTATCACGTTTGAAAAGCCAGGTTATTATCCAGTCCGCCAGAATCTGGAAACGGTTTTTATACCTCGGCAGCATTGCAAGCTTGAAGGCCTTCCAGAGCATCCATGCAGGAAATCCTTTTAACTTTATGCCATAGACCTCGCTGACGCCTGACATGAATCCTAATGATGCCATATCGCCGCGGTAATTGAACTTGAAAGGCTTTGATTTTCCATTCTGAATCGCCTTCTGAATATCCCCGGCAACATACACAGCCTGCTGCACCGCGACCGATGCTGTTGAAGCAAGCGGCTTTCCTTTATCTTTTACACAAGCGAAATCACCGATTACATAAGCGCCGGGATATCCCGGTACCCGTAGATTTTCATCGACAATTATCCGGCCGGATTTGTCTTTGTCAATATTATCACCGACAGACAGTCCTGGCGCTTTGATGCCTGCCGTCCAAACAAGGATGCCAGTAGGGATGCATGTACCGTCCTTGAGTATGATGCATTTTTCATCAACACTTGTAACAGGAGAATTGAGCCGCACTTTAATACCGATTCCGCTTAATCTTCTTAATGCAACTTCCGAGAGATATCCGGGGAATGAAGGCAGTACATTGCCCGATGCTTCGAGAAGATTGATTGTAATGTCCGACTTGTCAATTTCCGGATACCCGCGCTTCAATATTATGGAAATGAACTGCGCAATTTCAGCGACGACCTCGCAGCCGGTACATCCTGCGCCTGCAACACATATTGAAAGAAGCCGTGCTTTTTCATCTGGATCGTTTACGATGGAGGCCTTCTCCAGAATGCTTATGATTTCATTGCGCAGCCTTATTACATCTGTAATGCCCTTGAACGTTATGGAGCTTTTTTCGACTCCGGGTATTCCATAAAAATTGGATATGCTGCCCGGTGCAATTACGATGTAATCAAACAGATGGTTTCCCGATGAAGTATTGATTGATCTGTTCTTGAAATCAACCGATTGAACCTCCTCGCATCTTATTCTTACCTTTCTGGGATCAAGAATTTCCCTTACCGGAACGACGATATGCCTAGCGTTGAGCGAACCTGTCGCCACTTCATGCATCATAGGCGTATACAGAAGGTAATTATTCCTGTCGAATATTGTTATCTCGATGCCCTTTTTAATCTTCAACCGCAGGCTGAAAACAGTAAACAGTCCTGCAAAACCGCATCCCAAAACTCCAATTTTTACAGTTGGCGGCATATCGGTTTCCTACTTATTAAACAGATTGAATCCTGCATATAAGAGCATGATAATTCCACCTGCTACTGCAACAAAATACAGCATGGAAACCCATTTAGGTATAAGCGCAGTTCGGGATTCCACGGAAGAGATTTCATTTTGGAGAGCCTTCTGAATCTCCTCAGGTGATCTTTTTTCAAGCAGCATGCGCGCCCTTATGCGTCTGAGTTTCTTTACATCTTTCCCTTTGGCCAACCTTAATCTGAGGCCCCAGGTGAAAAATGATACAAATGCAAAGAACAATGCAATAACAGCCAGCAGCATACTTCCCTTGTCGAACATCATGATCGCCGCAAAACAGCAAATGAGAAAGCCAAGAAAACCGTTCACTTCTTTATCCTCCCGATGATTATTTACTGATAATGCAATTATGTCCTTGCTTCAAGAATTTCTTGACCATAATGCCTGATATGTCTATCAATAGTTATGGATAATCTTAAATCACTGATAAAAGAACCGATTCACTCGCGTTCAATCACAGTAAAAACATACCGTGTTGATGATAATGCAATGGTTGTTGAAGGAAGGCTCAGGGACGACAGACTGACAGAAACCTTTTCAATGACCAAGGGCGAAGTAATGCCGGTCGGTGTAATACATGACATGATAATAAGGCTTCTGATCAGGGATGAAGGCGGTATGAATATTGATAAAGTGGAGGTCGAGCTACATCATGTACCCAGGCATGATTGTCTTATGGTCCATGATTCACTTGACGGCCTTGTGGGCATGAAAATAGCCCCGGGTTTCACCGGAATCGTAAAGAACCGGTTCGGCGGGCCGAACGGATGTGCACATCTCAACTCCCTGCTGCTCTCAATGGCATCAGCCGCTGTCCAGGGATGGTGGACAAACAAGGCCGGAAGCCCTGAGGCTTTGAAGAAGGCAAGTGTGAAACTGGACAGGAGGTTTCTGATAGACACCTGCATTATCTGGAAAAAAGACGGCAAGCTTGCTCAAATGGCAATCAAGGCCCTTGAAACCGTCAATGAGGCGGGTGAATAAGGCATGCCTGTAATAGGAGGAAGGGCGCATACCCCTGATGCAGCCGAAAAAGTGGCTGAGTACGGTTATTCTTTTGCTGAAATATCAATTAAGGATCCGGAAGACCTCAGGGCAAATATGGACAGGCTTCTCTCAATCAGAGACAGGTACGGCATCGGCTATCTGGGGCATTTCCCGAACGAAGACCATCCTGTAAAACCTGATGTGCTCAGAGAGATCTTTCTTCCCAAGATTAAAGGCATCCTTGACCTGTGTCATGAAATATCGATCACCAAATGTACTCTTCATTTCTGGATGGATTCCAGGTGGATCGACGCCGGCATAGCAAGGGCCAAAATCCCGATTCTGAAAGAGCTTGTTGAATATGCCTCGTCGTGCGGAGTAACAATATGCATAGAAAACCTCAGTGAACATTATGAAAGTTTCATGCCTTTATTTGATGAAATCCCCGAACTAAAGATGACCCTGGACATCGGTCATGCTCAGCTGCTTTCAAAAAAAAACGCATCGTTTGACTTCATAAAATATTGCTTTGACAGAATCAACCATATGCATGTCCATGACAACCACGGCGGCACCAGGCTCGAGGACGATCAGCACCTGCCGCTCGGACAGGGCTTGATCGGTTATCCCGCGATCTTCACTGAACTTAAAGAAAAAGGTTATAATTCAACAATAACGATGGAATTAAAACCTGAAGAACTAAAACAGACTGAGGCCGAAATTAGGAAATACTTGTAAAGATCAATAATAAGAGAAAGCCGGGGAAATCCCCCATTGCATCTTTTTAAAAAATATTCCCTATCCAAGAGGACTGAAGAGGATCAATTGAGAATCTGGAATAATCTTCGGCGGACAATGAGCTTATGAAAACCGGCTGTACTATCTGTAATCCCTTATAATAGAGTCCACAATTCTCTGCATGTTTTCATATTGCCCTTCCATGCTTTCAAGCAGCTTGAACTGAGCTCTGGTCCGAATCAGATTCTGTTCTGGGTAATGAATCTTGAAGTAGTTATCGCCATCAATATAATCCGTGAAAAATCTGAGCCCGATAATGAAAGTCATGAGTCCGGATGAGAAGGCAAGGATATCTTTCTCGTCATTTTTGAGGTGACCTGCCAGTTGTGACAGAAAGCCCGTTGCAAATGCCTCGAAAAGAGAAATATTCATTGAAACCTTCCTGAGGTCTTTTTCGTCTTCAGCTCCCGTGTTTGCAGTCGTTCTTATCGAATCTCCAAAATCATAGAGCACGTAGCCGTTCATAACCGTATCAAGATCTATAATACAAAGTGCCTTGTCGTTCTCATCGAGAAGCACGTTATTGAACTTGGTATCATTATGCGTAATACGCAGGGGAATCTTTCCCTGACCTGCAAGATCAAGCACCTTCATCATTTCATTAACTCTTTTTTCGACAAAGGCGGTCTCCTGTTTCACAGTTACAGCTCTGTTTAAAGGATCACGCTGAATCACGCTGAAAAAGTCATTAAGCCTTTTTATAATATTATGAAAATCAGGTATCGTTTCATGCAGAGGTCCGCCCGGCAGATCGGCCAGACTTGCTTGAAAACAACCGAAGGCCCTTCCGCCTTCAAATGCCTGCCCTGCGGTTCTGACAATATCATAGCTGTGGCAGTCTTTTATGGATATATACATCCGCCAGTAATCACCTCTTTCATCCAGAAAATACTTTTTCCCGTCGATTGCAGGTATCAGGGTAAGGCACTCTCTGTCAGGATCTGATCCCGGGATAATTCCAATTCTGCCCCGGATATGCGATGTAACCCTTTCAATATTATCCATCAGTTTTGGGATGTCCCTGAATATTCTTCTGTTTATTCTCTGAAGCACATAATCATGGCCTGATTCCTGATGTATTTTAACAAGGAATGTATCGTTTATGTGTCCTGCTCCAATGCGTCTTGACTCAAAGGGTTTGCCGTTTATACGGAATTCCGGGACAATGTTTTCATTAATATATGCAAAAGAATTATCCATAATCTCTTTTTTTATCATAACTTTGGAAATGAACAAATACTGATTCATGATCCTTAATAAATATCGGCATAAATATATGGGTTAAAATATCCGATTTTAAGGTTATAATACTGAAGACCCGCTGTCGGGCATAAAGTCTTATACCTGAAAACCACAATCCAAGGAGGATATATGGATAAAAAAGTATTAATTTTCGGAAAATCGGGTTGACCCTATACAGACCAGGCCAGGTCGGCCTATGGCGAGAAGGCTCAGTATATCGATGTCAAGAAAGACCCGTCAAAGATGAATGAATTGCTGAAATACTCAGGCGGCATACGCAGGGTTCCGGTTATTGTCGAGGACGGAAAGGCTGCAGTAGGATATAACGGCTCCTGAGGGGTATGAGAACCGGCCGTGAGCCGGTTTCCATATATTTTTAAAATTGAAGCCTGCAGCCAGCTATCTTTAATGTTATATGGTTAAATCTCCGAAATATTTTTGCAGGGGAGTTATTAATGCATATAATTAAAGTTATCATCAAAAGGGCAGGCATTCTGGAGTTCGAGCAGAAGCACGTCCACGAGGACCTCTCTGAACAGATTCTTTCAGCGACGATGCAACCATCAGGTGCAGGAAACCAGAAGTTCCTGAAGTTCATTAACCCATGGTGAATATATGAAAACATATTATGCCTTGCCCGGACAGAGCTATCCGCTGGGTGCAACCGTTACAGGTGCAGGCATCAACTTCAGCATTTTTTCCAAGAATGCACGTTCCGTTGAGCTGCTGCTTTTCGACAATCCCACTGACATTGAGCCTCTTGTCATAGAACTTGAACCGGACAGCAACAAAACGTTCTACTACTGGCACTGCCTTGTCCCTGGTATTGAACATGGGCAGCTCTACGGCTTCCGCGTGGACGGCCCCTACAACCCTGCCGTCGGCCACAGGTTTGACAGGAGCAAGGTATTGATCGATCCCTATTCAAAGGCCATCGTCACCGAAGGCTACGACAGGGAGGCTGCAAAAAAACTGCATTATGACAATATCGGCTGCTGCATGAAATCGGTTGTCGTTGATACGTCGATGTATGACTGGAATGGTGATAAACCGCTGATGATACCCCATTCCAAATCAATCATTTATGAGCTTCATGTCAGCGGTTTTACAAGGAATTCAAACTCGGGTGTCCCTCAAGATAAAAGAGGGACCTATGCCGGGCTTACCCAGAAGATCCCTTATCTCAAAGAGTTGGGAATCACCGCAGTTGAACTCATGCCCGTCCAGCAGTTTGACGACCAGGAGGCGCCTAAAGGCCTCTCAAATTACTGGGGATACAGCCCGGTGGCTTTTTTTGCCCCCCACAGTCACTACAGCTTTGATAAAAACCCCTACGGCCCGGTCAATGAATTCAGGGACATGGTCAAGGCATTGCATGCCGCCGGTATAGAAGTAATCCTCGATGTGGTTTTCAACCACACGGCCGAGGCCGATGAAAAAGGCCCGACCCTATCGCTCAAAGGCCTTCATAATTACGCATACTACATCCTACAGGCTGACCACTCAAAATATGAGAATTATTCGGGATGCGGGAACTCTCTTAATGCAAATTTCTCAATAGTCCGGACCATGATTTTAGAATGTCTCAAATACTGGGTTTCACAGATGCATGTTGACGGTTTTCGATTCGATCTGGCATCTGTCCTCTGCCGTGGAGAAAAGGGGGAGCTGCTGGAGAATCCTCCCCTTCTCTGGTCAATTGAGTCAGACCCCATGCTTGCAGGAACTAAGATCATTGCCGAGGCCTGGGATGCCCGCGGGCTTTACCAGGTGGGAAAGTTTATAGGCAGCCGTTTCGCAGAATGGAACGGGCCTTTCAGGGATGATGTCCGCAGGTTTATAAAAGGAGATCCCGGTATGGTGGAAAGGCTTTCCTCCAGAATCATAGCAAGCCCTGACATATACACCAAGCCTGACAGGGAGCCTTACAGGAGCATCAATCTCATTACATGCCACGACGGCTTCACCTTGAACGACCTTGTCTCCTACAATGAAAAACACAATGAGGCCAATCTCCAGGATAATTCCGACGGCATGTCAGATAACTACAGCTGGAACTGCGGTGCGGAAGGACTGAGCCAGAAACCTGATATTGAAAAGTTAAGACTCAGACAGATAAAAAACCTTTTAACAATACTTGCCGCTTCTCAAGGCACGCCAATGATTCTAATGGGTGATGAAGTAAGGCACACGCAGAACGGCAACAACAATGCATACTGTCAGGATAATGTCATGACATGGTTTGACTGGGATCTCAATAGGATTAACGCCGGACTGCTCAGGTTCGTGACCATGCTGAACCGCTTCATCAGACCCTGCCATATATTTCAGGAGGAACATATCCTTTCAACAGCATACACTAGCACGAAACCGTATATTACATGGCACGGAACCAGGGTTTCAAAACCAGACTTCAACTATGACTCGCACTCGCTTGCCTTTACGCTGACTCATCCCGGGTTTGGAGAGAAACTGCACGTTATTCTGAATGCCTACTGGGAAGCCTTAGATTTTGAACTCCCAAGGCTTAAAAACCCTTTGTCATGGCGCAGGATAATCGATACATATCTTGACACACCTTATGATTTCTGCGAGCCGGAGGATGCGCCCGCATTAAATGAAAAGTTCTATAAGGTTCAGCCAAGGTCCAGTGTCATTCTTATGGCAATGATGGGATAGATGAAAATATGTCCCTGATATCGAACCTTGAGCCAGTGAATCCATAAATGCGATTCTAATCTTCGCCAGATAAAAGTCATAAGGCTTAACAGCATTCATTTCGTGTGATATAACATCAGGAGGCCTATATTTGCGCCAAATAAAGATATCTGGAGACCATTTGACATGAACGGTAAAAATAACCAGTCGGATAAAATCCATGAAATCCCGGATGAGTCATCCGCATCATCTTCAGGAACCGATTTCATAAGGGCGATAATCAAGGATGATGTAGCCTCAGGCAAACACGGAGGCAGAGTTGTCACCCGCTTCCCGCCGGAGCCTAACGGCTATCTCCATATAGGTCATGCAAAATCAATATGCCTTAATTTCGGTATTGCAAACGAGTTCCCTGAAGCCATGTGCAATCTGCGCTTTGATGATACGAATCCCAGTAAGGAAGACCAGGAATATATCGATTCCATTATCGAGGATGTCAGATGGCTCGGATTTGACTGGGAGGACAGGTGCTATTTTGCATCCGACTACTTTGAGAGGCTCTACGAATTTGCCGAGAAGCTGATAAAGGAAGGGTCCGCTTATGTATGCGAACTGAGCGCAGAGGAGATAAGACAGTACAGGGGCACGCTCACCGAACCGGGCAGAAACAGCCCATACAGAGACCGCGGCATAGATGAAAGCCTGGACCTGTTCAGGCGTATGCGAGCAGGAGAGTTCCCTGACGGTTCAAAGGTGCTGCGTGCAAAGATTGACATGGCATCGCCTAATATTAACATGAGGGACCCTGTCGTCTACCGTATCCTTCGCTCGACACATCATAGGACCGGTGATGCCTGGTGTATTTATCCCATGTACGACTATGCTCATCCTGTTTCCGACTCGATCGAGAATATCACTTATTCGATTTGCACCCTGGAGTTTGAAGACCACAGGCCGCTTTATGACTGGTTCCTGGAAAAGCTCGACATATTCCGCTCAAGGCAGATCGAGTTCGCAAGATTAAATCTTAACTACACGGTTATGAGTAAAAGAAAACTGCTCGAACTCGTACAGAAAAAAATTGTCTCAGGCTGGGATGACCCCAGAATGCCTACAATCTCAGGGCTGCGCAGGAGAGGTGTTACCCCTCAATCCATAAGAGATTTCTGTGAACGCATCGGGGTGGCCAAAAGAGACAGCATCGTCGACATGGCACTCTTTGAACACTGCATACGCGAAGATCTGAATACAGGCTCTCCCAGGGCAATGGCTGTCCTTAATCCCCTTAAAGTCACAATTGAAAACTATCCCGAAGGTCTAACAGAGGACTTCGAAATACCATATCACCCCGACAAGGAGGAAATGGGTTCACGCAAGGTCCCTTTCTGCCGCGAAATTTATATAGAAAAGGACGACTTCATGGAAAACCCGCCTCCCAAATTTTTCAGACTTTCACCGGGACGCGAAGTCAGACTGCGCGGCTCATACCTGATTACCTGCAGGGATGTTATCAAGGATGCCGGAGGCAATTTAAGAGAGCTGCTCTGCTCGTATGACCCCCAGACCAAAGGCGGCAACGCCCCTGACGGCCGCAAAGTCAAGGGCACGCTCCACTGGGTCTCTGCCGTTCACGGCATACCTGCTGAAATCAGGCTTTATGACAGGCTTTATTCTGTCGACAATCCGACCGCCGAGGCTGAAAAGGCCGGGAAAGACAGCCTTGAATATATTAATCCCGATTCAATGCTGAGCCTGCAGAATTCATTCATAGAACCTTCTCTCAAGGATTCAAAGCCCGGAGATCGTTTTCAGTTCGAGCGTCTTGGATATTTCTGCGTTGATTTAAAGGATTCGCATCCTGATAGACCTGTTTTCAACCGCACGGTGACACTTAAAGACACCTGGGCAAAAATCGACAAGGTCGCTCCCGTTATAGAGAAGCAGGTCAAGATGAAGCGGCCCGAGCTGAAAGATACCGCTGCAGAAACAATTACAATTGATGACTTTTCAAAAGTCGATCTGCGTTCAGGCATAATCCTCGAAGCTCAGAATGTCGAGGGTTCTGACAGGATGATCCGCCTCAGCATAGACGTTGGAGAAAAAAAGCCCAGACAGATCTTCGCAGGCATAAAATCCGCCTACCCCGATCCGTCCGTCCTTGCAGGCAAAACGGCAATCGTAGTCGTCAACCTGAAACCCAGACAAATGAAATTCGGGGTTTCAGAAGGCATGATACTTGCGGGCAGCGACCTTAAAATCTGCACCTTCGATGGAATTCCCGAACCAGGCGGCAAAGTCTCCTGAGTCATACCGGGCGGATATCACAATCCGCCTGGCATATCCGAAACATACTAACCCCTAATATTTTTGCTCAGGAATACAATATGTTCATCTCTATTATTTCTTGACATATTATGCATAATCATATTATTGCTACAGATATTACATATACATAAAAGGAGGATGCCATGGCTTGCAAGAGGATTACCATTTCACTTACCGAGGAACAGTTTAATCATTTCAGAGAGGTTCTACCAGCCAAAGCCAATATAAGCGAAGTCCTGGCAGACCAAATTGGCATGTTTGTTGAAGCAACAGGCAAATACGGTGATGATTTCATTCTGGATGTCATGTGCAACAGGGGCAAATATTCAATACAGAAAAATGACCCCCAAAAGGACCTGCAATTGAAGAACCTCGGAACAAAAACAGCATCATCCAGAACAAAGAAACCAGGCGCCGGCAAAATTGTTCGGGGCCCGAAATCCCAAAAGTAGACAGGTTTAACCCATGCTGCGATTAGCAAATCCTTTATCGCAGCTTAAACCCAGTACATATTCTCCTGAACTCGGCGAAGTCCAGCTTGGAGTTGTGCCTTGGATCCCTGGGTATCCTATTCAAGATGAATATCCTGTACGGGTTTAACTCTTTCAGCAACGTTCCAGCTTTCTCAATCAAATAATAATGCTGAGACTGAGGCAGACCCTGGCCGGGTTCCATGGCAACAAAAATTTTCCCTTCAACTTCCATTACAGCAGTAAAAGCTACACCCTCAATATCCATCAGCATCTGTTCATAGGGCAACGAATAAACATCACCTGAATCGGAATGCATGATGTTGTTGATACGGCCTTGAAGATATATCCTGCCCGAAGGTTCAATCATACCGGCATCGCCTGTCCTGTGCCAGACTGTATCGCCGTCCATGACCTTGTTTGCCCCCCATGCATCAATGCTTCCAAGATAAGATTTCAGGACATGAGGACCGGCCACAACAATTTCACCGACTTCACCGGGATGAACAAGATAATCGTCAATGCTTTTGCCATCTTCAATCCTGACAGCGCCATTTAATGGTTTCATAATCTTCACTCTGATCGATTGGTCAGGATAACCCGCAGCGACACCCAGTGAACTGTCGGAATTTATAAAATCACTGATTTCAATCGAACTTATTGGCTCTGCCTCCGTACATCCGTATACGATTTCGATCCGGGTTCCTGAAAAAGCTTTTTCAAACTTTTTCGCAAGCATTTTCGAAACGGGAGCCCCTCCTGTATAAATGCCTTTTAGTGTAATCCGTTCATTCTTTTTCATCAGGTAATCGGCCAGCTTTTCATAAAATGCTGGTGAGCCGACACTTGTATTTATTTCGCATTCTTTTATCTGTCTTACAATGGAACCGGGGTCAAATTCCGAGGGTTTTGCCGGGTTGAACTCAGGCAGAACGCTTGTTGCACCTGCACCCAGATTGCAGAATACGAAGACGGGCAATGCGGTGAGGTCGATATTACTGCTCTCAATCCCGATATGCCTGATCAAGACATTGAACTGCTCAGACAAAAAACCATGAGTACGGTCGGCACCTTTGGGCATTCCTGTACTGCCAGTAGTCAACGTTACCAGTCCCTCATCATCGTCGTCAATATCTTCGGGCCCTGAGTCATTATATCCACCGGACAGTTCAGGCAGGAAAAGAACCCGGTCGAGAACTTTTACCGGTATTTTCCTGATCTCCGGAACGATCATTAAAAGCTGCGCTTTCAGGCATCCGATAAATCCCTTCGGTAAAACAGTGGCGCATGCATTTTTCAGCCTTTCCCTGCCGGCCCACGCATCCATGAACACAGTAACGGCACCTATATAGAAAACCGCCAGGACAATCACATATGAATTCATAACTCATGGGTGTAAAGACCACTATCCGATCACCCTTCTTAAATCCCATCTTTCTGAGACGGAAAGCCACCAGCCTGATATCGGCCATCATCTGCGAGTAAGTGAACTTTCTGTATCCTGCCCTATTGAATACACCTTTTCTCTTTTCAACTATGGCTGCCTTTTCAGGATACTTTCCTGCTGTTTCGATAAGGGTAAAGATAATATTCTTTTTGGACATGGCCTTTATTATCCGGTGAATGTTCCAACGACAAACCGCTTATAGAATGGCGCCTTGTCTCTTCTTGTAAGTCTTTCCGAAAGCTCCTGTTCGTATGATATTCCTATCCCGTCAGGAATCATCCTGTCGACCAGCAGGTTCCAGAAGGCAAATCTGGCGCCCCTGGCCGCTCCCTTTGTAAGATATTTCAATTCTTCTTTATGCTCTTTAACATTCATGTATTCGAATATATCCGACAGATTATAGGCGTTGAACCTGACCGAACCATAGCTGTCAATACAGCTGTTTATGCCACCCTGATATATTTCTATCCTGTCAAGGCGCGATTTTATGAGCTCATAATTCTCCTTTCTCAGATAATGCGGCAGGGCATGCAGGGGATAGTTGCCGGTCAAAATGCAGTTCAGATACGGATTATCGTAAATGCTGATATTCGTGAAATTGAAGTCCGTCCTTTTCTTGAATGAACCCGCGACATCCGCATCGACATATTTGAAGAACTCAGGGTCCCGCCCGATCCTTCCGACGATAAGCCTGTTGAAAAACAGCTTGAACATGATCCTCCAGTTCAGGTTATCCCATACTTTATAATAATAGCCGCACTGCTCGGGGATGCTCTTCTTTTCAAGAAGCCTTTCTACCGCACCTTTCCCATGCATCATGGGCAGTATGAACCGCCTGAATATATGAAAGAATTTTTCAAACTTGCCAGCATGTATGATGCCTTTTTCTATCAGGCGATGGTTGTTCTCCCAGAGATTGAGGGCGAATTCGCTTAATCCGCCTTTGATCCGGTTGAAAGTCCATAATCTGTCATCGGATTTTTCCACACCGATGAAAGCAAGCATTTCATCGTATGTGAGCTTTGCAAACGCCTGTTTTCTCATTTCAATACAGGCGTTCTGAACAGGATTAAAATCAACTGCGACAACCTTTGCCGGGTCGTATACGAGCATGGAGAGGGAATTATCACCTGCAGAGCCAATTGATATGCAATTATGCCCTGCTTTGATGTCGAGCGCTTCAAGCAGGATATCCGCATCTTCCCAGCAGCTTGCATAACGTATGAAATCGAATTTCGCCCTGTTTTTAATATCCGCCATATTCCAACCCTTATCCTGAGATGCGCTGAACGACGCCGGTGGTCCCGTTCATATGGATTTTTTCGCCATTCTCAATCTTTTTAGTAATACCCCTCAGGCCGACAATTGTAGGAATTCCCATCTCCCGGGCAACAACTGCGGAATGAGACAACACGCTTCCGCGTTCGATTATTATGCCGCTGACCGACGGGAAAAGAGGCACCCATCCGGGGTCCGTGCGTTTCGCAACCATGATCTCACCGTTCAGGTTGGCATCATTGGGAGCAAGTACGATCCTGGCCTCTGAAGTAACATCTCCGGGGGAGCATGGCACCCCCTTGAAGCTTCTGCCGCTTTCATCCTCCTCGAACTCCATGTCGTTTTCAGTAAGGATCTCGACAAAACATCTGTCCTGCATCTCGCCGAAAAAATACATGCGCTCAGGGGAATCCTTTGACTGCTGTTCTTCAAATTCGTGTTTCCTTAATGAGATTATGTCCCTTACTATGCCTTCAATTATGGAGCGGCCCTCGATAAGCTGCCTTATTTCATCTACATGTAAAAAATAGACATCCTTCCGATCATCTATTATTCCCTGTTCATTAAGGTTTGCACCTATCCGGTTGAACATGCTGCGGCATATCCCGAATATCTTGGTGCGCATGAATCTGAGTTCTTCCCGGTTCCTGATGGCCTTGCGGGCCCTGATTAGCACATAAGTAAAAAGACGCTTTTTGAGAGGAGAAAGTTTCATGAACACTTTTTCTTCAGCCCTGAACTTGATTTCCTGTTCGTTGAGCTCCATTTTATCAAGGTCAACCGCTCCCTTCTTCAGATAGTTCTTGAGCGCTGTGAATAAGAATCTCGGGTCTTCCTTGAGAGACGGCTCCTCGAGCTTGAGTTCAAACATGCACCTGAAGCCGTATTCGGAGATGTATTCCTTTATACGGCGCCTGATTTCGGCATACCGCTGCTCCTCGGTACAAAGGATAAGCCTGATAAGCTCATCTTCTGTTTTATCCCTGAACAATGCGGCCAGTTCGGGAATACTCCTTATCCAGCTCGATATCATTATGATCTCGCGTGTCGGCTTTGTGCTTTCTATCTCACCCTGCCCGCATAAGAGGTCGTTCTGGACACTTTTGGCATCTGCTATGTCAAGACTGGCCACCATTTTCCCAAGGGCTCCGAAATAAACCATCGTATAGAAATCATTGACAATGGGGGCCTTCCACTTGTCGAGCACGTTATCCTGGAAATAATCATAAAGCCTTAGTATTTCGAGATTATTGTATTTCTCAAATTTCTCATCCATGTAAGGCGCAGTTGCGGCATAGAAGTCATCAATGAACTTTTTCGATATTTCATCTATTCTCTTAAAATTTAAAAGCAGCTTGAACGCCGAATAAATGAGAAGCGGGATCTCAATTGATATATTGCGCGCCTTTGAAATAGACCCCTCGGCTGAAAAGCGTGAAGCATGTCTTACTCCCATCATCCTGTCCATGAATTCGCTGTTTATATTATATCCGGGAAGCAGCTGCAGAGCCCTGTGCCAGCTGTTCAGATTGTAGTAAATCCTGCCGTCAATGTAGCAGAGAAGTGTTCTGAAAATATCTGAAAAACTGCTGATCCGCCTTTGGCTGACACCGAGCAGCCTGAAGAACTGCCGGTAAACCATCTCATAGTTTTTGCTTGCAAATGAAAATGTCAGCGGACTCGTCACGCCCGGAAAGCTTTCAATAATGTTTGAATTATCAAGGACTGTCCTGGGTTTTGATTTGTCGATATGGCTCAATGTAGTAACAGGCCTTGACTGGAGTATGTATATCCTGCCGTCTTTTATGCACCACTCTATATCCTGTGGAACATATCCGAAAACACCTTCTATCCTCCTGCCGAGCATGGCAAGTTCCACTATCTGTACAGAAGAAAGGGATCTTTCTTCAACAAGGTCTGCCGGGACACTGATATTTTTCGTCCCGGAACCGCGTTCGCTGTCAAATGTGATCATCCCGGTTTTTCTTGCGATCAATTCTTTCACTATGCTGTCGTCATCGGCGACAATCCAGGAATCGGCATCGATTTCCCCGGAAACGATGCCTTCTCCTATCCCGTATGCGGAGTTGACAAGTATCTGGTCCGTGTCATTGTTTAGAGGGTTGCCTGTAAACATGACGCCTGAAATATCGCCGAAAATCATTTCCTGGATAATGGCGGCAGGCCTGACGCCAGTCAGCGGCAATCCCTGGGATATGCGATATGTCATAGCCCTCAGGGAATATGCCGAAGCAAAGCACCTGCGGACAAATTCAAACAGGTTCTCATCCGGTTTTACATAAAGAAAACTTTCAAGCTGTCCTGCAAATGAAAACCTCTTGGAGTCTTCATCAACAGCGGAAGACCTGACTGAAAAGAATCCGGGCATATTCTTTACAAAGACCCGGGACAGACCGTCAAGAATCTCCTTTTTCTGCCTCGGGGAAAAAGCCGTAATATTGATAAGTCCGCATATTTTTTCACTCACGGGATTGATGTTTTTTTTGTTGCATCCGTTCAAAAGGCTGTCGATCTTTTTTATGCCTTCCCCCATAAACTTTTCGAAAAAGTCCGTTGTTAATGACAGCCATCGCGGAACGGGAAGCCCTGCCCTGCCCATAACCGCAAGGTTTCTCGCCTTGCCGCCTACGAGCTTTATATCGGGTACAGGACAGTCCCGACTTTCAAGATAATATATCCCCTTCATGATATTCACCTTTGACAGATAATATAAAAGGCTATGGCCGAATTAAGATAAAAGCCAATGGTATAAAGGGCACCCGCCCCTTCCACTATTTTTGATCTTTTCAGCACTGGTTTCTTAAGGAACATCAGGTCTGCGGCAAGAAACAACATATACAGCCCGGCCTGAACTCCAGATGATATGATACTTGCACCTGCTGAGGCGAATACGAAAACCAGCGCACAGGTTGAAAAAACTGCAGTGAGCTGGTTTACCAGAACCGTTGCCGGCCGGCCCCAGAATTTGGTATAGGAGTCTGCAAATTCATGCTCCTTTTCTTCCGGCCATGTCTTTCTTGAAATTTCATAGGTGATAAAAGAACCCAGGCTTGCTGTAAAAAATGCCGCAGCGGACAATATATCGATATTGGACGGCTTTCTCTGGAAAAACCCGAGAAGCAGGACTATCGGGACAAGTATCTGATGGCTCAAAAGGTATATGCCCATGTGGCGGTTTAAAAATCCGGGCACAAAAAATTCCTTGAGCATCAAAAATGTATAGAAAAAGATTATTGCCCAGATAACAAGGGTGTATACGCCGAGATAAAAACCCACTGCAATTTCCAGAGCGATAATAATTAAAAGCAGCTTCCTGAGATCGGACAGCGTTATGTCGCCTCGGCTCAACATTCTTTCAGGATGTGCAATAATGTCTTTTTTATAATCTTTATGCTCGTCAAAAATCCTCAAATGAAATGTTATGAGAAAAACAAGGATAGAACCAAGTATTATCTCTGAAATATGCTGCGGTGATTCAGGTGAAAAAAGCCCGCCCAGAAAATATGATGAGCAGTAAAGGGCGGCTGCAAATACAAGAGCGGGTGCAACCGGGAACCTCTCTTTTGAATAAAGGGCATACATTTTTATACCGGACGGTTTTGCGTTATCCGCCATGTTATCCTCCGCCTAGATTCTTATCGTGTACAGCTTATAGATATTGTCTCTGCTGAAAACTTTCATCGGCCTCACAGAGCAGCTATCGATATGGCAGAAAGCCCCAATAAGGTAATCATATCCCTTTGTTTTTGCCTGGAGAGCTTCGGCACACGACATGGCGCTTTGTATACCTTTGTTTCGGTATTCGGGGAGGACGGCCGTTGTCTTCAGGACAAGGCCTTTAGGCGAGTTCCTTCCCATGTAAAGCCGTATCTTGTTCACAATTGAGTTCAAATCAAGGTTTTCAAAGTATCCTGTATAGTCCGGGCTTGAATAGAAAAAGCCCACCTCCTTGCCTTCAAACATAACTATCTTAAAGAAGTCTTCGACAATCATACTCTTTGATCCGGTGTAAAGGCCCCTGAATTCCTCAAAAGGGATACCAGTATAAAAGAGGTTGCCGGCAAACCCTTCCAAGCTCATTGAATAAAGGATCCTGAGTTCCTTCTCAAACCTTGATTTGTTAAAGTTCCTGAAGTAGAAGCCTTCTTTCAGAACCTTATCATATCTATCCCTGTTGTCGTCAATAAACTGATCTATATACGGGCAGAGCATGCTTATATAGCTGTATGTTTCATCAACCCCGTAGCGTTTTGCATATTCCGGATAATAGGGCTTATTCGGATATTCAAAAAAGAAATAAAATTCATTCTTGGCAATAAACCTGTACTGATACCAGGTTGAGATGAAAAACGGGAAGAGCATGCTACGGTTGTCTCTCAAAGATTTTTTAGCACAATCAATCATGGCGCAGAAAATATCATAGTCTTCAATCACCTCAAAAAGCCCGACCTGACCGTAAGGTATTCCTCCGGCATCGCATATGCCTTTATTTGCATACACCGACATCCTGCCTACGGCATCTATTCCGTCCTTAAGAGCAACATACAACCCGGTGTTGTGAGGGGCATCCAGCAGCCTCCTTGTTTTCATTATGGTGTTCCTGACAAGCGGGGTATCGCCATAGAGCTTGAGAGGCAGCATCAGAAAAGCTTCAAGCTGCTTCTTATCGTTAATGTCGATCTTTATGATCTCAAGGGCCATGCCATCTATCCCCTAAAGCTATATTTCGGCATTTGCATAAGATTTACGCGATTTGTAATTCATCGCAACCGTCACAAGAGCCATCTTCGGATTCTTGGTATGAACAAGGGCTTTTATCGCCCTTGACATTATCCTGAGCGGTGAGTAGAACTCAAGCCCGGTGTCCCTCACCCATTTCTTGAGCTCATGAATCTTGAGATTCCTGGGTATGAAATGAACACCCATGATAAAGTCCTTTTCCATCTTTTTCCAGTCTTCGGGAAAGTCTTTAAGAAGCAGCCTTCCTTCTTCTTTCAATGACTCGTATAGCTTGGTGCCGGGTATCGGCTGCATGATCTGCAGCCTTAAAAGGTCAAAGTTTATCGCTTTCAGGAAATCTCCTGTTCTCCTGAGGACATCGAGAGTATCTGAATCGTTGCCGACTATCATCTCTCCGGTTACGAGAATCTTCCTTTTCTGTGCATTGGCGACAAGCCCGGCATATGAATCGACGCCGAACTTGAGGTTGAGCGTCTTGTTCATCTCCTTCAAGGACTCCGGATTTATCGATTCAAACCCGACGAATACCATGGCGCACCCGGCCTGTGATGCGAGCTCAAGCGCCTCGTCATCAGCCAGGGCGTTTACAGAGACATAGCAGGTGAAATATTTGAAAGACAGCCTGCCCTCGTTCCTCGCGGCTATCATTCTCCGGCAGAGCTCTTTGAACCTGTCTATTTCGTTTTTTGAATAGCCATAAATATTACCGTCGGTAAAGAACACTATGTCATAGCCTTTTGGAAGACCCAGGAGCTCTTCCATCACATCATCCACGTCGCGCGTCCGGTACTTACCCCGGTAAAACCTGTTAATCACGCAGAAGTTACAGTTGAACGGGCAGCCTCGGCTGGTGGAAACGGGCATGAAGGAATAGCCTTTTCTGAACAGGTCATGACGCGGCCGCTTCAATCCCTGAAGACCCTTAAGCTCACCTGTATAAACCTTCTTAAGCGAACCTCTTTCAAAATCATCTAAAATCTTTCCGATTATATATTCACCGTCACCGACGCACACGGCATCACAAAAGCGCGACGCCTCGTCAACGCACATGGATGCATGCACGCCCCCGGTGATGACCTTTATGCCCCTTTTCCTGAATTCAGCGGAGATTTCATAAGCCCGGTTTGCTGTCAGTGTTGTCGTAGTTATGCCTACAAGATCTGCCTTCATGTTAAAATCGATCTTTTCAATCTGTTCATCGACAATCGCTACATCCCAGTGTACCGGGACATAGGCCGCCAGATAACCGAGCCCGAGCGGGTAAAGCGTCCGGATGTTCCGGTCAACCTCCCTGTTCTGCCATTGCGGCTGAATAAGGACAAGTCTGGGCATATCGGTCTCTCCCGTGCCTGGATCTATACTATACCGAACGTTTCGGAACCCTCGGTAATCAAAGTCCTCAGGTTGGCGTATACCCTGTCCATATAAGGAAACTTAAGGACGTTGTGCGCCAGCAGGTACAGGTTGAACCTGATGACTGCAAGCTTTATCGCGTTGAGATAAAGCACTTTTTCAAATATTTTTTTATCGAAAGTCCTTTCTGAAAATCCTTCGAGGTTTTTCATATACTGGGATATGTAACGGCTGAAACTGCTTCTTGTCGCATTGCCGGGCAGACAGTAAACAAGAAACTCAACGGCATCGAGCTGCGGGTTCTGCCAGCACGGTACCTCCCAGTCGTATAAAACCAGCCTCGACCTTTTAGGTTCAGGCTTCCTGAGGCAGATATTCCTGACATTGAAGTCATTATGTGTCAGTGTCATTGGAAAAGACTCCATCTCGTTTAAAATCCCCGGGATATTGTCAAGAAATACCTGATAAATCTTTTCAATGGGTTTCGTCAGTAGTTCCGGGAATCGTCTGGCGTTATACGACGTCAGCTCGGACAGCAGGTCCGATGCGGGAACAAGATTCTTTTCGGTATAGTTATTGACGTTTATCTCTTCGGGAATATCTTCAAAGCGCTCCATATATACAGAATGCATCCCGGCAAGGTCGAACAATACTGCCTTTATGCTTTCGGCATCCCAGAGCGACGGCCTGTTGACCGTATCCAGATGGGTTGAAGACGACAGGTCCTCCATCAGCACAGCATAGGCGTTCTTTGAGGCATCTGCATAAGAGCCGTATATTTCAGGGCAGTATGAAAGCATATCCTTTCCGGCAAGTCTGTAAAAAGCAATTTCCCTCTCATGGCTTCCGTCAAACCCGAATACATTCACCTGGGACTCGAACAGGCCCGGCAGCCTGTCTTCACCTGAAAGCCTGGCAAGGCCTATGCCGACATCTATTATTTCCGTGTCAGAGGTTTTGAGCTTGAGAATTGCAGGCAGGTCAGTGATTCCTGATTTTGTTTCAATTTTCAGATCAAATTTATAAAGCCCGTGGAATTTCTTCGCTCTGGATTTGACGGTCTTTGTAATGATGCTTGAATCTGATGATATCCTGCCTTCTTCGAAGGATACGACCTTTGTATCCTTGTCGAGCAGCATCGAGTTGAAGAAATCAAGCGTGATGTCAGCCCTTGAAAGATACTTTGCCGGCCTGTTTCTCCCATACCTGTCATGGGCGCTGGCGAATTCATTCGATGTCATTGCAGAACCCGTTGAGAGATCAAGCGACAGGCATGCTGCGGCAATGATTTCCGCAAGCCTGAACGATTTGCCCGGTCCGTAGCAGTTCATGAGTTCAAGGCATTCCCTCTGCGAGGGCAGCTTTGTACCGCCTCCTACGGTGCCGATAACGAGCGAAGGAAGATATGCTGTAAACAGGATGCCGTTGTCCTGCTCTCGAACCTTGAATATCCCCACCGAAGACTCATGAACGCATGCGATATCCTGCCCGGTTGCAGTAAAAATACCAGCTATGGGATTGGCAAAATTGATGTTCATGCCGACTATGCCGACCCTCTGAGCGGAAAACTCCCCTTCATGATAATGCCGTGCAAAATCCTTGTAGTTGGTCCTGAGCTTGTCTTTGAAAAGTTTTCCCGGAACAAAGCATGATGCCTGCACGCTTATTCCTCTGCCTTTTATAAAGCTGCCGTAGCTGACCTTTTTGTCCGCGGACATGTTCCCGTCTATATTGTATGAATCAAACCCGATCGAGTCATTATCCAATATCTGTTCGACAATCCATTCGCATGCGACCCATGTGCATGATGTCGTCATATTCTGTCCTGCCGCATCGCCCGTCGTATACGTAAAATTCAGATGCATGGCCGCACCGTAGACTTCCGGTGTTATATGTTTGATCCTGGCAATGGAAGATACGCTCTCGGCCTTTGCAGTTATGTTCCTGATGTTACCCTGTACCCAGCGCTGAAGATTCCTGGCGCTCTGCATGTCTTTGCAGAAAAATACAGGGACCCGCTGCATTTTCTGTTCGATAACCTGGGTCTCTATGCCGCCGGCAAGATTGCACACCCTTGCCCCCCTTGATATGGAACTCACAAGCGCACCTTCCGTGGTCGCTATGGGAACCGGGATATACCCGTTTGCATATACGCCGTTGATGAGAATAGGCCCCGCAATGCCGACAGGAATCTGAACCGCGCCGATATAATTCTCGATGTTCCCGGCAAGGGATTCGGCCTTCAGTATAGTTTTGGAGATCGAATCCAGCATTGAGCCGCTCATCGTGCGCGCCCATCCCTGCCGGGTCTTGACCGATGCATCGGAATAATGCTCACTGCCCGAAAATTTGGGTATCATGTCCTCCCTGTACATCTTTGTAATGCTTTTTACCGGCCTTTCCCACAGTTGCTGGAAGGCCTCCCTGAACTGTCTTTCGTCTCTGGCTCCGGAAGTGCATACAGCCACTTGTGACTTTCCGGTTGTATAATTGTAATTGCAGTGCAGTACAGTCATCCCTTCAATGACCTTCCGTGTGCCGACGGAATCAAAATACAGCCTTGAGACAATGTCGCCCGGTCTTATTTCAATCCGGGAATCAACACTTATACAAAGTCCGTTTTCCCAGAAATTTGAAACGAAACCATTACAAACCGTTTCATTGACCAGAAAGAGAACCTTAGGCTCTCTGCCCTCATGATAATACTTGCGGCCTTTTATTTTCATCCTTCCCATGTTTTTCAACCCACCAAAAAAAATATTTCAATTATAAATCAGCGGCTTTCCCCATCACGCTTTCCCCGGTAGCCTTTTCACCCGAAAAGAGAATCAGCAGCGACGGCAGCAGCAGTATATCGCAAAGCAATGCAACACTCAGTGTAAGACTTGTGAGTATGCCGAAATATACCACGGATGTGACATGGCCGAATATCATTATAAGGTATCCGAATACCAGTATAATATTGGAAATGAACATCGGGGCTCCTTTGAAAAGCAGCGTATCCCTGACCGCATCGCGCACGCCTGCACCCGCTTTTCTAAGAAATTTGAAATAATAGAGGTAATGAATAGTATTATCGACAGAGAGCCCTATCGTGATTGCCGCGACAGTGACGGTTGCAACATCAAGGTTTATGCCGGTAAAGCCCATGAAACCGAGCGTGAAGATTATGGGTATGATGTTGGGGATTATTATTATGAGCAGGTAATACCATGAACGGAGCAGTATCGTGGTGCTTGCAAATATAAGTATGAAGGCCAGTATAAAGCTCTCGACCTGGGTTCTGGCTATGTACTCTATAAGCTTTATGTAAAGCGGGATGTAGCCTCCGAAGGCCACGTCCACATTCCCGCTGAAAGCTTCATCTATCATCTTTTCAGTTTTGTCGATTACCGTCCTGAACGAACGGCTGCTCGTCATGGGTATGCGGATCGTCAGTCTTGCCTCGGTATATCCGTTGTCAACGAAATACCAGAGGTCATTTTTGCCGTTCATTTCATAGAGCAGCAGTTCCTGTGCAACAGCATTCCTGGTATCAGGGATTTTGTAAGAAGACTCTCTGTTGTCTGTAAGAACACGGTTTAGCAGCTTTACCACATCGGCAATTGATGTCGATTTGTTGTAGGAAGGATCTCTTTCAATCCTGTCCTGAAGGAGACTCAGGCCTTTCAGGAAACCGGGGTCCTTTATCGTCCCGCTTTTAGGAATCAACCTCACCTCAAGCGGGACATAAAAACCGTAATCCTTCTCGAAGAACTCCGAGTCCTTTCTGATACCGTTTGATTCCTTGAGCATGCCGATTGTGTAGGTATCCACTTTGATCCTTGCAATGCCGGATACGCCCACAATCAGGATCAGAAAAAAGAATGCAACAACAGCCTTGTTGTGCCTTTGAATAAAGACATTTACCTTTATCAGCCGGGGCCTGAAAAACGTTTCGTAGAATTTATTTTCAGGCTCGACCGGGGGTCCCTGCCGCTTGTTTCTTTTTTCCATGAGAACAAGGACAAACGTACCGACAATTATTGAGACGACATATTCAAGGATGACGGCAAGGGCTGCGAATATCCCGAAATACTTGAGTATCTTCATCGGGCTTGTGCAGAAGGAGAAAAAACCCACCGCGGTAGTAAATGAAGTGAAGAAACACGGCACAAGCACATGGCTTATAGTCTTCTTTATATCGCGCTCTGAGGGCGGCGTATCGTAATAATGGGAATATATGAATATTATGTCTTCAAGGCACATGATCAGAACGAGAGAGGGAAGTATTGCGGACACCATGTTGAGCTTCTGCTTGAAGAGGCCCAGGACGCCCAGTATGATCACCGAGATGAGGACTATGGTAGCCGTTGTTGCAATCATTATGGATTTTTTTCTGTAGAAGATGAGAATCGAAAACAGCAGTATGATGTAGGTCAGGCCTGTAAAGAGCGACGTGTCGTTGAGCGTCAGCCGGTTAAGCTCGTCATATATTACGCCCGTACCCATTAGCTTGAAATCAATACCTTTAAGATTCTCTTTCACGAATCCGATCAGTTCGGGCCTCTTTGCATCCATTTCATCCGTTACGACCGGCTCGATAACAATGATAGTCGCGGAAGAATCCTTGTTGAGCAGCAGTTTCCTCATCTGCGGGTTCGAATTAAGTCTTTTTTTGAAGTTATCAAGGTTGAATGATCCGTCGGGTTTTGATTCTACTATATCCTCAACAATGAGCATGTCACCTTTGCTGTCAAGGTATGGGGCATCGGTAATGGAAAGGATTCGTTTGACCAGCTTGTGTTTGCCGAGTTCGTTCGAAATATCATAGATCCTGCCGGCAAATGCCTTATCATAAATTCCCTTTTCAGGTTTGACCCAGACAAGTATCACCTCATCGTTGCCGTAAATTCGTTTGAATTGATTGTAATCGATTAAAACCTTGTCGTTTTTCAGAAACCAGACTTCAAGCGAGTTCTCGATGCCGAGGTTCTTGAGGAAATATGCCGAAAAGGCGGTTGCGAAAAGAACAAGAACTAAGAGCAGCCACCTTTTTTCAACGAGTATCTCTGCAAGCCGATCATTTACCTTTGCCATTCACTGTGCCCTTAATATAATTATTATATAAAAAAGAACTATAGATTTGATTTTTAGTTTCCCGATAACTTAATAATAATTTATTTTGATATTTTAAATAAAAATCGTGACGGAGGTATTATTTGATGGGGGTTTTTATAAAATTCACAATGATACTCACTGCATATTGTCTTGCACCAATAGCTGCATTTAACGCATATTCTGCGCAGCCTGTGCCCTATGATATTGCTAAGAAATCCGATGAAGCCCTTAACAGGGCCAGGGATGTAAAATCTGAAATATCCATGCAGATATTTGACAGGAACGGCAGCAGGAGGGACAGGCGCATTACTTCCTATGCAAAGAAGTATCCGAACGGAGACAGGAAAACATTGCTTGTTTTTGATTACCCCGCCGATGTCAAGGACAGCGCTTTTCTTATCTGGGACATTAAAGGCCAGGACGACCGGCAGTGGCTTTATCTGCCGGCCCTTGAAAAAATCCGCCAGATAGCGCCCGGTGACAAAGGGGGCAGCTTCATGGGTTCCGACTTTTCATATTATGACATGGGAGGCCAGGATGTTGACGACTTCAATTACAAGCTCGTCAAGGAAGAAACTGCCGATGGCTCTTTATGTTATGTGCTTGAATCATACCCGAAAAAAGCCATCCCCTACGGCAGGATCACGACATGGATAAGGAAGGACAACTTTCTGCCGGTCAGGACTGATATTTATGATAAAAAAGGAGAGTTCATGAAGCAGTGCCTGTCAGGGGCCGTAAAGGTGATTAACAATATCCCGACGCCGACCCATATTGTGATGAAGCAGGTGAAGGATCCCTCGTACACGGTCATTGACCTCGTAAATATTATTTATGATTCCGGTCTCGCCGACGGTATTTTCACGCAGAGATACATGCAGAGGGGAAAGTAAGGCGATGCGGAGCCTGTTTGCCGCCCTGCTTTCACTCCTTATATTGGGCAGTCCCCTGCTGGGCCTTGATTTTCAGACCGGCAGAATCCAAAATTCCGTTGGCGGCTCCCTTGAAGGTCTGGGTACGGCACCTCTTCACAATAATTCTCCCAGGGAAGACTTGACTGGTGTTTTCAGGGTGCAGACAAAATCCTCTTTCGGGGATGTCAGCGACATCAAGATAAATTTAAGGGGAGAATATGACGGAACAGTGCTTTACCCGCATGACCACAAGGTTTTTCTCGGCTATACCAATATTTATCAGGACAGAAATCCTTTTTTGAGCGCCGATGAGGCATACTTTGATTTCTTTACGTCAAAGGCAGATTTCAGGCTGGGTATACAGAAATTCGCATGGGGGAGGCTCGACGAACTGAGCCCTGTGGACATGCTGAATACGGATTCCATGACAAACCCTTTTATCGAGGATGAAAACACCAGAAAGATAGGGGCCCCGTCGGCCAGGGCAAATATCTATTCGGATTTAGTCAACCTCGAACTGGACTGGATCCCCCGCTGGGTTCCCTACCGGCTTCCCATGTCTTATGAAAGATGGTTCCCTACCGTCCTGATTGCACCTGAAAACATTGTTATACAGGGATATGGTCCCCTTTTACCTGCCAATATATCCATCCCTGTAAAGGCCGAGTACCAGGACATCGACATGCCGGCCTGCACATTCGAAAACTCCGAGATCGGTGTAAAGATTTCAAAGACCGTGGGAAAGTGGGAAGTTTCGGCCATGTATTTCAGGGGATACGACACGATGCCGGTTTTTGACATGCCAACAAAGCTGTCGGTTTCGATAGACCCGCAAACGATTACGCCCAGCCTCTCTTTGGACACAGAACTAGAACCCAGGGTTTTCACAATCGATATGTTTGCCTTTGACTTCTCGACCACGGCCGGAGATTTCACGTTCAGGGGTGATGCGGCTTTTTTCAAGGACAGACGCTATATCAGGGAAATCGAGGGCATGATAAACGACTATTTCGACAAAGACATGCTGCAATCAATTATCAGTGAGGTTTTAAAAGATCCTTTCAACCCGCATACCTTTACGTTCAACCCGCCCGTAATAGAAAAAAAGGATTCTGCAAAATACGGCCTCGGGTTTGATTATATCAAAGGGGACACGACGGTCACAGGCCAGATCATCCAGGAATATATCTTCAATTACGATGAAAAGCTGCTCTTCAACAAGAACGGCATAGACACCATGCTGACGCTCTCAATAAAGCGCATGCTGTTCAACAGCAGATTCGAGGCGGCCATTTACGGTTCCTACGGTATTGAGTTCAGGCAGTTTCTCGTCAAACCCTCGGCCTCTTATGATATTACGGACAACCTCAAGCTGACTCTTGCAGCTCTTGTATTCGGCGGGGAAAAAGACTCCATTCTCGGACAGTATTCAGACAATGACGAAATCTTTTTAAAGGTAAAATACAGCTATTGATCTGACTTTGATATATCGAGGTTCCTGATTTTTATGTTTCTCAAAATAATCTGTCACGCTGGCATTAATATGTAAATCGTGCGATAATGTAACATGCCGGTGAGATAACCATCTTTTTTGTCCGGCGATATTTTAATAATCCCGAAATTATTAAATTGATAAGGGGAGATTTTATGGGACTCAGACGTTTACTGATTATTCTGTTTCTTTT
The DNA here is from genome assembly GCA_963664325.2 of Desulfomonilia bacterium. GTDB lineage: Bacteria > Desulfobacterota > Desulfomonilia > UBA1062 > UBA1062 > DATCTV01. The sequence goes on from CAXXDQ010000007.1 coordinate 459,409, forward strand.
TTCCGCCCTTGCAATTGTGTCTCAACCCGCCTGTCTTTTAGCCCAGGACTATAGGATAAAATACGCCCGGCATTGGATTACGACATGGGACGGCTATAAACTTGACGTCGATGTTTATTCACCGTGCTCCGGCGTCAATTTCCCTCTGGTGATCTTTTCCCCGAGCTGGGGCGTCGACAAGATCCAGTATATGATCCCTGCGGCCAAAATGGCCCAAAAAGGGTATGTAGCGGTTTCCTATTCTGCACGCGGCTGGTTTAAATCTACCGGGATCATAAATGTCGGTGAGGAAAACGATATGCGCGATATCTCGATCATAATAGATTTCGTCCTGGCAAATTACCCGGTGGACAAGAACAATATAGGCATGTCCGGGATTTCCATGGGGCGGGGAACGGTCTCTGAGCATACCGATATATGAAAACCGTATCAAAGCTGTTGCCGCATTGAGCTGTACGGCAGATTATCGCGAGAATATGTACAAGCAGGACACACCCAACAACGCCCAGGCCTTGAGCGGTGACCCTACAATATTTGCTGATGCCATCAATGATCTTATCACCGGGATTAATACAAGCGGTGTGCTCAACTGGGCCGATTCATTATCTCCGGTAACATATCTTGATGACTATAACAGTCTGAAGAGACCTCCCAGCATTTACATATCAAACGCTTATGACGACAGGCTTATGGACAACAACAGCCTGCTCGAGTTTTTCAAAGATCTCGACTTTCCTGAAAAGGTTATCGATCTTAATGACGGCAAGCATGCCTTCCCGGTGGGAATAGGCTGTGTCGGTTTGCCGGAACGCACCTGGACCAAGGTATACAAGTGGTTTGACTATTACCTCAAAGGCATACCGTCTGACATTGTAGGGAGGGTCCAAAAAACAAAAGTCGGGCTGCAGCTCAAAGGTACAGGCGAACGCCTGTATTTCGATTCATGGCCGCCCAGACAGATATTTTATCAGAACCTTTATCTGCATCCGAGACAGGACTGCCCCACCAATAGTAACAACATGAAGAGCGGCATGAATATCTTTCCTTATAGATCAAGGGCCGTTGATCTGATCTACAGCGGGACTGGCTCGGCGGCAAATTCAGGTCCTTTTGACGATTCATCCGAGTTGAACCTCAGCCCTGTAACCGCCAACATGAACAACCTTGACGGCAGATATGCCCTTGTTTACGAGACTATCCCGTTTTGCCGGGAAAGTATCATCGCAGGCATACCTGTTCTGGATTTGAGTGTCACCCCGAGCATGCCCGATGCACAGGTTATCGCGTACCTTTATGACGTAAACGGCTATGGAAAAGGAACGCTCCTCACTTACAGCGCATGGACACTAAGGGATGTAAAAGCCGGGAAAAGGGTCAGATTGAATTTTGAATTCAAGGTGCTGGCAGTAAGGATACCAAAGGACCACAGGCTTGCCCTGGTCCTCGATACATATGACCCGCGCTTCGGATTTCCAGAACGCCCCGCATATAATGTAAGCATAAATTATGATGGCATGCCTGTATTGAAAATGCCATATACCTATGCAAAACCGGTTCAGGAGCCTGTGCAGTAGACGATAATAAGTAAGCGCTCAGAAGATGAAGATATGAGTTTAACCCGGCGTGATTTTATCAGATGCTCGGCTGTCGCTTCAGGCCTTGCTGCCTGGGTTTGCCCGTTTTCACCCTGTTCTGCTAAAATCGAACCGAATCAGAAGCGCTGTATAAAATTACCTTCCTATCCCGTATGCAAAGCAGCTTCAAAAGTCTTCATCGAGGGTGTGGACAAAATTCCGGAAACCGCATCCGTTGAAACGGCATTGAGCATTGCTGCTGAATCAGCAACCGATTTTTCATGGCTCGGCAAAGGTGATTCCGTGCTCATCAAGCCTGTAAACAACTCGGGTGAGAAATACCCTGCAACCACTCATCCCGAAAGCATTGCCATCATAGTCAGGCTTCTCAAGGCCAAAGGCGCCGGCAGGATAATTGTCAGTGACATGGCCGGTGTCCAGCACTTGAAGCTTACCAGCAAGTCCCTTAGAGGCTCGACCAGGGCACTGATGATGAAAAACGGCATTCTCCAGGCAGCCGTTTCGGCCGGGGCCGAGATGTATTTCCCTGAAGAATCTGGCTGGAACGCATTCTTCGAGGACGGACCGGAAAAAGGCACATGCTGGAAAAACGGCATCATGGTGCCCAGGATAATAAATGAAATTGACCATATTATCCTCATGCCTCGCGTAGCCCGCCATGCATTGGCTGGATGCACCCTGGGACTGAAGGCTGCGGTCGGCTACATCAGGCATGATTCCCGGCTTGAATACCATCACGACGCTTCGACCCTCTTTGAAAAGCACGTCGGTATTAATACAGTGCCTGCAATCAGTAACAGGTTGAGGCTCGTAATCACGACGGCAACGAAAATGTTCGTCACATTCGGGCCTGACAACGGCAAGGTCTTTGAGCCTGAGACAGGACTTGTCATCGCATCAACCGACATAACAGCCCACGATATGGTAAGCCTTGCCTGGCTCGAGATGGGCAGGGATAAAGACCCGGCAGGCTGGCCGGTTCTGATTAACGACCCTTATGAATCATCAGATGCCACCGTTGACATGATGAACAGGGCGGTCGTCTATATGCTGGGAGGCGTCGGTGAGGCAGGCAGCGCACAAAAACTGATGCGCTATAATGTAAGGTCCATATGGGAGGACCCGACGCTCAATGCAGCCTTCAAGATATTCGGCAATGTTCCAAGGATAGTCATAGAAAACCCTTCAGGTTCTGTTCCAGCTCCTTTGAAAGATGAATTTATGAAAAGGGTTACTTTTAATTAATTTATACCAGATTTTATCCGTCTCGCTGTTGTCCCCTAAATGATATCTGTCTGCAAGGACTTGGCACCTCAGTTCATAGGCGAGAGGGTTACAAAGCTTGCAACAATGTTGTTTAACAGCTGTATTGCAGCTCTTTGCAAGGCATCATGGAAATCATAACCGGTGAATCAGAAAAAAAACCTTCTAGCCGGACAAACCATGACTGGGGAAAATGGGCTATAAACCTTCTTCATAACAATACTTCCCATGGTACTAATATTAAAGGCCACTGCTAGTTTCTGCGGCAATTAAACATATCTTTATCGTGCCTTAGGTCTCAGTCAGTCAATTCACCGTTCAAGACACGGGCCCTCATCTCCGGGGTCAAGGGCGAACCCCGTTCAAGAAAATCGGGCGGTCTGTATTCAATATCAATTCCCCCAGATGGAGACCCGTCCGGATAAAGCAAAACCATGCGGGAAACTTCACCTTTTGTCAGTTTCTCCACCATGTATGCCAGCTTGGGATTAAACTTTCTTTTTCCCGACAACAGCTCGGAAAAATAGCTGGGAGACAACCCAAGCTCTTCAGCCAGTTTCTTTTGAGTAATTCCTCCAATATTCAACCAGGTTTTAAGATCCATTCTTTTCCTCATTAAATATACTTGAATATTGCTTCCAAGAATTGCATATGTCAATTACAGTATACTCTTTATCAGCAACAATCCTAATTTTTATTGCGGCGACCATTCGCAATCTGCGAATTTCGTTGCCGTCTTATATTCCAGGTGATATATTTTAAAGATGTCTTCTTCCATATATGAATTTATTGTTGATATAAACAGCAGGACAGAATCACTTCTGGCACGAATCGGCGCATCTCTTGGTCCCGATCTCATTTGTGTTTTCCAGTTCACAGAAGGAATTCAATACCTGAAATACATCTGGCCGAAAGAGACGGACAGGCCTCATAAAATCAACAAATTTCAGCACTTCAACATAATTGAAAATCTTCCTGATATTTTTTCCAGACTTAAATCGTTAATGCTTTATTTTGATTCACCTGACAGCCTTCCTCAGAAACAGTCCGATTATTTAAAAACAAGCAATATTGCATCTGCCATTTTCATTCCGATCCAGAACAAGGGAGAGCTCTGGGGCTGCCTTTGCTGTATATCTGCAACAAACAAACGCATGTGGACAAGTGAAGAACTTTCGATGCTGCTCAAAGAATCCATTGATCTTTCAAACTTCATATTTTTCTCTGAAATGCTCACCGAACTTAAGCATGCTGATGAACAGCTCTCAGTCATGCTGAACATGGCGACTGAAGGGATTGCCATATCCGATGAAAACATGGTGATCACTTCAGTCAGCGGACGTATTGCCGAGCTTGGCGGTTTCGCACAAGACGAACTGATGGGTCGTATAATATGGGATTTTTTAGATCCCAATGATTATGACAAGGCCAGAACAAACCTTGAACTCGCCGAAAGAGGCCTGAGAAGTGTCGATTCTTACAGGCTTTTACTGAAATCAGGAGGGTCTCTTTTAACGCGAATAAGCATCAAGCCATTAATAAAGAATGAACTCAAAAAAGGATTTATCTTTCTGATTGTAAATATGGAGGCAACTACTGTAACGGATATGAGACTACTGGAATACAAGGAGCACATGAATTACATAAGCGACCTTGTATGGACGACAGATATGGATTTGCTTTTTACCTATGTAAGTCCTTCAGTAAAACACCTGCTCGGATATACTACAGATGAAGCCCTGTGTTTGAACGCCGGTCTTACATTCAGCGGAAACACCCATAAAATCCTCGCCGAATCTTTTCAGAAAGGCCTTGCAGTTGCAAAAATAAAGGGCAGGCAGTTCAGGTCCGTCCTTAATGTAAAACAATACAGGCGTGATGGCAGAGCCATGTACGGCAAAATGATTATCGCCTTGAGACGGAATCCTGACGGCACACCCAAAGGCTTCATCGGCGTGACCCATTTCGGAACAGAAGAACCATTTCCCGAACAAAGTGTTTGAATGCTGTCACTGAAGTTTAAAACGGGTGTAAATCTGCAGGGCCGTAACTTCTGAATTATTCATTCTTTATCTGTCAGTCAAGTCATTACCCGATCCCGGCATTCATAAAAACATTTTCGCAATGTCATCCATGAATTTTTCTGCAACAATCTTTCGCTTGAGTTTCAAGGTATGCGTCATCATTCCGTTTTCGATACTGAAATCCTCGGCAAGAAGCACGACCTTTTTCGGTATCTCGTATCCGCCGTATTTGCCTTTCAGACTTCGTGCAATCTCATCGCCCACATATTTTATAATCTCGGCGTTGGCGGCCATTTCATCAACCCCTGTCGGCAGGCCCTTACTTTCCGCATATTTTTTGAGAAGCTTGTAGTCCGGATAAGCCAGGCAGATATTGTACGGCTTTCCTTCGCCGTATATCATCGCATTCAGCACGACAGGGTTGAGCTTGATATCCTCTTCTAATGATGCAGGAAAAACGTACTTGCCGTTTTCGAGCTTGAACTGCTCCTTGATTCGGCCCGTAATATATAGGAAGCCGTCCTCGTCGAACCTGCCCCTGTCGCCGGTCCTGAACCCGCCGTCCTCAGTCATTACAGCCTTCGTCTCTTCCGGCTTGTTGTGATAGCCGAGCATGACGCTCGGTCCGTAGACAATGATCTCGCCGTCGGCAGCACCCGGTTCGACGACCGAACTGTCGATCTTGACCGTTATCCTGTCAAGCAGCTTTCCGACGCTCCCCAGCCTGTGCGCACTGAAGCAGCTCATAGTGACGCCGGGTGAGGTCTCGGTCAGCCCGTAGCAGTCGAATACCGGTATACCTATATCAAAAAAAGAACTGGGCGACTTCGATGTTCATCGTAGCGCTGGCAGTCAATGCGCCTTCCAGCCTGCCGCCGAACTTGTCCCTTACCTTCTGGAAAACAATCTTGTCGGCAAGTTTGAATTTTATGTCGTTTATAATGCTTTTACGGCCGGATTCCTTAAGTTCCCTTTTTTTCTTTGCCGAACTCAGGCCCATATTAAACAGCTTTTCCGGCAGACCGCCTTCCTCTTTCATCTTCTTGAACAACGTCGAATATATCTTATTAAATATGCGGGGTACGGCGATTATGTATCTCGGCTCGATGAGCGCAATGTCATCGAGCAGCGTCTCGGTTTTTTCCATGAATCCTATGGAGCCGCCAAACAGGAACCAGCCGTAGAGCTCGGCGCATTGCCCGAAGACATGCGCCCAGGGGAGTATGGATATGCTCCTTGTCTCTTCATTGAGTTCGGGATAGATGATACACCCGCATCTCGCCATGTGTGTATAGTTACCGTGAGAGAGCAGCACGCCTTTCGGGTCACCGGTCGTACCGGATGTGTATATGATAGTCGCCACATCGTACGGGTCAGGTTTGATTGAAGGAACGGGTTTTTTTTCGCCTTCGGCTTCCAGGGCCTTCATGGTTCCGGGCCCGTCGCCTTCTATGAGTATTATTTTTTCAAGCGAAGGTATCTCCGCGGGGAAATCCTTCACCTTCTCATAAATTGATTTCTTCGATACGAAGAGCACCTTCACGCTGCTGTCTTTGATTATATACCTGCAGATTTTTATGAGTTCGGCCTCGTACATCGGGACGTATATCGCGCCCCGGCCGTATGAAGCGAATGCCGCAACGGCCCATATCCGGACAGTTGTTGGCTATGATGCCCACAGAGTCGCCTTTTCCTACACCGAGCAAGGCAAGCCCGGCACGAAGGTTGTCCACCCTTTTCCCTATTTCGCCATAGGTTGACCATTTAAGAGACTTGCCGTCCGCTGATTTGACGCCGAAAAGCTTGTTGTTTGTAAAACGTCTTACTCCCTCTTCGCACAGGTCTACAAGGTTATCCGGCTTGTTGTACTCCCATCGCTGCTGCATAAGAATTCTCCCGATTTTTCTGGGTATCTACACCCTATTCGATATCATGTCTACAATGTGTTAAAAATGAATTTGAAATATTGCAGCCGATACACCAACCGGGTTTTATTATTCAACCTTTCTGATAATCAGCTTCTTCCCGAACACCTTGGAAAAGGCCTCCCTGTGATTCTGCGCGCCCCAGGTCTCGAGATCACAACCCCTGTCGCATCCGAGCTCGAGTATAACCGCATTTTTTTCGCCCGTTTTAAACCGGGCATGATTAATCAGGCCGGCGTGGCTCCTGTCAAGGCTTTCCGCAATCCTTAACAAAATCGAGTGGACCTTGACGGTATCAACGGACTTTTCATCAAGGCCCGCAGTCTCCGGTCCTTTCCTTCCCGGAAAGCCGCGCCTGTGGAAAAAGACATCGGCGGCCATAATTAAAATTTCCCTCTGGTTGAACCCCAGCAGGTCCGCATTCCTTATGAAATAGCTGCTGTTGGCATGATGGTTGCTGTATGAAAGGAACGCCCCTATATCATGCAGGATGGCAGAGCAGTGAAGCAGTTCCCTCCTGCCGGAGCCCTGCCTGTGAAGCAATATCTCCCTGCCCGTATCAAACATCTCAAGGCAAAGGCGTGCGACTGTCATGGCGTGCTTTTCATCAAAGCCGCATCTCCTGCCAAGGCTCAATACGCTCCTCATCCTTATTGAGACCTCAGGCGCTTCCTGGCCGTATTCCCTGTCAAGATAGTCAATGAGCAGTCCATCCCTTAATTCACGGGTGCTTATCCTGAGTTCGGGTATCCCGGTTTCAGACATGATGGTTTCGAGGATTGCCGCTCCGGCAACTAATATGTCAGCCCTTTTAGGATTCATTCCGGGCACATTCCGTCTTTCCCTGAGAGGCAGAGAACATAGCAGTTTCGATACCTGCTTCAGGTCTTTCAGCCTGAGCAGCGATTTTCTGTCCTCATCACCCTTATAGATTACTTGTCTTGAGATCTCGGCAAGATTCTGCGCAGTACCGGAACTCCCCAGGGCTTCTTTCACACCTGATGCCCTGATTGCCTGCACAGGCCTGATGGACGTACTTTTTACATGCTCGCAGATCATGGCATATTGTTTCGGCGGGATAGGCCCCTCGATGCCATCGGTATATTTCATGGAAAGCCTTATTGCCCCGAGTTTCATGCTGTCCAGAAAGATGTATCCGTTATTGTCACCGACAATGACTTCCGTACTTCCGCCGCCTATATCTATGAATAGAGTCCGCTCGATTATCTTATCACCGCGCGAAACGCCCAGGTATATCAGCCTTGCCTCTTCCTTCCCCGAGACCACATTCATTTCAATACCGGCCTCGTATTTAAGAAGATCAAGAAATTCTTTCTGGTTTGAAGCATCCCTGGTTGCCGAAGTAGCCACGGCAACAATCTCTGCGGCACCAAAGGTATGAGCCATGCTGACAAAGTTCCTGCATACGGCGACTGCCCTTTGAATGGCCTCGGGTTTTATCCTGTTATCGTCGAACTGCCCTTCCCCAAGCCTTATCATCTCTTTCTGGCGGGAGAGTTCGGTATAAGACCTTTCACTTTCAAACCGGGCTATCATCAGGCGCACCGAGTTGGTGCCCATGTCCATGAACGCGACTACCTTTGGTTTATCGGGTTTCATCTGAATATGATTTCCCGGCTGAAAACCTTTTTCATAAGGTCCGACTTTAAAAGGCCGTATTCGAGTTCGGTTTCAGAAGGCCGCAAAGTCTTGCATATTATCGTAATGTTATCAGGTGATACATCGCATATAAGACTTGAAACGGCATTCGAATGCGATCTGTCCAGGCCGTCTGCCACCCTTAATATGGCGGAAAGCTTGTCCACCCTTTGCCTGTCGGTTTCCGTCAGTGACGAATAAGGGGCCTGATCCTTCTCCGGCAGCGCCTTCCTGTGGTACCTTGCGACAAGCGCCGTGACAAGCCGTTCATTTTCCGTAAAAGACGGCAGGCTGCCTTTAAGTATCATTTCCATCGAGAGCTTGTGATGCGCCCGGCCTCCCTCTGCAATGCCGATATCATGGAGGAGCGACGCACATTTCAGGATTGTCCTGTCGTGCGATGAAAGGCCGTGAAAGGCCTCAAGTTCGTCAAAAATCTGCTCGGAAAGCTTCATAACCTGTCTTGCATGCGCCTCCTCATAGCAGCTGGCCACTGCAAGGCTCTCAGCCTGGTTCTCGAGTTCACTTCCCCTTGAATCCTCCTGGTCCTTAATCGATGTGTAGTTCCTGGCCTCAAGCAGCATCTTCGAGAATACATCGGGCAGCCCACTGCCGATAACAGCGCCGGCAGCGGCCCGGACATCATAATCGACCCTGTAATGATGCACCTTGACATCCTTCTTGGAGTTTATCTCAAGGATGGCGAATGAAGCCCTCGTGTCACCGTCATCAGGAAGACCTGTCGAGCCGGGATTGATAAAAACGGCATTGCCCGCCTTCCTCACAAAAGGCCTGTGTGAATGCCCGCAGATTATTATGTCACAATCCGACTTCGAGGCAATCTCGGCAAACCTTTCGGTCGGCGTATCGGGTCCCAGATGCTCCCTGTCAGACTCCGGGCTTGCATGAACCAGAAGTATTTTTCTCCCTTCAATTTCAAGGACCCTTTTCATTGGAAGGTTTTTTACATATTTCCTGTTCGATGAGGAAAGGGCTTCATATGAAAATTTCAGCATGATGAACTTATCCGGGTCTTTTTCATGCTGCCAGGCGGAAGCTTTTTTCGGGAATTTCATAATCCTTGTATCGAAATTGCCGGTTATGCCGAGCACCTTTTTTTTTCTGAGAATGCTAACGACCTCGTCAGGAAAAGCCCGAACCCCAGCATGTCCCCAAGGTCCCATACACACTCGGCCCGTGTTTTTTTGCCTGATTCAGTACTGTCTTCAGCGCATGCATGTTAGAGTGTATGTCGCCAATTAGCGCTATTTTCACTTAAACCTGCTCTTCGTTTGAATTTTGTTCAGCTGCATCACCTGAATTCAGAAAATCCGAGAGTGTCTGCCACACTGGAAGCAATTCTTCCCATACCTTTATAAATTCATCATACCTTTTCTTTCTGAATTCCGCCCTGTCCTTTTCAAGGCACGCAATCCCGGTTTTCAAACGCGGGATAATGCGTACATTTCCGCTGTATTCAATGGCTCTTCCTGCTTCGTCTTCGAGAAAAACCGGCAGAAAGTGCGCCCATACATCACAGTCGTGTATATCGCCAAGTATTTCCTGAATTGCCTTTGCCGCCTTGATCGGTTTTCTGAGCCTTGTCCTGAAAAGCGGCTCGAAGCTTTCCATCGCGTATCTGAGATGCTTTGCGGCAATACGCATCTGATGAAGTTCAACACTGCGAGAAGGCTCTCTGATATACATTTCATAACCGAAAAGTTCCCCCAGAAGCGCCTTTATTTCCCTTGAAGCAAGCATGAACGCATAACGGCCGGGCTTTGCCGGTTTGTCAAAGGCCATTGTGCCGAGTATGGTCCGGAACAGTTCCTGCATCTCCGTGAATATCCGGCCGTCCTCCATGCGCGTGACAGCTTTGGTTACAGCCGACTGAAGGCCTTCCCTCCTCTGGGTCAATCTGAGCAGCAGCCTTCTGATGCCTTCCTTCTGTCTCCTTGTTTCAAGGGAGTCCATAAATTCCCTTATATGGATTATCTGGACATCGGCATCCCGGGCCTCGCCCAGGGCCCGAGTCAGCGAACGCACCCTTTTTCTGTACATCGAGGCCTTTGCATCAGGCAGACATTCTGCGAAAAGCTTCAGGCGGGTCCTCAATCTCCGGGAGGCAACCCTCATCCTGTGAAGGAACTCAGCGTCTTCCGCAATCTTTACGCCTTCGGCCTCCCGCATTATGGCCTGGAGCTGTGCCGTTAGCGCCTCTATGCTGAATTTTACAAACATCCTGTCAGGAGTCGCTGTATCGGCTACTTGTTCCATGAACCCCTGTTCTCCAGCAGCCACTGCTGCGAATCGATCTCATCCTGTCCCTCGGCATGCACTATCCTGGAATATGTTCCGTCAGGCAGCAATAGCCTTGATTTGACATTATCATCCAGATGAACTTTCAGTATTCTTTCATAAATAGTCTTTTTGATCTTTTCATAGAGTATCGGGAACAGGACCTCGATCCGTCTGTCAAGATTTCTCGGCATCATGTCCGCGCTTCCCAGGAACATCTCGTCCTTGCCCCCGTTCCTGAAATAGAAAATCCGTGCATGTTCAAGAAACCGTCCCACTATGGATGTAACCCTGATGTTCTCGCTTACCCCGGGAATACCCGGTCTTAGGCAGCATATGCCGCGTATCTGGAGGTCGATTTTCACCCCGGCCTGAGATGCCCGGTAAAGCGCCTGGATAATCTTCTTGTCGACGAGAGAGTTCATTTTGAATGCAATGTAGCCGTCAGCCTTTTTCCGGTGTCTTTCTATTTCGCGATCAATACGCAAAAGAACTTCCTTCCTCATCCGTCCAGGCGCCACAAGCAGGCTTGTAAAATCGCTCTTCGCGGAATAGCCCGTGAGAGAATTGAACAGGTCGGTTACATCTTCGCCTATGGCAGGATTGCAGGTAAAAAGCCCGATGTCCGTATAAATGCGGCTGGTGATCGTGTTGTAGTTGCCGGTGCTCATGTGGACATAGCGTACTATTCCATTTTTCTCGCGGCGCACCACGAGGCAGAGCTTTGCATGCACCTTCATGCCGATGAGGCCGTAGACCACATGCACACCCTCTTTTTCAAGCGCACGCGCCCAGTGTATGTTGGTTTCCTCATCAAAGCGCGCCTTCAGTTCAACCAGTGCGGCCACCTGCTTGCCTTCGATTCTCGCATCCATGAGGGCGTCGTAAATCGGCGAATTGACGCCTGTCCTGTAAAGAGTGAGTTTTATTGCCAGTACATCAGGATCTTTTGACGCCTGCCTTATAAAATCGACAACCGGCGTAAAGCTCTCATAGGGGTGGTACAGGATGATATCGCGGTTCCTTATTTTACTGAAGATATCGCCGCTGCCTGAAAAAACCTTCGGCACGGAAGGTATGTATCCAGTATCCTTAAGGTCCGGCCTGTTGATCTTTGCAAGCTGCATAAGGTCGGTCGTACCCATCAGGGATTTCGTTACAAAAACCAGATAAGGCTCCACTTTTAAATTTCTCATGAGGATATCTCTGATTCTTGCAGGCATGGTTTCATTCACTTCAAGCTTAACCGCAATACCGAAATGCCTCAAATCAAGACCTTCCTCGACCGTTGTCAGGAGGTCGGAGGCCTCGTCGTCCTCTATTTCTATATCGGCGTCCCTTGTAATCCTGAACGGATATGAGGCGTCCACCTTCAATCCCGGAAAAAGCGTGTCCAGATTAGCGGCAACAACTTCTTCCAGAGGGACAAAGCAGTATCTTCCCTGCTTTGCCAGAGGCTCAAACTCTGTCTTGTCGTCACTTTTTTCTGGAATTCCAATGAACCTCGGGAATATATCGGGCATCTTCAGCCATGCAAACCTGTCGCCTTTCTTCGAGTCGTTTATCATAACGGCCAGATTGAGGCTCAGACTCGAAATATGCGGAAACGGATGCGAGGGGTCAAAGGCCAGCGGCGTTAAAACAGGGAATATCTCCTTTCTGAAATACTCCCTCAAATAATCTTTATCCTCCTTCTTCAGCGACTGGTAGGAAAGCACGCTGATTCCGGCCTCTTTCAGTTTCGGCCTGAGGTCCTCCTCCCAGCATTTATCCCTGGTTTCCAGAAGGGGCTGCAGCATCTTCCTGATTTCCTGAAGCTGTTCGCCAGGGAGCATGCCGTCTATAGAACGCTCCTGGGAACCCGACGCAAGCTGATCCCGCAGGCCTGAAACCCGTATCATGAAAAACTCGTCCAGGTTGCTCCCGAATATCGAGAGAAACTTGACCCGCTCCAGAAGCGGCTGGGACTGGTCCAGAGCCTCCTCCAGCACTCTGGAATTGAACTGAAGCCAGCTCAGTTCCCGGTTGATGTAAAGCCCGGGATCATTGAGAGAATCCATGCCTGTCTTTGCAGAGACCTTTTCCGGAGCCTTTTTACCTGCTATACGCTTTTTCACATCTTTTGGTTTCTTTTCTTTCTTCATTCTATATTGTTCGGCTGTGAGGCTCCTTTTTCTTTACAGTTTTCTTGTATCAATCACCTATGAACCCCAACACGCCTGCATAAATTATGTTGATGAACAGGATGCCCTTGATTGAAAAACAGCACGACAGGTTATCTGGCAAATATCATTTTCAGTGATATCGCAAACAAAGCTATCCCGAATATTTTTTCCAACAGCGTTTCCGGCAGGGTTACAGCCAGCTTTGCTCCTAAAAGACTGCCAATGAAGAAACCAAGGCAGATAATAAATGCAATTTTTATATCGACATAACCCTGTTTGTAATATGCCCATGCGCCCAGAATACCTATGGGCGGAATTAATAAGGCCAATGTCGTACCCTGAGCCATATGCTGTGAAAAACCAAAAAGAAATATCAGGGCAGGAACAATTATGACTCCTCCGCCTATGCCTATCAGGCCGCTCAAGCTCCCTGAAACCAGACCCAAGCCAAGAAAAAGCAGGATTCTGACCATTATCTCCTCCTAATTTGTCGGCCGCATAATTCAGCCCGGTATCATATTCCCTAATTATTGATATTCGTCAGGCAAATGTGAACCTTGTCCCTGACATGCTCAGGATGAATGCCGGCAGTTCCTTCTCCATGGCCATCATGGCGGTCCTGCCGGTGCAGTGGCACGGGATGATATGTTCGGGTGCAATCTGCTTCAGTTCATTGATCGTGGGTGTGACGACGGCATCCATGTTCGCTCCTCCCAGGTGGAAGCCGCCTATTACGGCGTGGACCTTTTCGATTCCGGTCACTTTGCGCGCATGTCTGATCGTGTTGATAACGCCTGCATGGGCACAGCCCGTAAGAATTACGAGACCCTTGCCTCTCAATGAAAAGACAAGTGAAGAATCATCGATGATGTCATCCTTGTGTTCGCCCGAACCGTCGGCATAAGTCGCAAAAGGCATGCCCTGCTCGAACGCGGTCTGTCTGGGAACCTCTCCCAGAAACAGGGAGTATCCGCCTATCATTTCAACAGGTTTTTCCGAGAGAATCATCTCAAGCCCCATTACGGAAAGACTCTCTTTCTTTAATTCAGGGAATCTCAGTTTGAAGTCTTCTGTGAATTTCAGATAGCGGTTGCTGTCAAGAGCAAAGGGATGCAGAAAAATTTTCAGAGGCTTTCCGATTTTTTCAGTAATTTTTTCGATGCCCCCTGTATGGTCCATATGGCCGTGTGAGAGTGCAAGTTCTTCTATCTTCGACGTGTCAACTCCAAGCGCATCCATATTATGAACCACGCCTTCCGGTGAATACCCGAAATCAAAAAGGAGCGTGTGTTCGGTGACACCGTCAGTCGTTTTCACAAGGGCCGAAAACCCGTGTTCCGCAATGACGGAATTCTTTATGTAACCATCCTTAACTGGATTGGCCCTGGCTGCAACCGGGCTTGCCGGAGCTTCAACAAGGTCTATATAGTTGTCCTGGAGAACGAGTATCTCAATCTTTTCAGATTCTTTTATCTTCATTTGCAATCTCCCCTTTATTTATTAAACGCTTCGATAACGGCATCCGGAACCCTGACCGCAACAACTTCACCCCGTGCGCACTCGACTCCGCCAGAAGAAAGAATGGTAGTTATTATAACCTTTTTGGGCTTTATCTCTTTTGCGCTTGATCTGAGTTCAAGAGGCACCCCCATCGGCGTCGGGCTCTTGAAATCGACATGAAGCGCAGCGGTCAGAAACCTTATTTCCGGCTTGCTTCCGATCTCCCTGCCTTCGGCACGCGCTGCATAGGCGGCCGCCGAACCCGTGCTGTGGCAGTCAATAATCGATGCTATGAGACCGCCGTACACCATTCCCGGGATCGCCATGTATTTCCCGTCAGGAATAAAGGTGCAGACCGTTTCGTCTCCGTCCCAGAAGCTTTTTATCTGCAAACCTTCGCTGTTCAATCTTCCGCAGCCATAGCAATGGCTGAAGTTGTCCGGATAACAATCCTGAAAGGCCTTATTGTTCATGGCAGCCGTGCTCATGGAGTTCACATGCGACTCCCGAATCCGTCAGGTTTCCTGAAAGCCAGGCCAGCATCACTTCTTTTACATCGCCGGAACAGCCCCTCACAACATCGATCCCGACGCTGTTGAGCACATTGACCGCACCCTGGCCCATAATGCCGGCAAGCATCAGGGTAACTCCCATCTGTTTGAGCGTACCGGCTATGTTGGACCTGCAGCCGCAGCCCGCCTGGGAACTGACAATTTCCAGCGCAGCGATTGATCTTTTCTCGTCAACCGTAAAAACCGTAAAATACTCGCAATGTCCGAAATGTTCATCTATCCTGTTCTGTCTCGATGGTAACGCTATTTTCATTTTTTTCTCCTTAAACTTTTCTTATATTTTTTCTGCAGTAGGGACATCTTCCCGCGTTATTCATCCCCTCGCAGAGAACTGTCGCCCTTTTGCAGTTTTCGCAAGGATTCATGCCGGGCTTGACGATAAAGATATCACCCCCGCTTATTCTGAGGGCCTTTCCGTTCACAATAAAATCTGCGATCTTCTGCTGGGCTGATTCGATTATCCTGCCGAATGTCGGACGTGATATGTTCATCATAGCCGCTGCCTGTTCCTGGTACATGCCCTCGTAGTGCGCAAGCCTTACGGCCTCGAATTCATCCAGGCTCAGATGAACTTCCCCGCAGGAAGAAGCCTTCACTCCTTCCGGCTTAAAGCATGTATTCTCCGGCATCAGGCCTATGTTTCTGCAGCACTTGGGTCTGGGCAAATCGAGCTCCTATTAAATTTGTTATAAGCATATGCTCATAATATTTCAAGGTTTTATTGTATGCGTAAACATTTGAAGAGACAGCAGGAATGCTTACTGGAATCTACAGAGGTCAGAATCTTTTTTATTTTTCTGTCTTTAACCTCAATGAACGTTCGAATCCGGGCAGCCGTGACTCATTGACAAAAAGTCTGTACGGCCTTCTGATCTTCCACCCCTTCATAACAGGATCATACATGCCTATTTTTCTGCCAGAAAAAATAAGTTTCGGATATTTATTATTCTTCCGTTCAAATACTGCCAGTTCTATCCTTTTAACCTTTGGCAGCAGTTTTATGAAAATTCCTGAACGCGACAGGCCATGATAAACGCAGTGGAGCAGCCTTGATATAAAACGCATGACAGGCCTGCGCACCTTTACCAGATGCATCTCCGCAACACCCAATAAACCTCCATAAATCCTGCGCATCCGGCCATCTCTATGTGATTCGCAAACCCGGCCGATAACATTAATCCTGTCAATTGTATATGGGTCGGGATTGGCATTACTATCTCCCTTTGTCCGGATCTTGGAGTCTTTTACTTCAATAATTCTGTGGACTATCGTATCTTCCCTGGTTTCAGTCTTGTAGCATATTACATCGCCTTTTTTTATCCTTGAGCCGGCATCATAAGGAATAACAGTCATCATTTCAGGTTCGATAAATGTAGGATTCATGCTTACGCCGCGATAGACGAAATACAAACAGTTTCCATTTTTCCTTTTTTGAACATAATCATTTTCAGACAGCCTGACGTTCACTTCTTCAATCTCTCTCCTTTGAAGGATAACAGATTTAAGGGTCTTTTCCATCTCCTTCCAGAATTCACCGGTAAGGCTGATATGAAGCTGGAAGGCAGGGACAGATTGGGACAGTACATTCGCTCTTTTAATAAAGTTTTTAACAAGCCCTTGTTTTTCCCTAGCAGTAAACATATTCGAGCGTGTGACATGTTCGACAGTATCAATGATCATGGCCTTCGCATGCGCCTTGTCAACCGGTATTGCAAAGTCATTAGGTGACTGCACCAGGAAAAATATCACATTAAGCTGAATTCCATCCTCAACTTTCCAGCTCCCGCCTGGCCCCTTCGTATAAAACCTGCTCCATGTAGGCCAGGGATGGGCTCTGAAGCCACCATTGCCATCAGGTATAATTATCGTCGCGTCGTCGCAGTAAGAAATCCAGGGTCCGGGCAGCCTCATGCTGGCTGTGGATTTGCCGATAGTCCCCGGACCGGCCATAATTGCGCCTGCTCCATCATGCGAACACAATGCACCGTGAATGAGCATTCCGCCCTTATTCGTAGCATCGATAACAACAGCCTGGGCAATCCTTTCCACCTGGATATTGAACATCTCTCTGTTTTCGGCCGGATTGAGTATGCAAAGGATCGGCTCTTCGTCGTTTTCAGGTATAACGAGCTTTTTTTCACCTCTTTCATGTTCCTTTACACAGACCAGAATTTTTCTGCCCTGTTCTTCTACTTTCTCAAGCTGCATGATTTCCGCAAGCTTTTGAACAAACGTTTCCGCTTTTTTATCGGTTGGGATGATTGAATATCCAATTGATTCCGTCAGTTTCATTACGGGATTCTTATTGATAGTATTCATGGCGAAGTGATTTTCTAATTTAGCTGCTTCTTTTTTCTCGACGCAGCGAACCTTCCTGATTCATTCGCCTCAAGGCACATGGTATGCGGCCATAGGAGTCTGCCGAAGTTCGAGTAGTTCTGCACAACACAGCCTGTCCTGCATTTGCGCATGAATATGCAGTTGCGGCACAGTTCCGGATAATTCGCGAAATCCATTAGATCATTTCTGAGTCTCACGACCGCCGGATGGTTGAGCCATATGTTCCTGATCGAATCTTCTCCGAGCTTGCCGTAAACAAGTTCGGGCATGGTCCTGCCTATTCCGCACAGAGCAATAGCCCCTGAGCCAAGGATGCCGAGTATATGGTCAACCCCGCAATCGCCTGCATTGGTATTTGAAACAAGCTCTTTAATCGGTCTTAAAGAAAGCGGAATGTTAATTATAACAGGTATGCGGGAAATCTTTTTCAGAGAGCCCCTCACAAAATCAGACAGCTCAATTATTTCCTTAAGTGCAAGTGTCTCGTTCCTCTCGTGCATGAGGATGCCTCGGCCGTTGTTTGTCACAGGATTCAACTTTACCGAACCCGCGCCCTTCGACGCCGCCATCTTGACGAGCTCTTCAACCTCGCCGACATTGCCCCTATGAGGGGACATGATTATCTGCACGTTCTTGTAGCCGGCATCGACAAGGCACCTTAGACCGTTCAGAGCCGTCTTGTAAGCGCCTTTGACGCCTCTGAACCTGTCATGGGATTCCTCATGTATGCTGTCCAGACTTATTGATATGAAGCTGATCTTCGTCTCTTCCCTTAGAAACCTCGCCTTTTCTTCATCGAGGAGCGTGCCATTGGTTTCCATATTCAGGCTCAATCCCTCTTCGGAGAGCATTCTGGCTATTTCCCTGAACCTCGGATGTATCATCGGTTCGCCACCGGTAAGCTTGGCGTTGGTCAGACCGAGCGGCTTCGCCTCATTCACTGCCTGTCTTAAAAGCTCTATGTCAATGACCTCGCCGGGAGACGGCTTCCCGTTTACGAAAGAAGGCGTTATCCAGCAGTGCCTGCACTTCAGATTACAGCTGTCAGACATGTAGAGGTAAAACGCTCTCAGAACCGGGACGCCTTCAGGCAGATCGGGATTTCTCTTATTGTCACTATCAACCATATCGCTGCTTAAGCAAAGATCGGTCATTCTCAAACCTCTTGAAGATATTTTTTATAGCAGACAAGCGGATCAATGGAGTTCAACATACCGGTCTTTGACATGACTGTTCCGGGACATCCGCCGGTGCAGAATCCTGCATACAGACAGCCCCGGCATTCTTCGGCCTCGGTTATTGGAATTTTGCGTCGCTCCCTCACAATATTTATGTTCGGGTGAGCCTGCCAGACCTCTTTGAGCGAAACCTCTCCCATTTTTCCCATGACCAGGGTGGGCAGCATGTTGCACGGCACATATGTTCCGTCGTGCAGAACCGCCATCTTGTTGAACACTCCCCCACAGGAGCAGAATGTTCCTCTGCCTTTCATCGAGGTTTCACCTCTTTCAAGCCTCTCACTGATTTCCCTCATCATCCTGGCCCTTGTCAGCGGCCCGGCCTGTGCGCTTATACGACCGCCGTATCTTTCATCGATCGAGACAAGCGTAACCATTGCCTTCTTTCTTTCTTCTATACTCAGTATGATATCCTGGCCGTTGCAGCGGGCGCTTCCCATATAGTCGGCCTCGTTCGTGCTGAATCCGGACAGACCCACGTCATCTATGAGCAGCTCGGCAATGTTTTCAAGGTCATTTACATTATGGCGGTTTATGGTAACCCTCACGGTGACGGGAAAACCATGTTTTTTCAGTAGTCTGAGTGCGCCTATCGCCTTTTCGAAACTCCGGGGAGGCCTGCTCTTGTCATGGATGTCCGGTCTTGAACCGTCGACTGAAATCTGGATGGAATCGAGCCTCTGCCTGCGTTTTCCTTTAAAGAATTCGCTTATGGTTTTCTCGTCAATGAGCGTGCCGTTGGAAAGTATTTTGTATCTCATCTTGTTGTCTATGACACTGTCGATGATTTCGAAAAGGTCTTTTCTTATGAACACTTCGCCCCCGCTCAGGCAGACCTTCTGAACCCCCAGACCACCCGCTTCACTGAAAAATGCAAGCCAGTCCCCGGTAGGAAGATCATCCGCCTTTTCCATGCTCTCTGCATAAAAGCAGTAGCGGCATTTAAGGGTGCATTTTCCTGTAAGTCCTATGTCGAGTTCAAGTGGGGCGGATGATATTCCGGGATAACCTTCAGGAGATTTCATTTATAAAATTTACTCCCAGCATTTTTATGAAGTTTTCCGCATCATTTTTTGCGCTTTCAAAGTCTATACCGCTGAAGCTCTCGACAAGGAAGGCGGCTATTTCATCCAGAGTCCTCGGCTTTTCTATGAAAACCCATATTAGCCCGCCCGTTACATTCATTATCGTGCTTAAATCCATGTCAGGGTTATATAGAACCGCGCCTTCATGGTCTTCATCTCTGAACGAGACATCCGGGTTCGACTGATATCTTATTCCATTCGCCATTTTTCACCTTGATTTATATAATTTTGCTCGATTGATGTTTTCTTTAAAACGTTTACCCGGTGCAATAAATTCAGTTTCAACATAAAACTAGAAGCCGGAGACATTCAAAAATCTCCGGCTTATGGAATAAACTGGCTTATTAAAAACCATTACCTTCAGAAACACAAGCAGTACTTGCTGAGTTTCCTGAAGAAAAACAGTCATGCATATCGGTTCCTGGTGAATTGCCATCACCAGTACATGACAGGGTTGCAAAATTACCAGTCATGCAGGGGGAGTCTGCATTTGATCCCGGTGTAGTACAGTCTCCGATAGAATTCGAGGTTCCATCAAGCTTTATCGCTTTCGGCGCTTCGTATACGTGTTTAGAAACGGTACCGGATTTGTTTTCTTTAGCCATCACCATCTCCTAATATATTATCATCCGTCATGAGCAAGATAATATTTAACACTTAATCTAAAGACGGGAAAAGTCAACCGTCATATGTTACATTGTCGTCAATATATTACCCTGCAGCCGGAGAAACCGTTCGAGTTGAGCCTGTCCGCAAGTTCAAAGACATCACAGCCGATGTCCCCGGGTACACCCGTAAAAGCCTCTTTTATAAGCTCTACTATCCGGCCAACGTCTTTAGCGCCGTCGCTGCATTCCTTCTTAACTTGCCCGTGGAGTTGACGGGCACAAAATTTCCGGTATCCATATTGACCCGCACGGCCCAGCCGTTTTCTTCATCCTGATAGATAACATCGGGGTTGTAGAGAATTGCACCATCTTCTCCCTCGTCCCGGAATGATATGTCAGGGGTCGCTTAATACTTCAAAAACCACTCCCTACAGTAAGACAAGTCGTAGGGCTATTACCACTTGAATCACAATCGCCTATAGCGCCTATTCCATTGGCATAACAAGCTTGCATTGCTCCATTACCATTCGTAATGCAATCTTGAACATCCCCTGAACCAGCCCCAACACAATCACCCATAGATTTACGGGTGCCATCCAGCCTCATTACCTTCGGCGCTTCGTAAACAGGCCTCACATCATTGACATTCTTTTTTTCTCTTGCCATTATCCTCTCCTTGTTTTTAACCAATAAGCAGGGTTCGCTTTATACCTCAAAAACCACTCCCATCAGTAAGATAATTTACAGGGCTATTACCACTTGCTTCACAATCTCCTATAGCGCCTGATCCAGAAGCATGACAAATATCTATTGCACCATTACCATACGAAAGGCAATTTTGACCATCACCTTAACCCGCCGTACATTCCCCTAAAGATGTTCGGGTGCCGTCCAGTCTCATTACCTTTGGCGCTTCGTAAACAGGCCTCGCATCATCGAGATGCCTTTTTTCTTTTGCCATTTTCCCCTCCCTTATCTTTATCCAATAAGAATGAGCAATATCTTATAATCTCAAAATTTAAAAGGATGGGAAGTCAACATTCGTAGTACAGCAAACCATTACAATTTTAAAGATCTTCCAATCCGGCAACCGGCGGGCAAATTTGTCATAAGCATCAATACTCCACCTTATATCCGAAAAAACCGTTTGCCCTGAGGTTATCGATCAGTCCGGCAACATCATTATCAATATCATCAGGCACGCTTGAAAAGCTCTCTTTTATAAGACCGATTATCTTTCCCACGCTTTTCCTACCGTCAGCCGCCTTCCAGATTGATTTGCCCGTACTGTTAACGGCAATCGAATTGCCAGTGTCCATATTGACCAGAACGGCCCAGCCATCATCCTCATCCTGATAAATCACGTCCGGGTTCGGATACGGTATATACTCGTAATTTGACATACCAATAATCTATAAAATTATTCTCAGACTGTAAAACAAAAAAACATCAACTTTATCATGGATTCATTTCATAATGCACAGTGAATAATAAACATATTTCCCGGACCAATCCTCGCCTCAAACCACACCTTAAATCTTTTCTTCTCATCTGGATTTTGAAAAGTCTCCGCGCAGATACGGGACAAGCGAACTTATGACAAACCAGGCAAAGGCCGCAAGGATTACTGTGGCGCCTGTAGCGGTATAGGCCCATTCCTGAGCGGAAATTATCAGGCCGGCTGCGGCCGACGTTATGCTTATCAGAACCGCCCACCAGAACATGGCGCCGGCCGTGCGGGACAGATTCCTTGCCGCAGCAGCAGGTACAATGAGAAGGGCCGTTACAAGCAGAACCCCCACTGCCCTTACCGAAAAGATCACCACGACTGAAAGCAGCGCGGCATACATGTACTGATAAAAAGCGACCTTTATCCGGTGCGCCCTGGCAAGTGCATGGTTGAGTCCGATATAAAACAGACGGTTGTAGCTGAAACCCATAAAAACAATGATGATAAGGGCAAGGGCTGCAAGCCTTAATATATCGCCGGTGCTTATGGACAATATGTCGCCATACAAAAAGATCTGCATATCGCGGGCTACGCTGCGGTCGCGGCTGACTATCGCAATTCCGAATGCTACGACGGCGGAAAAGAAAACACCTACAACAGTATCCATGGAAAGCTTGCTTTTCCGCTGCATCACCGTAATGGAAAGTCCGACAATCAGGGCGAATACGACCATAGTAACTGAAGGGTTCATTGATGCCATCAATCCTATGGCGACTCCTGTAAAGGCCGAATGGCTTATTGCATCAGAGAAAAACGCCATCCTGAAATTTACGACCTGTATGCCCATGACAGCGGCCATCGGCGCCAGAAGCAAGAGCCCGACAAGCGCCTGCTGCATGAACCTTGCTTCCATACATTCGAAAGGAAGCGCCAGAGGTATGATACCGTAAACAGCTGACAGGTCAGGCATTCGCAACACCCCCGCCATTTTCCTCATCACATTCTGTACAACCGTCCTTTATCGGCCTGAAGCTGAGCTCTCCGATATGAGGACCGAACATGTCAAGCAGTATGCCCTTGTTGAAAATGTCTTTCGGCGCACCTTCCGCAATCAATTTCCTATTGAGGCAAATCACATGGCTAGCATGGTAGGCCACCATTCCCAGATCATGGCTGACCATAAGCTGGGTAAAGCCTTTTTCAATTCTGAGGTGCTCAAGGAGATGGCAGAAAACCTGGCCTCCTTTCATATCAACACCGGCGTCAGGTTCATCAAGAACAAGGATTTCCGGATCCCTCTGAATGGCAAGAGCCAGCAGAACCCTCTGCATCTCTCCGCCTGAAAGAGCACCGAGTCTTCTTCTCAAAAGGTGCTCGGCCTTTACCGAATAAAGCAGTTGAGAGGCAGTCTCCTGCATGCTTCTGTCTATTCCGAGCCAGAACGGTTTTTTCTGAACACCCATGGACAGGAATTCGATTACGGTTAAAGGAATACCCCTGTCAAAGGCGAACCGCTGCGGGACATAACCTATTCTGACTCCGCTCTTTGAATCATGTGAATAAATTCTAATATCGCCTCTGTATTTTATCTCGCCGAGCAGAGCAAGCAGCAGCGTTGTTTTCCCGGCGCCGTTCGGGCCTATGATTGCCGTGCACTCTCCCTCAGGGACATCCGCATTTATATTCTCAAGGATCGACACCCCTCCCATTTCCACGCCTAAATTTTTAAATTGAATGGCTGACTTAACGGACAGATGTTCTTTTTCCATTCTATTTCTTCCCCAGTGTCACTTTTAATGTCTCTATGTTTTTCATCATAACCATTTCATAATAGTTGAGGCCTGCATTTTCAGGGCCCGTGGCAACAGGGTCGAGTATTGCTGACGGTATGCCGGCCTCTTTTGCTATAACCTGCGGCACCTTTGATGAATACTGGGGTTCATAAAAAACGGCGCCCGCCTTATATCTCTTGACTTCCCTTATTATTGAAAGCATCTCCGATGCCGACGGTTCCTGGCCGGGATGCGACTCTATAACGGCAACTATATCAAGACCTGCATCGCGCGCCAGATAATCGAACACCCCGTGCTGGGTAACGATATTCCTGTTTTTAAGCATCTTAACCGATGAAACGAAATTATCCGACAGGCGGTTCATTTTTGAAGCATAGGCCTTTGCATTCCTGTTGTAGGTTTCAGCCCCGCCGGGGTCGGCTTTTGAAAGAGCCGAGGCTATGTTCATGGCAAGCTGACCACACATACGGGGGCTTGCAAAAAGGTGCGGGTTTACACCTTCATGATGATGGTCCTTGACCTTGTCATGGCCCGTCAGAATCTGACCGCCATCCGCGTTTCCGAGAAGGTTTTTTATGCCCGCCGAACTGTCAACAACCCTCAACCGGCTGTTCGCCTTCCCGAGAATCGTGTCCATGAACTCCTCCATCCCCAGACCGTTTATTATAAGGATATCCGCCCTGGAAATCTTTTGCATGTCCTTCGGCGTCAAGGAATAATCATGCGGGCACCCGGATGCCGGAGGCAGCATCAATTCGACTTTGACCGCAGCATTTCCCTGAACGACATTCCTGGTTATCTGATAAACGGGAAAAGTGCTGCAGAGGACTTCCATCTTTTTCCCTGACGAATAAACCTCGCCGGTCATCAGAAATGACAATAGGAAAATACAGCTCATAATGATGGCCTTCATTTCACACTTTCCAATCATTTACCGGCCCCTTTAAAATAGCTTATTGCAAACTCATTTGCATTATGATTATTAACAATAAACATGTCAATCGTTATTGGGATTTAGCTCATAACAATAAATTTCAAGAAGGTTTAGGAATGTACAAGCGAAACACATCTCGAAGAAAACTGCTTGAGGAGATCATGTCATCAAGCGCAACCCCTTTAAGTGTTCAGGATATCTTATCCAAAGGAAGGGCGCGGATCAAGTCGCTAAACCAGGCCACCGTTTACAGAAACCTGAAGATTCTCGTAGAAAACGAACGGCTGAAGGTCATCTCCCACCCGGCGCTGGGCCATCTCTATGAAATGAAGGAAAAGGACCATCACCACCACTTTTATTGTCAGAAATGCGATAAGGTCTACCAGCTTGACGGCTGCCCGCTGAAGAAAACAGGTATTTCACCACCAGGATTTGTGCTTGAGGACCATGAAGTGTACCTCTCGGGCATCTGTGCAGACTGCAACAGAAGCTGAGGACTATTCCGGCTGAGTTTTCTTTTTCCTTTCTTCAAGCTGCCTCCTTACCTCTTCATGGCTTTCCTTTGTAATGGGCAGGAGCTTTACGAAGACACCGGAAATGATGAAAAATATCCCGGGACCGATGCCGATCATAACCCTTATGCAGGTAAGCGCTGCCTGAGGTTGTGGCAGCGTGCTGTTTTCCATATAGCCGAATATACCCATCAGCATGGATGCAGCCCATATCACAATTCCGGTAAGGATGGTCAGCAGTGAGAATGTTACGCCGTAAAAGGCCCCTTCCCTCCTAACGCCGTTTGAGAGTTCGTCAAACTCGATGACGTCGGGCATCATGGAAAAAGGGATCACCTGGGTAGCAGAAATACCGATGCCGGCAAGCCCGCAAAGGATGCCTGCGGCAGCGATATTCGATGGCGGCAGGAAAAGCGCGCTCAACATTACGATAACCATATATGCCATTGCCAGGAAAAACGCCGTCTTCTTTCCCTTCTTCTCGCCGATGTAAACCCAGAGCGGAGCGGCGACAACCGCAGTGATCAGCGGCAGGCCCAGCAGTATGTAGGTCATGCTTTCAGGCATTTTCAGAACGTCCTTCAGATAGAACAGAAAAAGGCATTGTATGAGATTGAATCCCAAGAGGTTCATTATGAACATGGTGATGGCTATCCTCGATTCCCTGAGCTTCATGATGGAGCCTATGATCCTGAACATGCCGCCTGTGACTTCGGCCTCTGACTTCACCCTTTCCTTTGTCCAGAAAAACGTTATCAGAAGAGAGACCAGGAAAACCGCTCCGCCGATCAGGCCCATGACGGGATAGCTTTCTCTGTAAAACTCCCTGCCCTTGTATATTTCGTCTACGATAAGGGCGACGCCTGCGGCGCCTATGAGATTTCCCACGAAAGTGAGCCCCATCCTTATCCCGGATATGCTGGTACGCTCGTCATAATTCATAGAAAGTTCCGGCATGAGAGAATTGTAAGGCAGCGCCACAAAGGTATAAATGGTGACATAGAGCACGTATACAACTGAAAAATATATGATGTTGGACATATGACCGCTGAACGGGACGACCCATAAAAGCACGAACAGGACCGAAACCGGCAAAGAGCCGAAAATTATGAAGGGCCTTCTCCTGCCGAACCTTGTCTCCGTCCTGTCGGATATCATCCCGACAATAAAGTTCAGCACGGCATTATAGATATTGACCGCCAGGAATATGCTTCCTGCAAGCTTGGCGGGCACCCCTGTAACGTTGATGACGAAATACAAGAGATAAAAACTTACCGCGGTGAATACGACATTGATGCCGAAATCTCCTATGCCGTATGCGAACTTTTCCCAGAGCGGAACGACAAATCCCGGTTTCATGCATACTCCCTTCTCAAAGGCAGACAGATCATGATTCATTATATTATTCCAGAAACATCATGAATTCAATTATTCTGTTCCGGGTGCAAAATCATGCTTGCCCTTTCATAACTGTTGACCGCAGCCTAATGCAAATGTATGAATAACTGGCCTGATCAAAGGCATGATCAGATAAAATAATATCAAGAAACTGGGGAGGTAGTATTATGAAAGGATTAAGATTTCTGGCAGTTTTTCTCTTATGCGCATTGATTGCAGCACCAGCAACGGCGGCAAATAACGAACCCATCAAGATAGGGGCGATACTGGGAGTCACCGGACCTGCGGCCAACCTGGGAAAACCCGAGGCCAACACACTTGAAATGCTTACAGCCGATATCAACAAGAAGGGCGGCATCAACGGCCGCAAGATACAGCTCATAATCAAGGATTCGGCGGCAAGTCCCGAAAAGGCCATCTCTTTTGCAAAACAGCTCATAGATGAAGACAAGGTCGTTGCGATAATCGGCCCGTCGACCAGCGGCGAGTCCATGAAAATCAAAGGCATTGCAGAAGACGGCAAAACCATACTGATGTCATGCGCCGCAGCTGAAGCGATTGTCGTTCCCGTCAAGAAATACATATTCAAGACGCCTCAGAACGACAGGTTCGCAGCCATGAAAATTTTCTATCAGATGAACAAGATGGGCATCAAACAGATAGCAATCCTCTCAAGCAATACCGGCTTCGGCAATGCGGGGAAACAGCAGCTTGAGAACATCGCACCCCAGTACGGAATCTCTATCGTCGCAAACGAGGTCTATGACAAGGAAGCGACCGACCTTTCGGCAGTCATTACAAAAGTCAAGACCGCAGGGGCCCAGGCCATTGTCAACTGGTCGATAGAACCAGCGCAGTCCATAGTGATAAAGAACGCCAGGCAGGCGCTCGGGCCAAAATTCCCCATCTTTCAGAGTCATGGATTCGGCAACATAAATTATGTCAAGGCGGCCGGGCCTGCTGCAGATGGCGTGATTTTCCCTGCAGGCAGACTCCTCATTGCCAACCTGCTGCCTAATACCAACAAGCAGAAACCCGTCCTTTTGAAGTACAAGAAGGACTACGAAGCCAGCTACAAGGAAGAAGCCAGCACATTCGGCGGCCACGCATACGATGCCTTTACAATACTGGTTTCGGCGATCAGAAAGGCCGGAACAGACAATGAAAAACTCCGCACTGAAATAGAAAACATGAAAGGTCTTGTAGGGACTGCGGGTATTTTCAATTTCTCTCCCTCTGACCACAACGGCCTTAACATGGATTCTTTCGTAATGCTTACGGTAAAGAACGGCAAATTCGTCCCTCTACCGGACACCCCGGTAAAAACGAAATAGTTCCTAATAACCGGGATGAGGTTTATTCATGCCTCATCCCTTTACCTAACCAAAGGCATGGGCATAGAAACCTTTTTCCAGTATATAATAGCAGGAATCACCTACGGTACGATCTACGCAATTGTAGCCATCGGCTTCAACATCATCTACAACGCCACAGGGATAATAAATTTCGCGCAGGGCGAATTTGTAATGCTGGGGGCAATGACGGCAGTTACGCTTAACGAATACATGCCTCTGCCTGCCGCAATAATCTGCGCCGTTATCATAACAATGATGATAGGGGCTCTCATCGAAATCCTCTTCATACGCTGGCTCAAAAACCCGGCCGTTCTGAGGCTCACGATAATAACCATCGGACTTTCTATTCTGATAAGGGAGGCGGCCCTTCACATCTGGGGTGCGGGTGTCAGATCACTGCCCTATTTTACAGGCACCGCCGTCACCACGATATCCATTGGAGGCGTGCTTGTATCCCCGCAGATACTATGGGTGATTGGTGTCTCCGGGATAATGGTTCTGATCCTGAGCTTCTTTTTCAATTATACACTCGCAGGCAAGCAGATGAGGGCCTGCTCATCGAACAGCGATGCCGCAAGACTGTGCGGAATCAATGCAAAAAACATGGTAAGCCTTTCCTTCATATTGAGCGCAGGTCTCGGGGCGCTTGCGGGGTGCGTCGTGTGCCCGATCACCTATGTCCAGTATGACAGCGGAACCAGCCTGGCAATCAAGGGCTTCACGGTGGCGATCCTGGGCGGTCTCGGAAACAGTCCCGCCGCAATAGCCGCCGGAATGATCCTGGGCATCATGGAATCGTTCTCCATATGCATAATGCCTACGGCGTACAAGGACGTCATAGCCATCACCCTGCTCCTTCTGATACTTTTCGTGAGGCCTTCAGGCCTGTTCGGAAACGCCGAAACCTCACGCCTGAAGGAGTTCTGATGTTCACAGGCAAGAATTATCAGATCGGTCTTCTGGTCTTCATTGTGATAGCGATACAGCTGCTGATTACTTTTGCGGGCAAAACGCCTTATCTGACCCAGCTTACCATGACCGGCTATTATTCCATGGTCATCATAGGACTTACCCTTCTGATGGGGTATACAGGTCAGATATCTTTGGGGCATGCCGGTTTCTTTGCTATAGGAGGCTACACTTCCGCCTTCCTGACAACATTCAATATGCTGCCATACAAGGCAAAGTCTCTGGTGGCATTTCTTAACAACATAGGGTTGCTTACGCTCCGCAAGGACCTTTACGAAACGGACATACTCACAATGACTCCATGGGCGGCATGCATTGCCGCAGTCCTTCTGAGTGTCGTTATCGCCTGGATAATCGGCAGGCCGGTGCTCAAACTCAAGGGACACTACCTTGCCATGGCGACGCTCGGCTTCGGTACGATAATATACAAAATCGTGCTTGCAACCACTTTCCTGGGTGCTGCGGACGGAATTTCCGACATACCTGGCTTCTGTATTTTTCCGGGTCTGGAGGTAAGCGGAAAGTCGTCCCTTCGCATAGAGAATTATTATATAGCATGGGGTCTTGTAGTCATAAGCATGATTCTGCTTACGAACCTTATACATTCCAGGGTCGGCCGCGCGCTGCGATCCATACATGCGGCCGAGGACGCATCCAATGCCATGGGCGTGAACACCTCCCAGTACAAACTGAAGATATTTATCCTGAGCGCGGCGCTCGCCTCCCTGGGCGGCGTGTTCCTTACGCATTTCAACGGCGGCATAGGACCCTCGGAAGCCTCCATCATGAAGTCTGTCAGATATGTGGCTATTGTGGCAATCGGAGGCATGGCAAACCTCTGGGGTGCATTGTTC
Source organism: Desulfomonilia bacterium (assembly GCA_963664325.2). Taxonomy (GTDB): domain Bacteria; phylum Desulfobacterota; class Desulfomonilia; order UBA1062; family UBA1062; genus DATCTV01. The sequence continues at coordinate 488,946 of CAXXDQ010000007.1, forward strand.
ATGGGTGTGCTGCTTAATTTCCTTTCCCTAAGGGGTTACCTGGGCTCATATGACGATGCGGTCTTCGGTGCGATACTTATTGTTATAATGCTCTTTGCCCCTGACGGGCTTTTAAGAAAAGAACTGTTCACCGGCATACCGGATAAGCTGAAACACATGGTTAAAAGAAAGGGGTCTTCGGCATGATAATCCTCGAAGCCGGCAACCTCAATAAACGCTTCGGCGGTCTGCAGGCCGTAGGAGATGTCAGTTTCACTGTCAGGGAGGGTACAATCAAGGCGCTTATCGGCCCGAACGGCGCAGGCAAAACCACGCTCTTCAACCTTCTTACCGGCGTGATCCCTCCCGATTCCGGCAGGATAGTGTTTAATGGACGAGAAATCCAGCGGGCCCATCCCTACATCGTGGCAGAGCTTGGAATGGCGCGTACATTCCAGCATATCAGGCTCTTTTCAGGAATGACCGCCATCGAGAACATCATGGTAGGTAGGCACACGCACAGCAGGTCTGGTTTTATCTCCTGCATGCTGGGCCTTCCCCCTACGGGAAAAGAAGAAAAATTCATAAAGGAAAAATCCTTTGAAATAATGAAATTCCTCGGCATCGAGGAACATGCGCATACCAATGCCGCAAGCCTTGCCTACGGCCAGCAGCGGATAGTTGAACTGGGCCGGGCGCTGGCATGCGAGCCGAAGCTTCTACTTCTTGATGAACCTGCCGCAGGGCTCAACATGAGAGAGACAGCAGAAATGGCAAAGCTCATCATGAAGATCAGGGATACGGGCATTACAGTGCTTATCGTCGAGCACGACATGAGTCTTGTCATGAACATCTCGGATGAGATACTCGTCTTGAGCTACGGCCAGAAGATAGCCGATGACATACCCTTGGCGATACAGAAGAATCCCGAAGTTATCAGGGTATACCTGGGGGAGGACGATGCTCAGGCTTAGGAACATGGAATCCGGCTATTCCGGACTTAAGGTGTTGAGGCGGTTGTCCATTCACGTCTCCCAGGGTGAAATCGTCACCATAATAGGCGCAAACGGTGCCGGGAAAACGACCCTTTTGAAGACAATTGCGGGGCTTATAAAGGCCTCTTCAGGCGAAATCCTTTTTGAGAATTCCGACATCTCGAAGCTTCCGCCAGAAAAGGTCGTCATGCTGGGATGTTCGCTCGTGCCTGAAGGAAGGCAGGTCTTCGCACCCATGACGGTCAGGGAAAACCTTCTGCTCGGGGCATACCCGCAGTATAGAAGAAGAAAAAAGCAAAGAAGTCGATGAAGACCTGCGGCGCATATTCACGCTGTTCCCGAGGCTTCTCGAGCGCGAAAAGCAGCTTGCGGGAACCCTCTCGGGAGGGGAGCAGCAGATGCTCGCCATGGGAAGGGCGCTTATGGCAAGGCCCAAGCTCATCATGATGGACGAGCCTTCAATGGGGCTTGCACCGCTGATTGTGAAGGATATCTTTTCGATAATACGCCTTCTCAAGGATGAAGGTAACACTGTGCTTCTCGTCGAACAGAACGCAAAGATGGCCCTGTCCATTGCAGACAGGGGCTACGTGCTGGAAACCGGCAGGATCATGCTTGAAGAAAAGGCCCAGGAACTCCTGTCCAACAAGGATGTCCAGAGGGCGTACCTAGGCAGGGACCTGGATTCGGAAGTCAGGATATAAGATATGAACCCGCCAATATCATTACCGGGAGGCAGATATGTATTTTGAACCTGAACAGGAACAGATGGACAGGGAAGAATTAAAGCAGCTCCAGCTCGAACAGCTTCAGGCTATATTGTCCAGGGTTTACATGCATGTCCCGTTTTACAGGAAAAAGTTCGATGAAATGAAAATCGACCCTGACGACTTCAAAAACCTCGACGACCTGAAGAGCCTCCCCTTCACGACCAAAGAGGACATCTCGGACAACTACCCTTACGGCATGTTCGCGGTTCCCCTGCGTGAGGTTGTAAGGATTCATGCCTCATCCGACATGTCGGCTGTTGTCGGTTATACGAAGAACGACATCAAGACATGGTCGAACCTGGTTGCAAGACTTCTCACTGCGGGCGGAGTGACAAAGGACGACGTCGTCCAGATTGCCTACGGCTACAGCCTTCTTACCGGCGGGTTCGGCCTGCACTACGGAGCGGAGAAGATAGGCGCGTCAGTCATTCCGATTTCAACAGGCAACACTGCGCGGCAGATAAAGATCATGAAGGATTTCAGGACTACGGCCCTTGTCTGCACCCCGGGCTATGCCATGCATATCGCCGAGACCATCCACAAGTCGGGGACAGGCCTGGGCAATCTGTCGCTCAAGTACGGGCTTTTCGGCGGCGAACCCTGGTCAGAGGCTACAAGAAAGGAAATCGAGGAAAAGCTCCATATCACGGCAACCGACAACTACGGTCTCAGCGAAGTGATAGGACCGGGTGTGGCATGCGAATGCCTTGAAAAGGACGGCCTTCATATTGAGGAGGACCATTTCCTTGTCGAAATAGTCGATCCTGTAACGCTTGCCCCTGTAAAACCGGGTGAATCAGGCGAAGTTGTCATCACAACGCTCACTAAAGAAGCCTTCCCTGTAATAAGATACAGAACGCGCGACATCTCGAGGCTGCTTCCGGGCCAATGCAAATGCGGCCGGACGATGCAGAGAATGGCTCGCATCATGGGCCGGACCGACGACATGCTCATAATAAAGGGCGTCAATGTATTCCCGTCGCAGGTTGGGGCAGTGCTTTCCGAAGTGGAAGGGACCGAACCCAATTATCAGATAATCATCGAGAGAAAAGGCGCCATTGATGAAATGAAAATCAATGTCGAGGTCTCTGAAAGCAGTTTCTTTGACGAAATCAAAAAGCATCAGGAACTGATTGAAGAAATCAAAGACAAGATTGCCTCATCCATCGGGATATCGACACTTGTCAGGCTGGTCGAGAAGAAATCGCTTGGCGAGGCGACCGGGGCAAGGGTAATTGACAAGAGAGGCATATATTGAATAGTCTTCATCTTGAAAGGGGTGACGATGGAAAATGAAACCGTAAACAAAAAACGGAAAAAGATTATATTGACTGTCATATTTGCCGTGTTTGTAATTTCAGGAGTCAGCATCCAGTTCCCGAACCTGATCCACGACTACCGGGCAAAAAGCTTTGTCAAAAAATGGGTCCCGGTATTCACAAACTGCAGATCTCTAAACTGTATCTATACAACCTCCGGCATGAGCCCGGATTTTTTTTACAAAAGGACTTTTGAAAACGGCGAATGGGTAATTGCCATAAATGCCGATTCATGCAGTGGAGTGGGCGGCTTCAATACCTCCATATTCTACGGCAGTGACGGCGCCCTCTATTACCAGACCGGATATAAATACTGCGGCCAGGCCGTTTTCACGAAAGAACTGAACAGCATCAGGGAAAGCGAACTTACTCGATTCTATGACAAGCTCCCCTACAGGCTTCATCAATGGAAAGGGTAAGATATAAGCTGGGGCCGGTTAAAAATATTAACGGAGGAACAGGGCTGGCCCCGTTCCTCCGTCTTTAATACTCTTTTAATTATGGAACCTGTACACTCATGCCGCCTTCATTGGCACGTACAAAATCAAGCAGGCGGCCGAAAACCTGGTTGGGTCTGCGGTATGGCCGGTCCGCCGCGGCAAAGAGCACATCAAGATGGTTGTATCCCTGAAGAAGGGGATCCGTGCGAACCGGAAAATTGATGATCGGGAAGGTGTTCAGGATATCCCCATGAAGAAAGTTGAGCCCGTAATTCTTGTTGAATGAAGCTGCCGCAGCCTGCGAATCCAGGCTGATGCGGTTGGTGAAGTACCATTCCATGAAGTTCGACGGTCCCCGGTACTGGGCAAGTGAAAAGTCCTTGATATCGGTGACTTCTTCCTGCCAGGTGGTATAGGTGAGCTTTCCGGTGGTGTCTCTGTAATCAGGATGGTCGGCATTGCCGACCTGGTCGAATGGCACCCAGGAATAAAGCGGCCCCGTTCCAAGGGCATCAGCGGGACCAGCATTCCAGGCAATGAATTCGCCGTCCTTTTTTATAACACTGCCCAGGCCGAGCAGGTCTGCCAGAGAACCTGGAAAATCCTTCTTAACAACGGCCCCGCCCTGGAGGAACCCCAGGCTGGCCTGGAGGAAGGTGACCGGCTGGAAGTTGTCATCGAGGAAGACACCCAGGAGGGCCTCGTTGGTATAGCGGAAATCATTAAGCGACGGGCTGCCGGACAGATAATGGCAAAGGCTGCGTGAATGCAGCAGCTTGATCAGGTTCTTTGTTGCCTGTGAATAGTTGACTGTCCTGAAAGTTGTGGCTTCCTCGTCCGGGTGCATATAAGCGTTCATGGCGAGGATTTCCAGCAGGGCCATGGCCTCTGGCGTCACTCCGGTAAATAGGTTGAGCCGCTTCGCCTCGCCGGTACGGATCTGGTTCAGGGTATCGAAGTAGGTTTGCTCGTCCATGGTGCTTGTGCGGGGACCGACATTGCCGTCCAGGCCTATCAGACCTGCGCAGTTCATATAACCCGCATCATTGAGTGTGGCCGGATTGGCGTCGAAGTCCCATCCGGCAAAGAAGGATGTAAACGTCCCCCCCATGGAATGTCCGCCTATGAAGACGCACTGCCTGCGTGCTTCGGGTTCCGGAATCTTGGTGGTGATGACAGTCCAGACATCTTTCATCAGGAGTTCGAGACCGAATTCGGAAAGCACGGCCAGGTCGGCATCGCTGTGGAAACCCTTAAAGGATTCACCGTCAACAGTACCGCCATTGAAGTAGTAGTCGACCGCGATCTGCGGGTCTGAATTATCCTCGGCTGCATTCATGCCCGTTAGATCCTCCATGCAGTTGCCCCGACGCTCCATGGCCCACACCTCCACGCTGCCCAGGGTATCATCAGCTTCGGCCATGGAAACGATCTGCCGGCCCAGATAATCAAAGCTGTTGGCCCCTCCCATGTAGCCAGGAATGAGCACAATGACAGCCTTGACGGGCTTGGGCTGAGCTTCCCCTTCCCCGGTCGCAGGACGATAGCGCAGGAAACGGATATAATCGCAGTCCCAGTCGCACTTGAATTCTGTCGGCACCGAACCGTTGGTGCGTGGATAAGGTGCATAAATCATCTCTTCCTGGACAATGACTTTCTGTTCGACGGGTACTATGATCGCAGTTTCTACAGGAGCCTCGGGAACCGGCCCGCCTGGCAGATAACATGACGCGGCAAACAGGAGCACGATACACAAGGTCAATACTATACGTTTCATAAGAAACCTCCCTGTTTTGTAATCAAACACTTACAAAGTCATAAAAATAAACTATTGTAATAGTAATAATAGCATAGTCTGATGTCAACCTGTTAAGGATTCCCTGGATTTGACGCGTTGACAGCAAAGCGATTTAATTATAGTATAAATCATATTTTGATTTCTGTAATGCACATATATTCAAACAGAATGAGGCTCTCAAGGCGTTTTCATTTTTATGTGGAAGTTGACTGGAGTTTTAAGTGTGCATTACGGGTATCAAGCATAAAATCAGCCTAGGAGGTATGATATGTTCAGTGGGAATTGTATTATGAGGAAACTGTTTATCCTTGCCGTGATCATCATCTGCATCTCTGTTGTACCGGGATGCAAAAAAGACGGCATCAACGGCAAGCTGACCATTCTGAGCACAAACGACAGCCATTCACATCTTCTAGGGGACCCGGCCGAACAGTATGATCCGGGCGTTACAGGCGATGGAACCGTCGGCGGCGCATCCAGGGTTGCCGCCGTCATCGATTCGGAACGGCTTGCAAACCCCGATCTGATGGCTTTTTCCGCCGGCGACTTTATCGACGGGACCATCATGATCACAGGGGAAACCGGCGCAGCAGACCTCAATATGCTGAAAGACATGGGCTTTACCGCCGCATGTCTGGGCAATCACGAGATGGGCATGGGCCCCGAAGGACTGGCCGGAATGATCCTTAATGCAAAGAAGCCAATGCTCCCGCTTTTATGCTCCAATTTCAGCTTCAGCCAGGCCGACACCCCCGAGGGGCATTCCGACGACCTCCTGGAGTCGCTGCATTCAGAAACAGAGCAGCCGGACAAATATGTTTTTGACTACATCGTCCGCCAAACCCCGTCCGGGATAAAGGTGGGCATCTTCGGGCTCATAGGCAAGAATGTGCTGATGCCTGACGCCCTGCCCGTGAAATTCAAAATCGATAACCTGAAGATACAGTCCCTGGTTAACAAGCTGCGCAACACGGAGAAGGTCGACGTTGTCGTATGCCTCATGCATGCTGATTTCTCGGTAGATGGAACCGGAACCGCCAGCGGAGAGGTAGCCGACCTGGCCAAGAACGTGAGGGGCATCGACATAATCTGCTCCGGCCACTCTCACACACTCGGGACAGCCAATGTGAAATACTGGCTGCCCTGGTGCACCTGGACCACCACCATTATTGAGGCCAAAGACAATTTCAAATATGTCCATGCAGCAAACCTCTTTGTTGAAAAAGGAGATGTCAACCCAGCCCTCACAGAAACACATATCATAAATGTCGATGATACGATATTAGGGTCCCCGGCGGTCATTGACCGGGAAAACAGCCTTATCGAGGATATCCAGGCGAATTACCTGAGCCGGTTCCCTGCACTTGGCGACGGCTCTGTCTTTGCCGCGCTGGCGCATTCGGATTTTGCCTTCTCCCGTTTAAATTCCATGAATCTGGTAACGGATGCCATGCGGAGCATAGCAGGCACCGACGTCGCAGTCTGTACCCCGGGAGTCGATACGGCCTTCATCCAGACGCCTCCAGACGGAACAATCAGCGTATATGAAGCATTCGCAGCCATGCCCCACAGCATGGGCAGGGACAGCATGCCGGGAGGAGCACTCTATGCCTATAATCTTAAAGGCTCTGAACTCCTGTCTCTCTTCGAGCTGGGGACTTGCCTGCTGGGCCAGCTGACCAGCGATTTCTTTGTGGTTCCCTCGGGAATGAAGATCGTTTTTGATACCAAGGCGCTTCTGGGCAAACGCGTACTTCAGATGTATGCCATTTCAGCCGATGAAGGCACAGAGACGCTCCTGTACGACAGTAAAGACCCCAAATACATTCTAAGGGGCGGGTGGATAGCAGATCCGCAGAAAAGCTACTCCGTAAGTTCAAGTCTTCTCGTCCTGCAGGGAGTCAGGTACGTATCCAACCTCCTGCCGCTTGTTGATATATGGCCACGGGATGCTTCTGGGAAACAGGTCAGATGGGAGGTCGTCTCAGACCTGGACCAGTTTGTAGTTCATGGCATCAACCCCTTAACCGAAGAAACCTATGAGGTAAAGGCCTGGTACGGCCTGTCCCAATGGCTCCTGAATTTGACCGGCGGAGAGATTCCGGCGCGCTTCAATGACGATACGACGATCAACCCCGTCGGGCCGTCCTGGCGCCGGGTATGGGACGTACAAAAATACGGCCAGCCTTAATAGTACGAAACTTCTTCCGGAGGGCAGGAACCGGCTGAGAAACGGCTTCTGCCTTCCAATGTCTCCTGACTCCTGTCTCCTGATTTCATCACTTGTCAAATAGCTTCAGGTATTCTCCATACCCCTGCTTTTCCATCTCCTCCCTGGGGATGAATTTCAGTGAAGCCGAGTTTATGCAGTATCTGAGGCCAGTCGGAGCCGGCCCGTCTTTGAAAACATGTCCCAGATGGGAATCGGCGCCTTTGCTTCTGACCTCTGTCCTGGCCATAAATCCTTGTTCTTTCTTTTCCACAATATTTTTCTTTTCAACAGGCCTGGTAAAACTCGGCCAGCCAGTGCCCGAATCAAATTTGTCTCTTGAGCCGAAAAGCACCTCTCCCGAAACTATGTCGACATAGATGCCGTCTTTCCTGTTGTCCCAGTATTCATTCCTGAACGGAGGCTCGGTGCCGCACTGCTGTGTGACATTATACTGCATCGGGCTGAGCTTGTTCTTCAGATTATCCTTGTTCCAAATCCTGTCTAGCCATGAGTTCCTTCCGGAACCTTCCCTGTACAGCCTGTACCTGACAGGACATTTTTTCGAATAGCCCTGATGATAGTCTTCCGCCCTGTAAAAGGACGACGCTGGAAGTATCTTCGTTGCAACAGGTTTACCAAGTATTCCCATGTTGTTAAGACGTTTCTTTGATTCTTCGGCAAGCTTCTTTTGATTCTCATCCTTATAGAAAACAGCCGTCTGATACTGCTGTCCCCTGTCAGTAAACTGTCCTGCGGAATCTGTCGGATCAATGTTCCTCCAGAATATATCCAGTAGTCTCTCATAGGTAGTCACTGAAGGGTCAAAAACCACCTCAACCGCCTCGTAATGGCCTGTAGAACCTGAGCACACCTGTTCATAGGTGGGGTTTGCGACAGACCCTCCTGTGTATCCCGAGACGACCTTTAAAACACCCTTTTCCCTGCTGAAAGCAGATTCTGTACACCAGAAACAGCCCCCAGCAAAAACTGCTGTTTCAGGATTTTTTTTCATCCCGGTTATTTCCTTTCCCTCATTTTAGGAACAGGCTGCAATAAAAGTAATTGCAGCAGCAATGAGGATTGCTTTATTCACATTTATTCAGTAGGGATTGGAGTTAGAAATCTCAAGGGCTCGGATTACAGATTCTATTTTCAAGGGTGTTGCTGATGCAGAACAACATTAATCCCAAGGCATTATCGGCCGGCATAGGAGATGCTGAGATATCTTACCTCGACTACGAAGGCAGCGGGGAGACCATAATCTTTCTGCATGCAACAGGATTCATGCCATGGATATGGCATCCGATTGCAAGAAAGTTTGCCGGAAAATACAAGGTGTTAGCACCTTATTTCTGCGACCACCGTTCGGCTGACCCTTATGAAGGAGGCCTCGACTGGCTTCAGCTAGCAGATGATTTTACGAAGTTCTGCAATGTACTGAATATAAAAAAGCCCTGTCTGGTCGGCCACTCCATGGGTGCAACCGTCATAACGATTGCCTCTGCAGTTTCCGGGCTCGAATCTTCGGGAATGGTGCTGATCGAGCCTATATTCCTTCCTGATGCCATTTACAAAATGGACTTGAGCGTTGAACAGCACCCCCTTGCCTCAAAATCCATCAAACGCCGCGACGGCTGGGCGGATTCTGAAGAGGCTTTTGCCTATCTTAAATCAAGGCCTCTATTCACTAGGTGGGATGATGAAATGCTGCACCTTTATCTCAAGCACGGTATGAAGCCTGACGAGGAAGGGCTCAAGCTCACCTGTTCGCCTGTCAAAGAAGCCTCCCTCTTTATGGGCGGCACACATTTCAACCCATGGCCCGTACTTCCCGAAGTCACCTGCCCTGTTCTCGTCATCGAAGGGGCATTGAGCGAAAACAGAGGCTTTATAGAATATGAAAAGGCGACCAGCCTTTTCCCCAAGGGCAGGTATCTGCTGGTTGAAGACGCAGGACACTTGATACCTATGGAAAAACCCGACTTGATCGCGGAGAAGATTCAATCCTTTTTCTCTGAAAAATAGAAGGGATATCTGAAAGGGGGATTTAAGATGAAGGCCATACCAGTTGACCGTAATCGGATCAGGGGTGCCTGGGAGGGCAGGATTTCCGGCTGTCAGCTTGGCAGGCCTGTTGAAATCATGGCCAATATGCTGGGCCTTGAAGCGATGCAGACCTATCTGAAAGAGACCGGCGCACTGCCTCTCAGGGATTACATCCCGTATGCAAATAACCCGCTTGTTGACCTTATGGGAAAACTGTCCTGCAAAGATTTCATCACACGCAGCGAGCCGGATGATGACATAAATTATACGGTACTGGCTCTCATGATGCTGGAAGAATACGGGCTTGATCTTACAACGCAAGATGTCGCCCTCTCATGGCTTCGCTATCTGCCGGCAGGCAGAACCTTCACGGCTGAAAAGGCAGCCTATAGAACACTCCTCTCACTCACGGATGATGTTTCGGCGACTTTCGGGCTTCCTCCCGGATTCGACCTTTCGTCATGTTCCGAGAATGATTTCTCAGACTGGATAGGCGCACAGATCCGGGCCGACATATACGGCTGGGTCTGTCCAGGCCGTCCGGGGCTGGCCGCAGACCTGGCACGGAAGGATGCAGTTCTGTCTCACCGGGGTGATGGCGTTGAGGGCGCCGCGTTTATAGCGGCCCTCGGTGCGGCGATCCCCGCTTCGAAGTCCGTTGAAGATGCAGTGGAAGAAGCTCTGAAGGAAATCCCCGCTGGCGGCAGGGCCTTCGAGGCTGTCAGGTTCGGATGTGACATTGCAGGGAAAAGCGATGCCGTCACTTTGCTGCATGAAAAATATAAAGGGATGCCCGCTGTTCACGTGATCAATAATCTCGCCCTTGTCGTATGGGCCATCCTGTCGTACGGGAACGACTTCTCCGCCGCCATCGGTGAAGCGGTCGCGGCCGGACTCGACACCGACTGCAACGGGGCAACTGTCGGAGGGCTCTGGGGCCTTTCAGGGAAGCCCATACCCGGACACTGGGTAAAACCATGGAATAAACGCGTGGCTGTAGATCTAGCCGGCATTGGAGAACTGAATTTGGAGAGCCTGATTGACAGGACAATTGAGGTTGCTGATCGAATACATCCTGCCTCGGATTAAGATAACTCCTGATGATACGGATTATTACTGCAGTTGTGATATCTGTTTTTATTATCGGCTCTCAGGCGCTCTTCGGTAGCAGCATGGGCAAGCCGGTTGATATTTCCAGCAAAATTCCGGCCGATAAACATTTGATAGACACGGACAATCCAGAAGCATCTGCCGATGATACAACCAGCGCCGGTGGAATTACCGTAATCAACCCCTACCCTTTTAAAGTCAACAGCTCTTATCCCGCAAATGTGGCTGTCAGAAGGCTTGATAACGGCGGTTTCTTCACCGCCTGTGAGGAAAAGCTATCAAATGGCAAGTTTGCGGGAGTTGCTGCATTATATACGGAGAACATGCAGGAAAAGTGGATGAGGGTTTGTTATACGGACCAGAAGAGTGATTTTTTCATAAAGAACAACTCGGTTGCCACGTTTTCGGACGGAAACGTAATTATCGCTTACGTGGATGGAAAGGATTCCAGGGCAAGGTTTGTAATATTTAACCCCGAGATGAAAATAATAAGGGATCCCGTTTTAATCCAAGCCTCTGCAGCCGAGTGCATTTCAGTAACGAGGCTGGCCGGAGGCATGACTGCAATGATAGCCTTTTATGCGCCTTTTGGAACAACTGGTATTGGCAGGTTCATTATCGTCAATTCATCAGGCGATATTCTGGGTTCGCCTGCTGCTTTCTCAAAGGATGGTTTCATAAGCGGCATATCGGCAGCTACGCTGTCCAACGGTCTGATATTCATTGCATATAACAGCGGGTTTGGCAGAAGCGTGGTCATTGATCAGAATGGAAATGTCATCAGGCCCATGAGCGCTTGTTACACCAAATACTCTTCAAGGATTACGGCAATCCCGCTCGATAACGGCAATGTAATGGTTACTTTCAGGGATGAACAGGAAAGGCCGAGGTTCACAATCATTGACCAGCAGGGCGGGACCGCCGACAGTCCCGGTTATCTGTTCAACGGTGCGGCAGATGACGTGGTACCTGTAAAAATGAACAACGGCAATGTCATGGCAGCCTTTACCCCCCTTGCAAATGGTTATCCGGCGGCCCTCTGCCTGACAGTCATCAATCAGACAGGACTGTCTGTGAAGAAACCTAAAGTAATAATCAGTGACATGCGGATTGCATCCGGGAATTATCAGATCGCTGCAGTTAAAAATGATATGGCGCTGATACTCTTCAGCGGATTTGAGGAGATCAGGGGCGGACAGGGTACTTATAAATACGGTTTTCTTCTGGTTAAGTAGGAAGAAAGCTCAAATAAAGTTCAATACAATGAAACGATGACAAATCCGCTACAAAGCCTGAGCCTTCCCAGATCACAACTGTCATAAAATCCTTTTAATCAAGTTTTATTACAGATATATCTCGATCGCCATTGACTGATTCGTTTTTTTTTGAGCATAAGTTCTTACATTAATGAACAGCCATTCATTTTCTAAAGGGGACAATATGAGCAACATTATCAGCAGGGACACCATCGGTGATATCACAAGGAAAGCTGCCACCAAATACGGCGACAAGACGGCCATCATCTTCAGGGATATAAAACTTTCTTATTACGACCTCGAAAAAGAGGCCCGGCGTTTTGCCAACCTGATGACAAGCTACGGGATCAAGAAAGGCGACAGGGTCGCCATTTACTCCTATAACTCGCACTATTATCCTATAAGCATGATAGGCTTATCGAAGATCGGAGCAATACAGGTGCCCATAAACTATATGCTCAATGCAGATGAAATCGCCTATATAGTCAATCATTCCGGGTCCAAGATTTTCATTGTTGAAGATGCGCTCTATCCAATCATTGCCAAGGCTCAGGACAGGTTCACATCGGTTGAGAAATGGGGATTCCTGCCCCTGTCGGATACCGATATCCCGGGCGGTTTCTTCAACCTGATCAAGGAAATGGAATTGATGAATTATGATGAGTCCTATGTCGAGGTCAATGCCGAAGACATTGCCCAGATACCCTATACAAGCGGTACGGAATCAAAACCCAAAGGCGCCATGCTGTCCCACCGCGCACTGATGTCCGAATATTACAGCTGCATATTCGATGGCCAGTATGACACATATGATGTCAGTCTCAATGCCCTGCCGCTTTTCCACTGCGCCCAGCTGCACTGCTTTCTTATGCCTTACCTCTATGTAGGTGCAACCAATATAATCATGCACAAGGCCGACGCGCTGGAGATGATAAAGTGCATCGAGAAATACCAGATAACGCACACATTCGCCCCGCCAACAGTCTGGATCGGCATACTCAACCACCCGGAATTCAAGAACCATAACCACGGCAGCCTCAAGAAGGCGGCCTACGGCGCAAGCATCATGCCGGTTGAGATAATCAAGCAGCTTTCTGTGGCCTTCCGGGGTCTCAAACTGTGGAATTACTACGGCCAGACCGAAATGGGTCCGGTTGCTACCATACTGAAACCGGAAGACCAGCTTTTAAAACCAGGCTCGGCAGGCCAGCCGGTGCTCAATGTCGAGACCAGGTTGATGGATTTCGAGGGCAACTTCGTGCCTAACGGTGAAGTCGGCGAGATCGTCCACCGTTCGGGCCAGGTCATGACCGGGTATCTGAACGATCCAGAAAAAACGACTGAAGCCTTCGAATACGGTTGGTTCCACAGTGGAGACCTGGGCCGTTTCGATGAAGACGGATATCTGTATGTGGTTGACCGCAAGAAGGACATGATCAAGACAGGCGGGGAAAACGTTGCCTCTCGAGAGGTCGAGGAGGTCCTTTACAAGCATCCCGGCATCGAGGAAGTCGCTGTCATAGGCCTTCCGGACCCCAAATGGATCGAGATTGTCGCCGCTGTTATAGTGCCGAAAAAAGGCACTGTATTATCCGAGAAAGACATAATTTCGTTCTGCAAAGAAAATCTTGCCGGGTTCAAGTGCCCTAAGAAACTTCACATCGTGGACAGGCTTCCCAAAAATCCTTCGGGCAAGATACTGAAACGAGAGCTCAAAGAAGAGTTGGGAAAGTAAAATGATAAGAAAGATCAAGTTGCCGCCGCCCTGTTTTGATTTTCTTCACGCGGAACTTTTGAGCGCGGAAAACGGCAGGGCGGTTGTCAGGTTCGTACCGACAGAACAGATGGAAAACCCCTATGGAACGATACAGGGCGGCATCATAGCGGGCATGCTGGACAACGTATTCGGCCCGGCGGTGGTTTCCGCTGCCCCTTCAAACAGGAGCACAACTGTTCAGATGTCGGTCAATTACCTGAGATCCGTGAAGGCGGGCGAACCTATTATCGGCACGGCCGAGGTCGTCAAGCTCGGACGTACCCAGGTGCTGATCGAGGCCAGAATGGAGCGGGAATCGGACGGAGAACTCCTGGTAAGGGCTACAGCGACCAATCTTATAAGGGAATAGCAAAGACTCTCTTCAATGAAACTCTATTTGACATTTCTGCTTGTTGCCTTGTAGAGCAGATGAATATTTTTCAGCTTCATAATATATTCGACCGACGAAGAGGAGACGATATGACTGCAAGAACCGGAGCGTCGCATATTTCAGACTGGATTTCTGCAATGAGAATACCTTTTGCCACGGTTGCAATAGTACCTTTCGGTGTCGGTGTTTTCCTGGCTTTTGTTAACGGCGCCCAGGTTTCATGGCCTGCTTCAATTTCCGGTATCGTAGCAGTAATGCTGATATGCACGGGCTGCCACCTTATCGGTGAAGTCTCCGATCAGGCGGAAGACAGGAAAACCCTTGATATCGGAAGGACAAAGTTTTCGGGCGGCACCCTTTCCGTCGTGGAAGGCAGGCTCAATGAAAAATCCGTAATGAAAGGCGCGATAGCCTGTTTTGCAGTTTCGGCTCTTCTTGGCGGCTATATCTTTTATATCCAAAGGTCATTCTGGCTTATAGGACTCGGGATTTTCGGCGCCACGGTTGCAATACTCTATTCCCTGCCTCCTGTCAGGCTGGCGAAACAGGGAGTGGGAGAGCTGTTTATCGGCATATGCTACGGATGGCTGACAATCGTTACAGGCTATGCTACCGCATCAGGCATGATGCCGCCCGATTCATACATCTGGTGCTGGCCGGTGGCCCTTACGGTATTCAACATCATACTGATAAATGAATTTCCGGATTTCATCCCGGATTCTTCGACAGGCAAAAAAACCCTTGTAGTCAGGATAGGAATGGAGAAAAGCCAGTGGATATATGCAAGTGCATCGATGCTTACCGGAATCTCAATACTGGGCCTCTGGTTCAGATACAGACCGTTTGAGATGCTCTTCCTGGCCGCGGTTCTGCCGGGAATTTTACTCTCCTTTGTGCTGGCATACCTCGTTGCTGTTAAAAAAGTCTGGAAATCCAACAGCACGATCGAGCCCGTATGCGCATTTACGATAATATTAAACCACATTTCATCCCTAACGGTCGCCCTGCTGGTAAGATGGTAATAGCCCCTTATCTATCCGTCCATAACCTCATAAGGCAGTTTGCTTCATCGCTTCTGCTCATGAAGACCGCCAGGTGGAAACACTTCCCCCTGTGGCTGAGCAGAAACGCCTGGAAGTCCATACCGGTTGCAGGCGGCGCCGTCGGCATGGGCTGTATCGGGTTCGGATATCATGCAGTCTGGGAAGTCACAGAAGCCTGCAACCTCAGATGTCTGCACTGCCACGCCACAAGCAGTGTGGCATCATCCGATGAACTCGATACCAAGGAGGGTTTCAGACTGCTAGAACAGATACACAGACTGAAGGGATTCCAGATGCTCGCATACTCGGGCGGTGAACCTCTTGTGAGGAAAGACATCGACGATCTGCTTGCATACGGGAAAAAGCTGGGTCTGGTTAATGTAATCGCAACAAACGGCACGCTTATAGATTATCCACGGGCCCGGGAACTGAAAAAACTCGGCGTTAAAGGCGTCGCCGTAAGTTTCGATTCCACGGACCCTGATATACACAACAGCATCAGGCAGAGCCCGACCGCCTTCGATCGCGCGATACGCGGGATAGAGGCCTGCAAAAAGGCGGGCATTATAGTTCAGCTGAACTATACGGCAATGAAGGAAAATATCGGGACCCTGGCTGAAGTGGTGAAGTTCGCCCATGATATCAATGCAGCCATCATGCTCTGCTATCAGCTAGTACCCATGGGCAGGGGCGGCGCAATTGCATGTTCTGCCCTCTCCCCTGAAGACAACAGGCTTCTGATGAACAGTGCAAGGAAACTCCAGGCTGATGCGGTAACCATTGTCGAGCCTGTTGCAGGACCCCAATACTGGGCGCATCTTCTACGAAGGGACAACAGGAATCCGAAGCGCCTTATAAGGCACAGCCCATTCCATGGCTGTGCAGCAGGATGGGGACTTGTTTACATAAAGCCCAACGGCGAAGTATGGCCCTGCCCTTTTGTCCCTGTAAGCGGTGGAAATGTCCGCTCAAGCAGTCTTTCCGACATTCATAAGAAAAGCGACATATTCAGAAAACTCTCGGACAGGAATAACCTTAAGGGAAAATGCGGCGAGTGTGAGAACAGGCATGTCTGCGGAGGCTGCCGTGGAAAGGCCTATGCCGCCTGCGGTGATGCCCTCGAAACCGATCCCACCTGTTATATACACTTTACTGAAATGCCGGAATATCTGAAATGGGCTTCAAATACAGCTGTCGCCGGTGATGCGCCGGGAGGAGGCACGGGAAGCTGCGGTTGAGCTGAGAGGAGCCGGTCATTGATCTCTAAGGCTTCCAGGCATGCCGACTGCTCATATCACTTGTACATATCGGGCAGATCCTTTTCAAAAACGGTAACAGGATCATTATAAAACTTGATGAAATCCTCGGCTGACGGGTCTCCTGGATATGGTCCGAAATGATGCGATTCATTGGCGTTCCGCCAGAAAAGCACGTATGCAATCTTGTCCGTCTTAAGGCACATTTTGATCGGATTCAGGAAAAGGCTCCACCAGTTGGTGAGCGGCACGCCTTCACTGCCTGATTCCGTGAGAGCCGGGATCTTGCCGAAGGCCCGGGCCATCTCGACAAGCTGGCTTAAACGCATCATACCGCACAGGGAGGTTCCGTAGGTGAAATCACCGTAGTTGTCGTGTCCCATGATATCGACCCATTCATTTCCCGGATAACGGTTAAGATAGCCGTCATATCCCCAGAACCTGTCCGGAGAATATGCATATAGAAGATTGTGGACATGGCGGTTGTCGCGCAGATAGGAGACCGTGAAGCGCCAGAGCGCCTTGAATTCTTCAGGCGTGCAGGAGGCTGAGCCCCACCAGAACCATGTGCCGTTATTTTCATGAAAGGGCCTGAAGATAATCGGTATAAACTCGCCGTTTGAACCTTTGAGGCTCATAAAATAATCTGCCAGCGCATCCAGTTCGGCTGTGTAAATTTCATGCCTGTCTCCGCCGGGTAAAATGCGGTTTATGTCGGCAGTTGTATCCCAGGCTGTCCCCCCATTGGGTATGTTGTGCAGGTGCCAGCTGAAGGTGTTGATGCCGCCGCGTTCATAAGAGCTGAAGATCAGTTCTCGCATACGGGCGAAACTGACACCGTCGATATTTGTCGGGCCGCTGACTCCTTCCGCGTCCCAGCCGTATACAGCAGGGAAATCACCGCAAACCTTTTTTATGTCCGATGTCTCTTCAGCAGCCGGATCATCCCACCAGCCCACGCCATAGGCGGTTGTTTCCTGATGGCCGATGAGAATTTTATCGCCCGCGGCACTTATATCCATGAGATTATTATATAGCGCCTTTGTTTCAGCCGTAGCCTCATTGTCCACCAGACCTTCATGTAAAGGGTAGCCGCTCGGATCGAACTTGCAGCTGACAAGAACTGCAAGTGCAAGACATACTATTGAAAAGCGTTTCATAATATAACCTCCAGTCTTTCAGGAAGGGAATGCTTTCAGGAATTTCTTCCCTTCCGGGATTTTATATGAGCATAGGGGTATTGCCAATCCTTTCAAAATCAGGCCGTAACAATCACCTGAACAGACTTGCCGTTCCTCCTATCTCGATTGCTGCCGCACCGCTCAAATTAACCTTCATGAGCTTTGAGGCGTCATCATAAGTGAAGTCAATGCCCTCTGTAATGATCTCGCCGTTCCTTTTAACCCGTTTAAAGCCGTTCAGGTAAATCTCGGCAACTCCTGCAACGCCTGTATCCTCTATACTTATTCTGATGGTGTTGTCCTCTGTTGATGATAGGATCCTGCATACGCCGTTGTCCGTGAAATAATCAAATGAAGAGCTTCCAGACGCAGCCGGGAACACCTCTATTCTCAGGCTGGCTTTCCAGTCGGGCGTCCAGCTGTTATTGCTCTTGAGTATGTCGCCGCGGGGTATTATGGCCCCCTCTTTTGCAAAGACCGGGATTACTCCTAGCGGTGCATCCTCATTTATCACAGATGGGCCTTGATGAATCTCATACCTGTTGTTGTAGTTCAGCCATTTGCCTTCAGGCAGGTAGATGTCACGGCTCCTGATGTTTTTCACTGCCACAGGGGCAACCAGCAGCTCGCTGCCGTACATGTATTCATCCCAGATATCATGAACGCTGCAGTCACCGGGATATGCTATCACGAGCGCCCGCATGACGGGCATGCCCGTTTTTGCGGCCTGATGCATCATTGAACGCGTATAGGGTATGAGATCATGGTGCATTGCCGTAGTATCGCGCGCTATCTCGAGCAGTTCATCGTCGAAATTATTGAATATGGTCCTGTACCATATGGTGCGGTTCGGCCCTATCAGCACTTCCATCATGGGCGAATATGCCCCGAATTCGAGCCACCTTGCGAAAAGCTCCTTTGTAAAAATCAGTCCTCCGATATAACCCCCGACATCCGAGCCCCAGAACGGAAAGTTTATCATGCCGCTCCTGAGCCCGTTTTTGATGGACATCCTCAAGCTTGAAAACGTCGCATCGGTGTCTCCGTTCCAGACCCCGACAAACTGCCTCGACCTGTCAAACGCGCTGCGTGCGAACATAAGCCAGTCGCTGCCGTTTTTCGCGGCAAGGCCTTCCGCGCTCAGCTTGTGGAAATTGTATGTGACTTCGTTCTGTGCTGAAAGCGGCATTTCGCCTTCTTCCCCCCGGTCTATCTTGTATCCCTTTATGCCCATGCCGACAAACGTATCCAGCTTCGATCTGAACCAGTCATATACCTCCGGCCTCCTGACGTCAGATGCAGGCCATTCACCGCCATAGCCGTAGAAAAGATAGCCCAGCGGATCGCCTTCTGTGTAAAGGCCGTTGATGCAGCGGTTGGTTATCCAGAGGAGCAGGTTATATCCGTCGGCCTTAAGGCTGGAGATCATGAACCCCGGGTCCGGGAATGATGAGTCAAAATCCATGTTGCCCCAGCCCATGTTCCCCGTGCCGTAAGGCCTGTCGATCCATATCGCCGATGCCCTGATCCTGTTGTCCTTGAGTTTCGATGCCGTCTGAAGCACATTTTCCTGGGCGTTCGCAACCCCTTCATTGAAACCCGTATGGTCGTCGTCGCGCCACCATATGGAATCGAACGCCCAGAGAGGGGGCATGACCGGAGGCCCGGCAATATCATTGTATGCCTTGAGCATGTCTGCATATGATGGACCATAGAGAATATGGTACTTGAGTTCAGGGGCTTCGAAGGAAAAAGAGGTCTTTCCAAGACATGCGATTGTGTATTGGCCCTTCGCAAATGTTTCGGCGTATATGGCGTATTTTTTCGACGTCATGTAAAATGGGGCCCGGGCGTTGCAGAAATTAGCATCATGCTTCTTCTGGAAGCCCAGCATCTGGGCGGAAGCGCCCCGGTTGTCCAGTGCTCCGGCGGGCGGGTATTCCCAGAGCCCGTAATAATGTTCGCCCAGATCAGCAAAGGTTTGAGTTATCTGTCCTGCATCAGGCGCATTGAACGCCAGTTCAATATGAGCCGGGCCCCTGAAATCGAATCTTACAAAAGCCCTGACTGAACCGTCCGCCACAAGATTTGCCTCAAGAAAATCCCGGCCGGTTTTCAGATCGCTTACATCCGTGGCTTCAAACGAGTCCTGAAAGGCAAATGTGCTGAGCGTGTTTCTGAGTAACACTTCACCGCTTGCCTTTTCCCTGATCTCGTACGAGAAGGGATGCGAGAATACATTCAGCGTTAACAATTCACTTTCAACTGATCCGATCAATTCCAGATTTTCTTTGCATCCCTGGAGAAAAATTAGAAGTGCAACCGCTATCAAAATTACAGATGACAGTCTTTTCTTCATGTTGAACCTCCCCAATGCAAAATACAGCATCTAATATTATCTATATAACACTTCAACAATTCAAGTTTATTCTTTTCAGGCGCGGGGCATTGCAATCAGTACTGTTGAGAATGACAACCGGGCTTTTATCGTTCGAGCCTGGTCTATACCAGGAACGCCACCGGCTCTGAGAGTTATTAAAGACGCAATGCTTGAAAGACAGAGGCCTGGTTACTATTCACATATTTGCAGGCGGGACCGTCATTGTGATTGCAGTTGCCGGTGTGCAAGCTTGACAAGCCTGCTTTTACTCCCACTCGATTGTGCTGGGCGGTTTTGAGCTGATGTCGTAAACAACGCGGTTAACGCCTTTAACTTCATTGATTATGCGCGTGGAGATTCTCGCCAGTATATCATATGGAATTTTCACCCAGTCCGCAGTCATGGCGTCCATACTGTGAACGGCACGGATAGCAATGGCGTTGGCATAGGTACGCTCGTCGCCCATTACACCTACGCTTTTTACAGGAAGCAATACTGCAAAACCCTGCCAGATGTCTTTATAACCTTCCCACTTCTCAAGCTCCTCCTGCACCCGCAGGTCGGCCTGACGAAGCACATCAAGCTGTTCCCTTGTTATATCTCCAAGAAGCCTGACGGCAAGACCCGGACCCGGAAACGGCTGACGCTTAAGAAGCTTATCCGGAAGCCCCAGCTCATGGCCAAGCACCCTCACCTCATCCTTGAACAGTTCCTTCAGGGGTTCGATCAGTTCAAACTTCAGGTCTTTAGGCAGGCCCCCGACATTGTGGTGGCTCTTGATGGTTACTGAAGGACCACCTTTGGCCGAACGGCTTTCTATGATGTCAGGGTAGAGCGTGCCCTGTGCCAGGAACTTGGCGCCGCCTATTCTGTCGGCCTCGCCATAGAACACATCGATGAAAGTCTTACCTATTATCTTGCGTTTTTTCTCAGGATCGGAGACGCCTTTCAATGCTTCAAGAAAACACTCGCTTGCATCTACTATATCAAGGTTCAAAGGATAATCATGCGTGAACATTTGCCTGATCTCATCGACCTCATTGGCTCGCAGCAGTCCGTTATCAACAAAGATGGCTGTCATTTGTCTGCCGATTGCTTTATGTATGAGCGCAGCGGCGACCGATGAATCAACGCCGCCTGAAAGCCCGCAAATAAGATTATCTTTCCCTACGGCAGCGCGTATCTTTGCGACAGTCTCCTCAATGAAACTCGCCATTGTCCATTCGCCCCTGCATCGCGCAATCCTGAACAGGAAATTCCTGAGCACTTCCATTCCGCGCGGTGTATGAACAACTTCGGGATGAAACTGCACCCCGAATATTTTCCTTTTAAAATCGCCCATTGATGCAATGCAGGACGTCGTATGGGCAAGGACTTCAAATCCTTTTGGGGGCACCTTTACATGGTCACCGTGGCTCATCCATACATCTATTCCAAGGCCGAAACCATCAAACAGCCCTGTATGCGAATCAATCTCAATCGATGCAGGACCATACTCACGGCTTTTTCCTGCGTCTACCGTACCGCCGGAAACTTTTGCAATAAGCTGCATCCCATAGCATATACCAAGAAATGGAATCCCGCTCTCAAGAAGTGCGGCGTCCATACCGGGGTGATTATCTTCAAGTACCGAGGAGGGACCGCCAGAGAGCACTGCCGCTTTCACTCCCATTTCTCTCAGTTCATCGGCGGTTACATCGTGCCTGAGAATTTCGCAGTAAACGCCAAGCTCTCTGATACGTCTGGCAATAAGCTGTGCATACTGGCTGCCGAAATCAAGAACAGCTACCATTTCTCTCATGTTTAACCTCTTAATTAAGTAATCAGTAGACAGGAGTCAGGAGGAAGGAGACGGGAGAAAAACCAAACTGTTTTTCATTCTGTCTTCCTTATCCCTGCTTTTGCATCCTATTTTCAATTAATCCGGGCCTTCCATGCAGTCGCATCCTGAAAATGCAAACTTGTCATAATCCGACGGCTTTGCAGTCGGATATTTTCCTGTAAAGCACGCCGTACAGAAATCTGTAGGGTTCACTACGGTTGCGAGCATGCCGTCGACACTGAGATACTTCAGGCTGTCAGCCTCAATAAACTCGCAAATCTCCTCTACAGTTTTGGCTGCCCCTATAAGTTCTCCCTTGCTCGATATATCAATGCCGTAAAAGCAGGGGCATTTAACCGGCGGAGAACTTATCCTGACGTGAACCTCTTTCGCCCCGCCTTCCCTGATAAGCTTCACCAGTTTTTTCATTGTAGTGCCTCTGACAATCGAATCGTCGACCACCACAACCCGCCTGTCCTGGAGCACCCCGCCGACAGGATTGAATTTTATCTTCACACTGTCCTGCCTTGATTTCTGATATGGTGAGATAAAAGTCCGTCCCACATAATGGTTTCTGATAAGGCCTATCTCAAAACGTTTTCCCGATGCCTGGGCATATCCGAGCGCCGCAGTATTTGCCGAGTCGGGAATAGGTATAACGATATCGGCCTCTGCAGGCGACTCATTGGCAAGCTGTTTGCCCAGTCTTCTGCGGATTTTGTCAACCTTTTCACCGAATATCCAGCTGTCAGGCCTGCTGAAATAGATGAATTCGAAAATGCACTGCGCCTTTCTGCTTGATGGCGGAAGCATAAGCGATTTAAGCCCTGACGAATCTATGACAATCACCTCTCCGGGTTCAACCGAGCGTATGTACTCGGCCCCTACAATGTCAAATGCACAAGTCTCCGAAGCTACCATATATCCGCAAGATGTCTTTCCGAGACTGAGGGGTCTGTTTCCCATCGGGTCTCTTGCCGCTATCACTTTATCAGAGGTTAAGAAGACATAGCAGTATGCGCCCACCATTTGTGACAGTGCGTCTATGATCTGCTCCTCGATTGTTTCTTTCTGTGACCTTGCAATGAGGTGCAGGACGATCTCGCTGTCCGATGTAGTCTGGAATATAGAGCCCGAGCATTCCATTTCATGCCTGAGGCGGGGGGCATTAACCATGTTACCGTTATGTGCGGCGGCCAGCTGGCCCGACTTGCACTGAATGACTAGCGGCTGGGCATTTGCAATATTAGTCCCGCCCCTTGTCGAATATCGGTTATGTCCTATGGCCAGATAACCGTGCAGTTTGGGCATTATCCTTGAATCCGAAAATACCGATCTTACCAGCCCCAGGCCTTTGTGATATCTGATGTCATGACCGTCTGACGCTGCAATTCCAGCGCTTTCCTGGCCTCGATGCTGAAGGGCGTAAAGCCCCAGATAAACCTTCTCAGAGGCATCCTCATCGCCATAAATACCTACTACTCCACAGTATTCCTTCAGTATATCGTCCTCAATTATTGTATCCATTTTACAGCCGGATTTCTCCTTTGAATGTGACATCCACGGCCCCTATCAGCCATACATCCGAGAATGAACCGTCTCTTAATGTAAAGTCTACCATCAGCTCTCCACCGGGAACAATTACCTTTACAGGCCTGCCAGACACCCCCTGCATGGCAGCACTTATAAGGGCTGAAGCCGTCGCCCCTGTCCCGCAAGCAAGAGTTTCATCTTCGACTCCGCGCTCATAGGTTCGAACCCTGATAGTTCCTTTATCTATTACCTGAACGAAATTTACATTTGTTCCGGCAGGTTTGAAGGTTTCATGATAGCGTATTGCGCTTCCGAACATCTTTACCGAGACAGATTCGACATCATCCGTGAAGAGAACGGCATGCGGTACGCCTGTATTTATGAACTGCATAATGTATTCCATGCCCTTGATGTTGACCGGGATATCATTTTTCATGCCGGTAGGATCAGTGAGTTTAATTGCAGCACCGTCCTCGAACAGTTTTGCCTCGATTATTCCGGCAAGTGTCCTGAACTTCATTTCCCTGCCGGTAATACCCTGGGCTGCTGCAAAGCGGGCGGCGCATCTCGAACCGTTGCCGCACATCTCGGCTTCACTGCCGTCAGAGTTGAAAATACGCATTGTAAAATCTGCGTCTGTTGCCGGCTCGACAAGGATTATGCCGTCAGCACCGATCCCGAATTGTCTGTGACACAGCCTCAATGCAAGTCCGCTCAGGTCGGTTTTCAGGCCGAGGTCCATGTTATTTATCAGGACAAAATCGTTGCCGGTGCCAGACATTTTCACAAAGGGAAGCCAGTTATCACTCATATTAAACTCCTTGCCTGCACAATGAAGCGTTTAAAAGAATGGGCCGTGGTGATAGTTTCGATTAACAGACCATTATATTCCGGTCAAGTGACAGTTATGTGCCAAGCGAGAGTTTAACAACGCTGTTAAAATCTGTCCGGATTAAAGCTATGTTTATTAAAAACAGTACCCTCTTGTTATGAAAAAATTGATCTTGTCATAAAAGAATATAATGCGGTTGTTCAGTTCAAGTGTGGAATATATCTCAAGGGGGGAAGAAAGTATCCGTTTCTTTATGACGAAAAGCCATATTGATTTCCTGCTGAGAGCGAGCGCAGTCAGGATTTCCGGAAGCAGTTCGGTTTCCCTTTTAATATCCTTTCCAAATTCAATATACTTTCTGTAATTAATCTCGCCACCCTTTAGCCAAGACCTTACATCGCATAAAGCCATGTTATTCAGCTTGATCAGTACTTCTCTCAAGCGCTTCATCTCAGGCATGTTATCCATAACCTTGTTTATCCATTCACGGGATATTCCATCCATGTTCATATCAATCAGTTTTACCAGCAGGTTTGAAAGAAAGGCACTTGAGTCTTCTGCACTCATCGTAACATCTTCAATATTGGCTGTTTCAGGAAAAAGATGCCTGAAAGAATCCATCATTGCCCATGTATCCTTGTAAATATTCTCAAAAATCTCCACAGCCTTGTCGTTAGAAGACCAGGCAAGTTCCGGGAGGCCTTTTATGGGAAAGTATGCTGCATCGGTTGCGTCATCACCTGGTGTGAGCATACCGCCTGTAATCTTGACCTCATATGTGACAATAGCCAGACTTCCATAAAAATAATTCTCGATCGTATCAACATCAATAAGTCTTACGATCTCTCCCCTAAGCCCTGTTTCCTCATATAATTCCCTCAAGGCCGCCTGGCTCACCTCTTCACCGGACTCTGCAAATCCTATCGGCAGGCACCACATGTCTTTATAAGGGACTTTTTTCCTTTTAACGAGAAGCACTTCGCGGTTCTCATTTGCGACAATGCAGCAGGCCACAGGCAGTGGATTTTCATAAAATATCGTTTTACAGCTTTTGCAATAATCCCTTGGCCTGTTTTCAAAAAGCTTTCTCGTTACTGTCTTACCGCAATAGCAACAGTATTTTTTATGCTTTTTCATCATCCTCACCAATTTAAATTCTACCGATAATTTTGCATGATCTCAACTTTCGCACCCTCTTTTAAAGTCCCAGTCTGCTTTCAAGGTCAACAACCCCTGTCCCTCTGTCATAAGTTATTTCGGTTCCAAAGGGTTGGGATATTTCATGCAGATGCTTTATTATCTCTTCCGCTCGTTTATTTCTGGCGCAAGCCGGCCTGAACGTTACTTCATAATTATCAACAATAAGGGGATATATCCTGATGCCTGATATCCTGTTTTCTTTCAGAACTACCCTGGCTGCAAAGCTTACAGGTGTTTTTCTGCTGTAAGATCCGAATGCATAATTGCCAAGACTGTAGAAAACTGGCTTGCCTTTATAGATCTCAATTGGCTGTGGAACATGAGGATGATGTCCGAACACCATATCCGCACCTGAATCTATTGCAGCGTGTGCCATTTTAATCTGGTATGGCTTTGGTGCATCAGCCAGTTCCGCGCCCCAGTGGAAGCTTACTATTACTACATCGGCTTCTTTTCTGGTCTTCTGAACATCATCAATCACCGAATTTTCTTCCCCGTATGCAGCGCCTGCAGTGTCTGATGTTGCCCAGAATTCTTTAGGATAGGTCATGGAATAAGAAAGCAGTCCATAGGTAATACCGTTTCTTTTCAGGATAGCGGCCTTGCGGGCATGCGTAATGTCTGTACCTGCACCGGAACACGCCATGCCTGATTTCTTACAGTAATCAATGGTTGAATATAACCCGGGCTCATTATAGTCCATGATATGATTGTTGGCCAGTGAGAGCATATCGAATCCGGCTTTCCTTAGAGCCTTGATCGATGCCGGGTCACCCCTGAATACGAACTTCTTGTTTTTGCATGCCGTCCCTGTTTTCGTCACCGGACATTCCAGATTTGCAAATGACAGGTCGGCGTTCTTAATAAGTTTTGAAAGCACAGGGTCTTCGAACGAATAGCCATAACCTTTTTTTCTTAAAAGAGGTTTTGCGCTCCCGGATAGCATTATGTCTCCGACAGCAACAACTGTATGAATTTCCATGTCATCATTCTTGTGGGATGTTTCAGCGTTGTTGAAAATCGCCAAAACAAAACCGGCTGTGAGAAATATGAGCCTTTTTAATAATCGGTTCCAGCCGGTCTTGTTTTCATTTAAAAAGAAAATTTCGGATATTATCTTCACCTGCTGTAGGCAACAGTCGTTTTTGGATGATGCCTTGCATTTGCCTGGTAATGGGATTTTTTTCTGAGTTTGTGAGAAGAGTATTTCTTTGATTTTTCATTTCTTAAAGTTTTATTCAATGTAAGCGGATTTACATATGCCCCTGATTTCATAACCCTCAAGTCAAGGTGGGGTCCGGTAGACATTCCAGATGAACCGACATAACCGATTATCTCCCCGCGTTTAACCGCTTTACCCTCTGTTATCTTTTTGGCAAAACGGCTGAGGTGAGCGTACTGAGATACATACCCGTCATAATGCCTGACCTGTACAGTCTCCCCGTATCCGTTTCGCCATCCGGTAAATATCACCTTTCCATACCCTATTGATTTCACCGGTGTGCCATAGGCTGCAGCATAATCCACCCCGGTATGATGCTCGGGATTGCCCGTAACCGGATTTACTCTCCATGCAAATTTCGAAGTTATTTTCTTGTATGCCAGAGGAGCCTTCAGGAACTCACGCTTTGCAGCAAGTTTCGCTCTCAATAGCATCAGTTTTTGCCTGTACATAAGATTTCTGAATTTGTTTTTTATAGACTGAGGAGCATTGAATATTGAAGAATTGTTTAAGCCTTCATCATAGCTTTTGTCGGATACCTCCCAGGGTACCATTCCTGGTATAAAATCCAGGTCCGATGCCATCAGTTGAGCCGGCCCTGGAACAGTATTATTTACGGGTATATCTGTTTTTGTCTGAAGTTGATCTGCCATTTGTCCTTTCCGGACAGATGACACCTTCTGATTTAGGACCATTTCCAAAGCGACAGGCTTCGGTTTGAATGTTTCTATAACAGATGTTTTTTGCTCATTCCCGGTAAATTTTTCAACCCCTTGGGGAGTGTTTCTTGTGACTGATGCTTGTTTGACCGCAGCTACAGGCAGACCTTTTCCCGAGTATAAAATCCTTCTCTTCTCTTTTTTGAACGTATACCCAATCTCTGTTATTGCCGCTCCGTCTTTACTGTAAGTAAAGTCTAGTTGTCCTCCAGGTTTAATTTTCCTAAGCATCCTCCGGCCTATCTTCTTGGTAGCGGTAAGGGCATTACCTTCTGACACATTATACGTTTTCAATATGGAAATCAGAACATCTCCGTTCCTGATCTCATATACAGTTCTTCCGTATTCCGGCCGGGCTGATTCTGTATTTAAAAGACTCAACTGCCCCTTTTGGGGATATTCAGACAGCTTTTCTATGCTTGCCTGTGCTATCGAATTAATTAAAATAATAATTGTTGTTAATACTGTTATATTAAACCATTTTACTGATGGAAATTCATCACTGCCCACTAATAACCTCCGCAACCTTTCTTTTAAAACATATATACCATTACTCAAGATTGCTTTGATTTTACAAACCATATACACTACTCAAAATTAACAAGTCAAACAAGGACGGTTTTGATTCATATAATCAATAAGTTAGCATATTTATTTACTTGATGTGTTTTATAAATTATCCTATGGAATATGAGATGAAAATGGGCACGGAAATCATCTACCTGGATCACGCCGCGACTACGCCTGTGCATCCTGACGCGCTTGCGGCAATGCTGCCATGTTTCGGTTATCATTATGGCAATCCAAGCAGTTTATATACTCTTGGGAAAAAAGCCGGGTCTCTTATTGATGAAGCAAGGGCGCAAACAGCAGCCCTGATAGGTGCAGAACCGGAAGAAATCATATTCACCTCCGGCGGGACAGAGGCCGACAATCTGGCAATCAGGGGAACGGCCTTTGCCCATGGGGAAAAAGGCAAGCATATTATAACCTGTGCAAGCGAACACCATGCCGTCCTTAATGCCTGCGAATGGCTTGAAGGCAGAGGATATACAGTCACATACCTTCCTGTTGACTCATATGGCGTCATCAATCCGGACGATATAAGAAGGGCCATTAAAAAAGACACAATACTGATCTCCGTTATGCATGCCAACAACGAGACCGGGACAGTGCAGCCGATTGAAGAGATCGGGAAAATAGCCAGGCAAAAAGGTGTTGTATTCCACACCGATGCCGTTCAGAGCACGGGTAAAATCCCGGTTGATGTAACCGGCCTTAATGTAGACCTTCTGAGCCTGTCATCACATAAAATATACGGCCCAAAAGGTGTCGGGGCTCTGTATGTAAGAAAAAGAACTGTTATTTCTCCTCTCTTTTCAGGTGGAGGTCAGGAAAAGGGCCTCAGATCAGGAACGGAAAATGTTACCGGAATAGTAGGCTTCGGACGCGCATGCAAGGCCGCACTGAACGATCTCCACCGTAATATTTCACAAGTCAAGGCTTTGAAGGATGGCCTTGAACAGATGCTGCTTGATAAACTGCCGGATGCCAGGATTAACGGCCATCCGACAGAGAGGCTGCCCCACATACTGAGCATTTCATTTGATGGAATTGAGGCCGAAAGCATAGTAGCGGCCCTGGATGCGCACGGGATATGCGCCTCTGCCGGAGCGGCCTGCACTTCAAAATCCGTAGAGCCCTCGCATGTGCTCACAGCAATGCGCGTACCGCCTCAGATGCTGTATGGGACAGTCAGGCTCAGCCCCGGCTGGGAAAATACAGAGGAACAGATTTTGAAAACGGTTAATGTAATAGATACTGCTGTAAACGAATTCAGGGTTTTTTCCGACAAGGCCAGCGCCGATACATCTTACCTGTTGTTCCCTGACACCGTTACTGCTTATCAGGCTAAACTGGCAGTCAGTAAAGCAGGGATTGACTGTGTTTTCGCAGTTGTCCCGCCTCAGTTCAGATATCCATCCGCCAGCAACACGGCTGTTGCTATTCCACGTTCAGGAAAAGCGATTTCATTAAAGACTTTATCAGGCATATCGCATGAGCCCGTGGCTGTTCATGATATCCAGGGTATTGGAAGGTATTCAAGGAATTCCCACCTGTCGAAGAAGGAGCATTCCTTCTGGGAGAATATTACCGGGTCTTGACTTGGTAACGGTTATACGGGTAATAGTTTTGCAAGGTTATACTATCGCCAAGGAGATATTATGAAATTCAGATTTTTACCTAAGGGCTTTGATTTCTTTACACTTTTTGAAAAACAGGCAAATTATGCAGTTGATGCCGCCAAGCTGTTTACAGAACTGGTTTTAAGAGGGGTTTTCGACAGTGAATCCGTACAGCGCATGCGTGAAATAGAGCATCAGGCTGACGAAGTCACGCACGACATTATGAAAAACCTTAACCAGACATTTATTACACCTTTTGACCGCGAAGACATTCATGCCCTGGCAAGTGAAATGGACAGTGTTATAGACATGATGTATACAATCGTAAACAGGATGAGCGTTTATAAAATCTCAGGTGTCAACCAGGACCTCGTTCAGTTTTCAAATGTGATCGAGCGTTCTGTCAGAACCCTTGCAATGGCGGTAAAGAGTCTTAATAAGACAAAAAATTACGAGTCCACCCTTGAGGCCTGCATTGAAGTAAACAGGCTGGAAAATATCGGCGACACGATGAGAGACACCATTATAGGCAAACTTTTCGAAACCTCCACAGATACTATATACATTGTAAAATGGAAGGAAATTTACCAGTTTGCCGAAAGCGTTCTTGATATATGCGAAGATGTTGCAAATGTGGTTGAATCAATAGTCGTAAAGCAGGCCTAGCATCTGCATCGATCAGTGTCTGATTCAACCGGTTTTGCACAGATTTGATACTGTCTTAGATGAACATAAAAGAATACACCCTTTCTAAGAAAGATGCCGAATCTCTTCGTGAGAGGGTTATAACCCTGGAAAATTCAATCAAGGAACTTGAAGATATCAGGCTGAAGTATGAATGCCTCTTCGACAGGTCTATAGAAAGTATTTATATCCACGATCTGAAAGGCAGGATGCTTGATATAAACAGGGCGGGTCTTGATCTTACAGGTTATGCAAAAGAAGAAATTCCAGGGATGAACTTGTCCGACTTCTTGAATGATAACCAGGTTAAGCAGGCCATTGACCTCATTGACGATGTAATCAATGAAGACAGCCCCATTCATCCTGTCGAGTTCAAGATCAGAAGAAAAGATGACTCCTGGCTGGTTGTCGAAGTATTTCCATCACCTGTTTTTAAAAACGGAAAGCCTGTTGCAGTAATTGGTGTGTGCAGGGATGTAACCGACAGAAAGAATTATGAGGAGGCTATCCAGGAAAGTGAAAAGAACTTCAGGGCCATCGCAGAAAACGCAGGGGCCGGAATACTTGTCATAACCGGTGAGGACGGCAGGTTTTCCTATGTAAACAGAATGTTTGCAGCCCTTTCAGGTTACAGCCTTCACGAACTCAGGTATAAGACAATAAAAGACCTGTCCCCGGCCGAAAATATAACCTCTCTTTTGGCAAGGCACAGTGCCATCCTCAAAGGCGGAACTTTTAAAAAAATTATCGAGGCCGAGCTTCTGCGAAAAGACGGAACTGTCATACCTGTAGAAATGATCGGCGCACGCACATCATGGAAAGGTGAGCATGCAGACCTTGTTCTGATATATGATATCTCGGCAAGAAGAAAAGATGCAGATTTATCCATCATTGACCATGAGGATCTTTATAAACTTGCTCTGGAAGCGGGCAAATTGAGATTCTGGGAATGGAATTCAAAAACAAATGAATTCCATACCCCTTCAGGAAGTCCAGATCATTCCGAATGGGGGTTCAAGGGCAGCGTCGAGGATTTTTTTAATTATATACCCGCCGAAGACAGAGAAATTATCAATCAGATCTACGATGAGGTCAGGAACGGCAAAGACCACTTTTCTTTCAAAGTCAGATTTTTCAGGGACAACATAAAGACAATATGGGGACAGATCGAGGGGAAAGTATACAGAGACAGCTCTGGCACAGCGGAAAGGGTTATCGGGATCGCGAAAGATGTTACCGAACAGGTTAGTGCGGAAGCAGAAAAAGCTGAGATGATACGTGAAAAGACCGAAATCCTGGATGCCATGGAAGAAGGGCTCATATCATTCGATCTGAGCGGTAAAATCATTGAGGCAAACCCTGCCTACCTTAAAATGATCGGTTTTAAAAGAGAAGAACTCATCGGCATGTCCGGGCTCGAGATGATATCAGAAACAGTCGAACATGAAGATGCTGAACGAATATTCGAACTTTTTCCTGATGCTGCATCCGGGAAAATGCTGCCTAGTTTCGACATTACTGTTTTAAGCAGAGATGGCAGGAAAACACCCGTTCATCTCACCATGTCGTATCTAAGAGACAGCACAGGCAAACCCCGAGGCATAGTGTTCTTTATAACGGACATCACCTACCAGAAGAAAGCATGGGATCTTGTCAAATTCTCCCGTGATGAGCTCGAGTTCAGACTCAACGATGCCAATATCGAGCTGAAAGATACGATTGAAATGCTTGATGAACAGATAAACAACAAAACCAGGCTGGAAGAACTAATCAAGCAGCAGCGTGACCTTGCCATAAGGCTTAGCGCGACCACAGATTATGATGACCTGATCACCCATACCATGTCTATGGCAATGGGCATTCCCGGCATTGATTGTGCTGCAATCCATATAATCAACAGGGAAACAGGCGACCTGGAAATAAAGGCGCATGAGGGATTGTCAGAGGGATTTATAAATACCATTTCAAACTTCGGCCCGGACAGTTCGCAAATGAAGCTGGTCATGAAGGGGCTTCCCGTATATGGGCTTTATCCTCTTTTATTCCCAAACGTCTCAAAAGTGCGAAGGATGGAAGGAGTGAGGGGCTATGCCGTCATACCCGCCGTTTATGAAAAAAAGGCGATCGCGGTCCTTACCATTGCTTCACGTACACTGGATGAGGTGCCCCTCTACGCAAGGGAGTTTTTTGAGACAATTGCGACGCAGGCCGGTGCCGCCCTGTTCAGGATGTGGACTGAAGACGACCTCAGAAAAAAGCACACCGAGCTCCTTGAAAGTGAGGAGAAATACAGGTCACTGGTTGAAAGCATGAATGAGGTCTTTTTCATTATAAACACTGAAGGGCTGATTACTTATCTGAGCCCTTCTGCTGGCAAGATAGTGGGTTATTCGAGAGACGAGATCATAGGCATGCATTTTCTTGATTTTCTGCCCCCGGAGGACAGGAACAAAACCGAAAATCTTTTTTTGGATGCACTTTCAGGAAACTTCGATGAACGTGAATACAGGATACTCGACAAATGGGGAAATATCCGCTGGGTCCAGGTCTCAGTAAAGAAGTCTTACATCAAGAATCAGCTGGCCGGTCTTCAGGGCATTATCGCTGACATAACTCAACAGAAGCTTTTACAGCAGAGACTTGTCCTTTCTGAACGTATGGCGGCAACAGGCCAGCTCGCAGCATCCGTTGCCCATGAAATTAATTCCCCTTTACAGGCAATAACCATAACGCTTTCATCCATGAAAAAGATGGCAAAAAGCACCCCCGATCTTTCGGAAGGCATAGACCTTTTAAAGGGTGCATTTGCAAGCATCAGCAGCACGGTTAAAAATCTGCTTGACCTTAACAGGCCTGGAATGGATGAAAAAAAGTTGTCAGACATTAACGATATCCTCACCAAGACGGCCTCTCTGGTAAATTCTCAATTAAAGCAAAACAAGGTCCGGGTTATAATGGAACTTGGAAAAGATCTGCCTTTGATAAATGTTTCCACTCAGCATGTGGGACAGGTATTTTTAAACATCATCAACAATGCAATCGATGCAATAACCGGCGAAGCCAGAAGCAATGTGGATTACAACCGTGATACGGAAGGCGGGATCATTAAAATCAGTTCTTCGATGGAAAACGGCATGGTGACGGTCAAGATCGAAGATACAGGTTCCGGTATTGAGGAAAATGATATTGAGCGTATTTTCAAACCTTTCTTTTCAACCAAGAAAGGCACCGGTATGGGAATCGGGCTCCCCATATGCAGGACAATTATTGAAGAAAACGGAGGGACCCTGACGGCATCCAATTCCTCGCAATACAAAGGCGCTGTTTTTACTGTAAAACTACAGCCTCATAAGGATTGAACCATGATGAAGCATGAGCTCCTCATTGTTGATGATGACGACAATATCAGAAAGGCAATAGGGATAAGCCTTGCATCAGAAGAGAGGAATATAACACTGGCTGCAAGTGCGGAAGATGCAATCGAACTGATCAAGACTAAGAAATTCGATCTTGTCATAACCGACCTCATAATGGGAAGACTCGGCGGCATTGATGTTTTGAGGGAGGCAAAGACAATTTCCCCTGACACAATGGTGATAGTCCTTACAGGTTATGGTGATCTTTCATCGGCGATCGATGCGTTGAGACTTCATGCAGATGATTATCTCCTGAAGCCTTGCGAGGATGAGGAAATGTCCGAACGGGTGGAGAAATGCCTGAAAACGGCTGACATGAAAAACCGCCTGAAAATCTATGAAAACATGCTGGCCGTATGCTGCAACTGCAAAAAAATAAGGGACGATGAAGGTTTTGAAAAAGGTGATGGCAACTGGATGAGTGTCGAAGAATATATGTTCAAAAAAGTCAAGCTTATGCCGACAAGCACCTATTGCCCGGTTTGCGCCGGGAAGGCCAGTGCTGAACTGGATAAAAAGAAATAAGAAACAGAGTCGGCCTTAAGAAAATCCGGCCTTACATATACCTTTTTTCAAGCCTGCTGAGCGTATATGTTTCTATGCCACTGACAATATCATTTCTGAGCCTTAAAAGCCTGGTATCCCCCTTTAAATATTCATCAAGGAAGCCCATTCTTTTTTCGGGGCTTACGGTCCCGTAAAATGATGCATTCAGATAACTGAGATTTTTAATTATATTGTTCGGCGTTAAGAATCGTTTGAACCTGAGCCTGTCGAGATCGATCAGATAAATATTTCCGTTCTCATCACAAAGAATGTTCTCGCCCTTTAAATCCACATGAAAAACCCCTGTTTCATGCATTCTTCTCATGTATGCAGCAGTGACTTCCGTCAGCCTATCGGAACAGGAACCGCCTGAAACTATTTCCACAAGGTTCCTTGCATTCACGGCCTCTGTTGCAATAAACGATACCGCAAGAATGCCAAGGACTCTCTTTTCACATGCGAATATCACCCCCGGCGTATTGAGACCGGTTGATTCGAGCATCAGTGCCGCTTCCATTGCCTTGAGCGCCCTGCTCTTCCTGAATAGATTCTTGATGGAATCCTTTATACCCTTATAATTGTAGCGTTTAAGAAAGATCCTTCCTCCTTCGAAATCCCCGTTTTTGACAAATGTGGTCTTTGAACGGTTGATCACCAGAGGCAGGCTTCCCATTATTTCGACAGGGTTTTTATCAGGAAATTTTCCTCCTTGAGGAATAAACCATTTGAACCCGTATTGCCTTTTAACCGAATAGACGGGTTTGTTCTTTTCCAGTCCGAAACCCCGGGGCATCCCTGAAATAAGCCAAAGAAAGACGGAAATCGAACGGATCATCCTCTTCCTGTGTTTATCAATGAAACAAAGAGGCAGGTTAGTCAGCGCTTCAACAACTGATTTGATCAGCGTCAGTATTATAAAAAAATCTGCCCTGACATCACCCCCATGCTTGAGAAAAAACCGGTGCATTGAACGGACAAATTCGATTGTCCGGGCTATGTCTGTTTTTTTTGCAGAGACGCCCTGATTGTGGACCAGCTTCAACCCTGGAAGGTGCCATACCTCAAACCCGGAAGCTTTTGCACGTTTGCACAAATCGGTTTCTTCCAGGTAAAAGAAAAAACCCTCGTCAAGAAGGCCTGTCTTCTCAAGCATTGAACGCCTGAGCATCATGAACGCGCCTATGACCGAAGGAACTTCAACAGGTCCGGCATATCCGGAACGCTTGCCTGGATAGGTCTTGGGAAACAATATTTTCAGCAGGGATTTATTGATAAACTGGTTGGCCAGATTGGGTATAATATCGAAAGAGTTCTGCAGTCTGGCGTCGGGGAATATAAGCTGTATGCCGCATATACCTGCCTTTTCATTACTGATCATAAAATCCACGACTGGACTGATCACATCTGAATTAAATCTGGTATCGGGATTCAAAAGCAGTATCCACTCGCCTCCGGCTGCTTCAATCCCCCTGTTGACTGCCCTTGCAAAACCAAGATTGCGGCTGTTTTCAATCGTTTTATCTGCCAACAAAGCTCCCAGTGGTTCCTTGGAATTGTTGACGATAATTATTTCATGGTCTTTTCTGCAGTGTTGTCTGATTGAGTCCAGGCACCGGGTCAGTTCCATATCGACACCCATTGTAACGATTATTATGCTGACCACACAGCCTCCATACGCTCTAAGACATCACGGGGCGATATGTCGCGCATGCACCTGGGATCATCACAATTGCGTTTGTTGCAGGGCGCACAGTCTTGTGATTTCCGGATTACCTCACCATACAAGGGTCCGGTCCTACCCGGATCGGATGGTCCAAACAGGGCTATAACCGGCCGGCCGAGAGCTACCGCGAGATGCATCGGGCCCGTGTCGCAGGAAACGACCAATTCGGCGCCTGCAATGATCTCCTTCAATTCGGGAATTGTTGTCTTTCCGGCAAGATTGATTACACAATCCCCGGATTTTTCAGCAATGGACTCAGAAGAGATCACATCTTCCCTGCCGCCTGTGATTATGCTCCTGATTCCGAAGTGGGATGTGATCATTTCCGCCAGTTCCGAAAAATATTTTTCAGGCCACAAGTTTGCCTTTTTTGTGGCACCGATATTCAGCACCACATATTTTTCTGGCAAATTAAAAGGAATAATGCCCGAAACGGGTATGTCCCAATTTATCACGGGATCGTATACTCCCAGGTATCTGGCAAAATCGAGGTACTGGACTGCCATATGCCTGCCCGCATCAGCCCTGGGTATCCTTTCGAAGGGGAACATCCATGTCGATTCCTTGCACCTGCCTTTATCGAACCCTATACGCCGTGAACTTCTTGTTGCCATTGAAAAGTAGGCGGACTTTAATATCCTCTGGAGGTCCAGAGTAATATCAAAACATTCACTCCTTAGCTCACTTAATACATAAGGAAGGGCCCTCCTCCAGTTTTTCCTCTCGAAAAGAATTACCCTGTCCACACTCGGATGCCCGTTAACTATTGGGAAACTGAGAGGCTCCACCAGCCAGGTAATACAGGCATCAATGTTTTTTTTCAGGCTGACGGCAAGCGGCAGTGTATTTATCACATCACCAAGAGCCCCGAGTTTGACAAACAGAATTTTCATCAGGTCTTGATATTTCATAATTATTAGTTTGGCAAGCACCTGAAATTTGCAGGTTGTTTATGGGGAGCGCCGAGTAAAGAATATTACGCTGGGGCACAGGCCTAAAAAATTTCACGGAGTTTATTTATAGGATAAATTAAGTAATTTTTTTCTGGCAGCCGAGGTATGTTTTCCTATAACTGGTTACTTCATGTTCAAGGCCATTTTCTGGGATAACGACGGGGTGCTAGTCGACACCGAAGAACTCTATTTCGAGGCAAACAGAGATATTCTGGCCGGAGCAGGAATTGAACTGACCAGACAGGATTTTCTTGAACTCAGTCTTGTAAAGGGAAAAGGAGTCTGGGGGCTGGTAGAGCAGAACGGCATAGCTGATCATGAAATTGAACTGCTGAAAGAGAAAAGGAACCTGTTATACAACAAAAACCTCGAATCCGGGATTCTCATTATCGACGGCGTCAGAGAGGTACTCGATACATTCAATGGAAAATATATCATGGGGATTGTAACCAGCGCTTACAGACATGATTTTGAAATAATCCACAGGTCAACAGGGATTCTGAAATATTTCAACTTTGTCCTTGCCGGCGGTGAATATGAAAAGTACAAACCGCATCCCGCCCCTTACCTTAAGGCCATTGAATTGTCCGGTTGCAGACCTGAGGAATGCGTCGCCATTGAGGATTCGCCGCGCGGAGTCGAATCGGCGATTACAGCAGGAATCAGATGCATAGCCATACCCAGGGGTATTTCTGAAGGGCTCGACTTTACCGGAGCATGGAAAGTCCTTTCCGACATATCTCAAGTGCCGTCAGCCCTGCTGTCTGATTAACAGTTAAGTTTTAACAAGGCCCATTTCAATAAGGACTTCCAGTGCAGTCGTGAAATCAAAGTCTGCTATGAGTTTTCTAAAGCGCCCCTCTGTTTTCGACAGGTTGACATAGGTCCTGAATAAGGAAAGTGCTGACAGCCCGTTTACTCTTTGAGTGTCCGGATTGAACTCCCAGGGATGAATATAAAAAACAAAGGGATTCCCTTCCCTTTCAACGGACTCTAATCCTCGTTTTGTAAGCATATACGGCAACAGCCTGAAATAACCGCCGCCTGCAATCGGGAAATTCAGTTTACAGAACCTTAACGTTGAAATGGGAAACTCTGCCAGATTTTTACCCTCAATCCTGTAAGGGAACCGCTTTGCCGACGGAATCCCGTAATTGTCGTGATGGACGGGGAATATACTTGAATCATAGGCAAAGCCGAGTTCTTCCAGGATATCAAGGGCCCACAATGTCTTTTCTGTTATAGAATAAGTGGGGGCTCTGTAACCGAAAACAGGCCCGCCAGTAATATCTTCAATTATTTTTTTTGATTTTGACACATCATCCCTGAAAACTTGAGGGGTCTGGGAACAAATAACCTGATGGCTATAGCCATGACTTGCTATCTCGTGACCGCATTCGGATATGCGTCTGATCAGAGGTTTGTTCCTTTCCGCAATCCATCCGAGACAGAAAAAGGTTGCCTTTATATTGCTCTGCTTCAGCAAATCAAGAATAATCGATGTGTTTGACTCTACGCCAGGGACAAATCCGTCCCAATCCTGAACTTTTATGACGTTTGAAAGGGCATGCACCTGATAAAAATCTTCAACGTCAATGGTAAGCGCATTTTTCATGTAAAATCTATCGGATGAACACAGTATAATAATTAGAGGTGAAATATCTTGAGCTTTGCGGCTCTTTGATGTAAGCCGGAATCGCTTTAATACAGAGTTATCGACGGAGGTTACGATGAACTATTCCGAATCGACGATTGCAGGGATATTCCTGAACAGGGCTGAAAAATACCAGTATGGAACCTGCATCCGACACAAGGAAGACGGCAAGTACAAAGATATAAGCTGGACCGAAATGAAGAGGAGCGTTATAAACCTCGGTCTGGGACTTATCTCGATTGGAGTCAAAAAGGGAGATATTGTTGCAATTTTCTCGGAGAACAGGTGGGAATGGCTTGTTTCAGACCTTGCAATCCTATCCATAGGTGCAGTCGACGCACCTGTATATTCAACAAATTCTGGTGAAGAGGCGGCATACATAATCAATGATTCGGGTTCGAAAATTGTATTTGTTTCAGACAGGGATCATCTTGAAAGGCTTATAAGCATTAAATCAAAGATTAAGGGGGTAAAGAAATTCATATGTTTTGAACCTGCGGCGGCAAAGGGAAAAAATATAACCTCTTTTGATGAAATTATTGAAGCGGGAATTCAGGCAAAGGACAGAAAGGCGTTCGATGCGCGCCTTAATGAAATCGAACCGGGAGACCTGGCCACACTCATTTATACATCAGGGACAACAGGCCATCAGAAAGGGGTTATGCTTGCACATGATAATCTTGTGACCAATGTCCATCAGAGCTATGCCTCCCATCCCATGCTCAGCCATAATGACGAAACGCTATCGCTCCTTCCCTGGAGCCATTCACTTGGCCGCAATATAGGCGTCTATCTCATGTATCATATCGGCGCCGTTATATCACTTTCGGAAAGCTTCGCGACAGTCTTGACCAACCTCGTTGAAACCAGACCCACCTTGCTTATCAGTGTACCGCGCCTGTTCGAAAAAATGTATTCCGAGATACTCTCAAAAGCTGAAAAGGCGCCGCCACTCAAGCAGAAACTGTTTAAATGGGCAAAAGAAGTGGCGGACAGGTCGGTTGATTATATAGTGCAGAAAAAGAAGATGCCTTTCGGGCTCGGTATACAATATGACCTTGCCGAAAAACTTGTATTTTCAAGCATCAGGTCAACGCTCGGCCTCAACAGGCTCATCGTATCGGTAAACGGAGGCGGTCCTATAGCAGGTGATATTGAAAGGTTTTTCAATGCAATCGGTATAGCCCTTCATAACGGCTACGGACTGACTGAAACTTCAACGGTTACTAATACCAACACATTTGATGCTTTTGAGTTCGGTTCAGTAGGCAGACCCGTCGCTGACACTAAAGTCAGGCTTGCCGATGACGGTGAAATCCTTATCAAGGGCCCGCAGGTAATGAAAGGCTATTGGGGCAGGCCTGACGATACAAAAGCCGTGTTCAATGATGATGGATGGCTCATGACCGGCGATATCGGCAGGATCGATGAAAAGGGCTGCCTTTATATCACAGACAGGAAGAAAGATATTATCATTACTTCAGGCGGTAAAGGCATCTCTCCGCAGAATATAGAAAATACACTTATAACTGATAAATATATCGAGCAGGCCGTTCTGATAGGCGATGGCAGAAAATACCTCAGCGCTCTTATTGTCCCCAATTTTGTCGAACTTTCTTCATGGGCCAGGTCTGAAGGATTGGCGTTTGATTCGAACGATGAATTGATTTCAAGGCCCGATGTGATAAAATTTTTCGAAACCAGAATAGAAAACTCCATGAAAGATTACGCCCGTGTTGAACAGATAAGGAAGTTCAGGCTGCTGCCCGATAATTTCAGTATTGACGGCGGTGAACTCACCCCGACATTGAAGCTCAAACGCATGCAAATTTATCAGAAATATTCAAATACCATTGAAAGCCTGTACCCCGGTGAGGAAAGAGAGTAGTCTTTCCTCCTTTAATAATTTCAAAAACATCTCAGAAAACAGTGGATTGCATACCATCTTTATCATCCTTGAATTCTTTCAGAGTCCCTTAAAAAAATATTTTGAAATATTTTTATTTTTTTCTAAATATTCTTGTAAGCCCTGCCGAAACACTATATATGGTTGATATTCTCGGCCATCGACACTATATATAGCGCAGGAGGATGTAATGTTCGATAAGATCAGGAAGAGGGATGGAAGAGAGGTGACCTTCGATGCATCAAAGATCACCGAGGCTATAGCCAAGGCCGGAGGCGCAACTGGAGAATTCGGTGATGATGTAGCCGGAAGGCTTACTTTGCAGGCATTAAGTTTCGCGCAGCAGACCATCAAAGGGGTGCCCACTGTTGAAGGGATACAGGATATCGTAGAGTATGTCCTGACCACCTCCCCTTTCAAGGCTACTGCGAAGTCATATATCATTTACCGGGATCAGCATGCCAAGATCAGGGAAATAAAGGCAGGCATCGGCGTTGATCTCATTGATCAATATCTTCAACAGCTTGACTGGCAGGTAAACGAGAACAGCAATATGGCTTTCTCTCTGCAGGGACTGAACAATTACATATCATCCGAAATCAGCAAGATATACTGGCTTAACAAGATATACCCTCCGGAGGTAAGGAACGCCCATTCGGAAGGCGATTTTCACCTTCACGATCTGAATATACTTTCGGTTTACTGTGTCGGATGGGATCTTTACAACCTACTGCTGCAGGGATTCAAAGGGGCTGCGGGCAAGGTGGAAAGCAAACCGGCAAAGCATTTCAGAACAGCGCTCGGACAGATCGTAAATTTCTTCTATACGCTTCAGGGAGAGGCGGCCGGTGCACAGGCGTTTTCCAATTTTGATACGCTCCTGGCGCCTTTTATCCGGTATGACGGCCTCGATTACAGTCAGGTCAAACAGGCCCTTCAGGAATTTATCTTCAACATTAATGTGCCGACCCGTGTGGGCTTCCAGACCCCCTTCACCAATGTCACACTGGACCTCAAAGTGCCATCATTCTATAAAAAGCAGGGAGTGGTCATAGGCGGAAAGATAAAGGACGCCGTATACGGTGATTTCCAGAATGAAATGGACATGTTCAACAAGGCATTCGTGGAGGTCATGACCGAAGGCGATGCAATGGGAAGGGTCTTCACATTCCCCATCCCCACCTACAACATCACTTCCGACTTCGAGTGGGACAATCCCGATCTCGATGGCCTGTGGAAGATGACCGCCAAATACGGCGTGCCATATTTTTCCAACTTCATAAACTCGGATATGAAGCCTGATGATGCGAGGAGCATGTGCTGCAGGCTCAGGATAGACAACCGGGAACTCCAGAAAAGGGGCGGCGGTCTTTTCGGTTCGAACCCGCTCACAGGCTCAATAGGCGTCGTAACCATAAACCTGCCTCGCCTAGGCTATCTGAGCAAGGACAAGGAGGAATTCAAGGTGCGCCTTGAAAAGCTCATCGAAACTGCCAGCGTCAGCCTTGAGATGAAACGGAAGATCCTCGAGATGTACACTGACGGCAACCTCTACCCCTACACCAAGTTTTATCTCAATGACATAAAGGAGAGGTTCGGGGAATACTGGAAGAACCATTTTTCGACAATAGGCATCCTCGGCATGAACGAAGCCTGCCTCAACCTTGTCGGCAGTGACATTGCCAGCAAGGAAGGAATGGCCTTTGCCCTTGAGATATCCGATTTCATAAGAAACAAACTGGTTACATTACAGGAAACAACCGGCAGCAATTACAACTTCGAGGCAACCCCGGCGGAAGGCACTTCATACCGGCTGGCAAAGATGGACAAGAAAAAATTTCCCGACATCATCTGTGCAAACGAGGAAGCATACAAAAACGGACATGAACCATTCTATACCAATTCGACGCAGCTTCCGGTCAATTATACGGA
This sequence comes from Desulfomonilia bacterium, assembly GCA_963664325.2. Taxonomy (GTDB): domain Bacteria; phylum Desulfobacterota; class Desulfomonilia; order UBA1062; family UBA1062; genus DATCTV01. The sequence goes on from CAXXDQ010000007.1 coordinate 531,206, forward strand.
TGACATTTTTGAGGCGTTTGATCTGCAGGACGATATCCAGACTAAATATACCGGCGGTACGGTGCTTCACATATACGCGGGAGAGCAGGTAAACGAGCCAGTCGTGATCAAAGAGCTTATTAAAAAACTGTGTTCGACCTACCACCTGCCCTATTTTACATTCAGCCCCACCTTCAGTGTATGCCAATCGCACGGTTATCTGTCCGGACAGCAGACGGAATGCCCGCACTGCCATTCGCAGACCGAGGTATATTCGCGTGTCACGGGTTACCTCAGGCCGATTCAGCAGTGGAATAACGGCAAAAAGGAAGAGTTCAAGCTCAGGAAACCCTTCGAGGTCGAGAAGAATTCATTTTCCGAACACATCGCTCCGGCCAAGTCATTAAGAAAAGAAACAAAGACGGTTTCAGCATATACGAGCGTCCTTGATAAAATGAAGGGTTTGTCAGCCGGCTGCTCAATGATAGTAGTATGAAGGGCAGGCTGAACCTGCCCCTTGAGAGCCGTTAAGTTGAAGCAGGAGCAAGTTATAAGAAGTCAGTAAAGATGATATTTTTCAAAAGGTCTTTATGTCGGCTACTGTTAACTGTCTCCTGACTGCCGGTTAATTAAGATGAGAATCGCCCATCTGCAAAAAACCTCATTGATTGAATATCCGGGAAAGATATCGGCAGTCATATTCACTCAGGGCTGCAATCTAAGATGTCCCTATTGCCATAACCCCGAACTTGTGAAACCGGAGTTGTTCACAACCCCTGTTCCCGAGAATGAAATCCTGACATTCCTTAATAAAAGAATGGGAAAACTCGATGGAGTCGTGATAACCGGCGGTGAACCTGCAATACAGAAAGGTCTGACTGATTTCATGCGCCAGGTCAAAGATATAGGTTTCCTTGTCAAGCTTGATACAAACGGGACAATTAACGGTGTCCTTGAAAATATTATCGAACAAAAGCTTGCCGATTACATAGCCATGGACATAAAAGGCCCGGCCGGCAAGTACTCCAGAATCGCCGGTGGATCTGTTGATATGGATGCGATATTAAAGAGCATCCGGCTGATAATGGATTCAGGCATCGATTATGAGTTCAGAACGACCTGGGCAATGGAGCAGCTGACTGCAGAAGATATCATCGGATGCGCCATGCTGATTAAAAACGCAAAACGGTTTGTCATTCAGCGCTTCAATCCTTCAAAACATCTTGATCCTGACATGTTGAACTTCCATCCGCCTGCGGACAGCGCTGTCAGACAGGCTGCTAGTTCCGCCGGAGAACTGGTCAGAGAATGCATTATCAGGTAGCCGCAGATCTGCCGGTTATTTTTAACACTTGTAAAAATATTGTGTTCTCAGGCCTATGCTCAAAATAAATCTTGAAATGGCCTTTTAAACAATAGATAAAAGGACATGGACCCATTCATACACACGCTTTTATCACTTATCAACAACGTCGCAGTTATCGTTGTCATTGCCTATTTCCTGACCCGAAGCCAGCTTTTTATAAGGGCCATCGATAACAAAATGACATTGCAGGACAACCTGCTGATCATGCTTATATTCGGTCTGTTCTCCATATACGGTACATTGGGGGGCATCTGGATTCTCGGGGGCATCGCCAACATCCGCGATCTCGGGCCGGCTATCGCCGGTCTTATGGCAGGCCCTGTTGTCGGTCTGGGCGCAGGCATAATAGGCGGCATACACCGCTATCTGCAGGGCGGATTCACAGCCGCAGCCTGTTCCATAGCGCCGTTTGCGGCAGGTCTTTTCGGAGGAATCCTGTTCCTGATTAACCGCAGCAGATTCCCCGGCATGCTTCAGGCCGTTTTGTTGATGATCGCGATCGAATTGTTCCACATGGGACTCGCCCTCCTTATCAGTGCTCCCAGAGAGCAGGCAATACAGCTGGTCAAGAGCATAATAGTCCCCATGATATCAGCCAATGCTCTGGGCATGTGGTTTTACGCTTATATTATGGAAAATCTGCAAAGGGAGCATTCTCTGGAGAAGATCAGGCTCATGATGGAGGGAGAGCTTCGAGTGGCCCGGGATATCCAGATGAGCCTTGTGCCCAAGACCTTCCCGCCTGTACCCGTGAGGGATGAATTTTCTCTCTATGCCATACTGGAGCCGGCAAAAGAGGTTGGCGGAGACCTGTATGATTTTTATTTCACAGGGGAAGACCGCTTGTTTTTCATGATAGGCGATGTCTCCGGAAAAGGCATCCCGGCAGCGCTCTTCATGGCCGTCACAAGAACGGTCATGAAAGCCAAGATGAACCCGGACATGTGGCCCGGGCTGGTTGTAACCGAGGTCAATCAGGAATTGTGTGAGGGCAACGAGGCTACGATGTTCGTCACTGCATTCTGCGGTTTTCTGGATCTTAAAACCGGGGATGTTACATATATCAATGCAGGCCATAACCCTCCGGCCATTGTTAAAGCCGACGGTTCAGTTTCCTTCCTCAAGGTTATAACGGACCCTCCTTTGGGCATCAGAGACGACATCAGCTACTCTGAAGGCATCTTACATCTGGAAATCGGCGACACTCTTATTCTCTACACTGATGGAGTGACCGAGGCCCTGAACAGGCAAGGCGGCTTTTTTTCCGAAGACAGCCTCATGAACGCTCTTAAGGGGACAGCCGGAATGCCGGTGCAGGACATCGTCAGCAGGATCAGGAATGCTGTTCATATCTTCATCGCCGGAAATGATCCTGCCGATGACATCACCCTTCTGGCTCTGAAATTAAAATCCCTCAAGGCCGTCAAACATATCCCTGAAGAATAGAACCGGGCCGTTAAAGGATCAGACGCTAATCAGCCATCACGGTCTCAAGGCCGGTGATCGTATAGACAAATCTGACAGTCGTCTTCTCCTTTGGTTTCAGGCTTATCTCCCAGTTGAGCATGCCATCATCGTCAGCCTTCGCAGCAGGGCTTGATTCTTTCAAATCTACTTTTATGCCCACTTCATCAGATACCGGAATCTGATCCTTAAGCTTGAGCTCAACCTTTTTGTCCCTTGTATTTTCAATTGTTGTTATTATGGTCTTCGTTGATTTGTTTTTTCCCGTCAGTGTCTTTTCCTTGAATGACTTTTCATTACGGTCGATCCTTATTCCTTCATCCCTGCCCAGATCGATCGAGATTTTCTCTCCGGGCTCAATAGTTTTCAGGTAGCCCTTGCCACAGTACTCCCCGTCTACAAAAGCCGTATAGTCACCCGCCATAAGCGGTGCACCGCCCTGCCAGACACCCGCGGCTCTCAGGTATGCAGCCTTGGATATTTTCGGCACGGCGGCTCTTGAAAATCCCGAGTCGATACGCTGTTTCATGAGGCTTACAACCCTTTGGCTTCCATCCCCCGGGATCGTTACATTCTTTGCAGCGCCGATAACATAGGAAGTCTCAGCCACTTTGATTGGAGGCGCATATTCCCTCTCTGTTCCGCCATCCATTTCAACAGCCGCCGGTGCTGAAACCTCGGCTTTCAGCATGTTTCTTTGAGGTCTTACCGGCGCAATATGCCATGGTGAAAGCTCTGGGGCCTGAATCCCGTATGAGGGCGAGCCTGTAGAGACAAGGACATCGTCGGCAGTTATGTCTGTTCCAGTCGACTGCCATATCCTTGCCTGGATTTCAATCAGAAGCACCTCTTTTGAGGGCCATGCCTGTACGGTGTATTCCGGCTTCCATCCCATATTTCTCACTGCGTAGGATATGTCTGCCGAACCGTTTGTTTCAATAATGATCCGGTATCCCTGGCGTTTTGAGACACCGCTTAACTGTGCCTCAAGTTCCCTGATCCGGGCTTTAAGGGCCATACGCTCATTTCCGAGTTTTATATGTTTTGAATTAAGCGCACCCACCTTATCATCAATGAAGGCAATTGATTCGTTAAGGCGCGACCTCGGGAATGCCGCCTCTTTTTTCATCTCACCCGCAGTATCGTAGATAATTTCAATCTCTTTTTCTATGGTTTCCTGCTGGCGCTTTTTTAAAGACTGTTGAGTTTGCAGCAGGTCGATCTGATCCTGCATATCTCTGGCCTTGCCGGTAAGGCCGCTTCCCGGTCTGACTTCTATCGAGCGGATTGTGCCGTTTCTTTGCGCAGGTTCTGCAATTATGGATTCCTGGACCAGCCCCTCAGGTACATCAATGGTTATAATGCCTGAGGCGGCCTCCTTCTGGACTGTGATATATCCCGCGTCACGGTACAGGACAAGACGTTTCACACCTTCTGCCTCTGCAGAAGAATAAATTCCGAGAACAAAGATCGTCAGGATCATAATTTTTTTCATAACTTCCTCCCTGATGAATATTATCCAATATCAATCGCTTTGAAAACTACACGAGACTTACACAAAAATCAAAGGCTCTGGATAATTTCAAGATTCGCCCTGAATTTTTCATACGGAATTCTTTCTATCGCAGTGCCTTTCCTCAATCTGGTAAAATCAGCCCTGTTCAAGCCTAAAAGCTCTCCACGGGACAGTGAAGAGAGGCCGTTTTTATTCAGGAAGGCCGGCTCTCTTGCAAAAAAGGCATCCTTGTTCCATGGACAGGCTTCCTGGCAGATATCGCAGCCATATGCAGTATGAGAATAATCTGCAGTTCTTTCAAACGGAATCCTGAAATCCTTATCCTCAATTGTCCAATATGATATGCATTTGCAGGCATTGATTGTCCTGTCATTATTGATGGCCTTGGTGGGACAGGCGTCAATGCATTCTGTGCAGTTTCCACACATGTCGCTGACCGGCTCATCGGGCTCAAATTCCATGTTGATTATCAGCTCACCCAAAAAGAACCATGAGCCCAGGTCTGCATTTATCAAAAGCGAGTTCTTTCCGATCCATCCTGCTCCGGCGCCGGCAGCAATGGATTTTTCCGCAATGACCGATGAATCGACACAGGCCTTTGCACTTATTGCCGGGTTGCTTTCTTTTAAAAATGTCTTAATCCGTTCAAGTTTTTCTTTCAGGACATGGTGATAATCCTTCCCTGAGACATGCCTTGACATGAATCCCGATGGTATTCCCGTATTATAGCTTACTCCGATTGAAATCACCGTTTTTGCGCCGTCAAGCATAAGGGCCGGATTAAACCGTTTGCCGATGCTGTGCTCAAGCCACTTCATTCCTGCATTGCAACCGTCCGCCATCCATTTTTTAAAACGGGTTTTTTCTTTTTCAAGTTCTTTGACATCGGAAAAACGTATCAAATCGATATTCAGTGATGATGCAAAATCTATTGTCTCCTGTTTCAGGCTCATCAGGCTTTACCTTTTCGGAAAAACAATCCACCTTTCACAACCATTCAGGGCCGGCCTAATCTTGAACCGTCGTAAAACTATGGTGTATTCATTTTTACTGATTCGACAGCCGCTCCGTTTCTTCTTTGCCAGGCTTTTCTTTTCCGGCGATATCAGCATAACGTCCCTGTGGAAGCGGTGAAACACTTTTATCTGAAAGGGCTGCATCTGTGCTCTTGAAACTGAAGTACGTCGTCGCGGCAGGCTGTACCATAAATCCCTTGCATGAATAGACAGCCCTGTTAAAACCGGAAAGCATTGCGACCGTATCCATGACAACGCTCGGAAAGAGCGCCTTTACAATTGGAGGCATAAAGACGGTCCAGGGTTTGCCAATGATTTTCCTGTTCTTTAAAACGCCGCTTACAACTGCATCAGCCATAGCTTCAGGTTTAAGGCCCGGCTGCCAGAAAGGCGTTCTCATGCCCTCAAACATGCCGGTTTTAATAAGATACGGACATACAACGGTTGTCCTGACCTTTGAATTGTTGTTCCTGAGTTCGTTCCTGAGCGCTTCATTCAGTCCCATCAGCGCATGCTTCGTGGCACTGTACATCCCCATGCCAGGTATCGCCAGAAGGCCTGCCGAGGATGCTATGTTAACGATATGCCCTTCATTTCTTTTAACCATATCAGGGGCAAAGGCCTTAATCATCCACAGCGTTCCCATAAGGTTTATTTCGACCTGCTTTATATGCATTTCATCAGGGATACTCAGGATCTCTCCTGTAAAAACCACTCCTGCATTGTTAATCAGGATATCAATTAATCCAGCTTCGCTTATTATTTCTTCAGCTGATGTATAAACAGCCTGCCTGTCCGAGATATCAAAGGCTCTGTCAAAAACAGCCGTTCCTTTTTGCCTGATCTCATCGGCTGTCCTTTCAAGTCCTGCCGCGTTCACATCGCAGATCACCAGTCTTGCGCCGAGTGCTGCAATCTTTTCGGCCATTAGCTTTCCTATTCCATGTGCGGCGCCAGTAATCAGGACTGTTTTATTTTTTAAATCGGTCATGTTACCCCCCCTAAAATAAAAAGCACTGTAAACTATAACAATTTTTTAAAGCGTTATCCACACTTTTGTAAATCATTAAGTATCAGCTGAATATTTTTGAAAGCACCCTGGTGAGTTCATGCACAGTGAACGGTTTGTTCAGGCTGCCTATGACGAGAGGATTTGAGGTGATCTCATTCAGTTCGTCACTTGCATGGAATCCTGTCGAAACAATAACCTTTTTATCGATCTTTTTGGTGTCCATCTCGGCCAGGGTGTGAAAACCGTCAAGACCGGGCATTATCATGTCCAGGATTATAACATCGTATTTATTCCCATCCTGCAGAAGTAATTCAAGGCATTCGGTCCCGTTGCTGGCAGTGGTCACGTTATGGCCTATTGTTTCGAGAATTTCCCTTCCGATTTCCCTGATCATGGGTTCATCGTCGACAAGGAGAATACTGATTGCATTCGTTTTTTCTATTGATGATTTCTCTTCACCTGCGTTTTCAGGAATTTCATCAGATGCGGGCAGGATTATGGTAAAGCGGGAGCCCTTCCCTTTTTCTGAGCTCACCTTAATATTTCCTCCTGCATTTTTTACAACCGTATAGGTTATTGACAGACCGAGACCGGATCCCTCTTTTCTGTCTTTTGTGGTGAAGAACGGGTCGAATATGTTACCGATAATCTCCTTCTCGATCCCGCATCCGTTATCCATGACATCAATCCTGATATAGCTTCCTGACTTCTGAAGCATATTGCGGCGTTTGGCCTGTTCGTCAACCCATACGTTCTGCGCATTAATGGTGATAAGACCGTCCTGCTTTTTTCCGATTGCATCACGGGCATTGATAATCAGGTTAAGCATCACCTGCGTAAACTGGGTGAAATCCATCTTGAGGACCATATCATCCTGCGGGATTTCGAGCTCCAAACTGATGCTTTTCGGGATTGACCTTGAGGTTATATCGATTACTTCTTTAAGCGCCTTCCTGAGAGAAAAGCTCTGTGGATTCCCCCCTTTGTCGCTTGAGAGCATTAGAATCTGGGATATAAGGTCTTTCGCACGGTTTGTAATCTGATCCATATTGTCGAGATATTTCTTTTTTTTCGATTCGTCGGACGACAGCCTCATCATGGCAATGTTGCCCACAATGCCAGTCAGGATATTATTGAAATCATGTGCGAAGCCGCTCGCAAGAAGTCCGATGGTTTCCATTTTCTGGGCATGGATAAGTTCGGCCTGCATTTTCTTCTTTTCGGTTATATTGACAGCGGTTATGGCCACCCCTCCCTTAGGGCTTGCCACAAGCGGATAAATTATAAGGTTGTATATATTACTGTCGGGAAAAATCTCGTCAATTAGATATTTCGAAGCCTTGTTTTCCAATGCCCAGTTTATCGCATCATTAAATTTCTCCATGAAAGGACAGACATCGATCAATCTCCTTCCTTCAAGCTCGCTTAACGGCACCTGCAGGATACCCTCGGTAACCGGATTTGTAACCTCGACAAACCCGGAACTGTCCAGGCAGATTATCATGTTGGGACTTGATTCGATAATGCTCTTCAAATGGTTTTTCAGATCTAAAATGGTCTCCTGTGCTATTTTGAGATCGGTAATCAGCTGGGCGTTATACTGGATCTCGAGTATTTCCTCGCCCTCCCTTATTACGCTTCCGCTGGCAAGAAGATACCCGGTCTCACCTGTTTTACCAGTAACTGAAAGCTCATGCCTCGTTGTCTGACCGGTTAAAAGCTCTCTCCAGAAACTGAAAAAATCATTCCTGCTCTCTGGTGAAGCAATCACAAGAATGCTTTTCCCGATCAACTCTTCCCTTGCGTAGCTCGAGACCTCCTCAACTTTCCTGTTAAGCTTTGTGATTATCCCGTTTTTATCGGTAGTAATGATAAGCTCATTGGCATTTTCGAAAAGCGCCTCATATCTTTGGATTCTCTGGTCAATATCATCCATAAGTAATTCATATCGGTGAATAATGACCAATACTTGAAATATTTCTGAATATTTTTTTTAAAAACTGCATGTTGCCCGAAAAAGCCATGAGAATATAAAAGTCAAAACATTGAAATTAGTTTCTCCTGCCCAAGCCTTCATTCACGGCTCGGTTTTTGGACTTTGCGCCATTTTTTTACTCAAGATAAATCCAATTAATAACGATACGTTTTTCTGGAGGGGCTGTTTGTCAGCAAAGGGAATACAGGAAATAACGGAACAGATGCAGAATATAATCCTGGGACAGGGCGATGTCGTCAGATATATTCTTTGCGCCCTCTTTGCCGGGGGCAACGTCCTGCTCGAAGGGGTGCCCGGTGTCGGCAAAACGCTTATAGGACTGGCTCTTTCAAGGCTTCTCGATCTCAGTTTCAGGCGCATACAGTTCACAAACGACCTTCTGCCTTCAGACATAATGGGCTTTCATGATTTCAGGAAAGGCATCGGAGAACCAGAACTGGTCAAGGGTCCTGTTTTCGCAAGTATTGTTCTTGTGGATGAAATCAACCGTACTTCCCCCAAAACACAGTCGGCACTGCTTGAGGCAATGGAAGAGAGGCAGGTGACAATCGACGGCATATCATATCCGCTGCCTGAACCCTTCATGGTTATAGCCACGCAAAATCCTGTTGAGGTTGCTGGCACGTTTCCTCTCCCTGAAAGCCAGCTTGACAGGTTCCTTTTAAAAATAAAGGTCGGCTACCCTCCGCTTGAACACGAAAAACAGATACTGCTCAGATCGATAGACCATAAAAAAGCCCTCAATTTGAAACCTGTTATCAGTACGGACTTGATTTCAGACATGATCATGCAGGCAGCCGGCATAAAGGTACATGACGATGTCCTGGGCTATATTACATCGATCATACGTGCTACACGGGTTCATCCGAAAATAGAACTCGGTGCTTCTCCCAGGGGGGGGCTGGCCCTTAAAAGGGCTTCACAGGCCTTTGCATTCATTTCAGACAGGGATTTTGTCACTCCCGCAGACGTCAGAAAGGTAAGTGTCCCTGTCCTTGCCCACAGGGTTCTGACCCGTAGTGCAAGCCCTGAAAATGCAATAGAGGATATACTGCATGAGGTGGAAGCGCCTCTATAAATTACTCAGACCGCCCAGGGGGTTCAGGCTTACCAAGGCCGGCAGGGTTTTTTTTGTTTTCATGTTCGCCATAATAGTCGTGGCAATGATAACCGGAAACAACCTTCTGTTTCTTATCCTCGCTTTCATGCTCGCCTTCATGATCGTCTCGGGTGTCGAATCCGAAAGGAATCTTCGCCATCTTGAAATTGAACGCGTCATACAGACTGAAATCTTTGCAGGCATACCGGCAAGGATGGGCTACCATATCAAAAACGCCAGAAACGCTTCTGTCCGGCTGATCATCAGCGAACTCGGGAAAATCAACGTGGAAACCCTGCCGAAAGGTGCAGGAGAAGTCGTCTTTACTGAATACACCTTTTTAAAAAGGGGAAAAACCGGACTTGGCGAGATCAGGATATTCACTTCTTTCCCCTATGGCCTCTTTGAAAAATCAATAAGGTTTGACGCAAATGAAGACATATTTGTTTTTCCCAAACCCGTTGCCGTAACAAGAGCCGCGAGCTCAGGACTGGAAGGGATCGGCGAAGGACGTGCGGCAGACAGCATATCCCACACAAGGCCTTATGTCCCGGGTGACCCAGGCACCCTGATCATCTGGAAAAAACTGCATCTGGGACTTCTTTCAAGGGTCGTTGAAGGAGGCTCCGGACTTAAGGGTGTTGTAGTAATATCGCCGGGAGGCAATCTTGAAGAAAAGCTGTCAAAAGCGACCTATCTGATCAGCGAGCTTTTTCTGAAAGGCGTGCAGTTCGGCCTTGCTGCCGGTTCATACTACAGCGGCCTGGCCGTAAGCAGGACGCACAAGATCGATATCCTGAAAAGGCTGGCCGTGATCGAACGTATAGGAGAACCGCCTGATGAAAGCCTCTATGGCAATGCAGCGCGCATTTATATCTGACATTCCCCTGCTGACCACAACCGTATCCTTCTGCGGCGCTCTCTCACTGACACTTGCCGGCATGATGCCGTGGCCCATGCTGGCTGTTGTTGCAGCCATACATGTTGCCGCTTATCTCTGGCTGTTTGAAAGAGAGCTCCTGCCCTCGTATTTTTTCGGGATATTCATGGCGGCCGTTTTTCTCGGGGAGTGCATCAGGATATTTTCGACTGGAAGCGAGGGCGTACTGCCTGCATTGCGAGACATGATCCTGATTCTGGCGGTGGGCAGGCTCATTCTGAAAAAAACCTCAAGGGAAATCTACCAGATACTCGGAATCAGCCTGGCCGAATGCATACTTGCAACGGTGTTTACAATAAGCCCCGTGTTTCTCATCGGACTGATGATAGATGCATTTCTCATACCTGTTGTCCTTTATCTCCTTGACGGTTATGAATTCGAGAAGAAAGAGCCTTCGTCGGCACCTCATTACCGCCACTGGATATTGATTTTTGTCTCCATTATCGCGGTGAGCATTGTCATGTTCTTTCTAATACCGCGGCCTTCTTCGACTATTCTATCAATGAACCTCATCAAAAAGCATCAGACAGGCTTTTCAGAAGAGGTCAACCTTTCAAGGGAAGGCGCCCTCGAACAGGACCGGGAAGTCGTCATGCGCCTGGTCTGGAAAAAAGGCCGTCCCGAAGATAAAATCTATCTCTCTGGTGCCAGACTGGAAATGCTTGATAAGACCGGCTTCAGGAAGGCTCCGGGCCCGGTTGAATACATATATTTCAATAAAGGCTATTCGGACAGCCTTACGATTTATCCTACGGGAATTGAGTCGAAAAATGTTTTCTTTACATATTCCCTGGCCTCGGTGTTTCCGGAAAAAATATACAGGGAAGGGATTAATTTTTACTGGAGCAAGGAAGCGCCTCCCCTTTATGACGTTAATGTAAGCAGGCAAAACGATACTTCCGGAAAACAGATTGCGGATGTTCCGGAAAGCCTTGTCAGGGTTGCCGATCTCGGGAAAGGGATTGCAGGAACCGGTCCGGCCGGAAGCAAGGCAAGAAGGATCATGGAATACCTCGGCTCACACTGTTCATACAGCCTTGAAGGCATGCAGGTGCCCAAGGACAAAACACCGGTAGAAGTCTTTCTGGAAAAAAGGAAGGGCGCCTGCGAACACTTTGCCAGCGCAATGGCCGTCATGCTCAGGGGAGCAGGCATACCATCAAGGGTAGTTACAGGGTTTCTGGTTACTGAATTCAACACAGCAGGCAATTATTATATAATCAGGTCAAGCGATGCGCACGCCTGGGTGGAGTACTGGGACAAGGCATGGATAATGGCTGACCCGACACCATCGGGAGGGATCCCGCCCAAAAAGGTCCAGACCAACTGGCTCGACGCAATGCGCTTCAGATGGATCCGCTGGGTTATAGAATATTCGCTGGATGACCAGATAAACTTTGCAAAATTCGTCAGGTTCAACGCGCCGAAAATCCCGAAGGCGGCCGCCACTCCGAAATGGCTGTCATTGTTAATCCCGGTACTTGTCCTGATATCTGCCGGACTTTTGTATGTCAGGCGCAGGAGAATGTCCCTTTATGAAAAAGCGATTTCAGCTCTAACACGAAAAGGGCTTAAACTCGATGAAGGAGCTGTTCATGAAATCCACCTCGAACAGGTCCGTGAACAGCGGCCCGAACTTTCAGCAGCGTTCGAGTCCTATCAGAATAAATACTTTTCCTGGCGTTTCGGAGACAGAAAGATCGACATGAAGAAATTGACGGATGAGTTTATCATCCGCATCTCTGCCTGGAAAAACCAGCCATAAGTTTTTCTTCAAAATATCATAGTAAGTTTTCAAGGTTTTGTGCCTGGGCATTCACTTCCAGATTGGGGATTTCAGCAGATATAACTTTGAAGATGGTAACCAATCGCGAGGCCGCGGTCAACTGTGGCTTCGGCGGCGGATTATGCGCTTTTTTTATAATGTGATGCTTAACCGTCTACAACTTCCCTGATCATTTTCTGATAGGAAGTCTTATGAGTCTTTGCCTGCTCTTTGAAAAAGCTGATGCTGGACTTCTTAAGCGAAATGGTGACCTTCACATTATCTTCTTTCAGCACCAGCTGATCCGGGGGCGGCAGAAAGTCATTAACTACTTTCAGATCGCCTATGGGTTCATCAGTATACTTTGTTTTGCTTTTCATATATTTTCCTCCCTTTTCTCCAGTAGCCTGCGCCATATATGCGAATTACGTTACCGAGGTAGGACTAGGGATTGCTAATGATAATATGATAACAAGTTTTTAGTCATTTTATCATCAGCGTCCCCCGGTTAGTTTCCTTGCATCCTTCAATGCAGATAGTTTTATATTCTGATCACCGCTGGTAAATGCTTGGCAATAACGTCGGTCATAAGAAAACCACTGATTAAGATAATGAAGAGAACAGTATTCAAAAGTTGTAATTGCCATATTATTTCTAATACCTAACGAATAAATCATCTAGAGCGTATTGATCGGCTTGATTAATCCTGTTGGTCATTCACCATACCCAACTTTCTGATTCAAGCTTCAGTCGAAGGTGATGGACGTTTGGATCAAGTGCATATTTTTTAAGATAATTCTCACCCATTTTCCAATCTTCTATTGCTTTGCCGTTGTTGCCTCTATATTTCATGTCGTAATTATCTAAACTGGTAAGGAACAAGTCAGCGGAATCACTTGCTTCAACATATATTGCTATCCATGTCTCGCAATTAAAATCTTCACATGTTTGTTTCGCTTTTTCCCTATCATTGCTTGCTCTTTTGAATATGTTGACAGAATCTTTCTCAGTCCCAGTGATTCTTGTACGGGACTTGACAGTAATTCCAATTCTTCTTTTTGACTCACGATGGTATGCAATAATATCAATTCCAATATGATCGACCAGAACGACCTCCAAACCTGACCTGGATAACCAGTTACAGACAAGATGTTCGCCAAAATCACCAACTATTTTTGCATGTCTTGAGCTTTTTTTGATCTCCATATTATCCCATTCCCAACATGGGCATCAGCGGAAGGCGAACGATTTATTGCCGATCCGGTATATGCCTTTTTTAATAAGTTATTTATTCCTTTTGGGTTACGAAGACAATTACTACATGCTGCAATGAATTGCGTCTGGTGCCAGTGGGACAAACCTTTACCGGTAGGCATATAGGATTAAGTTTCCATAATTGCAATGAAGCGCCGATTCGATCAATCCCACAGGTTAGATATCCGTAAGTATTTTTCTCACGTCCTTGCATTTGAAATTCATCTGAGATATTGCGCGGATATGTTTGAAGACAGCCCATCGCTTATTTTTGCAGACTCAAAAGGCAATATAATTGATTTCGAGCCGCTCGCAATGGCCGGCAGGACCTGGGACTATATCGAGCCTGTTGAAACGCCCGACTTGATACCAATGCCGAAAGGCTCCCAGCTCTATGTGCTGCCGGACAGGCATTCCATGGGGTTTGACAGAGAAACTGGCGAGCTTGTCGTCCTTGACGAGAATCCTTTCGAACCCGGCACACCCGCATTCGCAGTGAGCGTGTTTCTGCCTGCCGCCTATTCACAGACCTATATAGCCCCCTGGCGCAAAAACAGAGAGGCTTGCGTACTGCCGCTTTTCCCGTACACAGCAGCCGGCTGGCACGGGGAAAATTTTGTTGCGGCTGGCGTACGGGTGGATGATTCAAGAAGACAGGACCCGGAGATGTTCGACCATGACAAGATCAGCAAGGGGATTGCCGAATGGAGGAAAGACCTGCCTGAAAACAGGCTCGTCAGACACCTCTCAAACTGCGCTGAATGCTATTCCTGCCCGGCCGCGCTTAATCTTTTTCAGGGACGCGAAGAGGCCCCTCTTCCGACATCACCCGGATGCAATGCGACCTGTATAGGCTGCATATCACTGCAGGAGAAGTGCGGCCCCCCATCCCCGCAGCAGCGAATAAATTTCGTCCCGTCTCCAGAAGAAATCGCGGAAGTCGCCCTGCGCCACATCCATGCAGTAAATCAACCGGTCGTCAGCTTCGGCCAGGGCTGCGAAGGAGAACCGCTTCTTGTGGCTGATACAATAATGAAAGCCATAGTCCTTATCAGAAAGAGCACGCTAAAGGGCACTATCAATCTCAATTCAAATTCAAGCCTGCCGGAAGAGATCGCAGAACTTGCGGACGCAGGCCTTGACAGCCTGCGCATAAGCATGAACTCGCCCAGAGAAGCCACTTATGTCAAATATTTCAGACCCAAATATCCATTCGAGGCACTCAGGCAGAGTGCGCTTGAAATGAAAAAACGCGGCAAGTTCGTTTCTTTGAACCTGTTCGTCTTTCCCGGCCTGACCGATGCGCCCAAAGAGGTCAAGGCCTTAAAGCGGTTCTTAAGCGAAACCGGCATCGACATGATACAGTGGCGCAACCTCAACATGGATCCGGATGCTTATATAGAGGCTCTTGATCTGAAACTTGAGCCGGGTATGGGTATTAAAAATCTCATCGAATCCCTTCCTCTCAGAAAAGGCTACTTCAATCCTTTCATCCCGAAATGAGAATCATTTTCACTTCAGACCTTCACGGCAAAGTCAACCTGTATGAGCAGATGTTCGCCCTGTCCATAAGCAGAGATGCAGACCTGGTAATTATGGGCGGAGATATCATGCCCACTGAATTCGGCGGCCTTTTCGACCTGGCCCAGGGAGTGAACGTCTATCAAAAAAGTCTGGACTTTCAGCTTGAGTTTATAGACAGCTATCTGGCGCCGCGTATAAAGAAGTTCAAAATGGAAAATCCGGAAAAAGAGATCTTCTATATTCCGGGTAACCATGACTGGAACATGGCAACACGGCACCTCGAAGAAAGTCTTGAGGATGCCTTTAACCTTCATGGCAGGATTGCAACTTTCATGGGGTACTATTTCTCCGGCTACGGCTGCGTAATCGACTCCCGCTTCTGGGTAAAAGACCTTGTGAGAAGAGATTTTCCCGATGACAAAGGCTCTCCCGGCAGGTTTTCATGCATCAGTACGCCTGAAGGCATGAGGCTGTACAAAGACACGGCATACCTTGACCTGAACAAGAGTATTGAAGAGGAGCTTGCAGCCCTTGGAATAATCGAGCCTTCAAAAACAGTTTGCGTTTTTCACTCGCCTCCATTTGGAACCATGATTGACACCCTGCATGACGGCAAACCCATAGGGAGCAAGGCAATCCGTAATTTCATTGAAAAGTTTCAGCCTCTGATTTCTCTTCACGGACACATACACGAGGCGCCTTATATGACCGGCCTGTTCCTTAACAGGCTCGGCAAAACCCCGTGTATAAATCCGGGACACTACAAAGACGACCTCCATGCGGTGATAATCAACCTGTCGGGAATGGAACCTGAAATAAAACATACGCTTTTCAGGAATGTTCCAAGTTGATTCTTTACTCATTCTGAAACCGGCAAATGTTTTTTTACCGGGATTTTTTCGTTATTTCGGCATTTATTCTCAATAAAGGCTGAAACCTTTTTCTTCTATTATTTTTTCACCATGTTTTACCGAAACAGATACCGCCGACTGCGTCAATCCGATATGCCTGCCGACCTGTGTCGCTGAAATGCCAAGTTCCCTGACAGCCCAGTAACAGAATACACGGCGGGCTTCAACCGAGGCGCGGTATTTCCCCGGGGACGTTAACGGATTTATTCCAAGAAGCTGTCTTACCCTTGAAGCAAGCTTCTTTAAGTCATAACCCCTGATCCTGAGCTGCAGTTTTCTGTCAAGCTCTTCTTCGGATTTCTTTAATGTCGATAATACGAAATCACTGTCGCCAAGAATACGCTCATCACCTTTAAGTTTCATTCCTTTTGATCTCCGGTCAAGAACAGATTGCCAGCCTCCTGCACTTCTTACCAGTCCCCCTCCGGTCAGATCGGTTCTTTTCCCTTTTGATATTCCGGCACTGACAAATTTACGATATTTCATTCTTGCATAACCTGTTCTGGGGGCGAAATATTTTAAAACATGACCGGTGTCTTCAAAAAAGGTCTCCCTCTGCCCCATGACCGCCGAATGTCCGCAGTATGGGTAACTGTCCAGGTCATCCAGCGTTCTTACAAGCCCTGTACGCAATGGGTTCAGATGAATATACCTGACAAGTTCAAGCATGTAAGCGTCTTCCTGTGATAGTATTGATTTGTAGCGGTTTTGAAAAAGATGGCCCTTCCTTCTGTGCCTCCGGTTAAAATACTGGGCATGGCCGGTCAACAGTCTTCTCATTACTGTTGCCACAGGTACATTTCCCGTCCTCAGCAAGAGGTGAAAATGGTTTGGAAGCAGAGCCCATGCATAGCATGATGTTTTCGTCTCAGTCAGTATAGCTGCAAGTCTGTCTAAAAAAGATTTCCGGTCTTCGTCATCGGCAAATATTTTCTGCCTGACCACGCCCCTTACTATGATGTGATGAAGTGCACCTGATGAGTCTATCCTGGCCTTTCTCGGCATAATCAATCCCTCTTGAGTCTATACATGCAAACATTACTGGCCCTGCTGCTTATTCACGGCTACAGGTTCCATGAAAACCGTGCAACTGATATCCGCCAAAGCAGGTTAATTATCAGACAGTCAGGCTTACTTCAAGCTTTTTTCATATTGTAAGGAGCGTCCCTTAGTACCGCACGACATCTTGCATACTGATATGTTTTGTCGTTTCCGGGTAATTTCATGCAATCATCGAACCATTAACCGAGCCATCGGCAGGATGGAAAAAATTCATCTGTTGATCAGGTAATGGGTTATGCCCCGTTTACGGGACACAACCCACTCCACACATTCTTGATTCTTTAAGACTGTTCTTCCTATTCCACTGTCTTCACAGTCCAGTAATCAACTGAGGCCTCAACCCTCCTGTTCTTTTTTCTGCCCTCTTCCGTCTTGTTGCTGGCAATGGGCCTCTCAAGGCCATACCCAACTGTTTTCAACCGCGAGGCATCAATCCCCAATTTATCAACAAGATACTTCTTTACGCTTTCAGCCCTTTTCTGGGAAAGCGTCTTATTATATTTGGCGGTCCCGACATTATCAGTATAGCCCTCAATTGTCACATTCAAATCCGGATATTTTTTCAGGACATCGGCAAATTTTACCAGTTCACTGTCATACTCTGGAATAATATCAGCCTTGTTTGTTTTGAACTTCACATCAATTGTCGCCCTGCCTTTTTCCTTGATTTCCTTTTCGATAACTGTAGGCGCAGCAACCGGGGCTGGAGCAGGTGCCGGCTCAGGTTCAACGACGGGCGCCGGCTTTGGAGGCTCTACAACAACCGGAGGAGCCACCTCGACGACGGGAGCGGGTTTCGGTTTGTCTCCCAGATAACAGCCAAGTCCCAAAGTGTATTCCAGGTTGTTTACCGGGTTGCCATCAAAAGCATTAAAAACAAGGAGATGACGGAAATCAGCCCGTATAAACCAGTCCTCTGATACAAATATTCTCGCACCCGCTCCATAATCAGCCACAAAATTATCTTTCGGCTTTGCTCCTTCAACATCGACATTCCTGTCGCCGGCTCCGACCGCCAGATACGGGACAAACCGGCTGTTAGGCATTAGATATATAAGTCCCTCAAGCCTGTATCCCAGAAGATTAACATCAGCTCCCTCGGCAACTGCTGTTTTCCCATAGATTTTGTCCCTTTTCATATCCGATGCACCTATTTCAAAAGGTATTTCCAGGCCTAAATATTTCGAAAAATCATATCCAAGCCTTAACATTCCAATGCCTGCAATATTTATCTCTTCCCTCGAATCAAATGAGTAACCGCCACCTGAAAGCGACAAAGTTACACCACTGTCCCTGTTTGCGGCAAAGACTTGAAAAGAGAACACGACCGATAATAGAACTGTTAAAAATATTATTTTTTTCATAACTACCCCCCCTTTTAAGGTGTTTAAACCTTAAAATATGTAATCCTTTTTTGATAATCAGGATAATCCTTATTTTCCGATTCCAAAAACCTTACTTTTACAGTCTTCATTATCCTTTATGTAGCTGGTGGTTTTTACTCCATTCCGTATTTTGTCAGCCCGTATCTCGAAAACATGCTCACAGAAATGCCGAATCAAAAGTCATGTGTCGGAAAAATCAGGGCACCCGACCCATCGGTTCATCATGGATCGGGTGCGCAAGCAAGCTTTAATACATATTGAATGCTTGATTTGCAGAGAGGCAGTGTTCAATCAACCTGCTTGACTTCAGATGTGCAGTGGCTGCACCTGACCGCCTTTTTGGGAATTTCCGACAGGCAAAAAGGGCAATCCCTTGTTGAAGGTACTTTTGCATCTGATGGCTTCCTCAACCTGTTCATAGCCTTTACAAGGAGAAAAACCGCAAACGATATTATTAAAAAGGAAACAACCACGTTTATAAATGCCCCGTAATTGAGCGTAACAGCCCCTGCAGCTTTGGCCTGTGCGAGTGTGGCAAAGGAAGTTGCCGCTTCTTTCCCAGCCTTTAAAACAACAAACAGGTTTGAGAAATCAACGTTACCCAGCAGCAGGCCGATTGGAGGCATGATGATATCGTCCACCAGAGATTTAACGATTGCACCGAAGGCAGCTCCGATAATTATACCGACAGCCATATCCATTGCGTTTCCCTTAACCGCGAATTCCTTGAATTCCTTCCACATGGCTTTACCCCCTTTCTATATTTTTTCTGTTTATGCTCATTTCAATTCCAGGGAAAGTTTTATTGAATCTTTAAAACATGCCTGATTGATTCTTCATATTCCTGAAGAATTCAGCTGCCTATATCCATTTCTTTTTTCTGAAATACAATAACATTACAGCGGCTACGGCAATCATCAGGACCCAGATGGCAGGATAACCCCAATGCCATTTGAGTTCGGGCATGTTGGCGAAATTCATGCCGTAAATGCCGACAATGAATGTCAGGGGAATGAATATTGTTGCGAATATCGTCAGCACTTTCATCACATCATTCATCTTGATGCTCAGGCTGGAAAGGTATGCGTCCCTGATATCCGTAACAATCTCCCTGAACGTTTCCACAATATCCATCGCCTGAAGGAGGTGGTCCGTCAGATCCCTTAAAAACCGGTGCGTACCCTCACTGACAAGCGATGGCATATCCCTTAGGAGCCTTGTAATAATCTCCCTGAGCGGCCATATTCCCTTTCTGAGACGCAGTATATCGTTTCTCAACGAGTTTATCTTTCTGGATATGCTGTCGTCGGGGTGTGTTAATGCGGCGTCTTCAACATGCTCGATTTCCGCTTCGATATCCTCAAGCACAACAAAATAATTATCAACAATGTTGTCGATCAGGGCATAGGCAAGGTAATCGCTACCCTCTTTCCTTATCATCCCCTTATCCGAACGGAGCCTGTCTTTTACCATTTCAAACGGGTCACGGCCTCCTTCCTGGAAGGTCAGGACATAATCCTTCCCGAGCACCAGGCTAATCTGCTCATGATCGATCTGACCTTCACCTGCGAACCAGAATGATTGCGTCCATTACAATGAAAACATAGTTGTCCTGATCATCAATCTTGGGACGCTGGCCTGTTGTCAGGATGTCTTCTATAAGCAGGGTATGGAGTCCATAATGGCCGGCTACTTTTTCAATGAGACCCACATCCTGAAGCCCCCGTACATCAATCCAGCGCTTTGAGCCTTCAGGCCGGGGCTGTTCATCGTATCCAGCAGGGTGGATTTCGCTTATCCTGTCTTCGGTATAATCGAAAACCGTTACAACCGGCACATCAAGCCTTTTCTTCCCGATATGCCTGAGCGTACCAGGCGGCAGTCCTGCCTTGGTCGATACGTTCTTTGAGAATCTAGTCATGCTTAACAATCATTATATCTTAATTCTTATGGATACGGACCGGAAAATTTCAGCCCATCATCACTTTCATGAATCCATCTATCTTGCCCTTTTCGGTTGCGACCCTGATGCCCATATCCTGTACTGTTTCAGGAATGTCTGGTTCCACCTGGCGCTTCCTGAGCGAGATCGCACTCACTAAACAGGTTGAAACGCAAAGCCCGCATCCGATGCACCTGTTCTCATCAATTGCCGATGAAGCATCATCGACCTTGATCGCTCCCATGGGGCAGCGGTCCAGGCACATGCCGCAGCCGGTGCATTCATCAGCATCAAGAACTGCAAGGTAGGAGCTTGAATAAAATGCGTGCGGATGTTTGAGCTGCGTCATACCCCTCATGATCGTGCAGCAGCACGGGCAGCAGTTACAGATGAAATAAGTCCTGTTTTTCGTATTGCCGCTCATATGGACAAGGCCTGCATCCTCGCTCCGGTCAAGGGCCTTGAACGCCTCTTCCCTGGATATTTCCCGCGCAAAACCTTTTTCGACAAGGAATCTTCCGCCCGCGTCAAATATCAGGCATACATCTTTGGGCTTGTCACATTTTGCAACGCTCACCCTGCAGGCGCAATCCGCCAAGGCAAAATAGTCGGCCTGTGATATGAACCGCTTCACTTCTTCATAAGGATGAATCTGTGATAGTGACTTAACGGAACTCTCGACCGGAATCACCCTGGCCAGGGGGGTCGGGTTGCCGGAAAACCCGTTGCTCAGACACTCTGCATGGTAGTTTTCCCACAGCCGCGCCAGTTTCTTCAGTTCAGGGCCTGCCATGCCCTTCATGAACGGGAATTCGAATAACCCCGGGATTGTCGGCAGCAGCGCATAGGTTTTAACCCCTTTGCTTACCTTTGAGAAAAGGAGCGCCTTTGATGAAAGGGCGTCCAGCGCCTTCTCAACCTTTTGAGCATCAAGACCGGAGTCCTTTGTTATCTCATCTGCTGTTTTCGCCCTGAAGCTCATACGGCATAAGATTTCCGCCTCTTCAGGGGTATAATAAATCCTCAATATCTCATCAAAATACCTTGATGCCGGGGCACCTGATGGATGGGTATCAAGAATCTGCCTCAACTTTTCGTAACTGTCATTGACCATCTTCTCCTCCTGTTTCTATCTTTCAATAACCGAAGGTGCGCCAAGAATGCATTTTTCCACCGAAATTCCATCAATCGCCACATCGGAATCCTCCAGTATGAACGCTGCCCTCAGGTCCGGCAGAATATATCTCACATTTACATTCTTCAACTCAACACCTATGGCTCGCCTTATGAAAAACGCATAAGCCGGCTGCAGTCCGGGGACAATGAATACCGGATCCGGATAAACCCCGTCCGATTCATGGACATCCGGGATTTGCCTGTAGGACTGCCATCTTGCCCCTCCGCCAAGGCAGGTGATGTCTATGTTCTCAAGAACGATATCCGGTCCGATAATGCCGCCCTCGACAGCCGCGATGATCGATGCGCCGAACCCCAATCCGCCCGAGGCTGTGATATTGCTAATCCTAACGTTCCTGACCGAGCCGATCGTTGCCGCCTCCGGCGTCCTCAGTCTGTCGCCCACTCTTATGAATATGGGGTAGTTCGCGTTTTCTATAATTATGTTGTCCCCGGTTATTCCGTCAAGCGTCCCGCCGTCGACCGATATCATGGATATTCCCGCAAACGAAGGGAAACCTGTAAGGTTCTTCACATAGCAGTTCTTGATAACAACGTTTCTGAACTCTCCCACCGATTCAGTGCCGATCTTGAGCGCATTTACAAACGAAGAGACCAGGCAGTCCTTTACCGTAAGGTTCTCCACGTTTTCTTTCCTTCCCAGGATGTATGAGCTTTTGATTGCTATTGAATCATCGATGCTCTTTATTTCGCAACCGGTTATCGTTACATTCTTCGAACACACAGGGTCGATTCCGTCCACTCTGACCTCGCGGGTCTTATAACCTTCTACAAGGACATTTTCGCAACCGGCAAAATATAGGGCCTCGTCGGCGGCATGCGTTACCGTCAGGTCTTTAATCAGCACGTTTCTGCATTCTCTCAATCCGACAGGTTTGGCCCCACGCTGCAGAATCTTCTCAGTGAACTGGTATGCAACAGTGCTGATGATCCAGCACCAGGGCGGCGGCGGTGTCGTGTCGAGCAAGGGCAGGCTCTCGAATGCATCGTTGCCGTCTATTGCGCCAGGGCCGATTATCGCTATGTTCTCAAGATTTTCGCCCCAGAATATGCTGTGATGGACATGGCTTTGCGATATGTCCTGATATGCATCCCATGGGTTAGGTTCACGCGGGTCATACTTGTCCATATCCCTGGTTCCCTTGACTACAGCTCCCTTGAGCAGCCTTATCGTTACTCCGCTTTTAAGATGAACGGAAGCGCACATGTAGGTCCCGGCAGGAAATATGACTTCGCCGCCTGCCTCGGCGCAGGCGTCAACAGCCGACTGGATTGCTACCGTGTCGAGTGTCACCCCGTCTGCCTTTGCCCCGTAGTCAATTACATTGAAAGCCTTCCCTTCTGCTGAAACTTCATGCTGCACCGTATCAGACGGCATTAAGGAATAACTGCATTTAGGCCCTGCCAGCGAACTTCCGGATAATATCTTTGCGCCCCTGCTGTCCAACGCCTCCCAGGTTTCCTTATATTCTTCCTGAGCAAATTTCCACACACCGGAACTGTTTTCGATAATTTTGAAGCCTGAACGGATAATATTCACCATGCACTGCTTTTCCGAATCTTCCGGCCAGAATTCCTCTTTGGTCGCTATCCACTCTTTCCCGTTCGCATTGAAATACCGGACTATGCCAGAGCCTCTGATTTCCAGCCTGTATTCAATCTTTATCTTTCCGGTCTCAACCTCCGAAGCCTCGCCCGTCAGTGATGCCCTGGCCTCGGCTTCCAGCTCAGGCATTCCGGCGAGTTTTCCTCTTGGAGAAAACAGCGCAGTAACATCCGATTTCATAATATTTACCTGAGCGCTGCTTTGAATCTTACCGGTTGACCCTTGATACCACATTAGGGGTTCCGTAAATTTGATACTGACGATTTCCCGCCCCCCCGGTTTGTCAAAGTACTGCCATCCAAGCTCTGAACAGGCGTCAATTTTTTCTACAATGTATTCGCTCATGCCGGTTTCAAGCCTGCCGCCAAACGCCTCAATGAAACTATCGTTAAAATCAAAGCCATCTTTTATCTTAAGAAGACTTGAATCATAGCGCCTGGCAGCGACTCCGGCCGCCCAGGGCGCTTCTGTTTCCCCTGCATTGGTTTTTTTAACCTCGAATGTCAAATCATCTGCATTCAGGATATAGGCCTCGGTGTGAACAGCTTCGGATCTGGCAGCATTCGTCGTTTCATTGATTTTTCTGCATGCAGGTAGCAGCAGAGACAGGCAAAGGATGATGACCAATGATGTTCCAATGCGCATTTTCATTTCTATCCCCCTCATATGAAACATTATAAGAAAGCCTGATTAAATAGTAACGTCAGCCGTACCGGGAGTCAATGACGATGACATCCTGCTATATCTTGAACACCCTGTCCTCGGTGATTATCGCAGTGATTAGCCGGTGGGGCGTTACATCGAAAGCCGGGTTGTAAGCAGGAACATCGGCAGAGACCTGAACCCCGCCGTATTGCCTTACTTCAGACTCGTCCCTTTCTTCTATAGGAATCATCTCTCCCGAAGGGCAGTCCGGGTCGAATGTAGACATCGGTGCCGCAATATAAAAAGGTATATTGTGAGAACGGGCAAGAACCGCAACGCTATAGGTCCCGATCTTGTTTGCCGCATCAAGGTTTTTGGCTATCCTGTCCGCTCCTGTTATGACGGCATCAATTGTTTTCTGTTTCATGAGCCAGCCGGCCATGTTGTCTGTTATAAGCGTGACAGGGATATTATCGGCCTTGAGTTCATAAGCGGTGAGCCTTCCACCCTGCAGAAGAGGCCTTGTCTCATCGGCATAAACCATCTTCAGCTGGTTTCTTTCATTGAGCTCTCTTATAACCCCAAGCGCTGTCCCGATTCCGCCTGTTGCAAGAGATCCAGCATTGCAGTGCGTAAGAATGGAAAGATCCTTTTTCCCGGCAAACAGATCGGCGCCATGCTTTGCCATCTCCCTGTTAGCCCTTGCCTCCTCAACCCAGATGGCTTCGGCCTCTTTTTTCGCCGTCTTGAAGGCCCCGGCCGATTTGTCCTTGCCGATTACATTAATTACCCTTTTTACCGCCCAAGAAAGATTAACCGCCGTGGGTCGGGATGATATTAAAATATCGGCCGCTTTTCCAAGATCATTGCCTGCCTGCGCGGCAAGAACCAGACCGTATGCAGCAGCGATGCCTATTGCAGGAGCGCCTCTCACCGTGAGCGTCCTTATTGCCCCGGCCACGTCATCAACACTCGTGCATTTTATCCAGACCTCCTCCTGCGGAAGTTTTCTCTGGTCGAGAATAAAAAAAGAGGTCCCGTCAAAATAAAAAGGCCTGATCATTTTCTTGTCTGTTCCTTCAGCATTTTATCCGCATGTACAGGTTCACGGTTCTTATCATTGTATTAATCCAAGCCTTGCATAAACAACCAGGCTCCACAATCACAAAATCTATAATACAAACGTTTTCATGTTACAAACAAGATGATAAAAAATAAAATTTCCGATTTACCGCATTTAATATTTATTAATTAAAAAACCGATTTCTTTGTCTTATTCCCTTGATTCCAAATCAAACACTATTATAATTATTTTGCTCTTTAATAAGACAAAAAAATTTGATGGGAGGTTGTAATGGCAAATTACCAGGAAACTTCAATGGCGGCAATTTTCCAGAATCGTTTGGAGAAATGGGGCGATAATGTCATATGCGCCTATAAGAACGACAAGGGAGTATACGAGGATATTACCTGGAAGCAGATGAATGAAATGGTGCTTGATCTTGCGGGTTATCTTCTTACAAAAGGGATAAACATACAGGACAAGGTGGCATTGTTTTCTCCCAACCTGTATCAATGGTGGGTATCGGACCTCGCGATTCTTTCCACAGGTGCAGTCAATGTGCCTATTTATGCAACAAACTCTGCCGAAGAAGCACGTTACGTCATTGACAATTCAGATTCAAAATTAGCCATATGCGGAACAAAAGCGCATTTGAAAAAAGTCCTCGAGGTAAAACCGAAGCTTCCGAATCTGACGGACATCATATGCATAGAGGACTTGGATAAACCCATTGATGGAGTAGTAACATACAAGGAAGCACTAAAAATCGGCGCTGCCGCAAAGAACAGGGAAGACATCTATAAAAGGATCAAGTCAATAAAATCCGAGGATATAGCCACTCTAATATACACCTCCGGCACTACCGGAAACCCTAAAGGCGTCATGCTTACCCATAACAATTTCGTAAGCAACAGCAACCAGTGCTATGATGTTGCACCTCATCTGTTCGAGCATGATCATACACTTTTGTCTTTCCTCCCTCTGTCGCATTCTCTCGAACGTACAGTTGGTTATTACCTGCCCTTATATACAGGCAAAAAAGTTGTTTTTGCCGGCGATGTCTCGAAGATACTGGAATTCTTCCAGGAAGTAAGGCCGACATTCATTGTAAGCGTTCCCAGGATTTATGAAAAGGTGCATGCAGGCATAGTATCAAAGATGAGCGCCGAAAAACCCATCAAGCAAAAGCTGTTCGCCTGGGCCATGGATGTGGCAAAGAGGAACCTCCCGTATATTTGCAATGAGCAGCCCAGGACAGGCTTCTTTGCTATCGAATATGCAATCGCCAATAAAATAATATTCTCCAAACTCAAGGAAAAACTTGGCCTTGACAAACTGCAGTTCGCACTTTCAGGCGGCGGACCTCTCTCGGTTTCCGATGCCGAATTCTTCCTCGGGATGGGTATAAAGGTCCTCGAGGGTTTCGGCCTTACAGAAACAACACCGGTAACAAACGCCAACAGGCCAGATAAGATAAAGCCGGGAACAGTAGGAGCCCCGCTCAGGGATACGATTGTGAAGATATCTGAAGAGGGTGAAGTCCTTATCAAGGGCCCGCAGGTCATGAAAGGATATTATAAGAATGAAGAAGCGACAAAAGAGGCCTTTACCGATGACGGGTTCTTCCGCACCGGTGATATAGGAGTGGTCGACAGCGATAATTATCTGAAAATTACCGGCCGTATAAAAGACCTTATCATAACATCCGGCGGTAAGAACATATCGCCGCAGAATATCGAAAACAGCCTTAAGGCTTCCCGCTATATCGAGCAGGTTGCAGTTATAGGCGATAACAGAAAATACCTCTCGGCGCTTGTTGTCCCGGCATTTACAGAACTTGAAAACTGGGCAAGGACAAATAATATCGCATTCACAAGCAGGAAAGACCTTATCGACAATCCAGAAGTCAACAAGCTTATGCTCTCGGAGATCGAAGCCAACATGAAGGATTACGCCAGGGTCGAACAGATCAGAAAAATCAAACTCCTCGAAAATGAATGGTCCCAGCAGACCGAGGAGCTGACTCCCACGCTCAAGCTCAAGAGAAAGGTCATCAACCAGAAATTCGCTGCTGAAATTGAAAGCCTGTATCCGCCGGACGCAGGGGCATAACCGATAGCGTCTACTGTAAGGGGGGAGCGGATATTTAAGTCTGTTCCCTCCTTAAATTTTCAAACCTTCAGAATCACACTTGAAAAATATTTTATATGGAGATAAATAATCACTCATCAATTAAACCTTCGGAGGAGGAAACAATAATGAAAAGACTTATTACACTGGCACTCGTGTTTTTGTTTACAATTCCTTTTACTCTTTCAGCTGAAAGCATAGCAAAACTGAAAGCAGACGCAGACGCGGCAACAAAGGCTGCCCTTGCAGCTCCTTCTGATTATGCTGCAAACTGGAAAGCGGCAAAAGCATGGAGAGATTACGGTGATGAATGCGTTAAAACTGAGGCTGCCGGCTGGAAGGAAATAGCAAAGAAGGCGGGCAAAGAAGGAATGAAGTTCGGTGAAATCGCTCAGAAGAACAACCCGAAAGGAATTGAAGGCTGGTACTATTACGGCCTGTGTGTCGGCACATATTCAGACGGAGTAAGCATAATCACAGCACTCAAGGAAGGCCTTAAAGGAAAAACACAGACAGCCTTTGAAAAATCATACGCATTGAACAAGGCATTCGACGACTGCGGTCCCATACTTTCTCTTGGCCGGTTCTGGCAGGTTCTTCCCTGGCCGATGAACGACAAGAAAAAGGCCCTTGAACTTTTCAATGAATATGTTGCCAAAATGGGCGCCAGCAAAGATTGCAGTAACGACGTATGGTACTTCCGCGGCTCACTTTACAAGGAAATGGGCAAAAAAGCCGAAGCAAAGGCGGATCTTGAGAAGGCCGCCGCAGGAGAGGGCAACAAGGACGCAAAGAAGCTTCTTGCAGAGATGAAGTAAAATCCGATTCGTCAGAGACTCAACAAAAGGCGCCTTATCGGGCGTCTTTTGTTTTTTAAATCCTGCTTGAATATGAATTTGGGTTGAGGGGGACATTATTCAGCCGGAGTTAAGGTCATGCGGCACCTGCTGCAATCGAAGCCCAGGACATAAGCCCTGCCTGAATTCTCAATTACAAGCGGTTCGGAAAAGGTCGTGTGATTTTTCAGTTTCGGACATGCATTCAATTCCTTTCTCAGGCAAAGTCTGGCATTCACAACCACAGGGGCTGACAAGGGCCTTGATATCTCAAATGCTGGTTCAATACCGGTTACGCCATGAGCAATATAAAACCTTTTTGAGGCCTTATTGCTGACATTATATGTATAGTCCAGGTTGCTTCCAGGATACACGGCATCGGGATGTTTGGCTGGCCCTCTGAGCGGCCGCTTATATTCTTCAATTCTCAGCTTTTCCATCATATAAGCAAGCTCTCGGCGCATGGCATTCAGCTGTGCCGAAGTGAGAAAATATCCCTCTGATTTTATCTTTATTGATCCGGGGTTGAAAATACTCCCGCCGAGTTTCAAGAGCTGTTTTCTAATAAATTCAGCCACTGCTTCCGGTTTTCTGGCCGGCTGTTTTTCAATGTTCAACTTGACTGTGCAGCTTATACCGTCTTCATCTGTGCCGGACAGTTCAAAGCCGTCAGAGGTTTCCCTGAAAACAAGGTCCAAAGCAATATTCCTGCTTGATGTGTCCGTCTCAAGCTGCCTTGAAAATATGCGGTCGTGATTGCGGTAAATCAATGTCCCTTTATTCAATCCTTCAGGCATGACGTGGACCTGTACCCGGCCTTCACTGACTTTGATCACCTGAAGTCCTTTAAGTTCCATGCCGGTGTCGAAAAAACATAGCCCGTCACCGTTGTTGATAGCGGTGGAAACCTTGTTGTCGGAGAATTTGAACCAGTTGAAACCTGATTCCCGAACCGTGCCTAGTGGTTCTCCCGTAGATTTGGAAGTGCCAAGTGAACTGATGTCTTCATTATTAAAATAGGGAGTTGACCCTCTATGAAATGTCTTTCTTGCATCAGGTTCAAAGAAAAAAGCTGTTGCTCCGCTTGATGCACGGACAAGGTTTTTCCGGCCGTCTATTATACTGTCAAGCTTTTTCCGGTACAGAGCAGTGATATTCTTTACATACGCGGCATCCTTGAGCCTGCCCTCAATCTTGAACGATGTAACACCAGCATCAATCATTTCCTCAAGACAGGCGGAGCGGTCCATGTCCTTGAGACTCAGCAGATAACCATAGTCCCTGATCATATTGCCATCCGCATCCTTCAACCTCCAGGCAAGACGGCACGGCTGGGCGCACATTCCGCGATTGGCGCTCCTGTTTCCTATCGAGGCGCTCAGGTAACATCTTCCGCTTAAGCCCACGCACAGCGATCCATGAACGAATGCCTCGAGTTCAATTGCGGTCTTCTCGGAGATTTTTCCAATCTGCCCGACACTGAGCTCACGGGCAAGGATTACCCGCATGAAGCCAACATTTTCAAGAAACCTGATATGTTCTATATCGCTGTTGTTCATCTGCGTGCTTGCAATTAGAGGTATCGGTGGCAGGTTCATTTCGAGGTATGCCATATCCTGTATGATCAGTGCATCAATGCCAGCTCCCCATGCATCACGGGCAAGCCTTTCCGCATCTTCAAGTTCGTCGTCAAAAAGAATCGTGTTAAGTGTAAGATAAACCCTTGCCCAGTATCTGTGAGCATGGCGTGCGAGTTTTTCTATTTCCTGGAGACTGTTTGATGCCGCTGAGCGAGCCCCGTATGAAGGTCCCCCGATATAGACCGCATCGGCGCCATGATCAATTGCGGCCTTTCCCGTCTCAAAGTCTCTGGCTGGAGAAAGTAGCTCAATTTTCTTCATTTCACTGTTTCTTTGATTCACTGGCTGCCTTTGCAATTACGAATTTCTTGAAATTCAAGCCGTTATCTATGACTTCTTTTATCTCCGACCTGCGTATCCAGCGGCTGTAGGTCCATGTCCAGCGTTCCGGTTTTTTCCTAATAACCGATTCTGTCCAGCCATGCATGTAATCGCTGATGGACTGAATTACATCTCCCGAGAATATACGCGTATCGACTGCCGGGCATATCGTGATTGCATATGAAAACCCCTGTCTCATTGAATAAACAGGAACAATAAGGGCGTCGCCTTTGTTTGCGATAAAGGCGGGCGCAGGATTGGTCAGAGCAGGCATGCCGAAAAAATCACAGAATAGGGTTGTCCCCTTCTCACCGCGTTTGTCTATTATCACCCCGATTGTCCTGCCTTTTTTAAGTTCCCTCACGAGCATGAGCAGCTTTCCGGTCGGCGGCAGGATTATGGCCCCGGTCCTTCTGCGGAGATCATTGATAAGCTTTTCAATTTCAGAATTGTCCCTGAGATCGGCCATTACACAAAACTCAACCCCCAGCATGCGTGCAATATGGGCCTGGATTTCCCAGTTGCCTGCATGGGAGCTTATCATCATCACACCCCGGCCTGAAACCTGGGCAGCCTTGAGGTTTTCTGCCCCCGAAATCTTTATTCTTTTCTCTATCTCTTTATCATCCATGTAAGCGTATCTTATGGCATCCACAAACACATCCGCATGGTTGAGAAACACCTTCTTTATCATACCGGAATTGAAATCTTCGCCCAGTGCCGCCTTCATCTGTATTTCTGCAATTTTGCGCTCACGGACCGCAAATGCATAGGTTATGGCGGCCAGACCCCTTCCGATGCCTATAGCAGCAGGATATGGAATAATCCGGAAAAACCAGATGACGGATTTAATTGCAGCAACAATAATTTTATTCAGCACTTTCATTCATGATTCCATTTGAAAATTCCTCTAACCTGATGTCAGGGCTTGGGTAAGCCGGGATCAAATCCCCTTCATATCCTCAGTTATCCATTTTACTGCATCAATGATGTCTTTAGCCTTATAGTCAGATTTCACCCTGCCTGTGCGTTTTCCCACCAGAACGCCCTTACCCCCCACACGGTGAATGGCTTCCATATCACTTTTTTTATCGCCGATGAAGTAACACCTTTCTAATTCAAGAGAGAAGTCGGCCGCCGCCTTTTCAAGAAGCCCTGTCTCCGGCTTGCGGCAATTGCATTTCACGGCATAAATTTTTACAGTGCCGCCGGGATAATGCGGGCATGAGTATATCGCATCGATCCTGGCGGAATCTTCTGCAAGAACGCTTATCAGCCTTTCATGAACGGCCTGAAGAGCCTTCTCGTCAAACAAACCCCGTGCGATCCCTGACTGGTTTGTTATTATGATTGCAGGAATGCCCTTTTCGTTGAGCATACGAATCGCCTCTGAGGCGCCAGGAAGGAGTTCAACCCTTTCAGCATCGCTCAAATACGGTATGTCCTTTATGATGGTGTCATCTCTGTCGAGAAATACGCCTGTCCCTAGCAAGCCTTTCTATCTCCCCGATAATCGGTTTTATCGTATCCGCCTTCATGCTTACCCTTAATGCATGAAATTTCTCATCCAGCCACTCAGGCCTCAGCCTTACATGGTCCTTTTCGGTAGTTATTATCATGTCCGAGTCACTGGCTGCCTTCCTTATCTTCCGTATATCAAAAACATTATACTTATGGTGGTCCATGAACACCATTTTCTTTATTTCGGAACAGACGGGTCTGAGGGTATCAAAAAACCTTTCGGGATTGGCGATACCGCAAAAAGCAAACAATCTTTTCACATTCCTTATTTCAGATAAATTTCCCTTGTTATCAATGATCCCGTCAATGACAATACCGGTTTCTTTTCCCGTGTTAATAATAAAATCAGCACGTTTGAGGGCAGAAACCGGCTCCCTGAGTTTGCCCATTGGCAGCAGTTTTTCTTTGTCAAGCGGCCCTGATATCAGGCAGATGTTCAAATCCCTGGATATGCGCCTGTGCTGAAATCCATCATCCAATATGATTATTTGGGCGCCAAATTTTCTATATGCGAACAGGGCACCCTTGCACCTGTCGGGTGATTTGACGACAGGCAAGCCGGTAATCTTCGCCATGAGCAGCGGTTCGTCACCTACATCTCTGTAGTCATGGATACCCGATACCGCAACAGGCCCTTTGAGCCTGCCTCGATAGCCCCTTGTCACTATGGCAACATCGTGTCCGAGTTCCTTAAGAGCGCTTGCAAGCATCATCGCAAAAGGTGTCTTGCCGGTGCCGCCGGCCTCTATATTACCGATGCTTACAACAAGCGGAGGCACCAGGTATGATTTCAATATGCCTTTATCGAAGAGAAAATTCCTGAAAGAAACTGCCGTAGCATAAAGCGTCTCAATCATCATCAGGCCCGAACTGGAGGTTATAGAGTCTTGTGTAATAACCGTCCTTTGCCAGCAGTTCCTCGTGAGTGCCTTCCTCAACGATAACACCGCTGTTCAGGGCAATTATCCTGTCAGCCCCCTGTATGGTCGAAAGCCTGTGGGCGATGATAAATGTAGTCCTGTTTTCCATAAGCCTGTTAAGCGCTGCATGAACCTCTATCTCGCTTTCCGTGTCAAGCGAGGAAGTGGCTTCATCAAGCACAAGGATCGGCGCATTCTTCATTATTGCCCTGGCTATGCATATGCGCTGCATCTGCCCCCCTGAAAGCCTGACACCCGCCTCGCCCGCTATGGTTTCATATCCATCAGGCATTTCCATGATGAAATCATGTGCATTTGCGGCCCTGGAAGCCTCGATTATCGTTTCCAGCGGGGCATCCTGCGACCCATATGCAATGTTGGCCCTTATCGTGTCGTTAAACAGGATGTTTTTCTGTTCCACCATTGCGATGTTGGCCCTGAGAGATTTAATGGTCAGGTCGCGTACGTCATATCCGTCAATCGTTATCGCGCCTGATGTAACATCATAGAACCTGGGCAGGAGGTTCGCTATTGTTGTCTTTCCCGCACCAGACTCTCCTACAAAGGCTATCTTAGCGCCCTTGGGGGCCTTGAAGCTTATACCCTGAAGGGCGTATTCGTCCCCGTCATAACTGAACGTCACATCCCTGTACTCGACCACGCCCTTGGAAATCCCAAGGTCTTTAGCGTCAGGTTTTTCATCCATATCAGGCTTTTCATCAATTACATCAAATATCCTTTTGGCAGCAGTAACACCTTCCTGGATTTCAATGCTCACCTCGTTAAGTTTCTTTATCGGCTGGTAGAGCATGAAAAGTGCGCCCATGAAAGAAAAGAACTGCCCTACAGTCATCTGAGCGTTTATAACCCTGGTGCCGCCCATGACAACAATTGCCGCTGCGGCACACCCGCCAAGAAATTCCATCAATGGCGATGCAATACCCCTAATCCTCAGCCGCTTCATCCAGTTCCGGTAAAATTTATGATTGTATTCTGCGAACCTTTCATATTCATATTCTTCCATTCCAAAAGCTTTGACAATACGCACACCCGATATGGCTTCATCCAGGACGGTATTGATGTCGCCCATCACCTCCATGCTTCTTTTCGCATAACGTTTAATCTTCTTCCTGAGACGGTTCATTAAAATAACAACTGCCGGAAACGTCAGAGCGGCAACCGCCGCGAGTTTCCAGTCGAGATAAAAGACATATCCGATCAGTCCTATCACCGTAAAGCTGTCCTTTACGAAACTCGTCACGGCGCTTGTCACCGAGGCCTGGACCATATTGACGTCATTTGTAATCCTGGACATCAGTATGCCGGTGGGTGTCCTGACAAAGTACCTCAGCGACAGCGACTGTATATGAGAATAAAGAAGGTTCCTTAAATCCTTGATTATTTTCTGGCCGATGTCTGCCATCAGGTAATATCTTCCATAATCACTGAGGTTTTTTGTAAAAAATACCGCCACGATCGCCAGCGACAGCAGATAAAGAAGGTTCTTTCTCTTGTTCACAAAAATATAGTTGATGACCGGTTCTATCAGTTTGGCCTGAAGCAGCACACAACCTGCCACGACAGCCATGAGCAAAATGGCAAGTATCAGCTCCTTCTTGTACGGGCCGAGAAAACCGATCAGCCTTGTATATATTTTGAGATCGCTAACAGTTATCTTAACCTTTAGGTTGTCAGTTCCTTCACCCATTCCGCCACCATCAAAGAGGCCTTTTCTCCCTGTAGGTTCTGCCTCAGTTCCGTAAAGGCTTTTTTTGCATTGTCGAACAGTTCCCTGTCTTCAATGAATCTCAAGAGTTCCAGAGCCAGTCCTTCTGCGGTAAAATCATGCTGGATTAGCTCTGGCGCCACTTTTCTGCCTAAAGCAATATTCGGCATACCTATACACTCAACCTTAACAAAAAGACGCGCAAGCAAATAATTAATGCAGGAGGTCTTATAGCAGATCACC
Organism: Desulfomonilia bacterium; assembly: GCA_963664325.2. Taxonomy (GTDB): domain Bacteria; phylum Desulfobacterota; class Desulfomonilia; order UBA1062; family UBA1062; genus DATCTV01. The sequence goes on from CAXXDQ010000007.1 coordinate 565,285, forward strand.
TCAGGAATACCTTTTATTGCGGTTTCAAAAGAAGCCGTACCCGACTTTACCATTGCCATGTCTGCATCTGGGATGCCGCTTACCGGCTTTATATCGCTATCCAGGAATTTTTTCACAAATATCTCATCAAGACCTTTTGCAATGGGAATAACCCACTCAAGGCCATCTATCTTTGAACTGATTATCTTTTTTGCACCGATCATTACAGGCAGCATACGCACAATCTCGTCTTTCCTGCTTCCCGGCATTATGGCAATCCTCTTTACGGGCCAGGATGCATCAGAGGGCTTTGTAATGTTTTCCTCAAGAAACGGGTGTCCTACATATTTTACATTTACGCCGCTTTTACGGAAAAAAGCCTCCTCGAACGGGAAAATCACTGCCAGACCGTCCGTTATTTTAGCAAGCGTCCTTGCCCTGTAAGCCCTCCATGCCCATGCCTGAGGGGCTATGTAATACAGGACCTTTACCCTGTGCTTTTTCGCAAAGCCTGCAAGTCTCATATTAAAATCAGGCAGGTCCACAGGAATGAACACATCGGGCTTCATGGTCCGGATTATTTTTTTCAGCCCGGAGTAAACTTTTAGAATACCAAGAAGTTTCGGCAGAACCTCGGAGAACCCCATGACCGAAAGCTCTTTCATGGAATATATAATCTCCACACCTGCTTCTTCCATTTCATGCCCGCCCATTCCGAATATACGGACATCCGGAATTATACGCCTTATCTGTCTGACAACACTGGCGGCATGACGGTCCGCACTTTCTTCTCCGGCGGTTATCAGAATTCTCGGGGTAGTTTTCATTTTTCTGCTGATACGAAAGAAAAACCGGATTACTTCTCCGGCAGTATCATGTTCTGCTTGATCATATGGGCTACCTTTATTGCATTAAGCCCGGCAGTTCCGTCGACAACGACTTCCGATATACCTTTTACCGCATCGATAAAAGACCTTATCTCTGATTTGAGGGCATCGGATTCAGACATTTCCAGCCTTTTGTGCCCGATTTTCTTGTCCTCGCTCAATGTGAATATATCGACAGCGTTCTTTGCGAAATCGATAGATATGTATGCATCAGGCTGGAATATTCGAATCTTTCTCATTACATCTGCTGAAATACGGCTTGCAGTAATATTGGCTATGCAGCCCGACTCAAAGCGAAGCCTTGCATTTGCGATGTCGATGGTGTTCGTAAGCACAGGTACGCCTACCGCCTCAACCGATATGATATCTGAACGCACCAGGGAAAGAATGATGTCTATATCATGGATCATCAGGTCCAGTATAACATCCACATCCGTACCCCTTTCCTTGAAAGTGCTGATTCTGTGAACTTCAATGAACATGGGCTTTGTAATGCTGTCCTTGAGATTGGCGAATGCGGGGTTGAACCTTTCAAGATGACCTATCTGCATCAGCGCCCCGCCTTGCTTGGCCGCATTTATGATTGCCTGTGATTCTTCAATTGTCGCACTCATTGGCTTTTCCAGCAGAACCGCTTTGCCTTTAAGTAAAAACGGGATGGCGACTTTGCAATGTAAGGATGTTGGGACGACAATGCTGACCGCATCCACTTTCTCAATTATTTCCGAGAAATCGGTAACGGCGGAGGTTCCTGTTTCCAGTGCAATCTCTTTGGCCCTGTCAGGATCAATATCCGCCACAGCAATCAGCTCGACATCGTCCATTGCCGCATATTTCTGCGCATGAAACCTGCCGAGATAACCAACACCGATAACCGCTGCCTTAATCTTTTCTTTCATCTTTTGGATTTGCCTTTCAGTCCCGTGCCCTTGCGCCCGATTGAAAATTCCGTGCCTTGTCCTACCTTGCAATTCCCCTCTCGGAGCCTTTTATGAATTCAACAATTCTCATTACTTCGGGAATTCCTGCAAATTCGGCTTCAATTTTTGCAGCAGCATCCTTCAACTGCAGCCCTCTTTTAAATATCAGGCGATATGCATTGCCGATTGCCGTTATGGCATCATCCGAAAAACCGTTTCTTTTGAGTCCTATTGTATTAATTCCGAAAATCTTTGCCCTGTTCCCCTGTGCCTTGGCATAGGGAAGCACATCCATTCCCACCATAGAACCGCCGCCCAGTATACAGTAGGCGCCGATCTTGGTGAACTGATGTATGGCTGAAAGCCCGCCTATTATCGCCCTGTCGTCCACATGAACATGTCCGGCAAGCGTGGCCAGATTCCCCATGACTATGTTGTTTCCCACCTGGCAGTCATGCGCTACATGGCAGTACGCCATAAGCAGGTTGTCGCTGCCTATCCTGGTTACTCCCCCGCCGCCAACGGTCCCGCGGTTCAGAGTAACAAATTCCCTTATTATATTATTATCCCCTATCTCCAGCCTTGTCTTTTCCCCTTTATATTTCAAGTCCTGAGGAGGGCCGCCTGCACTGACATATCCTTCCAGCCTGCATCCTTTGCCTATAACCACCGCCCCCTGAATCATCGTATAGGGCCCTATATATGAGCCTTCACCGATCTCGACATCGTCCCCGATTATGCAATAGGGACCGATCTCAACATTTTCGTGGATAATGGCCTTTTTCGATATATCGGAAGTTGACTTAATCCTTGGCATCAAGCCTCCTTTCCAGTTCCTGCACCCTTTTTAAAAGCTCGGGCAGGTTTTTAACAACAGCCTGGACCCTCAGCCATCTCTTGTGGTCCATTGCCGGAGCGCCGGATACCATCGATCCGGCTTTGAGATCGTTGTGAACACCCGCCCTGGACGCCACTACGCAGCCGTCTCCAATGGTTACGTGTCCGACTATACCGCTCTGTCCTGCTAGAGTAACATGCCGGCCCAGCTTCGAGCTCCCGGCTATGCCGGTCTGGGCCACTATTATCGAGTGATCACCCACAGTGACATTATGGGCAATATGAACCATATCGTCTATTTTGACATCATTTCCGATTACGGTTTCAGTCAACGCGGCCCTGTCTATGGTGCAGTTGGCGCCGATTTCAACAAAGTCACCTATTTTCACTATACCTTTTTGCGGAATCTTGAGGTGCCTCTCACCGTCCCATACAAAACCGAACCCGTCGCCGCCTATGACTGTACCGGAATGTATTATGCACTCCCTGCCGATGGCGCAACCGTCATAAACAACCACGTTCGGATACAGTATGCACCCGGCTGAAATCCTGCAACCGTCTCCGATAAAGCAGCCAGGGTATATCACGCATTTTTCGCCTATCTCTGAATTCTCGCCAACATAGACACTGGGGAAAACTGTCGAACTCCTTCCGACAACTGTTTTGGCACCTATAAAGGCCATTTCGGATATGCCCGGTTTGTGCAACCTTTCAGGGTACAGTAGCTTCAGGGTATTGGCAAAGCCAATATAGGGATTTGCCATGACTATCTGTGGAATATCCTTATCTATCAAGGATGATACTATTATGGCGCCTGCCTTGGAGGTAAGCGCCTTTTTTGCATATTTGGGATTTGAAAGAAATGAAATTTCATCCGGACCCGCTTCATCCAGAGAAGAAATCCCGGTAATCTCTACATCCTTACCTTTCAGTACACCGCCGATAGCGTCTGATATTCTGGATAGAAGCATTTATTTCTTGGGTTTGTCCTTTGTGGTATTTGTTGCCGGTGCAGGGGTCTTGGTGGCTTCCTGAGCTTTTTCTTTTGCAAGGTTATCCAGGTATACCTTGTCAAATTCATCCAGTATAGCCTGCGTAATATCCATATTGTCAGGAGCAAACACCAAAGCTTCCCTGACTATAATAAAATCGAAACCGTTTTTCTTTGCATACTCGTTTATCATTACAATAAGGGCTTCCTGCATCGGTCTGACCAGAGAAGCTTTTTTCGTCTGAAGTTCATTATCTGCACTATCTTCGAACTTCTTGAGCTCCTGTGTGGCCTGCTGATACTGTTTCATCAGTTTCGATTTAGCATCGGCTTTCATGGCAGGGGTTTCAGCACTGATCTGGTCGCTTAATGTTTTTATTTTCTGGTAATATTTCTCGGCCTCAGTCTGTTTTTCCTGATAAATTTTGTTCATCGTGGCCTGGATCGATTTACCCTGCTTGCTTTCATTCATCACCTTGTTCATGTCAATGGTACCGATTTTATTTCCCTCGGCATATGCCAGGTTTGCAAAGAAAACAACCATCAGACACGTAACCGCTAATAATGCCAACCTTTTCATAAATACCTCCATCCTTATTTTTAGAAAAACGCCCCTATCGTGAAATCCCATTTACCAGAGGGTTCATAGTCTTCGGGGTTGATTATCCATCCGTATTCAAGCCTTAAAGGCCCCATGGGTGTTACCCATCTTAATCCCACACCATATGATTTTTTCAAATTTTCCAGATCGATCGTGTTATTGAATGCATTGCCCGCATCAAGAAATACAACACCTGAAAGACCCGGTACGGTGCCGATCGGGAAGGTTATTTCCGCATTAAACACCACCATTCTGTTGCCGCCGACGACATTTCCATAATTGTCCCTTGGACCGACATCTCCATAATCGAACCCGCGTATCGTATTCATGCCGCCAAGGGTAAACAGTTCAGATGTAGGCACAGCCTGACCGTCCCCGCCGTTGATTGTTCCCCACCTTCCCTTCAGCATGAGGGCAAAGATATTTTTATACAGCGGGAAAAACTGAGCCAGATTCGCTGTTGACCTTGTAAAGTGGTAATCGCCACCCAATCCCGCATATTCCATAGATACCGATGCATCCATCCCGCGTGTCGGACGGTAGAAATCATTTGTTGTAACCCTTGAAATCGTATTAGTAATGCTGCTGTTAAGGCCCCCGTTGATTTCCACCGGTGTCAACCAGTATTCATATGACGTGTCCACATCCGTTAGAGGCAAAATATAATCGTAGTTATATATGATATTATATCTCACCTCTTCAATGATCGGGAAGCTCAAACCGACTGAAAAACCCCTTGACTCCCTGGTGTAATAACTCAGGACGCGTTCCTGGTTATAGACTCTTCCGCTTACGGCAACCGGATAATCAAACAACCACGGCTCCTGTAAATATATGTTGTAGTTTTTCCTTTTGGCACCATATTCAATACTTGCCTTGCTTCTTAACCCGGTCCCGAAAAGATTGTTTTCACTGACTTCCACCTGTCCCATGAATTCATCGATACTTGAATAAGCCACACCAAAGGTAAAAGCCCCGGTCGGATTCTCCTCCACATCTACCACGAGATCCATTTCGTCTTCCAGTTCGCTTGGAACCTGGTTAATGTCCACTTTGGAAAAATATCCGAGCCTGTTCAGGTTGTCTCTGCTGTCTCTCAGTTTTGTAGACGAAAAGAGAGAAGTCTCCTGTAATTTCAATTCCCTTCTAATAACCTTGTCGCGGGTTTTCTTGTTGTTCCTTATAAGCACTTCATCGATATGAACCGGCTTGTTTTGCTTTATGTTAAGGGTCATGTCTATTACATTGCCCTCTCTTTCTGTCGTAACAGGTTTAATCTGGACATAGGCATAGCCCTTGTCCATATAAATATCCCTGACCTTTTCAATGCCGGCATACAGTTCCATTTTACTCATGATATCGCCCTTTTCCATTCCAAGGGCATCGAGTATTTTCTTCTTGGGAACAATAAGCTCACCTTCCGCATCGATATTCCCCAGTGTAAACAAAGGGCCCTGTTCCACCGGTATCGTTATAAAAATCCCCTTGTCTTCCTTTATTTCAACTTTGGGCCTGCCCACCTTGGCCTGAAGATAGCCCTGGTTCCCAAAGTATTCTTCAAGTCTCAACAGGTCCGTGTCCATTTCGCTTTCCGTGTATGCCCCCCTGTCTGAAAGCCAGTCCATCGGATTCCACCATCTCCTGTTTTGGGTCTTCATTGATTTCTTCATCCCGGAATACGGGTCGGTCCACGGCTCGTACCAGGGGCTCTTCAGCGTTACACCGTCAAACGAAACCCTTTTCACCCACAGTTTCTTATTTTCCTTGATAATAAATGTGAGTATTATTCCTCCATCGGTTTCTTTGGTTTCAGTTTCCACCTCAACATTGTAATACCCCTTTTCCCTGTAAAGGGCCTTTATCCTGTCAACAGCTGTTTTAAGCGAACGTGTGTTGAGTATATCGAATTTCTTCACCTCTGAAGACTCTAGGATTTTTTTCTCTTCCACCTTTTTGTTGCCTTTAATCTCAATTTTCACGACAACGGGATATTCCGTTACATTAAAAGACAGGATATTATTCTCGCTCGATGCATTACAACTCTCAAAATATCCCATAGCGTATATTTCCTCAATATCTTTTCTGACAGCAAGCCTGTGTATTATATCACCGGGAGCCGTCCTTATCCTGAACCTTATGGCATCATTTGATATACGCTTGGTGCCGCTTATTTTAATTTCCTTTACAACACATACATCTTTCATCCTGAGATAGCCGTTGGCCGCATCCGGCATTGTCGCAGCCTTATAACCAACACCTTCCGAATCCTTAACTTCAACAAGCCCTTCTTTCGAGAGGACCTCAATTTTTAACGGGGCCGCATCCTTGAAAGTCACACATGGTACATCGGAAAGGAAATCGGTTAATTCCTTATCGCCGGAAAATATTTCAATATCTGCTGCAGCCAGACATACAGGTATTAAAAGTATCAAAATGAGTGCTGAGAAGAACCTACAGATCATGTTGCTCAAGCATTCCTCCCCTCAGCAGCAAGGTCCTGTCCATAAGTCTTGCCAGATCATGGTTATGAGTGACTACAACCATTGTAATGCCCATATCCTTTTTAAGTTTTACAAGCAGTTGCGCCATCATTTCTCCTGTTGAAGGATCAAGATCCCCTGTCGGCTCGTCTGCAAGCAGCACCTCGGGTGACATCATCAATGCCCTTGCGAGGGCGACCCTCTGCTGTTCTCCTCCTGAGAGTTCCCCGGGTTTGTGAGTAGCCCTCTCGGCGAGCCCAACTTTATCAAGAAGTTCAAGGGCTGTTTCTTTTGCCTTTTTTATATATCCGGACGAAATAAGGTAGGGTACATAAATATTTTCAAGAGCAGTAAATTCAGGAAGAAGAAAATGGAATTGAAAAACAAAGCCTATCATTCTGTTCCTAATTGCAGACAGATCATTGTCCTTCATCATACAGATGTTTTTATCACCGTAATAAATGTTCCCGCTTTCAGGCTTTTCCAACCCGCCAAGAAGATGGAGAAGAGTGCTCTTGCCCGTTCCGGACGCACCGATGACAGCAACTCCCTCACCTTTTTTCACATCGAGATCAAGTCCCTTGAGGACCTCGATCCTGTGCTTTCCCTTATGGAATGTTTTAAAGAGACCGAGGGCACTGACCGACGTATCAGCCTTCATATCGGAGCACCTCTACAGGGTCCTGCCCTGCTGCCTGCCTGGCAGGATATATCGTGGCAAAAAACGAAAGCAGTACCGCACTTAAGGCAATAACGGCAATTTCGACGGGGAAGACCCTTGTGGGAAGACCTGTAATGTAATACACGTCCTTTGGCATTACCTCTATTCCGAAAATAAATTCTACCGCGTTCACGACGGGGTTCAGGTTATAGGTAAGGGTAAGCCCTAAAACAAGTCCCAGGATTGTTCCGCTCAAGCCTATCACCATGCCCATTGTCACGAAAATACCAAGTATCTGCCTCGATGTAGCCCCCATCGATTTGAGTATTGCAATCTCTTTTCTCTTTTCCATTACCAGCATAATCAGCATGCTTATTATGCTGAATACAGCCACAAGGATAATGAACAGCAGAATTATCCACATCACAACCTTCTCCATTTTAAGGGCGGAGAACAGGCTTCTGTTCATTTCCTTCCATGTTGTAGCCCAGTATCCGGGTCCTATTTTTTCAAGAATTTCATTTGCGATCGAACCAGCCTGATAAATATTCTTGACCTTGATTTCAATCCCTGTGGGCACATCCTTCATCATCAGTTTCATAGCAGCAGGCAGAGTGATATAAACCATGTTCGAATCATATTCATACATGCCTGTTGAGAAAATCCCCTTTACCGTAAAACTGATCGACTTGGGCATTAACCCCAGAGGCGTCACTATACCCGTAGGTGATACCAGCGTAACCACATCCCCGGTCGCAGCTCCCATTTTTTTTGTAAGCTCGGAACCCAGCAGGATATCGGCCTCACCCATCTCCTTTAAAGGCATGCCGTTTTTTATAATGTCCTGAAGCCTTATAACCCTTGCCGCCGTTGCCGTATCTATACCCCTGATAACGACACCTTTGACCTCACCCGATGCAGACATCAGTCCTTCCGAGAGTATAAACGGCGTCGCCCCCTCTACGCCTTTGACAGACATTATACCAGGCAGGATTTTATCGGGGTCAGTCATCCTGTCACTCAGGCTTGTAACGACGATATGGGACTGTGTCCCGAGAAGCTTGGCCTTTATGTCCTCTTCAAAGCCGTTCATGACCGAAATAACCACTATCAGCGCCATGACGCCGATGGCGATCCCGAAGACTGACAGGGCAGACGTGAAGCTTATGAATCCCTGGCTTTTTTTTGCCCTCAGGTATTTGCGTGCAACAAAAAACTCGAATCTCAGGACTGTTCTCCTTTATTATTTACGTGTACGTGCGGAGAGGATATTTTGGCTTCTTTTTCCATTGATGATACTTCAATAGAAATATCTTTTTTAAGAAGCGGAAACAGTATCACATCTCTTATCGAAGGGCTGTCGGTAAGCAGCATGACCAGCCTGTCTATTCCTATTCCCTCTCCAGCCGCCGGCGGCATTCCGTACTCAAGCGCCCTGATATAATCCTTATCAATCTCTCCCGGGCCCTCTTTATCCATAATCTGCTTATCAAAACGCTCTTTCTGATCAAACGGATCATTGAGCTCGCTGAAGGCGTTGGCTATTTCCCTGCCTGCAACATAAAGCTCAAAGCGGTCAACTATCGAGGGGTCTTCGCTGTTGCGGCGTGAAAGCGGTGATACCTCGGTGGGGTAAGATGTAATGAATACAGGTCCGGTAAGTTTATCTTCGCAGGTCTCTTCAAAAATCATGGTTTGAAGTTCGCCCAGCCCTTCGTTTCCTTCAATTGGAAATCCGTTTAGTCTGCAGAAAGCGACTGCCTTTTCCCGGTCCTCAACAACGCCGGCATCGACTTTTCCTATAACCGTTATGGCTTCCTTCATCGTGAAAGTCTGCCAGGGCGGGGAAAAGTCGATTTCAGTACCCTGATAATTGACCTTCGCAGTGCCGAGCACTTCCATGGCTATTGATGAAATCATCTCTTCGGTAAGCTTCATGAGGTCTTTGTAATCGGCGTATGCCATATAGAATTCCATCATGGTGAATTCAGGATTGTGCCTGGTTGATATGCCTTCGTTCCTGAAATTCCGGTTGATTTCATAGACCCGTTCAAAACCGCCTACAAGCAGTCTCTTGAGATAAAGCTCGGGTGCTATCCTCATGTAAAGGTCCATGTCCAGGGCATTGTGATGTGTCTTGAACGGCTTGGCCGTTGCCCCGCCGGGGATGCTCTGCATCATGGGGGTTTCGACCTCGATAAAGCCGAGATTGTCCATATAGGCCCTGAGGGCTTTGATTATTTTCGTCCTCTTCAAAAATACGTCTTTTACGTCCCCTGACATAATCAGGTCGGCGTATCTCTGACGGTACCTGGTTTCCACATCGGTGAGCCCGTGCCATTTCTCGGGCAGCGGTTGAAAATTTTTTGTCAGGAGTTCAAAACCCTTTGTATATAAGGAAAGTTCTCCTGTCTTGGTCTTGACGGGATTACCCCATAAACCGATTATGTCTCCAATATCCAGCCTTTTAAAAAGATCGTAGGCCTTTTCACCGAGCTTTGCCTTCTCAAAAAATGCCTGGAGTTTGCCTGTCCCGTCCTGAAAATGTATAAAGGCGGCCTTGCCGAAAATACGCACAGCCATGATGCGGCCCGCCATTTTATGGACTTGTTCGTTTGCCTGAAGTGTTTCGGCATCGAGAGAAGAGTATTTTTTTACAAAATCACTGACATTCGTGTCCTTTTTATAGGTATTCGGAAAATGAGCCACGCCATATTCATTTTTCAGTGCATCATATTTTTCAATGCGCTGCTTTGTCAGCCGCCCGATGTCCTCCAAGGTTTTATCCCCCGATAGAAAATAGATTGCCGGAGTTATAGAAGATATGCCATGCCGTGTCAACATAAACACCTAAAGCCTGTGAATGCTTTAATGGTAAAGGACAGGTGCCAATCTGCAATAAAATTCTTAAGTAGTTTCGAAATATTTTATCCTTGTTTTTGCAACATATCTGCACCTTAGCCCTAAAGTTCAAATTCAGGTTTTTCATTTGAAAATCATAAAATACATTTGGAAATGGAACAGCCTTCTTAAACAAAGCTGGAATTATTTTAGGAAGCATTTGCATGGATTATCGATGAACAATACATGAGAAATGTGGTAAAGGTATTTTTCAGATCAAGGTATATCGTATATAAGGAGGTTACTTGTGAAATATATTCTTAAAATCCTCAAATATGCGGCAATAACCGTATTAATCCTAATACTGATCCTGGGGCTGACAATTTTTTATATGTGGGCAAGGCCCAATCATTCCGAAGTCAACCAGGAAATAGTAGCCGATACATGGGTAGCAGTAACCGACGGCATGCACAACTCAAACACGCATATGATCTCCTGGAACGATGAATTCTGGCTGGTGCATGCCAACTCGCCGTACCATTTCGCCACACCGAAATGCAAACTCATGGTCTGGCGTTCAAGGGATGCCAGGAACTGGACAAAGGTCACGGAATTCAGGGTGCCCGGCGAGGACATAAGGGACCCCAAATTCGCCGTCATCAGGGGCAGGCTCATGCTTTATGTTCTCAAAAGCGTCCGGTTCGAAGCCGAACCGTACATGACCGCCTATACCTACACGGATGACGGAAAAACCTGGGTTAAGCTTATCGACATCACTGAGCATAACGGCTGGCTTTACTGGAACCCGAAATCCGCCGATGGAAAAACATGGTATGTACCCGTCTACTGGTACGAGCACGGAAAATCGGCCCTCCTGAAATCAAGCGACGGGATGAAATGGGAAATGGTCTCCATCATACATAACGGCAGGGATGACAAGACAGGCGCCAATGACCGCAACGATGAAACGGACATCGCATTCATGCCTGACGGCCGCATGATCGCCACCATGCGCATGGAAGGCTCGGACAGCCTGTTCGGCGACCCGAAGGCCTGTACGAATATCGAGGTCTCATCACCGCCATATACAAAATGGTCTGAGCCTGTAAGCGATTTCACCACAAGACTGGACGGCCCTGCGCTGTTTTCTTATAACGGCAGGATCTATGCCGCAGGCCGGTTTAACCCGTACAAACCCGGCCCGGTAAACTATTTTGGCAGCATATTTGCAAAGAAACGTACATCACTCTTTCTTGTAACCGAAAAGGGGCTTATCAGATTGACTGACTTCCCGAGCGCAGGCGACACCTCATATAACGGCGTTGTCATCAGGGATGGTTTTGCATACATAAGCTACTATACAAGCAGCATCAAACGGGACTGGCCATGGCTCATGGGTATGGTTTCGGCAAGTGATATACGCATTGCAAAAGTCAGCCTTGCCGGACTTGAAAAAGCAGCACTCAAATCCGTTTCCGGGAAAGGATGGGAATAGACAATGAGCCTGCAGGATATACTTACTCATATAGCCATACCAAGGCCAAGCTACAGTAACGCCTTTGACAGTGTTGTCGCTTTCATAAAGGAATTACTTTTTCCTTATGAGATTCAGTACAGTATCCAGGAATTTGTTCTGAAACCAAGACTGGATTTCATTGTGGGTATTACGATTGCCCTGCTGGGGATTATCCTTTGCGGTTTTATCATCAGGAAAAAACCTCTTGCAGCAATAATAACAGCAATACTAATCCCTGCTGTCCTGATACTTGAGTTTGAATATTTCGTAAGCGTGGTTTCATGGATCATAACAAAACCTGCAGAAAATATAATCATCCGGTTCCCAAATCCCAATGCGGTCAGGGAGCTCATTTTTGCAGCACATATGGATTCAAAGACAGCTCTGTTTGATCATATTCAAAGGGCGCACATCTACAGGCTGGTTCCTGTTGCAGTTATCCTCGGATTGATTACTCCCATGATTTATTCTCTCGGGAAAATATTCAGATTTGCAAAGAACAGGGTCGCATCGGGAATATCGATTATTATTGCTGTAATTCTTGCAGCATACTGGGTGTTGTTCGGTACGAGCTTCTTCGGGTATGTCTTCGTAGAAAACCAGTCGCCAGGCGCTGTTGATGATGCGGCAAGCGTAGCCATCCTGATCGATCTTGCAAAAGACATCCATGACGGCATGGTAACTACGGCAGACAATTCTGTAACGATCCTGCTGACATCCGGCGAAGAAGTCAACCTGCTGGGAGCCCTGGCCTATGTCAATGAATTTCTTCCCGCGGGCAATATCGACAGAAAAATACCGGCAATGCTTATCAATCTCGACCTCGTCGGACAGGGAGGAAACCTTGCCTATGCAGAAAGCAACGGGGTGTTCCTGAAGCATTACCCGGCGGATACCAAGCTCGTCAATGAAGTCGGGAAAGCCTGGCAGTCTGTTTCAGGAAAGCCCCTTGAAAAAGGAGAGAAGAGCACGGATGATGCCGTATGCTTTATGGCAAAGGGCATCCCTTCGGTAACCATCTACAACACGGGAATTCCAGGCCAGGGGCTGGGCGGTTTTCATTCGGCGGCTGACAACATGCGAAGGATTGACTTAAACAACATGAAAATGGTCCTTGCCACGCTCAAACGGATCATAAACAGCAAGTGAACCGGCTGCTCATATTTTTCTGCTCCGTTATTTTATTGTCATTCGGCTCTGCAGCTGCTGGCCCGTGTGTTCCAATTACAGATAACATATACAAATCACCCGCATCCCTTAACGGCATGATGAATTTCCTGGAAGTCAAGCACAAAGATTATCCCGGCCTGAAAGGCTACGGGCTGGGTATAAAACATTTCATCATCGATGGAGAAGACCTCTACGGTCATACCGGGACAGTCCCTGGATATTCAGGGATTGTCCTGCATAACATGAAAAAGGGCTATACAATCTGCATCCTGGGAAACCTTTCCGTTATCGATCAGGAAGGCCTCTTCAAAGAGGTCCTGGCGAAAATAGTTCAGCCGATGATTAAGGCTCAATAATAGCCTGATCATACTTGAGTCACGGTGCCTTCAAATAAATCCATGTTCTTGAGAATTGCAGGATTTGTATTTTTTACAGTGCCATCAACTTTGCAAAATCAGGGTTCGCTGTCATCATGAGAAGCATCTGTACTTTCCTTTGATATATAAGGCGTACATAATTTTACACAAAAGAACCGGTACCGACATTTATAATTTAAAATAATTATGCCGATATTGTTATTGACGGCTTTTCAAAATTTATCGGTTCATGTTTATTGAGTCAGATTATTTGTAATTCATGGCAGTGCTTAAAAAGCCCTGCAGGTATTATGATTTTCAATTGGCCGACAAGGCATTAAAGGAGAAGCGATATGACCCGGGAAAAGGGTTCCTCCCCAAAGAAGGAAATCCTATCGCGACAGGATGTGAAGAATAAAAAGAGAACTTCATCCGGACAAACCGATGGAGAATCAAGAAAATCGGAAGAACGGTATCAGAAAGCACAGAAAGTTGGCCATATCGGTAACTGGGAATATGACCTGAAGACACAGCACTTCTGGGGATCGGATGAAGCAAAGCGGATTTATGGATTTGATCCTGGAAAATCCGATTTTACGACCGATGAAGTTGAAAATTGCATTCCTGAAAAAGATCGGGTCCATCAGGCACTGATCGACCTTATTGAAAAAGGGAAAGAATACAATCTGGAATTTGAAATCCATCCTATTAATTCCCCTGAACCCAGATTTATATGGTCCATAGCTGAAGTGCAAAGGGATGAAGACGGTTTACCTCTGATTGTAACCGGGGTTATTCAGGACATCACCGAACGCAAACGGGCTGATGATAAACTGAAGGAAAGCGAGTTAAGATACCGCTCACTGTTTGAAAATATGATAGAGGGGTTTGCTCACTGCAGGATGATTTATGATATAAACGGCCTTCCGGTTGACTGGGTTTATCTTAATGTGAACACTTCATTTGAAAAGCTCACAGGGTTGAAAGATGTAATAGGCAAGCATGTCACGGAAGTAATACCCGGGATTGCAAAGACGAATCCCGAATTGTTCGACATATACGGCCGCGTTTCAATGACCGGAGTTCCGGAACAGTTGGAAACATACCTCCCGATCCTGGAGATATGGCTGCACCTGTCTGTTTTCAGTCCTGGAAAGGATTTCTTTTTCGTGGTTTTCGAGAACATCTCCGAGCGCAAGAAAGCTGAAGAAATATTGCGGGAGAGCGAAGAAAAATACCGCTCAATCGTGGAGAACATCAATGATGTTTTATATACATTGGATAACCAGGGAAATATAACCTATCTCAGCCCGGTCGTAGAGCATTTGACCCAATACAAAGTGGCCGATCTAATAGGGAAGCCTTTTGCGCCGCTGATACATCCGGATGATATGCCGGGCCTTTCGGAAAGCTTTAACCGGCTGATGTCGGGACAGATGGAACCGTGGGAATTCCGCATTATGGATAAAGACGGCACTATCAAATATGTCCGTACCTCCAGCCGACCCGTATACTCGGATGGCCGTATCAACGGCGTCACTGCTGTTATGAGCAACATTACTGAGCGCAAGCAGGCTGAGGAGAAACTGAATGAAAGCAGGGAGTCTTTCCGAGCGCTCCTTGAAAATGCAATGGACCTGATCACCATTATGGAAGCAGACGGAACCATAAAATATGAAAGTCCGTCCAGCAGGATGGTCCTTGGTTATGAACCTTATGAACTTATGGGGAAGAATGCCCTGGATTATATTCATCCTGATGATCTGCCAAAGGCTGCTAGTGCACTGTCCCCTGAAGCCGCAACCAGAGATGTTGTCCTCATTGAGCTGCGTTTCAGGCATAAAGACGGCTCATGGGTAAATTTGGAAGCCATCGGCAAAGACCTGCGTGACAATCCGGCGATAGGCGGAATTGTTATTAATTCACGCGACATCACCGAGCGGAAGAAAGCCGAGGAAGAGCTGAAAACGAGCCGGATCCGGCTCGCGGAAGCGATGGATATGGCCCATTTGGTAAACTGGGAGTTTGATGTAAAGACAAGCACTTTTACCTTCAACGACAGGTTCTATGCTTTGTATGGCACTACTGCTGATCGCGAGGGCGGCTATCATATGACTGCAGACGTTTATTCGCGGGAATTCCTTCATCCGGACGATCAACACCTTGTCACCGAAGAAGTGATTAAGGCTATAAATGCAACCGACCCGGAGTACACATCACAGGTTGAGCACCGGATAATCCGCAGGGATGGCGAGATCCGGCACATCGTTGTACGTTTTGGAATCACGAAAAACTCGGAGGGCAGAACTCTCATAACTCACGGGGCCAACCAGGACATCACCGAGCGCAGGCAGGCCGAGGAGGAGAGGGAAAATCTCCAAGTGCAGTTGAACCAGGCTCAGAAGATGGAATCCGTAGGCCGCCTTGCGGGCGGCGTGGCTCACGATTTCAACAATATGCTCAGCGTCATACTCGGACATTCCGAACTTGCCTTGATGCTGGCCAATCCCGAGCAACCGATTTTCGAGGACCTTCAGCAAATCAGGAAAGCAGCCGAACGATCCGCTGATCTCACCCGCCAGTTGCTTGCTTTTGCCCGCAAGCAGACCGTAGTTCCGATAGTCCTCGATATGAATGAGACAGTGGAAGGAATGCTCACGATGTTGAGGCGGCTCATTGGCGAGGATATCGACCTGGCTTGGGTGCCGGCTGAAAATCTTATGCCTGTCAAGATGGATCCTTCCCAGATTGACCAGGTCCTGGCCAATCTCTGCATCAATGCACGTGACGCCATCGCCGGCGTAGGCAAAGTCACAATCGAAACGGGAAACGCCACATTCAACAAATCATATTGCTATGATCATCCGGACTTTACACCAGGAGACTATGTAATGCTCGCAGTGAGCGACGACGGTAAAGGCATGGACAAGGAAACACTGGCAAACATCTTTGAACCTTTCTTCACCACTAAAGACATGGGAGAAGGCACCGGCCTAGGGCTGTCCACAGTATACGGAATCGTCAGGCAGAACAACGGATATATAAATGTCTACAGCGAACCCGGCCACGGTACAACCTTCAGGATATACCTTCCCGGGAACCTTGATAATATAGGACAATTCCAGACAAGCGACCCCTCGGAACCAATCGAGCCCGGCAATGAAACCGTGCTGCTGGTGGAGGACGAGCCGGCAATCCTGAATATGACCATGACGATGCTCCAACGACTGGGTTATACCGGTCTGGCTGCTCCGGGTCCGCTCGAAGCCATGCGTTTGGCTGATAATTACCTAGGCGAAATCCATCTGCTCATGACCGATGTGATCATGCCTGACATGAACGGCCGGGATCTGGCTGCAACTCTTCTGTTCCATTACCCGAATATCAAGTGCCTGTTCATGTCAGGCTACACGGCCAACGTCATCGCCCACCACGGCGTGCTGGAAGACGGCGTAAATTTCATCCAGAAACCGTTCTCGCTTAATGAACTGGCTGCAAAACTGAGGCTGGTACTTGACGGTAAAAAATGAAACCGGAATTCAGATGAAGCTAGATGCTTATGATGCTCATTTGGCCATGCTCGATCTGAATCCCAAATACCCTGAATCCATTGAAATGAAATTATGTGAAACATGCTTGATGCATAGAATTTAGCCTGTTTCAACTTATGTTGATTCAAATCAATATAAACGATTTTCTTTGTATACTGCTATGTCTCAATGAAGTTATTTTCTAAATAAATGAACAAAGAAAAGCTGCCACCAAATTAATTTTTCAAGAAAGGAGAACGTTATGAAGAGATCATGGATTATAAGCTCAATTGTTTTCACGGCATTGATAACAATAAGTACAAACGTTTTTGCAACAAACGGCGATAATCTAATAGCAGTAGGACCTGCTGCTAGGTCGATGGGAGGAGTCGGCATTGCCCAGCCTCAGGACTCGGTAAGCTCAATATTCTCCAACCCGGCGACTATGGTTAATGATAATTTTTTCAAGGGCACTGAATTTGATTTTGCCGGAACTGCTTTTATTCCCAGGATCAAGGGATCTGTTGAAACAGCAAATGGGACTTACAGTGCCGACAGTGCGAGTTCGGTCTTCGGCATTCCGGCGATAGGGCTGAACACCCCTGCAAGCAAAGACCTGAAAGAGTTGAGGTTCGGAATCGCGGCTTACGGCGTTACAGGACTTGGCGTCGACTACAGAGGAACAGCACTTGACAATCCAACCGCCTATTTCGGAACGTACCCGCTGATCACCGGTGAATATACCCAGCTTCAGATAATGAAATTCTCCCCTTCCCTTGCCTATAAAATAAACAATATGTTTTCAGTGGGAGCAGCAGTGCACATTGATTACTCGACCCTTGATTTAAGGCATGGTTCATCACCAGCCTATGGTCTGGGTGCAAAACTCGGCGTTATATACAACCCCATTGCACCTGTTTCAATCGGACTCACCTATACCACTCCACAGCCTATCAATTACAGACGCATTATCGATTTTGATCAGGACGGCAGCCTTGATTCGCTCAAACTCGAGGCCCCTCAGGAAATCGGAGCAGGAGCCGCATATAAGAATGCAGACCTGCTGAACCTTTTGATTGAAGCGGATGTAAAATTTGTTCAATGGTCAAAATCTGACGGATATAAGGATTTTGACTGGAACGACCAGTGGGTCTACGCAATAGGCGCACAGATTGAACCTGTAAAAAAACTGTCCTTTAGGGCGGGTTTCAATTACTCAAAAAACCCCCTTGTCAGTCATGACGGATTCAACGGCAGCAGTATGGTTGAAGTCCAGGGTAAATCAATGCCTGCCTACTATTATGAAACTTTCAGAATTATCGGATTCCCGGCAATCGTGGAGCAGCATCTTACATGTGGTGCGGGATACAAATTCAGCGACACTTTTTCTGCGAACCTTGGTTATGTTCACGCTTTTGAAAAAACAATAAGTGAAACAGGCACGGACATTACCGGGATGCAGCCTGTAGCATTGTCATCAACACTTTCAGAAGACAGCGTGGATTTCGGACTTACCTGGAACTTTTAGACATAACTCATATCCTTCATAAAAGTAAGGCGGCCGAACTCCGGCCCCTTACTTCCTCTTTCCAATATCATGACAGTTCTGTTCAACCTGGAGCTTATTGAGACAGAATCTTTAGCAGCCATCGAACCTGTTGCCCGATAGCAAAAAGATATAGGGTCAGACTTTGATTTCCTTGAAGTTAAACTTCACAATTTTTCTTATTTACTCATCGGCGGCCGGCACCTGACCAGCCTTAAAACTTCTCCGTCTAAAATATATAAAGCCGGTTCTTTACCGGACTCTATCTCACTACTATTTCAAAAAGAATTATCATATCGGCCTTTGCTTCTTTTGAGTAAAGCTCGTTCGGTGCCGATTCATAATCCGCAGGGGTTTCTCTTTCCGTAACCGATTGCAGAAATCCTGTCTGGGGCAACGATCTTTTCTTCAACAAGATATTCTTTAACTGCCTTTGTACGCATTTCGCTCAACTCCTGGTTGTACTCTTTCGAGCTGGAGGAGGATGTGTAGCCCGCAATACGGATCTTAAATCTGGTGTTTTCTTTAAGGATGCTGATGCTTCTTTTCAGAAAAACCTTCGCTTCATCTGTAAGGCTTGCCTTATCGAAATCGAAATGCATATCTTCAAGCGCAAGTATAACTGAGCTCTCCTCCGGCTCAGATGAAAGAGCGCTCACCGCCCCCTCATACTTCGGATCAGAGGCAAGTATAACAACCTTCTCCACTGCTGATTCCCCAACCGGTTCCGTTGCTTTCTTTTTACCGCCGAACTGGTAATTGAGCCCGAAAGTGTATTCGAAATTGTTTACGGGTCCGTCATCCTGCATGACAAGCCCACGGAAATCGGCCCTCAGTGCGAGGTCTCCGGTAATAAAGAACATCAGCCCGGCCCCGTAATCAAAAATCCCATGGGTATGTTTCGGCAGCTCGTTAGGATCAGTTTTTCTTCCGCCGAACCCGGCAGCAATATAAGGGATCATACGGCTTTCAGGCATGAAATGATAAAGGAGGTCGAAACCATAACGATAGGCAAGGACGTTCTTCCCGCAATAATCGGAACCTGTTGAATATTCTGTTGGCACATAATCGAACAGGGCTTCCATCCCTATATTACCGGTAAAATTATATCCGGCACGCAAGCCGTAAACAGGGCTGGTTTTCAGGTGATCACTCTGGCCGAAGACATAGGCTCCAAAGATAGGGGAGACATCAAAGGATCCCGGTCTTACATTTGCATATACGATAGAAGAAATGATCAAGGAAGGAAAAATGACAACCATTAGTAACAAGTTTCTTTTCATCGTAATTCCTCATCCTGCTATCTGTGATCTGGATTTCCTCTTTGTGGCTGGTCATTAGACTGCTGGTGTTGCGTTCTCCCCTGATGCTGCTGGCCACGGGGTTGAGAAATCTGTTGTTGCTGCTGTTTTTGGTATTGCTGATTCCGAGGCTGATGCTGCTGTTGACCCTGTTGCCCATTTTTCTGGTATGGTTGCATAACCTGTTGTTGACCTTGTTTGTATTGGTGTATCTGCGGTTGCTGGATCTGAGTTTGCTGATGTTGCGGCTGTCTCTGCTGTTGATATGGCTGCACCCCTGGTCTCTGCTGATATTGTTCCTGCCTGTGCTGTCTCAGTTCCTGTCTCTGCTGTTGCGATTGAGGCTGGTAGTGCCTAACACCCCATGTTTCCCTTTCCCATACCCTGTTTTCATGCCAGGTTTTCCAGTTCTTCTGAAGTTGCCGGTCGGGAATCCGCTCATAATACCACCAGTGTCCATGCCAAGCGTGTCTCTTGTAGTATCCTCTCCAGTCAGGGTCTACATCATAATAAAATCTTGGGACATTGCCATAGTAAGCCCAACCACGATCATAGTAATGTGAACGGTACCATCGACCTTCCCATGGGCGCCACCACCAGCCATCCCAGAAAAATATATCAATATCTATACCGGGAACAGCATAAACATCGTCTGTATCAGGTATTACCACCACTTCCGGAGGCGTCTCAAATACGACAAGCGGCGGCAGAGAAATTCCTATATTTATATCTACCCCCGCCATTGCCTGAACAGGAACAACACTGGTCAGTGCCAGAAGCATTGATCCAAAAATTAATTTTTTCATTTCGTTGCCTCCTTTTCTCCTATCATCAGAAAACCGCATCTTCCGAACCTGCAGTTTTAATTTGCGGGCCTCCTGATGATTTGGTCTAAAAACCGACCCTTTTAACAACCTGAAACTGCCTTTTTGCTGTCAGGCTGCAGTATCCGGTTTGGTTCCCGCGCATTAGTTCCTTCCCTTTCAAGATGAGGGAATATTACTGCAACGTTGAACAGTCAATGATTATTACTTTAATAATTTATATGTTCAGTAAAATTTAACAATTGGGATAACTTTTCCCTCTTATGGGAAATTATTTTCTTCAATATTTTCTGATGCCTATGTTTGTCTATATTCAAATGGCTGTTTTCAACATGTTACAGGTACAGGTTTATGGTTTAAACTGGCCGTCTCTTTGCATAATAATTTTTTCGAGGAGGAACCAATAATGAAGCTTTTACAAAATTCAATTTTTCTCATGATGTTAACAGTCTTTTTAATCTGTTCCGGTTGTGCATCCAAGAGCGACGACAATACAGAGAACTCAACAGGTTCATCTGAAAACACCGGTGAAGTAACAACCACGGATGCCCTTTATGCAGGCGCGGGCAAGGCCGATGTGACCGGAACTCCTGCAATGGTAATCTTCATGGGCATGGAGGAACCTACCCAGAAGGGTGAAGGGCTGCTTATGCGGTCTTATGCCAGGGCTTATGTTTTCAAGCAGGGAAATAAAAAGATAGCCTATGTCACTTCGGATCTCTGCATGGTCTTCCAGGGCGTCAGGCAGGCCGTAGTCAGGGTGCTGAAGAATGAGGGCTGGACTTATGACAATGTGATGCTCCAGGGAACCCACACACATGCAACACCAGGCGGAACATCACTTGTTCCCATGTACAACGTCCCTGATAGCGGCTTCATAAAGGAAAACTTCGATGTGCAGGTAAACGGCATCGTCAAGGCCATACGCGATGCAGAAGCAGCCATTAAACCTGTTCCTGTAAGCATAAACGAAGATAATCTTTTCCAGTGCGGATGGAACCGCTCACCCCGTGCCTATATCAATAATCCCCAGGCGGAAATCGAGCATTACGGGCATGTCTCTGACATCACCAACATAGATAACGAAGCCGGCTTTTCCAACATCGAGAACCTCGATCCGGAGGATCGTGAACACCTGGAAAACGGCCTGTCGACCGGATACGTTGATGGCATTGACTGGAACAACACCAACAAGCGCATGATCCTATTAAAGATAGGAGACAGCGCCATGGTTAACTGGTTCGCCCTTCACCCCCACATCTCTGGGCGCATTTTTCCGCTTTGTATCCGGCGACAACAAGGGCTATGCCGAATCCCTATGGGAGCGGCAGTTCCCGGAAATGATCGGGGCATTTGCCCAGGCCAATTGCGGGGATGTATCTGGCAACATCATGTATGGGCCGCCCAGCAAGACGGGCATTTATGACTGGCAGCATACCAGAGAACTGGGCAAGCGCCAGTTCGAAAAGGCCGTTGAACTCTACCGCAACGCCAATGGCCGTGAACGGTTGGTTTCTCCCATAATAGACTACCGCCATATTTTTATAAATATGGCCGCTGTAAAGAGCGAAGACCCCCAAAACCCTTGGCAAACGACCAAGGCAGCCATGGGCGGCCCATGTACAGCAGGCAGCACCGAAGACTCCGGGTCTCCCATCCCGCTTTACCGAGAGGGCATTACTGTCGATGACCTGAGCCCGGAAGGTGCAGCCAATCTCAGCGAGCGCTTCATGGCATTTCTGCTGCCCAATCTGCTTGGCCTGATAACACCCGGGGCCATAGAGGCTGTAACCGATGAATACAAAGCGACCCAATATCCAAAGGTGATCCTCATGGCTAACGGCTTTATCCCGTGGACGGCAAAGGATGGCGACACGGGAGAGGATGTAAAAACCACCTTCAGCCCTGAAATTCTTCCTGTCCAGATATTCAGGATCGGTGAACTGATCCTGTGCTCCATGCCGGTTGAGGTCACAACCATGGCAGGCCGTCGTATCGAAAACACGATCAAGCTGATCTTCAACGGCGACAGTGACGGAGATGGCTGGGCCGATGAAGACGGCCCTATCCGCTATGTAGTGGTGGCCCAGTGCACCAACGAATATGCCGGTTATCTAACAACCTATGAAGAATATCAGAAACAGTATTATGAGGGGGCCTCGACCATGTTTGGTCCACACGAGTTGCAGGCCTTCCAGCAGACTGTCGCTACCCTGGCCCGGTCCATGAAGAACGGTACCGCTCTTGACAAGTCTAACGAACCGATCCCTCCCTACGCAGACGCTTCCTGGATGGCCGAGTTATCCTTGGCCACTCTTAACTGGCCTCTCTTTGACAGGCAGAGCGCCCAAACTCCCTTCGGCGGCATCGTCAATGGTCCCTATTTCGAGGTTGACCCGGATGGTACACGTTACCTCAAACTCAAGGTCTGGGGCGCTTTTCCAAACCGCAACCTGATGACTGGTAAAACCTATATGACGGTCAAGACTCCGCCCAGCTCCGCTTATTTGCAGGCACCCAGGAATTTCACATATACTGATACCGACCCGGAGACACGCTTCCAGTGGGAACAGGTAAACCTCGATCAGTCCTATATCACCCTCTGGTTCGACATGACCAGCCAGCCTAACAAAGGCACCTATGAATTTACCTACACATCAGAGGCCAAAACATTGACGAACAAATCCCTGCCTATTCGAAAAAAATATACATTCAACATCGAAGACATAGGTACGGGTGCGTTACAGGTCAAGATCAGCGATTTCTAAACAGCCTAGGCTGCCGGGGAAATATTCCGGCAGCCTTATTTCGCTTGGTAATAGTCATATTCCCACAATGAAGACCATTATCGCTATTTTTTCAGGAATTCCTGTTTCAGTCAACCCACCCTCTTAAATTAAAAAAGTTATCTTTATAATATGTAATATTTCAATTTTTCATTCTACAACTACCTCATTGCTTTCATGTACGAGTGGAAAATATTGTTTTCATTAGTAGAAAAACTTTCCTATGGAATGTTATGAATTACTTTTTACTTTTGCCAACTTATCGAAATAACAAGGAGTGCCTACTGGCATTTTTCTTGCTTTATATTTTACAAAATATTCTATAGTGATTATGAATCATTCTTCAACATATTATGAGAAGAAAGATAGCTTCTTGAGTTTCTGCTTCCTGACCAGGATTTTGATTCTATCATGAGAGGAGATACATATGCAGATTGTACGTTTGAGGGGTTATGGTTTCCTTGGTTGTTTAATAGCACTATTTCTTGTCCTGCAGGGATGTAAATGGCAAGCCCCTGTTCTGGCAGATCCTTCCATTAAAGGGTCCAGTTCGCGTACTATAACCCTGGAGCATCCGATACTCTCTAAAGCAGGCAATCCTGCCGCTGTCGTACAGGCTTTCATTGGGCTCTCTGGTCAGATATCAGTGGACGGATCAGATGTCAGCGGTTCTACAGAAGGACCTGTGGATGTTACTACAGGGGATTACCAGTTCAAGGGCCTGATAACGGGCGCAAGTTATGACATCATCGTGATCGCCAAAAACTCTTCCGGCTACTCGGTTAAAAACCTGACCAACATCGTGCCGGCTGTTCCCGCGATTGATCCCGCCTCATATCAGCAGATCGGTACTGATGAAATGGGCCTGCTTCGCTGGTATCTCTCAATAGGTGACGATGACATATCGGATTTCAGCAAGATCCCGTCCTATGACGACAAGCAGACTGAGGGTTCCTCCTATAGGTATTCTCTTGCATTCATGACTTATTTCCTGATTCTCGAACAGTATCACAAGCTACCGGCCTGCAGTGAGATAATTAAACCCCGCATTGATCGGCTGATCCAGAAAATGCTCGACAGGCAGGTATGGACCTACTGGGCCAATACCAGCCAGGGCGTCGAACTTCTTGAGCCTAAGATGAACAAACCATACCCGGAACAGCATGACCCTGTCGCAGACCAGAACATCATGTATTCCGGCCACCTGGGTATGATGATCGCCTCCTATGAAATGCTCTACCGCGACATGAAATGGAGCCAGCCCGGTTCCATTGTCTTCAATTGGAGCGATACCGAGAAATATATCTATGACAACTACTCTCTGCAGAAGGTGATGTATGACCAGATGCTTAACAATTCATATCATGGGATCGAGTGCGAGCCGAATGCGGTCTTTCCTGAATGCAACCAGCATCCGATCATAAGCTTCATGCTGTATGACTATGTACACAAAACCAACCTGGCCGATGTCCGCAACCTGTTCCTGGATTTTTTCTTAAAGCGTATGATGATAAACCCCGTGTCGCATGAAGTCTGTGTCAACTACCTGGTAAAACAAAATATAGTCGTCAGCCAGGAAAACCCCAATTTCGGGAACCTAGCGTCAATATATACGATACCAGAAGTCCTGGCTGGGAAACTGATTCTGCACGCAGCGGCGGCAGACGGGTGGACAGGGACTTTTATGCACGCCTGGCAACCGGATTTCATAGAGCGTCATTACCCGTACCAGAAAAAGTTGCACGTTATAGAGCCCGATAGCCTGACAGCCCAGCTCGATGGGAAGAAAGAACAGGCCACCAACCAGCTTGCCACACCGTATTTCGCAATGCTGGCAGCAGAAGTGGGAGATACGGATACAAGGGACAAGCTCATAGCCTGGTGCAAGGACTTCTACAAACCGACATGGGATAACGGAATGCTTCATTATCCGGCCAAAGAGCCTGTTAATGTAAATACATCGGGTGAATTCACACCCTACAGCAATGCGACAACTGGCTCGCTGATAGCATTCGCAATGGCAAACTCAAAATACGGGGTATGGTCGCTTGTCAACAAGCCGTTTACAGACCAGAACTTCCTCGCCCCTAAAGTTTCAGGGCTGGACTTCCCCAATATACTTCTCAAACGGGCTGTCTACGACTTCGAAAAGGAGGCCCTTATATTAACAACTGTTGGCGGTACTGACCAGAGCGGCAGCACGTCAATTAACGTAACACAACTTGATCCGGGCAGGACATGGGAACTCTTTGTTGACGGGGTTTCGCAAAATAAATATACAGGAGTAAGTTCGATAACAATCGATGTTTCTCTTAGCGCTCAGCATGATATCACTTTGATCGCTGAATAGGCTGTAATAGAGACGCGAATATGTATATATTTAAAATGGAAAAGAAATTCAGACACGATCTAGGAGGACAGTTATGCGCATGAATTACTTGAAATCAATTAGTTTGTTTGTGGGTTTTATCCTGGCGATAACCTTCATGCCCGGATGTAAAAAGACAGTGGCTCCGGTTCTTAATGCCCTGAACCTTAAGGCGTTTAGCTCACGCACCATAACTATAGACCTGCCGACTCTTGCGACTGCGGGCGACCCTGCTCCGACTGTTGAAGCCTATATCGGGACATCAGGCTCAATCGCAGTAACCGGGTCTGATGTAACAGGGTCTTCAGAAGGACCGATAGATGTATCCATGAGCGGTTATCAGTTCAAGGGCCTCACGACCGGAACCGGCTATGATATCATCGTTGTCGCCAAAAACAAGGGCGGGTTCTCGGTAAAAACACTTTCTAACATCGTGCCAGCGGTACCCTCGATCGACCCAGCCTCGTATCAGCAGATCGGCAATGATGAAATGGGCTTGTTCCGCTGGTATCTCTCGGTATGCGACGATCCTCTGGACGACTTCAGCAAGATCAAGTCTTATGAAGATTCCCAGTTTTATCTTTCATCGTACCGCTATCCGATCGCTTTCATGACCTATTTCTTTGCAACAGAGCAGTATTACAAGCTCCCGGCCTACAGTGAACTCATTAAGCCCCGTATGGACCGCCTGATCCAGAAGATGCTGCTAAAGCAGGTGTGGCAGTACTGGGCCGTGCGCAGTAAAGGTGTGGATTTCCTTGAGCCGAAGATGGACACACCCTATCCTGAAAAGCATGACCCGGTTGGAGATGAGAATATCATGTACTCCGGACACCTGGGGCACATGATCGGCCTTTATGAGATGCTTTACCGTGACCCGAAATGGGATGCCCCGGGTTCCATTGTCTTCAAGTGGAGCGATACCGAGGAGTATGTCTATAATAACTATTCCCTTCAGAAAGTGATGTACGACCAGATGATGAACAACTCGTACCACAGCATCGAATGCGAGCCTAACGCGGTCTTTGCCGAATGCAATCAGCATCCGATCCTTTCTTTCATGCTGTATGACCAGGTTCATGGAACCAGTCTGGCCGAGGCACGCAACCTGTTTCTTGACTTTTTCCTCAAGAACTCGTTCATAAACCCTGTTACGCATGAGACTGGTCTCCTTTGGCTGGTCAAGCAGAAGACCATGATAACCCAGGAATTTGCAAGTTTCGGAAACAGCCTTTCACTGTTTACAGTTCCTCTGGCCTGGCTGGGGCAGATAATTGTTAATTCCTCGGTTTCCAACGGCTGGAACGGTGCAATGATGCATGCCTGGGAGCCGGCACTGATCGAGCGCCATTACCCGTACCAGAAGTCCAAGCATGTAATAGATGAAGGCAGCAGTGCACATCTGAAAACTGAATGGATCACCGACCAGATCGCCACGCCGTTTTTCGCTTTGTTGGCGGCAGAAGTAGGGGATTCGGCCACAAGGGACAAGTTAGTGGCTTGGTGCAACAGTTTCTACAAGGCCGAATGGAATAACGGCATGCTTGTCTATCCGGTTGGAGCTGATACCTACATCAATCAGCAGACAGACAAGACTTTCACCCCGTGGCCGCAGAACCTTACAGGCGTACTTGTCGCATACGCGGTTGCCAATCCGCCTAACGGCATACAGACACTTCATAACAAACCGTTCACGCAGAAAAACTTCGATGCACCCAAGGTGACCGGCGTAGACTTCCCGAATGCCCTGCTCAAACGGGCGATCTATGACTTTGAAAAGGAAGCCCTCGTTTTGACAATACAGGGAGGCACAGAGAACCCGAGCGGCAACACGTCATTTAACGTAACACAGCTTGACCCGACCAGGTCATGGAGGCTCTTTGTGGACGGAGTTGCTCAAGATGAATATACCGGGGTGAGCTCGGTTACAATTACTGTGCCACTGGATGCACGGCATGACCTTGTCCTGATAGCGGAGTAACTGGATTTTATGAAAAAGTCTCAAATCTGGGCATTGGTATTGGTATTGCTTGGGGTTATCGTGGTTTTGATCCCCTGGTACCTGTTCCCTGTCTGCGGTGCAGGACGTTATGCGCCCCCAGCAGGAACGATTGCACGCATGCACGGCTGCGACGGAACACTGAAGGCCGCTACGGTTCTGGGCGTGCTGGTGATGTGTACCGGCATTTTACCGCTGCTGGTAAAACAGTACTGGGCCGTGCTGGTGGCAGCTGTTTCAACAGCCATTATCGGAGTCCTGCTGATCCTTTTTCCTACTTCCATTACCGGCGTATGCAGGATACCTACCATGCCCTGCGTTTTCGGCACCAAGCCTGCCCTCATTATTGCAGGCATAGTGTTGCTTATGGCAAGCGGCATCGGCGGTCTGTTGATTAAGAAAAATCCATAATGACAACTGCAGGGCTTGCCTGGGGCAACCTTATCCAACGTCCATGGCGAACCGCCATACTGGTGATATGCATCGCCTGCCTGGTGGGGATGCAGCTTGCCGCCACTATTATCGATCACGCCAGCCGACAGGGACTCAAGCTCGGATTGCAGAGGCTCGGGGCTGATCTGGTGGCAGTCCCGCGCCAATTGGACAGCAATCTCGTACAGGCATATATGACCGGAAAGGCCGCGGTCTTTTATATGCCTGCCTCCCTTGAGCAGCGCATCCAGGACCTCGAATTCGTAAAACAGACCTCTCCCCAACTGTATATCGAGTCACTTTCCAATGCGGCTTGCTGTTCATCCTGGAACGTATTCCTGATCGGTTTCGATCCACAGACCGACTTCACTGTCCGGCCATGGCTGAATAAGCATCGCGACATCCAACTGGGACCAGCCGATATCCTGGTCGGGGCGGCGATCCAATCCTTCCCAGGCATGGCTTACAAATTTTACGGCCAGACCTTCACAGTAGCCGGTAACCTTGACTCAAGCGGAATGGGCCTGGATTACTCGGTCTTCATACCCATGGCCGGGGTCAAACGAATGATAGCCGAGTCCGGGACAAAGGCTAAGAAACGTCTGGATATAGCGCCGGATCAGATATCGGCAGTGCTTATAAAGCTTAAAAGCGAAGGATTTGGCGGCCTTCCAGGATGGAAAGCCGCTTACGAGATCGAACGCCTGATACCGGAGATCACAATCATTCGTCCATCTGATATCACAATCAAGGTCCAGAACAACCTGTCCGGTACTCTAAAAACTCTAACCATGGCAAGCTTCGCCATATGGCCCATGACTGTTCTGCTCGTCGGTCTGGTGTTCATGATGGCCGTCCGGGAACGACAGCGCGAGATCGGCCTCATGCGGGCCATGGGCAGCACACGCCTGTTCATATTCAAAATGATCCAAATAGAGGCACTTATGATATCGATCCTGGGTGCTGTTCTGGGGCTTATAGTATCGTCAGGAATTGTAATCAGTTTCGAGCGCATGATCGCGCTGAAACTTGAAATTCCATTTACAGTACCGGGCAACTTGGAGCTTCTCGGTATCGCCGCCCTCTCCTTTGGATTGGCGGTGGCTACGGGTATTCTGGCAGCCATGATTCCAGCCCTGCGTGTCAGTGCCATGGAGCCGTACGAGGCGATCAGGAGGGCCGGATGATCATACTGACTGAGGTCTCAAAACACTATGGTACTGGTGCAAATGAAATCAAAGCCGTTGACGGCATTTCCCTTCATGTGGCACAGGGGGAATTCCTTATCCTGATCGGGCACTCAGGAAGCGGCAAGACCACACTCCTGAATCTCATAGCCGGAATGACAAGGCCTGACAAGGGGTGCATTGAAATCGCCGGACGGGATATCCTGAGCATGAGCGATGCCGAACTGGCACATTTCAGGGCTGCCGTCATCGGATTTGTCTTTCAATTCCAGAGCATGATTTCAACACTCACCGCCCTCAATAATGTCAGGCTCCCGGCTCTTTTCCGCCGCCATCGATCCGAAAGGTCTGAGGCATTGGCCTCGCTTGATCGAGTTGGTCTGGCCGGCCGTGAGAATGCCTATGCGCATGAGCTTTCATTAGGACAGCAGCGTCGCGTGGGTATTGCACGAGCCCTGATCAGCTCCCCCTCACTGCTTTTGTGTGATGAACCAACAGGCGACCTGGATCCCGAGACAGAACAGATCATCATGGAGTTGATTGTACAGGCGAACCGGAACGGCACAACAGTCGTTATGGCCACACACAACCACGACTTGTGCACTTTTGCCGATCGTGTACTGCGCATGGACCACGGCCGCATTGACCCAATTAAGGGGTAGTCGAACCATCCGTGATTTTGTTAGATTTTGAAATTAAAATGTCCGCCCTGAAAACCTAAGGTGTATAAAAAGTTCCCGACAACAAAAACTTGATATAAGCAGTTGCCTTGATCGGATTTTGTCCTGTAGCAGGTTATCCATTTGAAAAATCAAGTTGCAGTTAATATAGGCAGAAAAGTCGCGATCAATTTTTTCTGCGGTTGCCTGGGCCGGGGCCTATAATTCTGCCTGTTTTTTCCACATCCCTCTTAATTCCATCTATAATTTCTGCAGGTGCAGCCGTGCCTGAGCCTTTGCCCGGATAGATCTCATAAAGCCTGCGGTATTTTATGGGAGTGAAATCCGGCATGATAATATTGGCCCCTGCCATGAGAGATTTAACACGGTTTTGGGGATCAAGTGTTGTGAGCGCAGTGGTTGCAGGAATATTCGTGTTCCGCGTAACGATGCGCGTCAAGGCTATCATCTTGAGAACCATTTCAGCCTCACCTTTAGGGGAACCTTTAAAAGGTGTCTCATCGTGAGGTATAAAAGGTCCAATTCCTATCATGTCGATATCGAGTTCCCTGAACATCATTATGTCTTCTGCCAGAGATTCTATCGTCTGCCCCGGAAGACCCACCATTACGCCGGAGCCTGTTTCAAAGCCAATGGATTTTAA
Organism: Desulfomonilia bacterium; assembly: GCA_963664325.2. Taxonomy (GTDB): domain Bacteria; phylum Desulfobacterota; class Desulfomonilia; order UBA1062; family UBA1062; genus DATCTV01. The sequence continues at coordinate 595,820 of CAXXDQ010000007.1, forward strand.
ATGCTTCTGACATTTCAAACGGCAGGACAGCTCGCATCCTGGCCTGATATCTTTATAAAGCTGCGCGTCCGATGTCTCATGCTTTAGCAGGTATCTGTCGGCACCTGCAGCCTTGAACAGCTCATAATCTTCAAAAGGCCATTCGCCGATGGAAAGCGTAATGACAAGACCGGTTTCGTCTTTTATCCTCCTTATGAGGTTAACAATCTTTTGCGATGAGTAAAACGTATCTTCACCTGACTGCAGGACTATGGTCCCTATTCCTGAACCAAGGATATCCTTGGCCCCAGAAAGGATTTCATCATCCGTCATCCGGTATCTTTTAATATTTGCATTGGAACATCTTAGTCCGCAATAAAGGCAATCCTGCAAGCAGTAGTTTGAAAACTCGATAATCCCTCTCAGATAAACTTCATCACCTGTGCATTCTTTTCTTACCCTCGTCGCTTCTGCAAACAGGACAGAAGGATCATCGGCTGAAAGCGCTCTTAAGATATCCGATTTATTGTATGTTTTTTTTTCTTTTAGATCACCACTCACAACTCTTAGCCCTTCTTTAAATGTACAGATCTCTTTCTCCATTCTCCATGCGCTTCAGCCTGCTGTTGATGGATCGTTTGAGGCCGGCGCCTTCTGTATCCGCCAGCAGTTTTTCCACCAGTTTCAGGCCTGCCTTCTTTGTCTTATCACTTGCATAGTCAAGCAGGTATTCTTCGAAAGTGAATATCGCGTTTGTCCGGCAGAACTTCTTTATCAGACCGGGTTTCGCCAGATCCATAAAGTCGGCGCCTGTCCTTCCGAGCCTGTAGCATGCAGTGCAGAAACTGGGGATAAGCCCTTGCTGGACTATTTCGTAAATCACTTCATCGAGAGAGCGCGTATCACCAAGGTTGAACTGAGCCGCCATGAAGTCATTGCCTCCGTGGTCATGATATCCACCGGGATTTGTGCGTGATCCCGCACTTATCTGTGAGACTCCCAGACCGAATATTTCGTTCCTGAGCGCCGCGGATTCACGGGTAGTAAGAATCATCCCGGTATATGGCACCGCCAGCCTCAATACAGCAACAAGCTTTTTGAATTCGTCATCGCTTACAGGATGCGGCGGTTTTATTGCGGCAGGCGCATTTAATGCAGGTTCGAGGCGCGGAATCGATATTGTATGCGGTCCTACCCCGCATGTTTTTTCCAGGTGCTGCGCGTGATACAAAAGCCCCAGGACTTCAAACCTGTAATCATAAAGACCGAACAGGGCGCCGATTCCCACATCGTCAATACCGGCCTCCTGAGCCCGGTGCATGGCCGTCACCCTGTATTCATAGTTTCTTTTAGGGCCTGACGGGTGCATCTCCCTGTAGGTCGCATGATGATAGGTCTCCTGGAAAAGCAGGTATGTGCCTATTTTGGCGGCCTTCAGCCTCTTGAATTCTTCAACTTCAAGAGGCGCCACTTCGACATTTATACGCCTTATCTCTCCGTTGAAATTTGTTGTTGCATAAACTGTTTCTATTGCTTCGATAAAATAATCCAGGCTTGAACGAGTTGGATGTTCCCCGCACAGCATCAGAATGCGTTTGTGCCCTTCGGCTTCTATCGCCTGCGCCTCAGCCGCTATCTCTTCCATAGTGAGCGCCACCCTTTTAAGCTCTTTGTTGGCGCGTCTGAATCCGCAGTAAAGGCAATTGTTAGAACAGTGGTTGGCAATATAAAGAGGCGCGAAAAGCACAAGACGGTTGCCGTATATCGACTCTTTCACAAAGCGGGCAGTTATAAGTATTTCATTGATAAGTTCTTTATCCTCTGTCTGCAGAAGCACTGACGTTTCTTCAGGAGTGAGGCCTTTCAATTCCTTCGCTTTATCAAGAACGTCCTCAACCCTCTTCTTTTCAGGTCTGACTGAAATATCCAGAACATGTTGAATCTTATCATCATCAATAAAGTCTTTCATGAGGCACTTCCTTTTTAATTATTCATCTTTTTTTCAAATGCCATGAGCGCTGCAGGGAATGGTTCAAGAGAGCGTCTGATAACACCCTGCAGGAATGAGATGGCCACGCCGTAATTTGTAATTGCCACACCTGCCTGATGCGCCTTCTGAATCCTGCTCATCATTTCACGCCTGGTCAGCATGCAGCCGCCGCAGTGAATGATCAGTTTATATTCGGAGAGGTTTTCAGGATAATCTCTGCCTGCATAGGCCTCTGCCTTCACATCAAAACCGAGGTACTGCCTCAGCCATCTTGGTATCTTTACCCTTCCGATATCATCTTCGAGCGCATGATGCGTGCAAGCCTCTGCGATAAGCACCCTGTCTCCTGGCTTCAGATTATCAATTTCAGCAGCGCCTTGTGCAGCGATTGACAGGTCACCTTTCTGTCTGGCAAACAGGATTGAAAATGTCGTTAGCCTTATATCTCTGGGCACATCCGCAGAAACCTTCAATATCGCCTGTGAGTCGGTAACAACCACATCGGGCTTTTTGTTCAAGGTTGAAAGCATCGCTGAGAGTTCGCGCTCCTTCACGACGAACGCGGCAGCATCGTTATCCAGCGTATCCCTTATAGTCTGGACCTGAGGCAGGATGAGCCTGCCCTTGGGCGCCTGCAGGTCTATAGGTACTACCAGTACTGCAATGCCGCCCGGATTCACCAGATCGCCTATCAGCCTGGGCGGCTCAATGAAGTCATCCGGCGCAACCTCTATCAGCTGCTGTTTTACAGCGTTTACATAGGCATTTCTTTCATTAGAGTTGATACTGGAAACCTCTAGGATCCTCGATCTCTTTTCCCTTAATTTTTCCAGAAACGCGTGTGCCGGTTTTAGAAGGTCGGTTTTGTTTATAATGACAATGACAGGAATTTTATTTTCATCAGCCTTTAACAGAACTTCATCTTCGAATTCCGTCCATACATCCGGTTCGGTTACAAGCAGAATGACATCGGCCCTGTCATATATCTTACTGGTTTTATTAAGCCTCAATTGAGCGAGTTCCGAAATGTCATCGACTCCTGCCGTGTCAAGAAAAAGCACTGGCCCGAGCGGCAGAAGTTCGCATGCCTTTTCAACAATATCGGTTGTTGTGCCTGCAACCGGTGATGTTATCGCATAGTCCTGACCGATTAGCATATTCATGAAACTCGATTTTCCGACATTCGTCCTGCCGAATATTGCGATATTGAGCCTGTTAGCTTTTGGAGTATCCTGCATTTTTCTGCCCTATTATTTCTTATATGGTCCCTTACCCTTAAATCCAAGTGCTGTAAGCGCATACGGATCAAGTGCTTTGGAAACGAGATCTTCACCGAGCAAGCCTTTCAGGTAGGTCCTGAAATCCATACCGTTTTCTTTTTTGTAACCGTTCATTATTTCCGTTGCTTTCTCATATCCTATATACGGCACCAGGGCCGTTATGATCATGGGGCTGGAATTTACAATCCCGGCGCATTTTCCGGAATCCGCCGATATGCCCAATACATGCTCGGCCAACATAATATCCGCATTTGAGAGAATGTCCATGCTCTCTATCAGTGCATCAACCAGCATGGGCATGAATTCGATTATCTGGAACGTCGAACGGCTTGCAGTTTCCGTCACGATGAGATCGTTGGCAATGACGCGGATTCCAGCCTGGATAACCGCCTCCATTATCACCGGATTGACCTTTCCGGGCATGGCCGATGACCCGGCCTGCAAGGAAGGCAGCTTTATCTCGCCAAGCATGTTCATCATCCTAAGATCGCCCGCGATCTTTATCAGGTTCGATGCATGGGCCTTCATGATGCCCGAGACTTCAACGAATGCATCGGCATTCGAGGTCTCTCCGGCAAGGTTATCGCCGCGGCTCAGTCCAAGGCCCGTGACATCCCTCAGTTTTTCTATGACAAGAAATATATAGTCCTTCGGGGCGGAAATACCGGTGCCTATAGCAGTCCCGCCGAGATTGACCACCCTGAGCCTTTCCTCACACTTGAATGTCCGCCAGCGGTCACGGCCAATTGCCTCAGAGAAAGCAGAAAACTCCATTCCCAGAGTAAGAGGAACCGCCTCCTGCATCTCTGTCCTACCCATCTTCACGATCTCGCCGAACTCTTTTTCCTTTTTCTGAAATTCCCCCTGAAGCCCGGCAATGTCCCTGCTCAGTTTTCTGATGGCGTATATGACTGCAACCTTAACCGCAGTTGGATAGACATCATTCGTAGACTGGTGAAGGTTAACATCGTCTATGGGGTGGACGATCGAATAGTCGCCCTTTTCGCCGTTCAGTATTTCTATGGCCCTGTTGGCCACGACTTCATTGATGTTCATGTTTGTCGAGGTGCCTGCCCCACCCTGCATTGCATCGAGTGGAAATTCAGTATCAAACCTGCCCGAAACCACCTCGTCGCAGGCATCTGAAATTGCTTTGGCCTTTTCGGGTTTCATCCAGTATGTTTCCAGGTTCGCCAGACAGCAGGCTTTCTTTACCTGCGCCAATGCATATATCAGACCGGCATTCACCTTCCTTGAGCTTACGGAAAAATTTCTGAGGGCCCTCTGTGTGTGTATTCCCCAGTATGCTCCCGACGGGACATCGAGTTCCCCGAGAAGATCATGTTCGATCCGATACTTCTGCACTTTCATACCTCCACTAATCAAATTAAAAGGGCTTGACTGGAATTACCAGCCAAGCCCTTTTATTTCCTTGATTCAGGTCAATAAATTAGTGTTTACCGCAGCCACAGCATCCTTCATCTTCAGAATGAGGAACAGCTATACCCCTCTTAACATAATGGGTGTGCAGCAATTCATGGGATTTGTGTCCGAGCGGTTCCTTCAGGAAGTTCTCATAAAGTTTTTTAACCGATTCATTTTCGTGAGACTGGCGTTTCTTCTGTACCTGCCCGTCATCCTTATAGAGTGCGCTTGCACGCAACGTCCGGATCTCGTCGTTAGTCGGGATCGGCGAACCGCCACCTGCAACACAACCGCCGGGGCAAGCCATTATCTCAATGAACGCATAATCGGCCTTTTTATCCCTGATAAGATCCATGACCTTCCTTGCATTTCCGAGCCCATGGGCAACCGCGATCTTTACCTTCCCGAGCGGACCGACTTCAACTTCGGCTTCTTTGACGCCTTCAAGTCCGCGAACGGGTGTGATATCAAGGTTCGGCAGATCTTTACCAACTACTACTGCATATACAGTTCTGAGTGCCGCTTCCATAACCCCGCCCGTTGCACCGAATATTGTTCCGGCACCTGTGTACTCGCCCATCGGCGCATCGAAATCATCATCAGGCAGGTTGACAAAATCTATCCCCGCTTCCTTTATCATGCGGCCAAGTTCCCTAGTTGTGAGGACATAGTCGACATCGCGGTAACCGCTCGAGCACATTTCCGAACGGCTGGCTTCATATTTCTTTGCTGTGCAGGGCATTATGGATACGCTTACAATGTCTTTCGGATCTACGCCTGCGAACTGTGCATAATATGTCTTCGCCAGCGCACCGAACATCTGCTGCGGCGATTTGCATGTCGAAAGGTGATCGAGAAGATCAGGATAGAAGTGTTCGCAGAACTTTATCCAGCCGGGACTGCATGACGTCACCATGGGCAGGACTCCACCTTCTTTCACCCTCTTCAAAAGTTCGTTTCCTTCTTCTATAATTGTCAGGTCTGCAGTGAAGTTCGTATCGAATACCTTTGCAAAGCCAAGCCTGCGAAGCGCAGCTATCATCTTTCCGGTTACCAGCGATCCGGGAGGCATATCGAACTCTTCTCCAAGGTTTGCGCGGATTGCCGGAGCTTCCTGGACAACGACATGCTTTGTCGGATCCTGAAGCGCTTTCCATACTGAATCAACATCGTCTTTTTCGTAAAGGGCACCAACCGGACAAGCCATAACACACTGGCCGCAGTTAATGCAGTTTGTTTCGCCGATCGGAAGGTTGAATGCTGGAACGACTTCAACATGGGGTCCCCGTTTTGCAGGACTCAACGCGTTAACTGTCTGCACCTGAGAACATACTGTTACACAACGATGGCAATGAATGCACTTTCTGTTGTCTCTGACAATTGACGGACTTGAATTGTCTATTTCATCTTTACTGAAATCCGGATATTCAAATCTTACCTGGCGGACATTTGTGAATTCTGCAACTTTCTGCAGTTCACAGTTCCCGTTTCTTATGCAGAAATTGCATTCGGTCGGATGATTTGCAAGGAGCAGCTCGACTATCATTTTCCTTGCACCCCTGACTCTTGCCGAGTTTGTATGCACTACCATGTTATCACTAACAGGGAACACACATGACGCGACCAGATTCCGCATTCCGTCGACTTCTACTACACAAACCCTGCAAGCACCTGGAGTATGGTTTATGTTCTGCCATGCACAAAGTGTTGGAATTGTGATGTCCGCTTTTCTTGCTGCTTCGAGAATTGTTGTTCCGGCTGGGACTTTTACTTCTTTCCCGTCTATCTTCAAGGATACTTCCGACATGTTGATTGCCCCTTTCTTAATGAATTTGTTGGGTAATTTCAATCAATTTGCATATTCTTAAATTAATAAACTGTCAATACATTATTTAATATTATTGTTTAATATCATTAATATTTTCATATTTTACTTTTAAAATATTTTTATGCCTATTAGAAGTACGTTATATGTCATTATAGATGATGAATCTCTGATTTTATGAATTACTGCTCAGTATATTCCAGCAAAAAGGGGATGGCAATTTCTTGCCATCCCCTTAAAATTCACTTAATTCATATAGTCTGTATAACCGGCTGCTCAAATATAATATTAAGGAGGACCGATACTTATTCTATCTCCGGTTACACAGTTATCAAAACCCCTTTTTCAGGCCCAAACACTCTTACCAACATATTAAATGATTGCATTATTGTCTTACTAACACAACAAGAAAATCGAGGCAATATGATTTTTATTATCATTATGTTTTTGGCCATATTGAGTCAAGTTGCATTTAATGTATTGATGTTCACGTTTTGGCAATCTTATATTTATTTTTTTTCTGAAAATTGACCAACTTGATATTAAAAATTAGGAGGCAGGGGCCAGACATCAAGAATTCATCTGACTCCTGCGCTCAGAACTTATCCAATGCTATTTTTTTCTCATTGATATGCAGGCTTCGGCAATGTGACCGGGTCCGAATCCATGTTTTTCATAAAGATATTTTTCAGTTGCCACTTCCCCGAATTTGTCCGGTATTCCTAATCGTTTCACCTTGGTTGGACAGTTCTCTGAAAGGACTTCACATACAGCACCGCCAAGGCCGCCGATTATTGTCTGGTTCTCAATACTAACGACCGCTCCTGTCTTTTTTGCCGAAATAATAAGAGTTTCATTGTCAAAAGGTTTCACTGATGGATAATGCAATACTTCCGCCTTTAAACCATCCGAAGTAAGCATCTCTGCTGCTTTTAGTGCGGATTTTGTCATATATCCGGTCGAGACTATGGTTACATCTGAACCTTCTCTTAAAACAACCGCCTTATCCGGACTAAAAGTATAGTTTTCATCGAACAATTGCGGTTTCCTTTGAACGGATAAGCTGCAGATATGTTGGCTGTTTGGCCTTGGCCATATGTTTCATTATTGCCCTTAGCTCATAGGCATCGGCGGGCGCATAAACATGCATATTGGGCATCGCCCTCATTATCGCCATGTCAGTAAAGTCCATATGAGTACCGCCGTTTGAGCCCTGCGTCAGCCCTGGTGGCAGTACCGACAATCTTCACATTGTTGTTCGCGTAAGCACAGCTTATATAAATCTGATCATACACCCTTCGTGATGCAAAAGATGTGAATGTTGCTGCAAACGGTATTTTGCCCTCAGATGCAAGACCTGCAGATATTCCTATCATATTTGCTTCAGCTACGCCCACATCCATGAAATTGTCCGGATTCTTTGAAGACACTTCCGGGAATGTACCAGTTGCCTTGCCGAGATCGGCCTCAAGACTTATTATATCAGGATTCTCTGCAATCAGTTCATTAAGTGTCTTAGCATAAACTACGCGCATTTCCATTTCATGCCAATTCATAAATGCCTCCTTATTCCTCGCCGTAAGGCAGCTTACACTCAAAACCAAGGCCTGCAATATATTTGTCATATGCAGTTTTATCACCGATCTTGATATTATGGCTTCCAACCTGCCCTTCAACCGCAGTATTGCCCTTACCCTTGATCGTATGCGCAATAATCATTGAAGGTTTCCCTTTGACTTCTTTCGCCTTTGTTATCTTATTGGCAATATCGTCCCAGTCATGTCCCTCCATCTCGAAAACTTCCCAGTTGAATGCTCGCCACTTATCGGCAATAGGCTCCAAGGTAACAACATCGTCAGTGGTACCGTCTATCTGCATCTTGTTGTAATCGGTTATTGCGACAAGATTATCAACCTTCTTGTGTCCTGCAAACATGGCGGCTTCCCACACTTGGCCCTCATCGCTTTCTCCGTCGCCGACTATGCAGAACACATTGTGATTCTTCCTGTCCATTTTTCCCGCAAGCGCAACTCCGAGTGCACATGAAAGCCCCTGGCCTAATGATCCGGCTGTTATGTCTATGCCAGGTGTACGTATCTGATCCACATGGCTTGGCAGCCAAGTCCCGTCCTGGTTAAGTGTTGTCAGCCACTGCATCGGGAAATATCCTCGATAGGCAAGTGCAGTATAAAGCACGGGGCCAGCATGGCCTTTTGAAAGTATCAGCCTGTCGCGGCCGTCCCACCTTGGCTCTTTCGGATTAACCTTCATTATGCGCCAGTAAAGGCTTATAATAGTCTCGACAAGACTCAGCGCACCCCCGATATGCCCCGAACCGGAACGACATATCATGTCTGTGATGACATACCGGAATTCCTTTGCAAGCTCATCCGCCTTCTCATTGCTCCATAATTTCAAGAGATCATCGTACATTATATATCTCCTCTGCTTTAATAATTATAAACCCTGAAAAACTTCTTACATCACAAATCGAATGAATTGTACAGATCGCGTCCGATATCACCATGAATATTTAGATTACCAACCGATGTCATAACAGAACATGATGCCGGGGCGGATTAAGGCAAGAAAAATTGCTATGGACAACGAGAATATGCCTGTTTGTATGACAAATAACGGAGGCAATTATTGCCCCTTTGAAGGAAAACCAAAATAACACGGTTTAATACTTTTTTTAAAGAATAATGTCTTGACGAAACATTGCTGAAAGAGTTAATTCCATCCAGACTAAATGATAGAAGCAGTAGAAAAAGCAGTACCTGATAAATCATAGTTTAAGGAGATTACACCATGTCGAAATCAGATACTCCGCTTCTGGATGAACTCGAAGAAGGCAAATGGCCCAGTTTCGTCAAGGAAATCAAGCAGGCAGCCAAAAAGAACCCCATGTCAGAAGATCTTCTCAAGCAGCTCGAACTCTCATACAAAGACAAGATCGGACACTGGAAGCATGGAGGCATAGTTGGCGTCAAGGGCTATGGCTCAGGCGTCATCGGCAGATATACCGACCGGCCCGATCTCTTCCCCAATGTACAGGCATTTCATACCATAAGAGTAAACCATCCGGCCGGCTGGTTCTACAAAACCGATGCACTGAAAACCCTTTGCGATATATGGGATAAGCACGGCAGCGGGCTCACGAATCTTCATGGATCAACGGGAGACGCCATTCTTCTGGGAACGACAACCGATCACCTTCAGCCCTGTTTCAATGATCTGTCTGAGGCAGGCTTTGATCTCGGCGGTTCCGGTTCGGCACTCAGGACACCGAGCTGCTGCGTCGGACCGGGCCGCTGTGAATGGGCATGCGTCGACAGCCTTGATCTTTGTTACAATCTGACGATGAGCTTCCAGGATGAGATCCACCGCCCAATGTTTCCATACAAGTTCAAGATCAAGATATCAGCATGTCCGAACGACTGTGTGGCATCTATTGCAAGGTCGGATTTCTCGATCATCGGAACCTGGAAAGGAAATATCGGCATCGATCAGACGGAAGTCAAGGCCTATGCCGAATCAGGACTGGATATTCAAAAGGAAGTCTTAAACCTGTGCCCGACCAGATGCATGGAATTAGAAGGTAATATACTGAAAATATACGATGAAGACTGCACCCGGTGCATGCACTGCATAAATATCATGCCAAAGGCGCTGAGACCCGGCGATGAACGGGGAGCAACCATCCTGGTCGGAGGAAAAGCCCCCATAGTCGAGGGTGCGCTCATGTCCTGGGTTCTTGTGCCATTCATGAAACTGGAACCTCCATACGACGAACTAAAAAATCTTATACTCAAGATACAGGACTGGTGGAGCGAAAACGGCAAGTCGCGCGAGAGGCTGGGTGAACTTATAAAAAGACTGGGAATGCGCCCGTTCCTCAAGGCAATGGATCTTCCAGCGGCTCCACAGATGGTCAAGGCCCCGAGGACAAACCCATATGTCTTTTTCTGGCCTGAAGACATTCAGAAGGAGGAGAAGTGATATGTCAACGGATATAGGGACCCCCGGATTTCAAATCCATGATCCCGCCAGTTGTTCAGAGGAATTACGGGAAATGGCGTTACCACGAAATTCCAAGACCCGGAGTTCTGGTCCATGTTTCAGAGTCGGGAGAAGAACTATATTCGGTAAGGGCAGGTTCACCGCGCCTTCTTTCAACTGATACTATCCGTGAAATCTGTGAAATTGCCGATGCCTACTGCGAAGGATACCTCCGCTTCACAAGCCGGCATAACATAGAGTCCCTTCTTTCCGACAAGAGCAAGCTGGAACCACTCCTGGCTGAACTTCAGAAGAGGAACTACCCTGTCGGCGGAACAGGGACATTCCATATCGAACATCGTCCATACCCAGGGCTGGGTGCATTGCCACACGCCGGCCACTGACGCATCAGGCCCGGTAAAGGCGCTCATGGATGAGATTTATGAATATTTCGTAACCATGACGCTCCCGGCGCATGTCAGGATCGCGCTCGCCTGCTGCCTTAACATGTGCGGCGCCGTCCATTGTTCCGATATCGCCATTCTGGGCATACACCGTACTGTTCCCCAAACCTGACAACTCGCGTGTTCCCAACATGTGCGAGATTCCGACCACTATCGCATCATGTCCAACAGGAGCCATCCGCGGTGACGTGAAGAACAAAACCGTCACCGTCAACGAAGAAAAGTGCATGTACTGCGGAAACTGCTATACAGTCTGCCCGGCCATGCCTATTGCAGATCCTGACAACGACGGAATATCAATCTGGGTGGGCGGCAAGGTGTCCAATGCACGCAGCAAACCGGCATTCTCAAAACTGGCCATCCCGTACCTTCCCAACAATCCGCCCAGGTGGCCTGAGGTTGTTGACGCGGTAAAAAATATCATCGAGGTATATGCATCTCATGCCAGAAAGCATGAGCGGATTGGCGAGTGGATTGAACGCGTGGGATGGGAGAGGTTCTTCAGCCTTACAGGCATCCCGTTCACTGATATGCATATAGATGATTTCGACATGGCTACGGAAACATTCCATACATCCACTCAGTTTAAATGGAGGTAATGATGGCTGATGATCTGAAAGCTAAGATGGTTGAAGCCTTCCGTGAAAAGTCAAAGGGCGACAAGAAGATGTTTTACATCCGTGATGTCACAAAATGGTTTCCCGATGAGGACCGCCACGCCGTTCAGGACGCAGTCAAGGCTCTTATCGATGAAGAAGTCCTGAAGTACTGGTCCAGCGGTTCATCAACCTACATCGTTCTTGCAGAATATTTCTCGGAATCATGAGTACATGACAATGAAAGCGCCGCATTCCCGGATCGTCATTACCGCTTTGCGCGGTGGAGCAGGGAAAACGACGCTTTCGGCAGGCATGCTTGCAGCGCTTAAAAAAAGGGATATAAAGGCCGCCCCTTTCAAGAAGGGGCCCGACTATATAGATGCAGCATGGCTGTCTTCGGCCTCAGGTCAGGCTTGTCATAATCTGGATTCCTTCCTCATGGACAGGAAAACAATCCTTTCTTCCTTCATCGGAAATGTTGCAGGCGCAGATATGGCTCTCATTGAAGGAAACCGCGGCCTTTTCGACGGGATGGATTCCATCGGCACGCACAGCACGGCAGAGCTCGCCAAACTTCTCGCCTCTCCTGTCGTCATGATCATGGACTGCGATAAGGTGACACGCACCGCAGCTGCGATGATACTGGGATGCCGTATGCTTGATCCGGATGTAGACTTCCGTGGAGTCATCCTCAATCGGGTGTCCGGAAACCGTCATGAAAGCATATTGAGAAAAACGATCGAGGAGACCTGCCGTCTGCCTGTTATTGGCGCTGTCCCCAGGATGAAGGATTTCCCGTTTCCTCAAAGGAATCTCGGCCTGACGCCCCCGCAGGAACACTCGCAGATGCAATATGCCCTTGAAAAGGCTTCCGTTGTGGCCGAAAAATACATTGACCTTGATATGATCATCTCGATTGCATCCCAGGTATCAGGTGCCATTGAAGCAGACATGCCCGCTTTCCAACGGATGAAACCGACAGGTACGAAAATAGGCGTTTTACGGGATTCCGCCTTCCAGTTCTATTACCCGGAGAATATTGAAGCACTCAAGGAAAGGGGCATTAAAATGATCGACATCAGTCCCCTAAGCGATAAAGTTCTGCCGGATATCGACCTTCTTTACATCGGCGGGGGCTTTCCTGAAACTCACGCCGAGGCTCTTGCTGAAAATGCAGTTTTCAGGACATCCCTGCGTGAAGCAGCAGAAAAAGGACTCCCCGTTTATGCTGAGTGCGGAGGCCTGATGTACCTTGGAGAAAATCTTGTGATTGGAAGCAGAGAATATCCCATGGCAGGCCCCTTGCCGGTATCCTTTGCTATGGTCGACAAGCCCCAGGGACACGGATATACGGACATCGATGTCGTGGCGGAAAACCCATTCTTTCCGGTAGGTGCCAATATAAGAGGCCACGAGTTTCATCATTCGAAGATAGTCTCTTTAGATGAGAGACAAATCCGTTTTGCCTTCAGGATGAATCGCGGAACCGGTGTCGACGGTATCAGGGACGGCCTGTGCAGAAAACAGATTCTTGCAGGCTACACGCATATTCATGCCCTGGGAACACCTGAATGGGCCGACGCACTTATCTTGAGGGCTGACGAACACCGAAAACAGAAAACGAAGACTGAGTTCAGACTAACAAAACATCCTATGAACACAGAATATATTAACAGGTTTAGTACCTCGAGACCCATACAACAATAAACAGGAAAAGGAGATAAACAAACATGCCGACAATCGAACTAGCAGGAAAAACTTACGAAGTTGACGAAGACGGGTTCCTTCAGGAACTCGATAAATGGAGCGAGGAATTCGCACAGGCTTATGCGAGCGCAGAGGAAATCGAAGGAACACTGACCGAAGACCACTGGAAAGTGATCAACTACCTCAGAAATTATTATCATGAATTCGGAATTGCGCCAATGATCCGGAAGATATGCAAGGATTTGAAAATCGATATGAAAAAGCTCTATGAGCTCTATCCCACCGGCCCAGCCAAGGGTGCATGCAAGCTTGCAGGCCTTTCAAAACCGACGGGTTGTGTATAAAAAAGCCTCACAGAAAGAGACATGGGAACGCTGATCATAGTTCTGACGTATATCGCTTACGTCTTCATCGTGGCGGTATACACAATCAAGGTCAAAGCATGGCTCAAGCTCCCGCCTCATATCAGGTGGGACCTCTATCCTGTCATTCATGAGAAAAACTACCGTTACGGCGGCTCATACTATGAAAATCAGGAGTGGTGGACAAAACCCCGTCCGAATAACACCATGCGAAGCCTTCTTTACTCACTCAAAGACAACTTCTACATGGGTGAGTATTTTAAGCGGAACCGTCTGTACTGGCTCTTCCTCCTGCCGTGGCATCTCAGTTTCATCTTCATTATAGGGTTTCATATTCTGTGCTTCTTTGCAGCAGTGAGTATGGCTGCTGGTCTGGATATCTCCACAAGCTCAGCCAATGCGGCGGGGCAGGTCTTTTATTACGTCCTTCTGATTATGGGTGGATTCGCCTTCATCACAGGCACATTCGGAAGCATAGGAATGCTTTTCATGCGGCTTATTGACCGTGGGCTGAGAGTATATTCCATGCCGATGAACTTCTTCAATTACATCTTCTTTCTTATCGTCTACGGAAGCGGGCTCATATCCTGGCTGCTCCTCGACCCCACACTCAATGAATACCGGTCGTACTGGCTAGGACTTATCACGCTGACTGCGCCGTGGCTTCAGCCAATGACTATTTTCCATATCGTCATGTTCGATATCTTTCTCATATATCTGCCCTTTACCCGCTCGACACACTACATCACCAGAATCCTGGCATATTTCTATATCCGATGGGACGACGAACCTAACCTTCCCGGCAGTAAGATGGAAAAGCAGTTCAGCAGCCTTCTCGGACACAGGCTGTCATGGGAAGCAAAACACATCACTGCCGGAAAGAGCTGGGCGGAATCTGCCATGGAATCGGGTCTGGCTGATGTGAAAAAGGACCAATAATGAAGAAGCCGCTTGATATAAAAGAATTCAGCAGGCCCTCTGAACAGCTCGCCGAAATAGACCCGGCTGAACTGCTTGATCTGCCGGCCCCTTATGACAAGATCGACAAGCCGCCCATAAAAAAGCTTACGGATGACCAGAAGAAGCGCATGGACGCATCATTGGACGGCGTTGTGGCCGTAGGCCTTGCCCCCCCCAACAGTCCTGAAGAAGAGAAGGCCTTTGTTGAAAATTTTCTGGCAGGTCTCAATAAGCTCTTTTCCGATCAGGACAACTGGACATTCCTCCAGCCCCTGGTGCACACCTTGGAGTACTGCGTAAAGTGCCAGATATGCTCTGACGCCTGCCCTGCATACGTATCAAGCGGCCGCCAGGAAATTTACCGGCCCACTATGCGGCCGGAAATTCTCAGGAGGATTGTAAGTACATATATTAAAAAGGAACCGCGCCTATTGAGGAAATTCAAGTCCAGCGACATAGAGCTCAACTGGCAGACGCTCGCCCGCCTTGTCGAACTCGCCTACCGCTGCACGCTGTGCCGGCGTTGCGCACAGGTGTGTCTTCTGGGCTGCGATAATGCGCTTGTCACCCGCGAAATAAGGAAACTGTTCAGCCAGCAGATGGGGATCGCTCCTAAAGAAATTCATGAAAAGGGCTCAGTCCAACAGATCAGGGTCGGATCGAGCACGGGCATGACACCGCCTGCTCTTAAAAATATCCTCGAGTTCATTGAAGAAGAGATTGAAGAGAAGACCGGCCGCAAGATAAAGATACCAGTTGATAAAAAAGGCGCAGACATGCTGCTTCTGCATAATGCAGGAGAATTCATGGCATGGCCCGAGAATCTCGAGGCCTTCGCCATCCTTTTTGATGCGGCGGGCGTAGACTGGACCCTCTCCAGCGAACTGGCAGGATACGACGCAGTCAACTACGGCGTCTGGTATGATGATGTCCAGTTCGCACGCGTGGCACTGATACATGCAAAGGCTGCAAAAGCGCTCGGAGTCAGGAAGATATCCATGGGAGAATGCGGCCATGCGCATAAGGCTATGATTGTCATCGCAGACCGTATACTCACCGGGGATCTTAATATACCGCGCGAAAGCTGCCTTCCTCTAATGGAAGAGATCGTAACGAGCGGCCGGATCAAGTTTGACCCTTCGAGGAATGCATTTCCAATAACGCTGCACGACCCTTGCAATATGGTGAGACTGATGGGAATCGTTTCTCCGCAGCGCAAAATACTTTCAAAGATAAGCCCGGATTTCAGGGAAATGGCTCCGCATGGTGTTGAAAACTACTGCTGCGGCGGCGGAAGCGGATTTGCAATCACTCAGTCGACGAACTTCCCGGACTGGCGGTCATCTGTTTCAGGACGCATGAAAATGAAGCAGATACTCGAAGCCTTTAAGGACGTGCCCGAACCGGAAGTGAAAAAATATGTCTGCGCCCCCTGTTCAAACTGCAAGGGGCAGTTCAGGGATATGTTCGAATACTATGGAGCATGGGAAAAATCGGGCATCTTTTATGGAGGACTCGTGGAACTGATCGTCAACGCAATGGCCGACCTCGAAAAGCCCTTTATCCAGTGGGAGTGGCATTGAGGAATAGCATGCATCTCACAGCAGCCGTTATCTCAATCCTTATACTGATGTTCCTGGCGGCGGCAGCCGCCTTGATCCCTTACCTTTCATGGCTGCTTGCGGCAATCGTGGTCTATGCCGCATTTTTCTTCTTTCTTGCCGGGTTCGTATATCGTGTTATAAGGTGGGCGATCGTTCCCGTGCCGTTCAGGATCCCGGCCACCTGCGGGCAGCAGAAGTCGCTGACCTGGATCAATGCAAGCCCGATTGAGAATCCGTCAGGAAAGACCGGTGCCTTTTTAAGGATGGCCTCGGAAATCGTTTTTTTTCGCTCTCTTTTAAGGAATACGAGTACGGCGATGTACGAAAACCGGCCTGTTTATACAAGGGATATAATACTGTGGCTGTTCGGACTGCTCTTTCATGTATCCATGCTGATAATAGTAATAAGGCATTTGAGATTTTTCATGGAACCCGTTCCTGTTTTCATCAATACTCTTTCCGCATTGGACGGCATGTTTGAGCTGGGCGTTCCAACCCTTTATCTTTCGGACATCGTTTTTGCATTTTCGGCAATATACCTGTTCATACGCCGAGCTGCCGTTTCAAGGCTGCGGTATATATCGCTTGTCCAGGATTACTTTCCCATTCTTCTTCTTATCAGTGTGGCTGGCTCGGGAATACTGATGCGCCACATCTACAAGGTAGACCTTCTGAAGGTAAAAGAACTGGCAACCGGATGGACCAGTTTCTCAACAACGTTGCCTGAAGGGATAGGCCCGCTATTTTTTGTACACCTGTTCTGCGTATGCATGCTTTTTTTCTGGTTTCCCCTGGGAAAGCTCCTGCACATGGGCGGAATCTTTTTAAGTCCGACCCGAAACATGGCCAACAGCAACAGGGCATTCAGGCACCTCAACCCGTGGAATGCGCCCGTCAAGGTCCACACCTACGAAGAATACGAGGACGAATTCCGTGACAAGATAAAAGCGGCCGGGCTGCCGGTGGAAAAGGAGTAGACGTGTCGTTCGCTAAAACACCCAAACCTGATGAACTGATAAGCATCAAATACGGCATGCCGAAGAAGCCATGGATGGACACGCCTGCGGACTTCAAGCCGGGTACATGGAGCTATTCAGGCGCGGCAAAGAACCTTACGGCCCTCGATCTTCCCAATCCCAGGACATGGCAGCCTTCGGATGAAGACTGGAAGCTCCCTGAAAACTGGCAGTCAATCATACTTGAAGGAATGAAGGAACGGCTCGGAAAGTACAGGTCATTCAGACTGTTCATGGATATATGCGTTCGATGCGGGGCCTGCGCCGACAAATGCCATTTCTTTATCGGCACCGGCGATCCGAAGAATATGCCGGTGCTGAGAGCAGAGCTTATCCGCTCTGTTTATCGCCGATATTTTACTGTTTCCGGAAGGGTCTTTGGCCGCTTAGCGGGTGCAAGAGACTTGACCGTCGACGTCTTGAAGGAGTGGTTCTATTATTTCTATCAATGCACGGAATGCCGACGCTGCGCCGTCTTCTGCCCTTTCGGCATAGACCAGGCCGAGATCACAATGATAGGCAGGGAACTTCTCAATCTGGTGGGCTGCAATATAAACTGGGTCGTAGAACCCTCCGCAAACTGCTTCAGGACCGGAAACCATCTCGGCATACAGCCGGGCGGCATCAAGGACATGATTGAATTCTTGACAGATGATATCGCAGACCGGACCGGTGTCCGGGTGGAAGTACCACTCAACAGAAAGGGTGCAGAAATCCTGTTCATAACTCCATCTGCAGACTATTTCGCCGACCCGGGCACATATACCTGCATGGGATATCTCATGCTCTTTCATGAGATAGGTCTTGACTACACGATGAGCACATACGCTTCCGAAGGAGGAAACTTCGGGCTCTTCACGTCGCATGATATGATCAAGCGGCTCAATGCAAAGATATACGCTGAAGCAAAGCGCCTGGGCGTCAAATGGATACTTGGTGGCGAATGCGGCCACATGTGGAGGGTGGTCAACCAGTATATGGACACCATGAACGGACCGGCCGATTTTCTTGAAGTGCCTGTCTCACCCGCAACAGGGACGCGATTTGAAAACGCCCGATCCACAAAGATGGTCCACATCTGCGAATTCACGGCAGACATAATCAAAAACGGCAAAATCAGACTCGACCCTTCGAGAAACGGCCATCTGAAGATTACATTCCACGACTCCTGCAATCCTTCGCGGGCCATGGGTCTCTTCGATGAGCCGCGCTATATCATCAATAATGCATGCAACAATTTTTTTGAAATGCGTGAGGATGCCATTAGGGAAAAAACATTCTGCTGCGGTGCAGGCGCCGGGCTAGGCAATGAAGAGAATATGGAGATGAGGATGCGCGGCGGCATGCCCAGGGCAATGGCCGTAAAGGAAGTACGCGAGAAATATGGCGTCAACCGCCTGGCCTGCATATGCGCCGTTGACCGGGCTACACTCCCTCCTCTGATGGAATACTGGGTTCCCGATGTCTCAGTCATGGGCGTTCACGAACTGCTGGGCAACGCCCTTGTCATGGAAGGCGAAAATGAACGGCTTACCGACCTCAGGGGAGATCCCATTAAGGAGACAGAGGCGTCATGAAGCCAAAGCCTGGAACAATTATAGGCGTTTCTATCGGCATAGCTGTATTCGTCCTCATTGCGGCCTTTCCCTTCTGGTATGGCGGCTTTAAACCCAAGGCCGCCCCGGATATAGATCTCAATACACCTGAAATAAACTCACTTTCCGAAAAGCAGTGCGTGGCTTCCACAGCTTACATGAAGACAGAACATATGAGGCTCCTCAATCAGTGGCGCAACGATGTCGTGCGCAACAACGACCGGACTTATACAGCACCCGACGGACGGCGGTTCGACAAAAGCCTCACAAAGACTTGTCTTGCATGCCACACCAACAAGGAGCGGTTCTGCAACCGCTGCCACAATTATGCCGGCGCCAATCCCAAATGCTGGGACTGCCATTCCGAAACGGCTTCCTCGGCTGCGAGAAAGGCGATAAAATTCAGGGAAAAGGTGAACTGACATGGTGGACATTAAACGCAGACTGATATTGAAGGCCGCCGGGATATCCGCTCTCGGCACCATTATTCCGCCTGTCGGGTATCTGATCTCTGCGCATGCAAAGGAAGTCATGTCGAAACAGGCAGCACCGTCTGCAAAACGGTGGGCCATGCTGGTTGACATCTCGAAGTGTCCGGCAGGATGCAGAGGTTGCATCGATGCCTGTCACGGCATCCACAATGTGCCGTCAATAAACGAGCCCGGACAGGAAATAAGATGGATACAGAAGGTGCCATTCTCAAACGCCTTCCCTTCGCAGGAAAACCCCTACTCGGACGTATCCATTAAGAAAAGGGAAACCGTGGTCATGTGCAACCACTGCAGTAATCCTCCCTGCGTACGTGTCTGCCCGACACAGGCCACGTTCAAGCGCAGTGACGGCATAGTCATGATGGACTATCACAGGTGCATAGGCTGCAGGTTCTGCATAGCGGCCTGCCCTTACGGCGCAAGGAGCATGAATTTCAGAAACCCCCGGCCGTATATCGGAAGCATAAACCCGGACTTCCCTACAAGGACCAAAGGCGTGGTCGAAAAATGCAACTTCTGCGAGGAGCGCCTCGCCAGGAATCTCCTGCCCGCATGCGAGCAAGCATGCAAATACAAGGCCCTCATATTCGGAGACCTGCTGGCGGGAAAATCGGAAATCAAAACGATACTTGAGAACAGCAATGCGTTCAGGCGCAGACCCGAACTCGGAACAGAACCTCACGTATTCTACATAGGATGAAAAGCGAGCTACAATGACTGATCCCACAGATAAAAACAGGATCACAGGCCGTATCTGGCTGGTTTTTCTGATTGCTGTCATGGCGGTCGGAGGGTTCTTCTATCTGCGCCAGTTGAACATGGGCTTAAGCATTACCGGCATGAACCAGAACGTGACCTGGGGCCTCTATATCTCCCAGTTCACATTTCTCGTAGGCATCGCAGCTTCAGCAGTAATGCTCATACTTCCCTATTATCTCCATGATCACAAAGTATTCGGCCGGATTACGCTGTTAGGAGAATTCCTCGCCGTCTCCGCTGTCATGATGTCCGTCACTTTTGTTATAGTCGATCTCGGACGTCCTGACCGCGCATTCAACATGATCCTTCACCCATCCCCCAAGTCTATTCTTTTCTGGGATATGATCGTGCTGTCAGGCTATCTGATAATCAACCTCATCATCGGATGGACGGTTCTGGAGTGCGAGCGAAAGGGAACGCCTCCCCCGTCATGGGTCAAACCGCTAATATACCTGTCAATTCCCTGGGCCATAAGCATACATACCGTAACAGCCTTCATATACGCGGGCCTGCCTGCAAGGACCTTCTGGCTTACGGCTGTCATGGCGCCCCGCTTCCTGGCGTCGGCGTTCGCATCAGGCCCTGCCCTTCTCGTACTCCTGTGCCTGATTCTTCGCCGATATACCTCATTTGATGCAGGCAGAGAACCCCTTCAGACACTGGCGAAGATTATCGCCTATGCCCTTGCGACAAGCATCTTTTTCGTCCTTGTGGAAATCTTCACGGCCTTCTACAGCGGCATTCCATCCTATAAGGAGCATTACCAGTATCTGTTCAGAGGTATTGACGGCCATATGACCCTTGTCCCCTGGATGTGGGCATCGGTCGTCCTGGCATTCACAGCACTTATCTTTCTTGTCATTCCCGCAACCAGACGGAATGAAAAGTGGCTTATGTCAGCCTGTATCGCAGTATTCATATCGCTGTGGATTGAAAAGGGCCTGGGTCTTGTTATTCCAGGATTCATTCCATCACCGCTTGGAGATGTTGGAACATACGTCCCCACAATGCCGGAAATTGCAATCACTCTCGGAGTCTGGGCCGGAGGCCTCTTTGTTCTGACCCTCTTGTACAGGCTGTTTGTTGCAGTCAAGGCGCAGCATGTCAAGGCTGCTCTGTGGTTAAATTATTGGGGAGAATGAAACATGAAAATACTGACCCTGAACTGCGGCAGCTCATCAATCAAATTCAAGATTTTTTCAATGCCTAAAGGCTCTGCTCTTATAAAAGGGCAGGCTGACCGTATAGGACTGGATGATGCAAAAATACAATGGGAAGGCGAAGAGATCAAACATTGCAGCATCAGTTATAAACTTCACAGCCACAAAGAGGCGCTCGAAATATTGCTCGGACTCAGGACGGCGGGAGGCGAAAAATCCCCTGTAAACACCGGTGACATAGCGGCTGTTGGGCATCGCGTTGTACACGGTGGGGAGTTTTTCCACTCGTCAGTCGCCATCACCCCTGCCATACGCAGAACTCTGGAAGGCTGCAGAAATCTCGCCCCGCTGCATAATCCACACAACCTCACAGGAATTGACGTCTGCGCAGCACTTATCCCGGATGTACCGCAGGTAGCGGTTTTTGATACGGCCTTTCACCAGAGCCTTCCTGATTTCGCATATACCTATGCCGTACCATACAGATTTTACGAGGAAAACCGAATCAGGAAATACGGATTTCATGGAACTTCGCATAGATATGTCGCAGAACGCGCAGCACAGATCCTGGGCAGGGACATTAAACAGCTTAGAATCATCACCGCGCACCTCGGCAACGGATCAAGCCTTTGTGCAGTTGGAAACGGGAAATCATGCGACACATCGATGGGTTTCACACCGCTTTCAGGCGTTGTCATGGGAACCAGATGCGGTGACATTGATCCCGCATTCGTAGCCTATCTTATTAAAAATATGAACTTACCCCTTGAAGAAGCAATGCGCATACTCAATTATGAAAGCGGAGTACTGGGGATTTCGGGCCTTTCATCGGATTTCAGGGACCTTTTTTCAGCTGCGGAAACGGGCCATCAACGGGCGGCTCTTGCACTTAACGTCTTCGCATACAGTGTGGCAAGAGGGATCGGGTCTTTAATCCCTTCCATTAACGGCCTTGATGTTCTCGTGTTCACCGCTGGCATCGGCGAAAATTCTTATCAGATGCGCCAACTGATCTGCGGTTATCTGTCATGGCTGGGTATCTGTCTGGACCCGGCCAAGAACATACAGGGAACGCCGGAACGAGATGTTTCCAGTCCTGAAACACAGGTACGGGTCCTCGTCATACCCACGGACGAGGAAAAAATAATTGCACAGGAAACCATGAGCATCCTCACAAATGGAGGACAGCCAACATGTCAGGATGGATTTTGATGGCTTTGCTCAATCTCGCCAAGTGAAAAAAAAATAAAAATCAAGAATAGGAGGAATTAGGATGAAAAAAGTTAAGATGACACCCAGCGAAGCAATTGTCGAAACACTGCTGGCCGAAGGTGTGGATCATGTATGCGGCATTGTGGGATCAGCCTTTATGGACATGCTGGACCTTTTCCCTGCAGCTGGAATAAAATTCTATCCTGTACGCCATGAACAGAGCGCAGCACACATGGAAGACGCATATTCCCGTATCACCGGGCGTGCCGGCGTCGTTACCGGCCAGAATGGGCCAGGCATCACCAATATGGTTACATCGGTAGCTGCAGCGAATATGGGACATACACCCCTTGTAGTCATCTCTCCGTCAGCAGGAACGCCTACAATCGGCTGGGACGGATTCCAGGAATGCGACCAGCTATCAGTATTCAAGGCCATTACCAAGGCTACAGTCCGCGTACCTCATCCCAAAAGGGCCGCCGACTGTCTGAGGACGGCGTTCAGGATTGCATATGCCGAAAGAGGCCCGGTGCTTTATGACATCCCAAGGGATTATTTCTACGGAGAACTTGAAGAGACCATTTTGAAGCCGTCACAGTACAGAGTGGATGCCCGCGGATGCGGCTCAATCGAAAGCTTGGACAAGGCTGCCCAGCTTCTTTCAAAGGCGAAGAATCCGGTCATCGTTTCAGGCCGCGGCGTGGTCGACTCCAACGGACTTGATGTAATCAAAGCGATCGCCGAGCATCTTACTGCACCAGTTGCCGTCACCTATCTTCACAACGACGCATTCTACGGCAATCATCCGATGTTCCTTGGTTCGATAGGATATATGGGATCAAAGGCGGCCATGAAGACGCTCTCCAAGGCCGACGTAGTGCTTGCAGTCGGAACGCGCCTTTCGGTTTTCGGGACCCTGCCCCAGTATGACATCAATTATTTCCCGGATGCGGCAAAAATAATCCAGATCGACATCAACCCGCGCCACATAGCACGCACCCATCCGATTGAAGTGGGCATAATAGGCGATGCTAAGGAGGCGAGCTCTGAAATTCTCAAACGGCTGAAAGCTTTGAACAAGGGACGCAAACCTGACGTCAAAAGGCTTGCCGCAATCGCCAAGGAAAAAGACATATGGGAAAAGGAAATCGTCAAGCTGGCCATGGTGAAGGGAAACCCCATCAACCCGAGAAGGGTTCTGCTCGAGATATCAAAGGCGCTGCCCAAAGACTGTATAGTGACGACCGACATCGGCAACGTTTCATCAACGGCCAACAGCTATCTTAAATTCAACGGCGGACGCCAGCATATTGCGGCTCTTACCTTCGGTAACACCGGGTTCGCTTACCCGGCTGCTCTTGGCGCACAGATCGCAAAACCGAAATCGCCGGTCATCGCCATCATCGGAGATGGTGCCTGGGGCATGAGCCTTCACGAGGTAAGCACTGCCGTGGAACACAACCTGCCTGTCGTCGCATGCGTGTTCAGGAACACGTGGTGGGGGGCTGAGGCGAAAAACCAGATCGATTTTTATAACAACCGTTTCATAGGGGTTGACATCCCCAATCCGGAGAGCTTCGCGCCTGTTGCACAGGCAATGGGAGCCCAGGGAGTGCGCGTTGAGCGCGCCGAAGACATTAAGGATGCATTCCTCTCATGCATCAAGAGCCGCAAGCCTACAGTCCTCGAGTTCGTTGTCGACGGCATGCAGCTCGCCCCTCCGTTCAGAAAGGACGCACTGGCCCTGCCGACAAGGTTCCTCAAAAAGTACGACTATCTCGATTACAGAAACTGGGATTGATGATTCCAGCAGATATCTTAAACGGCCGGTTATAAGATAAAAAGCCGCTTCCTGATACAGGAAGCGGCTTTTTCATATAGCAATGAAATTCTGTTATTCTTCCGTTACGCCTTTTAATATGCCTGGCTCGTCCGTCATTATGGCCTCGACCTTCTTGTCATTGATGAGAGAGCGCATTGTTGCAGCGTCGTTTATTGTCCATGCATGGACCTTGAGCCCCAGATATCTGGCCTTTAGCATGAAAGGATCGTTTATGACGGTCACGTTGAGACCGCCGAGCGCAAACTCCAGCGGGACCTGCAGGACCTTTGCAGGCGGCTCGTATTTGCTGGCAAGCATCACGGAAAGCGGGGTCAGGAAGAAGCTGATGATCTCGGCCTGGCTGAATGATGTGATTACGTCAAGGCCTTTCAGCTCTATCTCATTTCTAACATCTGCAAGGGCAGCTGAATCGAACGATTCGATGATGACATGATCCTTGATTCCGTGTGCATCTATCATATCGAGCAGCTTGTCCGACAGCCCCTCGTCGAGCTGCTTTATCTCGATTACGCCAGGCGAATTCATAAGCGCAGGTTCATTGAGCACCTCTTCGAGGGTCGGTATCTGTATCCCATGTCCGCGGTAAGGGTATGACGCGCCACCGTCGGTTGTGAACCGGTAACCCGCATCCAGCTCCTTGACCTCGGCAAGCGTCATGTCATTAATGCTTCCCGTTCCGTCAGTACACCTGTCCACAGTCGTATCGTGTGAAACGACTATGTATCCGTCTTTGGTAAGCTGAAGGTCGAGTTCGTAACCGTCAGCGCCTTCGGCTATGCCGTTACGGAATGCCTCAAGCGTGTTTTCAGGCCTCAGGTCCGACCCGCCCCTGTGTGCGATGTTGAGGAACCCTGTGTCATTGCGCAGATATGTGTTGGTGACCGTGTCGCCTGAAGCTATGTCAGCCATAACCTGCGACCAGTCCCAGGCAATGCTGTCGGGAGTGATGAAGTCGAATCCCTGTGTGTCAAGATCTTTCATCGGATTCAGGAAATAATTGACCTTGAACGGGATGTAGAAAATCCTGTTCGCAATGGCGCCGTAGCCGTCTTCATGCGGTGTATCGCCCACCATAGCCAGGACCTTGCCGTCACCGTAAAGTTTCTTTATTGTGCCTAGAGCGGCAGCCTTATATTCGTTGGTTTCAGCATAAGGAAGATCACTTTTTACAATGATGGGAATTGTCCTCAGGGTGCCCGCCTCGAAGTGATTTATCATCTGCTGCCTGCACAGCGCCCTGGTTTCGAGCGGCATGCCCGTGACAATAATGAAGTCTTTGCCTTCATCGCGAAGCTTTTTTACAGAAGGTACGACATACTCGTCAACAAGCGGCCAGTCGCCCTTGGTGAAGTTGAGGAAGTTTATGACATCGGTGATGCTGTTAAGCCCGCCGGTCGCGTGCAGGGTGTTATCATGATCCGAGACGACAATCTGCGGATTGGGCCTCGGGATACTGTCGAGATTCAATTCCACGCATAAAGAATTCTGGCTTCCCAGAACCCTGACAAGCCCCATGGTGTCAGAAACCGTTTTCCCGCCGGAGAACAGCACGTCAGCCCTGAGCTGGAGGTCAAGAGGCGCAGAGCAGAGAGCAAACCCCGTCAGCCATTTTCTCAGGCCGTCAAGGGAGGCCTTTCCTTTGCTGTCTGTTATGACCGGCGCATCACCCAGTTGTATCCAGGCATCATCACCCGAACCGACAGGCCGGGCATAAAACTGAACCTGCATGCCGCTCAGTTTCTTGCCAAGGATAAACTTGAAGAAGGACTGCTTGTCCTTTTGTTCGATCTGATAGACCGTGGCATTGGGTGCGATTTCCGGTTCAGTGCTGTCACCGTTGCTGGTGATGCCGTCCGATACTACAATCTCTGTATTCTCAGGCGTCGGCAGACATCCCGAAATAATAATGATGATTGTTAGAGACAGATAGATAAACAGTTTCTTCATAAACCCTCCTCAAATATAAAGTTTTACAGAAATGCTGCAAATTAAATACCATATATCTTGGCTTTTTTACAGCAATTTTTCATATATGAATTAATATCATGTTAAGAAGGTTTTATAAAAATCCATCGGGTTAATCATCGATCTTTAAAAATCTCAGAAATGGCGAGATTTCAACCATGCTCAGAATATGGCCAAGCCCGGCCAATTCTCTGGATTATGTTTTATTCAACTTCGGCGTCTGCAACGAGCAGCGCCTTGTCAAATACCTCCACTGCAAAGTCGATTTCGTCCTTTGTAATGGTAAGGGGCGGCGCGAACATGATCACGCTTGCCACACCGGGCAGGCAGTAGACGCCGTTTTTCATCGCCTCGGCAAGCACCTTCATCTTGGCAGTAAGAGGTCTCGGCCCTTCGAACAGCATTTCATGCATCGGTTCTTTGGTTCTCCTGTTCTTGACAAGTTCAAGTCCGACAAAAAGCCCTTTGCCGCGGACGTCGCCGACACACGGATGTTTATCCATAAGTTCAAGCGCCTTTTCCATCAGGTATTCGCCCATTTTTGCGGCACGCTCTATCAGTCTGTCCTCCTTATAAGCCTCAATGGTTGCAACACCCGCTGCCATGGCAAGGGCATGGCCGCTGTACGTATGTCCGTGTACATATGGAACTTCTTCAAAAATTTTTGAATATTTTTCACTTACGCTTGTCGCACCCAGCGGTACATAACCTGATGTTATGCCTTTTGCCATGGTTATGACATCGGGAACCACATTCCAGTGCTCAATTGCAAACCATCTGCCGGTACGGCCGAAACCGACCATTACTTCATCCACCATCATTAGCATTTCATATTTGTCGCAGATTTCACGTATCTTCTGCCAGTACCCGTCGGGCGGTACGATTATCCCGTTTGCCCCGACCACCGGTTCCGCGATAAAAGCTGCAATCCTTTTGGCGCCGCCCTCGAACCTGATGACATCCTCGACATGTTTTGCGCACTGCAGGTCGCAACCCGGATAGGTGATTCCAAAAGGACAGCGGTAACAGTAAGGGTCAAGACAGTGGACAACCCCGGGAATGGCAGGTTCGGTCGACCAGTTCCTGAAATCGTTTGTCAGCGCCATGGCCCCGTAAGTGGAACCGTGATAGCTCCTGAACCGGGCAATTATCTTCTGCTTGCCTGTTGCAAACCTGGCAACCTTTATGGCACCTTCATTCGCCTCGGCCCCGCTTGTTGAAAAAAAGGTCTTTTTAATGTCGCCGGGCGTCACCTCCGCAATCAGCCTTGCAAGTCTGGCCTTCGGCTCTGTGGCAAAAGAAGACGAGCACGCGGGCAGCCTTTCCGCCTGAGCCGAAATGGCCTTTACCACTCGGGGATCGGCATGTCCCAGATTGCTGAATACGAACATGGAGCTGAAATCCAGGTATTTTTTATCCGACGAATCCCAGAAATAATTACCGGATGCCCTGTCCACAATAACCGGGGTTACAGCCTTCTGGGCGACCCATGGATAAAGGACGTTCTCTTTTTCATATTTTCTTATGGCATCCGCATCAAGTCTTTCTTTAAATTCTGCCATGAAATTCTAACTCCTTTTGATTCTTCTAATTATTTTAAGTACGACCGGTGTAGCCTTATCGATCAATGTCTGCTTTGAAGGATCACTTTCAAGAGACGGCATCTTGCACTCAGGCCCATAGAGACCGAGCATCATTTTCATGACCTCGTTTTTGATAAGCTTCCTGAAAGGGATATTCGCTATCATTCCATACATGGCCGCATTGCCCTTTACCGCCAGTTCGGGATGCGCCCTTACATGCTTCACTGCATCCGCAAGATCCTTCAGATAGACATCCGTTATAGTTGAATGCCTCGGCGTAACCATGCAGTGAAGCGCGTTGGGATTCTGCAGCCTGTCGATAAGCCAGCCCTTTTCCTCCAGCATATCGCCCACGGCAAATATATCCAAGTCCCTGTCAGTCGAGGTATAAGCAAAGACGCTCATCGCAGGCTTCCCGAGGACCTTGAGCCCGGGGATTGCCTCAACGCCTTTTTTAAGCTTAACAGTCGTTTCCATAATTGTTGCTGCTATAGCCTTATAGCCGTCAATTCCAAGCGCATTCATAGCCGCCCAGGCAGCTGCAATCGCTCCGCCGGGACGCGTGCCGAGCATTGCAGGTGATGCAAACACCCCGCCCGGCCAGTCCGCGAATATGAAAAACTGGTGTTTCATATAGTTCATATCTTTATAAAGCAGTACCGATGAGCCTTTTGCGCTGAAACCATACTTGTGGGAATCAGCCGATATCGAGGTTACACCCGGGACCCTGAAATCAAAAGGGTCGACATGCAGACCATTCATTTCGATGAACGGAAGGAGGAACCCTCCCAGACAGGAGTCCACATGAAGAGGTATGTCATGTCTGAGAGCAATCTCTCCGAGTTCGTATATGGGATCAATCACGCCATGGGGATATGAAGGCGCAGAACTCACGATCATGATTGTATTTCTGTTAATAAGCCTTTCCACCGCTTTTGCATCAACCCTCAGGTCTTTCCCCAGCGGGGCATGCACCATCTTGATACCGAAATATTTCGCAGCCTTTTCCCATGCGACGTGTATTGACACAGGCGCAATCATCTCAGGCCTGAACGGCAGGTAACGTTTTGATTTTGCATATTCACGGTATGTAACTACCGGGAGCAGGCAGCTCTCGGTGCCGCCCGAAGTCATGGTGCCGACAACCTTTTCATCACCGTTCAGAAGATTGGCCGCCATCTTGACAACCTCGGTTTCCATGCGCTTGAGGCTTTTGAATGCAATCGGATTGAGGGCGTTTTCGCTGAAATACATGCCATAGGCCTGCTTGAGAAAATCCGTATGTTCGTCACTCAGGTAGTAAACCAGGCTCCAGGTTTTGTTTTCGCGGAAGTTTGCATCTTCACCACTGAATCCCTTGAGCATTTCAAGAACCTTAGGCCTCTCGATGCCATGCTGCGGAATCCTGTCCATATCATCCCCCTAATGCCTAACCGGCCGATTTTATATGGTTTCAAAAAGGTGTTTTTGTTTAATCATACGGCTCAGCCTTTGTCCATAGTTTAATCTCGATATAATCCCGCAATTTGTGTTTATAATTGATTCAAGTCAAATATTTTTTCCGGTTGATGCACTATATTTTTTATAAACAATAAAAGGAGGCTCGGCATGAAACACACAAGAAAGATTATCACTATCGACGAGGAAAAGTGTAACGGCTGCGGCCAGTGCTGCCTGGCATGCGCAGAAGGCGCTCTCAGGCTTGTCGACGGCAAAGCGAAACTCGTGGGTGATATATTTTGCGACGGACTTGGCGCATGCATCGGCGAATGTCCGGAAGGGGCATTAAAGATTATCAACAGGCCCGCTGATGACTTTGATGAAAAATCCGTCAGGCAGATGCAGAATATAAAAGCCGAAGATAAAAAACCCGAGGCTTTAGCCTGTGGGTGTCCATCGTCGGCCATGATGGAACTGAAGAAGACCCCGTGCCGTGAAGACATTGAGCCTGCAGGGGCAGCGGCCAGCCGGCTCGGGCACTGGCCGGTAAAACTCCAGCTCCTGGGCCCGCAGGCGCCGTTCTTGAAAAATAGCGACCTGGTGCTGCTGGCCGACTGCGTTGCAGTTGCATATCCATACCTGCACGGAAAGATACTGAAAGACCGCACCATTGCGATAGGCTGCCCCAAACTTGACAATATAGAAGCACACGTTGACAGACTTGCACAGATTCTTAAAGGGGCCCGCCCGAAAAGCCTGACAGTAGTTCATATGGAAGTCCCGTGCTGCAGCGGGTTCCTCCATGCAGCAATCGAGGCCATTGAGCGTTCCGGCGTGAAGATTCCCCTTAGGAAGATTATTATCAGCCGAAGTGGTGAAATACTGGCAGATGAAGAGCTCGCTCTTTAAACGGCCGCACAAGCCATAAAAAACTATCTTTCCTTCCGGGTATCAATTTCCCGGGCATAATCGCAGTTTAATGAGTCAATCATTGAATGTTTTCCAGCATTGCAGGAGAACTATCAGGCAGGGGATTTTGGTGCAACAAAAAGCTAAGGATGCTATAAATGATGTACGATAATGATTAATACAGATATGCCTTTTAATGACAGGGAGAATATAGTGAAGGCAAAAACAATATTGATGCTGACAAGATGGTTCGTACCGTTCAGCATTACCATGCACAACATCGAAGAGGCCTTTACCCTTGACCCGTTCCTCCCTGTCATAAAAGAACGTCTTTCAAAATACGGCCACAAAGATATTGTCCCATCCTGGCCCCAGTACAGACTGGCCCTGATAACAGTCACCCTCATTCCCTTAGTTGTGGCCATCCTTCCGCTAAAGGCCGCAAGACGCCTTACCGTCATGCTCGTTGCCTCAACTACCATGCTCATAAATGTAATACCGCACCTTGCCGGTTTAATTATTTTCAAGCGGTATGTCCCTGGCCTGGCAAGTTCATTGCTTATCAATCTGCCTTCATCCATACTGTCAATCTTTCTTGCGTTCAGATCAGGTTTCTTGAATACAAGAAAAATGGCTGTCATCGCTGCTTTTGCAGCAATGCTGCATGGTCCAGGACTTTTATCGCTAATGGCCGCCTCAGGATTTTTAACCGGAAGATCTGAAACGGGGGAATAATGGGAACAGAGATTGAACGCAAATTTCTTGTCAACGATATGACATGGAAACCTTCACGGAAAAGCCTTGATGTTATCCAGGGCTATTTCCCGACCAACGGTTTTTCATTAAGGGTAAGAGTCCAGGACGACCGTGCCTTTCTGACTTTAAAAAAGAGCAAGTCGCAAATTTCCAGGCATGAATTCGAGTATGAGATACCTGCCGATGATGCCAGGGAGTTAATCGGGCTTTTCTGCGGAAGTGAAGTGATCGAGAAAACACGCCATCTAGTCGAATATAAAGGTTTCACATGGGAAGTGGACGAATTTCACGGCAGGAACGCCGGACTTGTCGTAGCAGAGCTCGAACTTGAAAATGAAGACCAGCCGTTTGAAAAACCGTCATGGATAGGCGCAGAGGTTTCGCAGGATTCGAGATATCTCAATGCAAATCTGGCCAGGTGTCCATACAGCACATGGAAGAAATGATTATTGACAATAGCGCATTATGGTTGTCTTATATGCAACCAATACCAGGAGGTGATTATGCCTTACGTTGATTTCAATGATTTTCCTGCAGGCAAGGTCGGCAAACCTTTTGAACGGGAACTCAAGGTGATTTTATCCCCTGACATCAACCCGGAAGTAAGAGGCTTCACTTTTCTTGTTTCCACCCTTGCACCAAACGGCGGATGCACGGATATTCACATGCATGATGATTCAGGAGAACTCATGATATTCATGTCCGGCAGGGGCAAGGCATGGCTCAAGGGCGTCGAATACGAGATCAAACCGGGCGTCGCCATTTATGCACCACCCTGCGTTCCCCATAAAACCATGAATACGGGCGACGAACCCCTGATGATCGCCTGTGTTTTCGTTCCCCCCATATCAACCGAATACATAAGGCAGAATATTGAAGCCGCACAAAAATCGGACGCCTGCAAATGAAAGATGTACTTTTAAAGCGCATATCAGAATTAAGACAATCAGTCGCAAAAGTGATTTCCGAGGATGAACTGAAACAAATCCTAAGGGTTTACGGTGCGCCTGTGCCAATGGGCAAACTGTGCAAAACCCCTGAAGAAGCTGTCAGGTTCTCTTCAGAAATCAATCCTCCGGTTGTCCTCAAACTCTCATCTGAGAATACCCTTCATAAAACCGAACTGCATGGTGTCAGGCTCAATCTTGTTTCAAAAGAAGAAATTTACAAGGCCTTCATCGAAATGGACTCCTCCTTCAAGAAACAGAATGTTGAAGGCTACCGGGGAATACTTGTTGAAGAACAGGCTCCTCAGGGAACGGAAATCATAGTCGGCCTCCAGCATGACGCCGCATTCGGACCCACGGTCATGATAGGCCTTGGGGGCATATTCACCGACCTTTTGAAAGACGTGGTCTTCAGGATGATCCCACTGTCAAAAAAGGAAATCCTTCAAACCCTTGGGACATTAAAAGCATGGCCGTTATTGAGCGGCTATCGAGGTAAATCTGCACTTGATATTGATGGAATAGTGGATGCAATTTTCGCAATTACATCCTTCGGCACCGATTTTGCCGGCCAGTATGAATCGATTGACTTCAACCCTCTCATAGCTACGCCTGAAGGATGCAAGGTAGTCGATGCAAAAATGGTGATCGCCCAGAAGGTGATGCGAGCCCAAACTTCTTCATCAGAGGAGCCGCGTATCGAGCATATGACCGGTTTTTTTAATCCGAAGAGTGTTGCCGTGATAGGCGCGTCCAACACCCCGGGCAAAATCGGCTTTACGATCCTGGATTCGCTTATCAACCTGGATTTCAAGGGAATTGTCTATCCTGTCAACCCTAAGGCAGCCGAAGTTCTCGGCCTGAAAGCCTACCCTTCCCTTTCAGCCCTCCCTGAAATACCTGAGATGGTCGTCATAAGCGTAGGACTTGAACTTGTCCCTGACATTATTGTCGAAATGGGGAAAAAGGGAGTGCATAATGCTTTCATCGTCTCCGGCGGCGGCAAGGAACTGGGCGGCGAACGTGCCGGGATTGAAACCAGGATAAGCGTTCTTGCCCGCGAAAACGACGTCAGGATAGTGGGACCGAACTGCATAGGCAGTTTTGACGGAAACAACAAGTTCGATTCATTCTTTTACCCGAGAGGCAGACTTAAACGTCCCGGCGGCGGACCGGTGAGCTTTATTACTCAAAGCGGCACGTGGGGCTGTGCGTTCTTAGAAAATGCGGCCGACATTGGCGTCAGCAAGATGGTGAGCTACGGCAACCGCGTCGATGTGGATGAGGGCGATCTGATTGCATACCTTGCGAGTGATCCATTAACAAAGGTGATCGGCAGCTATCTCGAAGGCCTGGGTGACGGCAGGAAATTCCTTGAAGGAGTAAAAACCGCAAGATCAGCAGGGAAACCGGTTGTTGTATTCAAGACCGGCCGCAATCAAATATCAGCCCACGCAGCCGTCTCACATACGGGCGCCTATGGAGGCAGCTATGAGATATACAAGGGTGCGCTTGAGCAGGGGGGTGTAATTCTTACGGAGAATTTCCACGAGCTTTATGCGGCTTGTGTAACGCTTGCTCTGCAACCGGCCGCAAAAGGAAACAGGGCTGCTTTGGTTTCAAACGGCGCAGGCCCGATGGTAAATGCAATTGATCTTTTTCCATCCAAAGGGCTTGAACTGGTTACACTTAGCAGGGAATCATTTATCCTAATGCGTGATAAATTCAGCTTCTTCTATATAGTCGAGAACCCTGTAGATGTAACGGGTTCAGCCACAGGCGCTGATTATGAGTTTGTTATCGAGACCCTTATTGCAGATGAGAATGTCGATATAATTATGCCTTTCTTTGTATTTCAGAATGCGCCGCTGGACGAAAGCATCGTTGAACGTCTCGCCGAAATAAATGCCAGGAAACTCAAGCCTATTGTATGCTGTTCCACAGGGGGCACATACTCCGATAAAATGAGCTCGGCCATTATGAAGGTTGGCATCCCGGTATTTACCCGTGTAGGCGAATGGGTTGCCGCTGCTTCGGGACTTGCACAGTGGGCAGGATTAAATAAAAAGACATGATAAAGCAATCAGCCTCCCCCATCATCCTCCTGTTAAGGATGAGATAATCTCTTTCAGCAAAAGAGGGGTGGGGTACAGGGAAAATAGTTTTCTAGCAAAGGAGAGGAATATGAAAATAGCAGTGATCAGTGAAATCAGCGCGGTTGTTAAAAACCCGGATATAATGGCCGCCCTTGAAGGCCACGGGCATGAAATCATCAATGCAGGGATGAAGTCGGCGGATGAAAAACCCGAATTGACGTATATACAGACGGGGCTGCTTGCCGGGCTTCTTCTCGGAACAAACAGTGTCGATATGGTAGTCGGAGGGTGCGGCACAGGACTGGGATTTCTCAATTCCGCGCTACAGTACCCGGGGGTCATGTGCGGACTTATTTCAAACGACCTTGATGCATGGCTCTTCGGCAAGATAAACGGCGGCAACTGCATAAGCCTGCCGCTTCTTGTAGGCTATGGCTGGGCGGGCGATGTAAATCTTAAATTTATCTTCGACAAACTCTTTTCAGTTGAGGGATTCGGCAAGGGTTACCCCCCGCACAGAGAGGAATCACAGCAGCAGAGCAGAAAGTTTTTCTTCGGGGTTTCAGAGGCAACACATAAACCGTTGGATCATATAATTAGCGGTCTTGAAGATGAAGTCATAAGGCCCCTTCTCGCTTTTCCCGGTGTTCTTCCTCTTCTTGATATCGAAAGCCTGCCAGCAGGCATCAGGGATGCCATAAAGGGGAGGATTTAGATGAACAGGCAGGGACGTGCGGCTGCAATAGCAAAATGCGGGGGAATAGACAATGCGATTGCCGCACATTCAATCCCCCAGTTTGACGATATAAGTGTATCCGAAGCAATCGTACTGGGCCTTTTGAAACAGGGCGTAACTAAATTCTGCGCCATCTTCGGCCATGGAACCACCGATATTGCTGAAGTCTTGAGGGTCTATGAAGAG
The DNA here is from genome assembly GCA_963664325.2 of Desulfomonilia bacterium. Lineage (GTDB taxonomy): Bacteria > Desulfobacterota > Desulfomonilia > UBA1062 > UBA1062 > DATCTV01. The sequence goes on from CAXXDQ010000007.1 coordinate 630,711, forward strand.
GCGGGGACTCGTGAGGACATTTAATGTCAGGCACGAGACTGCAGGCGCACATGCAGTAACGGTTCTTAAAATGGTGACTGGAGAGACCGCCGCCATGATCACCTCCATAGGTCCAGGCGCCATGCACGCATTTGCCGGATCGCTGGCCGCCGCGTCAAACGGTGCCGGAGTCTGGCATATCTACGGCGACGAGACAACCCAGGACGAAGGCTTCAACATGCAGCAGATTCCAGGAAACGAACAGGGACTGTTTCTTAAAATGATGAGCCGTATGGGCCAGGCATATTCCGTTTATGAACCATGGTCGGTTGTTTCAGCTCTCAGGGCCGGCGCCATCACAACAAGCGCCCAGTTCGCCCAGCCATTTTTCATGCTGGCGCCCATGAATGTCCAGCCTGCAGTACTTAAAAATTTCAACCTTTCGGAATTGCCGTCAAGGGTTGATATTCCCCTTCTCGAATGCGCTGAAACCAATATTTTTCTCGATGCAGTCGATGCCGTTAAGACTGCACAGAAGATAACAATAAAGATAGGCCAGGGCGCCAGGGGCTGCGGCAGGGAAATAGTCGAACTCGCAAACCTTATCGATGCGGCAATTGTTTCAGGACCGAACGCCTCAGGAATTGTCCCTTATTCTGAGAAGCGCTACATGACGGTCGGCGGCTCCAAGGGCTCCATTTCCGGCAATTATGTCATGAACGAGGCCGACCTTGTCATAATCATCGGAGCTCGCGCCGTCCTGCCAGTGGGATTGCTCGGGAACCGCCTGGAAAAAAGCAAAGACCATCATCAACTTCAATATCAATCCTGTCCACGCCTTCCACTACAATAAAACGATCGCAATCACGGGAGACGCAAAGTCCAATCTGAAGGCGTTCATTGAATCCCTGACCGAGACATGCGCAGGCAAAAAAGAGGGTGCATGGACTAGGGCCATTATAAAAAAACGCTCTGAATGGATCGCATTTAAAAACGAACGCTATTCATGCCCCGGCCTTACGGATGTCGTCTGGAAACGAAAGGTGCTTACACAACCCGTGGCGATAAAGACTGTGTGCGACTTTGCTGATGCTGCAGGGGCAATAAAGCTTTTCGATGCCGGAGACGTTCAGGCGAACGGCTTCCAGATCGTTGAAGATAAAGTGGAGGGCCAGACCTTCACGGATACCGGCGCATCATACATGGGGCTTGCCTCATCTGGGGTATTGATCGGCGCGATGTCGGATGTCTATCCTATAGCTTTCTGCGGAGACGGCAGCTTCACGATGAACCCCCAAATCCTGATAGACGGTGTCCAGCACGGGGCAAAAGGCATGATAGTTGTTTTCGACAACCGCAGGATGGCGGCGATATCAGGCCTGCAATACGCCCAGTACTCAAAAGAATATAAAACAAACGACGCGGTAGCTGTTGATTATGTGGCAATGGCCAATTCGGTCAAAGGCGTCAAGGGCATATTCGGGGGCTATACCGTCAAAGAGCTTAATAATGCACTGGCCGAGGCCCATGCGTTCAAAGGACTGTCCCTTGTCCATGTGCCTGTATATAACGGTCCGGATGAGCTTGGCGGCATGGGGGTTTTCGGAGACTGGAATGTCGGCAACTGGTGTGAACGCGTACAGGCCGAACATCATAAAATCGGCCTTTAAGGGAGGGGAATGTCATGATCAATGTGGCTCTTGTAGGTCTGGGCAGGATAGCGGATGTCCACTATCCTGGTTATGTCGGAAACAAGGACGCACAGATTCTTGCAATCTGCGATACTAATGAAGAGACCGCCTTAAGACGAAAGGCCGAATGGAACATCCGAAAGCATTACACAAGCTTTGATGCGGTGCTTGCGGATTCCGATATAGATGCAGTCGAGATATTGACGCCGACCATGATGCATGCGGAAATGACGATAAAAGCGCTTGCCGCAGGCAAGCATGTGGCGGTCCAGAAACCCATGGCAAACACCCTGGCCGAGGCAGACGCCATGATAGCTGCTGCAAAAATGGCCGGAAAAATTCTCAAGGTCTCAGACAACTATGTCTTCTACCCCCCTACTCTGCTGGCAAAAAAGCTGATCGAAGAGGGTGAAATAGGGACGCCGCACAATATAAGGATTAAACTAATCAGCGGCGGTTCGGGCGGCTGGGAGGTTCCAGCGTCAGCTTGGGCCTGGCGGATCAAGGAAGGTCAGGAAGGGAGAGGTCTTCAGACATTCGACCACGGCCATCACCTCTGGGCTACTTCATGGTTTCTTCTGGGCGACATCGACAGGGTGGTTTCATGGATAGATTATATTGACGGCATAATCGACAGCCCCGCAGTCATAATGTGGAAGCACAAGGACGGTATGAAATATGGCATGTGCGAATATACTTATGGGAATGAACTTGCAATCCCGTCCAGATATTACGGCAATGATGAATGGATTGAAATAAGCGGCACAAATGGCATAATCATAATCAACCGCTGCACGGGCCTGCTCAAGGAAGGCCCTGCCGTAAGCCTGTTTAACGGTTCATGGAAACATTTCGATACATCTGATGACTGGGGCGAGGGCTTCAAGGGTTCGACCCGGAATTTCATCAACTCAATTCTTGGAAAGGAAAAGCCGCTGCTCTCGGCGGAAGAAGGGAGGTATATCCTGAGGTTTTCCATTGCCATACAGAAATCAAACAGGCTCCACCGCGAGGTGTACCTGTCGGAACTCGATTCTAAAATACCTGCGCTGGTCGCATGTTACAACCGTGCAAAGAACGTCATAGGGAAGATGCCTAAGAAAAATATATTCGAGATGCTGGGCATCGGCGGCAATACGGAGCAGTATGCGTGCCAAGCGGAAAAGCTGACCAAGGAGCTTGCGGAAAGATTCAATCCTGAGGCAGCCGAGGGGTGGTCAACGGTCATGGGTCTTCAGCTGACGTCTGAAGGAAGCGCAGCTTCGATGAAGTTCACAATGAAGGTGAAAGACGGCAAGGCCGAGCTTACGGAAGGTTCGCTCCCGGATGATGCAGTGTTTACAATTTCAGCCCCTGCCGGGACCTGGGCTGCAATCCTGCTGAGGAAGAAAAAAGTGGAAATGGCCTTCATGCAGGGCAAACTCAAAATCCAGGGCAAGAGCGAAGAGGCTTTGAAGCTCAAGGCCGCATTCGGGCTTTAACAGGAGATGTTAAAAGTGACATATAATACAATCAAAATGTCGAAGAAAAAAAAGATCGCACTTGTCGCTCACGACAACAAGAAAGTCGAAATGCTTGAGTGGGCCAAATTCAACCGGGACCTACTTGCCCAGCACAGGATATTCGCAACAGGTACGACGGGAAGGCTGCTGGAGGAAGTCCTCGGAATAAAGGTGAAGAAACTCCAGAGCGGTCCGCTGGGAGGCGACCAGCAGATAGGCGCAATGATAGTAGGAGGTGAGATCGATTTTATGATCTTTTTCTGGGACCCGCTTGAACCCATGTCTCACGATACAGACATCAAGGCTCTTTTAAGAATGGCCGCAGTATGGAACATACCGATTGCCTGCAACCGCTCCACCGCCGATTTCATGATTTCATCGCCGCTTATGGACGAGGACTACGATCGGATCGTGGTAAACTATTCGGACTACCAGAACCGGAAAATCACAACATAGCTGTTTGTAAATGGACTGCAGGAATGCTGGCAGGGGGTGTAGGAATCGAACCTACATTCATGGCTTCAAAGGCCAGCGTCCTGCCGTTGAACGAACCCCCTTGATGAATAATAAATAGCTTCAGGCATTCTCAATATCTTTGAGCACTCTTTTTTTCAAGTGCATTATTCATAGCAGGCAAACATTATTATACGATTGATGTAGTCATATGTTATATCTATCTGCTGCAATTATCTTGACAGCCTTTGGGTTTGAATATATGTCATGCCAAAAAGATTAAACCGGAGGGAATACTTAATGTCACTAAGCATCAGGCTGAGCCGTTGCGGCGCAAAGAAAAAGCCCTTTTACAGGGTTGTTGTTTTGGATTCGAGAACACGGAGGGACGGCCGGACCCTTGATACAGTCGGTTTCTTTAACCCGCAGAACAGGGAAGAAAGCATAAATCTTAACATAGACAGGATAAAATATTGGGTTGAAAAAGGCGGACAGATGTCCCCGGCAGTAAAAAAACTTGTCAAAGAAAAAGGATTCTCTGCCTAATAATTACTAACGCTCCTGTGGAGGTGGCTATGTTGAAGGATATAATCGAATATATCGCCAAGGCGCTCGTTGACGATCCGGAAGCTGTTCAGGTCACTGAAATTGAAGGAGAAGTCACCTCTGTCATAGAACTCAGGGTAGCAAAACCAGACCTTGGAAAAGTAATCGGAAAAGAAGGCCGCACCGCCAGGGCTATGCGTACCATTCTGACCGCGGCTTCAACCAAGATCAGGAAAAGGGCTGTCCTGGAGATAATTGAATAACAAATGAAGCAGGATGTCTTAGCCGTTGGAAGGGTGAAAGCCCCTAACGGCCTGAAAGGCAAAATGTGGATTACACCGCTCGGGAATTCATTCAATCAATATAAGCAATATATAATTGGAGAATCAGGTATACCTAGAAATCTCATATCTCTTGAAAAAAGGAAAAACGGTTTTGTTCTGCAGCTTGAAGGAATCAGCAACATTTCGGAGGTTGAGCGGATCCAGGGACAGTATGTGTATATCAGCAGCAAATTGCTGCCTGAACCTTCAGTTAATGAATTTTACTGGGTTGATCTTATCGGCATGAAGGTTCTTGACTTAAAGAACCGCGAACTGGGCGAGATTGTCTCCATTATTCCGACAGGCAGCAATGATGTGTTTGTCGTTGATAAAATCAAGCAGTACATGATCCCCTGTACAGACTGCGTGATAAAAAAAATATCAATCGAAACGAATACAATGATTGTTGATACAGAAAGTATCGAAGAAATTCTGGACCTCTCCTGAGGTGTCTCATGATAATCAATATAATCACACTCTTCCCAGGTATGTTTAAGGGCATTTTTGAAGAAAGCATCATTAAAAGGGCTGTGTCCCGGGGACAGGTTGCAATAAGCCTGACAGATTTGAGGAAATTCGGGGAAGGTCCCCACAAGGTAGTCGATGACACCCCATATGGAGGCGGCGGAGGAATGGTCATGAAACCGGGACCGGTTGCCGATGCCCTTTCCTCTTATATCGACAAGGGGCATGTTATCCTGACCACGCCAAGAGGGTCTCTCTTCACACAGGCCGATGCCTTGCGGTTAAGCCGGATGGAAACAGTAACTATAATCTGCGGTCATTATGAAGGCATTGACGAAAGAGTAACTGAGCTGTTTGTAGATGAAGAGCTTTCAATCGGTGATTACGTGCTTACAGGCGGGGAAATACCTGCAATGGCAATAACCGACGCCGTTATCCGTCTGATACCTGGAGTATTGGGATTGGATACCGCTCTTTCGGGTGATTCTCACTATAATGGCCTCCTGGAACACCCGCATTATACAAGACCTCCTGAATTTATGGGCATCAAGGTCCCTGAAATCCTGCTTTCAGGCGATCATGAAATGATTCGCCTGTTCAGAAGAAAGATGTCTCTCTTGAAAACCCGGAAACAACGCCCTGACCTTTTCAATTCCCATATATTTAATGATTCAGACAGAAAACTGCTAGAGGAAGAATGATGCTGAGTATAGCCCTTCTCCATTATCCATGCATGGACAAAAACGGCGAAGAGGTTACAACCGCCATTACAAACCTTGATCTGCATGATCTGGCAAGAGTTTGCTTGACATATGGTATAGATAAGCTCTATATCGTTCATCCGTATCAGGTTCAACGGGATTTTGCAGAGAAGTTAATGGCACATTGGCGGACTGGTTGTGGGGGGCAATATAATCCCCTGAGAAAAAAAGCCTTTGAAGTTGTACGACTGGCTGAGACCATCGACGAGATAAAGGCTGATGATAATCCGTTGATTGTTGTTACATCCGCAAGGAGTTTTAATAACGCCATTTCTTGGGTTGACCTGAAAAAAAGGATAATTAAAGAAAATATATGCTTGGTTTTCGGAACAGGATGGGGACTTGCAGACAGGTTTCTTGAAAAAGCGGATGCAGTCGTCGAGCCAATAGATGCAGGAACAGGTTATAATCACCTGTCGGTTCGGTCGGCGGTATCAATAGCGATAGATAGGCTTCTAGGGAGGTAGCATATGGGTTACATGGAAGAGTTTGAAAAGCAGCAGATGAAAAGCGAACAGCCTGAGCTCCGGATAGGAGATAAGGTAAAGGTCTCCACAAGGATTATTGAAGGCAACAAACAGCGTACACAGATTTTCGAAGGCACAGTTATAGGAAGACACAGAGGAGCAAATCGAGAGACAGTTACAGTCAGAAAAGTATCCCATGGAGTTGGTGTTGAAAGGGTATTTCCTGTTCACTCTCCGAATGTGGAGAAGATTGAGGTTATTACCCATACAAGAGTCAGAAGGGCAAAGCTGTATTTCCTCAGGGAACTCAGAGGAAAGTCAGCGAGGCTCAAGGAGCTTACTCAGTAGAAGATGGCTCTCGAAGAGGGTCTATTAACCAGAGGGGTCTGGCCCCTCTGTGGTATTGACGAAGCGGGAAGAGGACCGCTGGCAGGTCCTGTTGTAGCCGCGGCAGCAATAATATCTCCTTTCTCACCTCTGAGAAACATGGTCAGGGACTCAAAGAAACTAAGCCCATCCAAACGTGAATACCTTTATGAATTGCTTATGTCTTCAGATGATGTTAGCTGCGGCATTGCCATGGTTGACGAACAAGTGATCGATAAAATCAACATTCTTAAAGCAACCATGATGGCGATGGAACAATCTGTTAACAATCTGAAGGTTAAGCCTTTATATGCACTTGTAGACGGTAACAGAAAACCGAACCTCTCATGTGAATGTATCCCGGTTATAGGCGGAGATGCCACTGAACCCTCAATCTCCGCCGCAAGCATAATTGCGAAAGTTACAAGAGACAGGCATATGCTCGATATGGATAGTCTTTATCCCGGTTACGGATTCAGAATACACAAAGGTTATCCTACAAGAGATCATTATACGGCTATATACAGATTCGGCCCATGCCCCATACACAGAAAATCATTCAAAGGTGTTCTTGTCAATGCAGACAGAATCTGAGATGAATTCCATGGAGAGTGGCAGTAGATCCCTTATTAGGAATTTTTTTGACCGGATTAGAGGCGGCAGAACCGGCGGAATCAACCGGACGTCGGTCGAAAAAGGCCGTGCGGGAGAGGATACCGCTGCATCATATCTCAAAAAAATAGGTTTTAAGATCATTCAAAGAAATTTCAGGTGGTACGGAAACGAGATTGACATTATTGCCAGGGACAAAGATTACATAGTTTTCATTGAGGTTAAGGCAAGCTCATCTCAAGATTACGACCACCCCCTTATGTGGATTTCCGAATCAAAACAGAAACGCATTATCAGGGCATCCGAAGGATTCCTTACATTAAATAAAATATCAGTTCACCCTGTCAGGTTTGATATCCTGGCGATAGACGTGACAGGAAGCATAAGCCATATCAAGGATGCGTTCAGGGCTTAGACCAAGGTTTTTATGCGATAAAAATCTTGGCAGACTTGCAAAGTGGCTTAGATTATTGGGATTTGATACATTATATATGAAAAATATGAGAGAAGACGTGATCAAAGAAGGGTGTCTGGATGGTAGGATAATTCTGACCAAATCAGAAAGATTATCATCTCAAAAAGGCTATTTCCTTATAAAATCAAACCATATTGCCGAACAGATAAAGGAAGTGAACGATAATTTCTTTTTAAACAGCCAATCAACGCTATTTTCCCGCTGCATCATATGCAACGAACCCCTTGTATCCGCAGACAGAATAGAAGCAACTGGTCATGTGCCCGAATATGTTTTAAACACAGTCGACTCATTCATGAGCTGCCCGAATTGCAACAGGTTCTACTGGCAGGGGAGCCATATAAAGCATGTCGCTGAAACAATACAAAACATACTGGAGAAGTGAACGTGATTACAAAACAGGAACTGGAAGAAAAGCTTCTAAATATTGTCAAGGGAAGACGCAAAGTCCTGATAATGGTTCATGACAACCCTGATCCTGACAGCATTGCCTCTGCTTATGCACTCAAATACATCTTCAAGAAAACCATGGGTGTTCAGTCTGTCATTACATATGGCGGTATTATCGGAAGATCCGAAAATAAAAATATGGTTCAGATTCTTGACATAGACATGGTTCACACCAGCAAAATCAACCCCAGGAACTATTCGATAATTGCTTTTGTGGACTGCCAGCCTTATACAGGCAATGTCCATCTTAACAAAGGCGTGACAGCTTCCATAGTCATTGACCATCATCCTATAAGAAAACAGACTTTGAATGCCGAATTCATAGACGTCCGCAAGGAGATGGGTTCAACATCCACAATTATTACACAATACATCCGCACACTCGGTATAAGAATCGACAGCAAGGTTGCAACAGCACTTGTTTACGGGATAAAAACCGATATAAGCGGTACCGGCAGGATTTCATCGGAAGTGGATGAAAGGGCCTTCGCCTTTCTGTATCCGTATGTTCTTCAAAAAAAACTGGCAAAAATTGAGAATCCTAAACTGCCGAGAGAGTATTTTAACGAGCTTTATTCAATACTGAAAAGTGCCATGATCTATGAAGATGCTGTCGTTGCAAAAGTTGAAAGAATCGGCTGGCCTGAAATGATAGGTGAATTTGCAGATGAACTTATCAGGATCGAGGGTATAAGGTGGTGTCTGTGTTATGGAAGACACAATGGGGGCATTCTTTTTTCAATCCGAACCACAAGATCAAATCATATGGCAGGTGTCCTCGCAAACAAGATATGCCATGGAATAGGCTCGGGCGGCGGTCACGAAACCTATGCAGCAGGTAGAATCGATCTTGCCCAGGCATTAAAAAAAGTCAAAGACCCCGAAGAAACCCTGCTAAGAAGATTTTTAAGGGAAGTAAATTCCAGGGAAATTGAGCCCGAACCCCTTATTAATAAGAGTCCAGAAGAAATGAATATAGAAACAGAACCAACAGAAAATACCAATTCGTTCAGGAAGTCTCAGTAAAACATGCCTGTATATTAGTCATCTGCCTGGAAGATCTCGGGAAATGCTATTTCCCTACTCAGATTCTACCCGCCTTTTCAAGGATAGATGTTGAAGAATAACCTTCTTTGAATGGCAGGGAATATACCTTTCCCCCGCCAGCTGTAACTATGTCGGCACCGACAATTTTATCAATATCCCAGTCCCCGCCTTTAACAAGGACATCGGGCATGAGCGATTTTATCAGATTATACGGCGTTTCTTCTTCGAAAATACACACAAAATCAACAGCATATAAAGCGGCTAATACCTCGGCCCTGGCGCGCTGGTTATTTACTGGGCGCGTTATCCCTTTCAGCCTTTTTACCGAGTCGTCTGAATTCAGTCCGACAACAAGACAATCTCCCAGGTTTCGAGCCTGTTCAAGGTACTGGACATGGCCGGCATGAATGATGTCAAAACATCCGTTTGTGAATACAACTTTCAGACCGCGTTCCTTCATGCGATCAGTCTTTACAGCAAGTTCAGTCCGACTAATGATCTTGGCTTGGTTTCCAACATGAGCCCTCCATGGCCGGCCTGCTATACGCGACGTATATCTCCCGAGTGCAAGGTATAAGCCGATAATATCAGGATATTTCTCGGAAAGAGCCTTTATGTGACCCTCGACGGTAGCCCAGTCTCCCCTTCTTATAGGTCCTGTCAGTGCAGCCCTGCCATGGCCTTCAATGTTGGCAAGAGTACCTTTTATCAGGGGAAGCATGTGTCCCCTCTTAAGGCCGATATCACTCATAAGGTCTTCAGCCAGGGTAACAAGGCTTGTAATGTAATTAGATGCAACGACTGCAGCTGCATGATAGATTACCTTATCTTCCTTGGCTATTCTTAGGATTTCGCCTCCAAGCTTATCAGCAATCCTTCCCGCGGCCATAATGGCTTTAGGAGCACCTTCCACAGTAAAGACACTTCCTTTAATGGCTTTTCTTGCACTGTCAGGATGCATGATCGACTGCAAAGGATGAAAGCTGGCGGTTTCTGCACCATATTTTATTAACGGCTCAAGGATGTCCGATGTATGAAGACCGCTCATGTGAAAGACCACCCTGCCCTTCAGTTTGTCCTTCCATGCAGAAGCCATAGCCGAAGCTACATCCGATATCGAGTCGTCCGGTACAGTAATGAAAATAATATCAGCGCCATGAGGATCTTCAGGCAGCGTTTTATAAACAGGGATAAGGGAATTGGAATTTTCGACCTCGACGACCCATACAGGGGTGTACCCGGAATCCTCCAGCAGTGCCAGAACTGCACCGCCGACCCTTCCATGCCCGATAACCGCAAAGTTATGTTTCATCGCATAAACCCTGTTGCCTAAGTTTATCAAACTTTTCCCAGTCTATCGCATACCTGGAGTTTTTGAAGCTGTCTTCGACCAACTCTCTGTATTCTTCAGAATCTACGTACTCCTGCAGCTGTTTGGATGTTGGATATATCTGCTCGCTCGGCCTCCAGAATCCGGTCTCATTTGTATTGACATCTATCAGGCATCCGTTTGATATGGCAAGAGACACGTCGGCAAGAGGTCTGTCAACAAGGTCCCTAGACATTGCTTCAAGCTGCCCGGCATCGACCGGGGAAAAAAACGAATAGAGCCTCTTATAGATAGATGAATAGAGCCTGGAATATATGACTGCCGCATGATAATGCTGGGGGACATCTACAACAGCGTCTTTACCGCCATTTTCCCCAAAGAAGTAAAGCATCGCCTGAAGATTCCTGAGTCCGCCAAGCCCAGGATACGCCTGACCGGGAAGCCTTGGCCTCTCCGGTGAGAAAGATCCGGCCGGATCCTGAAGCGCAAGCCATTCGACAAGTATCATGGGCATGCCTGCGCTGAAATCGTAACGTTGAATAAAGACCTTTTTGGGTCTGAAAATGCCTTCCCTTAATATCAGTTCAACAATCCTTGTTTCTTTATCAAATCTCTCATAATTGACATAAAGCCTTGAAGTAAAATCTTCTCTTAAGATTGTGATGATAATATCTTTATATCCCTTCTTCCTTATTACATTCATAAGACCTGTTTTTTCCATTATGCCCGTCAGGTCGTCTTTGCTGTATCTGCCGAGAAAAAGCTCCGAATGAGAAAAGTCTATTTTGCCCTTTTGCCAAGGCATTACCTCTTCATTGAATGTAATCTCCTCTAGATACTTTGGGCTCTTTTTCATTTCTACCATGGCATCGTTCTCCCGACTCCAGCTATAAAGACTTTATCAGCACCCGCTTTTTTAAGAGCAAAGGCAGCAGCTCCCGCTGTCTCTGCTGTTGTGATAACATCATCAACAACCAAAACGTTGAGTCCTTTCACCCCCTTTGCCAGAAAAGACCCTTTAATGTTTTTGCGTCTTGCTTTCCTATCCAGGCCGGCCTGGGGTCTTGTACCCCTAGTCTTCACCAGGGTATGAAAATCAGCTTTTATTCCGGTACGCTTTGCCAGTTCTTTTGCTATTAATGCAGACTGGTTATAACCTCTAACGAACAGCCTTGTCCAGTGCATTGGGATAAACGTGATGACATCAGGTTTGATATCCGCTTTAATGACAGATTCGTGAATGATTTTTCCAAAATACCTTTTAAGTCCAGTTTTGCCCCTGTATTTATATGCATGTATCGCCTCCTTTGTTTTTCCGTCGAATATAAATGCAGCAACGATTTTATCAAAGAACGGCGTGTTGCTGAGGCACGACAGACAAATCCCTGAAGTGCCGGTTGGCCGGCCGCAAACATCACAGACAGGCTCGGGCACATTTTTCATCTGAATTCTACAATTATTACAAACCCCCTCTTCAATCTCTTCTTCCGCTGCGCATATAAGGCATCCGGGAGGAAAAAGACTGTCAATTAACCGGTTCAGCATGCCATCTCCATAAGGTATATAACCGTTTAATCGGCAGGAACAAGGCCGATATAAAATACAAATTGTATCTTTCGGTCTATATCAATAGTACTTGTGATAATTATATTTTCTGTATTTATACATCGTTGCCGGCATTGCATCTACGGCATTCAATATTGTCCCCACTATCTTATCCTTTGGAAAGACCGTTACTGATGCTTTATAATCCATCTGTCTGGCATACCGGTATTTTACTACAAATATAATTCCGTCAACATATTTGGATATAACTTTAGGATCAACTGTTGCCTGTACCGGAGGAGTATCAATGATGATATATCTCTCTGGAAATCTCCTTCTTATTTCTTCAAACAAAAGGGCCATGTTTTTTGATTCCAGAAGTTCGGATGGATTTGACGGGGGTTCTTTTGTTGCATGCAGCAATTCGAGCCTCTCAACAGGTGTTTTAATAAGACATTCATCAAGGGTCTTCTTACCCTGAAGTATCTCAGCCACTCCTGGAGAAGGTTGATACCTGAACAGTTTGTATAAAGACGGTCGTCTCAAATCACATTCAAGGAGTATGACTTTCTTGTCCTCTCCCCTGGCTATTGAAACTGCAAGGTTTGCCGATATAAGCGATTTGCCTTCCGAGGGAACCGAGCTGGTCACCATAAATATCTTTTTTTGAGACCATGCAGGTGTGTGGAAAATGAATGTTCTTACCTTGCGGATTTGCTCAGCAATATAGGTATAGGGCATGTGATACATGTACAGATGATCATCCAATGACTCTTCAATCTTCAATTCAATCTTCTGATCAAGTCTCAATTCCTGCACTTCCGGAGGAGATGATTTATCTCCTGCTTTTTCAAATGCTTTTGATATATCTACCATTTATCCCTCCAAGGTTATCTTTACAGGCTTTGCATAAAAGTAGCCCTGTCCGACAAGATCAGAGGCCTTCATTTCAGCTTCTGCATTTGTCAGGAAGATACCAGTGTTGACAAGAAACCACTTGTTTCCCTTATTATCGAAATACTGGAACACCCCGGATGCCATGCCATTGGCAGACATTGAATCAGAAACCAGCCTTGCTTCAACCCCAGTATGATACGAGGCAATGCATACTGTATAATAATTGCTTTTTATGGTTTCCAACGGGGGAAGAGCAACAATCACTTTATTATCAACTCCATCGATCTCATTAAGCTTCGGATTTGCCATCTTGATTGCGTTAATAACCTCGGGTGTTGATCTTCCATAATAATCAGATGCTATTTCAGACAGATATGTCCCAGGTTTTACTTTAATGACTCTTTTATACGGCTTCCCGGCCTCATAAGCAGATGTCGGAATACCTGAAGCCGGAGGAAGTCCGTTTTCTCCAAGATCGATTGTTTTCTTTTGGGAACTGTTCATTATCATCTGGTAGTTAATTTTGTGAGGAGAGGATTTCGAAAATTCAAATTTATAAAAAATAGAAGCGCTTACCAGAATTATCAATGCAATCCCGATTGATGCAAAGGCAAACTTCTTTTTATTAAGGGACATTCTTTCCTTTCCATAGCTTGCCTTTATCTCACGTGATATTTTTTTTATCATTGAAGGTGACACTTCCTTTTTGTCTTCAATAAATCCCGTTAGAAGGGCGTTATCACACAGCGTATTAATCAGGCGTGGAAATCCCTTAGTCTGGGAATATATCTCCTTTACGGTCTTTTGCGGAAATATCGGCCTCTCCCTGGGTTCATATCCGGCGACTCTCAGCCTGTGGTTAATATAATCTTTGGTTTCATCAAGGTTGAGGGGTTCAAGATGAAATTTTACACTTATCCTCTGCTTCATTTGCCTGAGCAAAGGGCTTTTAAGTATGGTATTGAGTTCCTGCTGCCCGAGCAGAAGAATATGTACAAGTTTCTGGTCAGGGGTTTCAAGATTTGACAGAAGCCTTATCTCTTCAAGAATACCGACTGAAAGCCCCTGGGCTTCATCTACTATTAAGGCGACACCGCCGATTTCTTTAAGCCTTCTCTCATATTCCTTGATATGGTTTCTGTTCTTCAAGGCCTCAGGCAACCCGATGGCTTCACCAATAAGATAGTAAATGTTATCCGAGGTTACATTGGGGTTTTTAATAACAACCTTGGGAATGCCTGTGGGCAACCTTACAAGAAGGGCATTTATAAGGGTCGTCTTGCCTGTACCGGCTTCTCCAGTAATAATGACAAAACCGCTTTTTTCATTAATCCCATACACCAAATGCGCAAGGGCTTCTTTATGTGTGGGACTCATGTAGAGGAATTTTGGATCAGGGGCAATACTGAACGGCTTCAGCTTGAGTCCGAAAAAATCAGTATACACCCTTTTACCCCGTATCTACATTCCCATTGGCTTGTTGATTATGATACCCGTCGCCCATGAAGCCAGTACGGCTACCACTCCAAGTATAACCAGGCCGATGTTTATGCCGATGAAAAGAATTGTTTTGCTTTTATTCATTTTCAGATCTTCCCCTGTCAGTGAAAGAGGGATAGCTGAAATACACTTAATTCCGCTTTCCAGGGCTTCGAGCTGGCTTATGCTTTTAATTGTAGAATCCTGTATTTCAATCAACAGGATTACTCCTGCACCTGCCCCCAGGCCGACAGCAATGCAGATCAGCATAATTTTCAAAAAGTCAGGTTGTACTGGCCTCTGCGAGGGTTTGGCAAAATCTAGTATTCTGAATTGTTCCCCCTGCTGACGCTTTTCCATATTCTCCGCCCGTTTTGCCTCCAGAAGCCGGTCAAGAAGTTTCTGGTAATTATCTTTTGTAATTTGATAATCCCTCATCAAAGTTGACAGCTCCTGCTCCATTTTCGGTGCGTTTTCTACCCTTCCCTGATACTGATTTATCCTGGCGTTAACCCTTGCAGCCTCCCTCTCAAGTCCTGATATCTCGCTGTTTATGGCCTTGAGTTGAATTCGCAGCTCGGCAGCCCTTGGATTTGAATAACCGCCTGAAGCGTTTTCATTTTTTGACTCTAGCTCTTTGATTTGTTCTGTAAGTTTAATTATCTCCGGATGCTCAGGGGTGTAATTGCTTTTCATGTCTTCAAGCCTTGCCTTCAGATCGGCAAGCTTCTGGTCCCTCTGTGAAGATGTCGATCCCGGTCTTGATGCCTCCAGTTGAGACAGCTGGCCTTCGATGTTGATTTTCCTGTTTCTTGCATCGGCAAGTGTTCTTTGGGTGGTGTCAAGGCTGCTCTGGAGATTTATAAGAGTTGCGGTATTTGACTGGACCTGTTCCGGCAGTTCACCCATATGTGAGCTTTTAAATGCCTGCAATTTTTTCTCATAGTCTTCTAGCGATACTTTCAGGTCGTCAAGCTGCTTTTCAAGAAAAACCGTGGTCTCCGTCGCCTGTGAAGATCTCATTTTTGTATTGCTTTCAATTATAAGTGAAGCAAGCCTGTTAGTAACATCAGCCGCTGTTACGGAATCAGACCACCTGAATGTTATTATAAACGAGGATACCCTGTTTCCTTCACTGCCGGCAACATTGACGTTTATCTTTTTGCGCAAGGCATTAACTAGAATTTCCATAGGTACGCCTCTTGCCCTTTCTCTCGGGTAGAGCTTCATTTCAGTGATTATCTGTTCAAGATTGGATCTGGAAACAACCTCCAATGAAAGCGTCTTGACCCTTTCTTCGACTGCAGAAGTCACTGTTGCTACAACATAATTTGAAGGTATTTCCTGTGGTTCTATAAAGATAAGCGTCGAGCTCTCATACTCCTTCGGCAACACCACGTACAGCCATAACCCCAGGAACGCAAAGAAAATGAAGGGAATAGTCACCCAATGCCATTTCTTTTGAAGGGCATCCAGCATATCTTCAAGATTGATCTTTTTTTCCTGCTCGTTCAATATCTTGCCTCTATATCAATCATATATCGGTTTTCTCTTCTAGTATCTGTATTTTCATTTTCAATATTGATTTCCGTGTATTCGGTTAAAAGGTAATTATAGGTTCCATTTATTGTCAGCCAACGTACTGGTGTATATCTTAGAGTTAGGCCAGCAGACTTGTCAGTAGTGCCGTTCTGTAAATCACTTTCAGGTTTTCTCCTGGTTATCTCACCATTCGCTATTAAGCTTATTTTCCTTATGAACGTATGCTCCCAGGAGAAATTTCCCGATGTGATCAGATACATGCCGTATGTGCTTCCTGTGGTATAGTCGTATGAATAATCCCTCGATCCTGACAGGGTGAAATGGTCGGAATCCGTAAGTCTTTCTATCCTCAGTTCACCTGCACTCACTCCTTTGGTCCCCTCGGTTTCTTGTTTGAGCCAGCTGTACCCTGCCTTTGCAAACAGTGTGATATATTGAGTCAACCTATACTCGGCGTTAAAGAAACCCTCATATATATCGCTGTTGGGATTCCTTGACGGATTATTTGAGGTATTAGCCGCTTCAAGGCCGCATTTCAGGTTTTGTAAAAGATCATACATCCAGGTCGCATCTGAAACAATTGTCAGAATATTATCACGAAGGTAGCTCTTATATTTAAAATCTTCCACCTTAGCCGACAGATTCAGCGCGTTTTTCTGTGTCGGCATCAGTTCAAGAAGCACCTCTCGCGGTGTTCGAATTCAGGTCGTTGGAAACAGAAGTAACAGGATCAATCAGGTGCAAATTCCTGTTCAATCCTGTACCTGAGATTTATAGAATCCGAATCGGAAAAACTTTTTCTGTATTCAACAAGGCCCGTATGATAAGTATATTCACCCCATGACTGGTCAAGGGTCTGTCTTTCTGTCGTTCTCCTGTATGAATAATTAAGATTCATCATTTGTGTCTTATCAGTCAGGTTTAACCCTGTCTGTAAGAATTCTTCATCTGAATCATCATACGTATTTCGCTTATGGTAATCTTTTGTTATATAACCGGAAAAATTGAAGGCAATGCTTTCAGTTGCTATCTTGAAATCCAGGCTTGGTCCGATATTGTATGTAGTATCACTCTGGGGATTTTGAGAATAAGGGACTCCGAAATATATTATCCGAATACACACATGATGTAATTAAACCTGGATGAACCTCCCAGCTGAATGCAAAGGCCATTGACGCTGATATAATTGAGTGAATCAGCAGCAGAAAACTGCAGAACAGATATCTTTTACGGCACAACTATTGTATCTCCCGGCATCAGTTTTATATCCGGTATTTTACCTTTTATGATCTTGTTATAGTCCGCCTTGATCGGGGTGCGCTTGCCATCTTCCGTTCTCAATATTGTTATTGAGCCCTTGTCCGCCCATTCAGTGAAACCGCCTGCAAGAGAAATCACCTGCGACAGGTATATATCCTTATCAAGAACAAACTGCCCTGGATTTACAACCTTGCCGTCAACATATATCTGTTTACTCTTCGGCTCCAAAACGATTACGACACATTTCGGATCTTTTACATACTTTGAAAGGGCCTGCTCTATCATACCCTGAAGTTCAACGGGCGTTTTCCCGTAAGCCTTAACTTCACCGATCAGTGGAAGAGATATAAGACCGTCCGGTCTTACGGTAACCTGCCTGGAAAGCGTAGGTTCGCCCCATATCGACACCTCCAGGTTGTCCGACTCTCCAATAATATAGTTTGCATTTGCCGCCAGCATAATAAAAGGTAAGAAAGAAAACTTACAAGCAGTAGAGTTTTTTTCATCATACCTCTCTCCTATTTCTCAATTCCACATTCCTTAATTTTGTACAACAGCGCTTTATAGCTTATCTGAAGAAGGTCAGCTGCCTTTTTCTTGTTCCAGTTTGTTCCATGAAGCGCCCTTAAAATCATTTCTCTTTCTGCCTTTACAGCCGCTTCCTTGGCGACATCTTTCAGTGGGATAATAGTGGACAGGTCGACATCATGTGATTCCTTCTGAATCTGTCCCTTTAATGACGCATCCTTTACCTCCTGTCTGAATTCCGTCTGCACGGAAGAAACCTGGGACAGATACCGCTCCAGATCTTCCACATTTCCGAGAATTACAACCCGTTTGACCAGGTTTTTAAGTTCACGGATATTCCCTGGCCAGGGATATGAAGTTAACAATGGATAAACCCGGTCCTTATCGACATTTATATGTTTTGCATACTTCTCGTTATATGTTTCAAGAAAATATTCAAAAAGATATTGAATATCCTCCGGACGTTCCGAAAGAGGCGGAAGATTAATGTTAACAACGTTGAGCCTGTAATAAATGTCTTCCCTGAATTTTCCTTCTTCAACTGCTTTTTTAAGGTCCCTGTTGGTTGCGGCTATCACCCTGACATTCACCCGCACATCCTGCTTGCCGCCCAGCCTTGAAAAAGAACCTTCCTGCAGCACCTGAAGAAGCTTTGACTGTATTGCCAGATCAATCTCACCGATTTCATCCAGGAAGATGGTTCCGTTGTTGGCCAGTTCGAACTTGCCTGCCTTCGATTTGTATGCACCCGTAAAAGCACCCCGGTCATATCCGAACAGTTCGCTCTCCAGAAGTTCGTGCGGAAGCGCCGCACAATTGACTTTTACAAACGGTTTGTCTCTGAGGTTTGAACGGTAATGCAGCGAACGGGCGATAAGTTCTTTTCCAGTACCGCTTTCTCCTTCAATAAGAACGCTCACATCCGTGTCGGCTACCTGCTCAATCAGATCCTTGATTTTTTGCATTTTAGGAGAAACAAAAATGAAATCCCCTTTAAGTTCATCAATTCTGAGTTTCTTTTTCAGACTTGTAATTTCGGCAATTAGTTTTCTTTTTTCAATTGATTTGCTTATTGCCAGTTCAAGTTCCTCTTCCTCAAATGGTTTTACAAGGTAATCACTAGCTCCGGCCTTCATGGCCTTGACAATGATACCCGTCTGTCCAAGAGCGCTCAGCATGATTACAGGGAGTTCCTTGGATGTCTTTTTAATCTCATTTAATGTTTCAAGACCGTCCATGTCAGGCATAAGAATATCAAGAAGGACTACAGCAATATCGGGATTCACTCTGAGGTGACTAAGGGCGTCTTTGCCACTCGAAGCGGTTATTACTTCAAATCCGCTCATGTTGAGCAGTCTGGATATGTACCCTCTTATACTATCATCATCGTCAACGATAAGGATCTTGAATTTATCTCCAATCATTTACACCGCTCAATGAAATTTATTAATTCATAAATACATTAATCATTATCGGTGTTCAAGGGGATTGTTACTACAAAGATACCGCCTACATCAGACGGTTTTACTTCAATCATCCCACCATGTGCATGGATTATCTCTTTAGTTATTGCCAGCCCCAGACCTATCCCGCGCCTCGAATTACCGCTTATACCGACAAAAAATTCATTGAAAAGGTCTTTTGCCTCTTCTTCCTTTACACCGGGACCCGAGTCAATAACCGATATTTCTGCAGTTTCCTGTTTCAAAATCTTATTTAAATCCTGACTCCCCTCTGTCTGTACCAGCTTCACCCTCACCAGACCATTTTCACTGGAGTGCTTGATCGCGTTGTCAATAAGGTTTGTCAAAGCCTGCTCTATGCGAAGAAGATCAACATATGCGGAGCGAATAAACTCATCGGCTTCCAGCACTATTGATATTCCTTTTTCATCCGCCTTGATCTGCATGTCCCGTACAACATGCCTCATGAGATCATACAAATCCACCTGTTGCCTGTTTAAAGTAAGTTTACCTGAGTTTATTCTAGCAAAATCAAGAAGTGCGTTCGTAAAATTGACCAGTTTCTCACAGTGCTTTTCGATTTCTTCAATGCATTCCTGCTGGGATGAACTGAGCCTGCCTGTTATATCTTTTGCAAGCATCCTCACATAACCCCTGAGCACTGTAAGGGGTACCCGTATTTCATGAGAAGCGACATGGAGAAATCTGGTTTTAAGGGCCAGCAGTTCCTTTTTGCTGGTAATATCTCTTACCATGCCGACGAAGCAGTTCCCCCCGTTTATATTCAGTTTGCCTACGCTTATTTCAAGGGTTACCTGTGTACCATCTTTCCGGTTTGTAACAACTTCGAGATTCGGGATAAAACCGTTTGGACTTACACCCCGTAATGTTATTGCAATCCCTTTTACCGCATCTCTTGATATAAAATGCCTGTAATGTCTGTTGAAAAGCTCATCCGTGCAATATCCGAGCATCTCCTGGAATTTTTTGTTGGTAATGATGAACCTTCCGTCTTTCAGCATGTACATCGCGTCTGTTGCACTTTCAATAAGCTCCCTATACTGATCTTCAATTTTTTTGAATTCCCTTTCCCTTAAACGATCAAGGGTGACGTCGCGAATGCTTGCAATGACCTGCAATCTCGGCTTTACAGGCAGCAGTGAAAATTCAAAATTCAGGACCCGTCCATTATGCTTTTTGTCAATTGAAAACGATTCCATATCGGGCCTTATGTTTTTTTGAATTTCTTTTCCTATAACCTCAGCAATATTCTCTCCCTGAGTGAGTCCTGTCATTTCAAAGGCCTTCCGGTTCAGCATGACTACATCCCCATTGGAATCACATGTGATGACACCTATTGAAATATAACCGAACATGCCTATAGCCTGTTTTCTGAACTCGGACACAGCATGATCGGTCATTGATAGTTCATCCCTGAGCAGCGTATTGATGTCATCAACTTCACGCATGAGCCTTGCATTTCTGAGCGCAAGGGCTGCTGGGGCCAGGATTATGTTCATAAGTGAGAGGTCTTGTTTTGTGAATACGGCTTTTCTGGAATGGCTTATATTCAAAACGCCGACAAGCTCCTTTTTTCCATATATCATCGGAAGACTCATCAATGATCGCACTTTGACCTTCATTTCACTGGCTTCAATCAACGGATTGGACATTATATCACCGAGAATTACCGGCTCTAATGTTTGAGCAACCTTTCCCGCAATACCCTCTCCTATTTGCAAATTAAGGCCCAGGGATTCTTCGGAGTATCTGCTGGTTTCATCCAGCTTTCCTTTTGCAGCCCTGATTTCAAGGAATTTTCCATTACGCGACGGCATCATGATTGATGCATTTTCGGCATTAGCCTCTTCAATGACTATATCGAGAATGGCACCGGCAACAGCTTCAACATCCGGCGCATATGATATGGCCTGATTTACTTTCTTCAGTATGGTTAATTCTTTTGTGCGTAAATCGTTCATTGCCATCCCGGGTTAAAATGCTTAACGGTTACGCCTTTTAGCTTTTTTAGCAAGCTTTCTTTTATCCTTTCTCTTCTGTTCGTCCGCTTTCAAGTCTACCATGACTCTTTTCGGAGCATGATCAGGCATCTGATCCATAAACATGTTGGCCATGCCTCCAAGCCCCATTTTAGCAAGGCCTTTTTTGTTTCCCTGTCCCAGGTTGCGCATCATATTGCGCATCATTTTGAACCTGCCGACAAGCCCTGTTACCTGTTCTGACGGCTGGCCGCTTCCTTTCGCAATTCTATGTAGCCTGCTCTCGTTAAGGATATCTGGAAACTGTCTTTCCTGTTTCGTCATTGAGTTGATCATTGCTTCAACCCTTACAAGTTCCCTGTCATCCACCTTCAGCCCCTGCGGCACTCCAAGCTGACCAAGCGGAAGCTTATCTAATATATCGGCCAAAGACCCCATTTTCTTAATCATCCGGAGCTGCTTGACGAAGTCATCAAAGGTAAAATCTCCCTTTAACATCTTCATTGCATCCTCTTCGGCCTTTTTCTCATCAACTACCTGTTCGAAATCCTTAACAAGCCCAACTACGTCACCGAAGCCAAGGATCCGGGATGCAAGTCCCTCGGGTCTGAACTCTTCAAGCCTGTCAAGCGATTCTCCCATTCCGAGGAATTTTATAGGTTTTCCGGTGACCTGCTTGATGGATATGGCCGCTCCTCCCCTGGCATCCCCGTCAAGTTTGGTCAGGATAAAACCTGATATGCCAAGCCTGCGGTCGAACTCGCCGGCGACATTGACCGAGTCCTGGCCAATCATCGCATCTACGACAAGAAGGATGTCATCGGGGTTGGTAAACGACTTTATCTCTTCAAGCTCCCTCATGAGAATATCGTCGACAATCGTGCGGCCCGCCGTATCGAAAAGAACGACATCGCAGCCCTTGAATCTGGCGGCTTCCATGGAATCCCTGCATATGTCGGGAGGATTTTTACCCGGCGCATGAAAGACCGGCATGTTAAGTCTTCCGCCAAGCACCTTAAGCTGTTCGATAGCCGCAGGACGGTAGATATCCGCCGCAACCAGCATGGGTTTTTTACCCTGTTTCTCCAGGTGCCGGGCTAATTTTGCCGTGGTCGTGGTTTTACCGCTTCCCTGGAGACCAACCATCATTATGGAAGAAACCGGCTTGGATTTAAGGCTGAGACTCGTATCAACAGGTCCCATAATGGCCGCAAGTTCGTCATAGCATATCTTTATAAAATGTTGATCCGGTGAGACCCTTATTTTCTTGCCGGCATGGCTAATTCTTGTCCTGACGATTTCTCCGACTGCCTTGTCCTTTACTGTTTCCAGAAAATTTTTCACTACATGGAATTCAACATCCGCCTCGAGCATGGATATGCGTATCTCTTTTATTGCATCCTCGATATTGTTCTCCTGCAGAGTGGTTTTACCCTGCAATATCTCCTGAGCCTTTTTAAAGCCGCCGGATATAAGTTCAAGCATAATCTTTCTCCTGGATTATTTAGAATTATTACCGTATCCGATAAAGTCATTGTGTGTCAATCTTCAGGTCTCTGACCGGAAAATATTCTGTATTAAAGCTCAGGAATTTATGGCAGATACAGAAAGCCTATTAATTAAAATTTGTTAGAGGGAGAAGCATATGGCTTCAATGAAAATGACTTTAAGGGACAAGACAACCCTGGGTATTCTTGTGGCTATGTCAATTTTCCTGCTTGCCGACCAGAGAATAATGTCAGCCATCCTGCCCGAGCTTTCAAGAGAATACGGCGTCAGCGACTGGCAGCTCGGACTGATCGGTTCGGCTTTCGTGCTAGTCGGTTCTATCGTAAGCATCCTTTTCGGCTATTATACCGACAAGTTCTCACGCAAATGGCTCCTGATCGCCACCGTCCTCGTCGGCGAAATCCCATGCCTGTTTTCAGGCCTGCCGTTTTTCACAAAGACCCTCGGCGGTTTCGTGTTCTGGAGGGTCCTTTCCGGTATCGGCGTTGGAGGAATCTTTCCGATATCGCTGTCTCTTCTAGCCGACTACTTCAAGGAAGAGCACAGAGCCACGGCTTCGGCATGGCTGCAGACCGCATGGGCCGTGGGGTCGATCGTGGGGGTGGCAGTTGCAGGTTTCATGACCAACAAATACGGCTGGCGCATATCATTTGTCCTCATTGCGCTGCCTAACCTCCCGCTGGCCCTGATATTCGCCCTGTTCGCAAAAGACCCGCAAAGGGGACGGACGGAAGACGCGCTTGAAGACCTGATACAGAAAGGACTCGCATACAAACAGGTGATCCGCCTCAGGGATTTCAAGATCATATTCGGCAACAGGACTAATTTCTGGACCTTCATTCAGGCGATCCCGGGGACCGTACCGTGGGGCATACTCGGATACTGGATAATACACTTCTTCGAAAACGTGAGGCATGTTTCAAAGGAGAAGGCTACCACCATCTTCCTCGTCCTGGGCCTCGGCGCAACTCTGGGAATAATATTCTTCGGCTATATAGGTGAATGGCTGTACAGGAAAAACCCGAAATACAACCCACTCATGTGCGGCGCCATAGTCCTGCTGGGATGCATCCCTGCCTTCATGCTCATCAACATAAGCTTTGACGCTTCAGGCGCCGGCTTTTATACATATCTCTTCCTGGCATTCTGTATGGGATTCCTGGTGGTCGTCGCAGCCCCCAACTGCAAAGCAATCCTCATGAACGTGAACCGGCCTGAGCACAGGGGCACCGTTTTCGCATGCTTCAACATCACCGAGAATATCAACCAGGGACTGGGACCAATGATCGGAGGGCTTCTGCTTCCGTTCGGTTATCTGTTCATGATGAACTTCTCCATATTCTGGTGGATTCCTTGCGGGCTTATGCTGCTGATAGTCGCAAGATTCATAACGATTGACAGGGACGCTCTCAGGAAACTGCTCGAGGAGCGCGCCGAAGAGATGAAAAAAGGATCATGACCCGGAGGTTTATATGGCTATTTCTTACGATAAAGATAAGGGTATTTTCAAACTCAGGGCAGGCACATCAGACTATATAATGAAAACAGCATGGGGTGATCTCGTACACCTCTACTGGGGAAAAACGGTAACTGACGCCGATCTCTCGCCGTTCATACGTCAGGCGATAAGGGTCTACTCGCCGGACACGCATCCGGGAGAATTCGTATCGTACGACTTTCTGCCGCTCGAATACCCGTTCTACGGCACTGGCGATTTCAGGCAGCCCGCGTTTCAGGTGCAAACCGCGGACGGCTACAGGCTGACCGAGCCTAAATATCAGGCTCACAGAATCATAAAGGGCAAACCCGCTCTTGTTGGCCTGCCTTCAACCTATGTTGAAAACGATGATGAGGCCGAAACCCTTATAATCGACATGTACGACCCGCTTATCAGATTGAAGGTCGAACTGACTTATACAGCTTTTGAAAAGTACAACGCCATTGCACGCTCGGTAAAATTCATCAACGAGAGCGATGCAAAGGTCAAGCTTATGAGGGCGCTTTCCTTCAGCATCGATTTCATGAAATGCGACTACGATATGCTTCAGCTTTCCGGCTCGTGGGGCCGCGAGCGGCATATACACAAGAGGCCGCTCGTTCCGGGCACCCATTCCATAGAGAGCAGACGCGGCGTGAGCAGCCACCAGCAGAACCCGTTCATCGCCCTGCTCGACAAAGACGCAGGCGAGGACAACGGCAGCGTCTACGGCTTTTCTCTCGTATACAGCGGATCTTTCCTGGGCTCGGTCGAAGTTGAACAGTATGACTATGCCAGGGTCGCCATGGGCATAAACCCGTTTGATTTCGGCTGGACACTCGATCCGGGTGAAAGCTTCCAGGCGCCAGAGGCGATTCTTGTATATTCCGGCACCGGACTCACCGGCATGTCGCAGACATACCACGGGCTTTATTCGAAAAGTCTCTGCAGAGGCGTTTACAGGGACAGGGAGCGGCCGGTATGCATAAACAACTGGGAGGCCACTTACTTCGCGTTCAACGAGGAGCATCTCGTTGCCATAGCTGCCGACTTCAAGGAACTGGGTGCCGAGATTTTCGTAGTTGACGACGGGTGGTTCGGAAAGAGGGACGACGACTCGTCCTCTCTTGGCGACTGGTTCGTCAATAAGGATAAGCTGCCCGGCGGACTCAAATCCCTCGGAGAAAAGGTCCTTGCCCTGGGCATGGAGTTCGGTGTCTGGGTCGAGCCGGAGATGATATCGAAGAACAGCGAACTCTACCGCGCACATCCGGACTGGTGCATACACGCGCCGGGCAGGAGGCAGACCGAATCCCGCAACCAGCTCGTCCTGGACCTGTCCCGTGCCGACGTATGCGAATACGTGACAAGCGTGCTCAGCGAGGTATTTTCAAGCGCGCCGATCACATATGTCAAGTGGGACATGAACAGGAGCCTTACGGAAATAGGTTCCGCCCTGGCGTCGCCCGAACGTCAGATCGAGACGGCGCACCGCTTTGTCCTTGGTCTTTACAGCATACTCGAAACACTTACGGCGAAATTCCCTGGCATTCTTTTCGAGAGCTGCGCCAGCGGCGGCGGCAGGACCGACCCCGGCATGTTGGCATACATGCCGCAGACGTGGATAAGCGACGACACCGATGCATTCGAGCGCATAAAGATACAGCACGGCACCAGCATCATATATCCGCCGATAAGCATCGAAGTGCATGTCTCGGCGTCGCCCAACCATCAGATACACCGGATGACCCCCATGATGACGCGCCTGCATGCAGGCATGGCCGCCAACTTCGGCTTCGAGATTGACGCATCCAAACTTACCGCTCAGGAAAGGGATCTGATAAAGGCGAACATCGCCCTTTACAAGGAGATCAGGCCGATAATCCAGTTCGGCGGCTTCTTCAGGCTCTTAAGCCCGTTCGATGGAAACGAGACCGCCTGGATATACGTCACAGAAGACAGGGAAAAGGCCGTGCTCTTCTATTTCAAGAAAACGGCGGGCGCGCATGAGCCGTTCAAGACCTTAAGGCTGAAGGGGCTCGCGCCGGACAAGAGATACACCCTCGTAGGCCTTGGCCAGTCCTTCAGCGGAGACACTCTAATGAATGCAGGCATCAACACCCCCGGCGTGATAGGCGATTTCGGCAGTTCGATGATCCGGCTGTACAGCGAATGAAAGGTGAAACGATGAAACTTAAATTATCGGTGTTCCTCGGCAATGCAGGTTCGTGTTCTGACAGGTTCTGCTCGGCCTACGGCAGGCCGTATTCGACAGAGGAGCTTTTTGAAAGGGTCGCG
This sequence comes from Desulfomonilia bacterium, assembly GCA_963664325.2. Lineage (GTDB taxonomy): Bacteria > Desulfobacterota > Desulfomonilia > UBA1062 > UBA1062 > DATCTV01. Next base: position 657,176 of record CAXXDQ010000007.1, read on the forward strand.
TCTGTGGACGGCATTACCGGTGTGGATCTCGTAGGCACTGATGACATCCTTGATAATCTTGATAAGGTGAAAGCCTGCCTCAAGCGCACCGGCCTTTCGGTCGTATCCATTGTGCCGGACCTGTTTTCTCCGGCCGTATTCAGGCAGGGCACATACTCTTCCATCGACAGGGCGGTCCGCAGCGAGGCGATCGCACATACCAAAAGGGTGATCGATGCAGCCTCGGAACTCGGCTGCAGCCTTGTCGCCCCATGGCCCGGCCAGGACGGTTATGACTATCTCTTTCAGTCCGACTACGAAACTGAGCGTACGCTTTTCGAAGAGGCCGTAAAGGAGCTGTGCGATTACAACAGGGATATCAGGATCGGCCTCGAATACAAACCCAAGGAACCGCGCAACCGCTGCTATGCAAGCACAGCGGCCGTAACGCTCCTGATGCTCATGCAAACCGGCGCCGCCAACTGCGGAGTGGTGCTCGACTACGGCCACGCCCTTTACGCCTATGAAAATCCGGCCGAGGTTGTGGCGCTCCTACACAAGTACGGCGACAGGCTTATGCACATCCATATCAACGACAACTACCGCTACTGGGACGACGATATGATAGCGGGCAGCGTACATACGCTCGAATACCTGGAATTCTTCTACTGGCTCAGGCGAACGGACTATTCCGGGTGGGTCACAATCGATCAGTTCCCTTACAGGGAGGACGGCCGGGACGCCATTTCAGAGAGCGCCGCATGGCTTACAAAATTTCATGAGATAATTGAAAAGACGGACGCCCAAAAAATCGAAGCAGTATTCAAGAAAAAGGACGCCATCGCATCTAGTCGCTTCATGCGCGAGCTGCTTTTCGGATAGACTGCTAAAGTGCAACGGCATATTATAAGCTTTAATGGAGGTGGAACATGGCTCAGGCAAGCATTGCTTTACGCATACCAGAAGAAGTCAATAAAACCCTTGAGCAATATGCCAAGCTAATTGATCGTCCAAAGGTCTGGCTCATAAAAAAAGGGATCGACGCCATCATTCAGGAAATGGAGGACTTGTCGATAGCTAATGCTAGGCTGAATGACCCTCACTCCGAGTACAGGGATTTCGATGAAATCAGGAAAGAATTAAGCTGAACAAATATTAAATAAAGAATTTAACATTGAAGGAAATACAACATGAGTTATTCTAAAACCATTGTGTGTTTGGCCAACTCATCAAAATCAAATGAAGCTTGTGTTGCTGGCAAAGTAATTGAATCAGGTAATATTAGAGAATGGCTTAGACCTGTAAGTTCAAGAACAACTCAGGAAATATCAAAAAGAGAAAGATCATTTAAAAATGGTTCGGAGATTAGTCTTCTTGATATTGTAACAATAGGTTTTGAAAAGCCTATTCAAGTATCTCATCAGTCCGAAAATCACCTAATAGAAGCTGGAATTAAATGGGAAAAGATTGGTATTTATGAATGGGCAAATATCCCCAAGCTAGTTGATAATCCTGACACACTATGGAGCAATAGTGATAGTAGCAAGCATGGGTTGAACAATCGGCTAACTGTTGAAGAGGCAAAACTATTCAATTGTTCACTCTACTTGGTCTATGTTGATAAGGTAGAATTGAATATTTGTCCAAAAGCACCACAATTTGGTGATATGAAAAGAATTATTCTGGCTAGTTTTAAGTATAAGAATTGTTCATATCGAATTGATGTAAAAGACCCCTATTTTTATCAGCGAGATGATGGGAAATATATTACAGAATCAGCTTATCTATGTATAAGTCTTACTGAACCATATAAAAAAGATGGGTTATGTTACAAGATCATTGCCGCGATTTTTTATGAGGAGCGGTTCAAATGAATAATATCATTTATACAATCGGGCATTCGAATCATTCGACTGAACAATTCATCGGATTATTGAAGCGCCATGGAATAACCGCCGTTGCAGATGTCCGGTCGCATCCAGTAAGCCGCCATAATCCCCAGTTCAACCGTGAATCACTTGAAAAGGATTTGAAGCAAACAGGAATAGCCTATGTATTTTTAGGCAAGGAACTCGGCGCAAGAAGTGAAAACAAAAATTGCTATGTTGATGGAAAGGTTCAATATGAGCTTCTTTCCCGTGAACCTCTTTTTAAAGAAGGGATTGAACGTATTCTCAAGGGAATAGAAAAATACCGTATTGCCCTGTTGTGTGCGGAAAAAGACCCTTTGAATTGCCACCGTACATTTCTAGTCGGGAACAGCCTGCGTAGGCTTGGCGTTGAAATAACCCATATCCTTGCAAATGGTGAACTGGAAACTCAGCTTGAAGCTGAAAAAAGACTTTTAAAACAACTTAAAATGCACGAGGAAAATCTGATTGAAAGCCGGGATGATATTCTGATGAAGGCTTTTGCGATTCAGTCCGGAAGGATCGCCTATAAAGCTCATACACCAACCGCAGGAAGATAGAAGGTATATATAATGAAACTATTTACAATCGGATTTACTAAAAAGAACGCGAAAGAATTTTTTACGCTGCTTAAACGCTCTGGTGTCAAACGCCTGATTGATATCCGACTTAATAATGTTTCGCAGCTTGCCGGATTCACGAAAAAGGATGACCTTAAATATTTTCTGAAAGAGATTTGCAACATTGATTATATCCACATGCCCGAACTGGCGCCGACGCAGGAGATTCTTGATGCATTTAAAAAGAACGGCGGCGACTGGAACGATTACGAGAAGTCGTTCAAAGAACTGATGTCTAAAAGACAAATCGAAAACCTCGTAACACCCGAACTCATAGACAATGCCTGCTTGCTTTGCAGCGAAGCCACACCCGAGCACTGTCACCGCCGTCTTGTTGCAGAATATCTTGCTAAGAAGTGGGATAATATTGAAATATTAAATTTGTAATAAGGAAATAAACAAATGGATGTAACTAAATATCCTGATAGTATAGAAAAAATAAAATCTTTATATGATAAAATTAAAAGTTGTAATTTATCAGAAATTGATACTCAAGTCTTACTGATTGAACCTGTCTTGGTTCTTTGTGGTTGGGATATCTTTGATCCAAACTCTTTAAAACGTGCGAATAGGAGTGCCAAAAATCATCAATTTGATATTGAAATATATAATGATGAAAAAATGTTCATAGCTATTGAATGCAAATCCCTTTCAAGTAAAGAATTTAATATTGGAAAAATCAAATCAAGGAATGGGATTGGTAAACTAATAGAAAAACCAAGGAAGTGGAAAAATAAAGATAAAGATGGAACTGGCCAACTAAGAGCTTACTGTTCCAATTATAGTCAATATGATGATTCTACTTTGGCCGTATTAACAAATGGTTTCGATTGGGTTATATTCGATCATGATAAATTTACTCGAGAAGAAAACCTACTCAAGCCAATTGATAGTGATTGTATTGCTGCACATAATAATTTGAATGATTCATGTTTCGAAACTCAAATAATTGCAAAGTTAAAGAAACCAAATTGAGTTTGTAGATTAGGCTGAGTCGAAGATAAAGCCCAACATGGGATTTATATATTGATAGGAGATCTAACTTATGCTCGAAGAATCAAAGAAACTGGTGCTTGAGATTGCTAAGCTGGTGTGGGAGAGAAGACTCTCCGATACGGCGGGCGGAAACATAAGTATACGCGAAGGTGATTTGGTATGCTGCACGCCCAGGCTTATGGGCTACAGGCTCCGCTGGCAGATAAAGGATGCAGACCTGTCCGTTGTCGACCTCGACGGAAACGTGCTCGAAGGGCCAAAGCAGATAACCCGCGAAGGCAGGCTCCATCTGGCGCTTTATAAAGAGTTTCCCGAGGCGCATGCCGTCATACATGCGCACCCGTACTGGACCAACGTGTTTGTCGCAAAGGCAAAGCCCATCGTCCCAAGACTCGAAACCACTGAAAAGTTCGGCACCATCGGATGCGCTAAGGAGGCACATGGCTATTCGGAAGAGCTGGTCGAAAGCGTGTTAGGCCATTTCAGGGAAAAGAAGGCTCAATGGGAGAAAAGCCCTCTTATGGCCATCATGCCGCGCCATGGCATTATTGCGGTAGGCAGGGATATGAATGCTTGCTTCGACATCGTCGACAGGATAGAAACCGAATGCCGCTGCCAGATTCTGGGAAAGCTGCTTGATCTATGATACTTGCCGTAACGCTGAATCCTGCAATCGATTTCACGGTCTTTGGGAGTAACTTCAAGACCGGAACCACAAACCGCGGACAGGATGTCTTCCCCGATGCAGGAGGCAAGGGAAACAATGCAGCCAGGATTGCAAAGCTTCTCGGAACAGGTGTCATGGTTACGGGTTTTCTGGGCGGCTTTACGGGCGACTTTATCACCTCGGAATTGGAGCGTGAAGGAATCCGGACGGCATTTTATCGTATAAACGAACTGACCCGCATCACGCTTGCCTATGTTGACAGCATTACCAGCAGCGAAACAAAGGTGGTGCCGTTCGGGCCAAAGATTTCAGCACAACAGGCCGATGCCTTCTGCAGGCACTTTGAAGAGCTTCTGATTGAAAATGATTTTTCAATAGTTGCATTATGCGGATCGCTCGCAAACGGCCTGGATGACGACTACTATTCAAGGCTGATTGTTATTGCAGGAAACCATGACGTCCCTGTTGTGCTTGATACGAGCGGTCAGGCATTGAAAAAGGGAATTGATTCCTCGCCGTTCATGATAAAACCAAACATGGAAGAAGCATCCGAACTCGCGGGATTAAGCTCAATAAGTGAAATCACAGCCTTCATGCAAGAGCTTGCATCTAAGGTAGGAACAGTGGCACTTACGTTGGGTAAAGAAGGTGCAGCCTTTATCACAACTGAGCATGTTACGAAAGTGAGCGTATCAGGGATTAAGTCCATCAATCCGGTGGGCGCGGGAGATGCATTTATCGGAGGCTTCCTGGCAGCATATGATAAATTCGGCGCGGATCGTGAAAAGCTTTATTCCTGGGCCGCATCTGCTTCGGCATGCACGGCACAGTCAGAGGGCCTTCTCTGGCCTCCGGAGATGTTTACCGAAACACTTGAAAAGGTCTGTATCAAAATTTGAATGCATCATCTGCATTAGCATGCAGATCAAGCACCCTCACCGGGATAATAACCGATTACATACCCATTACTGATCTGAAAGCTTAATGGAATTACTTGAATCCGTCGCAGGTAACCAATGCCTTTTCAGCGACTTCGTCCATATTGTAATATCGGTACTCAGCAAGCCGGCCCAGGAAAACTACGTTGGACAGCGAATCGATCTCTTCCTTATACCTGTTTAAAATGGCAAGACTCTGCGGGTTATGAACTGCATAACTCGGGACATTCCTGCCGGGCTCGTAGTCTTCCGGAAATTCCCTGAGAATGGTGGTCTTTTTATGCTCCTGGCCGGAAAAATGCTTGAATTCGGTTATGCGCGTATAGGCATGATCATTCGGGTAGTTCACCACGGCAACCGACTGGAAACGTTTAATATCCAGGGTTTCGAAATCAAAGCGCAGGGAGCGGTAGGGGAGTTTGCCGTGCTTGTAATCAAAGTAATAATCAATGGGCCCGGTGTAAATAAGCCGATCGTATTTAAAACTCTTTATTATCTCCTTGTAATCGGTATTAAGGAGAACATGGATATTCCTGCGGTCCAGCATTCTCTCGAACATGCGGGTATATCCATGTTTGGGAATGCCCTGGAAAGGGTCCTGAAAATACCTGTCATCCCTGCTGATCAGCACAGGGACCCGTGCCGTTACCGAAGGGTCGATCTCATCCGGCTTTATGCCCCACTGCTTGATAGTGTAATGCAGGAAGACTTTCTCATAGACAAAGTCGGCAAGGAACTTTATGTCCCTGTCGTCCTGCTCTTTCATTTTCAGGATCGGTACGCGCGCCCCGTACCCGTAAGTAGCGATTATCTTATCCACAAGACGGGAGGCCAGGGCCGACGGTAGCAGCGCCTCAATCGTGTTCAGATTGAAGGGGAGCGGAGCATCTATTCCATCGATGTGGGCCTGTACATGGTGATCGTACTGGCGCCATGCCGTATACTTAGATAGATAGTCCCAGACCCGCGCGCTCTTTGTATGGAGAATATGCGGGCCATAGAGATGTATCAGGATGTCGTGGTCGTCATAGCAGTCATAGGAATTTCCTCCTATATGGGGCCTTTGCTCGATCAGTAAAATATTTTCCCCTCGTTCCGATAGACGATTGGCGGCCACGATTCCGGCAAAACCAGCACCGACAATAATAGTAGTAAATCTTTTCACATTCATCTCCTCTATCATCTTTAAGTATCAGATAGGTGAAGATTTAGCAATACTTACGCCAGTATGGAGAAAGACCCTCTCTTTAACCTCAGAACGCAATGTTAAAGATAGTGTATGAAAAAATGAATAATTTTTTTGTAAAAACCGTTTCCCTTAGAATCATTTCCCTGTGGTCATCAGGGCGGGGCTATGGTATGTAAAATCCTCGCATATCAGATGGTTGGAGATATTGGACGATATGCAAACCTAAAATGCATCGAGAGGTTGATATGGAGAAAAAGTACAGAATACTGTTTGCAACTCCTGGTTTCTACGGACATGTTGCGGTGGCCCTGCCTATCGCAAAGCACCTTCTGGCGGATGGACACACGATCGGCTGGGCCAGCGGCAGCAATATCAAGGGGCTTCTGGCGAGAAACGGGGTCACCGAGTTCTTTCCCCGCGATGTCTACAACGCCGGGATGGAGAAACTCATCGAGGCAAAAGGAATCCATGATTATATGCAAAAGGTTCCGAGGGTCTTCAATCCGCAAACTATCGAAACCTGTCTGAAGGAGCTCCTCGATGCTTTCGAAACCTTCAAGCCTGACGCAGTGTATATTGATTCAATGGACCTCCTGGCCATGATGGTCTCTGATAATCTCAAGGTGCCCTATGCACAGGGAAGCGGAACAGCCATCTTCTACTTCGAAAAGGATGTGCCGCCCATAGGAACCGGCTGGGACATCAACCATGTGTTTCGCAACCGGGCGAGGCTTGTCCCGTATCTCCTCAGGACCGTGCCTTATATGCTCTGGTCTTATTTAAATAACAAGAAGGCACTCAAGTCTTTCAATCCGTCCTGGAGCATTGAAAACGTCATCCGGGGCGTCTCCCCCTATCTGTTCATGCTGTTTTCGACAGACAAAGTCGAGTATCCGCGCAAGATGTTCATACCCCAGGTCTTTTACGTCGGACCTTCGATGCTTGTGCCCAATGAGAGTGATATGCCTGATTTCCCCTGGGAGCGCCTGGACCCTTCTAGGCCCCTCGTCTATTGTGCGACCGGGACCCTGTTCTTCAACTGGTATAAGGAGTTTTACAAGAATGTTCTCAAGGCCCTTTCAGATGAGAATTTCCCGATTCCCGTACAGGTTGTAATGGCAATAGGTGCTGGACAGCCGATCGAGGAACTGGGGAAGATTCCATCAAATGCAATAGTGGTGCAGTACTCCCCGCAGATAAAACTTCTGGAGCGGACAAGTGTGCTCATCACTCATGCTGGTATAAGTACCGTTAACGAGGCGCTCATGCAGGGCATTCCAATGCTTTCCGTGCCGCTCGGTCGTGACAGAATGGAGATGGCCCAGAAATCTGCATATAACGGTTTCGGTATCAGACTGGACCTTCACAAGGCAACGCCGCGAAGAATAAAGAAAGCAATGATCGAACTGTTGAAAAACCCAAAATATCAAAGGGCGGCGGAGGGCGTTATGCATTCGTATCAGAGCTGCGACGCCCCGCGAACTGGTGCAGATCTCATTCTTCATATGGCAAAGACGGGAAAACCGATCAGGCGCAAATCAGGAACTCCAATCACGCTGAGGTCCATAAAAGACCTGCCTGCCTACCTCGAAGATGAATAACAGAAAGGCGGCCCCGCTAGCGTGGGGCAGCCTTTTTTATGCTGAACTTATCCTGATGGATTAGAATCCATTTCCTCGGACTTCATGACATCTTCCGCCCAATCGATCTTCTCCTGAAGTATATCAATGAAACTTTCGAATCCGGGACGGTTATCTGTGTCGGTCATGAGTGTGATTTCAACACCATGTTCGTGGGAGATCATAAGCGGGAAAAGAGGATATCCGATTTGAATGATACCGAACGGCCATGCCCTCACTGCCTGATAGGTAGGTGCTGAGAAGTCAGCCAGGGTGTAACGCCCCACACTGGTAAAAGGGAAGAAGAATGGAAATACTTTCTTCTTGAAGACAATTTTTCGTATGATATGAATTCCCAGCCTGAAAAGCCAGACCGGGATACGGTTTATATATGCCGGGTGTTTTCTGTAGGCCTGTCCTTTTACAATGCTTTCCCTGACGTCCTTCTGAATTGCCTGTATCCTTTCCGGAAGGGGAAGGTTCTCATATTGACTTGGTTCAATCATTATCAGGCCTGTCAGATTTGCGGTCTTTCTTAGTTCGGGCATGAGAAGAGCGCGCAGGTCGACCGCCATGCTTGAAATAATTTTTTTACTTCGGAGGCCGGGGTTCAATTCATAAAAAGCTTCCAGTATGGCATAAAGAACCTTCCCGTTGAGGGATCTCTGGCTTATCCGGTCCCATGGAATCAGAAGGCGATGCCATTGTATACAGTCAAAATGAGAGGGTTGGCCTATAAGATGATTTCCAACATTGAGTCCAGGGAAAAGAATCGAGGTATCTTCCTTCCGGATGCGCTCAGCGGAAGGTTGAACGGATACCTCGGAGGAACGTTTTTCGAAATAGTCTTTAGGTAATTTCAAGTCATACAGATCCTCGCGCGATTCAGGACCATCAGTAGGTCCCACCGGCATCTCTCCTCTCAGGATGCGGAAAAGCTCAAGTGCTATTAGAAACACGGACAGCCCGTCCATGGCGACATGGTGCATCTTTATGTACAGCCGGTTTGTTTTTCCGTCATTGAGAGAATACACTGCCATTGGGATTTCTCTGCGAAGATTCATCTTGCGTCGCAGGATTTTTTTCTCAATTTCCTGCGGCCAGTTCCCGAGAGGTTCTTTAATTTGATCCGGACCGATCCTGATAAAAGGTATTGAAGTATCGGTCTCTTCCCATCGCAGGGAGGAGAGATATCCCTTGAGCTTTGACCGGCAGACAGGATACAGACTTGCGAGAATACTCAATGCATTGTTCATCTGGCCATCAGATATGTCTCCAATTCCATCAATGCCCAGGGCAACAGACATAGTCATGCCTTCCTGTTCAAAAGCAAGCCACAGGCGTTCACCTGGCCCTATATTACGGATGTACCTTCCCGAACCCTTCATAGTGTTAAGTTCTCCATAAAGTGGCCGTTACCGTATCACTCAGCCTTCGTGTATATCTTTTCTCAGTCATTTCTCCCCCACATTTATTTTATCCAATATCCCGCCGAGACTTTCTTCGAACCGGATCATGAGAGACTGTACCTCATCACGTGTGAATTCCGCTTCCTGGTAGGTGTATGAAACAAAGACCTTGTTCTCAAGGGTATTTATGGAAACAAAAAGCCCGTGTGACGGTCCAGAGCCCAGGAATTCACATATCTGGGCCTTGGTTCCATATGAATTCAGGCTGTCCACACTTCCGAGGTTGGCAAGGGCACCTGTCTTTGAAAGTATTCCGACCTGCTTCGCCATACGTATTACCCTGGCATAATTCTTTTTACCGATCAGGGTTGACATCTTTGCTGACAGGCCTGAAACCATATTCTGCTTATTTTCTATTCTTCCGAGTTTATGTGTCATCTGAGATTGAACTTCATTTAACATTGCCAGAGGGTCTTCCCATATTGCACGCGGCAGTTTGATCATGAATCCCGTAATAAAATTACCTATGATGGGTTTTTTACCAGGAAAGAACGGCCTTAAATTTACAGAGACGATTATTCCGGCTATGTCTCCAGGAGCGTTCCTGTTACGAGTTAATGATATGGTTAATGCAGTGAGGATAACGGTTGTAATGCTGACACCAAGTTCTTTGGCCCTGGCTCTGATGAGAGAAAGGTCCTGTCTGAGCACATCAGCATGAATATCCACCGGTCCGAAGAAATTGACCGGTTTATCGGTAGCAGGGATAAACCGTCCCTTTGGAGCCAGTTTGCTGTCCTGCATCAGAATCTGAAACGACCTGTAAAATTGTGAAGGGACCTTGTACCAGGGATAATTCATAAGTGCAGGCACAAGACTCGGATTATCGACGGGTATTGGTTCGGGCTTTTTCCCGTTCAGATACGCCATAAGTGATCCTGTCATATGGACGCAGGCTGATCCGTCACCTACAACATGGTGAACAGAAAGCATTAACACCGGAGTCGGATCATCAGGAAAATAACAGACTTTTAAAGGTATTGTCTGAAGCAGAGAGAATGGCTCATTATAGAAATTGCGGCGTGCAGAAAGGAACTCTTGTGAGTTATATCTCACCTGGGGGATAACGCGGAAGGCATTATTGAAGAAAAGATCAATCCTTTCGTCATGATCGTCAAGTATCCTTAACTGATATGAAAACAAGGTAGGTTCAAGCAGCGACCTGAGCCTTGGATAAAGCGTTATCAGATTACGCATGGCCTCACGGATATCCTCAACAGGATGCTTTTCCTTGAAGCGTAATATAAGAAGATTTCCCTGTGCGAGATTAACATCCTCCATGGTCATGTAGATAAAATCCGCATAATTAAGGCTGATTCTTCTCGGCTCTTCTTTTTTCCCCTGAGATGATTGAAAAGGATTGTATAATTTCATATTATCTGCCTTTCATTAGGGTGCAAATTCAACAGTTCATCTATTGCCAGTTCGAGATCACGTACCAACGTCAGTATCTCCTGCCTGGAGAATTCCGCTTCTTGAAATGAGATCTTGATATTCATAATGTTTTCTATGCTGTTAATGACTATCAGTACTCCTTGTGATGGTGCGGAGGATATCGCATCTACTACTTGAGCCTTTGTACCATAGGAATTCAGATGATCGATGTTCCCTATATTTGAAACACCACAAGTTCTTTTAGTGATACCTTTACCTATTAAACTGCGTATGATCCTGGCATAATTTTTTTTCCCCAAAATGATAGGGATCTCAAGAAACAAATTCGGAATAATCATCTCTTTCTGCTTTATAAGGCCTATGAAGGTATTCATTTGAACATTGATTTCATCAAGTATTGCCCTGGGATTATCCCAATTCCGGCGTGAGATTCTTACCTCCACCCCGGCGAGGTAGTTGCCAAAAATGGGAGGCTTGCCTGGAAAATATGGCCTTAAATCTATGGGAAGACCGATACCAATTGCGTTACCGCTGTTTCTTCCAGGACCGCGGCTCATGGTAAGAGCAATTGCTGTTAACATAAATGTATTGAGACTGCAGCCTAACTCCCTGGATTTGGATTTGATCTCGTTAAGCCTGTGTTTCAGGGATTGATGGTGCAAATCAAGCGGTCCAACGAAGTTCTTAGGGCGTGACGATGCAGGTATGACGGTTTCGCCCTTATGTTCCCTGCTCATACTTAAGGCGGATCTGTATGAATTCAGCAACTGCCGGGGAATCTGAGAGAGATGGTTTCCCATTACTGCGGGCATGAGGCTCGGTTTGTCTAACGGAATCTTTTGGGGCTTTATGCCATTCAGGTAAGACATCATTGATCCTATCATGTGAATCCAGCCGGAACCGTCCGTTATTATGTGATGTAAAGACATCAGTAAAAACGGATTCGGATCGTCGGGGAAATAGTAAATTTTCACCGGGATGCCCTGCTCGATTGAAAAGGGTTCATTGTAGAGGTACTTCCGTATGGAGATAAATTCAGATGAATCGTATTGTATCCCTTCTATGACCCGGAAGGCATTATTGAAAAGGATTTGAAGTCTTGGTCCGTCATCGGCAAGAATCATCAATCTGTAAGATGTAAAAGTCGGTTTGACGAGCGATCTCATTTTTGGGTAAATGGTCAGCATGTATCGTATAGCATCGCGAATCTCATCAGGGGAATGCCATTCCTTGAAACGGATTGTTAGAAGATTGCCATGAGAAAGATACACCTCATTTGTAGCAAGGTGCAAAAAATCAATTAAATTCAGCCGGATTGTTTCAATTTTATTTTTCATGTCTGCAGGGCAAAAACCATATCCGCTCAACATATGGCATTGCAATCATTGTATTCCGCCTCTGTCATTGCACAATCGGTCTTTTCCATATTCTTCATCCCCATATTCATTATAATAAAATATATCAGTAATTATATAACGAAATTCATTTGAAGGGACAAGCTTATATACAGAACAATTTGTTTTCATGAATACCCTGATGCAGGATACTGTAAAGGTCCTGCAAACGAGAAATCAAGTATTTTGCACTTGGTAGTCTGATTTTACAAGGCCTTGTTGTCGCTCTGATAATATAGTATGGAGTCAATATGTTGGCAGTCATTTTGTTCATATCGGTTATATTAATATGCAAGCTTCTAAACGACAGGCTGAAATACTCGCGTTCCCTCCCTGATATCAAACACTGGTCATTTCTGGATTATACCTATATGATCTTCAAGGCATTTCGCCCTGTCATCAGGGCAGAAAAAGGTAAAGGGATCGAACAGTTTTTCAAGCACCAGTCCCTGGACTTCAGACCCTCCGATGAAAGGCAGATTGCATCAAAAGCCACCATTTCCTTTGGAGGGGATATCATCGACTGGATTGACTTCGATGAGGAAAGCAGAAATCATCTCTGGGACGATCTTGGTGAACACCTTTTTTCCAGTGATATCATATCCGCTAATCTGGAGATGCCAATTGACATCACAAAGCCGCCCCGAATTCCATTTGATTTGAAATCGCTCAAGTTTGACAAATCACTCTTCAAGGCCCCTAAATTCAACGGCTCACGGGAAATCTTTGAAGCCCTGCAACATGCAGGCCGAAGGCCTGATATAATCTCAACAGCCACCAACCATTGCCTCAATATGGAAGAAACAGGTGTATCTAATACTCTGGAACTGCTTGATGGAAATGGGATTCAGCATGTCGGCACAGCCAGGACTCCCATCGAGCAGGAGACCATCCCTGTGATAGAAAGGAACGGGATTAGGATAGCATTCCTGGCATATACTTTTTCTTTGAACCAGGACAATATCCCTGCAGGCAAGGATTTTCTGGTTAATGTCGTGCCCGTCAATGATGCGAACGCCGACATAACTCTGATTCGCAGGCATATCGCTCTTGCCAGGGCCAAGGGAGCGGACATGATCGTAGCCTCGCTGCATTGGGGGAGTGATCAGGAGGTATATCCAACTTCAAATATGATCGAGAATGCCCATGCGATCATACGGGCCGGAGCGGACATCATTATCGGACATCACCCGCATATTCTCCAGCCCATTGAAAAATATACTTATCGAGATCCTGCAAATGGATATGAAAAGTCAGGTTTGATTGCTTACTCTCTGGGCGAGTTTTTAAGCTACTCGCCAATGTCGTATATTCTTTCTCCTATTCCCGCTGTATGGCTCTCCGCAATTTTAAGGGTTGAAATTGTAAAAGGCAGCAGAAACAGCAAGGAGTCAGTTTATGTATCCCGGGTTAATTTATTGCCCTTCTACAAGCTTGGGAAAAAGGTTGAAGGTAGAAAATTCTCTGTTCGTTTCATTGACCTTAGAAAGAACTTGAATAATCTCATCCATGCCAAGCAGCGATATAACCTGAGCTTTCAGGAGATCAACAATATGGTACGGGCTCATGCCTATCTTGAAGAATTCATTTATCCTGAAGATGCGGACAGTATCCTTGAGCCCTTGCAATGAAGATTACCCCATTAGGCCTGCTTCTTTTATTCCGGTTTGCCGGAAACCTGCAAGTCCCTGCATCATTATGGCATACAAACAATGTTTCTTTTTGATGGGTTCTTCCCCATTTCTTCGCTAAAGTAATTCTCCTTTTCTTCCGTTCAATTGAAACAGGAGTATATTGCATGAGAGTGTCTGCATTTGTTATATTGTTTATAGCCAGTATCGCAACTTCGCTGGGGATCAGTATTATTCTCCCGATCCTCCCAATATATGCCAAGGATATGGGCGCTCAGGGGTTCATGATAGGACTTGTCTTCTCCAGTTTCGCTGTCACCAAAACCATAGTGAGCCCATTCTTCGGACGCTTGGCCGACCGGAAAGGGAAAAAGCCTTTCATTGTGTGGGGCCTGGCTCTCTTCACGCTTGTGGCATTAGCCTTTGCCTGGGCGCACAATGTGTATGACCTTGTAGCCATTCGCTGCGTTATGGGTGTATCCAATGCCATGGTTGTTCCCATCGTAGGAGCCTATATAGGCATGATGGCCAGAAAGGACAATGAAGCCCAGTATATGGCTCTGTTTGCCATCTCGGTCATGATCGGAATGGCATTGGGGCCCTTGCTGGGCGGTGCTGTATCCGATAAGTACGGCATATCAATGGCCTTTTACGTAATGGCAGCTGCTACCGCTTTTGCTTTTCTCATAACCCTCTTCGGCCTTCAGAAGAATGACGATTCAGGGAGGCATAATAAAGCTTTATCCCAGAATCCATTACGGGACCTGCTGTCCATTCCCAAGATCCGCGGATTGATTGTCTTTCGCTTCATTGATGTGCTTAGTGTGGGGGGAATGCTAATTTTCCTGCCCCTGCTCATCAAAGAGCAGCATATCAGCACGACCCAGATTGGAATTCTTGTTTCAATTCTTATCTGTTATGCAGGGATCATGCAGTTACCTTTCGGCCGTCTGAGCGACAGAATGGGAAAGCATGTTAACTTTGTCATCTGCGGGGGGGCAATAGCGGCTGTTGCCCTGGCATGTCTCCCTCTTACCAGGGGATTCTGGGGTTTTCTTATTGTCGGTCTCATCTCGGCTTCTGGCGGAGCAATAGCAGGACCTGCGGCCAACGCCCTGGTTATCAGAAGTACCAAAGAGATCGGACTTGGCTTTGCGGTGAGCTCTTTCGATTCTGTTCAGGCAGCAGCCTTTATAGCAGGGCCGCTGATTTCCGGTCTGGTTATGGACGTCTTCGGACTCAACACAGTCTTCTTTTTCACAGCCGGGATCTATCTTCTGGGACTTGGAATATTTTATTACTATTCAAAAAGTGCTAGAAAAATATAATATCCCAAAAGGTCGTCAAGATACGATCGTCCCGTTATTGGTTTTCATAGGGTACTCTGCAAATGACCTTTATAGGGGGTAATTATGAGAAAGATAGCATTGTATTGCACCGATTAAATTGGTATGTAATATAAATATAAGACTTTGCGGTAAGATATCTTCGAAAAGAAAGACATGCTTCGGAGACCAAGCCCGGGTTCACATCCAATAGCGAGGAGGAGTCGTGAAATGCCTGACAAAGGGATAACTTTCTATCCGATTCTGATGAAGGAGCCCGTAAAACCGGAAGACGCGGGTAAAGTAGATGTTGCAGACCTTGTTTTAAACCAGTTCGAACTTCAGGACCGCGATATCATCATCGTGACCTCGAAGGTCGTAAGCATCCTTGAAGGCCGGTGCATCAAACTTGATTCCGTAGTCCCTTCAAAGAAATCGCTGAAGATAGCCGAGGTCTATGGAAAGAACCCAGGGCTTATTGAACTCATAAACCAGGAAGGCAAGGTGTTTTGCGTAAGCCCGGGAGGACGGTTGCTGAAAAAGAAACGTTACAGGGATATACTGCTTTCCCTTGCAAAACCGGGGCTCACCGAAGAGGAAGCAAATAAAATCATGAATTTCTCATATTCCATGCGGTGGATGGTGAAGAAATTCGGATACTTTGCCGACAATGCCGGGATAGACTGCCAGAATGTGCCGGAAGGCTATGCCGTACTGCTTCCCAAAGACCCGCGCAAATCTGCAGATACTATCAGGGAAAAGATATTTGAACGCACCGGAAAAAAGGTTGCGGTCATCATTACCGACAGTCTCGGCGGAGGCGTTGTTCTGGGCAACTGGGATGTGCCACTGGGATACAGCGGAATGGATCCGGTGGAAAGGAACTGGGGACAAGTAGATGTTTTCGGCAGGATTGGGACCGGAGGCGGCTCGAACTACATCATCCCCATTGCTTCCATGGGAGGCATAGTCATGGGTAACAGTGATGAGCGTACCCCGATCACGGTGCTCAGAGGTTTTGCCTACAAGGACGAACGCCCCGAAGATATCGGCAAAAACATCCTTACTTTCCCTTCGAGCTACACATGGGAAGGGATGTTCTGGATAATCGTCGAAACAATACGCTATTTCTTTGTCCGGTGGAGGGCTTAAAATTCATTTCCTGATTTTCGCAAAGTAATAAAACAGGACTGTGATAACGGCGTACAAGACAGCCATAAGACGGAATACGCTTGAGAGATTGAATTGATCCATAATAAGGCCTGAGACGATCGGACCCGCTATAAGCCCTGCCTCCTGGAAGGAAGAAATCATCCCGACAGAAGCGCCAAGGCCCGTCTCCCTGCATTTTTCGATGATAAGACCGGAAGCCGCAGGTGCCGACAGGGCCGTACCAACCGCCACCATCATCCCGATGGCCAGAAAAGACCAGAAATTTTTGCATTCCGGCAGTAAAGCCAGACTTACCGCACCTATAATCCCTCCAACAAATATGAATAAGACCTTGTCGTACCTGCCGGCAAGCTTTCCGAAAGGCAGCTGGAGAAAACCCGCAAGTATCATAACCACCGCAAGGAGAACGCCCACCTGAGTATTCGAGAAATTGAGTGATTTGCACAGGAGCGGCATGAAGACGAAGAGGCCGCTGACGGCCATTGCGCTTACGGTGGTCGCAAGGGCAAGGCCCTTCATCAGGTTGGAGGAGAAAAGTTCTTTGAACGGCCGTTTGACAGGTTGAACTGTTATCCCATACTCAGTGTCTTTCGGCAGCAGGAACAGGGTGATCAAAAAGGCCACAAAAAGGAGAACAGCCTGGCCGATGAAAGCCATATCCTTATTGTACATATCTGCAAGGACGCCTCCTATAACCGGTCCGATGGCCATGCCAATACCCACAAAGAGGTTCAGGTTGGCCATGTAAAAGCTTTCTTCCCCTTTCGGAGACATACTCCCCATATAAGCAATCACGACTGGCATAACCATGGAGAAGGCAATCCCGGCCGCCAGCCGTACGAAAAGGAGCTGATGCGGCGTGGAAACAAGGGTGTAGCTCAGCGCCACCCCTGTATAGGCAAAGAGGCCGGTTACGATAAATACTTTACGCCCCCATTTGTCGGACAGTCTTCCGACCAAAGGGTTAAAGATAAGCTTCGAGATCGACAATCCCGAGAATATAAGCCCCAACATAAAGCCTGCCGCCTTCAAATCAGCGGCAAATATAGGCAGGATGGGCTGGATGATTCCGAAACCTAGATTGGTTACAAAGGTGGCGAACATGAGCGTTATGAGTTCAGAAGACCAGGCCATAAGCGTCCTCAATTTCATTATTGTTTTTCGGGCTTCCGCCCGAAATGCTGTCCCTACAACATAACATGAATTCCAGGCAACACAAAAATAATTCGGGGCATACCCCGGCGGGTGTGCCTTAACATAATAGCAGAGGATCTACTGGTAAGAACACGCTTCCCCTTTTCTTCCCATTACCCTGCAACAGCCATCCGGAATCTCGTTGAAAATTATCTGTGCAGGAATACGGTCCTTCCCATAAGCGGCCAGGAGGACATTTTGCACTTGCAATTCACGGTTGCCGGCCATAACAGATCAGGTAAAGGAGCGCTTATGAAACCGACATGGGACATTCCGGACACTATGCTTGACAACGGCCGGGAATTCGACAGCGAATTCTACCGCCGCTTCACCCTGCGCAAGGCCCCCCGGCCTGTCGCACTGGCAGACAACATCACCAAGGACTACCTGTTCCCGACCTTCTACGGGGATGTGACCTGCGCCATGGCCATTTTTCTCTGTTCCTACGACAAGGCTGCGGCCCTTTTGCGTGAAAGACTGGGCAGGCCGGTCAGACCCGTCAGGATGACCAGGGGACGCTCCCTGATTGCATTTTCATGCTATGAGTACAAACAGGTTATGGGGGTGCGGCCGTACAACGAAATAGCCATGGCCATCCCGGTCATGGTCAATGCTCGCTTCAACCCCCCTGTCCTGCCAATGATTATGGGCGGATTTAAACATTTTGGATATTACATCGCAGGCATGCCCGTGACATCCCACGAAAACACACTCCGGGGCAATAAGATATGGGGCCTGCCCAAGGTGACCCAGGAGATAGACATTGAACGTGAAGGCGGCTGCTGTAAAGCCACTGCCAGGGATGAAAATGGAGTTGATTATCTGACGCTGCGCATCCCCATGTCAGGGACGCCAACTGATTTCAACGTTTCGTCCTTCCTCTACACACGCCTAAATGGAAAATTTCTCAGGAGCGAGACCAACTTCAGGGCTAACTTCCTTGTAACAAAGAACATGAAACCCCTTCTTCACAAAGGAACCCAGCCGGACCGGACATACATGGAACTCGGTACAACATCTTTTGCCGGCATGCTGCAGGGTCTTGAGATCGAACCGAGTCCATTCCAGTTCAGGTATGCCGAGCACATGTCGGCCTGCTTTGACCTGCCGCAGGAAAAACTGCCGACCTGGGCCGCCGCTGTCTGAGAAACAGCACAAAACGGAGTAATAAAATGAAAACTACATCGGAAATGAAGATAGCGTTTTTCGGAACCGGGTCAATCGGAGCGTCCGTCGGGGGGTGGATAGTCCCCTCACACGAACAGGTCTGGTTCATCGACAGAGGAGAGGTTTCGCAGGCTCTGAAGGATGGGGGCATCACCCTCTACCTCGGAGAGAGTAAAGAAGCCACCACGCAGACCGTCCCGGTCAAGGTGATGGATGACCTTGCCGGACTTGCCGATATGGATGTGATCGTTCTGGGCGTAAAAAACTACAGCCTGGACGGGGTCTCCCGCATCATCAGGGAAAAGGCCGGGGACAAGGCCCTGATAGTGTCCATGGCCAACGGAATTGAAAACCAGAAGATACTGCCGCGATACTTCACAAAGGTAATCTATTGCGTCGTCAGCTACAATGCCTGGATGGACCGTCCCGTCGTGGTCGGGTATCAGAAAAAGGGCCCGCTTATCCTGGGCACCCCTGATAATTCTCTAAATGCCGAGATGGAATCCATCGCTGAGATATTCAACCGCGGGGTCGAGACCGTCATAACCGACCACCTGCAGGACGCGGTACACTCCAAGATCATCGTCAACCTTACCAACTCGCTGACGACCCTCATCGGACATGGCTTCCGCGAGATTTCCGATTTCGACGTGTTCCAGAGGCTTCTGACCAACACGCTCTACGAGGGAGTAAGGATCATAAAGGCTGCAGGTTACAGGGAATGCAAGCTGGGCGGCATGCCGTCCTGGGCCCTTATCACAATCGGAGCAAGGCTTCCCCAGCTTTTCACTCGCGGTATGTTCAGGCGCAACGTCGCCAAAATGGTCATGTCGAGCATGAGCCAGGACATACTCCAGCGCGGGGGAACTGAGTCCGAGCTAGATTCACTTACCGGCTATATCCTCAGCCTGGCCGACAAGAGCGGGGTTAAGGCCCCTTTCAACCGTACCATATATGAACTCAGCCATGAACGCTTCGGCAGGCCGGACTTCAAACCCCTTGACGTGCAGGAGGTCTGGGCCAAGGTCCAGGAAAAATTGCGGGGCTGAAGGGATCAGACAGTTACGGACCGATGGCTGGATATCGGCCCCGAATGATACAGTCTTAGGCCTGATATCTGAACCCGTAAGGCTTTCAAAGAATGCCCCGGAGGCTACATCTCAGGCCCTTGCACAACTATTTTCTGTATGCTATTGCCCCGGAAACCATCGGAGGTAGAATGGCCGGGAACAGTAATCTGAGGGATGTAAGCGCAGACACCAGGATTCGCATTGATAAGGAAGGCCGGTGGTTTTATGAAGAAAGCGAGATAATACACCCGACGATTCTCAAGATATTCTGCGACGCACTTGAAACGGATGGAGAAGGCAGATACCGAATCATTGTTGAAAATGAGCTCTGCTATATAGAAGTGGAGGATGCGCCTTTTATAGTGAGGACCATTAAGGGCGACTGTGAGTGCGGGCTTGAGCTCATCCTGAACAACCGGCGAACAGAGCCCCTCGACCCGGAAACAATATTTTTCGGCCGTGACAATATCATGTATGCAAGACTGGCTGACGGCATCCCTGTCAAATTCAGCCGGGCAGCATATTATCAGATTGCCCTGATGATGGAGGAGAACAAAACCGGCGGCATATGCCTGAAGATAAAAGGAAAATCCTATCCTTTTTAAAGGCGGTTCATCTGCCCTGATGTCATTTGCCAACCATTCGATTTGCTTTCCCGGTTGCCAAACTTGCTTTATCATAAAAACATAATTATATTATAAAATAGTTATTTTAAGAGATTTTATTATATTCGCGAGGGGGGCACCGATGAAATTTAATTCAAGATTGATATACTATTTGGCCCTAAGTTTTATATTCAGTCTTTTACTCAGTTCAT
The DNA here is from genome assembly GCA_963664325.2 of Desulfomonilia bacterium. GTDB lineage: Bacteria > Desulfobacterota > Desulfomonilia > UBA1062 > UBA1062 > DATCTV01. The sequence goes on from CAXXDQ010000007.1 coordinate 677,729, forward strand.
GCGCTTCTTCAGGAGACGTTCAGGAAGAAGGCATCGCCTCCTCTCTTGGAACACCGGATGAGCAGATCCTTATAAGGGACACTGGATCGGGCCTTATAAAAGGCCAGACCGATAACGGCACACTTTCATGGCTCGGCATCCCATATGCGAAGCCGCCGGTTGGAGACCTCCGGTGGCGAGCACCGAGAGATCCTGACTCATGGGAAGGCATAAGAGATGCTACGAGTTTCGGCAGCGCCTGCACACAGTACGGGACAATTCTTTATATACTGGATGAAAAACTTTACGGCAAACCTACGGGCTGCGAGGACTGCCTTTATCTGAATATATGGCGGCCGGCAACCGGGGAAACCAACCTTCCGGTATTCTTCTACATACACGGCGGGGCGAATGTGATCGGCGCCTCAAGCCTGCCTGTGTACAACGGCGCAAACCTGAGCAGAAAAACAAACATGGTCGTAGTTACCGCGAATTACCGTCTTGGGCTTATGGGGTGGTTCACCCATCCCTCATTGAGAAACGGCAACTCTCTTGACAGCTCGGGCAATTATGGAACCCTTGACCTGATAAAGGCCCTTGAATGGGTTCATAAAAACGCCGCATCATTCGGGGGAGACCCCGGCAACGTAACAGTCTGCGGCCAGTCGGCCGGAGCCATGAACATCCATTCGCTCCTTGTCTCCCCTCTTGCCGAAAACCTGTTCCAAAAGGCGATCATGCACAGCGGCTTTCCGGTTTCGACCACGGTTGAAACCGGCGATAAACGGGCCGCCAAGGTCATTACCAGGCTCTTGATCCAGGACGGGCTTGCATCCGACGAGGAATCCGCAAGCACGCTGATTATGGAAAGAGGAGATGTCTGGCTTGCCGGGTATTTAAGGGGCGTCCCCGCATATGAGATATACAATCCCGATGTTTCGACGGCATCGGGCAGCACAAAAGAAAGCGGTACGACTTCACTCGGAATATATGAAGACGGAACAGTGATTCCCCAAAATGTATCCGATTCCCTTAAACAAGGCCTCTATGCAAAGGTTCCGATAATCCTGGGCTGCATGTCCGAAGAGCTGAAACTCTTTCTCATGATGCTTGGTGTGGAAACACACAAACTTCACGGGCTCATCAAACAGCATAAACCGGACAGTCCCAACCTTGAATTCAGTGATTTCTTCCCTGCTGTACTGAAACCTCTTTACAATTCTGTTGCCGATATCGGTCAGGTTGTCTTCCAGGGTAACGGCGTGGACATTACCGGCAGCTATCTAGCTGAATATCAGAATAATGTCTATGCCTACAGGATTGAATTTAAAGACGGCGCTCAGCCTTTTGATCATCTGCTGGGCTCATCGCATGCCCTTGATGTACCTCTGCTTTTCGGAAACTTCCTTGCACCCGGAATAAGCCTCGTAGGCTGTGAATGGAACACCGCAAACAAGAATGAACGCGAGGCGATGTCGGATATTATTATGACCTACTGGTCAAGCTTCGCGCGGTACGGTAACCCCAGTATGGGAAATTCGCTCCCTCACTGGCAGGAATTCTCGAACGGCACAGGCGGGAAGAACCGAATGATCCTTGATACCGGAAGGGCCTACATGTCCTCAAATTCCCCTGAACAGACACAATCCCTTTCCTCTGAAGAATTGCTTAAGGGCATGTTCAACACTCTTGAAACTTTTGCCGCCCAATCGCAAAAATGACAATTACTTTTTGCCGGCATTTCCAACCGTTCCGGCAAGCTTGAAGCAGCAGTCCGAGCATCTTTTCTTCTTGGGTGCGCTGTCCGAACACCGGCCTGTGAATTTTTCAATCAGTTCGCTGCCCGCTCTGGGACATGAATCCATAAATGCTATGAACCTGACAAACCTCTGCATGGCCTTTTCATCAACCGCGTGTTCCATGCGGCACGCGGTCTGTTCGGCGCTTTCTTCATCAAATTGAAGGACCCTTGAAAGAAAATCCTTCAGTATCGCATGGCGGTTTGAAATCTCAACGGCAATAGCCCTTCCCTTATCAGTAAGCGTGATGAAGCTGTAGGGCTGGTAGTTGATGAGAGCCTTTTCCTCCAGAATCTTTAAAGCCCCTGTAACCGAGCCTCTCTGCACCCCAAGCTTGTCGGCAATATCCTTTGCCCGCGCCACCTTGCTCGCTTCCTCGAGTTCAAGGATGACCTCCAGGTAATCCTCAAGAGATTCAGATAGGGTATAGTTTTCCGTCATGAACTTCTCCGTTTTGAAAAGGTAACACCCGCACTTATGATAGTCAAATAAATTTTCTCTTGATTAATTTATTAAGTGACATTAAATATTGTTTGTCTTAGCTAACTTTTATAAGGAAAAGGTTCTATTATGAGAAGAATACTACTGAGGCAGATGAAGGACGATCAGTGCGGCACAATAGCCGCAATAAACGCGGGTGGAGAGCTTGGCAGAAGGATACGGGACATGGGCCTTGTACCGGGAAGTGAAATAAGGATACAGGGCCGTGCCCCTCTTTATGACCCGGTTGCAATAAGGCTTCAATGTCTTACTCTCACACTCAGAAACAGTGAGGCCGATTTCATTGAAGTTGATGTCAACGACGACATAATGGACACTGAGCCCTCAGGAACGAGAAGGCAGGCCTGGCATCGCCATCGGGGGCGGCATGCATGAATAAGCACCTTGTAATAGCCCTCGCAGGCAATCCCAATTCAGGAAAAACGACCATCTTCAACGAGCTGACAGGCTCGCGCCAGCATGTAGGAAACTATCCGGGCGTGACAGTGGAAAAGAAAGAAGGGGTCTGTTTTTACCATGGTGAAAAAGTCAACATTGTCGACCTTCCGGGAACCTATTCACTTTCCGCTTATTCCCTTGAAGAACAGGCTGCCCGAGATTTTATCGCCAAGGAAAAACCCGATGCGGTGGTGCAAATTGTCGATGCCTCCAACCTCGAACGCAATCTTTATCTCTGCGTCCAGCTCATGGAGATGGGAATCAGCCTGGTAATAGCTCTCAATATGATGGATATGGCGAAAAACCGGGGCATGGAAATCGACGCGGAAAAGCTGTCCTCACTCCTTTCCGTCCCTGTTGTAGAAACCGTGGGCCGCAAAGGCAGCGGCCTGGACAAATTGATCGGAACCGCTGTCGGACTTGCAAAGTCACATGAAACGAAAGACCTTAAAATCAGCTATGGTGACGATACGGATCTGAGTCTTGACGTAATGGAGAAAATCATCTCGGGTTCGTCATTTTTAACCGGGATTTATCCCGCCAGGTGGATTGCGCTGAAATATCTTGAAAAAGACGAGGTGGTACGCACAGAGGGTGAAAAACACGATAAAAGCATATCCGCCAGGCTGGACGATATTACGGAAAAGCTGAACAGGCACCTTGAGGCTACGCTGAAAACATATCCAGAGGCGCTCATTTCAGACCACCGGTACGGCTACGTCAAATCAATTGTCAGACAGATCACAAAGTACAGGGACAACCTCGACAGACTTTACCTGACAGACAGGATAGACAGGGTTCTTACCCACAGGATGATCGGTCCATTAATAATGATAGCGGCAATATTTCTGCTCTACAAGTTCACATTTACCGGCGGCAGCATCCCGGTTGGCTGGCTGGACAGCCTTTTCGGACGGTTTGCGGCTTTGACGGAAAAGCACCTGCCTGACAGCCTGATAAAATCACTTATAGTTTCAGGTATAATTGACGGTGTCGGCGGCGTGGTGAAATTCGTGCCGCTTATCATGCTCATGTTCATAGGTATTGCGGCCCTTGAAGACTCGGGCTACCTTGCCAGGATAGCCTTCATGCTTGACCGGGTTTTCAGGGTCTTCGGGCTTCACGGAAGTTCGGTAATGTCATATATAGTTTCAGGGGGTATAGCCGGGGGCTGTGCCGTACCCGGCATAATGGCAACGAGGACAATAAAAAGCCCCCATGAGAGACTGGCAACAATTCTCACGGCGCCTTTTATGAACTGCGGTGCGAAACTGCCCGTATTCGCCGTCCTTGTCGGAGCTTTTTTTGCCCATGACAGGGCATTGGTAATGGTACTGATCACCCTCATCTCATGGATAGGCGCCCTTACCGTGGCATGGTTCCTGCGCTCCACGGTCGTCCGGGGAGACTCGACCCCGTTTGTCATGGAACTGCCCCCTTATCGGCTGCCAACAATCAAGGGGCTTATAATTCACTCGTGGGAAAGGACCTGGCAATACCTCAAGAAGGCGGGTACGATAATCCTGGCTATATCCATTGTCCTGTGGGCGTTAATGACCTTTCCCGTTTTACACAAGGGTGAGGCCTTTCCAGACGAACCGACAAAGGCCGAGACGGCACTCAGGCACTCCATCGCTGGCAGGGTCGGAAGCTCCATAGAGGGCATAAGCGGCCTGGCCGGTTTTGACTGGCGCATAAATATCGCCCTCATCGGAGGTTTTGCAGCCAAGGAAGTCATTGTCTCGACCCTGGGCACGGCCTATTCCCTCGGCAAGACCGGACACGGAAAAGACCTGCCGCTGTCGAAGAGCCTGGCGTCATCGAAGGGTTTTTCGCCGCTCGCAGCATTGAGTCTTATAATCTTCATCATATTCTATTCACCGTGCTTTGCGACAATTGTCTGTATCGTGCGTGAATCGGGTTCATGGAAATGGGGGGTCTTTTCGATACTGTTCAACACCCTTCTGGCCTTCATGCTCGCTACAGCAGTCTATCAGACCGGCAGGCTTATAGGATATTGAAGGAGCCATATATGGAACTTATCATTGCTTTCCTGATTACAGGTATTTCAGCCGCATATCTCATCACAGCCATATACGGCCGGCTCAAAAAACCTTCCTGTTCATGCGGGTGCGGACAGTGCCCTCTGGATAAGCAGCACACATGTGACAAGAAATAGGATTTCCCCTTTCACTGTAACTTAATTAAGGCCGTCATAACAAAACAGGGCAGGCATCTTTGCCTACCCTGGATTTTATTCCGTGTAAAGGCTGCGGATTAGCCTGCAGCCTTCTCTAACATCTCATTGCTATTTTCTCTTGGGCATCAATATGATTTCCATGCGGCGGTTCTTTGCGCGGCCTTCAGGCGTTGCATTGTCGGCAACAGGCCTGTATTCACTGAATCCCGATGCGCACAGAAGGGCCGGGTCAACACCGTCGGCCTGCAATAACTTGACAACAGATATTGCGCGGGCCGCGGAGAGTTCCCAGTTGGTCGCGAACTTCTTTGCAAGCGATGCGCTCATCTGAACATTGTCGGTATAACCGGCTATGACGACATCCTGATCCTTGACCTCTTTCAGGACGCCTGCGACCTTTTTAAGCGCTTCTTTCCCCTCCTTTTTCACATCCGCCCGGCCGGAATCGAACAGGATAGCCTCAACCATTGTAAGCGTGAGCTTCCCTTCAAGCTCCTTCAGGGTGACTTCTTTGGAAGCGAGTTCCGCCTTCATGGCATCCTGCATCTGGGCAAATGCCGCGCTCTGCTGTTTGACCTGGACTTCCTTTGTCTGGATCTCCTTTGCCTTTGCAGCCAAAGCCTTATCCTTGGCGGCTATATCATTCTTGGCGGCATCCAATGCCTTGTTGCATGAATCCTTGTCCTGCTGCAACTGCGCCACTTCATTCGTTAGGTTGAGATTTGCCTTTTTCAATTTACCGCAGCATCCTGACACCGAAAAAGCAACCAGGATAATAAACGTGGCGTAAAATAACCTCTTCATACTGTACCCCCTTTGGATTTTAGATTTTTTGATGATTATCAGTTTTATATCGGCACTTAAAAAAATAATAATTAAACTTTCGTATCAAATATTTTCAGCATGAGCGATAATGCCATAAACCTAGCGGAACCGAGAGCCATTGCAAAGCCTTTTTCATTGGTGTCTGTACACTTTAACCGGTCCGTACACGTGCGGAAAATTCGATAAGCTCAGGTTTTTTCTTCTCCCTCCGCGTCGCTCAAGCCGGGTTCAATGCAACCGGCTTCCCGCAAAACCTCATCAACCCTGTTGTGATATCTCGGTGAAATATGCATAGGCACAATTTTCTTCGCCCTTATACACCTGGAAATCTCGCAGGCCTGCCTTGCTGTAAGGTGCGCTCTGGTGTAGGCCTCGTCCTTCATCTCATCAAGGAAAAACGCCTCTATAAACAGGGTGTCGGCCTCTTCTGCTATAGCCCTGAACCTTTCAATATTTTCCCGGGAATACCTGACATCCGCGAGATATGCTATTTTCTGACCTTTCGTTATCATTGCAATATCTTCTGCAATCTCATCGGAACCAATTGCAATCTTTCCGCCGGCTGTTTCAATCTCGATGCCGCCTGACACGCCGGAAAGGATCATCTCTTTGAGCAGGCCGACCCACGGCCCGGGAATGAACCCCCTTTGTGAAATCATGTCGGGTCTTATGTTTACATGAAACTTCTCTCTTACCGCAAAGGCCAGGCACGGGATGTTGTGGTCAAGGATTATGGCATCCACGATAAACCTCGGGTCGGCATATATCTCAACTCCTGATCTTTTCCCTTCAAGGACGCCTGCTTCGGCAAATCCCGCAGATGCACTGAGCGTAATGCTTTTGACTGAATCCTCCAGTATCTCGCTGACATTGATCGTCAGAGGGTATTCCGCAGTAAGGTTCCAGGTGTATGAACCGAGTTTTGCCATGAGCTTTTCGATTATGCCCCGGGGGCCGAAAACCTTCAGGGGCTTTTCCCTGTGCAGGATCACCCTCAGCAGGGAGTCAAAACCAACAAAATGATCCATGTGCATATGAGTTACGAACACGGCATCGAGCAGCAGCAGTTCCCTGTTTGAGAGTTCCAGAAATCTGCCGCAGTCGAACATCACGGCCCGGTTCTCGTTGATAAGCCGCAGATATACTATGGGATCAAACAGCGGGCCGTTGACAAGCCTGACAATGAATGAGGACCTCATGAAACGCTGTCTGGAATATGATCAAGATCGGCGAGCCATGGCGTATCCTCGCTGTCGCTCGGCGCCCTGTAATCGCCCCGGGGAGACAGCGATCCGCCGGATCCTATCTTGGGGCTGTTCGGAACGCAGGTGCGCTTGAACTGGCTTTGCTTGAAAAATCTTTTGATAAAGACTCCCATCCATTTTTTAATTTCGGATATGCCGTAGCTGTTTCTGCTGCCCTCGGGCACGTCAGGCCATGTTCCGCCGGCCTTGTCATGCCAGGCGTTCCACGCCATGAATGCGATCTTGGTCGGGAGGTAGCCGAACCTCGTGAAGTAATAGAGGTTGAAGTCCTGGAGTTCATAGGGCCCAACCGTGTCCTCAGTGCGCTGGGCCGGCTGGCCGTTCACGGTTCCCGGTATCAGTTCCGGGCTTATCTCGGTATCAAGAATATCGGTAAGGCATGAGGAGGCCTCTGCCCCGAAGATGCCTTTCATAGCAACCCATCTGAGTATGTACTGTATCAGGGTCTTCGGCACGCTGGCGTTCACGTTGTAATGCGACATATGGTCTCCTACCCCGTATGTGCACCAGCCCAGAGCCAGTTCGCTGAGATCGCCCGTGCCGACGACCAGGGCGTTTTCAAAGTTCGCAATCCTGAACAGGAGCGACGTCCTCTGCCCGGCCTGGATGTTTTCAAAGGTGATGTCATATACATTGCCGCCCTTGGCGAACGGGTGCCCTATGTCCTTCATCATCTGAAGACAGCCCTCTCTGATATCGATTTCCCGCGAATCCACGCCAAGTGCGGACATCAGCCTGAGCGAATTTTTATAGGTCTTGTCCGTAGTTGCAAATCCGGGGAGCGTATAAGCTTTAATATTTGTCCTCGGAAGCCCCAGAACATCCATTGTCCTTGCGCATACGATGAGGGCATTGGTCGAATCAAGCCCGCCTGAAACGCCTATGACAAGGTTCTTTATTTCTGAGGATTTCATGCGTTTTGTCAGGCCCTGGACCTGGATATTGTAAATCTCATAACATCTTTTATCCCTTAAAGCCTGGTCTGCAGGCACATACGGAAACCTCGATATATCCCTTTTCAGGCCGATCTTTCCCTTGGGCAGGTTGATATTGAACGGCACTTCCCTGAAATTTCCGTAATTTTCCACCAACCTTTTTGCGCCATACGAAAAAGACTGTGTCCTCATCCTGTCATGGACCAGCCGGTCAAGGTCTATGTCCGCAAAAAGCACTCGAGAATCCCATGAGAATCTTTCCGATTCAGCCAGGAGAGTCCCGTTCTCGTAAATAATCGCATGGCCGTCCCAGGCAAGGTCGGTAGTCGATTCGCCAGGGCCTGCTGCAGTGTAAATATATGCTGCAAGACATCTTGCGGATTGGTTCGATACAAGCGAATGCCGGTATTCATCCTTGCCCATCAGGATATTTGAAGCGGACAGGTTGGCAATGACGGTGGCCCCTGACAATGCTGCGAATCCTGACGGGGGTACAGGTGTCCAGACATCTTCACATATTTCAGTAAACAGCCTGAATCCGGGGATGTTTTCGGCATTGAAAATAAGGTCGGCGCCGATCGGCACCCTCTGTCCGAGGAGGTCTGTCATATCGCAGGCCAGCTCAAGGGCAGGCCTGAAATGGCGCACCTCGTAAAATTCCCTGTAATTGGGGAGATAACTTTTAACAGCTATGCCCAGGATCTTGCCGTCCTGCATTACAATAGCACAGTTATACAGCGAATCTCCGACAACAAGCGGTGCACCGACAATGGCGACAAGCGGCAGGTTCTCGGTGGCAGCAAGGACCCTTTTCAGTGCCTCGTGAACCCCTTCAAGAAGCGCCTTCTGGAAAAAAAGGTCTTCATTTGTATAACCGGAAATCCCCAGTTCGGGAAAGACGGCAAGCAGGGCATTCCCTTCTGCCGCCCTGCCGAGAAGCCCGATTGTCTTCTCTGCATTAAACAGCGGGTCGGATACCTTCACTTCGGGGATGCAGGCAGCAACCTTTATAAATCCATGCGAGAACAGATTGAAGAAATCCTTCACACGCCCTCCGGTACTATTTTATTTGCCGTATATACCATATCGGCAAAATATTTTCTTAAAGAAAACTTTTTATCGCTTTACAAAGAGGTATGATAAGAACATTATGCAGTCCGCATACAGGAGGTATTCATCAGATGAAGCCCATTCATAAATTCCCTTCCACAACAACCAGCAAGCCGGCTGCTCAATCCATCAGACTGCTCAGCTATAACATTCAGGTAGGCATAAGCACAAAAAAAGGCATGGACTACTTCACCAGCAGTTGGAAGCATTTCATGCCGCATACGAAAAGGATTGAAAACCTCAAGAGGCTCGCCATGCTCATAAGCGAATATGACATAGTAGGCCTTCAGGAGCTTGACAGCGGGAGCTTCCGTTCGGGGTTCGTGAACCAGAGCGAATACCTGGCAGCGGCCGGCGGTTTTGACTGCTGGTACGACAAGATAAACCGCAACATGGGCCCTGTAGCAAAACACAGCATGGGCATGCTCAGCAGATTTCAGCCTGACAACGTTGAGCGTCATGACCTGCCCGGGTTTCCGGGCCGCGGCTGTCTGGCCGTGACATACGGAAATGACAGGGACCTCGGTATCATCATGACCCACCTGTCCCTTGGAAAAAGGGCCAGGCTGAAACAGGTGGATTTTCTGTGCGAGCTGATCGCGGATTTCTCGAATGTCGTATTGATGGGGGACCTCAACTGTATTCCCAAGAGCGAAGAGATCGTGAAACTGAAGGAAAAAGCAGGCCTCAGGGATTATGGATCTTCAAATCCGAGCTATCCGAGCTGGGACCCGGTACAGAGGCTGGATCATATACTCGTTTCTTCGAACATGAACATCAGAAACACCAGAGTTCTGCCGTGGTCGCTCTCCGATCACCTGCCGATTTCAATGGAAATAGAACTCGGCGGAAATATCCTGCCCGCAGGGCTCAGGCTGAAAAAGGCTGCATAGGAAAAAATCCCGGCCTGGATAGGCCGGGGGTTTGGCAAAGCTTACAATTCCTTGTTTAGGACTTTTTCTTTGAGAATATCCCACTGCTCTCTTGTAAGCGTGCATATATTCTTGTCTTCACCGATGACTACCCTTTCCCTTTCCACCCTGACTTCCGGACAGCATGACCCTTCCTTGCAAAGCTTAACAGTGATTTCTTTTTCCATTTAGCATCTCCTTCAGGTTTAAATATTTTATAGAATCCTTATTAGTGTCATAAAAGTTTAAAATCAATACCCGGCATGATTTTTTTTGCCTGGTAACTGTGAACTGCGGCTAAGAAATTTTTTTGTTGGCCGAGGTCGGGCTGAATTTGTTTAATGAGACTGAAATTTACGGTAGAGGTCTCTTGAATTATAGACATATTTTCTAGTTTTACCCATGTATTAAAATTTGTTCTAAATATTGTCTTTTAAACTGACGATAAATTTAAAAATAAGAAAGGGAGGTATTATGTCACAAAAACCTAGCGATAAACTGGAAAAGCTTTTTTCATTATTTAAGCAAGCAATTACAGATGAGCAAGGGGCACAGAAGCTTTATATGGAGATGTTGAAAAATACTGATGACCCGGACTTGAAAATAATACTTTTAGAATTTATTCAACAGGAACAAGGCCACGAGAAAACGCTAGTTAGAAGGTACAACGCCTTAAGAAAATCAGGAAAGTTTGAGGGATAATAACTTCGCTTCATTTTAAAAGTTCTAATACTTCATCTATTGTCCACTCATGATCTGCAACCACTGCTTTCATTGCAGGTATAATCCTCAATGTCTGGTGAATCCTACGGAAAATATAGGGATACAGTACAAGCCATATTGTACATCTTCTTGGAAAAACCATTTGTCAATTTTGTAAACTTTTTCAACCCGCTATTGAATTTCCCGTCGATTTGACTTTCAGACCCGCATGCCTTACATATGCCCTATGAGTTTTTTCTTAAAACTATTCGGAATTAAAAAGGAAACGGCAAACGTCACGTCTCCGGCAAAACGCCTCAAGGTCCTGCCGGTTCTGCCTTTAAAGGATACCATCCTTGTTCCCGGTGCCCTTCTGCCTCTTCTGGTCTCAAATTCCGCATCGATAGAGCTTGTCAGGAGGTTTCACGAAAAGAATGAACCTTTCATAGCCGTCGGGATCAGGAATTCCAAATCCGCGAATACGGACATATGGGAGAGCATCTTCAGGACAGGCTGCCTGGCTTACATAGTAAAGCTCACCGAGAACGATAACGGGGAGGTCTCTATCATGGTCAGGGGAGACCACAAGGTCTTTCTTGAAAGCAAGGTCGAAACGTCACCTCTGCTCAAGGCCGGCGTGATATACTTTGATGATGACCTGGGCGTCACCCGTGATGTCCAGGCGCTGGTTCATTCAACCGTTCAGGCGCTCGATCAGCTTGCAAGGCTTTCCTACCATGGCATGGATTCGGCAATAGCAGGCATGGCTAAAATAAGAGACCCGCTTGTGCTGTTGAGCACGGTTACAACAACCCTGCCTCTTCCTGTTGAAAAAAAACAGCAGGTGCTTGAGCTGAAGTCCCTTGCCGACAAGTTTTCCCTGCTCCATCAGGTGCTTAGGGATGAACTGGACATACTCGAGACTTCCTCCCGCATAACGGAAAAGGCAAAAGGCGACATCAGCCATGCCCAGAGGGAGTATTATTTAAAACAGCAGATGAAGGCCATCAAGAAAGAGCTGGGAGAATCGCCCGAGACTGAAAACGAGATCGAGGATCTGAAAAAGGAGATCGAGGCCAAAAACCTGCCCGAGGCTGTCAAAAAGGACGTTGACAAGGATATAAAGCGCCTTGCCCGGATGCAGCCGGGTTCCGCCGAATATGTGACGGTCCGTACATACATGGATTGGATACTCGAACTTCCGTGGCACGAACAGAGCGAAGACGAACTTGACATAGCACGCGTCGAATCCATTTTGAACGAAGACCATTTCGATTTGAAGCGCCCCAAGAAACGCATCATGGAGTATCTGTCCGTAAAGAAACTGAAGAACGACATGAAAGGCCCCATCCTCTGCTTCACGGGTCCGCCGGGGGTTGGCAAGACATCACTGGGCCGTTCGATAGCGCGGGCCATGGGCAGAAAATTCGTCCGCATTTCCCTTGGCGGCATACGCGACGAGGCTGAAATACGCGGACACAGGCGGACCTACATAGGGGCCCTGCCCGGACGGATCATCAACGGCATGAAGACCTCGGGCACGACAAATCCCGTTTTCATGCTTGACGAGATAGACAAGCTTACGAGGGACATGCACGGGGACCCTGCTTCCGCTTTGCTTGAGGCGCTCGACCCCGAACAGAACTCTCATTTCACCGACCACTATCTCAATGTGCCCTACGACCTTTCCAAGGTTTTGTTCATCACGACTGCAAACGTGACCGATTCGATTCCCGAGGCCCTCAGGGATAGGATGGAAATCGTCGAAATAGAAGGCTATACGCAGGAAGACAAGCTCAGGATCGCGAACGGATACCTGCTTCCCAAGGAACTCGAGGCGAACGGCCTTTCGCAGTTCGGCATAAGTTTCGATGACGAGGCCATCACTCACATAATAAGACATTACACTAGGGAATCGGGAGTGCGCAACCTGCAGCGTGAAATAGCATCGGTGCTCAGGGCCATCGCATCCCGGATCGCCAGGGGCGGCGAACCAGTAAAAAAAGTGGACATCCCATTTATTGAAGAGTCATTGGGAGCGATAAAATACCTGCCAGACGCAAGAAAGCGTACGCGGATACCCGGTATATCAACCGGCCTTGCCTGGACGCCGTACGGCGGAGAAGTCCTTTATGTCGAATCCGCGCTGGTTGACGGAAAAGACGAGATGATCCTCACCGGACAGATCGGGGATGTCATGAAGGAGTCGGCCCGCATCGGCCTCAGCCTTATTAGAGGCATGGGGATTGTCCTGCCCAAGGAAAAAACCCTGCACATCCATGTGCCCGCCGGGGCCATACCCAAAGACGGCCCTTCCGCAGGCGTCACCATCGTGTCTTCCCTCTACTCGCTGCTGACAGGCCATGTGGCTGCAAACAACCTGGCCATGACCGGCGAGGTCACACTGAGGGGAATCGTCCTGCCTGTAGGCGGTATCAAGGAAAAGGTGCTTGCGGCAAAAAGGGCCGGCATAAGCACGGTCATCCTGCCGAAGATGAACGAAAAGGATATTCTTGAGATTGAGCCTGAAGTGCTGGGAGATATTCAGACTGTATATGTCGAATGCATAGAGGACGTGCTCAACATAGCCTTTGAAGGGAATTGCCAGCCCGGACGAGGTCACCTTCCCGGGCAAGATGACAAGACGGCAAACAGTACTGTCGGGGTTTCCTGATAACCAGATCCGTGTTCCAGGACTACCACAATATTCCGAATGAGGCAGCGGCCCCGACCTTATTGTCATAGCCTACCTGCATGGTGTAATTTTTGAGGAAATAGCCGATCCCGCCTCCGACAAAGACACCGGGCTCGTTCATCTGATTGTTTGCAGGACCCTCATCGCCGTTCAATTCTACACCGCCCGAGGCCAGAAGGAATATACCGGAGTCCTTTTCAGCTTCTATTCCGCTCTTTATGTAAAGACCGTTATTGGGGGTTTTAAAATTCTGAATACTCTCATTGCTGTCAAAACTCTTTATAAATGACAGCTTCCTGGGCAGGGAACACCCCATCGAATTGACGTATTTCATTATTGCACTGTCAGAATAACCGCTTATCTTTACCAGCAGGTGGCCGTCGTTAATCCGGGTTACACCGTTGTCACCGATCTCCAGGCCTCCCAGAATTCCCGAACCGCCGGCAGTAACCAGCTTTTCAATCAACAAAGTATTCGGCTTGTCAGGGACGACGTTATCCGATTGAGCGGACATGTCCACACCCGATGCAAACAGCGTCACCGGGAAACAGATAAAAATCAGAAGAACCAGGTATATTCTGTTCATATGGTCTTATAATTGAGCAAATACAGTGCCATAATATTAAGCCTGTCAATTCAATGCATTATGGATAATCCGGGGTTCTCGAAGCTGCCTGGTATGTAATTCTTTTCACAGGAATGTAAAGATGGTTACAATAAATACGTGTTTGTTCTGCCTCTTGATTACAATAATGTCACCTGCCCGTTTTCCATGCGGCTGGGACCTTCAGGAGGCAGGCATGTGGAAGCATGGAATATGATATTCCAAACAGCATTCACATCATCGGGCGAATTATTCCCAAATCCCCTGCGTCATTTCACCGCATGAAACTGGTTCGAAAGAATCAAAAGAAATGTCCCTGACCGTTTGCATATCCTTCCACAGCAGGTCATGTCCTTTTGTCCCGCGGGCAAGCTTTACATGATCCTGCCACATTAAAATTTCGCTTTCTGTCGCCTTTCTCTTTTTCCCGGCTGAACCCATGAGCCTTACGGCGGGAGGCGCCGCAAATCTTCCTGCAAAAAGCGATTGCTGCCAGAATGCCAGATTGTTGTTTACCACGAGGATGCAGACCCTGGAGGTCCGCTTGATATTTTTTGACAGGCTGACAGGAAACTCGTCGAAGAAGAAACCCGTCTTATCATCACGGAGAAACAGGGCCCCGATAGGTGTTATATGGGGAGTGCCGTCTTCGTTAACGGTTGCGACAGCAAAATACAGAGAATTGCCCCTGCTCTCCCTGAACAAGGCCTGTATCGTTTCCCAGTTATTACCGATTTCCATAACTCACCTCCTGTTGATCTGTCACATTTAAAGACCTGCAACCAATCCCGGAATTACAGGTAAGGAATCCAGGGCTCCAGCCGGTCAGGTTTATTTTTATCTCCGTTAAAACAAGTTATTATAACGGCTGTAAAGAGACAATAGCATATATGTCCCGCATAAACAACGCAGCAGGGCATTTTCACAGACAGCCGGCCAGAGTCTGGCGTTTCTTATAATCGACTGGCTGCCTTGTAATAATCCTGTTCCGTCTCAAGGAAAAACTTCCGCAGGAAAGCCCCGTTTCCACTGGATTTAAACTTTTCTATCCAATATAATTCCAATCACCTAAATTTTTAACCGGATCGACAGCAGAAAGGAGGTTTCCAGTGACGTTACCTAAAAGTGAAGCCAGAACATTCGGGAAACAAGCGTGGGATACCGGAAAATTCACAGTGCAGATGTCATTCGCCGGAAACTCAGGCGCCATGAAGATGATGGCTCTTCTGGCATTGATTGCGTTCATCATGTTTGCGGCCGGCTGCGGGGGCGGCAAATACTACAAGATCACCCAGACCGAAACGGGCAAAACCTATTATTCAAAAGAAGTGAAAATGAAGAAAGACGGCATGGTCATTTTCAATGTCGCAGGGACCGACAAGGAAATGAAACTGAACAAGGCCAATGTCGAGACCATTTCCAAAAAGGAATTCATTGAAGGTCTGTCCTTTGGAACTTCCGCCGGGGCGCCGGTGCCTGACATATGCAGTTCCGCAACAGGTGTAAACTTTGTCGTAACCAACAACTGCGGGACCACCCGGACCGTACTTGTCAGCAGCAATGAACAGCAGTATTCACCCGCCTGCCTGCAGAATATCGGGCCTGGGAAAACAACAAAAATCATCATGCTTCCAACAGACAACAACTATGCATTCTGGGTTGGGGATTACGGCTCGGCGACATTATGCGAGCTGACTCTCCAATCCAACTGGCAGAGCTACAATATTTCCTTTAACCAGGGTTTCAATATAGGCATGACGCTTGTTGCACCTGTTGGAATGGTAGTCCCTAGGATCGTCGCAAAAACAAGCAAGGCTTATGGCGCATACCCACTGGAGGCAACGCTCCCGAAATGCTATACAGCACCCTGCTATCAGCCGAATTACGGGGCACCGCCGATGGGTGGAACCTACCATCTGTATCTTTGCAACAGGCCTGAAGACAAGGCCAGCACGCCAGGGCCTTACGGGTGCAAACTGAACGGGTGCCCGCCGGATGGAGATATGAGCAAATGTCCGGACTGGCAATCGCTGCCATGTCAGGGGACTCCGAAACTGACGGGCGGGGATTGCGCAGAGTCGTGCCCCGGAACTTAGGCCCGGGATGAATCCGGTGAACGGCGCCATGAGAACCAGAATTATTGCTCTTCCGGTATTGCTGGCGTTCCTGTGGGCTTTGGCGGGCTGCGGGGGCGGAAACTATTACAAGGTCACCCAGAACGATACCGGCAGAATCTATTATTCAAAAGATGTCAAAATGAGGGACGACGGCAGGGTGGTTTTCAATGAAGAAGGCAGCGGCAAAAAGGTAAAGCTGGAAAAAGCCAGTGTCCAGACCGTTTCCAGAGAGGAATTCAACTATGCCCTGTCCAGCAGCATTTATATCGACAATCAGATCGCCAAAAGCAGCGCCTCTCCCTGTATATACGCAAGATCAGATGGAGTCGTGTCGTTGTTTAACCCCAACCGTCTTGATTTGAGCCCGGGCAAGACCGGGCCTTATACAATTCCGGGCGGGCAGTTCGGTTTGCAGGTAAACTTCTGGTACTGGGCCCAGGACCGGTACATGAATCATGCCGTCGGCACATGGGACTGCTCGGATATCGGAAAGGGCACATGCAATAATCCCGACAACTCGGGAGGACAGTTCGTCATGGGAAAGAACTGCACAATTGCATCGATGAGCCCGCCCGTGTTCGGGGTCGGCAAGGAGACATACATCATAGCCGACATCTCGGCCGGGATGGACGGCGGCGGCCACTGCGTGGTCACCATCAAACCGAATCAGCATACCTCATGCGTTACCCCGGGATGCTGCGACTACGGCCTGTCGTCGCAGGGCAAGTGCAAAGAGGGTTCGCAGGGATCGTATGGTCCGGGATGCAAGTCGCCGCCACCCTGAGGCATAAGCGGACATCAGTTAGTATCAGCCCGGAATTCCCCATGAACAATAATATCTTTTAATCGCGGTCACTGCCTTTAGCGTGATCCATTTGCTGGGCTTTCCCTTCTCTTCGACATCGGCTTGAAAACGGCCGTTGAATGTGCTCTCAAGCAGCCATCTCCCATTCCCGTCCTGCTTTGAAATTGTAAGATCGACGGCCTCCTGCATTCTCTCATCGCGGCATCCGAGCTTTGTCAGAATTCCGAGAATCTCCAGGACGTCCGTCTGATACATCAGCGGGAAACCGAACTTTGTCCATCCGGGCCTGGATATTTTTGCAGGGTTGCTGCTCCTTTTATGGATGCGGTGCTTCAGCAGGTATTCTGCGCCCCTTTCGATTGCGGCTTTTGCTTCTGGAGTTCTCATGCCGCCGGGTATTTCAGAAAGCGCCTTCATCGCCTTGACAACGCCCATGTGGCACGTGTGCCTTCCCCAGCACATCTCGTATTTGTCGTATGGCCAGCCCTGAGGTGGATTAGCAGTCCTGTCGTCGAACCTCTGATACCGCGTGATCCATTCGATTCCATGGCGAACTCTCGGGTCATTTAAATATCCCAATCTGATAAGGCTCCACACCATGTTTCCGGTCAGGCAGGGAATTACCTCGCTGTGTCTTCCCCCGCCAGTCTTTGCGGCGCGATGCATTGAAAACCCGCCGCTGCCCCTGTCCTGTGAGTTTTCGATGATGAACTCGCAAGCGCTTTTGATCCGCTCGTCTTCCGGATCGGCCATGAGCTCCGCAAGTATGATCAGCTGCCAGACGCTCCCCTTGTATTTGGCCGTGTAAAAACTGTCGGGCTTGTCCCAGTATCCGCCTTTCTCCTGCCTCGCCAATATCTTGGGGGCAATGCCGGTTTTCATGATATCGGCCTTTGCTTTTTTTACTTCGGGGTCCGTGGCAGACATTCCGAGCAGATCCGTCACGGTCAGGAATCTTACTGAAGGATTATCTTCTTCCAAAAGCCAATCCGTGGGATCGGCCTTTAAATACTTTTCCCATTCGCTGCAACTCATTCAGCCGCTTTTTCCCCGGCAAGGATTCTTCTTTTCATTGCAAGAAGTTTCCTGATGTCTGCAAGGGTCGTTTCTTTATCGGCATGCAATTTAAGCCATTTCCCGTCGTGGTAGGTCTTTGCGTCGTCATATGATCTCATTGTCAAAGCGGATATTTCTTTTCTGATCGTCTCCACCTTCAGCCTTTCATCGGCGCCGAAAACAATGAGAACCACAAGCCTGCCTTTTTCAGGAATGAGCGTGCAGAAGGACTTGCTCTTTTTGTACCTCAGCGACCACCCGTGCTTTTTCCCGCCATATAGCCATTCCGGGTTGAAAATGCCAGGATAGCTCCGGCTTATCCAAACAGACATTTCAAGCCAGTATTTGTAAGCTTTCCTCCCCAGCCACGCCTCGATAACTTCGGGCGTCGGCGGTGTCCCCGGCCCGGTCAGGCGCACGGCATCGTCACTCATGTCATCCCCTTATCAGCTTTTGAGATCGCAGGCCATAGGCACGAATATGATGCCGTTCTTCTTCTGTGCAGGTCCGGTTGGCATGAATCCCATCCTTGAATAAACGGGCTCGGCGAACGGCGACGAATTGACGGTAATCGTTTTTATGTCAGGACGTCTTTTCAAGCAAACCTTTACGGCCCTTTTAAACAGCCCCTTTGCAATCCCCTCGCCCTGATTGCCGACAAAAAGCATCGCTATATGGTTGGTGGAGCGCATCTCGATGACACCCACGATATCCGCCCCCTTTTCAGCCACTATGGCGACCTGTTCGGGCCCCCTGCGTCCGGCCATGGCCGCCGGATTCGCGAACTTGAAGAATTCATCGACGCCTTCCTGCCCGTAATCCGGCGCAACAAATTCGTTGAACACCTTCTCGATCAGGGCACATGCCCTTCCCTCTTCCCCCTTCTTCATGAACCTATATTTAATGTCCATGTCCATTCCTTAAATACAGCCAAGCTAATTATTTATGAGCGTCCCTTCCTGTTCTCTCTTTTAAAACTGTGCGTTTACTATCGGGAGAAACGGGATTTTTCCTTTCTCTATGACATTGACCAGTCCGATTTGTATGCCCTTCAACTCAATGCAGTAGTTGACGAGACCGATCTGAAGACCCTGCATTGATTCAGCCTGATTATAAATTACGCATGCCTGCAATCCTTTAACGTTCTTTGCGACGTTGACGCCCAGCAACAGACCCGATACCTGTGCGCCTGTCACATCACCGGCATAGTTGATGCCGGCAACCATTCCCGAAACCTGGATCCCGACGGTTTTGCCGTCAGCAATATTGACCCCTCCGAAAAAGCCGGCCAGCTGCAATCCGGAAAGCTCTTTTGTGATATTTACCCCGCCGAACGGGTATGCGCCTATTTGCGCACCTTTGAACCTGTTCGTGACCTGGTTGGCTACCCCGATATCAAGGCCGCTGACATTCTCGTTTAATCCATAAAGGAGGTTGATCCTTAGTCCCCGGACATCCGTCTTTTCAGGAAACACCTGTACCGGATTGACAAGTGCCAGCTGGACGGGCGTCCAATCTGACCCGTAAGCCGACGAGAATGCAGCGAAAGTAAGCACCATAAATATAAAAACCAGTATTTTTTTCATACGCGTCTCCCATTCATTATTTCATCCCTTGTCTTTCTATATCAGGATTTGCCGTAAGACAGTAGCTGTTTCAGTAGGTGTAAAGTTCGGGTCTGAACAATGGATGATCATAACTTTACCAATGCTGCGGCCTTACTTGTTAATGCTCATTCGACTGTCTTCCGGCCGAGTTTTCCCGATTCAATCTTTCCAGTCTTCGATCTTCAAGTTGCTGATTCTGGAGAATTCACTTGTATTATTGGTTACAAGGGTGAGGTCTCTAGCCATTGCCTGTGCGGCGATCAGCATGTCATAAGGCCCGATAAGCTTCCCTTCCCTTTTCAATTGGGCCCGTATAACGCCGAAATATTCCGCATCGATACCATCGAAATCAATTAGCTCGAAAGGCGCCAGGAGCTCTGTCAGTGATATCCTGTTTTTCTCAATATTCCGGCTGTTGTAGACACCGAACTGCAATTCAGCAACCGTTATGCTGGAGATACATACGTTGTCCTCTATAACGCTCTCAAGCCTTTTAAGCACATTGAGAGGTTTCCTGTTTATTATGTAAATGCAGATGTTTGTATCTAGCAGATACATCACAGACCTTTTCTTTTCTGCATTCCGGGCTGCTTTCTTCCATCCTCCATGAAATCGCCGGTAAAGCTGTCAAGCCCGTGAAGGAATGTTTCCCAAACCTTGTCTCTTGGAAATATGATTACCGCATCCCCTACTTTCTGAACCAGTACGTCATTTCCTTCGAACTTGCATTCTTTAGGCAAACGCACCGCCTGGCTGCGCCCGTTCTGAAATAATTTCGCTGTCAGCATATCCACCTCCGGTTTGGATATATACCTCGGTATATATCTTGTCAATACAAACACCACGGCTTGCCTTACGAGTAAAGCAAGAATTGAATCTTGCTGGTTCAAAAACCTCAATGCGTCATAACAAGATATTTTTTTGCAGTTTTGCCAGAAAGGCTTTTAGTGCAAATTTGAGGAAGAGACCTAAAAATTTATTTGCAGGTTTAAGTTATGTAGTTAGGAACGTTCCTACATTGCTTCCCAAATAGAGTAGAGTATGGACCAAAATGTGTAAGGCCTTGAAATGCGCTCAATGTCTACATCCCGGGAGAAACTTACTTCTTCTTCAGGAACTGCCTTTTAGATGATTATCAGGCCTTGAAATGGGACAATTGGTTGATTTGTCAAGGTTAAAGGCCTGACACCTTTAGGTCTGTTGGGGAAAGGTCAAGTACCGTTCACGTCAAGGTCTGACCCGTTTGGTTCTTGAGTTATCATGAATCTAACTTTATTTTAATTTGAGTATTCTTGCTATATATCTTTACCTGTAGCCAAGATTCTAAACTACTACATTTTTTTTCTAAATCATTAATGTTTAGCTTCGAACCAGATGCAACAGATAATTTTATTTCGTCTTTGGAACAGTCAAACAAAATATTCTTTAATATTTTTAAATTGGAGTATCCTTTAGCACCATATAGTTTTATTGGGTCAATTGTATCGACTAATCCAAGTAAAAATAAAAGAGGAGCCTCTTCTGAAGAAATAGGCATGTGATTAATTAAGCAATCAAGATTATATCCCTCATAAATTTTCTTCATATTACTACCAGCAAACCATATATTATGAGTTGCAATGGTAGCTCCTGCTAAGGCATATTCGTCGTCTAAATCATCTCCCCAGTAGAAAACATTATCATTTCCATTCCTTCGAAAAAGTCTATTTTTTACAAGCATGTCATATAAGTACATCCCAGCGACTATTCCATGATCAATTTCTTTGCGTTCAGTTAGTTTATATAAAAAATAGTTGCTGATATTCTTATAAAGATCTTTTGGAATGTTATTAGGATTTTTATCTAATAAATAATGTTCTACTTCAAAATATCTTCTAAGACTATCAATATCCTTTATTTTTGATGAATATTTTCTACTATTCTTTTCATAATCGTACCCAAAATCATGAAAAAGACAAGTTAGAAACCACAGAAATGGAAAATCAATTCTATTCAGGTTTCTTCCCCCACACATTTTTTGTTTAATTATTGAGTTATGATAAATAAGTATGCCAATAAAAAAAATGGAAACTGTATGTTTACTTCTATGCAAAAGGCTATTCTTGATAGTAAAATATTCTTTAAAAATACCCCCTTTCCCTCCTCTTTTAAAATAGTTTTTTATAAATTCTCCTTGATTACTGTTTTTTAAGATTGGGTTATCTAAACTAATAGAAGGGTTATAATAGTAATTCCATTGGTTCGATGGAATTTCACTGATTCTATCAAAAAGACTTTTCATAATTTAATAGGATACCTTCAACTTCTTCCAATTAATTTAGTAAACTTTAAAACATAGAACCATAGGTGGCACTGATGCTTAAATTACTTATCTGCTAAAATTAATTAAGCTATATGTTTATCAATGCCCTTTCATTTCTCCCTGTTAGGACATTAGCGACGCTAAGGTCGGTAAATATGGAGCTACAATAGGACCAAATATCTGTATATGATCTGCCAAAAGCGAGATAAACTTTTGGTAGTGCTCCTTGAAACCTTCAGTACCCTGAGTTGACCTCATTTCTTCAACAGTCGCCGCAAATTTTGATATTATTGTTTTATCTTCACTAGATTCAGTCAGAGAGTTTAACAAGCCTGTAAACAATTTTTCATTTTCAGTTTTGCTTATTGCCTTCTGCTTTACGTTGGTGTTACCTGTGGCAACATTTTGCACATTCCCTGCAATATAGGTATTAAATATTTGATGAACTTTTTCTTGTGGCACTGGATTTGAATTGACAGGAGCTTCACCAGCAGTGGGTGATTCTGTCTCGATTTCTAGTACAAAATTTAAAACTCTATTTCTTACTGCATCAAGCGCTGCAACAATTGCAGATTTAGGAATAACTTTCCATGCCTGCATGCAGTTCATTCCTTCATATATATTTTGACCTACATACAAAACTAAATCTGGATTCCATTGTTCTTGAAGAGTACCAGTACCACTTTCGGAATCTCTTATAAGCGACTCCATAGAGGCTATAGGTTGAGTTAAATATGAATGGGATAGTTTCTTATGGAACTCTTTGGGAATGCAGGACAAAGGAATATCCGCATTACGTAACCCAGATTGAAATGGGCCAGAAAAATGTCCTTTGGAATTAACATTCAAAATACGATAATCCGGCAAGTTTTCAATATCGGCATATCCGCTTAATTCATTTTCCACCCATTGTTTAAACTCCGGGTTTCCTAAACGAGCTGCAAGGACTTTGCATTTCCTGAGCAATAACGCCAAATCTGTATTTGAATCAATCGCAGCATTCTGTATTTCTCGTAATAGAGACATATTATCTTTCCTTTAAGCTATATTATTTCTATATTGATTATATGGAAACTTGAAAAGGAAACTCAAGTCAAGTTTCAAAACATATAGTAGTTCCATAATTGTCTTTATAAACAGAAGAGGAATTTCTCTTATTTTGACTTGAGAAATTGAATATAAGAACATGATATTTGTTTTCTCCCATTAATTACATCGGTTTCTAATAAAATAAATGCAACTATCGGTTGTGAAGCCTCTTGCAGGGCGGCAGAACAAATTTTATCTACGCCTTCGGCTTTAGCAGCCAAACAAGATGTTTGTGATCCCATTTTCGCATCATAAAAATTTACGAATCGAAGATGCGCCTGTATCGAAACAATTCAAAGGCATTTAATAATCTCAAACAGTGAATTATTCCGGCTTGCATTCGAGATGATGCCGCGAAGGCCAGGAGGAAGCGACGCAGGCATACTTTAACGTATGTTGAGGAGCATTTCGACGCAGCCGACAACGGCAGGGCTTGAATGCGAGCCGGAATCAGCAGAACTTGCTGAGGAGGATTTGAGTTGATATGATGCCTACAAACGCACTATTATCCCGCCACCCCAACCTTGACGACTCCGCACATTTTTTTATGAGCGTCTCCACCATCTTCGGCTCGAACAGGCCTGAGCTTTCGATTGCCGAGGTATCGAGATAAGGCGCGATGTTTGCGCGCGGTAAGCCGCCTTCGAAGAAGCCCTCCTTGTTCGGCGCGCCGTAGGGCTGCTTTGTGCGGGAAAATATCTCACGCGGCAGTTCGTCCATAAAGGCCTTCTTGAGGATATACTTTTCTGTAAGGCCCTTGAGCTTCAGCTTAGGGTCAATCCTGTTGGCGAATTCCGCGACATTATGATCAAGGAAGGGATAGCGGCCTTCCACGCTGTGCGCCATTGTCATGCGCTCGCCCTGGGAGCAGAGCAGGTATCCTGCCAGCAGGAGCTTTATCTCGATATACTGGGCCTGATTGAGCGGATGCCACCTTTTGAAGTCATCAGGTATCAGGGTTTCCAGTTCAAGGACAGGGTCGTACCCGGCAAGCTCCTCCTTCAGCTTCGATGTAAAGTAGGCCTGGATGCCGGAGGTATTCCTCCACGTGGGCAGGTGCGAATACCCGAAATGCCCGGTTTGGGCGATGTCCTTCTTGTAAAACGATATGAGCATGGCGCCCGAGCGCTTCATCTGCACAGGCGAATACGGGTAAAGCCTGAAAAGGAGCTGCGGCCTTAATTTTGAATCGGGATACTTCGACCAGAACCTGCGTATCCTGTTTTCCTTGAATATGTCATAGCCGCCGAAGAGCTCGTCGGAACCCTCGCCCGTAAGCACCACCTTGATCCCGTGGCTTCTCGTGAGTCCGGAAAGACGGTGCATCGGCGCAGGGGCGGACCGCAGCACGGGCGTCTCGGCATGCCAGACAACATCCTCGAAGACATTCCCGATATCAGAGTAGTCAATCTTTTCCACATGGTGATTCGTGCCGAGCGCCTTGCCCATCATCTCCTGGAAGGGCGCCTCGTCATATGCAGCATCGGCAAAGCTTACTGAAAAAGTTTCCATGTGCTGGGCGTGTTTCCTGACAAGCAGGCAGAGTATGCTGGAATCCAGGCCGCCGCTCAGATATGCGCCCACAGGCACGTCGGCCCTGAGCCTTATGAATGCAGAATAGTCGAGCCGCTCCCTTATGCCTTCGACGGCTGTCTTCTCGTTGGTAATGTCGTGGCCGTCCGCATCAGGGAATGTGATATCCCAGTAGATCTGCTTTCTCACCCCGGACCCGTCGGCCACCATGAATTCTCCGGGCCTCAATTGGCTTACGCCTTCGAAAACAGTCCTCGGCGCAACCGTGTTCCAGAACGTGAACACCTGCGACAGGCCCTTGCTGTCGAGGCTTAATCTTCCCAGAACCGGCAGCATGGCCTTTACTTCGGATGAAAATATCAGGCTGTCACCCTTGAAAGCATAGAATAAGGGCGAAATCCCGAACCGGTCGCGGGCCAGCACCAGCCGCTTGTTCCTGGTGTCCCACAGCGCAAAGGCAAACTGGCCGTTCATGTGTTCGAACATGTTAAGCCCGTATTCGTCGTAGAGGTGCGGGATCAGCTCGATGTCACAGTCGGTGCGGAAGACGTGGCCTTTTTTTTTGAGTTCCTCGCGAAGTTCGATGTAATTGAAGATCTCGCCGTTGGCCGAGACAACTATGCTGCCGTCATTGTTGGACATGGGCTGTCTGCCGGTGGATACGCCGATAATGGATAGCCTTTTGTGGCCGAGCAGCAGCCCGCCATCCGCCCATGTGCCGTACTCGTCGGGCCCCCTGTGGTTCATGGTGGAGAGCATCCTTTCGATGTCCTCCAGAGAGAATCCGGCCGGATTATATATTCCAGCTACACCGCACACATACGACTCCTGAAAACTTTTATTAAATAATACATCGGCTGAAAAGAATGAAACCTGCAACTTAAAATCATACGCCGATGCATAATCGGAACATATTCTTTTTTTTAAAGTATTGCCCTGCCTCGGACTTTCTTCAAAAAACCAATGACATTTTTATCATATGCCTATAAATAACCGGTATGAAAAAGACAGCCGGATTTATCGCAATACTGTTTGCGCTCCTGTTGCAAATGGGATGCTCCATGCCCCTGAGCATTCTGAACAGTGCCGACAGCGCGGATATTTACAAGGCGTGGGGCGGAAGATACTGCACGGGTGACATGTATCTCGCGGGCAACTCTGAGATAATCCTGAGATTGGGAAATTACAAGCTTTATGGTGACAGCGTCCTTAGCAAGGCTCCCAAGCTGCCCTCATGCAGATATTATCTCATGCTGGTTTCCTCCGGGTATTCAAGGAGCGTCTTCCAGACGCCTTCAACCCTGGTTGTCGTTATCGATGATGAGGCGGTAATCCCGCTCAGCATCTCGGGGGCCACCACAAGCGGGGCAAAAGGCAAATATCTGCTGTCCAATGCGCAGGACTCTCCGGCAACCCCCAATGCGGATGTGTACGAAATGCAGCCTTTCTACAAAAAAATTGTCTATTACGGCATTGACGCCAGGGTTATAAAGAGCATGGCCGAATCGAAAAAGCTTTACCTGAAAACGGAAAACAATATTTATGATCTCATGAAGCTAGACGACAAAAAGAAGTATGCCCCCCGGACGTTTATCGAAGGGTGCAGAAAGTTTTATTATGACGTGGTTTTAAGCCAGTGCGGCCCCATGAATGAAAAATAAGGGCCAAAATCCCGGGATTATTGAAACATTTTTCCGGGGACAGTGAAAATATCAATCAGGCGATATTTACCTGCGGCGCAGCTGATAAAAAAGGCCTCGACAGTATTACCTGTTGAGGCCCCTTTTTCTTCCGGGAAGAGCGTCAGAGGTCTTGATTAACCTTGCCGGTCGATCCCCTTAACTACTCATTCGGTTCCTACTTTTTCTTCGGGGGCATCAGCATATCCTGGATGCGCATCATGAAGCTGCCCATAACGCCGGCATATTCAGGAGAGCCTTCCAGCTTGATGTCGCCGTCGGATGTCGCACTGACCGTATCCTTGCTTTCGCCCAGAACCTTGTAGGCGCCTTCGATGCCGTTAAATCTCATGTGCACAAACGGGGCCTTCCGTGCATATTTGCCGTGGCCGGCCTTTGTCTTTCCGGCTTTGATCCTCAAATAAGCGGCAGGGCCGTCAGGGTCCACCGACATCTGGTAAATCCTGTCGGGCTGCTTGCCGGTCCAGACCATCATATCCTCGTCACCGCCCTTGTTGAGCTGTGAAAGAGCATTGGTGATCATGTACATGATCATCTTCACCTTCAGTTCGCGCTTGGCGGGGTCCTTGGGATTCATGTTCGGCATCAGCAGCAAAAGACCGAGCATAAGGAGCAGAAGCTTCCCGACAAGGGTGATCTTCGTAAGTCCCTTTGGAAAACCTGCCAGCACGGGAACCCCGCCCGTGAAAAGCGCGTTCATGCCCGCTGCGTGCTTGAATGCAAGCGCCAGGTCGGGATTCGGGTGTATGCCCTGCAGGACATCGAGTTTTCCATCCTTGAATTCTAGGTACGCACCGGTATCAGTCCCCTTGATGCAGAACTGGATCACGCCGTCATACTTGCCAAGAAGCTTCCTCACCGACATGTAGTCGGCCTCGTAAAGCACCTTGAACAACGGCATGATCGACCGGAGCGCAATCCGGTTTGTCAGCATTACCTTATCAGCCATGAGAGTTCTCCTTTATGCCTCGTCTTCCCAGTTTTCGTCCTCTTCGATCTCCATCTTCAGAAGTGCGCCGACCGTCTCTACTATGCCGTCGGCATCGAACTTGTAGTGGTGATAGAGGTCTTCAGGGTAACCGACTATCGCAAAGATATCAGGTACTCCAAGACGCTTGAATGCACATGCCTTGCCGCTTTCGACGATCACTTCTGCGACTGCAGAACCAAGACCGCCCATAATGCTGTGGTCTTCGACCGTTACAATGCGGCGGGTTTCGGTGACAGCCTCAAGGATTGCATCCTTGTCTATCGGCTTTATCGTATGCATATTGATAACCCTTGCCTCCAGGCCCTGGGATTTCAATACCTCGGCAGCCCTCATGCATTGAAGCACACCTACTCCGCAGGCGATAAGGGTGATGTCCTTGCCGTCCCTCATCTTTATGGCCTTGCCGATCCTGTAGTCATAGTCCTGGGATTTATAAACAGGGGGCTCAAAACCGCGCCCGATCCTTATGTAAACAGGACCCTCAATCCCCATTGCCGCAACAACCGCATTGCCCGTCTCAAAACCGTCGGCTGGCGCTATAACCGTCATGTTCGGGAAAGAGCGCATTATCGCCAGGTCTTCCGTGCAGTGATGGGTCGAACCAGCCTGGCCGAATGAAATCCCCGCATGGGTCGCTATGATTTTTACATTCAGCTTCTGGTAACAGATATCGGTCCTGACCTGCTCCGCACTCCTCAAGGAAGCAAAAGCCGCCATTGTAGAAACAACAGGGATCATGCCCGCCTGTGCAAGTCCAGCGGCCATTCCGAACATCGTGTTTTCTGCAATGCCTACATTTATAAACCTTTCGGAATACTTCTTTCCGAAGCGCCCGATCTTCGTAGAGCTTGCAAGGTCTGCGGTTATCGCTATGATATTGGGATACCTGTCACCTAATTGAGCAAGAACTTCTCCATATATTTCCGCCTGTGTTAACTTATCGCCATCGGTTACCGACCAGCTCATACCTTCAGCCATGACTTACCTCCTCATCCTTATATTTCGCAATAGCACTTGTCCAGACATGCGAGCGCCTGATCCCTGAGGTCGCTGTTGATCCCGCCGTAGTGCCACTGTGACTGGTTCTCAAACATTTCAACCCCTTTACCCTTAACGGTATTGCATATGATCACCGTCGGCTTACCCTTGGTGGCCTGTGCCTTTTCGATCGCATCGCCGATCTGGGCAAAGTCATGACCGTCAATAGTTATGGTTTCCCATCCGAAGGCCTGGAATTTTGCATCCAGCGGTTCGAGGGATGTAATGTTCTCGGTCGGACCGTCAATCATGAGCTTGTTGCGGTCAACAAATAGCGTCAGATTGTCAAGTTTATGATGCGTTGCAATAATGGCTGCTTCCCAGTTTGTGCCTTCGCACAGTTCGCCGTCTCCCACCATGCAGTATGTCCTGTATGATTTTTTATTGAGTTTGGCCCCGACGGCAAGCCCTACCGCGATTGCAAGTCCGTGCCCCAGAGACCCTGTTGATGCATCGCAGCCTTTGACTTTAAGGGAATCAAGGTGCATGCCGAACGGGGAACCAGTCTTGTTGAAGTTCTTCAGCAGGTCTTTGTCGAAATACCCTTTTTCCCCCAGTACCGCGGCCCAGCCAACCCCGCCATGGCCTTTGCTCAGAATGAACCTGTCGCGATCGGCCCAGGCCGGATTTGCCGGATCGATATTCATATACTTCCAGTACAGGGCGACAAGCACGTCTGTCTGTGAAAGCGACCCTCCGAGGTGAGATCCGCCGCAGGTAAATGTGGTTTCGACAATCAGTTTCCTGATATCCCACGCCTTCTTTCCTAATCCCTTGATTTCCTCTTTTGTTAACGGCATTAAAACCTCCTTCCCCCGCCTTCCGGGGATCGATTTTTCGTTTCAGGGCTTTGCCCCGAAAATTTTCTTGCAGACCCATACCGTATCATCTATCAATTCCTCGGGTGATTTCCTGCCTTCGAGAAACGTCTCCTGCCTGATCTTCAGATAAAGCGAAATCTGTGAAAAAGTAAACATCATCAGATTATTGTCCAGGAAATAATTTGCGGCGTCAATATCCACGTCCGGGTGTATGTGGCCGGTAGCGATTCCGTCCTGCACGATCTTCTTGAAAAAAGTGTGCCCGACTTCCTCGATCGTCTTTGCATACTTTCTTGAGAAGTCGTCCATGCTGGATGACAATAGAGACATGTACAGCTGCAGGGCCTGAGGATTTTCCTTCGAAAATGAAAGCGCAGCCAGGAATATGGATTTTATTTTTTCAAAAGGGTCATCCCCCTTGTCGAGCCTGCTCGTGAACGTATCACCGAGAACGCCGATGCCCATTTCCAGGGTATCGCAGAAAAGTTCTTCCTTGCTGGTAAAATATTTGTACATTGCCCCGATGGATATTCCGGCTTTAGAGGCAATAGTATTGATATTCGCTTTATAATAACCGTGTTCTGCAAATTCTCTCGTGGCAATGTCAAGGATCATCTGTTGTTTTTCGGGTGTTATCCGCCGGAATGTGCCTCTTGCCATGTCTTGGTCTTCCCCGTAATTAATTCTTATTTTTAAATGATAGCGAGCGACTGCTCGCTGACTACATGATGCTGTATTTATTGTCAAGAACAATATTGTTCATAACTATTCATAATCAATTGACAGTCTTCAGGTCTTATCCTAATGATTATAGTCTTGGAAAAATCAGCCGCCAATTACTGCGGATGCATTAAACAGCATGGAGGTTATTTAAATTTATGCACTATACAAAGCAGCAGCTCAGGCATGGATATTCGAACCAGTATCTTGAAATTGATCTTAACAGCAACGACATGATCATAAAACCTGTTGATCCAGCCGTAAGGGATTTTTTCATTGGAGGCAGAGGGCTGGGACTTTATTACCTCCACAAACTTACAGAACCAGGAATGAGCGCTTATGATCCCCAAAACCCGCTCATCTTTTCCCCCGGGCCGCTTGGCGGCGTCCCCCAGTTTCCAGGGACAGCAAAATGCATGGCTGTTTCACTATCTCCGCTTACCCATGTTCCCGGGGTATCCAATTTCGGAGGACATTTTGGTGCATATCTCAAATATGCGGGCTTCGATGCACTGCTTTTTACAGGCAAGGCGGATACGAATTCCATAATCATCATTGATGGATTCAAGAATGAGATATCAATCCAGGTTTCACCGTCCTGCGACCTTGTTTTCGACCTTGAGAAACACCTCGTCGGGATGTTCACAGGTCAGGGTTATGAAAAAAAGCACATAGTGTTTCTTTCGACAGGGATCGGCGCGGCAAATACCACCTACGGCTGCATCAACAGCCATTATTTCGATCTCACAAAACCTGCAATGGATGGAACCAAAGGAATATGGAGGGTCAAGCAGGCAGGCCGGACCGGGCTGGGCACCGTCATGATGGATAAAAAAATCAGGGCTGTCGTTGTTCTGGCCGACTACCCCAAGGGCGAAAACCCTTACGGTGCGGCTGACTGGGAAAAAGTAAAAGAATCCGGGCAAAAACTCGGCAAGGTCGTACATGATGTTGACCCCCACTCTCTTCAGATGCACAGGAAAGGAAGCGCGGGACTTATTTCATTTATGAACAGGGATTCCTATTGCTCGCTTCCCGTAAGAAACTACCAGTTCGGCTCAGATGTCCAGGCCGAAAAAATCTGCGGCAAATACTATGCAGAGCATCTTTTTGATCACAGGGGCAACGACGGCTGTTTTCCCGGTTGCAATCTGAGATGCACAAAAGGCGGATGTGTAACGCTAAAATCCGGCCGGAAAAAGGGCTTGCGGGTATGGGTTGACGGCCCGGAATATGAAACAGCCGCAGGTTTCGGCTCGAACCTGGGAATCTTCGATCCCGAGTTTATAATGGAGGCCAACTGGTATTGTGATGATTACGGCATCGACACGATAACAGTTTCAGTTATCATGGCTTTTATCATGGAATGCTTCCAGAGGGGCTATCTTGCAAAAGACGACACCGGAGGTTTCGAACTCAACTGGGGGGACGTGGCAGCCTCAGCCGCATTCATACACAATGTGGGCCGGCAGGAAACCGAACTCGCCAGGATAGCGGGAAAGGGCATGCTCGAACTTATCGACTGGGTTGCGGAAAAGTATATGCGGAGAACAGGAGAAAAAGATCCAAGGCCTGATCTCGAGCTGTTTGCGATGCACTCGAAAGGACTTCCGTTTTCTCTTTACAGGACTCACCGCTCCCTTTCCATGCAGGGTTCTTATGCCGCCGCCAGCGACATAGGGGCACACCATGCCGCAGCATGGCTTATCAAAGCGGACCTGCTCGGCGCTTTTCCAAGCTTCGAGGACAAGGCGCGCGCGCTCATTACATATCCGCGCGTCAGGCTTGGGAATGACAACCTGGGGCTATGCAAACTTCCCTGGGTGGATGTTTTCAATCCGGATTCAGAAAAATATACAAATACTGATATCTATATAAATCCCGCATCACAGGAGTTTTATGCAGGCTTCTATAACGGGATGCTGGGCACAGACATGACCTGGGAACAGATTTTCGAGCAGACCGACAGGGATATAAACCTGCAACGTGTAATGAATGTCATGGTCTACGGGAGGGAAACCGGGTCACATGACTGGATACCCGACCGTGCAATAGGCCCCACCACCGACAGCCTGTATGAAGCGGAAAAAGATTATAATGATGAAGAGGTTTCCCGAATAACAGGCAAAGACATTCCCGTTGTCAGACACATGAATATACCTGAAAAGAGGGAACTCCTTATGAAAAGCAGGAAAGACCGCCTGAAAAATCTGGTCCGGTCATATTATGAAGCCAGGGGATGGACTGCAGAGGGCATACCCCCAATAGAAACACTTGAAAAGCTCGGCCTCTGGCAATTCATCAGCGATGGAACAAAGGAGAGGCTTGCAGAACTTTTAAGCTCGTGATTATATCCTGATCATGCCCCATACCGATGAGATCCTGACAATACTTTTCGCCGACATATCCGGCAGCACGGGCCTTTATGAATCGCTGGGCAATGAGGCTGCCCACAGCATAATCAGGGAATGCCTTTCAATGCTCGGGGTCACGGCCCGTTTGCACGACGGTGAAGTCATCAAAACCATGGGTGACGGAATCATGTGCTCTTTTCACGATGCAGCAAACGCAACGGATGCGGCTATCGCAATGAACCAGGTAATCGATCAGATTGCAGGCAGACAGGCTGACAAGCATATCGTTCCGAATATAAGAACCGGATTTCATACAGGTCCGGTTATACGCCGGGAAAACGACATATTCGGCGATGCGGTAAACGTTGCCGCCAGAATGGCTTCCCTTGCCAAACCGAGGCAGATAGTGACAACGAAATCAACTGTCGATAGCCTCCCGGATTTTTTCAAGGAGAAGACCGGATTTTTTGACAGGACGACCATCAGGGGCAAAGGCGGGGAATTCGACATTTATGAAGTCATCTGGGAGGAAGGCAACCAGACCGTCATCATTAAGACCGAGCAGCCACAACAGGAACTTGAAAGCTTTATGAATGTCGTATCCGGTGAAAAAAAAGTCAGTGTAGACAAATCGAACCCGGCAATCACCATAGGCCGCCAGGAGCATAATACAATTGTCATCGACGACAACATGGTATCCCGCTCCCACTGCAAAATCGAGTATCACAAGGGAAAATTCATATTCATCGATCAGAGTTCGAACGGCTCTTACATACATGATGAAGACGGGCATGCCGTTTACGTTCACAACGACGAATCCGTCCTCGGTGAAAAGGGTTTTATAAGCCTCGGGCGTGACGGCATGCAGAATTCCATGCTTTCCATCTCATTCAAGAAAAAACTGCGGTAGTATAAGGGCATACTGTTCTATGATACTTTTCTTCCTGATATATCTTACTTTTTACGGCTCTATGCATACCTATGCATTTTTCAAGGCCAGGGCAGCGCTGAAGTTCGGCAGAAAAAGAGGCATGCTGATAGCAATTTTCATGTTATTCATGATGTTCGCTCCAATTATCACAAGGACACTCGAACATTCAGGCCATGAAACTGCTGCGCTGATTGTCGCTTATACCGGGTATATATGGATGGGGACACTTTCGATATTCATCATATTTGCAATCCTGATCGGGATATACAGGCTGATTGCATTTGCCGCAGGAAATTTTTTCATGAAAGATACCGATGCATATATTCCCTCTGCTTTCAGCGCCTTCATTATCCCTGTTTTTCTGGCTGTTATTCTCGCCGGATACGGTATTTACGAAGCGCTGAATATAAAAACCGAACATATTGCAATAAATACCGCAAAGATCCCGCCATCAGCGGGCAGGATAAGGATTGTCCAGATATCAGATGTCCACCTCGGTCTTATGGCGGGAAGGCACCGGCTGGAAAATATTATCAAATCAGTCGAGGCTGCCAATCCGGATGTTCTTGTCTCAACTGGTGATCTTATCGATGGCCAGCTTGATGACATTGAAGGCAATATAAAATTGTTAAACCGGATAAATCCGAGGCTTGGAAAATTTGCCGTTACCGGCAATCACGAGGTTTATGCAGGTTTATGGGTTTCAATAAAACTGACTCAGTCCGCGGGATTCAGGATGCTGAGAGATGAAGCAGTGGCTGCTGGTGACTCGCTCGCCATCGCAGGCTTTGATGACAAGGGGCACTCTCAACCCAAGATATCGGATATACAGGTGGAAAAAGACATCCTTTCAAAGCTCCCTCATACCAGGTTCATTATAGTCCTAAAGCATAAACCTGAAGTTGCAAAAGAGATATACGGGCTCTTTGATCTTCAGCTTTCAGGCCACCTCCATGGCGGACAGATTTTCACTTTTATCCCGCTTCTCAGGATCGCCTACCCCTATATTTCCGGACTTCATGAACTTCCTGACAGGAGCAAGCTCTATATAAGCCGAGGGACCGGGTTGTGGGGCCCGCCAATGCGTGTTTTCGCACCTCCCGAGATAACTGTAATCGATCTGATTCCCCTTAAGTAGCCATTCACGGCTATGAACTACGAGTTGCAAAAGGCAGTATGACGGGTTGATAACGCTTATTGTTTATTATTCCTATTTATTGTTCGTTTGCAAATGCTCACGAAGGTTTTTCGCGATGCCAATGTTTACCTTGACATGCCTGATAAGTTTGTCCAAACATATCGGGAAACGGATAACAGCGGAGGGTCTATGATCAAAACAGCCATTACCGAGATGTTCGGGATAAAATACCCGATAATATGCGGGGCAATGATGTGGCTATGCAAGCCGCAGTTATGCGCCGCCATTTCAGAAGCCGGAGGCATGGGCAATATCACGGCAGCAAATTACGAGACCGAGCAGGACTTCAGGAATGCAATAGCGGAAGTCAGGGAACTTACAAATAAACCTTTCGTAATCGGACTGACACTGCTCCCTTCAATCAGAATTACAGCGGAACACCATCAGATGTATATAAAGGTCTGTGAAGAAGAAAAGGTGCCGGCGATTGAGGTATCAGGCACCCCTCTTGACAAGGTGGTAGGAATGGAAGGCGTAAAAAAGCTTAAAAAGGCCGGAGTCAGGCTGTTTCACAAACTGGGATCAGTCAGGCATGCAATCCATGCGGAAAAAGCCGGGTACGACGGAGTCTATGCCGCCGGCCTCGAAGAAGGCGGGCATCCGCTGAGTGACGATGTTACAACAATGGTTCTGACACCCCGCATTGCAGAAACAGTCAAGATTCCTGTTGTGACGGTCGGCGGGATTGCAGACGGAAGGAGTATGGCCGCCGCCCTCACGCTTGGGGCACAGGGCGTCATGATGGCGAGCCGTTTCATTGCCACCAAGGAATGTACCGTCCATGAAAAAATAAAACAGGAACTTATTAACCGCCAGGAAAACGACACCCGCATATTCGGCAGATCAATAGGACTTCAGGGCAGAGCCCTAATTAACAGGGTCATCGGAGAGGTCTTGAAAATCGAATCCGAGGGGGGCGGGCTCGACAAGCTTATACCGCTCATTGCCGGTCCCCGAATCAAGCAGGCATGGGACGAAGGCGATGTCGAAATGGCGCCTTTAATGGTAGGCCAGTCCATCGGGCTTATTCACGACATCCTCTCATGTAAGGAACTGCTGAATAAAATGCATGATGAGGCAGTTGCCTGTTTGAATAAGACAACCGCCCTTATTAATTAGATTGCTGCGCGTTTAAATTTATATTTCAAGATAATCAGGAAAGGGGCTTGCCGGAATATCCTGCAAGCCCTTTATTTTTCTACTTCATCATCTTTGAAAGCTTTGTGGAAACTTCTTCAGCCTCTTTGACCATCCTGTCAAACAGTTCGGCGACACTCGGCAGATCTTTAATCAACCCCGTGTCCTGGCCCACCGGAAGTACCCCGGTTTTTATATCTCCGGCCTCGGTAGCATCCTTTATCGCCTTAAAGGCATTGGCCATATATGCAAGCTGAAGCGCATTCTTCATGCCCGACGCCAGCACACCTATAAACAGTTTGATATAGGGCAGGTGTATCTGTTTGGCTATGTCGGCCGAATTGAAAAGCGCTTCGATCATTTTCTTGACATTAAGACCGTTGCGGATGGCAGTATGCGCCGCCGGCGTATCAAGCACGCGGCAGCCCAAGCCGTCGAACCTTGTTGAATATAGAGTATCATAGACGTCTTTTTCAATGGAAAGCTTCTTGAAATTATCGTGAAGCGGGCTCTCTTTCGTTGACATCAGGCGTGTACCCAATGCAACTCCTTCGGCGCCAAGGGCAAGAGCTGCGGCCAGCCCGCGCCCGTCAGCTACACCTCCTGCCGCAATGACAGGAATCTGTACAGCAGAGGCAATTGTCGGAATGAGCACGAATGTTGTAACATCGCCGCCGTGAGCTGCCGCTTCATGGCCCGTCACTATAACGCCGTCTACGCCGTAATCCTGCGCACGTCCGGCATGCCTGTGGTTTACTACGGTCGCCAGCACCTTGCCGCCGTACTGATGAGCCTCTTTAACTATCCAGTCGCCTTTGCCCAGGGCAAAGTTTATAACCGGAACCCTCTCAGCAAGGGCGACCTTCGCATTGTCCGAAGCCCCTGGGAAAAGCAGAGATGCATTTATGCCAAACGGCTTGTCGGTGAGAGCCCTAATCTTCTTGATTGAAACCCTGGTCTGTTCGGCATCCAGAGGACCTGTCGCAAGGATTCCAAGACCGCCCGCATTTGATACGGCGGCAACCATTTCAGGTACGCTTATCCAGCTCATGCCGGAAAGCAATATCGGGTATTTTATGCCCAGTGCTTCGGTGATACGCGTCTTCATAACGGCTCCTTCAAGTATTTTCAAAACATTATATACTAAAGACCCGATCTTGTCAGCGCTTGATATTCCCGGGCAGTATATACGGATACGGCTTGTTGAAAACCTTCAAGTGCAGGAACCTGTCAAATTTCCTGAAAGCCAGATACAGCCGCCAGATGAGCGCGTCTTCCTTATAATAATCATCGATTTCATCAACCGTAAGCGGGGTGATGCCCAGAGCGGAACATTCTTCGACGAAGAAACGGTTTGCCTTATCGACAAGCCCGGGTATCAACTCGCTCCTCTGTTCCTTGTGAAAGTTTGCAATCAGGTCGATAGCCACTTTCCTGAAATCATAATACCGGTTCATTACTTCGCTAAGGAAAAAGAGCCTTATCACCCATCTTAAAAATGATGGTGTGCTTCTGAGGAAGAGCTCCGGGTTTAAGCGCTCCTTGCCGCTTCGCCTCATCAGCGGAGTGCTGGTATCAAGGTAAAAAAGCCCTGTTCTGTCGTTGATCTCAATTCCGTCGCGCCATCCTGAAACCGCCCAGTTCGAAATCTGCCCGTCAATGCCGACCTCGTCACCGGGATGCGCTGCATTAAAGTCAAAGACTTTTTTCATTTCCCTCAAGACCATAAGGATAAGCGTATTCACGGAAGCAGCATCTATGTTGTGTATCAGGGTATTGCAGATCGATCCCGAAGGCAGTCTTTTCTGTGCGTTGTAAATTACCAGATTGCCCTTCTCTGGTATGACCATAACCGAGGCAAATGCAGGGATATCCAGGCCGATGGAACTCAGGAGTGTGTTATATTCGTTGAAAAGAAGCTCATATTCCTGCATTTCCTGACTGTTCAAGAAAATAGGCATTCTTTTATAGGCAAGACCCTCCTGCCCTGGCTCGTCAATTACGAATATGGTGCTCATTTCGCCGTAGCCTATTATCTTAGCTGGGGATCAGGCTCCTGTCCGGGTAAAGCGGATTCAAGCCTTTTTCAAATTTCGAGATATGGTTGTTGTCTATCTGTTCTTTTATCATGGAGTCTCCCTCTATATCAGTCCAAGTAATTTTTCAGCATCTGAAAGCGACAGATCAACCCTGTCAAGAATTTCATCAGCCAATGCGGCATCTGCAATCAGCGGCGGCAGGAGCTGGCTGATCCGTTTGTCGTTATTTGCATAGATGCTCAGGACGCCGTTGTCATAGCATGTCCTCGTCATTACCGGTCCGCACATGTCATTTGCCATTTCAATACCCATCATCAGACCAAGTCTTCGCAGTCTTACAAGGATTCCGGGGTGTCTTTTCATAAGTTCATCAAAACCTTTTGCTATCCGGTCTGAAATGCTCGCAACGTTTTCAAGGAATCCGGCCTGTGATGAAATATCCAGCACCTTCATGGCAACAGGGCACCCGACCTCGGCGCCTCCGAACGTAGATATATGGATAAACGGATTCGCGTGGAAGAACGTCTGGAGCTCTTTAGTGAAGCAGGTGGCGCTCATGGGATATATACCGCCTGAAAGGCCTTTGCCTATGACCATGATGTCGGGTGAAACACCGAAATGTTGAATTCCCCAGAGTTTTCCCGTCCGTCCAAGACCCGTCTGAACCTCATCCATTATAAGCAGTGCCCTCTTCTTTTCGCACATATCCTTTACATAAGAAAAATAATCGGCATCAGGAACCGGCATTCCCAGCGTTGCGGGTATTGTTTCGAATATGACGGCAGCCGTGTTTTCATCAACAGCAAAGTCAATGGCCCTTTTGTCATTGAAAGGAATCTGTATGAAACCGGGCTGATTGGGGCCGAACGGCGCCCTGTACTGTTCATCGCCGGTTGCGATTGCAAATCCAGTATGGCCATGGTAACCGCCGTTTGCTGAAATTATCTTCTGCCTGCCCGTGTAGCCTCTCGCAAGCTTGATGGCCAGGTCGATCGCCTCCCCTCCTCCCGAGCCGAAGACCGTATAGGTGAGCCCTTCAGGTGTAAGCCCGGCCAGCTTTTCGGCGAGAATTGCCCTCTGCTCGCTTATGAGGTGATGATTGCCTATATCGAGTTCATCAAGCGCACCCTTCAGCGCTTCGATAATCTCCGGGTTTCTGTGCCCCAGGTTGAATACGCCGCCGTTGGAATGGCAGTTGATAAGCCTTTTGCCGCTCACTGCATCCCAGATAAAGGGCCCCTGCCTTTTGCCAAAGACAAAGTCAATGCCAACGCTTTTGAAAAATTCAGCCTTGCCCGAAGAAACATAAGCTGCAAACCGGTTTATAATACCTTCTTTTGAATCCGTCCCGATATGACTCATACACTCTCCGTTTTATGTGATAAAATATGTTAAATAATATCTTTAAAATTGAGTGAATCAAGTGCTGGAAAGCATTTTCCGATAGCAGTCATTATGAAAACATCCATTCATTCATCCTTCCATTTATATCCGCTGAGCGCCCATAAAACGACGTTGGTTCCGTAAAACACCCAGACCAGCCTGAACATGATTTCGGAAATGTTGCCAAGGCCCAGATTGTATATTTCTCCGAATATCTCCGTCAGGTACCAGCAGGTGGCTGCGATAGAGACCATCCATGCATTTATTTTCGGATAAAGTCTGTTGCGCAGCGTTTCCCATGCAAACCACATTGTGGTGCAGAAAAATGCGGTATAAACAGGCGCAATTGCTGCATGCCCTACACGTACAATATCTGTCCATAGTATTAATATGACAGCAACCGCCGAGCCGTATATTGCAAGAGGCAACCAGAAACGGGAAATTCCGCCCGCACCCTTTTTCAGATATGGCAAACCCCGGCTGATACGTATAATTAGAAAAATATGGGCTATAATTGACAGAACCCCGCCCAGCATAAAAACCCATGATCCGACGCTCAGGGAAGGGCTAACAACAACCACGCTCATGAGAATATCTGTGGGAAGCATGCAGCAGAAAGCGGCGAGAAGGAGCCTGAAATCCCTGTCGTTCAAACGGTCCCTGCCGGTAATCAAAACTATAACCATTGATAACAGTGTAATAACTGGCTTGCCAACGGCCGGATAAAGAAACTTTGTGTTTTCAAAATAATTCATCCAGTCTACGCCGAATACAGACCCTGCCAGGATAAGAATCAGTCCAAGAATGCTGAAAACAAAAATACGTTTATGCCCGGAAAATGATCCCCTGTTTTGCTCCGTCATGCCTTTCCTCCTTCAAGATATTTTGCAGATCAGGACGTCCAAATCATTCAAGCCTTTCTTGAAGTTCAATCCTGAACCTGAATTTGCAGTCGTCTTCGAACCACATCGGGAAATTTGTCCCCCAGATGTTATTGTGAAGATTGAAGTGCAGGCCTTTGCCTGCATCGGGAATCAGGTTGTGAAAGTCTAGGAGTGAAGGGCTGTCAAATGCAACAAGGTGGGCATCTGGACTTTCTATAATAATACCTTCTTCGTTTGAGTCATAATAAACGCCTTTACTTATTGCCGACAGTGAACGGTTCCCTTTTGATACAACATCTTTAGGCGACACTCGGGTACCTAGTTTATCCATATACCAACAAACGGAAGCGGTCCTGTCAAACTGGAAAGTAAACCATGAAGCCTCGGCAATCCTGCAGGCGCTTTTATTAAACCATTGCAGGGTTATCTCAAGTTCAGGTTTTTCATCCGGGAAGTTGTACAATATCTGAAGCATTCCCGGTGCACCAAGCCTTTTAACGGCGTAATAGGGCATCTCAATTTCGGTAATGATCGAATCATCTTTAGAATAAATTCCCGCCACATGAGGGAAACACCTTTTGTGTTTTAGCCCCAGCCTTCCCATGCCCGGTTTGCTGTAATCGTCTATCGACCAGTAAAAATTATTTCCAAAGTTTTTGATAAATTGTCTGAAAAACCGGCGGTAATCTCCTGATGAAAAATTCTCGTACATGAAAAGCCCTATCCTGTTGCTGCCGGAACACCATACACGCCCTGTTTTTCTGTGCCTCAGGTAACATATTGAGCCATTAACTGTATCAATCTCAATATCGAAATGCCTTGTGCTTATTCCTGCCGGTTTTAGCTTTTTAAAGTCTCTTGTGTCAAACAGTACCGGCTCCAATTCCTTGATCGCTGATGTTGTTTTTTCTGCTAAAGGGGTATTTCCCAGTATCTTAACGGAATCTTCAATATAGCCCCTCTGCTCCATCCAGGATGTCTCGAACTTTCTGCATTTTTCTTTTTTTCTGAGCTCGGTCAGCCCCTCTTTTGAATAGTGCCAGTAATTCCTGAGATGTGTCTTCTCATCCATGCCCCACGTATGCTCTGCAACACAGATAAGGTTGTCCCTGACCTTTTCCAGAACAGGCTCTTTCCCCCCTTCGATCAGGCGTAATAGTGCTCTCATTCGTGTTGTTTTCCAGGGGTCGGTTTCTGTACCATGAATCCAGGTATCACCGATTTCTTCTCTTACAACAGGAAGTTTTTCCTTTCTGGCAACCGCGGCAGCGGCAAAATCGTTCAGATTTGCAGCTTTTACAGAATCCGGATTGAACTTTTTCCTCGCCTTCTCAAAAGCAATCCTGACGCCTTCAGGAGATTGAGGTCCTATATTGTCCAGTGTATGGGCGAACATGAAAAGAGAATCTCCCAGGATTGTCTGTCCGCCATAACCTTTCTTGTCATAGACAACAATGACTTCAGCGCCATTCTGATGTCGCCATATAAAACTTTCCGGTACACCAGGCGGAGTCGATGCATTGTTGACGCCTATATGAAGCATTTGTATCCCTGCCTCGGCAAGAAACGGAACCATCCCTATTGTGTGTCCGGGCACATCGGTCATCTTGGCACCAATCGTTTTTTTATCGAACCTTTCATCGAGTTTTCTTGATATACTCAAACCATATCTAATCAGGTCGGGGGTCAGTAACTCTGTATGGGTAGTAAAAGGAAGTCCGTGCCACACAATATCGCCTTCAGCCAACGCTCGTTCAATGTCCGAAAGAGCCTTTCCTGAGGCAATTTCAAGATAATGCCATATTATCCATGATCCCAGTGTCCAGATAAACCGGGCTTCGCCTGATTCGGATTTCAGTTGGTTTGCAGTCCTTATTGCCTTTGGTATGAAATCCTCGAAATACTGTTTAAGAACATTAGCAGCCAAATCTGTAAAACCCATATCAAGATGCGTTTTAAAAATAATGAACACCCTGTCAGGTTCAGGGAATGTTTCATTCTTTTCCGTTTTTCTTTCCTTATCAGACATATATCTTGACATATCTTCCCATGTCTTTATCAATGCAACTACAATATTATTCGAAATATTGCAGCGTCAAGGATTGTTCCTTCATTATGTTTAATGATGACAAGATAACGAAAACAATAAAATAAACTCCGGTTACAACAGCCCTGGCAAGCCATGACAATACAAACATTATATTCTTGACAATCCTTCATTGCTGTCGTAATGCTCCCATGCAACTGAGATTCGAGTAATCCAATACCGAAAATGACCTTCAACAACATCTCGATGATCCTATTCGGCAATTGAAATAAATCG
Source organism: Desulfomonilia bacterium (assembly GCA_963664325.2). Classification (GTDB taxonomy): domain Bacteria; phylum Desulfobacterota; class Desulfomonilia; order UBA1062; family UBA1062; genus DATCTV01. The sequence continues at coordinate 719,721 of CAXXDQ010000007.1, forward strand.
TTTTTCAGAAATACAAAACAGTTTGTATTCCCTTTTCCTGAGACTACAAACAAGACACGAGGTAGAAATGGCTAACGGAACAGTAAAATGGTTTAATGAACAGAAGGGTTTTGGATTTATTACCGCGGAAAACGGTCAGGATGTTTTTGTACATTTCTCGGCCATTAAAGCTGAGGGTTTCAAATCACTCAACGAAGGCGACCGTGTATCTTTTGAGATAACCAACGGTCCAAAAGGGCCTCAGGCAACTAATGTAACAAAGGCAAAATAGTTTTTCCAACGGCGGCTTGCTGCCGCCCTTTTTTGAAATTTATGGGAAATAAATCACATCACACTTTTAAAAAAAACGAGCGTGAAAAGATTAAACGCCAGAAAAAGGCAGACAAGCTCGCAAAAAAAATCGAACTTAAAAAATCCAAACCTGAAATCCTTCCCCGAGAGGACGGATTTGATCCCGACATCGCAGACATAATCCCTGGACCTCAAGCGCGACCGGATGAAGTATAACTCTTAAAAAAAAGACAGATAACCGGCTTACTATAATCAGATATTTTTGAATCGCTGCAAGTCGTATTTCAAAATAAGAAAACCATTATTACGAGTATAATCGTAGTGTTGAATTCCTGAATAAAAAACCCTCAGGTAAAAGTATATCTGAGGGTCTTATTAAAAAAGATGATTATTTTTTAGGATTTTTTCTCTATTGAAGCAGCTTTCGCGCGATCGACCCATTCCATAATCACCATGGGCGCATTGTCACCCTTGCGATTTGAAGATCGGATAATTCTTGTATAACCCCCGTTCCTCTCGGCAAACCTCGGTCCGAGATCCTTGAACAGTTTTCCAAGAGCTTCCTTGGTTTTAACTGTCACTGAAGCCTGGCGGACTGCGGCAAGATTCCCTTTCTTCCCGAGCGTTATCATATGATCGGCTACTTTTCTAAGTTCTTTGGCCCTTGTTACTGTAGTCATGATTCTTTCATGGAGTATCAGTGAAGTAACCATGTTCTTCAGCATGGCTTCTCTGATGTCTGTCTTCATTCCTAGTTTTCTTCCAGATATACGGTGGTACATGGCTTCCCCCTACTTGCTCTCCTCTTCTTCCATCCTTTTTCTTCTTGCCTCGATCTCATCACGGCTTGGCAGATCAGGCAGCTTTATTCCGATGTGTAATCCCATTTTGGCTAGCTTTTCCTTTATTTCTTCAAGTGACTTACGACCGAAATTTTTTGTTCTAAGCAGTTCAACTTCAGTCTTTTGAACCAGTTCATATATATATGTCATATTTGCGTTTTTAAGGCAGTTTGCAGATCTTACAGACAATTCGAGTTCCTCAACGGTCCTGAACAGGTTTTCATTAAGCCCCTTATCTGCCTTCTCCGCCTCAATCTTCCTCTCGATCTCTTCTTCCTGGAAGTTGATAAACACATTCATATACTCTTTTTGTATCTTGGCAGCAAAAGCAAGGGCATCTTCAGGCTTGACGACGCCATTGGTCCATATTTCAAGCGAAAGCCTGTCATAGTCAGTTCTTCGACCGACAATAGTAGGAGTTACATTGAACGCGACCCTTCTTACAGGCGAGAATACGGCATCAATTGCAATCCATCCTGCCGTATCAATTTTCTCTTTGTTGAGTTCAGCCTGTACATAGCCTCTTCCATACTCAATACGCATTTCCAGTTTCAGTACAGTATTGTTCTCTATTGTTGCAATTATCTGATCCGGATTGATCACATCTATATTTGCCCCGGTATCTATGTCACCAGCTGTAACGACACAGGGGCCTTGTTTCTCAAGCGTAACCAGCTGAGGCTTTTCCGAGTGCATCCTCAGCACAACTTTCTTGAGATTAAGAATAATATTAGTTACGTCCTCAAGAACCCCTGGGATGCTGCAGAATTCATGCACCACATTCAGAGAATCATCGAATTTTACTCCGATAATTGCCGAACCATAGATTGAAGATAGAAGTATTCTTCTCAACGAATTACCAATGGTAACGCCAAAACCTCTTTCAAGCGGCTGGGCATTAAAGCGGGCGTATGTCTCTGAATGTGTTGATTCTACTATCTCAAGCCTGCCGGGTTGAACGATTTCTTTCCAGTTCTTTTCTATCATCCCTTATATCCCGCCTTTAATTATTTTGAGTAGTACTCAACAATTAATGTTTCCTGGACTTCCATAGGCATATCTTTTCTTTCCGGTATCGCCTTTATTGTCCCTTTCTTCGCTTCCTTGTCAACATCAAGCCATTCCACCCTGCCCCTCGACTCGCTCATTTCAAGAGCATTCTCGATAGTTGCAAGTTTCTTGCTTTTCTCTTTTACTTCGACGACGTCACCTGATTTTATCTGATAAGATGCAATGTCCGTCTTTCTGCCGTTAACACGGAAATGTCCATGATTGATCAGCTGTCTTGCTTCATTCCTGGATGATGCAAAACCCATTCTGAACACTATATTGTCAAGCCTGCCTTCGAGAAGTTGAAGAAGCAATTCACCAGTCTGTCCGGTTTGGCTCTTTGCAATGTCGTAATAATGCTTAAACTGTGCTTCACTTACTCCATATGAACTTCTGACTTTTTGCTTTTCCCTGAGATGAATCCTGTATTCACTGCTTCGAATTCTGCCCTGACCATGCTGCCCTGGAGCATAATTCCTGTGCTCAATAGCACATTTATCCGTATAACACCTCTGACCTTTCAGGAAGAGCTTCGTTCCTTCCCTGCGACAAATCTTGCAAACTGGGCCTGTATACCTAGACAAGACACTCCTCCTTTATACCCTGCGTTTCTTTGGTGGTCTGCAACCGTTGTGAGGGATAGGCGTAATATCCCTTATGCCTGAAATCCTTATTCCACTTGCATAAATCGCTCTAAGTGCCGATTCTCTGCCGCTGCCCGGACCTTTAATATATGCGTAAACACTTTTTATACCGGTCTCAAGTGCTTTCTTGCATGCTTCTTGCGCTGCGACCTGAGCAGCAAACGGTGTGCTCTTCCGGGATCCCTTGAACCCCTGTGAACCTGCACTCGACCAAGCTATTGTATTCCCCTGCAGGTCGGTTATAGTAATGACTGTGTTGTTGAATGTTGCCTGAATATGTGCGGCGCCTTCAGAAATATCCTTCTTTAATTTCTTTTTAACTGTTCTCTGTCTTGGATTTGCCATTGCAATTACCCCTTAGGCTACTTCTTTTTACCGACAACAAGGCGTCTCGGGCCTTTTCTTGTCCTGGCATTATTATGCGTATGCTGTCCCCTGCTCGGCAACCCTTTACGATGGCGGATTCCCCTGTATGAAGCGATATCCATAAGTCTTCTGATGTTCATAGACACATCACGTCTCAGATCGCCTTCCACAACCAGGTTGGCTCCTATATAATCTCTTATAACGGCCACTTCATGTTCCGACAGATCATCACTCTTTTTGCCTGGGTCAACTTTTGCTGCTTTCAGGATTTCCAGGGCACTTGTTCTGCCTATACCGTAAATATAGGTAAGTGCGATCTCAATCCTCTTGTTCCTCGGTAAATCCACACCTGCAATTCTTGCCAATTGCCGCCTCCTTAACCTTGTCTCTGATTATGTCTGGGATTTGTACAAATTACACGAATAATCCCGCTTCGTTTAATTATTTTACAATTCCTGCATCTTTTTTTTATTGATGCTTTGACTTTCATATAACACCTACCTTACTTTGTTCTGTAAACAATTCGTCCCTTACCAGGATCATATGGTGATATTTCAACCTGCACCTTATCTCCGGGAAGTATTCTGATATAATGCATTCTCATCTTTCCCGAGATGTGGGCCAGTATCTTATGTCCATTACTCAGTTCCACCAGAAACATTGCATTCGGCAGCGGCTCTATCACTACTCCTTCGGTTTCAATTACGTCTTTTCCCATAAAAACGTATTATGCCCCTATTGCTGCTGTAATAGCCTTCTCAACTGCTTCCATGGAGCCGGTTCCGTCAACTTTTCTTACAATCCCCTTTGCTGAGTAATATTCAATAAGAGGTGACGTCTGATTATGATAATTTGTGAGTCTCTGTCTGATAGTCGCTTCCTTATCGTCATCTCTTATATATAATTCGCTTCCGCATTTATCGCATTTACCTTCAACCTTTGGCTTAAATGTTACCACGTGATGCATGTTGCCGCATGCGCTGTTACGGCATGTCAATCTTCCGGTCAGCCTGCTTACCAGAAAATCATCCGGAACGTCAATCACTACAACATGGTCCAGCTTTGATGTTGACTTTGCCAGCAGTTCATCAAGAGCCCTAGCCTGTTCAAGTGTTCTCGGAAAACCATCAAGTACATATCCTTTTTTGCAATCGTCTTTTTTAAGCCTTTCCCCAACAACGCCAATTACGACCTCATCAGGAACAAGACCGCCTTTATCCATATATTCTTTTGCTTTAAGGCCCATTGGTGTACCTTCCTTCACTGCTGCCCTGAACATATCTCCGGTTGATATCTGTGGCACGCCAAGACGGTCTATCATTCTTTTTGCCTGTGTTCCTTTTCCTGCCCCCGGTGGTCCGATCAGAATTATATTCATAAGTCCTCCTGTTATATTTATCAGCGCCTGGATTTTATGCGGCCCATCTTAAGCAGACCTTCGTAATTCCTTGATATCATATGAGATTCAATCTGGCTCATGGTATCAAGTGCAACTCCGACAACAATCAAGAGGGAAGTCCCTCCGAAATAGAACGGTACGTTAGCCCATGATGTAAGTATTGACGGCAACACGCATACAATGCTCAAATATAAAGCACCAACGAGGGTGAGCCTTGATAAAACCTTGTCAAGATAATCTGATGTGGCTTTGCCCGGCCTGATTCCAGGAATATATCCGCCATATTTTTTCAGGTTCTCTGAAACATCAATAGGGTTGAAAACAACCGCCGTATAAAAATAGGTAAAGAATATGATTAAAACAACATATATCAGGTTGTAAATAATATTCCCCCTTGTGAGAATGTGGGAAAAAGTCTTCATCCACGATACATTCGGGAAGAATTGCGCAATAGTGGCAGGAAATACTATCAGTGACGAAGCAAATATCGGAGGTATAACACCTGAAACGTTTAGCTTTAGCGGCAAGTGGGTATTCTGACCGCCATAAACACGCCTTCCTCGAATCTGTTTTGGGTACTGAATAGGAATCCTGCGCTGCGATGTTTCCATAAACACAATGCCTGCTATAGCGGCTACCGCAACTATTATAACAGCGAGCAGTGCAAAGAGTGAGAGCTCACCTGTCCATGCAAGTCTCCCGGTATTTATAATAGCCAGAGGAAGCCTTGCTACGATTCCGGCAAATATAATCAGAGAAATCCCATTCCCGATTCCCCGCTCTGTTATCTGCTCCCCGAGCCACATCAGAAAACACGTTCCTGCTGTAAGAGTAAGCGTTGAAATTATTCTAAATGCAAATCCCGGATTGTATGCGACTGTATCGCCCCCAGGACCTGTCATGGATTCTATACCCATTGTCATGAAGTATCCCTGCACAAGGCAAAGGGCTACAGTTAAATATTTTGTATACTGGCTTAATTTCTGCCTTCCTGAAGGCCCTTCCTTCTGTAACTGTTCGAATCTGGGGTATACCATTCCAAGCAATTGAACGATGATCGAGGCACTGATATATGGCATGATCCCCAATGCAAAGATAGACAGGGTCCTCAAACCGCCACCTGAAAACATGTCAAACATTCCAAGAAGGGTGCCTGCCTGAGCTTCGAACCATTCCTGCATCATGGCGACATTGATTCCCGGTGTAGGTATATGGATGCCAATACGATACACAAGCAGCATCGTAAGTGTAAAAACAATCCTCCTGGTCAATTCAGACATGTTATCTTTAACATTTTCAATTGCTGAGGCCACTTATTACTCCTTTATAGAGTTTCGAATTTTCCGCCAGCTTTTTCTATCTTCTCGATTGCGGCCTTTGATGCCCTGTCCAGCTTTACTGTGAGCGCAATATTGATATCGCCTTCTGCAAGGAGTTTTACCATTCCTTGCTTTCTTAAAATCCCATTTTCAATCAGAGCAGCTTTATCTACAATACTTCCAGGTTCAAACCCTGAAAGGTCTTTAATATTTACAGCAACAAATTCTTTTCTGAATGGATTCTTAAATCCACGTTTCGGAAGCCTTCTGTAAATGGGCATCTGCCCGCCTTCAAACCATCCGGGTATTGATGCTCCGGACCTTGCCTTCTGTCCTTTATGGCCCTTGCCTGAAGTGCCTCCTGTACCGGATGCATCTCCCCTGCCCAGCCTCTTGGAATTCTTTCTTGAGCCTGCCGCCGGAGTCAGATTGGATAAATTCAACATGATTATACCTCCTCGCAATCAACAAGATGGCCAACTATCTTTAAGGCACCTTTTGCTGCGGGTAAATCCTCAAGTATTTTCGTACTTCCGCGTTTTCTCAATCCGAGTGATTTTACGGTTTCCTTCTGCTTTTTCGTGCAGCCGATTACCGAACCTTTCAATGTTACTTTTATCTGAGCAGCCACTGTCTCTACCTCTTTATTGTATTTTTGCCCTATCCGATTTCCTTGCCGCGTTTCTCAGCAACTTTATCTTTTGTCTGGAGACGCAGCAGCGCATCAAATGTGGCCTGAATAACATTGTGATGGTTCCTTGATCCCAGCGTTTTGGCAACCACATTATGAATACCTGCTGCTTCCATAACGGCGCGGACTGCATTTCCCGCAATTATGCCTGTACCTGTAGGTGCCGGCTTGAGTAATACCCTGCCCGCTCCGCTGATACCGATGATGGTATGGGGAATAGTTCCTTCAACAATGGGAACATCAATCATAGCTTTCTTGGCGACCTCTACTCCCTTGCGGATACTGATCGATACTTCCCTTGCTTTTCCGATTCCATGTCCAACTTTACCGTTGCCGTTACCGACAACAGTAAGTGCACTGAACCTGAATCTTTTTCCGCCTTTGACAACCTTTGAAACCCTGTTTACAAAGACCACTTTGTCTATGAATTGCTCGCCGTTTTCTTCAAGTATTTCGTAATTAGCCAAAAGACTTCTCCTTGTTTAGAACTTCAGGCCGCCTTCACGTGCCGCCTCGGCCAGTGCCTTTATCTTCCCATGATATCTATAACCGCTACGGTCAAATATGACCTGCTCTATACCCTTTCCCTTGGCTTTTTCCGCAAGTAGAAGACCAACCTGTTTCGCTGTCTCTTTTGTCAAGCCTTTTACTTTGTCCTTTAATTCTACGCTCAAACTTGAAGCTGATGCCAGTGTATGTCCATGTGTATCATCAATAATCTGAGAATAAATATGCCTGTTTCCCCTGTATACGCTAAGCCGCGGTCTCTCAGGTGTCCCGTCTATTTTCCTTCTTACCCTGGACTTCCTTAACAGAAGCGCTTCTTTCGGTGCTATTTTACTCACTTTATTCTCCTTATTTGCCCTTAGCCGCACTCTTGCCTGGTTTAATTCTGACATTTTCATCAAGATACCTGATACCTTTTCCCTTATAGGAATCAGGCGGCCTGATTTTTCTTATCTGGGAGGCAACGTCACCTAAAAGTTCATTGTCAATCCCCATCAAATCGATAACGCCTTCTTTAGAAACAGAAGCTTTTATCCCCTTCGGTAAAGCATACTCTACCGGATGTGAATAACCAACGTTAAGGATTAATGAATCGCCCTTTGTTTCCCCACGGTATCCAATACCGACTATTCTGAGCCTCTTCGCAAAGCCTTCGGAAACTCCTTTTACCATATTGTTTGTCAGGGCCCTCATCATTCCGTGAAAGGCTAATGTCTGTCTCATTTCATCGAGAGGCAAAAAGGTTAGAGTGTTTCCGTCAATCTTCATTTCCATATTGCCAATCAGCTGTTTAGACAATTCACCTTTAGGTCCCTTAACTTTGATTACATCGCCGTTTAATGTTACCTTAACTCCATCCGGGATTATGATGGGCATTTTGCCAATTCGTGACATCTTAAATCTCCTTACCAGACCTTAATCAGAAGTTCTCCGCCAATGTTCATGTCTTTTGCCTTGCTGTCGGTCATAATACCTTTTGACGTGCTTAATATTGATATGCCAAGACCATCCATTACACTGGGGATCTCATCAGCACCTATATATACTCTTCTTCCCGGCTTTGATATCCGATCCATACCGGTTACAACATGCTTTGAATTATGATACTTCAGGTTGACTCTGAGTAAACCTTGTTTTGAATCTTCAATGAATTTGTAGCCCTTGATATATCCTTCCCTCAGGAGAATATCGGCAACGGCGAGCTTAACCTTTGACGCAGGAATATCAACACTTTCAAGCATTACCCCTGCACCGTTTTTTATTCTTGTTATCATGTCTGCTATTGGATCGGTTACCATTTTGCTCCCCTTACCAGCTTGATTTTTTCATGCCGGGTATCTCGCCCTTCATGGCCATATTACGCAAACATATCCTGCACATCCCAAACTTTCTGTAATATGCCCTCGGCCTTCCGCATATCTGGCAGCGGTTGTACTTTCTTACCCTGAACGCCGGCGTCCTTTTGGCCTTTGCTATTATCGATTTTTTGGCCATTTCTACTACCTCCTGAACGGCATGCCGAAAGCGGTAAGAAGACTTTTTCCTTCCTCATCCGATTCCGCGGTTGTAACAACTGTTATGTTCATGCCCCGAGCTTTATCAATTTTATCATATGGTATCTCAGGAAATACGCCCTGATCTTTCAAACCGAGTGTATAGTTGCCCCTTCCATCAAATCCGTTGGGCGAGATCCCTCTAAAATCTCTGAGACGTGGCAGAACTGCATTAACGAGTCTATCAAGAAACTCATACATTCGCGCACCCCTAAGAGTAACTGCGCACCCTATGGACATACCTTCTCTAAGCTTGAATGATGCAATAGATTTACGTGCCTTGGTTACCACAGGTTTCTGTCCTGTTATGAGTGAAAGCTCTTCCAATGCCTTGTCTATTATTTTTACATCCTGGACAGCATCACCAAGCCCCATGTTTATAGTAATTTTTTTCAAAGACGGTACCTGGTTGATGTTCTTATACCCGAACTCTTTTATAAGTGCAGGTACCACTTGTTTTCTATAATGTTCAATAAGTCTGGCCATAATACCCTCTTACTTTGTTTCAAGCTCTTCGCCGCAACTCTTGCACACTCTGACCTTAACCCCGTCATCATGAACCTTGTGCCCAATGCGGACACCCTTGTTGCACTTTGTACAGAAAAGAGCAACGTTTGAGATGCTTATTCCTGCTTCTTTCTCCACAATGCCGCCCTGAGAATTCTTTGCGGGCTTCTGATGTTTCTTTATCATGTTAACCCGCTCAACAAGAACTCTGTTCTTTTTTGTTTGCATCTTGATAACCTTGCCGCGCTTGCCTGCATTTTTACCAGCGAGGACGACTATGGCATCTCCTTTTTTAATCTTTGCTGACTCATGTTTCGGCATTTCCGTCCCCCTAAAGAACCTCTGGTGCCAGAGAAACAATCTTCATGAATTTCTTAGCCCTTAATTCTCTGGCAACAGGCCCGAATATGCGTGTTCCTACAGGTTCATTCTGGTTGTTCAATATCACGGCAGAATTTTCATCAAACCTGATGCATGAACCATCAGAACGTTTAAATGTCTTTGCCGTCCTGACAACTACGGCTTTATGCACATCGCCTTTTTTGACTTTTGAATTGGGCATCGCATCTTTCACACTGACAACAATAATGTCACCAAGTGATGCATATCTTCTCCTTGTCCCGCCAAGAACTTTGATGCACATTAATTCTTTGGCACCGGAGTTATCTGCAACCTTAAGCCTTGTCTGCTGCTGTATCATAAAGAGCCTCCGCTATTCCTAGTCCTGCCGCTCAACAATCTTTACAACCCTCCAGCATTTATCTTTGCTCAAAGGTTTGCATTCACGTATCCTTACACGATCACCAGCTTTGCATTCATTTTTTTCATCATGGGCCATGAATTTGCGTCTCCTGCGGATGTATTTCTTGAATACAGGGTGTTTTTCAAGTCTTTCGATTGTTACAACAACAGTTTTTTCCATCCTGTCACTGGAGACAATCCCTTCAAGCTCCATTTTCCTGGATTTTTCCATTACTGCCTCTCCCTGATGATAGTGTTGATCCTTGCCATATCTCGACGGAGTTTAACCAGCTGGCTTTTGTCATTTAACTGGGACATTGTATTTTTAAACTTCCCATCCATGATGTCCCTCTTCATCTTCTCCATCATCACACTGAGTTCCTGATTCGTTTTTTCCCTTATTTTACTGGCCTTCATTTAGACCCTCCCTGAAAGCAAATTTTGTCTTTAGGGGAAGCTTATGTGATGCAAGCCTGAAAGCCTCTTTAGCCTGGTCTATTGTAACACCGTCAATCTCAAACATGATTCTGCCGGGTTTGACAACAGCTACCCATTCCTCCGGTGCACCTTTTCCTTTTCCCATTCTTGTTTCAGCCGGCTTTTTGGTTATCGGTTTGTCAGGGAATATTCTTATCCAGGTCTGACCGCCTCTTTTAACATACCTGTTTATTGCAATACGGGCTGCCTCAATCTGTCTTGCAGTAATCCAATGCGGTTCAATAGCCTGAAGCCCGTAGCTCCCAAAAGAAACCTTTGAGCCTTTCTCCGGACTCCCTTTCATGCGCCCCCGCATCTGTTTCCTGTGTTTAACCTTGCTTGGCATTAACATGGCCTGATTTCTCCTCTTCTAAGCTTTTGCTTCTTCTCTTCCTTTTATTATTTCGCCATGATACACCCACACTTTCACACCGATCACTCCATAAACCGTATTTGCTTCAGAGAATCCGTAATCGATATCAGCCCTGAGTGTTTGAAGCGGCACCCTGCCTTCGCGGTACCATTCACGGCGTGCAATTTCAGCACCCGCCAGTCTTCCTGAGCAGGCAACTTTGATTCCTTGTGCACCGAGTCTTAGCGCTTGTGAAACGGCTTTTTTCATTGCCCTTCTGAAGGCAACTCGTCTTTCAAGCTGGTTCGCAATACCTTCGGAAACTATCTGTGCATCCGCCTCAGGTCTTCTGACTTCTTTTATTTCAAGCATTATCTCTTTGTTAACAAGTTTTGCCAAATTGCTTCTCAGTTCTTCAGTGCCCTGGCCTTTTCTTCCAATTACCAACCCTGGTCTGCCTGTATGGATTATTACCTTAACCTTGTTTGCAGCTCTTTCAATTGAGATGCTTGATATACCTGTTCTTTTTAATTTATTTGAAATGAACTTACGTATCTTGTTGTCCTCAAGAAGTAGTTCACTGTAGTTTTTCTCGGCAAACCATTTTGCCTTCCACTCCTTTGTGATTCCCAGCCTGTATCCGTATGGATGTATTTTCTGTCCCACGAATTGCCCCTTTCCTATAACTCGTCAAGCACAACCGAAATATGGCTTGTTCTTTTCAATATTCTGGTTGCCCTTCCTTGTGCCCTCGGCATAAATCTTTTCAAGGTTACACCTCCATCAATCTGAATCGATTTGACAAACAGATTGTCCACATCCACCATTCCTGACTGCAGGGCATTTGCTACTGCAGAATTGATGACTTTCGCAACAATACCTGAGCGTTTATTCTGCATCAGTTTAAGCATTGTAAGTGCATCGGAAACAGGTTTTCCTCTCACTTCATCCACAATCAGTCTTGCCTTACGCGGCGAAACTCTTGTATGCCTCAATACTGCTTTGGATTCCATAGCTTACCCCTTCTTCTGCGCTTTCCTGTCTGCGGCATGGCCATAGAACGTCCTGGTAGGTGAAAATTCACCAAGTTTGTGTCCGACCATTTCCTCCGTAACATATACAGGAATGAATTTACGTCCGTTATAAACTGCAAGTGTCAATCCAACGAATTCGGGTAGAATGGTTGATCTTCTTGACCATGTTTTTATAACCTTGTTCGTGCCGCTTTCCTTGGCCTCGAGCACCTTTTTCAAAAGGTGATCATCAATGAAGGGCCCTTTTTTTAATGAACGGCTCACGTTTTAGTTCCTCCTCTTAACAATATCCTTGTTTGAACCCTTTGATTTTTTTCTGGTCTTATGTCCTTTAGTTGATATACCCCATGGAGTTACCGGATGATTTCCTTTTACACGTCCTTCTCCCCCTCCATGCGGATGATCAACCGGATTCATTGCAACACCTCTGACAGTTGGCCTTATACCCAGCCACCTGCTGCGCCCGGCTTTTCCGACTGTTATATTAGAGTGACTTGAGTTTCCGACCTGACCAATCGTTGCTTTGCAGACTGCCGATACCTTGCGAACTTCTCCGGATGGCATTTTGAGATGTATCTGACCGCCTTCCTTCGCCAGCACCTGCGCATATGCACCAGCAGAACGCACCATCTGCCCGCCTTTTCCCGGCCTCATTTCAATATTATGAACGAATGTGCCAAGAGGGATCATCTGAAGCATCATCGAATTACCCGGTTTAATATCGGCATCATCACTCGCTATTATCGTACTTCCCACCTGAAGTCCTTCCGGCCAGATAATGTATCTCTTCTCCCCGTCTGCATACTGTATCAGAGATATCCATGCAGAACGGTTCGGATCGTATTCGATTGTTTTAACCTTGCCCGGAATCCCTGCTTTGTCTCTTTTAAAATCTATGATTCTGTAAAGCTTCTTATTTCCTCCACCCTGGTGCCTTACAGTAACTCTTCCAAGATTATTACGGCCGCTGCTTCTCTTTAATCTTACAGTTAATGACCTTTCAGGATCTGTTGCCGTGATTTCTTCAAAAGTGTTAACGGTCATGAACCGTCTTCCGGCAGATGTAGGTTTAAATCCACGTATGCCCATGATTATACCCCTTCATAGAACTCGATGGTGTCACCCTGTTTCAGGGTAACAACAGCCTTTTTCCAGTCCGAACGCAGGTTTTCCCAGCGACCGAAACGTTTCTTTTTGCCTTTGACAAGTATAGTCCTTACATCTTCAACGTGAACCTTGAAGAGTTTTTCAACAGCCAGCTTTATTTCAATCTTGTTGGCATTTCTATCAACTGCAAAAATGACCTGATTGTTGTCCTGCCTGAGCATAGTCCCTTTTTCCGTTATCAAGGGCTTTTTTATGATTGTCGTAATGTCCTTCATCAGCTCAACCTCTCTTCAATTATCTTAACTGCATCAAGGTCAAGCACCAGGCCTTTGTATTTAAGTATGTCATAGACATTGAGTCCCCTGACATCAAGCACCTTGCTTGTTGCATGGTTTCTGGAGATAAGTGATGTATCAGGCGACATGGAACCTGTAACAACCAGGGCATTATCCATGCCGAGCTTTTCAAGAGCCTTGACATAGTTTTTTGTCTTTATTTCATCAAATATTATCTTGTCCACCACCTTAAGTACTGTTTCTCCCGTTTTCATGCTCAGAGCACTTTTTAGAGCCTCTTCTCTGACCTTTTTGGGCAGACCCTGTTTATATGTTCTCCCATTTGGTCCAAACGTTACTCCGCCCTTTCTCCATAATGGCGAACGGTTTGTACCGGAACGTGCGCGACCAGTGCCTTTCTGTTTCCAGGGTTTTGTCCCACCGCCAGAAATTTCTGAGCGTGTTTTTGTCTTTGCTGTCGCCAGACGCCTGTTTGATAACTGCCACACAACAGCATCATGAAGAAGATGCGGTTTGACAACACTTCCAAAAATGCTTTCTGAAAGGATCACCTGGCTTACTTTTTCCCCTGCCAAATTGAATACATCGACCGTAGGCATAACTCTACACCTCTTGCTTCTTGAGGATTAAAAGCTGTCCTCTTGCACCGGGTACAGCTCCTCTGATGACAACTATGTTCTTATCATCATTGACATCTACAACTTCAAGCCCGATGACCGTTACTCTCTTTGCTCCCAGATGACCGGCCATACGTTTCCCTTTAACAACCTTGCTGGGATCGGCAGATGATCCTATAGAACCTGCAGTTCTATGTATCTTTGCACCATGGCTTGCACGATGGCCGCCGAAATGATACCTTTTAACAACACCGGCGAAACCTTTTCCTTTTGAAATCCCGGTAATTTTTATTATTTCACCGGCAGTAAATATTGTTGACGGTTTTATTTCATCGCCTTCATTTACAGTTGCCAGATCATCACATGCAACTTCTCTGAGATGATAAAAACAGCCCTTGCCTGCTTTGCTAATATGTCCCTTTTCAGGCTTGTTTACCCTGGATTCCTTCTTAGGTTCGATAGCCAGCTGAACCGCATCATATCCATCCCGTTCAATTGTCTTTTTTTGTATGACGTAACATGGTCCTGTCTGTATCAGAGTAACGGGAATCATTTCACCATCTTCCCTGAACAGCTGAGACATTCCCAGTTTTTTCCCAATTATGCCCTTAATCATAATGTCTCTCCGGTATCCTTAAAGCTTGATTTCGACATCAACGCCTGCAGACAGATCAAGTTTCATAAGCTGGTCAACCGTCTGCTGGGTTGGATCAAGTATGTCGAGCAATCTTTTATATGTCCTTATTTCATACTGGTCCCGGGATTTCTTGTCCACATGCGGAGACCTTAATACGCAGAACTTCTCGATTTTTGTCGGAAGAGGTATTGGTCCTGCAACCCTGGCCCCGGTTCTCCTGGCCGCATCGACTATCTCCTGTACACTCTGATCTATGAGCTTGTGGTCATAGCCTTTGAGCTTTATGCGTATTCTTTGTGTCTCCATGTCTATTTAACTCCTTACTCGATAACCTTGACTATGACGCCTGCGCCTACTGTTCTCCCACCCTCTCGTATAGCAAACCGAAGTCCTTCCTCCATCGCTATCGGATGTATCAGGCTCACCTGCATCGTTATGTTGTCCCCAGGTATTACCATCTCTACCCCTTCCGGAAGCTTGATGTCTCCGGTTATGTCCGTCGTACGAAAATAAAACTGCGGCCGGTATCCCGTGAAAAACGGCGTATGACGCCCTCCTTCCTCCTTCTTCAATACGTATACCTCCGCCATGAACTTCGTGTGCGGCGTTATCGAACCTGGCTTCGCTACCACCTGCCCCCTCTCAACTTCCTCACGCTTCGTCCCTCGTATAAGTATACCTATATTATCTCCAGCACGGCCTTCATCCAATGTCTTCCTGAACATCTCAACTCCCGTGCACACCGTCTTTATCGTCGGACGTATACCTATTATCTCTACCTCGTCCCCAGTCTTTATTACCCCGCGCTCGCAACGCCCCGTCACAACCGTCCCGCGACCGGATATCGTAAACACATCCTCTACCGGCATCAAAAACGGCTTGTCTATCTCCCGCACAGGCTCCGGTATGTACGAATCCACCGCATCCATAAGCTCAAATATGCACTTTACATCAGGACTGTTTACATCCTCCGCTTCCATCGCCTTCAACGCACTCCCGCGAATTATCGGTATGTCGTCCCCAGGAAAATCATATGACGTAAGCAGCTCCCTTAGCTCCAACTCTACCAACTCCAAAAGCTCGGGATCATCCACCTGGTCCACCTTGTTCATGAACACTACCATCGCAGGTACGTTAACCTGCTTCGCCAACAGTATATGCTCCCTCGTCTGGGGCATAGGACCATCCGACGCCGCTACAACCAGCACCGCCCCGTCCATCTGCGCCGCCCCAGTTATCATGTTCTTGATA
Organism: Desulfomonilia bacterium; assembly: GCA_963664325.2. Classification (GTDB taxonomy): domain Bacteria; phylum Desulfobacterota; class Desulfomonilia; order UBA1062; family UBA1062; genus DATCTV01. The sequence continues at coordinate 735,402 of CAXXDQ010000007.1, forward strand.
TAGTCAGCATGCCCCGGACAGTCTATGTGCGCATAATGCCTGTTCACTGTCTCATACTCAACATGCGCCGTGTTGATCGTTATTCCCCTCTCCTTCTCCTCCGGCGCCTTGTCTATCTGATCATACGCTACATACTCGGCCATCCCCTTCTTCGCCAAATGCTTCGTTATCGCCGCCGTCAACGTCGTCTTACCATGATCTATGTGCCCTATCGTACCTATATTAACATGCGGCTTCGTCCTCTCAAACTTACCCTTGGCCATAATTAAATCCCCCTGCCTGTCTTAAGGTTCTCTGAAATGTTGCCCGGTACCGGTTCATAATGGGATACCTGCATGGTGTAGGTGGCCCTTCCCTGCGATAATGAACGTACGCTTGTTGCATATCCGAACATTTCTGCAAGCGGTACCTGCGCTGCTATTACTCTCACGTCTGAACGTGTATCCATCCCCAGTATCTTGCCCCTTCTGGAAGAAAGATCACTGATAAGATCCCCTATGTAATCATCAGGGCTAACGACTTCAACATCCATAATCGGTTCGAGCATGATCGGGGCACCTTTTTTTGCTGCATTTTTTAGCGCCATCGAAGCTGCTATTTTAAAAGCCATTTCTGAAGAATCCACCTCGTGGTAGCTACCGTCATATAACGTAACCTTAAGGTCAACCATTGGATAACCTGCACAAGGACCTACATTCAGTCCTTCTTCGATGCCTTTTTTTATTGCCGGAATATATTCTTTTGGTATTGTTCCGCCTGTGATCGCATTTACAAAAACATAGCCTCCACCGGCCTCAAGCGGTTCAACTTTTATCAATACATGCGCGAATTGCCCATGACCGCCTGTTTGCTTGGCATATTTACAATCTTCATCAACAGTCTTTGTAATTGTTTCTTTGTATGAAACCTGCGGTTTGCCGACATTGGCTTCAACCCCAAATTCCCTCTTGAGTCTGTCTACGATTATTTCAAGATGGAGCTCTCCCATACCTGAGATTATTGTGTCGCCCATATCGGAATCAACATGCACTCTAAAAGACGGATCTTCAACTCCCAGTCTTGACAAGGCCACGCCGAGCTTCTCCTGATCGGATTTGCTTTTCGGCTCTATTGCAATCGAAATCACCGGTTCGGGAAATTCAATTGCTTCAAGAATGATGGGTTTTGTTTTGTCACAAAGGCTATGCCCGGTTATTGTTCCTTTAAGTCCGAGTATGGCGGCTATATCTCCGGCATTAAGAGTTTTAATATCCTCTCTTTTATCTGCAAACATTCTTACCAGGCGGCCTATCCTTTCTTTCCTGCCTGTACTGGAATTGTAAACCATATCCCCGGAATTCAGCACACCTGAATATGATCTGATATACGTAAGCTGTCCCACATATGGATCGTTCATTACTTTAAATGCCAACGCGGCAAAAGCGTCATTGTTGTCAGGTTCTCTTGCCGTATCATCTCCTGATTCGGTTTTGCCATGGACTTGCCCCTTGTCCTTTGGTGACGGCAGGAAATCCACGACAGCGTCAAGAAGAGGTTGAACTCCTTTATTTTTAAAAGCGGCGCCGCATAAAACAGGAGTAAAGGCAAGATCCAGCGTGCCTTTTCTTATCGCTGCCCTGATTGTTTCAGAGCCTATGCATTCTCCGTTTAAGTATGCCATCATTATCTCATCATCTATATCGCTTGATGCGTTAAGTAATTTTTCCCTGTACTCATTTACGGTATCCTTCAGTTCATCAGGAACCGGCATTGTCTCATACTTTATTCCCTTTGACTCATCATTGAATCTGATCGCATTCATTTCAATAAGATCTACAATACCAAAAAATTTATCTTCCTTTCCGTAAGGAATCTGCAACGCAACAGGGTTGGCACCCAATTTGTTTTTCATCTGATCCATCACCGAAAAAAAATCTGCACCCACCCTGTCCATCTTATTCACATATGCAATTCTTGGGACCGCATATCTTTGAGCCTGCCTCCAAACCGTTTCAGACTGTGGCTGAACCCCGCCCACAGCACAGAATACGGCGATCGCACCATCAAGCACACGAAGGCTTCTCTCAACCTCAATCGTAAAATCAACGTGACCCGGAGTGTCAATGATGTTGATCATGTTGCCCTTCCAGCTGCATGTCGTAGCAGCTGCAGTTATAGTGATACCTCTTTCTTTTTCCTGATCCATCCAGTCCATTGTGGCTTGACCGTCATGGACTTCACCTATTTTATAAGTCATCCCGGTATAATACAGTATGCGTTCAGTCACTGTCGTCTTCCCAGCATCGATGTGAGCCATGATACCGATGTTCCGAAGCTTTTCGATGGGGACTTCAACTGACACGGTATTACAAAACCTCTACCAGCGGTAGTGTGCAAATGCTTTGTTGGCTTCCGCCATTTTATGTGTATCTTCTTTTTTCTTTATTGCCGTGCCTCTGTTATTGAATGCATCAAGCAGTTCGGAAGCAAGTCTGTTACTCATTGAGTTCTCGCCCCTTGACCTGGCTGCCGCAATTATCCAGCGCCTTGCCAGCATGTCGCGTCGTTCCGGTCTAACTTCTGTCGGCACCTGATATGTGGCACCACCGACTCTGCGAGAACGAACCTCTATCACCGGTTTGACGTTATCCATGGCTTTATGAAAAACCTCTACAGGGTTTTCTTTTGTTTTGTCGGCAAGTATATTTAAAGTTTCATAAAAGATGGTTTCTGAAACAGATTTTTTACCGTCCCACATCAGACTGTTAATAAATTTGCCAACCTGTTTATCCCCAAATTTAGGGTCAGGTACTATAGATCTCTGCAGGGTTCCTCTTTTCTTCCTTGGCATATCCTTACCTCAAGTTATTAGGCTTTAGGCCTTTTAGCTCCGTATTTGGAGCGGCTTCTGCGACGATTCTTGACCCCTTCTGTGTCAAGGATACCTCTGATTATATGATACCTTACCCCTGGAAGATCTTTTACTCGGCCTCCTCTTATCATAACTACTGAGTGCTCCTGCAAATTATGGCCTTCACCCGGGATGTATGAGGTTACTTCAAATCCGTTTGACAGCCTGACCCTGGCAACTTTTCGTAGGGCAGAATTAGGTTTCTTAGGAGTTGTTGTATATACCCTGACACATACACCCCTCTTCTGCGGACAACTTTCCAGTGCCCTGGTCTTCTTCCGTTTTTCTAACGTTTCTCTGCCTTTTCTAACAAGCTGATTCAGTGTAGGCATTATTTAAACCCCTTTTAACAAAGCATGTTTTAACGACGTCTATCAAAGTGCGATAGACGCCGTTTTCTAGCAACGTAACCCTTATATGTCAAGCACTTTCTAAAAGATCTTCATCCATAATTTCTTCATCTGAAATCCTGATATCCAACCTCTTGTATAACGGGAAACCGGTACCTGCTGGAATGAGTCTTCCCATGATGACATTTTCCTTCAGGCCCTTCAGATGATCCACCTTTCCTTCGACGCTGGCATCGGTCAGGACACGTGTAGTTTCCTGGAATGAAGCGGCTGAAATGAAGCTCTCGGTATTCAGGCTTGCCTTGGTTATGCCAAGCAGGTACGGTTCAGCTATTGCTGGTTTTCCACCTGTAGAAGCAACTCTTTCGTTTTCCTCATTGAATGAAAGTTTGTCAACAAACTCCCCTTCTATATTTTCGGTATCTCCTGAGTCTCTGATTTTAACCCGCTTGAGCATCTGTCTTACAATGACTTCAATGTGTTTATCGTTAATATTAACGCCCTGAAGCCTGTAGACTTCCTGCACTTCGTTTGTAAGATATTTTGCAAGATCTTTTTCTCCCCTTATTTTCAGTATATCGTGGGGATCGACCGCTCCATCCATGAGGGGTTCGCCAGCCCTGACATAATCGCCCTCGTGGACAGCTATGTGCTTACCCTTAAGAATCATGTATTCCTTGGGTTGGCCGACCTCAGGCGTAATAATAACTTTACGCTTTCCCTTCGTATCCTTGCCGAAGCTTACTTCACCGTCGATTTCGGATACGGTTGCGCTTTCCTTGGGCTTTCGTGCCTCAAAGAGTTCTACAACTCTTGGAAGACCGCCTGTGATATCCTTAGTCTTTGTGGTTTCACGAGGTATTTTTACGATGACGTCACCGGCAAAAACCTCTTCTCCATCCTTGACATCCAGAATGGCGCCTGTCGGCAGTCCGTAACGCGCCTGGTTATTAGTGCCAGGAACCTTTATGTTCTTTCCAGAATCATCAACTATGTGAATTCTTGGCCTTAGTTCAGGGTCCTTGGGTTCTATGACAATGGAACGGGAATGGCCTGTAACCTCGTCAATATGCTCTTGGATTGTGATTTCCTCGACGAGATCCATATACCTTACCTTCCCTCCAACCTCAGTCAGAATCGGTGATGAATACGGTTCCCACTGAGCAAGAGGAGTTCCGGCAACAACTTTCTGGCCCTCTTCAACCTTTACCTTGGCACCATACATGATCGGATATGATTCTCTTTCTCGGCCGTTGTCATCGACAAGAATTATGTATCCATTCCTGTTCATTGCGACCAGTTCTTTATCCTTGCTGCGAACCACTTTCAGGTCTTTGTATCTGACTGTTCCCGAATGGTTGAACTTGTGACTTGACTGCTCTATAACCGTTGCCGTACCACCAATATGGAATGTTCTCATCGTGAGCTGAGTACCAGGTTCGCCAATCGACTGTGCAGCGATAATCCCGACAGCTTCCCCGATGTTAACCATGCGGCCCCTTGCAAGGTCTTTCCCGTAACAGCGGACACATATGCCCTGTTTAGATTTACACGCAAGAACGGACCTTACGACAACCCTTTCAAGTCCTGCATCCATTATCTTATCAACATGAGGCTGCTCGATCATTGTATTATAGGGAACGATTATTTCCCCGGTATATGGATCAATAACGTCGTCAAGTGCCACCCTGCCTGTTATGCGCTCACCCAGAGTCTTGATAATTTCACCGCCTTCGATCAGGGCTTCCATCTCTAGACCGTCCATTGTGCCGCAGTCTTCTTCGGAAACTATAACATCATGAGCAACATCAACCAGCCTCCTCGTAAGATAGCCCGAATTGGCCGTCTTAAGTGCAGTATCAGCAAGACCCTTTCTGGCTCCATGTGTCGATATGAAGTATTCAAGGACATCAAGTCCTTCACGGAAATTGGATTCGATAGGAGTTTCGATAATTTCACCAGACGGTTTGGCCATAAGTCCGCGTATGCCTGCAAGCTGCCTTATCTGCTGTGCACTTCCACGGGCACCTGAATCAGCCATCATAAATATCGGGTTGAATGAAGGAGTCTCAACCTTCTTTCCTCCAGGAATCTCGATAACATCCTTCTTTATAGTATCCATCATATCGACAGCTACACGGTCAGTAACTTTTGTCCAGATATCAACGACCTTATTGTAACGTTCACCATCGGTAATAAGACCTTCATTATATTGCCTTATAATTTCAGATACATCTTTCTTTGCGCTGTCAATTATCTGAGGTTTTGATTTAGGAATAATCATGTCCTCGATGCCGATTGAGATGCCGGCAATGGTTGCATAATAATAACCGAGATCCTTTATCCTGTCTGCCAGAAGAACCGTCTTTTTGTCCCCGGCAACGCTGAAACATATATCGACTATTTCTGCCAGTGCTTTTTTCGACATTGGTTTATTAATCATTTCGAAAGGAATTTCCTTCGGTACTATCTCGTTAAATATCACCCTTCCGACTGTTGTATCGACGAGTTTATCTCCCATACGCATTTTAATTTTAGCATGGATTGTAACAACACCCGCGTCAAGGGCAACCCTGACTTCTTCAGGCCCGAAGAATACCATTCCCTCACCCTTTGCCATCGGTTTGTCACGGGTAAGATAGTAAACACCAAGAACGATGTCCTGTGTCGGAACAATGACAGGCTTCCCATTGGCAGGTGAAAGAATGTTGTTGGTTGACATCATCAGAACGCGCGCCTCAACCTGTGCTTCGATTGAAAGGGGAACATGAACAGCCATCTGGTCACCATCGAAATCAGCGTTGAATGCCGTGCATACCAGAGGATGAAGCTGTATTGCCTTGCCTTCAATGAGAATGGGTTCAAACGCCTGCATGCCCAGCCTGTGGAGTGTGGGGGCTCGGTTCAGCATTACCGGATATTCCTGAACCACTTCAGCAAGGCATTCCCAGACTTCAGGAGTTTCTTTTTCAACAAGGCGCTTTGCACTTTTTATTGTGCTGACAATTTTCTTTTGTTCAAGTTTATTATAAATAAATGGTTTGAAAAGTTCGATTGCCATTTTCTTTGGCAGCCCGCACTGATGAAGCCTCAGATCGGGTCCGGCTGTGATAACAGAACGGCCGGAATAATCTACCCTTTTCCCGAGAAGGTTCTGGCGGAACCTGCCCTGTTTTCCTTTGAGCATATCGGAGAGGCTCTTTAGAGGTCTGCGGTTTGCTCCGGTTATTACTCGTCCCCTGCGGCCGTTATCAAACAGTACATCAACCGCTTCCTGAAGCATCCTTTTTTCATTTCTCAGGATAATATCCGGTGCATTAAGCTCCATCAGTCTTTTGAGCCTGTTGTTGCGGTTTATGACTCTTCGATAAAGATCATTCAGGTCGGATGTTGCAAACCTTCCGCCATCAAGGGGAACAAGCGGTCTGAGGTCGGGAGGAAGAACAGGAATGACCTTCAGGATCATCCATGAAGGGTCCTGCCATTGTCTTAAGTAGTCGATATCGTCATGAGAAAGCCGTTTAGATTCAAGCAGCTTATCTATTATTTCATTTATTTTAGGGATTATTTTTTTCTTGTCCTGGTATGTCAGTGCCTCTTCCCACATCTTTATTATCTTACGGCATTCAGTAAGTATTTCACCCAGAGCCCTTCTGAACTGTTCGTCCTTCTCAAGCTGAAAACGGTCTTCGACAAATTTTATAAGGTCAACAGGTTCGATACCAACCATGACATTGACCATTCTCAACCGTTGCGTAAGCTTCTTTTTCTTGGCTTCGCTCTTGGTAGTGGCAATTTTATCTTTCAGGTCCGCGGCAAGGGATATGATATCCAGGTCCGAAATCAATTCATCGACTGCCTCTGCACCCATTCTTGCAACGAAACTCCCAAGTCCATGTTTCTCAACTTCAGCCCTGAACTTGTCCTCGGTAAGGAGTTCCCCTTTTCTCAGCGGTGCATCTTTGGGGTCAGTAACAATATAACTTTCAAAATAGAGCACCCTCTCAAGTTCTTTGAGAGAAAGCTCCAGGAGACCTCCAATCCTGCTGGGAAGGCTTTTCAAAAACCATATATGAGCAACCGGAGTTGCAAGTTCAATATGGCCAAGCCTTTCACGTCTAACCCTTGAGTCTATGACTTCCACACCGCATTTCTCGCAGACTACACCCCGGTGTTTCATACGCTTGTACTTTCCGCAGGTGCATTCATAGCTTTTGATGGGTCCAAAAATCTTGGCGCAGAAAAGCCCGTCTCTTTCAGGTTTAAATGTCCTGTAGTTTATGGTCTCCGGCTTTTTCACTTCGCCATATGACCATGCCCTGATCTTCTCAGGTGAGGCCAAGCCGATCCTGACCGCCATATAATTGGAAGGATCTTTTGGTTTTTCAAAATAACTGTACAGGTCTTCCAAGTTACCCTCCCTTGCTTAGTAACCCCTGCCTTCGATAAGTCCGATATCGAGGCTCAGGCTCTTTAATTCTCTCATGAGCACATTGAATGATTCCGGAATGCCCGGTTCAAGCGCATGCTCTCCCTTGACTATTGATTCATATGTCCTGGTCCTTCCGGCTACATCATCACTTTTAACGGTAAGGAATTCCTGCAAGGTATAGGCAGCACCATAGGCTTCAATTGCCCACACCTCCATTTCACCGAGTCTCTGTCCTCCGAACTGGGCCTTACCTCCAAGAGGCTGCTGAGTAACAAGAGAGTAAGGACCGATGGATCGGGCATGTATCTTGTCATCGACAAGATGGTGAAGTTTTAACATATACATGACTCCGACAGTGACCTTCCCGTCAAATGGATCCCCCGACCTTCCATCAAACAATGTGACCCTTCCTTTACTAGCGATTCCGGCCGATTCCATCATTTTGGAAATTTCGGTCTCGCTTGCCGAATCGAACACAGGTACAGCAACATGCAGGCCTTCATCACATATGGAACGGGTAATCTGCACAAGCTCTTCCATTGAGGCTTTTTTCAGAATTGCGTCCACTTTGGCCGATTGATAAATCTTTCTAAGGTATTCTCTTAGGGATTCTTCAGTATACTCGCTTTTCATGAAATCATTAAGCGCCTCTCCCATGCCCTTAACAGCCCACCCTATATGTGTCTCAAGTATCTGCCCGACATTCATTCGAGATGGGACACCCAGCGGATTGAGAACAATGTCCACAGGTCTGCCATCCTCAAAGAAGGGCATGTCCTCCTCAGGCAATATCCTTGATATGACGCCTTTGTTACCATGCCTTCCCGCCATCTTGTCGCCAACAGACAGTTTGCGCTTAATGGCGATAAAGACTTTCACCATTTTGTTAACACCCGGCGGCAAATCATCTCCCGCTGTCATCTTTTCAATTTTAGAATCATACACCTTCTCGATAAGCTGTTTCTGATGATCAAGACGGTTTATAATGCGCTCTATTTCGTGTTCGGTCTCTTGACCGTCTTTTATCCTGATGTCCTTAAAATCATCTATTGAGAGGCCGGCGAGCATTTCTATTGAAATCTTTTCTTTGCTCTTTGCTATGACTTTGTCTCCGAGATGGGAATAAAGGGGTGCTGCCAGATCCCTTCCGATGAGGAAAGCTTCAATCCTGGCCCTAGCTGCAGATGTTACTATCTTGATCTCATCTTCACGGTCCTTGTTAAGGCCGTTAACCTCTTTTTGCTCTATCTGCATCGTACGCTCATCTCGTTCCTGGCCGCGCCTGTTGAACACCCTTGCATCAATTACTGTACCTTCGATTCCTGGTGGCACTCTGAGAGACGAATCTTTGACCTCGCTAGCCTTTTCTCCGAATATAGCACGAAGCAGCTTTTCTTCCGGAGTGAGCTGTGTTTCACCCTTTGGAGTTACTTTGCCCACCAGTATATCACCGGGTTTCACTTCGGCGCCGACGCAGACAATACCAGAGTCATCTAGATTTTTGAGCGCTTCTTCACCGGCATTCGGTATATCGCGGGTTATTTCTTCGGTGCCAAGTTTGACATCCCTTGCCATAACTTCAAATTCTTCTATGTGAACCGATGTATAGAAGTCTTCTTTAACAACACGCTCACTTATAAGAATGGCGTCTTCATAATTGTATCCGCCCCAGGGCATGAATGCGACTACAAGATTTCTACCAAGGGCAAGTTCTCCCATGTTAGTCGCCGGGCCGTCTGCCACAATTTCGCCTTTTTTAACATGCTGTCCTTTTTTGACAATAGGACTCTGGTTAAAAGAAGTATTCTGGTTTGCCCTTTTGAATTTAGTGAGTTTGTAAATGTCTATCCCTGAGTCGTCCTGCTTTTCAGATATTTTGTCAGCCATTATAACTATACGCTGGCTGTCGACATCCCTGACTGTTCCGTCTCTTTTTGCAACTACGCATACACCCGAGTCGCGTGCGATCAGGTGCTCCATCCCTGTTCCTATCATCGGAGGCTTGGGGAAGAGAAGAGGTACTGACTGGCGCTGCATGTTCGAGCCCATGAGTGCCCGGTTTGCGTCATCGTGTTCAAGAAATGGGATCAGGTTTGCCGAAACGCTGAAGAGCTGGTTGGTGGCAACATCCATGAGAGTAACCTGATCTCTGGTTACAATGCCGTATTCCCCGTTCTTCAACCGAACCCTTACCATTTCCGCAATTATCTTCCCCTTTTTATCAATGGGTTCGGTTGCCTGGACAACGACCTGCTCGTCTTCCTCCATAGCGCTCATATAATGCATTTCTTTCGTAACCACACCGTCTTTAACGATATAGTACGGCGTCTCAATAAACCCGAATTCGTTCACCCTTGCATATGTTGACAAGGAAACGATAAGGCCGATATTCGGTCCTTCCGGTGTTTCTATCGGACATATACGGCCGTAGTGTGACGGGTGAACATCCCGCACCTCAAATACTGCCCGCTCTCTTGTGAGTCCTCCCGGACCAAGGGCTGAAAGTCTTCTCTTATGAGTAATCGCTGAAAGCGGATTTGTCTGGTCCATGAACTGGGATAGCTGACCGGACCCGAAAAATTCCCTTATGACGGCGGATACAGGTTTTGGATTGATAAGGCTGTTAGGCATTATCGTCTCCACATCCTGAAGGCTCATCCGTTCTTTGATAGCCCTTTCCATCCTGACAAGTCCGATCCTGTACTGGTTCTCGAGAAGTTCGCCTATGGACCGGACACGCCTGTTCGACATATGGTCAATATCATCGATGGCCCTGCCCTGTATACCATCCTTCAATTCCATCAAATACTTTATGGTAAGTAAAATATCTTCTTTTCTAAGCACTGTAAGATCAAGCGGAGCATCATTGTCATTTATATGAAGTTTTCTGTTGATTTTAAGCCTTCCGACCCTTGAAAGATCATAATAGGACGGATTAAAGAACAGGTTTTCAAAAAAAGTAGTGGCAATTTCCAGAGTCGGAGGATTTGACGGTCTCAAACGTCTGTAAATTTCTATTATAGCCTCTTCTGCAGTATCAAGCTTGTCAAGTGCAATCGTCTTTGAAAGTGATGAGCTAAAATTTATTTCATCTATATAAATTGTCTTTATTTCTTTGATGCCTTCAGCATTCAACTTGGCCAACAGGTCAGGAGAAAGCATCTCGTTCGATTCTGCTATAATCTCTCCAGTAGATAAATTAACAATATCATCAGCAATGATCTTGCCCAAAATATCCTTTTCTGTACATACCATCGGTTCGAGAACTTTCGTCGAATACTTTTTAACAGTTGCAGCTGTAATTTTTTTACCTGCCTTGATTGCAGGTTCGGCTGTACCTTTGACTTTTATATCATGCTCTGCTTTCAGACCAATAAGGCTTTGCAAATCAATATGCTTAAGGACTTTCTCACCGCGGATTGTATATCTTTCCTTTATATAATACATACCGAGAATATCCTGATTTGTATATCCCAGTGCTTTTAAAAGTGTTGTTGAAGTCATTTTTCTTCTGCGGTCAATTCTTAGATAAAGTATGCCCTTTGCATCAAAATCCAAGTCTATCCAGGAACCTCTCGCAGGAATTATTCTGGCTGAAAACAGGACTTTACCGCCTGTTACAGCACGTGCTGCAGATTTATCAAAAAATATTCCTGGAGAACGATGCAGCTGGCTGACAATGACTCTTTCAGTACCGTTAATTATAAATGTCGCCGCCGGAGTCATGAGGGGTATTTCTCCGAAATATACTTCCTGCTCCTTGATATCCCTTATACTCTGTGTCTGCGTCTCCTCGTCTCTATCATATACGACAAGTCTAACTTTCAGGTTAACTGGCGCCGCATATGTCAGTCCCTTCTGAACGCATTCATCAATGTCATATTTGGGTTCACCGAGTTTATATTCTACATACTCGAGAGATGCATATTCATTAAAATCTTTTATTGGGAAAACAGATCTGAAAACACCTTCAAGACCAATGTTTTTCCTCTTTTCCGGTGAGATGTCCTTCTGAAGAAATGCACTGTACGATGCCTTTGGAAGTTCGACAAGGTCAGGCATGTCAATCATGGAAAATCGCTTTGCAAAACTTTTTCGCCTGATTTCGGGATAGGAAAGAATGTCTTTCGTCATTTACGGCTAATCCCCTTTTTCTTTATTGTAAAAGCAAAAGTTCAGGACACCACCTTTAAGGAAGTGCCCTTTGTACCTGTATTTTTTATTGAAAACAGGGGTGAATATTTTCACCCGCTGATTTCGTTAAAATGCTGACCGATTGGTCTTCCGCCACAAATTGGCTTACTTTATCTCTGCAACTGCGCCCTGTTCTTCTAGCTTCTTCTTGGCCTCTTCAGCCTCCTGTTTTGAAACCTTTTCAACAACCGGTTTGGGTGCGCCTTCGACAAGGTCTTTCGCCTCTTTGAGTCCAAGGTTTGTAAGAGCCCTTACAACCTTAATGACTTGTATCTTTTGTGCACCTGCGTCTTTCAGGATTACATCAAACTGCGTTTTTTCCTCAACTGGTTCGGACGGGCCTGCTGCAGGACCTGCGGCAACAGCTACTGCTGGAGCTGCTGCACTTACGCCAAATTTTTCTTCAAGCTCTTTAACAAAACCAGAAAGCTCCAAAACCGTCATATTTTCAATAAACTTTATTACGTCTTCACGTGAAATACTCATTTTTTTAATTTCTCCTTCTTAATTTACTTATGCTATAGTTTGTGATTTCTTTTCTTCAATTGCTTTTAATACATACATAAATTGACGTACCATGGCTGCAAGAACACCTACCAAGTTAGTTGCCGGCGCATTCATGGAACCCAGCATCCTGGCAAGCAGTACTTCCTTGCTTGGCATGCCCGCCAGATCTCTGACATCTGTTGTGGTTAAGAATTGTGATCCTAAAACACCGCCCTGGATTTCCAGCTTTTCATTCTTCTTTGAAAAATCCACGATGGTCTTTGCCAGAGCAACGGGATCAGCCAATGCTATGGCAATTGCTGTAGGTCCCTCCAGCAGCGGATTGAGCCCTGATGCGTCTGTTCCTTCTGCGGCAAGTTTAAGTAGTGTATTCTTGACTACCTGATATTTTCCACCAGCCTGCCTGATTCCTCCTCTTAACTGAGTGACCTGTTCAACAGTAAGTCCTTTATAGTCTGTTACAAAAACAGCGCCGCACTTACTAAGCTCATTATGAAGCTTTTCAACAAGTTCCGATTTCTCTGTCCTATTCAATCGCTACCTCACCCCCTTTGTTTTTTAATATCCTGTTAAAGGATACCCTTGGGGTATATATACTCCCAGGTTTAGGCGGGAAATTAAGCCTTTCGTTTCTCGGCACCCGCTGTCTTTAACCAGGATTACTTATTTTACCAATGCTACTGCATCAACCGGATCAATCCTGACTCCGGGACCCATCGTACTGGACAATGCAACTCCTTTTATATAGGTACCTTTGCTCGAAGAAGGCTTCAATTTCCAGACGACCTCAAGCAGGGCTTTCAAATTATCATGAAGTTTTTCCTTGCCGAAACTTGCTTTGCCGACGCTGCAGTGAACTATTCCTGTCTTATCAACCCTGAACTCAATCCTGCCGGCTTTCATTTCACCGACAGTTTTGGCAACATCGAATGTTACTGTTCCGAGCTTCGGATTAGGCATAAGCCCCCGGGGTCCAAGAATACGACCAAGCTTTCCAACAAGGCCCATCATATCAGGTGTCGCAATAACCTTATCAAAATCCAGCCATCCGCCCTGTATTCTTTCTGCAATATCTTCTGCCCCAACAAAATCCGCTTTGGCTTCCTGGGCTTCCTTTTCCTTATCTCCCTTTGCAAATACAAGCACGCGGGTTGTCTTGCCTGTACCGTGAGGAAGTATAACTGAACCTCTGACCATTTGGTCTGCATGCCTTGGGTCTACACCAAGCCTGAATGCTACATCCACGCTCTCATCAAACTTGGAATATTTGCAGTCCAGGACAAGGGATATTGCCTCTTCGAATGAATACTTCTTCTGCGAGTCAACCTTCTTTCTGGCTTCGATGTATTTCTTGCCAATCCTTGCCATAGCCGGTTCTCCTTTAGTCTACTACTTCTATGCCCATACTGCGGGCAGTTCCGGCAATTATGTTCATTGCCATATCTATGTCGACCGTATTAAGGTCTTTCATTTTAGCTGTTGCAATTTCTCTTACCTGCGCTTTTGATACTTTCCCGGTCTTTTCTTTTCCAGGACTCGATGATGCCTTTTCAAGACCTGCAGCTTTTATTAAAAGGCGCGAAGCAGGAGGGCTTTTGGTGATAAATGTAAAAGTCCTATCCTGATATACGGTTATTACAACAGGTATCAGAAAACCTTTCTGTTTATCTGTCTGCGCATTAAAAGCCTTACAGAATTCCATGATGTTTACCCCGTGCTGCCCAAGAGCCGGTCCGACAGGTGGAGAAGGTTTTGCCTCTCCTGCGGGGATATGAATTTTGATCTTAGCGGTTACTGTTTTTGCCATTTGCTACCCCTTAGAACTATTTCTTGGTTATCTGGTCGAAATTAAGCTCAACCGGCGTCGATCTGCCGAATATGCTTACCAGTACCCTAACTTTTCCTTTGTCAGGTTTTACGTCGTCAACTACCCCATTGAAATTCTGGAACGGTCCTTCGTTTACTGTGACCGAATCGCCGACTGCAAAATTGCATTTGAATTCCTTTCCTGACATTCCCTCTTCTAGTTGCGCCTTCAGTTTTTCTACTTCAGGCTCAGGAATTGTAGATGGTTCATTTCTGCCTCCGACAAAACCCGTAACTTTCGGGGTACCCATGACTACATGCCATGTTTTGTCGGTTAGAATCATTTTTACAAGAATATATCCAGGAAAAAACTTTTTACCGCCGCCTTTCTTGGGCTGAGTACCCGTCTGGGGTTCGACAGGGGTCGGCACCAGAATGTCGGTAAAGAGATCATCGCATTTATATGCCTTTATTCGCTCTTCAAGCGAACGCTTGGCCTTCTGCTCGTAATTGGAGTAAGTATGAACCACATACCATTTATGTTCCATACTATCTTACCATCCAAAGACCAGCTTAAATAGCCTGGATATCCCAATATCAAGAAGCGACAGGATTATTGAAACTGCAGCGCACATGATAAATACGGCAACCGTTCCTGTTGCTACTTCTTTCCTGCCTGTCCAGGTGACCTTTTTAAGTTCGGCCCTGACTTCTTTGAGATATCTTGTTATCCCGTTTATAAATTCTTTTAATTTTTCCATCTATATCATCCGTTATGGCAGGCCAGGAGGGATTCGAACCCCCAGCATCCGGATTTGGAGTCCGGCACTCTACCAATTAGAGTTACTGGCCTGCATCCATTATCCTACTTTGATTCCTTATGCAACGAGTGCGTACGGCAGAAGGGACAGTACTTCTTTATCTGAAGTTTTTCCTGCTGCTTCTTCTTGTTTCTCGTAGTCATATAATTACGGCGTTTACACTCCGAGCATGCCAAAATAACAGAATCTCTCATATCCCAATACCGCCTACTCGATAACCTTGACTATGACGCCTGCGCCTACTGTTCTCCCACCCTCTCGTATAGCAAACCGAAGTCCTTCCTCCATCGCTATCGGATGTATCAGGCTCACCTGCATCGTTATGTTGTCCCCAGGTATTACCATCTCTACCCCTTCCGGAAGCTTGATGTCTCCGGTTATGTCCGTCGTACGAAAATAAAACTGCGGCCGGTATCCCGTGAAAAACGGCGTATGACGCCCTCCTTCCTCCTTCTTCAATACGTATACCTCCGCCATGAACTTCGTGTGCGGCGTTATCGAACCTGGCTTCGCTACCACCTGCCCCCTCTCAACTTCCTCACGCTTCGTCCCTCGTATAAGTATACCTATATTATCTCCAGCACGGCCTTCATCCAATGTCTTCCTGAACATCTCAACTCCCGTGCACACCGTCTTTATCGTCGGACGTATACCTATTATCTCTACCTCGTCCCCAGTCTTTATTACCCCGCGCTCGCAACGCCCCGTCACAACCGTCCCGCGACCGGATATCGTAAACACATCCTCTACCGGCATCAAAAACGGCTTGTCTATCTCCCGCACAGGCTCCGGTATGTACGAATCCACCGCATCCATAAGCTCAAATATGCACTTTACATCAGGACTGTTTACATCCTCCGCTTCCATCGCCTTCAACGCACTCCCGCGAATTATCGGTATGTCGTCCCCAGGAAAATCATATGACGTAAGCAGCTCCCTTAGCTCCAACTCTACCAACTCCAAAAGCTCGGGATCATCCACCTGGTCCACCTTGTTCATGAACACTACCATCGCAGGTACGTTAACCTGCTTCGCCAACAGTATATGCTCCCTCGTCTGGGGCATAGGACCATCCGACGCCGCTACAACCAGCACCGCCCCGTCCATCTGCGCCGCCCCAGTTATCATGTTCTTGATATAGTCAGCATGCCCCGGACAGTCTATGTGCGCATAATGCCTGTTCACTGTCTCATACTCAACATGCGCCGTGTTGATCGTTATTCCCCTCTCCTTCTCCTCCGGCGCCTTGTCTATCTGATCATACGCTACATACTCGGCCATCCCCTTCTTCGCCAAATGCTTCGTTATCGCCGCCGTCAACGTCGTCTTACCATGATCTATGTGCCCTATCGTACCTATATTAACATGCGGCTTCGTCCTCTCAAACTTACCCTTGGCCATGTCAGAACCCCCTTTCTCTTATTTCTAATTTTTCTTTTTTATTCGCCATTAATGGAGCCCACATCCAGGATTGAACTGGAGACCTCGTCCTTACCAAGGACGTGCTCTACCAACTGAGCTATGTGGGCATTTCCGCCAGTTCTATGAGGGAAAATGGAGCGGGAAACGGGATTCGAACCCGCGACCCTCAGCTTGGAAGGCTGACGCTCTAGCCACTGAGCTATTCCCGCTTAACCGCCAAGATGAACGCAGTCAATATCGACAATCGTCTCCTGCGATCCCTCTATTTAACATATTTCTGGTGGAGGGGGGTGGATTCGAACCACCGAAGGCTTCGCCGGCAGATTTACAGTCTGCTCCCTTTAGCCACTCGGGAACCCCTCCGCATTTTCTGGAGCTGGAGATGGGACTTGAACCCGCAACCTGCTGATTACAAATCAGCTGCTCTGCCGATTGAGCTACTCCAGCCCGCTCTGGGCATACCTATTCTATACGCAGATTCCGTCTCTAAACAATGAGCTACCAAAAGTCAAGCTTTAATCTTGTATTTATTACAAATTTCTTTAAAAAAGTTACCGCAATTATCCACAACAATTACGTGAGTGAATAATTATAAAAACCCCTGCCTGATTTTTTGCCTAGCCAGCCTGCTTCAACATACTTTCTGAGCAACGGGCATGGGCGGTATTTTGAATCACAGAACCCGTCATAGAGTGTCTGCATTATTGCCAGACATGTATCGAGCCCTATCAGGTCGGCAAGCGCAAGCGGACCCATCGGGTGATTCATGCCCAGTTTCATAACTGTATCGATTGCGTCAACTGTTCCCACGCCGTGATACAGGCAGTAAACAGCCTCGTTTATCATGGGCATGAGTATGCGGTTGGCAATAAAACCGGGATAGTCGTTGGCCTCTGCCGGTGTTTTGCCGAACCTGAGCGAGAGGTCCCATGTAAGCTTGAAGGTGTCATCGGAGGTTGCTATGCCGCGGATAATCTCCACCAGCTTCATTACTGGAACAGGATTCATGAAATGCATCCCTATTACCTTGCCGGGACGCTTCGTCTTTGCCGCAATCCGGCCGATCGGGATTGAAGATGTGTTAGTCGAGATGATTGCGTGCCCGGGGCACACTTCATCAAGCGTTTTAAATATGCCGAACTTGATGTCCTCCCTTTCGCTTGCGGCTTCAACAACCATATCGGCGGCAGCCATATCTTTCAGATCAGTGCTTGTTTTTATCCTGCCGAGTACGGCGTTTTTATCGCTTTCGGTCATTTTTCCTTTTTCAACGTTCTTTGAAAGGAGCTTGGTTATGTTGTTAAGCCCCTTTTCAACAAATTCCGGCGCTATATCGTTCATGATCACATTAAGCCCGCTCGCTGCAGCGACCTGTGCAATACCGTTTCCCATCTGGCCTGCGCCGATTACTCCGAATGTCTTTATCACCATAAGAATCTCCTATTTATCTTTTCACTATCAAAGCAACCGCCTCGCCACCCCCAAGACAAAGCGAGGCAAGGCCTGTCTTCACATTCCTCTTTTCCATTTCATATAGAAGCGTTGTCAGAACCCTTGCGCCGCTTGCCCCGATAGGGTGTCCGAGCGCAACGCTTCCACCGTTCACATTGACCTTTGACCTGTCAAGTTTGAGCACTTTCTCAATAGCGCAGGAAGAACCCGAGAATGCCTCGTTGACTTCAAACAGATCAACTTCATCCTGGGTGATCCCCTGTTTTTTGAGCACCTTTGGAATTGCCAGAATCGGGGCCACCAGCACATATTTCATGTCAAGACCTGCGGAGGCCTGTGCACCAATCGTGGCCAGAACTTTGCAGTCTAATTCCTTGGCCTTTTCACGCGACATCACGACAACCGCCGCGGCCCCGTCGGAAATCACGGAAGCATTTCCCGCGGTTCCGACCCCGCTGTTCTTTTTGAAGGCTGGGGGCATCTTCGCCAAGACTTCATAAGGGGTGGGTTTGGGGCATTCGTCGGTATCAAAGAGTGTGATATTGCCTTTGCGGTCTTTTATCTCGACAGGAACAATCTCATCCTTGAAGCGACCGGACTCGATTGCGCCAACCGCCCTTTTGTATGATTCAGCTGCAAATCTGTCCTGATCCTCGCGGGTTATTCCATATTTTTCAGAGCAAAGCTCGTTCGACATGCCCATGTGGAAATCGTTGACCACATCCCAGAGCCCGTCGTGCACCATATGGTCCCTTATTGCGCCGTCGCCCATGCGGTAGCCGAATCTGCCTTTTTCAAGATAATAAGGCGCCATGCTCATGCATTCCATTCCTCCGGCCACAACCACATCGGCGTCGCCGCACTGAACCGTCTGTGCGGCAAGCATAACCGCTTTCAGGCTGGAGCCGCACACTTTGTTCACAGAAATCGCCTCGACCTCCCATGGCATGCCTGCCTCTATCACTGCAAGTTTGCCCGGGTTCTGGCCGTATCCGCAGGGAAGAACTATGCCCATTATCGCTTCATTGACATCTGACTTTTCAATGCCGGCCCTTCTTACCGCTTCATTAATGACTACGGCGCCTAGCTTCACAGCCCCGAAATTTCCCAAGGTCCCGTTGAATGCTCCAAGTGGCGTCCTGACTGCACTGACGATTACAGCTTCCTTCATGATCGTCCCTCCCATTTCTGCAAAGTGTTCTTCTGGATAAACGAGCAGGATTATAATATCAAGAGAAATCAACTTGTAAAATTTTGTAAACTGGCTTGAAAAACTGAAATTGTTGCTGTTAATAAAATTTTTATCCTTTTTGTCAGGAGGACTTTTAAGAGATGGATATTCAGGAAGTAACGAAAAAGGTTGAGCAGGAAAGCGTTGTTATAAGGCAGATTTCAAGCGAGATCGGCAAAGTCATTGTCGGTCAAAGAAACCTCGTTGAGCGTATGCTGATAGGTCTTTTATGCAACGGTCATCTCCTTCTCGAAGGTCTTCCGGGACTTGCCAAAACAACGGCTGTCAAAACACTTGCCCAGGTAATAAACACAAGTTTTCAGCGAATACAGTTCACGCCTGACCTTCTGCCCGCAGACATTATCGGCACTCAGATTTACCGTATGCAAACAGGAATCTTTGAAGTGAAAAAAGGGCCGATCTTCAACAACATAATCCTTGCTGATGAAATCAACCGAGCACCGGCCAAGGTTCAAAGCGCACTGCTCGAGGCCATGCAGGAACACCAGGTTACTATCGGCGAAAATACCTTCAAACTGGGACAGCTGTTCCTGGTTTTAGCCACGCAGAACCCTATCGAACAGGAAGGTACTTACCCCCTGCCCGAGGCTCAGATTGACCGTTTCATGCTGAAGATAAAAATCGGATACCCTAGTGAATCGGAAGAAAAAGAAATCATGCAGCGAGTATACACTGATACGTCAGATGGTCTTAAATCCGTTATTGAACCAGTTAGGCTCGAGAGTGCTAGGCTGGTAATAAATAATATACATATGGAAGAAAAGCTCATGGATTACATAATCCGCATAGTCAACGCCACAAGGCGCCCCAGCGACTTCGGGCTAAAGATCGGATCGCTAATCAGTTATGGGGCATCCCCGCGCGCTTCCATATGGCTCGGGCTTGCATCAAGGGCATATGCGTTTCTGATGGGCAGAGGCTATGTCATACCGCAGGATGTTAAAACCATGGCGCCGGATGTATTGAGGCACCGCATCATCCTGAGCTATGAGGCTGAAGCCGAAGGCAAAAACACGGACGAGATAATCGAGGCCATACTTGAGCGTATAGAGGTCCCCTGATGCTTTCCGAGGAAGTCCTTTCCAAGATACAGAAATTCCACTTTCATACCCGCTACATGGCGAATGAAATGTTCGCGGGACAGTATGTCAGCGCATTTAAAGGCCACGGCATGGAGTTTTCCGAGGTACGTGAATATCAGCCCGGCGACGATATCCGCTCAATCGACTGGAATGTATCTGCCCGCCAGAACCGCCCCTTTATAAAAGTATTCCACGAAGAGCGCGAACTCACTCTCATGCTCCTGATCGACATATCAGGCTCCCAGGAGTTCGGCACAAAAGGGCGTTTCAAGCGCGAACTTCTGGCTGAAGTCGCAGGCATGCTCGCATTCCTGGCTATACGGACAAACGACAAGGTCGGCGCGATTCTGTTCAGTTCGCATGTAGAGAAATTCCTGCCGCCCAAAAAAGGCGCACCTTATGTCTGGAGGCTTATAAAGGAG
The DNA here is from genome assembly GCA_963664325.2 of Desulfomonilia bacterium. Classification (GTDB taxonomy): domain Bacteria; phylum Desulfobacterota; class Desulfomonilia; order UBA1062; family UBA1062; genus DATCTV01. The sequence goes on from CAXXDQ010000007.1 coordinate 756,032, forward strand.
ATATTCACATACGAACCAGCCAGACCCGGAACAGATATAGAATCTGCGCTTTCATACCTTAACCGAGTAGTAAAAAGGCATGCCATTGTCTTTCTAATATCGGACTGCATGGATAAAAGATTTGACAAGAGCCTTAGGCTTACAGCAAGAAAGCACGATCTTACAATCCTTCGCATATCCGATCCAGCCGAGATCGAACTTCCGGATGCAGGACTCATAAGGATGATTGATCCGGAAACAGGAGAAAGCGCCATCATAAATACCTCAAGCAGGATTGTAAGAAGCCGCTGGCTGCAGGAAAGAGCGCAGTATGACGCCTGGCTGAAAACCATAACGGCAAATAACGGCGTGGATATGGTTGAACTGAGAACAGACAGGGATGTAATTGAGCCGCTTTCAAGGTTATTTCTTAACAGGAGAAAACGCCTCAATGTCTGAACAGGCTCGATCCGGGTTTAAAAGAATAACTCTTATTATGATTTTCTGCTCGTGGACACTAATAGCAGCTGTACCAGTACCGTCCCCGGTTGCGCCTGCGCCTGCTGCCCAGCCTAGAGATACAGTTAAACTAACAGCCAGCCTGACCCCTCAAACAGCGAAAGTGGGCAGTACTGTCACACTGAACCTGGCATTCACGTTTCCCAAGGGTTGTCGACTGCCGGAAAAACCTGAATTAGGAGGCATTGACAATCTGAGTATTGTCGATATCAAACCATATTCCGGCGGTATAAAGATCAGCTTCATTGCCGATTCTGTCGAAAGCATCGCGATCGGCCCGGTCAAGCTTGCATATCTTGATGACAGGAATATAAAGAAAACAGCCACGTCTGATGCTCTCATTCTCAAAGTTACGAGCAACATGGAATCAAGCCCGGACAGACAGCAGCTTAAACCCATACAGGACATTATACCTGCATATCCGCTGTGGCTGCCCTGGGCTCTATGGTCGTTTCTGGGGCTCTTTGTGCTGGCGTGCGCAGCCGGAATCATTTTCTGGCTTAAGCACAGAGCCGCAAGAAAAGCGCAAGCAATAGCTCTTCTGCCCGCCGATATCCGTGCAAAAAATGAACTTGAGCAGTTGGATGCCTCTATGCTTTTCGAAAAAGGCAGAATCAAGGAATACTATTTCAGGTTATCCGAAATACTCAAACGCTACCTTGAAGAACTTCGCGGCTTCCCGGCAGCTGAATATACGACAGAGGAGATTTCCCAGCATGTAGAGCTGGACATCGACCGGGAACTGGTCATGTTTTTAAGAAGGGCGGACATTGTTAAATTTGCCGATGACGTCCCATCTCCAGCACTCAAGGCTGATGACATGAAGTCGGCTCTTCAATACATATGCAGTACGTCGCCTGCTTCCGGTATCGGATTAAAAGAGGTCAAAGGACCATGAGTTTCCGTTTTGCATATCCTCTTTTGATGTGCGTTCTGCTCGGGCTGATCTTTGTGTGGCTGTTCCTTGAATTCAAGCGCAAGCCCGCATCAGCTGTTTTTTCCAACGCATCAACGCTTAAGAAGCTGATGGGAGGTGGAGAAAAAATCAAGGCACGCATGCCCCTTATCCTGATCGCCGCCTCCATGATCATGCTTGCTTTCGCAGCAGGACGTCCGCAACTTTATAATGTCGAACATGAAACAATATCCCCCGGCGTGGATATAATACTCTGCCTGGATACATCAGGTTCAATGCAGGCAATGGACTTCGCTCTTGACGGCCAGCCTGCAATGCGTCTGACAGCCGTGCAGAAGGTGGTCAGCGATTTCATCAAGAAGCGTGAACATGACCGCCTTGGCCTGGTAGTTTTCGGTGCAGAGGCTTATACGCAGGCGCCTCTTACGATGGACAAAGGGCTTCTTTTGCAGCTTGTTGACGGCATGCGCATAGGAATGGCCGGCGACAGCACTTCCCTGGGCGACGCCATCGCCATAAGCTCAAAACGTTTGAAAGACCTTAATGCGCCTTCAAAAATAATAATTCTGCTCACTGACGGCAGGAGCAATACAGGAAAAATTACACCCGATCAGGCTGCCGAGGCCGCAAAGGCGCTCGGGATAAAAATCTACACGATAGGAGTGGGCGGGCATGGAAAGGCCCCGATCATGGTGGACACGCCTTTTGGCAGGCAGCTGGCCTATATTGATGCCGATCTTGATGAAGACGCTTTAAAAAATATAGCCGGAACCACAGGCGGCCGCTATTTCCTGGCATCCGACACAAAGGGCCTTGATGAGATCTATAATATCATAGACAAGGCCGAAAAGCGCGATGTCAAGATAAAGGAATTTTTCAATTACAAGGAACTATACCGATGGCTGCTGATACCGGCACTTGTTCTTATGCTTGCCGGGCTCGGCCTTGAGATAAGCATATTCGGGGTGGCGCCGTGAGCTTTAATAATGCATGGATGCTTCATTTCCTGTGGCTCCTGTCCTTTGTTGCAGCAGGGCTTATAATTTCAGGACGTCTGAGGACAAACAGATTGAACAGAATCGCCGAACCTGAACTCCTGGAGCGCATAACAGGAAAACCTAGGCCGGGGGTGAGGTTCTTCAAGGGTGCTTTGATTATCGTCGTTTTGGCTCTACTCATAACAGCTTTATCAGGCCCGCGATGGGGTTCCCATTATCAGGAGGTGTCCCAAAAGGGAGTTGACATAGTTCTTTGCGTGGATGTCAGCCCGAGCATGCTTGCATCTGATGTCAAGCCAGACAGGCTCGAGCAGGCAAAACGCGAGATCACGGATTTTATCAAGGTTGTCCAGGGTGACAGGGTGGGTCTGGTGGCTTTTTCAGGAGATGCATTCCTGGAATGTCCGCTCACGCTCGATTATGCCGCACTTCAGATGTTTCTGGGCCAGATAGAACCGGGGCTTATCCCTGTACCCGGGACAAATCTGGGTGCAGCAATCGATAAGTCCGTTGAGGCGTTTGACTATAAAACCGCAACAGACAAGGTGATCCTTCTTGTTACCGACGGCGAGGACAATGAGGGCAAAGGTAAAGAGGCAGCTGAAAAGGCAAAAGCTAAAGGTATCAAGATTTATGTTTTCGGTATCGGAGCAACCGAGGGCGCACCTGTTCCTGAATCCGAAGGGGGAGGGTTTGCAAAAGACGAATCAGGCAACATGGTGCTTTCGAAGCTTGATGAAACAGGGCTTGAAAAGATAGCATCCATTACGGGCGGCGGATATGTAAGGGCAGCAGCCGGAGACCTCGACCTTGACATGCTTTATTTTGCGGGCATCAAGGCGCACACAAAAGCGAGCGGACTGAAGAGCGGTAAAATAAAAGTATATGAGGACAGGTTTACAATTTTCCTTGCAGCAGCAATAATATTGATGCTTATCGAGAGAATGTTGAAGGAGCGCGGGAAACTGCCCGGTTTTAATAAAGGTAAATAATTATGAAGACCATCGTTATTACACTATTTCTGGCCGCATTTATCTTCATAGCATCTTTTAACAGTACATATGCATCCAATCCGGACAGGCTGTACAAGAAAGGTCAGTACAAGGAAGCCCTGTCCGCATATGAAAAACTCGACATAGAAAACCCCAAAGACATATCATACCGCTACAACAAGGGCTGTGCCGCGTATCAGCTCAAAGACTATAAAACCGCTCAGAGTGCATTTGCAAGCGTTTATCAGCGCGCAAAAGACAACAACATGCGCTTCAAGGCCGCCTATAACCTGGGTGATACAGCCTTTCAGGCCGGTGACATGCAGTCGGCAGCATCCTTCTACAAGGAAGCCCTGAGAATGAATCCTCAAAGTGCGGATGCGCGCTATAACCTGGAGCTCTCCTTGAAAAAGATAAAGGAAGATGAGGAGAAGAAGAAACAGCAGCAGCAAAACCAGCAGGACAACAAGAACCAGGAAATGAAGGATAAGAACAAGCAGAACCAACAGGATAAAAATAATAAAGGCACTGATCAGCAAAAGACTCAACAGGACCAGAAGCAGCAGGACAAAAATGGCAATGATAATCAAAATAAGCAATCCGGGCAGCAGCAGGGACAGGACAGGAACAAGCAGCAACAGCATCAACAGCCCCAGAACCTTTCAGGCGAACTGAAAGCAATCAACCCTGCCCAGCAGAACAAAGAAGGGAAGGACGAGCCTGACCGGCAGCAGGCCAAATCACCGGACAAGGTAAAGGCCGAGGCGCTCTTGGGAAATATTCAGGAAGACCGTTCCCGCTTCCTGCAGCATCAGGCCCCGGAAAACAATCAGGCTCCGAAATCAGGGAAGTACTGGTAAAATGAAATCATATATTAATACCATTTTCATATTGATATTCGTTTCATTTTTCAGCATCCCTTCAGTCCTTTTGGCGCAGACGAAGGTAAGGCTCTCGCTCGACCGGAGCGAGGCTTCAGCCTATGATACCGTGCAGCTCAGCGTAAGCGTTGAAGGAGGTTCCGGCAGCGACCCGGTCATACAGGGCCTTCAGGATTTCATCGTCAGCAAAGGCGGAACTTCTTCCCAGATACAGATAATCAACGGCCATATGAGCAGATCAAACGAGATAACATATTATCTGCAGCCGAAAAAATCCGGCGTTTTTACAATAGGACCAGCCAGTATAAGCGTTTCGGGAAGGACTATATCAAGCAATACCGTAAATCTGACAGTAACAAGACAGTCAGCAAACCCGGGCGGCGACCTCAAAGGCCCCTTGAGGCTCATTGCATCCCTTTCATCGAACATAGCATATACCGGCCAGCAGATAGTCTATACGCTAAAGCTCTACCGCTCAGTCAGGGTGAGCGACGTTTCGGTTCAACTGCCAAAAACTCAGGGCATATCATTCAAACAGCTTGGGGATTCAAAAGAATACCAGACAACAATTGACGGTAATCCGATCATGGCCGTCGAGGTCAACTACCTTCTCAGCATTTCAAAACCAGGAGAATACAGGCTTGAACCCTCAGGTATGCAGATGAACGTATTCGACCAGTCAAGACGGAATTCCCGGAACCCCTTTGACGACCCGTTTTTCGGTGCCAGAGGAAGAACCGTGAGTGTTTCCTCGGAGGCCGTTAAATTGAGCATAAGAGATTTGCCGAAGGAAGGTAAACCCGCAAACTTCAGCGGACTTATCGGTTATTTTACCATAAAATCACAGCTCAACCCGGCTCAGGTAAAAACGGGAGACTCGGCCAACCTGACCGTCGAGATCAGCGGTGCGGGCAATGTCAATCTCATACCCGACCTCAGGCTCCCTGAGATCGAAGGTCTAAAAGTCTACCCTGACCAGCCCAAGCTTGAATCCGAAACCACATCTGCGGGCGATTCAGGCAGAAAGACCATGAAATGGGCCATTGTTCCGCAAAAGCCAGGCGTGTATGAATTGCCACCGCTGAGCTTATCTTATTTCGACACAGGATCACACAGCTACAGGGAACTCGCATCACCGCAACTGAAACTCACAGTGGCAACAGGCCTTTCTCAGATGCCTCAAAACACCCTTTCAGAAACGCCCGGGAAAGGGATAGCAGTTTTGCCGAAAACAGAGGTGGAGGAGCTAGGCAGGGACATCCTTCCGGTTCACACCGATGTCAGAGACCTTCAACAAGCCTTCAATATCACCGGGACACCGTTGATTGCCCTTATCGTCCTGGTTATCCCTTTAATAATCTGGCTGGCAATATTTGTCCTGCTGAGGCGCAGGCACATGGATTCAAAACACGCCGGTCTGGTAAGGTCTAAAAAGGCTGGGGACAAATTCTGTACAACTTCCGCCGGACAGGTCATGAATGCAACCCAGACAATTGAAGCGATCAGGACATATTTCAACGACCGGTTCAGGCTGAACATCGGCATTATAACACCGGAAGAAGCGCAAAAGATTTTAATAACGAACGGAGTGAGTGGTGAAACTGCTGATGAACTTGGCAAAATAATCGCAGGCCTTCAGCTGAAAGTTTATACGGGCGCCGGAGAAACTCAACTTAAGACAGATGCAGACCTGCTCAGTCTGATCAGGCGCATTGACAGGGAGGCAAAATGAAACGTTGTTTAAAACCTTCCATTATAATCCTTCTATGCTTTATATGCTTTTCAGGAGCGGTTTATGCGTCAACTCCACAGGAAATATTCTTCCAGGCCAACCAGGCATACAAAAACGGCAATTACAGCGAAGCTCTCCGGTTATATTCGGAACTTTCGAAACAGGGACAGAGTTCGCCTCATCTCTCTTACAACCTCGGCAACACTTATTTCAGGTTAGGAGATACAGGCAATGCAATCATGCATTATGAAAGGGCCAGAATATTCATGCCAAGGGATGCCAACCTCAACTTCAACCTCGGTTATGTCAGGGACAGGATACGCGACGCCATAGAACCTCCGTCACAACCGTTTGGAACAATATTCTTCTGGCTCGATTCATTCAGCCCCGATGAGATATTTATTATTTTCTCAATTATAAATTTCCTGTTCTTTTCAGTGCTGATTTTGAGAATGTTCATGAATAAGGAATGGACGTTTATCGTGCTGATAATATTCCTTGTGGCATGGCTGGGAGCAGGCGTTTCGTTCGGCGTCAAATATTACCAGGTCGCAAGCGATAACCGTGCCGCAATTCTTGCACCCGAGGCCCCTGTGCTTGCCGGACCTGACTCTAAGGATACCGAACTGTTCAAACTCCATGCAGGAGCGATAGTAAAAACCGAAAAAAAGGAAGGCTCCTGGTCCCTGATCAAGATACAAGGCGACAAACGAGGCTGGATTCCCGATTCATCGATAGGAATGATTAAAGGCTGATTTTCACTCAACCGCATTCACCAAGCAAAATTTTGGATTTAAGAGCTCACCATAAATATTCTGTTCCGTTTTGCATTCAAGATGATGTCTGGGAGGCGAGGAGGAAGCAGCGCAGGCATACATTTACGTATGTCGAGCTGCATTCCGACGAAGACGAAAATGGGATCACGAGCTTCGTGTTTCGCTCCTCAAGCCGAAGGCGAAGAGACAACGACAGCGCTTGCATGCGGAATGGAACCAATCACAGTTTTCCGTCAAGTTTCTCCGCCACTTCCGCCTTGCAGTTACGGCACGTTTTCGCGCCGCGGAAAAGAGGATTGCCGCATTCTGGGCAGTGATAGCGTTCACAGACCGAGCGCGCCCATTCGATGCTGCCCTTTTCATCACCAAGTTCGTCTACTTTTTCACGCCATACCGGAATCGTGCTTTTCATAACCCGCCTGCCCGTAGCGAATCCGAAATTCTCAATCGTTTCACAGGGCCATTCGCTGCACTGATGGCATGAATAAAATCCCTTTGCCCTTACACAGTCCCTGATAGCGCACATGGAGCAGTAGCCGTAGAGCTTTTCCGGCAGATCAGGCTGCATGCAGCCCAGACATTGGGTTTCTTCGGGCTTAGTGCCATAAAGGTTGCCCATTACGGCCTTGAACTTTTCATTATTGTCGCGGGTTGCTATATAGACCCCGCAAGCCCCGCAATACAATCCGCATGGCGCCATGAGATTCTTGTTTCTTATCTCGTCCTCACTCCATCCTTCCATATCATTCTCCTTCTTGAATTTACCTCACCTTATTACATGGCCTATCCTGCCAAGCCTTTTGATGATATTGTCCTTATCCCAGGAAAAATACAGGATCAGGGCTTTACCCTTGATATTTTGTATGGAGAGAGGCCCCCAGAACCGGCTGTCAAAACTGTTGTCCCTGTTGTCACCCATGACAAAGACCATGCCCTTGGGAATTGTGATTTCCTGCATATTGTCTCTTACGGCCGATTCCCCCCCGTTAATTATATTCGGATCGGCATATTTTTCATGCCCGAGAATAAGCTCCTTTCCGTTTACAAATACCTTCTTGTCCTTGACTGCAACTTTCTCTCCTGGCAATCCGACTACACGTTTGACAAAATCCACAGACTTATCAAGTGGAAATGAAAATATGACTACATCACCCCTTTTAGGTACAATATCCTTCCCCCATATCTTATCCGTGGTGAAAGGTATGGTCGAGCCGTAGTTGAATTTGGTTGCCAGAAGCCAGTCGTTCTTAAAGACCGTATCTTCCATGGATGAACTCGGCACCCAATAGGAGCCCAACAGGAACGCCTTGATTATCATTGCCAGTACAAAGGCCACGACAAGGGCTTCGCCCCATTCGCGCAGCACGCCTTTTTTCCCTTTTTTACCGGGTTCGTTCGCAGATTTCTCCATTAATCAGACTCCACTATTCTTTTAGTCATAAAACAATAATCCCTGAAGAATCCCTGATTATCAGGACACGGTTGAATCAATTATAACGATCAACCACGTGTATATTGCATTCGGATTTGTTCCCTGTCGGTTCATACCGGTTCAAACGACAAGATAAAACATGCAGGCAGCGTCACGGGGTAAGTTGCAGATTAAACCAGTTGCTCAAATCCCACTGATCCCCGTCTGTAATGGCAAAATTCGCCGATGTGCTGCTGAGCGTTACGGCACATGATGTGGTTACGGTATCGTCATCCCCTTCGATATAGCCAAGTGTCAAATTGCCGGATATCCACACCCCGGCCGAATCAGAGGTCGGGCTTCCCGTCACGCTGAATCTGAAGCCGCCTTCTATAACCTGACCGGAAACCGTGAAAGTCAGACTGTTGTTCTGAAAAGTATAGGATTTGTAGCCGTAAGAACTGTTGTCGACAGATAAATCTCCCGAGAGCGAATATATCGTATTGGCTGACGAATTATCAATACCGATTGAGTAAGCAAGATATGAAACCTTTTTATATGCTATAAGTGAATCGGAAATGTTGATGTCCAATGTCGGCACGGTAACGGTCATCTTATTAAACGCCAAAGTCTGAGAGTTGAACGTATCGGCGCTTACATTTATCGTCCCTGTAAAGCTCCTCTTCTGTGAGGAATCCCCGTATCCGTTCAACTCCAGATGGGCGTCCAAAGTGGAAGGAGGAAAAGTTCCCGTAGTGGTGATCGTACCCGTCACATTCGCGGGAGGGACAAATCCTGTCGGCGGATTCGACAGGCTGATGGAATTTTGAGGGGTGATTCCCTGTTCGATGCAATATTTAATATAATTAGTCAGGCTATTCTGAATATCGGCAATGAATATCATTATGCCGGCAATTGCAACATCATTCATGGGATTAAGGGGTTTAGTGGTGCTGTAGGCCTGGTAAAGCGCGATCTGGAAATCATCATTGCTGATAGAACTTGACCCGTCACCGCAGCCGTAAAAAGTAAAAGTTGCTAAAATTATCATGGCTAGAATTATCGTCTTTTTCATTTTCATCACTCCCTTAATTTTGAATTATACCTTTTGCCCTGGAGTTTTCAAGTCTCAAGCATTAATTTTAAAATCAATGTCATGGCTTTCACGCATTAAAGCCTTTACCGCCACGATGAAAGAGTGTTCAGAAAATTCCGGCATTATGTCAAGGATGCCCGTGGGAGATTTAACGTCATCACCGAAAACCCTTTCATAAAGCCCGGTACTGACAGTCAGTGGGATTACACCCTGCAGGAGGAAGAACCCTTTTTTTCTTACCTGTGCGGCCCCCATGATCTTCCGGCCCATGCATGTAAGTTCAAGCTGTGCGGCCCTCTCAAAACATATGTTGGAAAAAGTTCCTTCCGAGGCATTGAGTTCGGCTTCAATACCGCAAACGCTGAAGGCCTCAAGTAATATCCCGGAAATCTGTCTGTAGGTATTAAGAATATCACCATTGAACGGATCCAGGACAGACGAACTGATGCTGAAGGTTAAGTCATTGTAATGAAGCACGGCACCGCCACCGGTGGGACGCCTGATTATCGGTATTTCAAGGCTTCTATCAGAAAAGCGAAATTCTTTTTGATGGAAACCTATAGTTACCGCAGGTTTATCCCAGTTATAAAACCTTATTGCCCCAGGAATTACATTATCGATAACATTATTGAATATATTTTCATCCCTGGCCATGTTCATTTCAGATGGATACCTGCCGTCGGAAATAAAAAACCAGGGGGTCATCTTTCCCCCCTGGCGCTTTTGATCGGGATCATTTTTGATTTAAATCTCTTCTATTATGAATAACGGGTCACCATAACCGACCCTTTCACCGTCCTGCTTCAATATCGCCGATATGGTGCCGTCCACATGTGACTCGATCTCGTTCATCAGCTTCATTGCCTCGATTACACATAGACATTGTCCCTTTGTAACCCTGTCACCCACCTGCACAAAGGGCTGGGCTTCAGGAACGGAAGCCCTGTAAAAAGTGCCGACAAGCGGCGACGTGACTGTTACGGTCGGCCTTTCTTCGATTTTGGCCCTTGACCTTGATTCCGAAGATGTTTTCTCCGTGTGCTGATTTATTCCCCTTACGACATGGATCCTTTCAGGTGTCCATTCAAGCTCAACAATGTCTGTGCCCTTGATAAGATCGATTATGTCTTTGAGTGTTTTCAGGTTCATTTAGCTCACTCTCTCGATATAAGTACCGTTTCTTGTATCAACCTTGAGTACATCATTCTCATTTATAAAAAGGGGAACCTGTATTGTTGCACCAGTTTCAAGCTTGGCGGGTTTTGTTCCACCACTGACCGTGTTGCCCCTGACTCCCGGAACGGTTTCAACAACTTTCAGTTCCAGGAAATTGGGAATTTCAACGCCGATAGGTTTCTTGTTATGGAACAGGATATCGACTATGCCGTTTTCCTTCAGATAACCGAGGGTATCTCCCATATGGTCTCTGGAGAGAACCATCTGCTCGTATGTCTCATTATCCATGAAATGATAACCGGAATCATCATTGTAAAGGTAAACCATGTTTTTTTCTTCAAGGTCGGGCACATCGACCTTTTCTCCTGAACGGAATGTCTTCTCAAGGACACGCCCTGTTATCAGGCTTTTCATCTTTGTCCTTACAAAAGCCCCGCCCTTCCCGGGCTTGACATGCTGAAAGTCAACAATGATGAGAGGCTCCCTCTCAAGCTCTATTCTGAGACCTTTTCTGAATTCTGCTGTTGAATATTGCATCTTAACCTCTTAATTGTTTTTTCATTTCAGTCCGCAATTATTATAGCACCCTTAGCAATATTTGTAAGGTGCTTGCAAGAGCTATCTGTCACAAAAAGACAATCCTCGATGCGTATGCCAAACCTTCCGGTGAAATAAGCAGCGGGCTCGACAGTAATGACCATTCCCTGTTTGACTATATCGGCAGACATCGGAGAAATTGTCGGGGGTTCATGAACTTCAATTCCAACACCGTGACCAGTTCCATGTCCATAGCAGTCTTTGAGCCCGTTTTCTTCAAGATAGCCCCTTGCAAGGGCATCGATTTCAGAGGCCTTCTTCCACGGGGCAATTCCGGCTATGGCCCTCTGCTGCGCCTCCCATACTTTTCTGTAAACCTCCCTGAATTCATGATCGGGTTCTCCGGTAAATACTGTCACTGTCTGATCCGAACAATATCCCTCGAATACGCAGCCGAAATCAAAAAGAACCGCTTCATTCCTGCCGATAACCTTGTCTGTCGGTGAGGCGTGCGGCATTGCGCTTCTCGAGCCCGATGCCACTATTGTTTCAAATGAAGGGCCATCAGCCCCTAACCTTTTCATCTCATATTCGATCTCGATAGCGACATCTTTTTCAGTCCTTCCCCTGATGCCTTTTTCAAATATGCTCTTCATCACATTCTCTGAAATCTTCGCTGCATGAATTATCTTTCCGACCTCCATACTGTCCTTGACTATCCTTAGTTCCCTGAGCAAGCTTCCGGCAGGCACTAGTTTGATCTCTGAAAAGATGTCCTTGAGCCTGGAGGCCGTATCATAATCAATGATATTTGACTCGAAACCGATTTGGGAAATTTTATTTTCCGTCAGGAAAATGCCGATTTCTTCCCATTTCCGGGTAACTTCCTTAACATCATATGAAGTTTCCAGTTCAGCCTGGAGGGTATAACGTGAATCAACAAAAAGCCTGATATGATTTCTCGTGATTATTAGTGCAGCATCGGTGCCTGTAAATCCCGTGAGCCATAATATATTCGGCCTTGATACGAACAGGATGGCATCAAGCCCCTCAGACAAACACGCCCTGACCCTTGCTAACCTTGTTTCCATCTGGCCAGCCCTTCAAGCGCAAGGCAATATACTATTGGCCCCAGGCCGGCGACCGTCCCTATTGCAATATCTGAAAAATAGCTCACATGCCTGAACTCTTCCCGCTTCGCCACATTGCTTATATGAACCTCAACAAACGGTATATTTACTGCGAGCATGGCATCGCGCAATGCAACAGACGTGTGGGTATAACCTCCCGGATTAATAATGATTCCATCAGCCTTTTCAACACCGGCCTTATGGACCCTGTCAATAAGCTCACCCTCATGGTTCGATTGGAAAAACCCGATTTCTATTCCGAGGGCTTCCGCCTTTTCTTTAACCAGTTTTTCAATATCCGAAAGAGATGTCTCCCCGTAAACCGATATCTCCCTTTTCCCGAGCATGTTCAGGTTTGGGCCGTTAATTATCAGAACCTTCATTTGCCAGCCTCCCCAGCCATTCTTCAAGCGTTTTTATAATGAACAACTTCTGCACGTCAGTGGCTTCTTTCCTAATTTCCGCATCGGTTTTAATTTCATCGAGCCCAGCAAATATATCAAGCGACTGCTCATAAAGCCCCTGCGCAGCATAAATCCTGGCAAGCTCGACTGACTGACCTGAAACCAGTTCGTTTTCAGGAACGCCTTCCAGCAGGTCAAGCGCCTCGTCATCATCAGGCCTGAATGCGATATAACGTTCAATGCACCTCCTGGAAAGATCTGTTTCTCCCATTTTGGCATAAACGACCCCCAGGTGCTTTAAGGCATCAATCATTTCATCGATCTGGGCCTCTATGCCCGCAAGGATAAGGGCCGCCTGCTCATAATCTCCCATTTTCATAAGCGACATGCCAAGGATTATCTTATCCCGGGTCGTTGAAATCTCATTTGATGCCTCAATTATTTCGAGATACTTGCCTTCAGCAAATGCCTTTTTTATGTCCACTTGAATACCTCTTATACGCATTAAGGATAAAATTCAGTTCCAACTTCCTGACTTCGAAATCACCGATCCCCTTTGCAAGCACAAAATTTATGCCCCCTGAAACGGATTTCTTGTCAACATCCATGGCCTTGCCTATTCCTGAAACAGGGGGAAGTTTGTAACGGCCTGATACCATAGAGTATTTGTCAATAAGCTTCCTGACCCTTGCAATATCATTTTTCTTCATCAAACCGAGTTCACCAGAAATGAAGCACGCAAACTCCATACCCAGGGCAACGGCTTCACCATGATGCACCTTGAATTCATAAAACTGCTCAATGGCATGTCCGAGCGTATGCCCGAAATTGAGTATGCGCCTGAGTGACCCTTCCAGCTCATCCCTTGCAACCACATAGGCCTTGTCCCTGCAGCACATCCTGACAACAGTATCCATATCCAGGCTTTCATCTTCTAAACCTTCGAACAAAGCACTGTCCATGATGATGCCGTATTTAACCACCTCACCCATTCCGCCAATAATTTCTTCCCTGCTCAGAGTATCAAAAAATACCGGGTCACAAACTACGAATTCAGGCTGCTTGAACAGGCCTATCAGGTTCTTGCCCCTTTCATGGTTTATCCCGGTCTTGCCTCCAATGCCTGCATCAACCTGTGAAAGCAGCGTGGTGGGCACCTGAACCACAGGAATCCCCCTCATGAATACCCCTGCGGCAAATCCCGAGAGATCCCCGGTCACGCCACCTCCGATTGCAACACACGCCCACTGTCTGTTCATCCCTGATGAGATCATCTTTGAAAGAACCTGTTCAAATTTTTTCTGGCTTTTGGAGCCTTCACCAGCTGAGACTTTTGTGATTATATGCCTGACCCCTGAAACGGCCTTTTCAATTTCCGTCCTGTAAAGCCTCATTACATTTTCATCAACAAGACAGAAAAGACCTTCCGGCTTCAGATGGCGCTTCATGAGGGTTCCGAGCTTTTCAAATACCCCTTTGCCTATATAGACAGGGTACGGCTGATTTTTAAGGAGAACAGGCACAGGTTCTGGAATTACTTCGAGAAATTCCATAATTTTTTTTGCGGATTTTCCGGCACTTGTTTCGTTCGTATCTATTATCAGGTCGGCATCTGAATAAGCTGTCAGGCGGGACTTGAAAAGAGCTTCAACGCCCTCGTTCCAGTTGGGCCTGTTCATATCTTTGCCTATTCTTTTCCTGAGAATTTCCAGTGGAGCCGTAAGGTTGACTATCATGCCGGAAGCCTTCATGACCGAACGGTTTAAAGGGTTAACCGGTGCACCGCCCCCTGTTGCAATTACACCCTGGCCTTTATCGGCGATCTCGAAAAGCACCTCTCTTTCTATTGCACGAAACGCATTTTCGCCTGCGTATTTGAATATCTCAGGTATGGTGGAGCCCGTCTTCGAAACGATTTCTTCATCCATGTCTATAAAAGGCAGTCCGCTTATTCTGGCAAGTTCACTACCTATTGTCGTCTTTCCGGCGCCCATAAATCCAGTGAGAAATATCATGGCAGTTCAGAACGCCTCCTGTGTTCCTCGAATGCATATTTCAATTCATCCATATTTGCCTGTCCGAAATCATTCATGATGGCTGAAGCAATCGAAACAATCATCATTGCCTCTCCAACCACACTGGCGGCAGGCACGGCGCAATAATCCGAGCGCTCGTACTGCGCCCTTGTCTCGGCGCCGTTTCTTATATCTATGGAATCAAGCCCTTTGATGAGGGTCGGAATCGGTTTCATCGTGCATGTGGCAACAATGTTCTGGCCGTTGGATATGCCGCCTTCTATGCCTCCTGCATTGTTTGTCCTCCGCCCGCTCCTTGCACATATTTCATCGTGAAAATTCGAGCCGTAAACAGCACCTGAATGAACGCCCTTTCCTATCTGAACAGCCTTGATTGCAGGAATCGACATCATAAAAGCGGATATTATTGTATCCAGTCTTTTGTTCCACTGTGCAGACGAACCGATGCCGGCAGGAAGTCCTGCAGCCTCTATCCTGAACTCACCTCCAAGGGTGTCCCCGTCCTTGATGGCCTTTTCGATTGCCTTCTCCATTTCTTTTGATGTCACCGGATCAGGGCAGAACACACTTGATGCATCCCTTTTCCCGATATCGAACATACCATCGAACTTTACCTTCCCAATACCGGAAACATAACCGTATACATTAATGCCAAGCTCGTTTAATAGGCATCTCAGAAGTCCGCCTGCCGCCACCCGGCCTGCCGTTTCCCTTGCGCTGGCTCTTTCCAGCACATTGCGCAAATCCTTGTGGCAGAACCTTATTGCGCCGGGCAGATCTGCATGCCCGGGTCTGGGTGTGTAAAGCTCTTTTCCGGAAACAATGCTGAACGGGTCCATATAACTCTTCCAGTTTTCAAAATCGGCATTCCAGACGGCTA
Organism: Desulfomonilia bacterium; assembly: GCA_963664325.2. Lineage (GTDB taxonomy): Bacteria > Desulfobacterota > Desulfomonilia > UBA1062 > UBA1062 > DATCTV01. Next base: position 771,495 of record CAXXDQ010000007.1, read on the forward strand.
GCATAACCGGACTGCCGAGGGTCAGGCCTCCGCGAATGCCGGACAGGACATCAACGCGGTCCTTCTCTATCATCATCCTGCCGCCGCGCCCGTAACCCATCTGCCTCCTGGCAAGGTCATTATCTATTACCTCTTTTGAAATATTCAAGCCCGCAGGTATCCCGTCCAGAAAGGCGAATATCCCCCTGCCATGAGATTCTCCCGCAGTATAGAATGTAAGCATTGTTCCTCCTATATCCGGCAAAAACTGTTTGTCTATCTAATTGATAAAAAATTCATGAATAATGTTTTATTCAGATAATACTTAAAATATTTTCAAGAGAAGGCAAAGATTCTTTATGCATTTCACCCTCTCCCCTGTATACATGGTAAGCATTATATCCTGCTTTTTTGGGTGCTTCAAAGTCGTGGTATATGTTATCACCTACATGAACAAAAGGCCCTGCTAATATTTCGAGCCGTTTAAAGGCAGCCGGATCTGATTTTACCATACCCCAGTCGTCAGGAAGCGAGACTACATGGTCAAAATACGGACTCAATCCGGCTTTACTCATTTCCTCATCAAGGAAAAGCCTGGAAGCATTTGAGAATATTACCAGCCTGAACCCCTGTTGTTTGAGTTTAATTACTGCCGGAATTACGTCATTGAATAGCTCTATACACATGGAAAATGCTTTTATAATTCCTTTTGCATCGGCATCCACACCGAGATATTCAAGCCAGTAAGGAAGCTGATAATATTTAACCGATCTGTCTCCTATGGTTTCATATGCATTACGGCACAGAAATCTCGCCGTCTCTTTTGGAATTCTATACCTAGAAGATACTCGAGAAGGCACCCCTTCATCCCAGACGGCATCCGCAAATGTACGTTTTGTAAGCGTTCCGTCCAGGTCGAAAGATATTACCCTGCTCATTATATCTTTTTAAAGTCCTCCGCTTAATCAGAGAAGATACCAGACGTTATCGCGTTCTTCAATCTCTCCGGATATGCTCATGTCCGAGAGCACCTTTTCAATATCCAGTGTTGCCACTTCCAGTTTCATGGAGTCTTCAAGTATACTTATTATCTCTTCGATTGTTGCTCCACCTGTCATCTGCAGGGCTTTTTCGGTGAATATCACCAGATCTTCATGTTTGGACCACGGGAATAAGACCCACCTCCATTCGTCCATTACCTTGGGGCAAAAGTCTGCCCTGAATTTGCAGTTCATTTTGCTGACAAGAACCGCTGTTTTTATATCTCCGACCTTCGAGCCGAGGTAATTGACAACTGCCTGCATAGTCATACCCTCGTCGCTTACATCGTCTACAACAAGCACTTTCTTATCAGTAAGATTGCTCTCAGGCAGAGGGTATATCAGAACGGGCTTTTCCGTAATCGTCATATCACCTGAAAGATGCCCCATCTGGAATGTGCATATATATTTTTTCTGCAGGTAATCGAGCAGTATTCTTGCGGGGACCAGCCCTCCCCTTGCAACGGCAATAACCACATCAGGGTCGTAGCCAGTTTTGTTGAGATTCAAATAAATATCCCAGACAAGGTCCTCCAGGTCATCCCAGGATATGTTGATCGCTCTTGGAAATTTGCTTTTCGTATCGCTTAAAGCCATTTTCGTCTCCCCCTGTATCCATCCTAAGTAACTTTTTAAATATTTCCTGGAATTCCCTAGTTGACATTAGTACGGGGCGAACCCAACGTTCCCCCGATCACTACCTTGACGTTTTCGTTCCCCGACGGCCCGAGAAATGCCTTGTATGCCTGGGAGAGTTTCAGGCCTATTATAAAGTTAAGGTTGGAGGCCCAAATATTGCCGCCCATTTTCATATCTCCCCTCAAATTCCCCGAGACATCATTCCCTGTCAGATCTGCCTTTGAAAGTTTCAGCAATCCGTTACTCATGTTGGCCTTCAGTTCAAACTTGCTGAAAGGAATTGCGGCAATGGGAAAACCCGGAATGTTGAGCGGTATCTGTCCATTGTCAATCAGAAGGTCTATTTCCCCGTTTGATCTTTCAGGTTGCTTCTTTATATATGTGACATCAATGTCCCCGTTTACCGTCCCTGCCAGCTCGTCAAACTTGTTTGAAAAATGCTTGATCACCGACAGTCCAAATTTTTTCATATGAAGGTTAACATCTATCCTGTTGCCGATCTTCAAAAAAGTTGTCGCAAGACTCCCCTTCAGCAGCCCTTTGCCTTCCGTGATCTTGACACCCAGGGCGAATTCACCAATAAACAAAGGCAATATTTCCGGTTTCAGTGTCAAGCTGTCCATGGCATGCTCTCCAGAGATATTAACTCCGACCATTGTCCATCCTATCGGCAGGGCTGGTTTTATCGCGTTCACCGAAACATCCATATTGATCGTGTTGCTTAATGCATTCTCAAATTTCGGCTTTAATGCATAATAGGGAAACAGCATGTATGAAAACAAGAGGACACAGAATATTCCGTAGAGAATAAAAAGAAACTTCTTTCTGAAAGGGGCTTTGACTTCATTATCCATTTATCTGCACCTGAAAAGTGACGTCAAGGTTTTTATCCTTTTCCGATTTTCTTAGATTGAAACGTTTAATCTTAAGAGGCGTAGGGGAAGTATCAATGCCATAAAGAAATCCCACCAGGTCATCTTCAAAAATCCCCTTGATCCTGATTTCTACAGCCTCTCTTTCATTGCCTGCCGATGCAACAGGCTTCATGTATTCTATTTTGTCTTTTATATTCCGTTTATCGGCAAGATCCTCAAGATATCCGAACACGGTAAAATCCCCCCTAGCAGCCTTGCTGCGCGCATTTACGGATTCGATTGCCTTGATTCTGGAACTGATCTCATAAACACTTTTCAACTGTCTTTCCTTTATATCAATATTTTTCTCCATTTTGGCGTTCAACTTCCCCAGAGGAAGCATTATAAAAACGATAAGGATAAACAATACCGCAAACGCACAGCCTGCCAAAAGATATTGCTTCTCTCTCTTGGAAAGCTTTTCATTCAGCTTTCCATTCAATGTTTTCTGTATATTCTGTATGCTTTTTATATTAATTTTCATTTTGCGCCGCCTGTGGAACAGGTAAGCCTGAATACGACTTTCTGATCGTTTTTGTTTACGTTCGCAGAGACTATCTTCACTTCTTTTACAAAGGGTATTCTTGAGATACCTGTCTTTACTTTTTCAACATTTTCATATGAATCAGTAGTGCCGGAGAGTGTCAACGCGTTTTCATCAAGGGTCAGTGAATCTATTACCGTGTTCAGATTTGACGGTATCTTATCACTCAATTCCCTCAGAACGGTGAGAGGTGATTCGCCTGCTCCAGACCCGGGTCCGTAGATTGTATTGAGTTTGTTCAGCCTTTGTTCAAGCTGAACAACAGGGTCGACCATTGTTGTTCCGGGCGGCATGACTGTAGCAAACTGTTTTTTTACCTGTGAGTCAAGTTTGCTGCTTATCCTGCTCTTTAACAGGGTATCTGCCGTGTAACCGATGCCCCACATTACAATCAGCACTACGACAGCCTTTATCCACACACCGAACTGTGCCTTGAGCTTTACCATCTGTAGGGAAAAGGCGCTTCCATGCTGGTAAAAATTTACCATGTCGACCTTGTCTTCACCCCTGAAGGCAAGGGATACCGACATGAAAGAAAGCATCATATCCTTTGCAGGGCCGTCATATAAAATACCCTTGAACGAAGGCAGGTTCCTGTCTATATCCGAGTTCTCAAGCATCTCTGAAATATCGTTTATGCAGGTAGCATAGCCCGCAGGTATCGCATTATAGCTCTCGACTTCACGTGGAATTTTGTAAAGGGATATCATTACTTCCATTATCAGTCTGTCGAGATGACCGCCTCCATCAATGCCGGTTGACATGGCTTTTTCAAAAGCCTCGTTTACGGATATTCCTTTTTCCTTTGCCACAACTTCAAGGATTCTTTCAAAACCAAGCGGTGCAGAGCCCATGTGTTTGACGACATTGCCGTGCAGTATGCAGATCGACGTGTCCCTCCAGCCCATATAAATTACGACATATCCCCTTTCCGGTCCGAGGTTGAATACATTCCTGGCACCTGCACCTATCGCAGACGAAGGGGCCTCCAACACCTCGGGATCAATGCCTGCTTTTTTGCAATATGATATAATCTTATCTACCTCGGCCTTTCTGGCGGCAGCGGTCTCGATAAGGGTCTCTCCCGCGTCATCTTTCCCCACTATGACAAAATCAACATTAAGCTCATCACCAACCGGGAGCAGGGTTTCCGCCTCGGGGCCTACCGTTTCCGCAATCTTCTTCCTGTCGGTGAACGGCCTTTTCATCTGGCGGTACATGACATACTGGCCCGATAAGGCCGTTATGTTTTTTTCTGCAGTGAGACCGATTTCAGAGATAACCGATTTGATGTCTTCGTCGAGATTCCTGACAGGCCGTCCGTGAGCCACTTCTCTTCTGCGTCTTACAAGCTTTTCAATGGATGCATCTCCAGAGTTTAAAAGGCAGGCCTGTATCTCGGTATCATCTCCGTAAACTCCCAGAGAGTATCTTGCCATAATGAACAGCTCCCTTTGTTTAATATATTTTATAATATACTATTTGCGGAGTATTTTTATCAATCATAAAGAGTTTTGCCTTTGTGTTAACCATGGCACCCGAAGACATTACCCCTTTGACGTCCACACTGAACATGGTGCTGCTTACGCTAATCATTGCCACTAGTTTACTAACATCATTCGGATCGTCGACCAATGCCTGGTAACCCTGACCGGTGGTGTTATCCTGGACGCATTTTATTACTTCATCAATTTTTTTAAAAGGTCTGCATTCAATGATCTTCTCGGCCAGAGCTTCATCAATATGTGGAGCAAGGCTCATCAGCACCTCTTTTGAGGCCGTATTAACATTGACTGTGCCTTTACCCATTGCACTTGTCCCTGCCGTGATGAATTTGCCTATGCCTTGATAGGACTCGGTCCCGTAATACCATTCCGGCTTCATGCCCTTTACCAGAAGGATTTCTTCTGGAGAATCCATGGGCCCGTCTTTGCAGTCATACGGCTCGGCCAGGCTCTTGTAGTATTCATCCTCTGCGCCGCCGCTCACCTGCGGTTCATTGTCAAGGTCGATCCAGTCACATATGCAGTTGATAAGGTCATTGAGCTCCTGCTCAGATATATCGATATTCAGAACATCACGCCCCATCAGTCTTTTAAGCTGTGCCGCTCTGAACTCGTTCTTCACATACTTGTCCCCGCTCAGTTCGACCAGGCTGTTGATGTCCAGCTTGGAGCATTCGTCTGTTATATTGCCCTGTATGGTCATTCCCTCGAGATTGGTGCTCGCCACCATCATATAGTCCGAGAATTTAGCCCAGTCCTCATCTTCGGAATCATATTCGTTGTCGTCTTTAGCCAGCATGGACATCGCGGCCTCTACGCCGGCACTCCCCAGATATTGGGCCTGCAGGGAATCCCTGAAATTATAGGCAAGGTCCCGCTCCATCCTCTGATCGGTCTTGAAATTAAATATGAGCGCATAGAACAGTGCAAAAACAGCCAGAACAAGTATGAGGACCACACCCTTTTTATCGCGAACAAGAGATTCCATTCCTGCTAGGCCCCGCTTTTCGGCAGCTGTATTTTCGCCAGAACGGGAGAGGCAACACTAGAAAATGTATAGGTATCCTTGCCGCTTTTAAAGCTCAGCGTGATCTTGATCATATTAGGCAGGGCCGGCGGTGACGTACTCGATGCATCCCACTCATCGCTTTCCTTGTTTTCCTTGCCGTAATAGACAATACTCATTGAAACCACGTTTTCGGCAATTTCCATACCTGGATTCTGTCCATTGTCAGTTATTCCATCGTGAGGCTTGTTGTCTTCCCGTCTTATAAGAAAATATAGGCCCTTGTTATCAGGGTCTTCTTTAAGCTCATAATCAACTTCGTTTAAAATACCTGCTTTATCCCCAAGACCTATATCGCTTGTAGTAGTGAAATATATCTTGTCAGTATCGTTCTTCCCGTCATTTTCGTGCTTGCCTATAAATCTGTATTTCTGAGCAAGTTCATTGGCCTTTGGATTGTTTTTGAGGTCATCATCGAGGAGCAGATATGGAGAAAAATACACACAACTCAGATCTTTCATCATCCTGTCCATGCAGAGTCTAGCCATCTGATAAACTTCTGTCTGGGCCATTATGGTCTTTGTAACCTTATGAGACTGGTAAAAGGTTACATAGACCGTTCCAACCACAACTACCGATATGGCAATTGCAAGCATCAGCTCTACCAGGGTAAAGCCCTTCCTGTTCTGTTTTGGATTCAAGCCCATCCCTGAGCTGTCCGTGGAAATAGGCTCCGGTATGCCTTTAACATACCCGGGAGAGCTGACAACCCAGCCGATAGAAAAGGCATCTGAATGCAAACCGGAATCGTTAATCTGCATACAGGAATGTAACGAGCTTATTCTGGTAGGCATTATTTCCTGTCCCAAGGTTTATCGTCAGAGTATATTTATAATAAGCGGATAAAGGTGTAACCTCAACATCCTCCTTGTAGGTATAACCCGGGAAATCCGCACCGAAATCACCGTTTTTCTGTCCCGGTACAGGCGGTTCCTTCGACATATTGGCCTTTACCTCGGAAATATGCCGTTCTGCGAGAAGCGTTGATGTTGTAATGAACTTTGATTGCGAGCACATATCGATACCCTGGGTCTCCGCTGAAAGGAGCGCCACAAATGTGATGCTCAAAAATACCATTGCTATCATCACTTCCAGCAGAGTGAAACCATTATTCCTTGCCATAACCCATCTCGATATAACTGTCATGCAGTTTGAATTTGCCTGAAAAGGGCTTTACTTCGAGTGTGTATATCTTGTCGCGGCTTCCCTGAAGATAGATAAGGCTTTTTTCGATAATCCCGTCCGTGTTTACTTTGATCTCGGCCTTGCCTTTGTCTTTTTTGGGCTGATTCATGGTCTTGACACCTTTGATTTCAATCGTATCTGGAAGTTTGATTTTTCTTTCCAGTTCTGGTTCCGTTCCAGACTTTTCTGGCACAGGATAAAAACCGACGATTTTGTTGTCGATATCATACTGGATATAGCAGGGTTTATGCTGGGTTATGGCATATGATTTTGCAGTAAGATATAAGTTTTCCATCAGCCTCTGGGCTTCATCGATGTCTGAATTTGTCAGACTGCTTACTATGCGTGGGGCTACATATCCAAGAACAATGCCGATGATCGCAATAACGATCATCAGTTCAAGAAGAGTAAACCCTTTACTGGGACTGTTGAGGCGTCTCACTTTCCCAGTTCCCTATCATTTTGCCCTGATCTCCGCCCGGACCGTCTGGGCCGTAAGAGAATATATCAACACCGTTCGTATTATGGGTTCCGGGATTCATATATATGTAATCGTTGCCCCATGGGTCTTTGGGTACTCTCCCCTTTTCCAGATATCCGCCTTCTTTCCAGTTCTTGGGAATATCACCTACAGTAGGCTTTTCTACAAGGGACTTAAGCCCCTGTTCGGTTGAAGGATATTCAAAGTTCTCCAACCTGTACATTTTAAGGGCGTCCTCAAGCGTCTGTATCTGAATTTTCGCCTGGTTAATTCTTGCCTTCTCGGGTTCTCCCATGAAACGTGTAGCTACAAATGTGACGAGAATGCCAAGAATAGCTACAACTACAAGCAGTTCGATAAGTGTAAAACCTTTTTTGTCCATGCGCATTCTCTCCCCCTTATCTTACTTTACTGAAGAGCTCATTTCGATCATCGGGAACAGTATCGAGACAATTATAAAACCGACAATTGCAGCCATGAAAATAATCATAACCGGCTCAATCACGGAAGTAAGACCGGCAACTGATGTCTCGATGTCGTCTTCATAGGCATCAGCAGCCTTGATCAGCATATCTTCCAGGGTTCCGCTCCGTTCCCCCACTTCCACCATGTGATGTACCATTGATGGAAAAATTCCTGACCTTTTAAGGGGTGCGGCAAGGCTTGAGCCTTCTATGATATCATCTATAGCCTCGCTCAGATGAGCTTCCATAACCTTGTTCTGTACAACTGTTTTGACAATCTTCATGGCTTCGACGATAGGAACGCCAGCAGTCAGAAGCGTCCCGAGTGTTCTTGCAAATCTGGCAACCGATACCTTGACAAATATTGCGCCGAAAACAGGCATGCGCATTTTGAACTTGTCATACTTGAGCGCACCTGAATCAGTCATCTTCCACCTGTTTATCAGAAATACTCCGACCGCGAACAGGAGTATTATTATCCACCATGTCTTTCCCAGGAAGGAACTTATGGTAATAAGAATCCTTGTGGGAAGAGGCAATGTCTGATGCATGCTTTCAAACATCGAAATGACCTTGGGAACAATGGATGTCAGCAGAAAGAATACTATGGCGACTGCAACGAACAGCAGCAGTGCAGGATATATCATGGCCGACTGGACCTTTGCCATAAGCTTTCGCTGGCCTTCAAGAAAATCAGCCAGACGCGCAAGTACAATATCCAGTGCACCGCTGGCCTCTCCAGACCTGACCATATTTACATACAGATCGGGAAATATTTTTCTATGCTGCCCTAAAGCATCGGCGAATCCTGCACCTTCATTGACAGCATCCCTTACCTGGGCCATCGTCTTTTTAAGTGTGGGATTGTCTGTTTGATCATATAAAGCGCTCAGGGCTTCAACCAGCGGAACACTTGCACCAATAAGTGTTGAAAGCTGTCTGGTCATAATGGCGACATCCTCTTTCTTGACCTTGCCGAGGATATCTCGGATGTTTGCCGTACCGGTCTGTACAGTTCCGACCGGGGCCTCTTCGTTTATAGAACTTACGAAAATGCCCTTTGCCTTCAGCTTGACTTTTGCTTCTCTAAGGGATGCTCCATCGAGCATCCCTTTTTCGGTCTTTCCCTTCTCGGTATAACCTGTCCAGCTGTATAGAGGCAAGACTGCTCCTTATTTTGCCGGTTTTGCCTGCGGAGCTGCTGCGCCCGGAGCCTGCTGTCCGGCCTTTGGTGCCGGAGCCGGCGCGCCAGGCATTCCTTCACCGGGTTCACCAGGAGCAGCCGGCGCCTTTTTGGCGGCTTCTTCCTTCGCCTTCTTGAAATATTCCTCGTTTATTGCAATCGGGAAATCTTTCTTAACCTGCTCTTTGAGCTTGTTTGTAACTTCCTCTCTCTTTTCCCTCTGCAGCTGTTTCTCAATCTGAGGCTTGATATCTTTAAGGTCCTTTTCTTTCTTGGCCTCGATATCGTCGCAGATTATAATATGATAACCGAAAGAGGATTTCACGATCCCGCTCATCTGTCCCTTCTTGAGAGCAAATGCGGCCTTTTCGAACGCCGGGTCCATTCTGCCTTGTGTCACCCATCCAAGGTCTCCGCCTCTAGGTGCCGAAGGACATTTTGACTTTTCCTTTGCAAGTTTGGAGAAGTCGGCGCCACCTTTTAACTGGGCAAGGATGGCCTTTGCCTCAGGTTCCGTATTGACAAGGATATGCCTTACCTTAACCCTCGGCCCCTGTGCAAATTTATCCTTGTTGTCGTTATAATACTTGGTTATGTCGGCATCGCTGATCTTTATATTCTCCACCGCCGATTCCTCAAGGTCCCGCGCCAGTATCTGGTCTCCGATATACTCCAGCTTCAGTTTCGTGGCAGGCTTCTTGTCTATGCCTTTCTTCTTCGCTTCCATTGCCATCATTTTGACTTCAGCCATCTTCTCGATGATCTCCCTCTTCGCCTCAGGCGTCGCATAACGCGCACGGTACGGCTCGGGAATCTGTGACAAAATCGCATCCAAATCGGAATCCTTGATCTCTGTTGTCCCAATTTTAGCAATCACATTTGGGCTGCTAAACTTAACTTCCTGTTTTTCCCCTGGTTTTCCACCCTCAGTACCTTTTGAACAGCCGACTGCAGCCAAACCCAATACAACCAGTAAGATTATTAACCTTTTCACTATGTTCTCCTTTCGCATCTTTCTTATAATTTCAGGTTAAGCTTAAAGCCCTTCCTTTAGTATCATATTATTAAAACTGCGCAGACGATAGCATCAATGAGTTCCCATGTCACTAGTGATTATAGAATATTAGCCTGTATTAATCCTGTCGCATCCGGTTCTTCATTCCCCTCTTCTGGATATGATTGCAATCAGGATACCCCCTGTAACAATTACTTCGGCAGAATCATTTTTAACCACATTGCTGATGCCGACAGGGAAACTCATATCCATATCGATATTATCGATCTCATACTCAAATCCCTTCAGTGTTATCCCGGCTGCGGAATACCCAAGCGGAAGGAAAGAGATGAGTGAACCGGTTTCATTAATAATTGCGCATTTATTTTCTATCAGGAATATTTCATGTATTCCGGAAATAATTTTTGACTTAACACCCTTTCTCAAAGCCCTGTAGAGAAGATAGACATTCGCCAGGCTATGATCAAAACGCGAACCGATTCCCGAGACTATTTCAATTTCGCAGGCACCCTTTTCAAGAGCCATATCTACAGCGATCTGGGTATCTGTCATATCCTTTCTGCAATCGAACCTGCGGATTTCTATATTATGTGAAACAAGTTCATCCTGAATTTCTGCCGGCAAGGAGTCCAAGTCGCCGACAACCATATCCGGCAGGATACCCGCCTTCAGACAATAATCAGCACCTCTGTCCGCTGCAATAACCATAGACGAGGAAGCGGCTTTTTCTTTCAACAAGGCTTTTTCAGGCCTTTCCCCGCCTGTTACGATCAGAACCTTCATTTTTTATTTTGGAAAAACATCTCCTATTTCGCTCATCAAAGGCAGAAGCCTGTCCTTATCAGACAAAAGTATGTTTTCAAACGGCCATTTTATATCCAACACCGGGTCGTTCCATATTATACCGCTTTCAGCCTGAGGTGCATAAAATTCATCAACCTTATAATGCACGACACTTTCGGCTTCAAGTGTGCAGAAGGCGTGTGCAAACCCCTTTGGAACCAGCAGCATTTTCATGTTATCTGAAGAAAGTTCAATACCAATCCATTTTCCGCATGTGGCGGAAGACTTTCTCAGATCGACAATTACATCATAAACACTTCCTCTGAGGGTGCGTACCAGTTTAGTCTGGGAATACGGAGGTTTTTGAAAATGAAAACCTCTCAATACGCCCCTTTCCTTGGAAAACGAGTGGTTGTCCTGCACAAAATCAATTCTGAATCCGTTTTCCTCAAAAGCCCTTCTGTTGTACGTTTCGGTAAAGAAACCGCGCTGGTCTCTGAATATTTCAGGTTCAATCACAAATGCATCTTTAAGTGGTATCTCAGTGAATTTCATGAACTCCAGATATATCTCAACGTCTCGGAATTGGCAAGAAATTGCCTTTTCAAGAATGTATCTTCTTTAAAAGCCATGCCATATTTTCGCCAAGCGTCTTCATGATGGCAATCCCTTCTTCATCTGACTCAACGGTTCCGGGTTCCCTTCCCATACCCATATTCCAATAGCTTGAGCCGGGTACAACCATCTGGTTTATGAAGAAAAAGTGGTTGATAGTATCGAATACATGCACTGCACCTGCCCGCCTTACCGCTATGACAGCCGCCCCGACCTTGCGCCTGAACATATCGGCGTTCTGCTTTGCAACCATGCCAGCACGATCGATCAGGGCCTTCATCTCTGCCGTCACATCAGTGAAGTAGGTAGGTGAAGCCAGTATTATCCCTTCTGAATCGAGAATCTTCTCAATATAACTGTTTAGAGGATCATCTTTCACGGCACATTTTCTGTCCAGGTTCTCGCCGCATTTAAAGCATGCCGTACAACCTCTCATTTTAACGCCTGCAAGCTGAATCAGCTCGGTCTTAATGCCGGCTTTTTCAAGCTCGCTGAAAACATGTCCGATTAATACTGCCGTATTGCCGTTTTTGCGGGGGCTTCCGTTTATCGCGATTACTTTCATTGTTACTCCTTTGTTTTAAAGAATAATTAAATCATTACCACATTGTTTGAACATGCAAAACCAATGACCTGAAATGGGTTGCCGAATACCGGTTTTCTGTTTTTAAAAGGTATGCTAATCTGTTGTCTATTAAAAAAATAAAATTTGATATGGGGAGAATAAAATGAAACACCTTCAACATGGGGCAAGAAATCCGTTTTTTTCCATCATTTTATCATTTTCAGTTTTATTCCTCAGCGGGTGTCCCGAGGCTACGATTACAAAAGACCCTTACCTTCAGAATGTTACTACCGGCGGAATGACCATCTGCTGGGAAACAGCATCCGCCTGCCTGGGGTCTGTCAATTACTCTGTTTCCGGCTCCATGCAGGCAGAAACTTTCACTGCAGTGGAAAATATACCGCAGACTTTCCATGCAATAAGGCTCAAAAATCTGTCGACAGAAACCTATTATGATTATCAGATAATCAATAAAGTGGAATCCGGCCTGTTTAAAAAATGGGTTGATATTCCGGGACCTTCGTCAACATTCAGGACAGCTCCATATACTGGAACTCCTTTCAGTTTTACGGTCTGGGGAGATTCTCAGGATAATCCGGATATTTTCGGTAAGCTTATCAACCTGATGGGAGATTATAATCCCGACATAGCAGTCGGTGTAGGTGACCTGGTGTCAGACGGATGGGAGCTTTCTGAATGGGACCTGAAACATTTCGGACCCATGAAAGATTTTCGCAAAAGGATCCCTGTGTTCTCCGCAATCGGTAACCATGAGAATGAATCAATTTACTTTTACAAGTATTTTTCTCAGCCCGGCAATGACCACTGGTTTTCATTCACTTACGGTAACAGCATATTCTTAGTGCTGGATTCAGTAATATTCTTTCCATACAGCCCTCAGCACCTGTGGTTTCTCAATACCGTCAAGTCTGATGAATTCAGGAATGCCGCACATAAATTCGTATTCTTCCATTATCCTCCATATACGGAACTCTGGAACAGCCATTATTATGACGGAGACCAGCTCACAAGGGATTACCTGGTGCCGGTTATCGAAAAATCGGGTGTCGATATCGTGTTCAGCGGGCATACACACGCATATGAACGCGGCAGATGGCCCCAGGACGGTGAACCTTTCACTTATTATGTTGTAACAGGCGGGGGCGGAGGAGGTCTTGATACCGAGGCATGGAAAGACTGGCCTCAGATTGAAATCAACGTATCGCAGCACCATTTCGTGATCATCGACGTTGACGGCGAGCATTTGAGCGGAAACGCTGTTAACTTAGACGGTGAAATCATAGACAGTTTCAGCAAGTAATTATCAAAAAGTCTCTGGCGTAATTAAAGACAGGGACTTTTTGATTTTCCTTGTTCTCTAATAACTCAGAAAACAACCTCTGCGGCATAAATCTCTTCTTTGCGAGGAATGCCCGCCTCGATTCTTTTCTTTGCGCTGATTCTTTCAAGCAGTTTACCGACATTGCCCATCGAGGTAAGCATCATTGATGCCTCATTATCATTCATAAGTTCAAGACTAGCTGTAAATAAATGATAATGATGGGCCTGGACCTGTTTTATAACCTTTGCGCCTTCAGGCGTCAGGCTTAAATGTGTATTGCGTTTGTCAATCTCGTCTTTAGCTTTGGCAACAAGACCTTTTTCAGTCATCAGCGCAAGAAGTCTCGAAACAGCGAAGAGCGGCATGTTCAATTCATTTGCCAGATCGCTTACTCTGCACGGAGAATGCTTTGTAAGGTATTTGAGTGCATGTATGTCGCGCCATGAGAGACCGAATCTCTCCATATCATGGTTTTCCAGTTTGTGGACTTCCTTTAGAAGTCTAAACACAATTTCATCAAGAATTTCACTGGTAACCTTATTCATAATTCTTTCCTCCTCATATGAATCACAATTTCAAGAATTTATATCATACATAATTGCATTTTGCAACTACTAAGATCATACCGAAGGAATATCTTAAATAAATCTTTTCCGGTTACAACTTTTAACCAGCCTGAACCCAATAGGAATAAATAGTATCATTGGGCACTATTTAGAAACAGACATTAATACAGTGTCTGAAATCTTTATGAAATACATGTCGAAAAGGTAGGTTTTCCATGAAAAGACTTTCCATGTCAATCAGCATGCCATTTCAAGGGATTTATTCAAAGTTTCCCCCGGAGTGCATGCCCAAGCAATTCCTTATTCACTCATCCACTTCTTTATCGCCTTCATCTTTTCCTGCCATGTTCTGGAGAACCTTTCAGTCAGGAATGCCCCAAAAAAACTGTCAAAGAGCTGAAACCCGGATTCCATAAGACTCATGCGTTCCAGAAATGCAGCCTCACGTTCTGCAGCAGGATCGTCAATGAGCTCACCCTTCTCAATCTTTACCGGAGGCGATTTATAGGATGAAAAAACGAAGGTGTCGCTTTTCAAATTAAGGCTCCAGCTCAAGTCACCCTTTTCAAAATAGATTGCCGCTTCACAGATATTTTTCCCGGCTGAAAGCGCCTTTTTAGCCTCTCCGAAGTCCTGCTGCGGACCAATTATCCTGCTTTTACGCACACCCTTTTCAGGCTCTCCTGCAAGCAGGAATGAATCGTGCAGATAGGCGACAAATACTTCTCCTTTGTTGAATGTTCCTTTTGCAGAGACTCTGTATTCTCCCTGGGAGATGCTTGTGGAATGAATGGCCCAAAGCAGGAATTCATGCCCAAGCCATCTGTTTTTATTTATCTGCTGTAGCACATCCTTTGTGGAGGCTTTGTCTTCGTGTGCCAATGCTGCCAACAAACTCTCGTCAATATTAAGTTCCGCCCGGGCCATAGGATAAATTGATATTAATTTAAAACCATCAAAAGTCTGCATAAACTTGTCTTCCACAAGTTCAAGGGTCTTCGAGCTTACGGAAGCAATTGAAACCGTCGAAGTTTCAATGTTCCAGATAATGTCACACACGGAGGGCACAGGCAGTGATTTTGTTACAAGACTTGCCACAAGATTATCCCTGATCTCAGCTTTGCGTTTTGAAGGCATTTTTCTTATATCCGGATGTTCAGCCATCCATTTACCGCATTCCAGATCAAGCCTGCTCTTTATTACCGCAGAGGGAACGCTTCTTTTGTCCTTCCTCAGTGAAAGCCCTATATAACTGCCGACCTTGGGAGACCCGAGACTAAAAGAACTGTCATTGTAATCAAAAAGACTGACCCAGCCTGCCGACTCCTCATCAGGCAGATTATCGATCGGTGAAAACCTGTTCCTGTAAAGGCAATCGGCCAGCCATGTATCAATATCCGAAGGAGGTTCACCTTTAACCCTGTACTGGGATATGCTTACGGTATTCGATAATATGCCCATTTTTTTCCTTTCTTATTTTTTAGGTGGAGTCTGATGAAAATGTATTCAAAACAGACCGGTTAAATATTTTTTATCACACGGAATTTCTTTTGGCTATATCAGGTATCTCATTTTTGCTTAATGACATCCCGTCCCTGTACACCTCGACAAAGGCCAGTGCCAGTGCGAGAACAAGAGGCCCGACAATTATACCGGGAATTCCCCAAAAACTAACCCCCCCGAGTACGGAAAACAATATCCATATAGGGCTGATTTTCTCTGAACCCTTCATGAAGTAAGGGCCGAGGATATTGTCACAGACGCCTATAACTGCAACTCCATAACAGGCAATGAATAGCGCAGGTTTTATTCCCGAAGTCAGCAGCAGGACGACAGCAGCAGATGTCCACACGGTAAGCGAGCCGATTACAGGGATAAGTATTCCGATGGCAACAGCAAGGCACCAGAGCGCAACCGGAAGGCCCGTAAAATAAAACCCCGGACATGATATGCACGCAACAGCCAGTGAATTCAGCAGCATCCCTCTTACAACAGACCTGCTGACACTGCCAAGCCTCACAATGATCTTTACTGTCTGGTATTCAGGCATGGGAACCGTTCTGATCAAAAAAACCTTTCATGGCTGCCCCGTCCCGTAAAAAACAGAACATGGACATCAGGAATACAATAATGCCTGCTGCGATTTTTATCGTATTACCCATAACGCTTGCACTGAATCCTATTATAAACGACTCGATTTGAGCGACCTGACTCACGACCTGCCGCCTTATTGACTCTTCAGACAGGTGCAGATAATTATCGGTATAGTAGAACATCTTTTTTATCCCGGCAGGCGGATTGTCAAGATAACGGGGAATATTATCCATCCAGACCGAAGCCTCGCTGATCACGAATGTGCCTATAATCACTAATGGTACAAGTACAACCGTTATAAACAACAATACTACTGATAGTGAGGCGGCTGAAGAACTGCCTTTGAAAATCTGGAGAACCCTTTTATATAATGGATACAGAACTGAGGCAAACGCCATCGCCAGAACAATTATGCTAAGATAAGGCAAGAGCAGAAATAAAAAGCAAAAATATCGACAGAAACAGGACAGAAAAGAAAAACGGTATTTTCTGTTTCAATCCAGCACCATTAGATATCCTGGAAAGGAAACGGCAGGAAGACTCTTACTGCATTAATATCTGCCATATTGCCACCTTGTATGCCTCTTGAAATATTTTGATGGTTTTTAGCTTATACCGCTTGCTGCAACACTCATCGACTGATGAGACCCGTTAAACATTGACAAACTGAATAATCTCCTTTTTTTATAAACCGTCTTGCTTGCCGCATACACCTTTATAACACACTTTGCTGTTTTAGAAATAAACCCTTCCCAGCAGATACACCGACCTGGGATAAAGGCCAAATTCGGATTTGACGTTTAAGCCCTGGCTGAACATATCGAAGGAAGAGGTTTCTCCATATGGGATTGTCCCGCCGAGGATAAGCTCGGCCTCATCGCTTAAACTGTAAATAACGCCTGGGCCGAACAGGATGGAGCCGTCATCGAGGTTTGCAATCAAAGCGCCCTGGAGAGTGAAAAGTGGAGATGGTTCGCCCTGAACGAGGATCCCGGCATAATTCATGCCCAGATACGGGTCCATGATATCGGGGTTGTTTAATGCGCGCTCCATATATTCATCGGGATTGGATTTTCCGTTCCCATGATAAAAATATTCAAGGATTACATGAATCGAATTCTCCCACTTTTTGTCTACCCCGGCCGAAATCTGGAAGAAGTCGGCATGAGCATCCCCTTCGGTCGGATGGGAATAGTTGCCTTCAAGCCTCATACCCAGTCCAAGGGCTTCCGCATTCAGAGTCATCCCGACAAGCCTCCTGGTGTCGGTCTTGCCTGCAATCACAGAGACATCTATGCTTTTTACATTCATGCCGCCGCGCAGGATTGCAGCAGATTTCTCCCATGAAGGGTTATTGCCGTCATATCCTGCAACGCCAATGGCGGAAATCACAGAAAGTTCTGTAATGTCATAATCGAAGCGCAATGCATCAACCCCGGGTCTGAATTCACGGTCAACAGCGGTCGCGGAGAAAGGGTAGAAAACATCGTTTGGCGTGAAGAGGAAATTATTGGCAAGGCTTACAGGCTGTCTGCCAGCAGTCATATTCGATTGGGCCGTATGATATTTGACGCTCAACTGGTCAATATCGCCGCATATCAGAGAGCTGTCGGTCTGTGTTATTTCCCAGTACAGCTGAGGATAGCGGTACGGGCTGTCCTGCTGATTATTGTAATTTGAAAAGTATCTCTGTTCATTCGAGCTTGCATAGATATACCCGTTGAAATCCAGGCGCGTATTATCATCAATTGTCGAATCGAGCAGAAGCCTCGAAGTTGCGCTGTTGAAACCCTCGGTGTCTTTGGGATAAATTATTTCCGGCTGCGGGTAATGTGTAAAACCGCTCATTAAATCAACTGCCAGCCTTCCCCTGAAATTGGAATTTTCCCCCTTGTACTCGTAAAAGGCGTGCAGCGGCCTTGAATATGAAAAAAACAGCATGCTCACAAAAACAATGAATAGTATTTTCTTGTTTTTGTTCTGATTCCTGACTCCTGACTCCTGGCTCCTTCTTTTCATATGTTTTTTCCCTTATTCATCTCAGCCTGACAGCCGTCGTCCTGTCATCCGATTTTCTATTCCACCCTCCTGTCCTCGGCAATTTCCCCGTCCTTCATCATGATAAGCCTGTGCGCACGTTCCATTACCCTCGGGTCATGTGTTGAGAAAATAAATGTGGAGTCGTGTTCATGATTGAGATGCTCCATCAGCACAAGCAGAGACTCGGCTGTCCTGGAATCCACATTGGCGGTAGGTTCGTCGGCCAGTATCAGCGCTGGCTCCGATACAACAGCCCGTGCTATTGCAACGCGCTGCTGCTGTCCTCCCGAAAGCTGGTTCGGCCTGCGGTTAGCCATGTCAGCCATGCCTACTTCATCGAGAATGGTCATCACCCTGTTTCTTCTTTCCTTATCCGGGATACCCTGAAGAACAAGCACAAACTCTGCGTTTTCATAAGCAGTAAGTACAGGAATAAGATTGTAGGCCTGAAATACAATTCCTATGCGGTTCATCCTCATTTTTGAAAGATCGGATTTTGACATCCGGGCTATATTCCTCCCTTCGACCTCGATCTTTCCCGAGCTCGGAGTATCGAGCGCCCCTATCAGGTTAAGGGCGGTGGTCTTGCCCGAGCCTGACGGGCCGCAAAGCGCAGCGAACTCGCCTTTGTTCACAGATAGGGATATGCCGTTAAGGGCATATGTCTCGACATCGCCTGTCTTGTATACCTTTTTCACGTCCTGAAGCCTGACTATCTCTTCATTCATCATATCTCCACCTTTAAATAATCTTTATGGTATCCACTGGGTTCGTCTTGGCCGCCAGGTATGCGGGATACAAGCCTGTTGTCATGATAAGGATCAATATCGCACCGATTATATTCCTGAGATGTCTGGGAAGGATGGCCGCCTTTACAAGCGGTTCGAAAAGAACGCCTCCGACAGTGTTGTCTCCTGCTGTAAGGAAGGATGAGAAGTCTATTCCGTAAACATGTATATACCAGTAAACCGGGGCGGTAAGGATAAAACCAGCAATCAATCCCACGACTGCAAGCCAGAACGCCTCGGCCATGATAAGGCTTATGATCTTCCCGGGCGTCATGCCCATTGATATCATTATTCCGAATTCGCGCATCCTTTCCGTTACCCCCATCAGTATCGTATTAAGAATCCCTGCTGCAATCACAAGAAAAATGAATACCTGGAAAATTATCGATGAGGTCATGTCCATAGTCATGTAACCGAAGAAATCAGGCATGAGTACGGACCACGGCAGTGAAACCCCGCCGTAGTTTTTTGATATCTTCATCATTTTTTCAGCGATTTTTTCCGAATCCCACCTTTGCTTGATGAATACTGCGACATGGCTTGATTCCCCCGGGTTATAACCGATTTGTGAACGCACATAACCAATCGGCATGATAACAAGATTGTTATCGGCCTCACTGACGCTTGTTGTAAAAATTCCCGAAACCTTTACCAGAAAGTTGACAACCTGGCCATGCCTGTCCGTGGTTGTGATAACCAGTTTCTTTCCGGGCCTTAAATCGAGCTGTTTGGCCATTAAAGACCCTATAAGGGCGTAGGCGCCGTCTTCGGGGAGTTTGGAGCCTGCTTTTATATGCTTGAAGAAATACATGGTGTCGTTTTCTTTAAGCGGATCTATTGCAATAAAGCCCATGCCGGTTGAATCAATGGCCGTCGCAGCCATTCCCTGTCCTACGATCCTTTCACGGCAGGCCGTTACCCCTTTGAAAGAAGTAAGTTTCCTCATAAGCTCGCCGGTATTTGATATGACTTTGTCGGTTCCGGGATGATCCCTGTAATCGGCCGGTTCAACCGTAATGTGCCCTGATGCCATGTCCGCGGCAATATCGATCATCCTTCCGTATGAGCCATCGGAAAGGCTTGTAAAGACGATTGTAAGCAGAATCCCGAATGCAATCGAAGTGGCGGTGATTACGGTTCTGCGTTTGTTGCGCCACAGGTTTCTCCAGGCGAGTTTTAAAATCATTGCCTTTTCCTCATGTGTAGTGGATGGCCGTGACCGGATCAAGCCTTGCAGCCCTCACTGCCGGTATAGTACCGGCTGACAGCGAAAATACGAATAAGGCTGCGAGCGGTGTCAGGATATCAAAGGCCGACAGGTAGGAAAAGAGGGCTATATTTACTGCTACCCCTGATATAGTTCCCCCTTCGACCAGTGCGGAGAGGTCAATGCCGTATGTCTGGAGGCTTATTGCCAGAGGTATTCCGAACGCCATGCCGATAACGGCTGCCGCCGTTGTCTGGACAAGTATTTCCATGATCACCATATTAAAAATATCAAACGGTGTCACGCCCAGAGCCTTCATCATGCCGTATTCGCGGATACGTTCAAAAACAGCCATAAGCATTGCATTGAGTATTACAATGGAAATCGCTATGAAGGTAATAACTATCAAAAAGACCATGACGACCTGAAACAGATTGATGATGTTTGCCAGCGCCGGGTTAAGAATCTGCCATGACCTGATGTCCTGGCCCCTGCATATTTTTTTCACAATGTCTATTGCGGAATCCAGATCATATCCCGGAGGTATCATGACGGCAATTTCATGTGCCCCCTCCGGTATTACCATAAGGTTCCGGAACGTGATTATCGGCATGATAAATCCGGCCCGGTCGGTTATTTCATTGACCGATTTGAGAATGCCTCTTACCCTGAACAGATCATTTGCAATTGATCCGTCAGCCGCCTGTGAGACTATGACGATTTCATCACCGATCTTTGCAGACAGGTTGTTTGCAAGCCTTTTACCGATTACAACCCCTTTGGGATCAGTACTGTCCAGCCATTTTCCTTCCATCAGCTGCCGCGGCATTATAAACGCCCAGTTTTCGGCAGCCGGGTCCACCCCTTCTATCAGGACACCGGCGGAGGATTCATCTTTTGCAGCAAGACCGCTTGAAAACAGCCTCGACACTGCCCTGAACCCATGAGAATCAATGGCCCTGACATAATCATCAGGGTCACTCATTATCTTGTAAACAGACCTTGTTTCAAGGTATTTCGGGGCATGCACCTGAATACTTCCCATCTGCATGGAAACGGCATTATCGGCAATGCTTCTGTTAAAGCCGTCCATAAGGCTGAGGTAAATGATCATAACTCCCAGCGCAAAAGCCATTGCCAGCGTGGTTATGGCGCTCCTGCGTTTTGCCCTGAGGACATTCCTCAGTGAAAGCTTAAATATGCTTCCCGGCTTCAATCCTACCTCCTCAGTTCAGCTAACGAAAAAAATCCTTTTTTAAATTTTACACCGAAAGTCAACTCGTCATAAATGACTTCGGTATATTCACCGGGTTTATCCAGGGGAGTCATTGTAAGCCTTGTCGGTAAGAGCCTTCCCGATATGGTCTTGTAGTCTGAACACGTCAGAATTCTCACTACATTTCCATCTTCGTCGTAATATGTATTTTTTATTGGCTGCCAGTCCGAGGCGCGAACTGCAGCAATAATCTTGCCCCACACAACCGGAGCATTGGGTTTGGGAGTAAGCGTTATTTCGACAACATCCTGGGAGTCGCGTTTACCCTGAAAGGTGATCTTGAAATTATAATCTTCTGCAAGCCTGCTTTCTTTCACAAGATCGTCATTATTGAAGTGGCTGCCCATCCATGAGCCCATCATCATGGCCGCAGTCAGTTTTATCGTCCTGTCTGTCTTGGGAAGGTAATTATATATCTCGTCAAAAATTTTCAGCGTGGCCGTTCCCTGCTCCTTCAAAGGCTGAAGCAGCTTTACAAGTGAATAATCTTTTCCCTGAGAGTAAACGTCCATTGTCAGAGACCGTTTCCAGTTTGCCGTTTTGACATTCATGGTTATTTTCCCCTTAGATGAAGTTCCGCGCCAGAGGTCGTCCTGTTTGGCTAGTATTTCACGGGCATCAGGGGCCTTTGCCCCCATGACAACCGGCAGAAGTACTGCTGTAACAAGCAGAGCCAGCCTTCCGATCTTCATATCCCCTCCCGTTGAAGGTAACCCTTATTTGATAATCGATAAAATATCTTTTTTTATGAAGATTTGCCAATTTTAAAATTTTAGCCCCACCCAATTTCTTTTCATTCTGCATGAGGCTTCCCATAGGATCTGTTGGAACGTCTACCCTATGGTTCTTCCCCGGCTGATCATTTCAGTTCGGAAAGCTCTTGTGGATCCCGTTGATATTTCTTCAGGCTGTTACTTGTTTAATTATTAACAGGGATATTATTCCTTTTACTATTTTGCGCACTGTTTATCATCGATTATCTTTTTCAGCATGCCGGCAAGGTTATCGATCCTGTATGGTTTCTGGATAAAACCTGAAAGGCCTTTTTCCGGAAAACGCCGTAATACATCCTGTTCGTTGAAACCGCTGCTGATAATGACACTCACGTCAGGTTTGAGCATGAGCATTTCACGATAGGCCTCATCACCGCCCATATGCGGCATTGTAAGGTCAAGAATAACACAGATAATTTTATCCCTGTTCGCACTGAACACCTTAAGGGCTTCCTTCCCGTCTGCGGCAAGGATAACATCAAATCCCATATCCTCAAGTATCTGATGGCCCAGAGATCTTATAGGTTCCTCGTCATCAACAAGCAGCACGGTGCCGCTTGCTTTCCAGAGACTCTCCTGTTTCCCCTTTTCTTCGGATATAAAATCCGCAGGTCTTGCAGTGACAGGCAACAGGACCTTGAAGACTGTCCCCCTGCCCGGCTCGCTTGATATCATCAGCCCTCCCCTGTGGCTTTTAACAATACCCTGCACTGCAGAAAGTCCGAGCCCCCTGCCTATGAACTTTGTAGAAAAAAACGGATCAAATATCTTTGACAAAGTCTCACGGTCCATACCACAACCTGTGTCTTCAACCTGCAGATACACATAATGTCCAGCCGAGATATCATCCTGCATTTTATTTTCAATCAGGAACCTGCTGTCGCATTCCTGAATACCTGTGGATAAATTAATAACACCGCTTCTGTCTCCTAATGCTTCGGACGCATTTATTACCAGGTTCATTATGATCTGTTGCATCTGTGCCGAATCAACCTCTATTGAAGGCAGCCCTTTCGCCAGGTTATAATTCAATACGGCCTTTTTGGAGATCGACACATCGAGCATGTTGGCCATTTCCCGTACCATTTCCGAAAGGTCAACCGGCCTGATCACAAACAGGCCTTTACCCGAATATGCCAGCATCTGCCTGCAGATTTCGGCCGCCCTTAATGAAGCTCTGTTTATGTTTTCCAGTCTCTGCTTTGCAGGAGATTCCTCAGCGACGTCCTTCAGGGCAAGTTCAGAATTACCCAGGATAACCATGAGGATATTGTTGAAGTCATGTGCGATGCCGCCTGCAAGTATACCTATGGATTCCAGCTTCTGTGAATGATGAAGCTGTATTTCAAACTTTTTCTGCTCTTCTTCAGCCCTTTTCAGTTCGGTAATATCTGCAATGCTGGAAAGGATATTCCGTTGGTCATTAATTGTTATGACTTCAGCAGAAAACAAGCCAGTGATTGTCTCACCCGATTCCTTGTGAAATAGAAATTCTTTTCCTCTTAAACTCTTGTTTTTGAGGAGTTCCTTGAGAACATAGGCGCGATCACTTTCATTAACCCAGAGTTTAAGCTCCAAGGTTGTCTTTCCGATAGCCTTATCACGGCTGAACCCTGTGATCTGCAGAAATCCTTCATTGACGTCGAGGATACGTCCATTGACAAAGTCTGTAAGCGTTAGGGCATAGGGAGCGGACCTGAATGAGGTCTCGAATTTTGCCTCGGCCTCTTGAAGTTCATTTTGCGTACGCTGAGAATTAACAAATAAAAGGCTTATTCCAAGTCCGATGTTAAAGACCGGGGTAATAAAGAATAAAAGGATATTGAAGAAAACAGGGTCAAGCATGCTGTATTGAGGCATTAATAACCAGAATGCGGACCGGAACATGATTACCAGTCCCCATGCAATATTGATCAAGGCTACAGAATAATACAGTTTGTTCGTTTTCCTGGCTTTACCCAAAAATACGGCTGCCGTGAAAATAAAGACGGATAACATGGCTATGGAAAAAATAAAATTTCTTAACGCCACAGCATCTTTAACGACCAGATAATAGCTCATTATTGCCAGTGTAATAACAGGCAGCAGGTAAAAAGGCTTCCAGAGTTTCCTTCCGAGAACAAATCTGAAAGTGCCGTCAAGCCTTACGACAATGGCAAGAATGAGCAGGAAATTCTGCAGGAAAAAAAATATGAAAGAAAACAGAGCGCTTGACATTACGGCAGTAATTCCCCTAGCCGCCATCGAGACATAGGCAATAAAGATAATCAGTGCCCCTGCCTTCCAGTAACAGAATCCGTCATAGGTCTTCTGGGTCTGTCCATAGAATATGAACATCATCCATATGCTGAAGCTCACAACCGCTTCACTCATAACAAGGGTGTTAATATCAACCATAAAAATTTCATCTCCTGTATGATGAATGTCCCGTATTCCCAAACCAAAGGCTTTTTACGTCTGTCCGAGTCCCGGTAAAACTGAGCCTGTCTGATTCTTTCCTTAATAATATCGGCTTACAAAGCCAAAATATTTAAAATATTTTCCTTTTTATGAGGGCCGCGGTTTTATTCCGACTAATGATTCCTGTCCTACGGGTGCCTTATCATATTGATTTCACTGTCCACAAAGCCGTTACGATTACTGCCAGAACAGGAAATATCACATAGAATATGCCTTTGGGCTTGGGGATTGGAATTTTCAAAACGAAAAAGAAGGCAGCAAGCACATAAGCGATGCGTATGCACAAGGTATAAACCGGCCCGGCCGTAACAAATTCAAGCAGGTAAACGAGCGGAAATATCAATGCTGAAAATGTGACGGGCAGGCCCGTATAGAACTTGACCGGCCCCTCACCAGTGAGACCTGTAACATTGAAATAAGCCAGCCTCATGGAGGCGGCGCAGCAATAAACAGTCAGTATTATATAATCCACAGGTGCATTGAAACCCGAGTGCAGTGCAATCATTGCAGGAGCCGCCCCGAAATTGACAGCATCATTGATTGAATCGATCTGGACGCCAAATGCCTTCTCCTCCTCGCTTAAGTCGAATTTGCGGGCAACAAATCCATCGAACAGATCGAATATGCCGGCCCATATCAGGCACACCATTGCATACCCGGTATATCCGTTAAAAGAGAACATGCACGAGGCCATCCCTAAAACCAGCGCTATAAACGTAAGGACCGTCGGGAGGTTATAGAATCCTACCAGCATAATTCACTCCTTATAATACGTCTGTCTTTGGCAGATATTAAAGGTATCGGATTATTCAACGCTAAAGTTGACTGCTACTGGGAAATCATAAAAAGATCGTATAAGGATCAAATAATACCATATTCGGAGAGTTCGCTTTTAAGGTAGGCATAATAAATCGGCGCGGCAACAACCCCGGAAATCCCGAAAGCGGCTTCCATGACTATCATGGTGACAAGAAGTTCCCATGCCCTTGAATTGATCTGGGTACCCACTATCCTGGCATTCAGAAAATACTCCAGCTTGTGGATGACGATCAGGAATACGAGTGAAGATATGGCGACTCCGAGCGATATGCTCATGCTGACTATTACAATGACGGTGTTTGATATGAGATTGCCTATGATCGGGATAAGACCGACGACAAAGGTCAGGGCGACAAGAGTTTTGGCAAATGGCAGGTGAATACCGATAACAGGCAATGCAACCCCAATATACAGCCATGTGAAGAATGAGTTCAATGCGGAGATCCTCACCTGCGCAAAAACAATGCGCCTGAAGGCAAGATGAAACATGTAAACCCTCCTGCGCAATGCCCCTGTAAAGGGTTTGCCTGACGGGCCGGGTGATACTTCGCTAAGGGACACTATGCCACCTATTATCATGCCTATCAGGACCATGGCTGCTCCCCGGGCTGCCTGTTTTCCAGCCATCGGCAGTTCATACGCATGTTCGTTAAGCCATGTGATTGCAGACTGTTTCATGCTCTCGGCATCCTGCGGGATATATTTCATAAGCCAGTCTGGGATAAGTCTGTGTGGTCCGCCGATAATTTCGGCCATTTTTCTGAACAGCTCAGAGACATTGCCTGATCCGCTTCTCAGAAACGAGATTGCACCCCATGAAACAGCAATAAGAATTGCAATTACAATGATCGATAATAACGCTACAACCATGACCCTTGCTCGCCCGCCGCTGAGATGCCTGCTCGTTACATAGGGAGAGAGACTGTGTACGATTTCATAAACCAGGAAACCTGCGATAAGGGCCCCTAGCAGATGCAGTCTCAGCACAAAGAACAGCATCAGGCCAGCCAGAATCCAGGCTGTTATGTCATAACCTGTGGGACGTCCGCTTTTTACGATATCGGTCATCTGATAAAATCAAGCCCGAGCTTATCGAGTGTCTTTCTTGTCGGGACGCCGTTTTCATCCCATCCGCGAAGCCTGTAATACTTGGGCAGCATGTCATCAACCCTCACAACCGATTCGGGCTTCTCGGAGATCTGCGGATCGCTTGTAAAACGTTTAGCCAGGGTATCGTCCTTCTTTGAAAACCCTTCACGGATATTGAACATACGCTCCAGGTTATATCCCCGCGCCCCGACCTCCAAAAACTTGCCGAAGCTCATATCCATGCCTGTCGCCAGCTTGATCGCCTTCGTATGAGGCAGCATGGGCAGGTGTATCTTCATGAGTCCCGGGGGCAGCATCAGCGTTGCATCTATACTGGGCCAAGCATAAGTAAGTATCTTTGAAACGACCTTGGAGAGTGTCTTGTACCGGGGGACTTTGAATGCAATCGGAGGTACGAAGGTCCATGAAGTGAACAGACACTGGCCTCCTGAGCTGATCGCAGCCATCAGGTTCTGGTCCAGCACGACCCATCCGGGTTTTGACCTCCAGTGGTACTGGTCCAGGAGTACCGGGCCGGTTACCTCGAAATAAATCACGTATCCGCCGTCAAGGTGGCACCCGCCTCTGCTGGCCGTTGCATAGCCGAGCCCGTGTCCGACACTTCCACGGGGCTCGTAGGCAGCCATTTCCAGGCCTTTTGCATGGGGAGCAAAGTCCTTGCCGCCATACTTTTCACTGAGCCATTTAACACCTTCCGCAAGGTCATTACCGGCCCCGCGCCGGTATGCGATGTCATCAAGCACCTGTGAAATATTGTCGGTCCTGCCAAATTCAACGCCGCTGTCCCACATGCCCTTTTCATTGAGCTCTGCCGCGAACCCCATGACAGTCCCGACACTTATGGAGTCAATTCCCAGCAGATCTAGCTCATAGTTCCAGCGGATGATTGCATCCATGTCATCGATAAGCATGTTCGAGCCGAGCAGGCACAGGATTTCATATTCGGGACCTTTCACTTCGTGGCCGTCAAGTTCGACAACCCTGCCGCACCTGATGGGGCAGGTCACGCAGCCGTAATTTTTAACAAGTTTCTCCTCTGCAAGCCTTTTCCCGCCGATCTTTTCGGCATGCTCATAAGTACCTTTCAAGAAATTTTTGGTAGGCAGGGCATTGCCCGCGGAAAGGGTCGTAAGGAAAGTGGCCGTTCCATACCTCGGAGCCATATCGCCGGTTGCTGGATGCGCCTGAAGCATGGCCACCCATTTCCTATACACCGCCTTCAGCTTTTCGGGTTCGGCGATCTCAAGCTTTTTTGTACCTTTTGCGACAAGCCCCTTGAGGTTTTTCGAACCCATCACCGCGCCCATTCCGCATCTGCCGTGGCTGCGTTCCTGCGATACCGCCGTTGCATATTTCACCATGTTTTCACCCGCCGGGCCGATAACGACCTTTCCGCCCCCCTTACCCAGCAGCGCCTGCGCTTCCTGTGTGTTCTTTCCCCATAAGTGGGCGGCATCCTTTATTTCGACCTTCTCGTTATCTATATCGATATAGACGGGCTTTTCGGCTTTGCCTCTTATGATAATCGCATCCCAGCCCGCGCGCTTCATATGCAGTCCGAAGTGTCCTCCGGAATTGGAGTGCCCTATCGCCCCGGTAAGCGGGCTCTTGGCAGATATATCATACCTGCTCGACGATGGTGCTCCCGTTCCGGTGAGCGGGCCTGTCATTATGACAATGACGTTCTCTGGGGACAGGGGGTCAATTCCGGGCTTCAGTTCATCCCAGAGTATCTTCGTGGAGAGATACCTGCTCCCAAGGAAAAGTTCCCGGTCTTTATCGGATATGTCGTATTCACCGATTTTCCCTGATGTAAGATCAATGTCTAATGCCCTGCCTGTATATGCCTTGAACCTGCTTGCCATGAACAACCTCCAGTCAAGTATAAACCGGGATTATAGGTTAATTTATAAACTCAGTAAAGAACAGTTATCAGAGCTGCATTCAGGATGAAATCCTGTACCTGGTCATTAAATCCGAGCCTCGCTTTTCGAGTCTAAATTCGCGCCGGCACTACTTGTTTTTATCTCTTGCCAGCGACGCGAACACGCCTAGTATACAGAGCGCGGTATTAAGGATAAAGCACAGGCGTGCGGCATGGATAAAGCTTTTGTAATATGACGGCAATATTTCCACATGCCCTATTGCAACTGAAAATATCACCATCACGACAGCCATGCTTATGGTCTGGCCAGTAAGCCTCATGGTGGCGAGCATGCCTGAAGCAATGCCATAGGCGCTTCTGTCAACAGAACCCATGACCGCATTTGTATTTGGAGAAGAGAATATCCCGAATCCGGTACCCAGTATCAAAAGCGATACAACGATATAAAACGTGCCTGATTCGGCAGTCAGGAAAATAAGACATGCAAGCCCCAGGGCGGTTATGGCCATGCCTGCCGAGGATAGAACTCTGGCATTTACCTTATCCGACAGCCTTCCTGAAAGAGGTGCTGCAACAGCCATCACGACAGGCGAAGAGACCAGGATCAGACCGGCCTCTTCTGGCGTCATTCCCTTTATGTACTGGAGGTAAAGGCTCAGGATGAATCCCGATGCGAAGGTGGCGGCATAGTTTATCAGTGCAGCAAGGTTCGAAAACAGGAAAAGCCTGTTCGAGGTGAAAAGCTTCAGGTCAATAAGAGGGTTGAGAGACTTCTTCTCCCACATTACAAAAGCCGCCAGCATGCAAAAACCAGCTGTGACCAGTAAATACCCCCTGCCGGGCAGGAGGGAAAAACCATATATCATTAAAAACAATCCCAGAGCATATGCCATGGAACCGGTATAATCCATACGGCAATTCTGAACGCATTTACCTTCGGCGGATGCCGTTTTCAGCGTCAGTAAAAAAGCGGCAGTCGAAAGCGGAATAACAGCAAGAAAAATCATCCTCCATGAATAGTGCTGCGTCAGCCAGCCACCGAAAAAAGGCCCTGCAGTCAGCCCTGTATAAACTGTGGCAATAGAGTAGCCTATCATTTTACCGCGCACTTCGGGCCCGTATGCGGCCGAGAGCATCGCTATACCCGTACTGAAGATAAAGGCGCTTCCTATCCCCTGCAGCACACGGGCAATAATAAGCATGGCAATCGAGTATGAAAGTCCTGCGGCAAGAGTCGAGACTGTAAATACCGCCATGCCCGAAGCGAAAACCCTGGCCCTGCCGTAAATGTCTGAAATCCTGCCCATAGGCAGTAGGAAAACAGCTGTTGAAAGCAGGTATGAAGTGGCCACCCAGTTGAGAGTAACGGCATCCAGACTGAACCTCTTTGCAATGGCGGGAAGCGCGATGTTAACTGATGAGGACATGAACGGCGTAATGAACGATGACAGGAGCACGACAAATAAAACCATACCCCTTCCTGCCAAGGCCTCTTCAATCTGGTGTCTGTCCATAATCATCTTATGTGTCCGGAATTGCCCATTATCAAGTAAACACGGTTTTTGCCATAAAAACAAACAGCTCGATGTTGAATCAAATTGACATTTACCTTTCTAGGATGGATTATAATCATTATTTGAACTGGGTTCCCATAAAATCAAAAATCATATTGCGGGACGGTTACTATGGTTGAAAAAACAAAATATATTTCAATAATGTCAGTTATTCTCCTCATCTTGACTGCGTCACCTTTGTGCATGGCGGGAGAGGTGATAACAGATGCGGCAAGGCAATGGGCCAAAGAAGCCGTCAACAAGGAAAAGTCCCTTTCATCCGAGACTGCAGGAAATACCGTGGCCGTACTCAACTTCAAGAACTCCTCCGATGACGCAATACTGAATCCTTTGCAGAAGGGTTTTGCCTTCATGCTGATGACGGACCTGGCGTCTGTGCCCGACATACAACTGGTTGAAAGGGTGAAGCTTCAGGCCCTGGTCGAAGAGCTCGACATGGGAGCGTCAGGCATCGTCGAAAGCGATTCCGCCCCAAGGATGGGCAGGCTGTTGAGGGCTAATTACCTCATAGGCGGTGAACTGAAGCCGTCAGGCGCCGGGGGTATAGACGTGGGTTCATTCCTCCTGGGCGTGTCAAAGAACAGCATATTGGGCCAGCCGAATGCGAACGGCAGCTTGGATGAGATATTCGACCTGGAGAAAAAAATTCTTTTTGCCATGATCGACCAGCTGAAAATCAGTCTTACCGAAGATCAGAAGACTGCTTTGAAAAAGCCCCTTACAACGAATTTCAAAGCCTTATACTACTTTTCAAAAGGCATTGACAGCAGCGACCGGGGAAATTACCAGCTGGCCCAGATCTATTATAACCAGGCTGTTGCTGCAGATCCTCAATTAAAAGCGGCATCTTCGGCAAGGAATGAACTTATCAGGATGAAGCTTGCGCCGGCAAAGCCCCGAGAAGCAGCCGTCGTAGGACAGATGGAAGCCCAGAACTCAGGCTCGGCGAGCCTGAAACAGAACAACTCCACATTCAGGGAGCTGAATCCGTACCAGATTGAAAAAGGTCACGGCTCAGGACAGGTGAAGGTGTCATGGTAGGCAATCTGAAAGGAGGTTATTTTATGGCGCACTATTGCAGAATTGCCATGCTGATGCTTATCGTTCCGATATTCTTCTTCTGCTCATGCAGCAGCTCTTCCAAAGGCGATACCCGAAATGACGCCACAGGCTCAGTCAGTTTTTCAATTGATGTCGAAGAGAGCAGCCCGGCGGCCGGATCAATAAATATGGCTGCCGTTGATTGCAGCAGGATGAGAATCGATACGGTTGTAGCGGAACTGAGAGACAACCGGAACAACCTTATAGCGACTGGCGGGCCTTGGGCTTGCAGTACAAGACAGGGAACCTTGAGCGCCATTCCTGCCGGCGAGGGATATACTCTGATAATCATGATGAATGATTCAGACAATGACGTCCGTTATCAGGGATTCGTGTACGGCATTATAGTTCCCGCAGCCGGGACTGCCGACGCAGGCACAGTTACAGTGATTCCGAAGAACAACCCTCCCTTGATAACAGAGATCAGAGGGAATAACCGTGTTACAGGCGGATCGGGGACAATGCAGCTTGAAGTCATAGCAAACGACCCTGACGGCAACAACCTGACATATTACATGACCGACCTCCCCAAAAGCCAGGAGACCGGTTACTTTTCCGGCGCCTCATTCGATCCTGATACGCATGTATTCACATGGAACACCTCGGATTATTATTATGAAACCGGAGAATATTTCGTCTGGTTCATCGTAACGGATGACGGTGTGCCCAGAAGAAGCGCATGGAAAAGGTGCAAGATATTTGTCGACCCTGTCGGCTCGGCAACCCCTGACACGCAGCTTGTCTTAAATACCGACAGCGATACAAACGAGGCGGCCGGAAGAAAGTACGCCACTGCTGGTGAACAGTTCAGCATGCAGCTGAAAGACACTTCCTCAACTTTGCATTCAGGGCTCAAGTTCTCTATGGAGCCTCTGATAGGTGTTCTGAATGAAACATCGGGACTCTTTACATGGACGCCAGGCACAAGCGATATCGGGAACCAGCTGCTGATTTTCTATATTGAAGGCGGAGTTGCATCCGCATACAGAAGTGACTGGAAAAAAATCCTTGTGACTGTCGGAACGGGCAATGTCTGCCCCCTTGCAGAACCTATCGGAATCAGAAGGGTGATGGAGATAAATCAGTCATATGAATTCTATGTCACCGCTGAAGACCCGGACAGCGAAAACCTGACATTTTACGCTGCCGGCGGATACGACAAATATTACAACCCCTTCGAATATGGCGCGCAATTTGATGCGGATACGCATAAATTCTCCTGGACACCGCCTGCTTCGGCACTAGAGTACGGCACCTTCGGTGTCTTGTTTACTGTTACGGACAGCTCAGGGGCGAGTGACTTCTGGCCGACCTATATCGATGTGATAGAGTGAGATGAGAATGAAGATAAAAATTATAATCTTAACGTTGATTCTGACTGGTCTTGCTTCGGCAGTGCTCCCTCTATATGCTTCTGAAACCGGCTTCAATAGCGGCCTGATGTTCAATACATGGAAAGACGACGATTCGGACAAAGGCTTCCAGACCGCAATGCCCATTGAACTGTCCACCGACTTTCATGGTGTCAACCTTGATCTCCTGAATGCCTTCGTCTATACATGGGTGAATCAGAAAGATACGCCGAACGCCAACCTCGGCAATTTCCTTGATACCAAAATTAATGCCTCCTACCAGCTTCAGGACGTTATTCCGGTCAATATTCTTTTCGGGCTCGGACTCAATCTTCCTACGGGAACAACCGACCTGTCTCAAAGACAGCTGATACTTGTTGCGGACCCGGACCTTATGCCGTTCACGACATTCGGGGAAGGCTTTAATGTCAATCCGTATATCACCCTGTCAAAACAATGGGAAAAGCTCGTTGTCGGTATAGGCGCAGGTTATTCATACCGGGGGAAATATGACTATTCAGTCTCAACCCAGGATTTCAAGCCCGGTAACCTTTTAACCGCTTCAGCCGAGGCCTCCTACGATTTCACAGACAGCATCCATGCAGGCCTTTTCGGCGAATATGCAAACTACGGCACCGATACCGTGGACGGTGACGACTATTACAAGGAAGGCGACCTGTTTGTAATAGGACTTGGAGCAGGGTATTCCCGGCCCTCATGGAAGCTGGACATCAATCTTGCAGGGCTCAAAAGGAATAAAAGCGAGTTTCTGACCAGCACACAGATACTTGAGCCTGAGGCGAAGAACAGCCACGGTATCGAGTATGATGCTGGTGTTGCATACAAATACTTTCTGAACGAACTGACAGCATTCGGTGCTGATATCGATCTTGCCTATCTCGGCAAGAACGGCTACCCGAGCGATTCCCCTTACTATATCGGCAACCGCACCAAGGTTGCAATCGGCGGCGGAGTCGACAGGAAGTTCATGGATAACCTGAAGGGCAATGCGTCATTGAGCCTCTTCACGATCAAGGAAGAACAGGACTGGGAGCATCCTGACGGTTCCAGGACATATTACGGCGGAACTTTAACCGCATCGATCAGCTACACGTTCTGAGAAAGGTATAAGGCGGGAGAACCTGATTGCCCGCCTTCCTGAGATGTTTTCTACAATGAACGAATTCCATTATGGGCGGCTTTAATTCTTTACATCAGCCCATCGGCGGCTTCAGCTGCCGCTTTTACCCATGAATTTACATCCCCGGCCTTGACTGTCTTTTTGGCGGTTTTCAATACCCTGCCCGTCTCGACATCAACAAGCCTTAAATCAAGCCTCATGCTGCCTCCTGATACAAGGTAACCGCCGAACACCATCCGCCTCGCGCCAAGCATTCTGCCGACCTTGAGCCGTACGGACTCATCCGTCAATTCCGAACTGCCCAGTTTTAATTCCTGAAGCACGCTGAGCAGTTTCTGCCTTTCAATGACCTGAACTCCCGGTTTTGTTGAAAGCCTGCTTACTATCTCAGATGAAAGAAGCCCTCCAAGATCGTCTCCGGACGAATCATCGGGGCTTAAGTTTTCGATGTCGAGAACAGCTATTGTTAACGGAACAGCCTGTTTTGCTGTCGTTGCGCAACCGGGAAGGCCTGTTGTCAGCAGGCATGCAACCGACAACAGGCATACAGCCCATAAATTATTTATTTTTCCTGTCCGCATCGATCGTCTCAATAATCTTGTCATCCGTGACAACCGGCCGTTCCTGCCTTGTTATCCTTGCATTTGAGAAATCGAGTTCCGTGCCGGTAACCTCTATTTGACCCACTATTTTAGGGGAGGCCTTAAGGATTTTACCCTTGTATTCAGTAGTGGGCTGCTCCTCAATGATATTGAATTTGGTGCCCGTAACCACACCCTGGTTTGAGCCTACGTTTATCGTCAGGTCGCCGTCCTTATTGGCGACAACAAAACCTTTTACAGGATATTCCTTGATTACGGCGGCCAGGAGTTCCCGGTTAAGGCTGTTTAAATTGTCCTTGAACCTCTCATCGGTGTCTATATCCTGATTAATGACCTTTGCAATTCCTGTGGTTTCGGTATCGACAAGCCTCATTCTGAGCAGCGATACATCGGGCAGGTTGAACACTATCCCGGTGCCGATAACACGTGCCGCCAGTATCTTGCCGAGCTTCAGCTGCGTTTCCTGATCAGCCAGCCCCGATGAACCAATTTTGAGCTCTTCAAGCAGCCTGTCCATGATAATGCGGTCCACGACCTTTACCCGGCCCGAACTGTTCAGCTTATCAGCCAGATCGGTTGCCAGTACCGTCGAGATGCCGTCTCTCTCTCCGAGCACACCCTTTTCCTCAAAATCCACGAAGGCCAGAGTTGTAATCGGTGTTGTCCATTCATCCTTAAGCGTTTTCTTGTCCGCCTTTTTCTGCTCCTTGAACTGCTTTACAAGGTCATCTACATACTTGTTTATACGCTCCCTGCGTTCCACATCCTTCTGGAGTTTGACCATTTCGGTTGCACTGGCCGCCAGAATCTTTGTATAGGCATCCCCTTTTATCGCCGCCTCCCCTTCTTTGTAGGATTCAATCGCTTTGTCCAGATCACCCTCTTTTTCATAGGTGACACCCTTGTTTGCCATGGCCTCGACATAATAGGGATCAAGTTCTACGGCCTTGTTATACAGTTCACGGGAACCCTTGTAATCTTTGGCCCCGGCATAGAGACGTCCCAGCTTGTTATAGGCAAGAGCCTTCTGGAACGACTCCCCTTCCTTCTTCTGCGCTGCCTTTGCATATTCGGCCTGAGCCTCTGTCTTCTTGTTTTTTGCATAAAGGATATCAGCCTTGACCACGCTCGCATAAGATCTTTCCGGGGCAATTTTTTCAACTTCTTCAGCCAGTTTATAGGCCCCGCCGGAATTTCCCTTTCTAATATAAACAGCAGCCAGACCCTCTTTCCCATAAACAGCAGAGATGCCGTTTCTCTTTGAAAGACCTGTAAAAATCTTTTCCGCATCGTCGATTCTGCCCGCTTTCAGCGCTGCATAGCCTTTTGTCATGAGGGCTTTTGCGTCATCCGGTGTCTTTTTTATGGCCGCATCACTCAAGGCCACGGCCAGAAACGTCTGCCTCTGCTGAAGTTTTCTTTCCGCCAGCCTGTCCAGAATAGCGCTTGCTGTCTTGCCGCCTCCCTGAATGCTGTCAATGACCTTCTGGCCGGGACCGATCACACATACTGTCGGAAGTATGTTTTTTGCATCATAGGCCTCGCTGACCTTCGCATTATCGATAAGAACGGGAAACGAGAGCCTGCTGCTTTTCGCAAAGGCGGCCGCCTTGTCCTTATGCGATGCGGTTACGGCCAGGACATTAAGGTCAGCGTCCTTGTATTTTTTTGCAATCTCGTCAAGGCTAATGAGTCCCTCTACAGATGACTGGGATGAAGGATTGAAGAAATAGACAATGGTCATTGAACTTGCCTTCATGGCTGCCAGGTCATATTTTTTGCCTTGGACATCGGAAAGCGTGAATCCCGGGGCAATACTGCCTTCGATCTGCTTAGCCAGGATAGTGCCTGTTAACATGAACGCCAGGATCAGAACCAACCAAGTTATTCTTGTAATCGTTTTCATCTTTCTCCCTCCTGTAAGGGTGGATTGTGACATCAATTTCTTGCTTACTTTAAATTAGGTTTATTCACCTCGGGTTCCAGTGTTATTTTAAGGGGCTGTTCACCCTTTTTGTCAAGGTTTACCTGCGCCTCCCACTCCAGATAACCCGGCATGCTTATCTTCACCTCATGCTCACCGAGGCTCAGCGGTATCTTAAGCGGAGATGCCCCTTTTGATTTGCCGTCGATAAACACCTGTGCGCCGACCGGTTCGCTGTCCAGATTTAAAACAGCTTCAGCCGAAGGATTCTGCTTAACGGGCCCAAGGGCAGGCCTGTCTTTTTTGCCCGACATGACTAAAATTGCCGCTGCCGCCACCAGTACAGCCATGGCGATAATTACTGCCGCCGCGATTCGTCTGCCGGGTTTTCCCTTACGGGGAATCATCCCGGCCTCAAGGAGCTGATTTCCCCTTGTTGCTGCAAGCGCTTCAGCCATATCCCTGCCTGTCTGGTATCTCAGTGCAGGGTCCTTGGAGAGGCTCTTCATGATGACATCTGAAAGGGCCCTGGGCATATCCGGTTTCAAATCCGCCAGGTCGACGGGGACGGCTGTTGTAATTGAATTGAAGATCGACCCCAGGTTCTCACCCTTGAAGGGTTTAACCCCCGATACAAGCTCATACAGGATAACCCCAAGGGAAAAGAGGTCTGACCTGCCGTCCACTTTTTTGCCCAGGACCTGTTCTGGCGACATGTAGTTCGGTGTCCCGAGTATCTCGCCCGCCTGTGTCTGCTGTGTCGCTTCGGTATCGTCTATATGCGCAATCCCGAAATCGGTTATCTTCACGTGGCCATCTTCCGTAATCATTATATTGGGCGGTTTGATGTCCCTGTGGACTATCCCCTTCCCGTGCGCATAATCAAGGCTTGAGGCAATTTCAATACCCAGCTCCGTTATTTCATCATATGAAGGTGTCTTGTCCCTTGCATGAACATTGAGCGGCGAACCCTTCAGCAATTCCATCGCTATGAAAACAGTATTCTGGTCCTCACCAACGTCATAGACAGTAACTATATTGTTGTGGGCGAGCCTGCCTATGGCCCGTGCCTCCTTG
This sequence comes from Desulfomonilia bacterium, assembly GCA_963664325.2. Taxonomy (GTDB): domain Bacteria; phylum Desulfobacterota; class Desulfomonilia; order UBA1062; family UBA1062; genus DATCTV01. The sequence goes on from CAXXDQ010000007.1 coordinate 808,604, forward strand.
AGAAACCGCTGGACGAAATCCGCGCTTTCGACCCTGTCGGGACGCAATATCTTGAGGGCAACTTCCCTGTTTATGTTCGGATCATGGGCGAGATAGACCATGCCCATCGAGCCCCTGCCGAGTTCCCTGATGATTTCGTAACGTCCGTATTTCATCACTCCTGCCTTTCCTTGATAAAAAGCAAAACCGTATCAAGGGGTGTGATATAGGAATAATCAAGCCTTCCCCTGAGTCTACCCTTGATGATCCCTGCAAAGACACCGTTTTCCGTGAAAACCGGACCGCCGCTGTCCCCGGGCCTGACTTCCATCTGCGCCTGCCAATAAACCTGTCCGTCCACTTTCCTGGAGTTGCCGCTTATTACACCGCTGATTATCTGGCGGCTGTTTTTTTCCGCACATCCGAAAGCGATCACCTTCTGAGAATCATAAAGATTCGATGCGCCCTTCAGGATATTGACTTCCGTCTTGAAGCCGTATCTGCAGTCAATGAATGCAAGGTCTTTTTTCCTGTCAATTTTTATCAGCCTGCCGCTCAGGACCTGCCCGTTTTTTGTAAATACACGTATTGCAGCCCGGTTGCTGAGATAATGGGCGGTGCACAATATCAGCCCCTTTTTGTCTGCTACAAAGCCTGTGAGATTGACTGTCTCTCCCTGCAGGACAGCTTCTATGCATACGACGCTTTCCGAGTTGCCCGGGTTTGCCGCCCCGATATCAGTCCCGGCCGGATCATCATATTCCCTAGAAATCTTTTTCACCTTGAGTTTGTCGACATAGCCTGCAAGATAATCCGTCAGTTCAGATGTATCGTTATTGCCTTGCTTGAGCGGCACGACGGCTACAAAGGAAGCCATCGGCGAATCTGTGGTTATTCTTACCTGAATATCCCCATTCTTTCCGGACGCCTTTATGAGCGAGATATCACGGCTTTCCTCTATTGTGATTTCATAACCCTTTTGTCTCATCCAGGCTTCAATAATGTCTGACGTCTCAGACCTCGGCAGGGCGATATGATAGGGTTTTGCATTATCCAGGGCAGAAATAACCGTCGGGAACACAGGTAAAGATAAAAATATCAGAATTGCAACTATAAGATCTTTTTTCAGGCCTGAAGCCGGATCACTCATGACCTCAACCTTGCACCGCATTTGGGGCAATCTTTTATGAAATCTTTTCCGCCTCTCTGTGAATTTGACGCACCATCCTTCAGTTGCTCGCCGCAGGCAGGGCATCTCCAGAACTTTTCCCTGGCAACGCGCTCGAACACACCCAGAAGGATTAAAAGTATTACGCCTCCTGAAAGGATTATACCCTTTACATTCAGGGCGCCGGTCCCGCTGCCATAGTATTTGTAAACAAATATGGATATGAGGACATATGCCGCGACAAGCACCAGCATTCCCAGATGCGAAACGTTAAGCAGTATCTTTTGAGAAGCAAACTTTTCAATCACCTGTTCTTCCTGCGGGGTTTTCTTGGGGTTTTCGTTCATAAACCTGATACCGTCCTTTCTATTAATTCCTTTCCATTCTCAAAAAAGACTCTCTCATAAAATTCATCTGACAGATCATAGCTCAAGAGTGTTTCAATTTCAGATTCCCTGGGCATTATGAGATTGGGAAAATCGGAACCGTACAGTATTCTCTTCCTGTTGCGCTCCAGGGCCGGTTTTCCAAGATCATAGCTGCCTTTACCTTCAAATTCCTTGAAAAACGCAAAGGCCGTGTCAAGGTACATGTTTGGATTTTCATCAAGGGCCTTCATAAAACCATTATATTCATATGCGCCCATGTGTGCAACAATTGCAGGCAGTTCAGGATATCGTTTCATAAGCTTTCTGAAATGATCGAGTCCCACATACTCGTTTCCGACCGGCCCGTTTCCCGCATGCAGAAGCAGGTATTTCCCCTTGTCCATAACCATCTCATACATGGGGAAAAGCCTTTCATCATGGGGATAGAACTTCTGCACCAGCAGTTGAAGCTTTATGCCGAGAACCCTGGGATGCGAAAGCGCCCTTTCGGCAATCTTAACGGCATTTTTATCCCCGGGATGATAGGCCGCGAAACAGTAAAGCCCTTCGAACTCATCGAGAATGCCCAGGTTCCATTCGTTAAGTCCCTCTGCAACACCTTCTCTGTGAGCATAGTTGGAGTATACAATTTCTCCGACACCCCTTTCATGAAGGTACTCGATGCACCGGGCATGGTACATCCTGTAAAGAACATCCCACTTGTAATCGCTTATGAACGCCTTCCATATTGCATCGAACATCCGGTCCGGAAAAAGGTGGACATGAAAATCTATAATCTTCCCAGGAATGGCCATATTCCCTTACATATCTCCCGATATCCGGACCAGCACGACGGTAATATTATCTTTCCCGCCCCCCGCCTTCGCCAGGTCGATCAGGCCCGATGCCATCTCCTCAAGAACGGAATAATTATTCATGCATTTTTCAATGGCCGCATCATCGGCCATGTCGGTCAGACCGTCGGAACACAGGAGATAAACATCACCCTTGACCGCCTTTGATTTGATTATATCAAGGCTGAAATTCTCCTCGACTCCGACCGCACGCAAGATCACATGCCGCATCTTGTGCTTCTTCGCCTCCTGGGCAGTAATTGCCCCCTGGTCTATCTGCTCCTGGATCAGTGAATGGTCTCTGGTTACCTGTTTCAGCATGCCGCTCCTTAACCTGTAGGTCCTGCTGTCGCCGACATGGCCTATTACAATAAGATCGTCCGACAGGCTGAGAAGCTCTGCCGTCGTACCCATTCCCCTGTGATCAGGGAAAAGCATGATATGTTCGCGTATATTGCCGTTAGCCGTTATGTAAGTCTGCTGGACAGGAAATACGGGGTCACCCTTATCACCCTGCACCCACTCTTCATAGATATCAACCGCTGCATCCACGAAGATCCTGCTGGCAATCTCTCCTGCCGCAGCACCTCCCATGCCGTCGGCCACAACGCATAAGTTAAGGTCTTCCCTTATGAGATATGAATCTTCGTTATTGGCTCTTTTCAGTCCGGGATCGGTTTTTCCGAATGTGATTATCTTCATATATTACACGACTCATACCACTTGACAGGCTGCTGATTCAAGTTGTACTTGAGGCAATATTATGAAAATGCCCCCTATAATCACGGTTCAGCTGATCCACCTTCAGGGGCCGATGAAAGGCCAGATCCAGGAATTCTCTGAAAACACCATATCCATAGGCCGCCAGGCCGACTGCAGCGTGCAGTTCCCAAAGGATATGACAACGATATCCCGCCTGCATGCCGAAATTGAGCGAGACGGCAACCGCTTTAAGCTCACCGACAAAAGCGCGAACGGCACTTTCGTCAATGGCAAGAAAATAACTGAAACCTACCTTAAAGACGGTGACGTCATAATGTTTACGGAAGGCGGACCGAAAGTCAGCTTTATTGCCGCAATTTCCGAAGCGCCTGCTGAAACCGCACCGATTATTGCTCCTCTACAACCAAAGCATGAGCCGGTGATTACATCGCCGATACCCGCGCCTGTACCACCGGTCTTGACACAGGAGCCTAAGGCGCAAAAACAGGCTTTTGTTCCACCGGTTCCGGAACCGCCCAGACCGGTTCCCGAAACGCCAGTGCGGGCAGCCTTTGACGGTGCTCAGGAAAAAGTTCAGGTTCCGCTGATGATACAGTTCGGCCCGGCACTGCGCTCATACAAAGAGCTGCCGGTCACAATCGGGAAAAGCCCTTCAAGCGGATTTGTCATGGCGCATCCGGACATTTTGGAAAATCACGCGCAGATACTTTTCAGCCAGGGCGCATACAGAATAAGAGACCTTACAGGGAAAAACCTGATAAAGTTAAACGGCAGAACAATTGAGTTCGAGACGGCATTATCCACTAATGACGTTATACACCTGAGCCCGAACGGTCCTGCGCTGCGTTTCCTCGGCGAAGGAAGGCTCGCAGAGCACGAAGAAGCCACTGCTGAAGATGAAATAGCAGGGCCTTCAGTAACTCCCGCGCCCCATAAAGAAGAAAAATCAAAAGGCCTGAAAGGTTTCATGGATTTGTTCAAGAAATAGAATCTTCGCTTGTATTAAATACAACATAAAGCAGGCTCAGCTGATATACGATAATCAGGATGCCTTTTCATATCAATTAGAACATAAGGTAGTGGGTCAGTTTGAATTTAGGAGATTTATAATTTCCTCGATTGACCATTTAATAATGAAAAATAATTATTTTTTATTTTTAGCCGGATCATGCTTATCCACATCATTTATCGGTAAACCCTTTTGCTTCAAAATATAATCACGCAACAGAACACCAAAGACAGACATAATATCTTCTACTAAAAGACCGCGATTATAGGCTTCCTGTTTTACCACTAATAATTCATTATCGTTAAGACATGATATCATTTTTTCTTTTGCGACACGCATTGATATCATTTGTATATCATAGGCATTGTTAGGCTTATCGGTCTCCACCTCCCTAACAAGGTCATAAATACACCTATTCAAGATATCATTGCCGTTTATCTTTTTTACTATTTCTTTTCCAACTTCAGTCAACATTATTGGACTCATAGACGCCACCGGTCTTTTTGAACCCAAGGTATGATCATATATCAGATCAATCTTGGTTTCTATTTTAATAACCTTTTCGGCAAGATTTTCATTATGCTTAATTTTTTCATCAAGAAATTTGAATGTCGTTTTCCATTTACCTGTCCATTTACCTGTTTTATATAGACCAGAACATACAATAATCACAAAGATTATTAATACGAAAACACTACTATTTAGTTGTTTAATAAGTTCTAATAATATCGGCCACATATAGTCCTGTTCAAATCAAAAGAAGGATGTAAATACAAATTATTTTGTTAAAAATAAATATATTAGTAATCTCCTAATCCCATGGTCTGAAAATTTTGTCAACTACCCACCTGTCAGATTTGTTGGAACTAATACACTTCAAAATTACAGATTAAGTTTTTATCCAACGCGCCTTAGCCGCCTTCTCTGCTATCTCCTTGCGCCTTTCAGGAGATAGCTTATCCTTTCTGGCCTTGCCACCCTTAAGCCCCCCAAGTCTCCCCAGCGCAACAGCAGCAGGGTTCTTTTCTGTTTTGGTCTCTGTTGGTACTTGTCCTGTAGCTTCTGCTACGATCTGGAAGGCAAGACTATTAATGTCGATGAGTCTTTTCTTTTTAGTCATGCCATGATATTAGCATGACCGGTTAAGCATTACAAGGTGGGGTTATTTCAAACTGACTCACTACCGAACATAATGATATGAGAATATGCCAGTCGGGCTCAATCCCTGTTTAAGTCATGTAGGTTTTGCCTGGACAGCCATTTATTCAAAATCGATTAGTTATCCAAGCTGTCATCAATTCCATAACCGCTTAACCCGCTTATAAGCATGCTGAGCCCTCGTTCAAGTAGAGTAAGATATCCTGCTACCGCGTGAATACAAACAAGGCCTGCGGTTGCCATTATGCCGTTCTTTTCCGTTTGATCCTTCATAAATTCACCTGCTGATATTTTTCTTAAAATCTGGGATCGATCATACAATATCAGGCTTACCTGAAGATTGCCTGGATGTTACCCTTTGGTAATCAGAACAAATCCTTATCTTATAAAACATCCAGGCTTGTTTTATCATTAACTGCCTTTATTTCACTTCCCGGAACCATTTGCCGGGGTAATGTACGCCAGCCTGGCGAACTTCTTTTTGTTATAGTCCTTCCTGCTTTCGATCAGCATATCTATTTTTGCATTCTGTTTTTTGACCTCGTTCAGAATGGCATCCTTTCGGTCGTACCAGGCATAGAGACCTGACTGTTTGATATCCGCAGGCGATTCCACCATCCTGTAATTTTTTCCGCTTACAAATGGAAAGACCCCGTCCATGGTCTCTTCCGGAGAGAGCAGGATTATCTCGCGGCCGTTGGCAGCCGCCACTGCCTGCCTGGTAAAGCTCAGGAAATCCATTATCGGCTTGTCATACTGGTAATACACGGTCATGCACGTGCTCAGGCCTATGCAGATAAGCAGCACCAGCGAGATGGGTTGATACTGCTTCCTGTCAACCTTCAATATGAAGACAAGGGCCGCGACGCTGATCAGACCCATGACAGCCCCGAGGACAGGATGGCCGAGAAAAATGCCTGCAAACGGTACGAAGCTTCCGGCAAAAGCGGCACCCCATGTGATTTTATATAGAATGTTCTCCCACTTTGCCCTGCTTGTATTGGTCAGCCATACGGCTATCATGCAGGCCATTGCCGGGTACAGGGGCGCAAGGTATATGCCGCGCTTTGTCGAGGCAATCGAAAGCATGACAAAAGGCACTATGAACCAGCTGATGTAGGGGTCGTCCTTGAACTTCCTTATCGAAGCGATAATGGCCGGGATAAAGAGCAGCGTCCAGGGCAGGATGTCACCCGGCAGCCCCTGCAGATAATACAGAGGCCCGTGCTGATGCCCGAGGGCTGCGGCCTCGGCTGCACCCGTGAAGCGCATCAGGTTGTTCACGATAAGAACCTCGCGCACAAACGGCCATCCCCCGCGGCTGTACAGGGCCGCTATCCACGCGGCGACCGGAAGGGCCGCAAAGAATATTATCAGATGAGGTTTTGTCTTCCAGAGAAGTTTTATGTCACGCTGACGGATTATATCGGCCAGGATGGATACCGCAATGATAGCCGGTCCTATCAGACCTTTGGCCATAAAGGCCACGCCTGCGGCCAGCCCCAGGAGAATTGCATACCGGGCCTTGTATGACTCGATCAGCCGCATGTATGCGAACATCGCAAGCGCCACGCCGAAGACAAGGGCGATATCCACCTGAATCCACCTGGCAAGCATGAAGACCTCCCACGTGCTGGCGAGGATGCCTGCAGCGATGATTCCTGTTATGGTGCCATGCTTTCTGGATGCTATCAGGAATGTGATCAGGACTGCAAGCGCAGCGAAGAGCAGCGAGGCCAGGCGGTACGAAATGTCCTGGTCCACGCCGAACATGGCCCCGGAAACAGCCGCCACGGCATAGTATAGCGGAGGCTTTTCAAGAAACGGCTTGCCGTTGAGGTGCGGTACGACATAGTCTCCGGTACGCACCATCTCGGCGCTGGTTCCCGCGACTCTCGGTTCGTCGGGCCGCCAGAGGCCGTGGTTTATTCCCGGGATGATTAGAAGCGAAAATGCGACGATTGCCAGTACTATCCAAACTTTTATGTTCATAAAATCATACCCTCCTGGGGTTACTTTGAAATGATATGTTAAACGGTAAGAGTCCAACCGTTTAAAAATATCAGCGCTGAAATCAATCTTTCATATTTCCTGTTGCTCACAATTCAGACTTCCTTTTTATGCAATTTCGCAATCACGATTGCATCTCCACTATCATATGAAGATTGCCTGAAGATTGTCTGCTGATTACCCTTAGGTAATGTTTTATGCGGGACGGCAAATCAGAGTGCACCGGAATTATGCATTCGACGGGTTCGGCCTCAGATTCCGGCCCGTTGGACTGAATACCTTAATGAATACAGTCCCGCGCGAGTTCAATTTTGATATGCAATGGCTCCCAATATGGATTACACGTGATGACTTTTATTCTTCGGGCCGGCTTGATCCCGGTGATTTCTCAAAGTAACAAGGGTACGGGTTAACCGTAGCATGCGGCACATAATCATCAGTTTTTCGCTTTCCCCTGTTTTTAAGGTTCCACATCGCACGCACTGATATGGCTGCGCTCTGCAACGAAGAGAGTGGCGAACTGATGCAGCATGATGCCGTTGCCTTCTCTGTTCCTGTTGAAGGATTCCGCCAGATCTGTCCGGAGTGATGCCTGGAGATCTTCTGGAACAAGGCTCAGAAAGTTGCCGAAAGAGCTCGACTCGGCAAAATCTACGACGTCTTCACCGCTCTTAAGGGTTTGCGTGCGTCTCACGAGATGGAGCTCGATGAGTTCAAACCGCTGTTCAACCAGCAACGCAACCAGCTCGGTGGTTGTAAGATGCCGATGCATCAATCCGAGCATGGACGGGTCGAGCGATTCAAGGTACGGGGACCGGCTGAACACGGACGCACAAACTGTCGGCACGGTGCCAGCCCAATACAGCTCTTTGGGAACAGTGGTACACCCCAGCCGTCCGCCCGGACGCAGCACGCGTCGAATCTCCGCAAGCGCCCTGGGCTTGTCGTTTATCCAATGAAACACAGCGCTGAGGCACACCGCGTCAAAGCTCCCGTCCGGAAAAGAGCCGAGGTCTTCCGCGCTACCGACCTCAAAGTGTATATCGCTGCAGCGGTTGCGCGCTATGGCAATGCGTTCAACCAGAGGATCGATGCCGGCCACGGTACCGCTTGGCCCGACGCACTCGCGTATCCAGCAGGCGAGCCGGCCCGTACCGCATCCGACATCAAGCACGCGATGGCCAGCCTTGATACCAAGCCTTTCAACTATACGCTTTCCGCCCTCAAACTGTGAGTCGCTGATCCTGTCATAGATTTCGGCCAGGTGACGGCTGTCTCGGTCGTAAGACGTCATAATACGCACTCCTTATGGCACCTGTGTTTTGGTTGTCCTCTCAGGATACCTCTGTATATATAGCTTATTCCTCATTTAAAGTCACGAAGCGGGACATCGGACTTTGTGAACGGCAAGGGACATGGATCTTATATGCCTTTTATCACCCCTGTCATCGACTCATGTCCCGGCGTTTTCACAAAGGTTTCAAGAAGACCAGAAACTTACGGTCCGTGAGATATGATGCACTCTGATATAGAACACCCTGCATCATGTAATTGAAAACTTGAGATTTACAGTTCAATTAAGCCTGCGCGCTGTGATAATGGAAGCTGCCGTTACTGCCAGGACAACGATCCCGCCTCCTATGATCGTACGGATACCAGGGGCTTCCCCTATCGTGAAGTATACCCATATAGGGTTAAATATAGGTTCTATGACTGCTATGAGGTTCGCCTGAACCGCTGAAACCCGTTTAATGGCAATGGAAAACAAAACCGCCGAAAGGCCTATCTGAAAAACCCCGAGCACCATGATGGCAACGACCGATTCAAGCGTTATATGCGGGGCTGGAAGGAAAAGCGATATGATGATACAGATCCCGGCCGTAAGCCAATGGGACATAAGAATCGATTCAAGCGGGGAACCGTCTTTTTGCATGCGCAAAAACACAAAACTAAAACTGAACGTTACTGCCGACATGATTGCCAGGACATTGCCAAGCAATTTTCCGCCGCCTAGTTCGTCGAAAAACATGCAAATCATACCCGCCGCCACAAGAGGAAGCGCCACGAAATGTTCCATATACGTTCGTTCCCTGAGTAAAATGGCGCTGATAAAGACGGTCAACACCGGCGCACAATACTGAAGCAGTATCGCGTTGGCCGCAGTGGTGGTTTTATTGGCAGAGACAAACAGAATCATGGTTGCGGCATTGGCGATGGACGCAGCAATCTGGGGAAATGATAGATTAAACCTGGGATGCCTTAAATACAGGAAAATAACGATCGATGCTATGAGGCTGCGAATGCCTGCTATGGCAAAGGGATTCCAGTCTATAACTTTTATGAACAACCCCGCAACACTCCAGAGAAACGCCGTAGCCGCCATTGCAAGGATGCCGACACCTTTATTCGAATTTTTCATATAATATCCGACACTACACTCCATTGCTGCAGAATGTCCAGATATTGAGAGCAGGCAATATGCCGATCAAAGACTTGAACTTGATGGTCTGAAAATTATGATTTAAGCCGTTTATTATTCAGTCTGGCGGGGCCCATTAAAAGGCTTATCATCAGAGATTTGAGCCGGAATAGACAAGCCTTCTATTATCCATGGGCAGTTTTGCTGCTGATACTAAAGATTACATCAAGAACAGCCGGTTGCGTCTATTTACAAATACTTCACTCCGATACTGTTGCCTGAGACGTGCATGACCTCGGCCCTGATGATTTTACCATCGTCCGGCCTGCCCATCTCAATCAATGCCCCTTTGAATTTGCTGAAGCTGAACCCTTTCAGATTCTCGGTAAGTCCCAGCATGTCGACCAGCCTCATCATCATCCCATATTCATTTACGTTGATCGTCTGGGCTATCCCCTTTATACACTTGCTGTCGGCACAATAGCTCCGGTTCAAATCCCGTGAAATCACATTGAAAAGGACAATTCCTTTGCCATCATTCCTCAAATGGTTTCTTCTTTCGGTTTCGCGCGTATTCAAGGCAACCTCCTTTCCATGTCACGCAGATTTATGCAAAGCTGCTTTTAAGATTGATTTGAATACTGTAATATTAACCCTGAACACATGAAGGTCAAGGCTGTTTTCTCATTTTTTATTAAATATTCTCCCATATGCCATTCATCCAGGCTGTCTGTTACCATTCATGACTGTTTCATGCAACCCTTGATCTCCGGCCTGCTTTCAGGCTCGAAACTATGGCAATGCCATCTTTTCATTTGATGCCCGGATAGAATGAAACAGGCCTGATTGACCTCTGTATTTTTTTCCGCACAGTCCATTGTTTACATATCCTGTCAATGGCTGTCCTGCAGAATAATCGCGGGATTTGCAGCCATCGGCCTCAACTGTTAGGGATCAGGATGAGCAGGATAACAGATAGAACTAATTTTGTATTTACGATATTACCTGAACCGATTTTCTTTGAATTCTGTCATAATGTTTCTGCAGGATACTCCTTGCTTTCGGCGATCCGTGCACCGGTATAAATAATGAGCATCCTGTATCCAGCAGCCTTTTCCAGGTTCTTATTATCCCGGGCATATCATCACCGAATGGCGGAAACAATCTGCCTTTGAATACGCCGACCATATTGTCCCCTGTAAAGGCGATCTCTCCATCAACTATTATGCTCAACGAACCCCTGGTATGACCGGGAGTATGAAGTATGCAGGCATTGAATCCGAACTGATTCAAATCCAGCCTGTCACTGACAATAATGTCGCATTTCACCGGCTGGTATCTGAACATCGGCTGTGCCCTTTTTTTAAAGAATTTCATAAGCAGCCTTGTGAAAAAGACCGTTCCCGCAGGCAGCGGGCTGTCGCCATTCTCCAGATATCCCGCTTCAAATTCCTGGACAATTATCCTGGTGCGGAATCTTTGCTTTATCCGTGCCGCGTTCTCCGCGTGGTCGAAATGCGTATGTGTCAGGATGAGGGCCTCCAGGTTTTCTTCGCTAACTCCGATTGCCTCCAGATTTCCACACAACCGCTTCCATGCATATTTCCTGCCGGCATCGACAAGGAGGTACTTATCGCCGTTATAAATAAGATAGGAATTAAAAAATATCCCTCCCGCATGAATTATCTTAAGCTTGTTTCTTGTTGTCCAGGTTTTCATATGCGTTCTTCTCCCTCAGTTCAAACGGCTTTATCCATATAACCGAATACCTCCATAAAAGATGCCTTTTGATCTTGGCCCCGGGAATATATTCATCACATAACCTTATCAGCTCTGACATCAGAGAATAGATTTCATCTTTCCCATGCTCTTCCCATGCCCTTCGTATATTTTCGGGCTCCCTTAACCTGCCTTTTTTTATAAGCATCAGCAATCTGCTCAACGGAAAGCTCAAGGCACCAAGCAGATAATCCATAATGCCTTCGGCTCTCAGCATATCCAGGATTAATATTCTTCCGCCCGGTTTTACGGCACATGCCATTTTCTCCAGCATAAAACCAAGGGGCAGGTGGTGAAGCGTTGCAATGGAAACTATGCAATCAAAATGATTATCAGGCCAATCATAATCGATAATATTCCGGACGCAATATTCGATATTTCCTGAGGCGTTCAAATTATTTTCTGCAACACGAATCATCTCAGGAGAGAGATCAATCGCAAGGACATGCTCGGACTTCAAAGCGATCATGCGTGTAAAATCACCTGTGCCGCAGCCTATCTCAAGTATGTCGCCGCAATGCTCAGGAACATGCCTGCTTAATAATTTATAAAAGAAGCTGTTATGCGTCCATCCCTCATCAAGGGAAGCGATTCTGTTGAAGTCCCGTTCTATTTTATCCGAGATTTCCATTCAGACCTGTTAACCTTTCACAAAGGTTCCTGAGCTTCAGGCTCAGGGCTTCATCCCTAGCCTTCCCGGTTATGGGAATCTCTTTGTTCAGCATGAAGAAACGGCCTGTCCTGTCCTTCACGCCATCGGATGTCGCCAGATATATTACAGGCTCAGCGCCTTTATCGGGTGATTTGAAAAGCAACTTGGAAAGCCTGAGCAGCTTTCCTTTAAGATCATGCGTTACGCCCAGGCTTGTCCTGATCACCCCCGGATGAAGGGCGTTGACTGTAACGCCAGTCCCATTAAGCCTTCCGGCCATTTCGGTCGTTGTGATAACGCCCGCAAACTTGCTGTTACAATATGTGCGGAACATGTTGAAATCTTTTCCATAAGGCGTTTTTTCCATATCGACATGTCCAAAGACATAAAGCGCGGCATTTACATTCACGACCCTGGCCGGAGCACTCTCTTTAAGCCTGTCCATAAGCAGACTGGTAAGCAGGAACGGCGCAAGACAGTTAACATGAAATGACTGCTCGATCCCGTCAGCATTGAGTTCGCGTCTTGTCATCCAGATGCCGGCATTGTTGATCAGCGCTGCAATCCGGGGGGCTTCTTTCAGGAGATTTTCAGCAGCCAGCCTTACGCCCGCATTATCCGAAAGGTCGCCGACTACGAGTTTTATTTCCGCATCCTTTACCTTTGACCTTATTTCTTCTATCGCCTGTACGGCCTTGGCCCTGTTTCTGCACAACATGATAACGGGCAATCCTTTTCCGGCGAGCCCTTCGGCCACTGCCTTCCCTATTCCGGCGTTTGCGCCTGTGACAATGTACCAATCCTTGTTCCCGTGAATTTCTTCTGTCATTATTCAGCCCTGACCTTTCTCATTCGTAGGGTCGCCTTCCGCAACCATCTGAGCCAGAAGCTTTTTTTCAGGCGCTCCCGGGATTATTCCCGTCAGGGTGCATTCCATAACGTTGAACCCGTCCTGATTTACGAGTAAGGCCTCGGCCCTTGCCCTTCCTCCATCACCGGTTTCCACAACCCTGATCGTGCATGTTATCGTATCCCCAATATAAACAGGCAGCCTGAATTTCAGGTTCATACCGGATGCAAGCCATCCGATCTGGCCGCCGATCTCAGTCACCATGCAGGCTACAAGGAGGCCGTGGCAGACCCGGCCCTTAAACTTTTTTACCGACGCGAACCTTTCATCGTAATGAACGGGATTGTAGTCGCCTGAAATTTCACCGAACATCATCACATCCTGCCCGGTGAAGGTGCGGGTCACCGAAAAACAGTCGCCGGGCTTCAATCCCTCGATAGCCTTTTTCCGGATATGAGACACGCCGGTATCACCCTAACCTGAGGTTGCTTTGACCCGAGACTTCATCACCTTATGTTTCACCCTCTCCTTTCAAAGGCAAGCTTTAATCCAAGCGCTATCAGTACAAAGCCGCTGATGCGGTTTATCCATGCCGATACATCGGGGCGGGAACGAAGCCAGTTCGAAAGAACTCCGGACGCAAATCCGACAGGGCCCTTGACCATGAATGTAAGGCCGGAAAATACAGCCCCGAGCATCAGAAGCCTTGATGCAGGGCTTGTGGAACCGGCCGGTACAAACTGCGGCAGGTACGCAAAGTAGAATATGGCGATTTTGGGATTCGACAGGTTGGACAGGGCTCCCTGCAGATACAGCTTTCTAAGAGGGGCAACAGCCATGTTTTGTATGTCTATGCTCAAGGGGTTATGCCTGAAATGCATAATGCCCAGATAAACCAGATACACCGAACCCGCCAGTTTAACCGCCGTGAAGAGAACCTCGGACGCCATGAGCAGCGCTCCGAGCCCAAGGGAAGCAAGCAGTGTGTGGCCCAGCAGCCCAGTGCTCACCCCGGCGGCTGTCGCAACACCCGCCCTGGGACCCTGCGATATCGAACGCGACATCACCAGGATCATGTCCTGTCCCGGCGTTATGATAAGCACAAGCGAGGCAATGATAAACAAGACCGGTAATGTTCCGCCCATAAGCGCTCCCTTAAATTACTTTTTTAATCCCGCAAGCTCATTGATAAAGTCAGCAAAATCCTGCTTCAGCAATTCCCTTTCGGCCTCGATCCTTCCGACATAGGCACTGAAAACGCCGAATCTCTCAAGAAATAACCTCTCCTGTTCCGTAAGTCCCGGGCCCTGATCCTTTTTTCCGAAAATATCTGTTTTCGGGATTGAGATCTCATTGAGTTCCTCAAGGAGCGGCTTGTCATTATCATCAATTTTTTGAAACCTGCACAGGGAGGTATAGGCCCCGGCAATAATTTCCATGGCCTCAATCTGATTTTTTACGGCAAAAGAATGGAACTGTATCTTCAGGGCAGCTTTTATGTCATCCTTTAAAAAAGGGAGCAGCTCTTCATCGACAATGAAGGCTTTGTTGGCCCGGTATACCCGGCCGTATGCATCGACGACCCTGTCGCTGAACTTGAGCAGCTCAAGCCTGTTAAGGCCGTGTATTTCATCAAGAACGCTGATCCCATCCTTATTTATTCTGTCGATGTGTTCTTTGATATCAATATTCATTGTACGGGAAAGTTGAAATATGAATCCGGGTATGGTTCGTTTCCAAGAGTGAAATGCCACCATTCCTGGGCATAGGGAATGAAACCGTATTTAATCATCAGTGTCCTCAAAAGAAGGCGGTTGGCGCGTTTGTCGGCCGGAGCAAGTCTGCTGTCCGGCCATGATACGGGCCCGAAGAAATCGAATGTGCTGCCCATGTCAAGCTCTTTGCCTGTATCCGAAATGATAATGGTCAGGTCAACCGTACTCCCGCGGGTATGGCTCGATTTTTCGGCGATATATTTTTCCTTGAACAGATCCGCCTTATCGACATCGGGATAATACTGCTTTTTCATCTTTACGTCACCAAGGTCGGCAGCCCATCTGACAAAGCTGTCCACGGCCATCTGCGGTCTATAGGCGTCAAATATCTTCAATTCAAGCCCGAAGGCAGCGAGGTCGTTCTGAACGTTCTTTAGCGCCCCGGCCGCGGGTTCAGATATTATGCACCGCGGTTTCAGGTAACCGTCGACCCTTTTCCCCGTGAAATTATTTTCGGAATAATACCGCATTTCCAGCTTGATCCCTGGGATGGCTTTATCCAGGTAAACAAACCCGTCCGGCAGGGGCTGCGCGGAATTCAGGGCTGCCGGGTTAAGCCATGCAATAATAATCAGGGCTAAAAAGATAAATCTTCTTGTCTTAATCATAATCTCTCCAATCGGGCTTCATTTTCCTTTTTTTAATCTTTGACCATCAGCCCGACGGCATACCACCAGTTGGTATAAGGTGACTTTCTGAAAACAACCCTGCGTTTCCCATGAAAATCATAATCAGCCGTTCCTTCCTCCTTTTTGAGCATTTCCCTAATGGCCTTCGTCATTGAACTGTTGCCCTGTGCTTCAGGGTCAAGGAACACACGGTCGGGGTTGGAATTTATGGCTGTTATATGCTTTTTGTTGAGGGCAAAGAAAATCATGTCGTCCTTAAATCCCAGTTCGATTTTTAACTGGGCGCTCAGTTTCCTTGTGAATAAGGAAACACCGAGAATGCCTGTTACAGGACCCCCTTTCTTTATGGGAACCGCTATTATCGTCGACACCTGTCCGGTTGCCTTGCTGACTACCAGTTCGCCGATTGATGTCTGTCCGGCAAGGACCTTCGGGAAATACTCACGGTCTTTCAGGTTTTTATCCGTAATACCGTCATCAACCGTATAGTAGGAGCCGTCCGGAAGGGCAAACCAGGCAATGGCATCGCCTTTCTCCCGTTTCTGAATATTCTCAAGCAGAGGCCTGATGCGCTGCCAGTCCCCGCTCGCAGCCTCCTCTGTCAGTGACGCCACTTCAAGCTCACCGGAAATGGCCTTTATATATGAATCCGTAACCGCCATCAGAGATGAAAGCACGACACCGGCGTCAAACATCATTGCAGCAGGATATCCGACATTTTCCGCTGCATATGATGCAGGGCAGAATAAAAGTACAGTCACCGCAGATATCAGAATAATGATTCTGTTCTTCATTTTTTCTCCGTTTTCCGCTTTAAAGGCTGCGATTTAATCTGAACAGAAACTATTTCTCCTGCTGATATGCGACCAGTATCCAGTTGTTTCCGTAAAAATTGAGAGTCCTCCATGCAGCCTCTTTCCTGACCACTTTACTGGTGCCGTTGATCAGGAATGTGTAAGACCCCTGGCCGCTGGCCTCCCTGGTCATTCTTTTGCCGAGTTCGATGAGTTCGGGGTAGTCCTTGTAAAGAGGGTCGGTAAACAGGTTCAAGCCTATCTGGCTGTGATCGGTTTCATAGATTATCAGCCCGTCCTTCTGCATGACCCATGTTTTGACGCCTCGCCCGGCCTCTACCTGAACAGCTGCAAACCTGATCATGTCTTCAACCCTTGTGAGCATGCTCAGGGAACCCAAAAATTCCTTTTTGGGGGAAAAAACCGGGAATTTGAAATCAATTGATTTTATGCCTTCAACGGAATCAATAAGATTGCCCATTACAGGCTGCTTTGTTTTCAGGATTTCTTTCACAGCATCCTGGGAACTAATGTCAGACCCCTCGAAATTCTTATATTTGCCGGGTTCGATAACTTTCATGACACCCTTGTCATCAATAAAGGCGGTGTCGATCACATAGGATCTTCCCAGGCCGCATTCCCTGAGAACCCTTCTGACTTCCAGGCTGCCGGGCCCGAGCTTGCCGATTATGGTTGCAGACTTTGACAGTGTCATGTCAATGCCCTTTAGCAGTCCCGTTATACCCGATTCCAGATTCCTGGCGGACTTGTCAAGGTTATCATCCTGAGCCAGAAGGCTGCCTGGACACACTATAAAGACTATTGCCGCAATTGTTAGAGCCAAACGTTTCATCCGGTTTTCCTCCCTGAACTTATTTGAATGTTGCTGCCGGCGATGGGTGACATATAAATCAAACTGCTGTCCCCTGCAGATTCTATGGCGCAAGGAGCAGCACCTTGGTCTGGCTCGGCGCCACACGCACGCCGGGGCAGTTTGTGGAATTCTGCAAAGAAGCGCTTGTAAGCTTTGTTGCAGGCATGCCTCCCACAAGCACGGTAAATGATGCTGTAAGGTGCTTTGACGGCCCCATAACCATGCCTGATGCAACGCCGGTATTAACCCCTGCATTGTCTCCGTTGGTAAGCGGGACCTGAGTGCTCATGTTATGGGCCGGTGCGCACATCATGAGGACCTTGTATGCGGCGGGCACGCCCATCGGTCCGTTGGCAATATTCGGATAAGGCGTGGGCACCGGGCCCGCAGGTGTCGGTGTCAGACAGACATCGGGAAATCCCGTATCCATTCCGCCCATTTGGGTGTTGGCAAACATATTTTTTCCTCCTAAAACAGGGCGTGATAACCTTGCATGCCCTTGTCGCTCCTCACCTCGTCATTGCGGCATACGCTAAAAGTATGTCTCATTCCTCTGCTTCGTCGCTTCCCGGCTGCTTTGTTCTGACGCCCTGCATGTTTATTTTTCCAATTCTCCTTGCATCTTCGGCATCATTTTGAATGCAAAATAGAATTGGTAATTTTTAACATCTTCAAAATCTCACTCCAGTTCGCATCGTGGTCTCTTCTGTTCCATTTTTGCTTAACAGCTTAACAGCTTTTTCTCACCACTCACCACTTATAACTTATAACTATCTTTTCATCCCAAATGAATCTGGTCGCCCTCTATCTTGACCAGTTCATCCGCCGTGACAAGGGCATTATGTCCTTTCAGGCTCATGTTCTTTTCCGCCCTGTAATCTATCTGATTGCTCCGCACCTGGTCAATTTCTTCAACAACCCTGTAGCTGCGTTTGACCTTCTGGCTGATGCGTTCGGCAATTGTGTCGAATATCCCGCCTACAAACTTGAAAGCCCCGGCCTGCGCCAGAACCTTGCGGCCGACATATGAAAGCCGGTCAATGAAAACATGCCCCTTATCTGAGCGGACGGCAAACACGGATGATGTCATCGATATGTCTCTGGCAGACACCAGATCAACCCCCTGTGATGAAACGACGCTGAAGCGGCCTTTCGGGACCCCCAGATGAAGGTCGCCGTCAACGGTTATTCTTGTGGCCGATGCATTCCCCTGTTCCAGAACTGCTATGATAAAAAGGCCTTCATTGAGATCACCGGCCACCAGAACCCTGTCTCCTGCGGCAGGCTCGACAAGACAGCTCACCGCACGCCTGACAAAAAGTTCTCCATATTCACAATCGACAGTGACGAAATCTCTCTCACGACCGGTGACAATACCGTCTGCCTGGATATGATAACTCTGCCTGGCTGCCTGATTCAATGCCTGTTTCATAATTAACCCCTTTCTACTATAGCTAATGAGCCGATAAGCCACAATGCTGTCAAGTAAAACCCTCCTCCTGACAGCCCGACGGCTTACAAGCCTGCCAGCTGATTTTACAGCTTAATAGACCGGTTCCCAGTTTTCCGCTTTTAACAGTTCAGGTTCATTACCCAGTGCCGAAGCCCGATCCGTAATAACCGCTTTTTGATCTGAAATCCCATGCAGCTTCGCCCTGAACATTTTTGCCCCATAGAGATTCGCCGCTCTCAGGTCTGCATGTGAAAAGTCTGCATAGGTCAGGTCGGCATTTACAAACCTGGTCTGCACGCATTTTGCTTTTGCAAGAATGCACTGCCGCATGTCAGCACCTGATAAGTCCGCAAGACCAAGATCCGCATCAATGAAAATCGACTGGTAGAGTTCCGCATCACGGAGAACCGTCTCATTCAGCATGGCTTCAACAAAAAGGGCATTGTTCGCCCTGGCACCCGCCAGGATCGCCTTTTTGAGGTCGGCACCCTTGAAATTGCACTGGGTGAGGTTGGCCCCTCTCAAGTCACAGCCTGAAAGGTCCGCACCCATGAATTGTGTAAGGGAAAAATCCTGGCCTGCAAGGCTCAGTCCTGCAAGGTTTGCTTCAATAAGAACCGCCATTCTCAAGCTGCTTCCGGCAAGTCTTGCCGTTCTCAAATCGGCCTTCACCAGTACAGTCTGCGGCAGAACAGTCCCAGAAAAATCAATCCCAGCCGTTTCGACTTCAACAAATGCGGTGCGTTCAAGGTCAGCACCGCAGAATCTAGCATATTCAAGCCTGCTCTGGGCTATTGCAGCAATCCTTAAATCAGCCCCTGTAAAATCCGCAGACGAAAAATCACACTGGCTTATCTGGGCTGCCTTCATATCCGAGCCCATAAGGTTCGCCGATTTGAATGAACACATATGCAGGCTCACAAGGTGAAATCCGGCCTTGCTCAGATCGGAATTGTCAAATCCGCACCTTACAAGGATCGACTCCTTGAATGATGCACCGTTCAGGCTGGTCCTGCTGAAATCACAATCTTCGAAGATACCGCCTGACAGGTCTGCACCCGAGAGGTTGAGCCCGGCAAGACTGGCCTTTGAAATCTGCTCGCCCCGGCTTATCATGCTGCACAGCGTTTCACGGTCCATAGTCAGTCGCCCTCTTTGTTAAGCTGCTTCCTGCGCGGATAGACCCTGACTTTCGCAGTCAAGGCCTCACCTAGCTTGGTCTCATTATCGGCATACACTCTTGCAAAATCAGCCTGAAAAAGGTTGGCCCCGCTGAAATTGGCGCCCCTCAGATCAGCCCTTTGAAATGACGCGTTCATTGCGTTTATGGATATCATAACCGAGCCTTTGAGCTCCGCCTTGATAAATCGCGCGTCCTTTGCGACCGTGCGATAAAACCTCGCTTCATTCAAGCTGCATTCGCTCAGATCGGCCCCGTTCAACTGCACAGCAGTAAAATTGCACCCGTTAAGGCTGGTGCCCCTGAGGTTCGCATTGTTCAGGATCGCCCCGGAAAAGTCGGACTTGTCAAAACTGCATTTCTGAACAAAACGCACATTGGTCATGTCGGCGCTCATGAAATTAACCGCGCCTGCATTAACCTCGAGAAAAACGGCCGAGACAAGAGAGGCCGCAGTAAAATCCACGCCGTTGAGTTTAACCCTAAGAAAGTTGCATTTATCGAGATTCGCCCCTTTAAGAATCAGCCCTGCCAGGTCTGTCTCAAAAAATGTCACCATTTTGGCCTGAACACCGGAAAAATCCGTGTTTCCAAATTTTGCCCCTGAAAAATCAGCCCCTGTTAGAAGAGCTCCTGAAAAACTGGCGCTTCTCAGGTCGGCCTGTGCCAGGATCGCTTCGCTGAAATCCGCCCTGTTTGCCTTCGCATTGACAAGGAGAGCCCCTCCGAGGTTTGCACCACCAAAGACAGCATCGTCCAGACGGGCCTCATTCAATGCCGCATGCGCCAGGACCGCATTCCTGAAATTGCAGCCTTCAAGATTTGCCCCGGTGAAGTTCACGCTTTCAAGGAATGAATCTTCAAAATCTGCGCCCTTAAGATCAAGCCCGGAAAGGTCCGCTCCTGTCAGGTCGGCTCCGGATAAGGCATGCTTTTCTGAATGCGCTTTCATGACCGATTCACGGACTGTCTGAGATTTCTCATCAGGCATGGCCGGTGCAGCATCCTGATTGTGGGCATTTATCCGGTAGGCCTCTTTAAGTTTTTCCTCACCTTCATAGAGACGTTTACAGAATGCTTCGTCGGCCAGGTATGCATCGATCTCGACAGGCTCGATCCCCTGGGAACGCAGCTTGTCCGCCAGAACTTTCAGGGCGTCTATCTGGGCCCGGGCGCTGAAATCGGGCGGTCCCTTAGGTCTGCGCTCAACTTCTTCGCGAATCACGTTAAAGTCCATGCCCATCTTTTTAAAGAGCCCTTCGGTTTCATTAAGGCTCCTGATCTTTCCTTCCTCGGCAAGTTTTTTCTGCTCTTCTGCCTCGGCAAAAAGTTTATCCATATATTCCGGCAGGTGCTCAAGGTCGGGCAGAGGCTCTTCTGGCTTAGGTGTCCGGGGTCCATGAAGATCGGGATCAAGGCCGTATCCGGCAACAATGGCGCGGGCCTTCTCCGTTTCCAATGCCGCACGTTTGCCGAGATTCCTGCGTATAAGCCCCTCGCCTTCAAACATGGCCTTGTCTTCGGCGACCTCTGCATTGATGGTTTCAAGCCCATCGGGCAGCAGGTCGGAATCCCTTAGCGCATAGAGAGGCCCTTTTTCCTTGTCCAGCCTTAGCCTCATGACATCAAGATAATGCTCTTTGTGTTTCTGTTCGCCTAGATTTTCAGCGCCTATGACTATATGGGAAATATCGGAGGCATCCTCATCGCTGACTTCACACAAACCCTGGTAGACAAGTATTGCCCGCTCGGCATGTGGGAAAAACCATACCGTTGTAAGCCTCTGCGGTATTTCATCAAAACTTTCACCGTCACCCTTAATCCTGTTGATGAAGCATCTGGCCGAAAAGCCGGGCAGGATTCCCGTTATGATGGGTTTCTCAGGGTGCATGTTATGTATCTGAAAGTTTTCGTCGGTCTTAAGCGGGTGTTCCAGCCACTGGTCCGGCTGGGCGCAGTTGAATATCGTCCAGTCTATGTCGGGCGCAAAACCCGGAAAATCCTCTTTCAGCCATTTATCGTCATGCGTTCCGGCCTTTGAAAAGCGCTGGGGCCAGGAAAAATCCACTGGGCTGAATGATGCCGGTTCATGCTGTTTTTCAGGCGAGAGTATCCTTTCATCCGGATAGAGGACATTGGGAAGCAGCTGTACTGTCATGTCTTTGATGTTTACCGGCCTGAAGCCCCTGCCGAGGGGGTTTTTTTCAAAGCCTTCTCCGCCGTAGGCATGCTCCCAATCGATCTTCATGCTGTTAAAGCTTACGGGCTCACTGGGTGCGCCCGCATTCCAGAAACGCTCGCCATAGACATAAAGTTCCTTCTCAATATTTCCCAGACGCACTTTGACCGAGCAGCCTATGCTTTTTTCCCTGCCCGGGACAAAGGCCGAGCCCACGGCAAGGAATTCAGGTTTCTCCTTTGGTATGCAGGCATCCAGTGCCGCATCTTTTCCGAGTTCGGCGGCCGCAAATTTCCACATGCCCGCCTCGGAATAGAGCTCCGGCTTGTCTGAAAGCGGGACATACATAAGGACGCTGGCTGCAAAGTAGAATCTGCTCCTGAATTCAAAACACCTTGTAAGTATGCCCAGCTTCTGGGGTTTGATCGTCTTCAAATCCTATTGCCCTTTCGTGCCGACATCCACAATTGCCACATTTTCAGGTTTCTTGGAGTCATATTTGACCCTGAGGACTGCCCCTGGTTTGTAGCCGGCAAGCTTAAGAGGCGAAACAGGCAGGGTTATTTCGGCATTGAAATCCTTTCCGGCCGAATCGGTTACGACGAGCCTGATATTCACAACCGGATTCGTATTGTGACGCCTGCCGGTATCGGTCACGTCCACAACCCTGGCGTTTGCCTCTATGCCGCTGCTGAGCACCGCTCCCCTCTTGAAATGGTTCCAGATTACTGGACCTACTGTTACTGCAAGCACAATGCCCAGAATAATTATAAATATCAGGTTTTCCGTCAGCGTCGTCTTTCCTGCCATGTCCCACCCTCCCCTAGTCGATAAGCGTGAGCGTGTACATATAAAGCCCTATTGCGCCTGATTTGAGCTTGGTGGAAGCCTGCTTGAACGTCAGCGGCTCATTGGCCGATTTCACCCCGCACCTCTCAAGCGCAATCCCCGTAACGTCAATCTTTGTGGCCTGCATGGCCGTGGAAAGTCCTGCAATGGTTGTCTGCATGGAAAGGATCGCGGTCTGGACCGCAAAGAGGTCTTCATCCTTGCCGCCGATCTTTGTAAACCATGAGTCCACCGTCTTGTTCCCTCCCGGGGCCACGACAGTGTAACCTGCCGGGGCATTGATTGTGATACCGGCAGGCGAGTTGATGGTCATGCCGCCCCCAATGTTCTGCGTAACGGCTCCGCTCACCGCTTCAGTAATGGCCCCTGAAATTGTCCGTGTTTCACCGCCGACGACAGTTTCGGTTATCCCACCATTAATGGTCCGTGTTTCACCGCCGTCCACCGTTTCGGTGATACCTCCGCTTATTGTCCTTTTCTCGCCGCCATTGATTATCTGCGTCATACCGCCGTTTATTGTCTCCTTGGCTCCGGAATCGACCTGCCGGGTTTCGCCGCTGTCGATGTTCTCAGTGAAATGTCCCTTTACATGAACCTTGCGGTCGCCGCCCACATCGAGCGTATCATTGGCCTCAACCGTCGTATCCATATTCTTCTCTGCATGGACCTGTATCTGCTCCGAACCTTTCTTGTCCTCGAAGCGTATCTCATTGTAGTTCGCGTCCGAGCCCCCCTTGCTGCTGCGCGATTTGATGCCGGACTGGGTTGCGTTAGCGGGCAGCGCATAAGGCGGTGTCTGGTGGCCGTTGTAGACGCTGCCGGTGATTATGGGCCTGTCGGGGTCGCCTTCAAGGAAATCGACAATAACCTCCTGGCCTATGCGGGGTATCCAGACCGCTCCCCAGCCCTGGCCCGCCCATACCTGTCCCACCCGGATCCAGCATGAGCTCTTCTCATCCTTTTTACCTTCCCTGTCCCAGTGGAACTGTACCTTTACCCTGCCGTGCTCGTCCGTGTAAATCTCCTCCCCCTTGGGGCCTGTAACAATGGCCGTCTGTGTGCCGTAAACCCTGGGTTTGGGAGTCTCCCTCCTGGGCCTGTACGTGCCCTCATGCGGAATGCATGAGAAAAAATTCTCATATTTTGCATCGACCGATTCTCCGCCGGCCCCGACATCTTCCCTGGCCTCGTGCCTGATGGCCGTGATTACGTATTCCTTCTTGTTCATGTCTTCCCTGTAATGGTCCTGCAGCTCGAACCGGTATCCTGAAATGAAGGCCCGGCACCTGCTGCTGCCCGAGATCACCGTGATCATCGCCTCTTCTTCCTGCATGCGGATGTTAGCAATAGTGTCGCCGTCTTTCCTGTTTTCATAATAGCCCGGGTAATCATAGAATTCCCTCCCCGGAGGACCAATGGGGATTTTCGTATCATTTTCAACCTTGAGGTCTGTCGCGGGCATCTTGAAATTAAAATCAGCCATGGAATATTTGTCCGGCCTTATGTCGACCGTGCGCTCAAGCCCGGTGATATAGTCTTTTTCACGAAGGCTGCCCGAGCTTATCTGGCACTGCGCCTGTTCTTGGCCCGGGCACGGCTTATGGGCCGCAGCGGAATCCGCAATGACCATTGTGTGCTTGCCGTTCTGGTGCTCGAAGAAATAGAAGATGCCCTCGTGCTCCATCAGTCTGGATATGAAGTTCAGATCCGTTTCGTTGTACTGGACGCAATATTCCCTCTTTATGTACGGCTCCTTCTCGTCGATCCTGTAGTTCATAAGCTTTTTCTCAGTCAGTATCTTGTCAATAATCTCCAAAGGTTTCATGTTCTGGAAAATCCTTGAATCCGTTGTACGGGACAATATCCAGAAGGAAGGGACCATTATCGCCCTGTACTGGGCCAGCTGAAGGTTCTTTTCCGTCCCGCCCGCGCCGCGTGTCTGTCTGAAGCTGGATATGATACCGTTAAAATATCGCCAGTCGCCGTTATGCAGCATCAATGAGACCGTTACGGCCTTGCCCATTATGTCTTCGAATTTGATGTCGTTTTTTTCCGAAACCATTTCAAGCTCGTACCTGAACAGGCTCGATATCCCTTCAGTCCCTGAAAAGCCTGTAAGGATAAGGACATCTTTTCCAAGAGGGGTTTCAATCTTCATTGCCCTGTTATCCTGTGTGAATGTCTGCATGGCTTTACCTCGCTTAAAAATATTGTCCAGTGAACAAGGCTCTGAAGCCGGCAGAAAAGTCGGGCTTCTGCTGCCTGCTCCTGTCGTGTTGATTATGATAACAACAATATAAGGATTAAAAACATTACTGTCTACTGACTACTTTGTCCTTTTCTGTTATTCTCGGACAATGCCGAACTTTCCGGGACTGGATAAAGAAAAAGTTCCGGAATCAGACGATCTCCTTTGACGGACGGCAATTGCTTGCCGGGCTCCTGGCCGGGATTTCATCAGCTGTAAAGGCCCCGGTAGAAAACCTGCAGCAGGGGTTCTGCAGCCACATAAGAGAGATTGTTTCAAAAGGGTTCCTGTTCAGGGCCGGGTAAAAGGCCGCAAGGAAACCGGCGCCGGGAGACGGCATAAAAAACGGGTTACAAACATTAAAAAATTCAATATCCTTGGTAACTAAATCATGAAAGAGAAAACTGTGACAAGGAAAATGCTCAAGGCAAGGATTGACGCCGCACGGGGCTCGATAAAGCCCGACCTAGTGCTGAAGGAAGGCAATGTCGTAAACGTATTTACCGGCGGCATAAACATCTGCGATGTCGCCGTTCATTCAGACGTCATAGTAGGTCTTGGAAGCTATGACGGCAGGGTCAACATCGATGCAAAGAACAAGTTCGTCATACCCGGACTCGTTGAAGGGCATATCCACATTGAAAGCACGTTGCTGTCCCCGTCTGAATTCGCCCGCGCCGTGCTTCCCTGCGGGACCACAACAGTCGTGGCTGACCCTCATGAAATAGCAAATGTAATGGGCACCGAAGGCATCGAATATATGCTCGATGCGTCTCTGAACCTGCCGGTCGATATCTATTACATGGCACCTTCATGCGTGCCGGCCACAACCTTTGAAACGGCCGGGGCAACCCTGGAGGCAAAGACGCTGAAAAAGTTCATCGGCCACCCGCGCATCCTCGGGCTTGGCGAGGTCATGAACTATCCGGGCGTCATTGCAGGCGACAGCCCGGTGCTTGAAAAGCTGCTCGCCTTTTCAGGAAGGACGATCGACGGACATGCCCCGCTCGTGACCGGAAACAATCTCAATGCTTACGCCGTAACAGGCATCAGTTCGGACCATGAATGCTCCATGATGAAAGAGGCCAGAGCGCAGGTTTCGGCAGGCATGCACCTGATGATAAGGGAAGGCACGCAGGCCAAAAACATGAGGGACCTGATAGGCTTTGTCACACCCTTCAACAATCCCAGATGTTCGTTTGTAACAGATGACCTGCATCCCCATGACCTCATGCGGAAAGGGCACTTGAACAACCTGATCGACCTGGCGGTTGAGCTCGGGCTGGACCCTGTCACTGCCATCAAGATGGCTTCATTCAACACGGCTCAGCATTTCGGGCTGAACGGCATCGGCGCCATTGCACCCGGTTACCGGGCGGATATTGTCCTCCTTTCATCGATCAAACCGGTAAGGGTTGAAAAGGTCATAAAGCGTGGCGGCATGGTATTTGACGGCGGCAAAATCCTTGCGTCTGTTCCGGCTCCCGTTGTTTCGGGACAGCTCAGGCGCATGAATGTTGCGCCATTTGATGAGAACTCGCTGAGGGTGAAGGATACGGGCCGGAAAATCCGCGTAATCGGCATCATACCCGAACAGGTCATCACCCGCGGCCTGGTCATGGAGCCCAATGTCAGGGACGGCCTGATCCTGCCCGACGTGAAAAGCGATATTCTCAAGGTGGTCGTAATTGAGCGGCACAGGGCTACCGGCAATCTCGGTTTAGGCTTTGTACACGGTCTGGGCCTCGAGTCCGGGGCGATCGCATCGAGTGTGGCCCACGATTCGCACAACATAATCTCGGCAGGAACCAATGATACTGACATCTATATGGCGGCCAAAGCGGTTGAGAGGATGAAGGGGGGACTGGCGGCGGTCAGGGAGGGAAAAGTCATCGCCAGCCTTGCCCTGCCGGTTGCAGGCCTTATGTCGGACAAGCCGCTCAAGAAAGTTGCCGCCTCCTGGGAAAAGCTGCGCAGTGTCGCCAAGGACCTGGGCTCGCTGCACAGGGAGCCTTTCATGGAACTCTCGTTCCTGGCCCTTCCCGTCATACCTGAACTGAAGCTGACGGATAAGGGGCTGTTTGATGTCAGTGCATTCAAGCCGGTCGATCTTTTTGTCTGATTATGCTTCGCAGGCGATTTTTTATCACGCCCTGCACAGATCACGCGGCGGCCGGCCCTCCCGCGCCCTGCCTTGCAACAAAGCCCTGCGAGTTCAGGCCGGTTGCCGAAGGGGTCCCGGCGATCTGGGCAAGGTATTTTTCACCGAGCTTTGCAATATGGTCGCTGACATTGTCGAAATAATTGAAGTGGATCTGCTCCTCGTCGGTTATCGCCTCAAAAAGTTTCGCGCTTATGTTGTCGCCGTTGTCCCTGCATACCTGGAGAAACTGATTATACTGATCGATCGTATCGTCTTCGAGCTTGGCGTCGAACGGGAATATGGCCTGCATTTTCTGCCCTTTTTCAGCCTTCTTCAAAGGCTCGACGGTAGGCTCTCCGTCAAGCTCCTTTATCCTGTCGGCAAACATCTCGGCATGCCTCATTTCGTCAATGGCTATGAGCTTGACCTTGGCGGCCAGTTCGCCGTAGTCCATGTCATCGAGATTGTAGTGCTGGTTCATGTACTGGGCAATGGCCTGCAGTTCCATGCCCCTGGCCTTGTTCAGCACGCCGATAACCTTTGCCCTTTTCTGTTCCTTTGAGTTCTGAGCCATGAACAACCTCCTTTGTTTGATCTTCAAAAGTTACTTGATATTGGTTCGCAATATTATATTTATTTGAATATGAAATAAAGAAGGATTCACACTCCAGTCACATTGCCTCAAACGGAGGAAGCTCTTGGAAACGCTTGAAGAAAAGATAGCCCGCGTGGTGAAAGAGGAAGCGGCCGTTGTTCCGTACGATCCCTGCTGGCCGGAACTGTTTGAGCAGGAGCGGTTCCATCTGCTGGCCAGCCTGCCCGAGGGTCTCATCAAGAGGATCGAGCATTTCGGCAGCACCGCCGTCCCCGGACTTCCGGCCAAGCCCGTTGTGGATATACTGGTCGAGGTGGCAAGCCTTGACGAGACCAGGCGGATAATTGCGCCCATCCTCGAAGCTCAGGGCTATGATTACTTCTGGAGGCCGACATCAGGAGACGATACGCCGCCCTATTATGCGTGGTTTATCAAGCGTGACGGCAGCGGAAACAGGACGCATCACATCCACATGGTCGAGTCCCGGTTCGAACACTGGGACAGGCTCCTGTTCCGGGACTATCTCATCGAACATCCAGACACCGCCCGGGAATACGGCGATCTCAAGGTGAGACTATCAAGGGTGCACCAAAATGACCGGACAGCCTATACCGAGGCCAAGAGCGACTTTATCGGACGGGTTACCGAAACGGCCAAAAAGCACTACGCTAAGACCCTGCAAGTGCATGACGATCAGGGGCCGGACGCAGGCAACTAGCATAAGAATTAGTTTTTTACACAATCAGCTCTTTCCGGTATAAACATTAGTTAAGCCGTCATTGGGAGGGAAGGAAATGGAAAATAAGGATCGCTACCAGAGAGGCTGGGAAAAGCTTAAAGAGGTCGATGGAGAAGCCGGAGAACGCGTCATCGAAAGTCTGAAAGATATAGCACCTGATTTTGCCCGCTACCTGATTGAGTTCCCGTTCGGAGATATCTACTCCCGCACTGCCCTTGATCTCAAATCCCGCGAAATTGCTGTTGTTGCGGCCCTTACGGCCCTCGGCAATGCGGCCCCTCAATTGAAGGTCCACATTCACGGGGCACTGAATGTCGGCTGTAGCCGGCAGGAAGTCGTAGAGGTAATCATGCAGATGGCGGTCTATGCCGGATTTCCTGCTGCGCTCAACGGACTGTTCGCGGCGAAAGAGGTTTTCAAAGAGCGTGACGAATCGGGAAAAAGTTAGACTGTTCGGTGATTGAATAAACTCAGGCCGGCAAATCCTTTCACTCTTTTGCCGGAAGGTTATGCGAGGCGTTAGAACAAGGCACCCTACGAAAGGAATATAATCATGAAAGAAGTTTCAATAAACAATGACATTATTCCAATTACCGATTTCAAGTCAGGCATATCAAAAGACTATGACGATCTCGTTTATAGAAAATCATTTCTCGATTCTGTAAGCAGAGGTATTGCTGATGCTGACAGCGGAAGAACATCCAGCACAAAAAGTCTCAGGGCAAAAATGTCTTCAAAAAGGAATGGGATATAAAGTTTCTCTTGAAATATTGTATCCTAAAGGATACTGTACAATATAATGATAAAAGTTCTCCAAACTGTGGAATATTCAAAATGGTTTGATAATCTTCACGACCGTCATGCTCGAATGAGGATTGACATCAGGATCAGGCGATTGTCTCTTGGGAATCCAGGTGATGTTAAGCCTGTCGGTGAAGGTGTTTCAGAGCTTAGAATTGATTTTGGTCCAGGCTACAGGATTTATTTTATTCAGAAAGGTAGCACATTGATAATACTTCTTGCAGGTGGAACAAAAGGCACTCAGAAAAAAGATATCAGGCAAGCTATCGAACTGGCGAAACAGACATAGGAGTTGAATATGAAAAAAACAAAAACTAAACCATGGGATGCAGCAGAGCACCTTGAGACTGAAGAAGATATGGCAGCATATTTAGAGGCTGCCCTTGAAGATGGTGATCCTGCGCTTGTTGCAGCCGCCATCGGGGATATAGCCCGAGCGCGGGGAATGGCTCAGATCGCTAGAGATTCAGGACTCGGAAGAGAAAGCCTTTACAAAGCGCTATCTCCTGAAGGTAATCCCGAATTTGCCACAATTCTAAAAGTTGTTCATGCACTCGGCCTTAAGCTGCATGCAACACCTGCGAATTGAAAATTAATGGGAGGCATAATTAACGCTTTACTGTATAATCATTAAATATCAAATCAAGCAAAGCCAAGAAGGGGGAATTCATGATAGCTCCCGGGATTTAAAAGGCTGATTTCTGATTTTATTTTATACTGTGGCAGAATAATGAATTGTTAGACTCTAAGGTAAATATGAAGCAAAATACCACACCTGATTTTCATCAAATAATTGAAGAATACACCGATGAGCTTGGTTTGCTACGACAGAACCGTCTGCAAGATGAAGGTGGTTTCATTAGATTCTCTTCAGAACGAGGTATTTCAGTATGGGGTATTATAACAGGCGATCCCGGTGATTTTTATAGACGAAGGTGGCTTTCTAGTGATGGCACGAATTACAATGGTGGCCCCTTATTTCACCCTTTCAGGATGTACACACTTTTCAAAATACTTGAAGCCTGTAAACTTAATATTGCAACATCCTCAACTATTAATAGGGATTCTTTGATTGGACTTATTGAATGTGCACTATCATTAATGCAAAATGTAGAACAAATTGGCGAAATGACAAGTCAATGGGATCAGGTAGTTAACCTCGCAATCCTGCTGGAGCCAATCTATTGGCCTAAAATTACTGGTCATCTATCAATATCAGGAATAATGAATGAAGAAAATTTCAAGAAACATCGTGAATGTTATCGTGATAAAATAAGGCAGTTGGTAGTTTCTTTAAATTCAACAGATTGGCGCAAGATTCACGAGTCTTTACGTTTTGATGCTGCTAATATTGATGATAACGGAAGCTTATATCTCTTGCTTCGTCTTTCAAGCTGGAGCCAACGTGAGAGGTTGAAAGGACATATTGCAGGGGCTCTCTGGTTTAGACATATGGCAGAAGTAATCAGACGAGCTTTTGAAGATTTCACTTCTGAAAAGTGGGAAGAAGAAGACCAAGCCTATGGAATGTGGTCCCATGGTGTTCGAACTAATATATACGGTTCCGAAAGACCTCTTGATGATGAATTGCATAGCAGGCCTTATATAGCGTTGTACCACAGACTTTTCACTGGCAGTGTTATTCGTTGGTATGTTGAAGGGGATACAGAATATTATGCGATACTAAAGATTCTTCCCGAGCTATCAAAAATAGGTGTTGAATTGGTGAATCTACATGGAAACATAGCGACCTCAAAGCAAAATGTGGCACTGAAACTAAGAGATTGTCTAAAAGAAGATAAAGCATTGAGACGTTTTAGCATGATTTCCTTTGATACTGATGTTGCTGCAAATGTTAAATTGGTTAAGCGCCAAATTAAGCAGAAAAACATTATAGGTTTCATTGCTGCTCATAAACCCGATTTTGAGTTTTCAAATTTCACAATCTATGAACTTTCAGATATTGCCGCAAAAATCTATGAAACAGGTGGTTTCTCTGGCAAAGTGATACGCAATGCAAATTGGTCAGGTGTGGATTGCAGTCGTATTTTCGAGGAAAGATATAAGAAATTTTCAGCTAAGCATCCCCAGAGCCTCAAAGGCAAAGAATGGGGTGAAGCATTAGCATCGTATGCTCTTGAACATCCACATCGAGAAGACGATGGAAGTGAGCGCCCCTTTTGGCGAGAGATTCGAGTTGCTTTACAGTCTAGAGTAGCCAATTATGATTTCCAAAAAGACCACTATGAATTCAACCCTGTCACTTTTGAATTAATTAAGTCTAATACTTAGTTATAATATTTTGTAGAATACAACTAAATCAGTTATTGATAGTTGAAAAACCTGTAAAGATAAAAAGATAAATAATTGCCAAAAAATTCAATTCCACAGTTGATTATCTAACCTGTTAACATATAACATACAGGGCGGTAGAATAAGGCAGACCGCGAAGCGACTAAGGTCGGAAGTTAGGAAAACACATATGACACAAACCATTCCATTTAGCATTCAAGATGATGCCGAGGCGGCAAGGAGGAAGCGACGCAGGTGTACTTTTGACGTACTCCGAGGAGCATTCCGACGCAGCCAACAAATTTTCGCTTCACGAAAATTGACGCACCAAAGGTACGCCCGGAGGGTGAGGGCCGTCAATGGCCCGAATCAAAGGCAGGGCTTGAATGATAAATGGAAGTAAAGGAGGATATTATGAGCATAGAAGCTAATTTACAGGCCCTCGAAAAGGCCCTGCAGCTGGAAATCGACGGCATGGCATTCTACAGGAAGGCTTCAAACGCGGCGCAGAACACGGTCACCAAAGAAATGTTCGCCTACCTTGCCGATGCCGAGGTGACCCACATGGACAGGATCAAGCATATAAGCGAATCGCTCAATATGACCGGCAACTGGTCCAGGACCGAGCATGACAAGGCGCATGCCGGGATAAAAGAGATTTTCAGTAGACTGGCCAGAGAAAACAAGGACAGCCTTGTGCCCGCAGCCGCAGAAATGCAGGCGCTCGAAACCGGCCTTGACCTTGAAGTGAAGTCCATAGACTTTTACACTATCCAGCTCGGAAAAGCTGGCGACGCAAATGAAAAGGCCTTTTATTCGAGCCTGATTGAAGAAGAGGAATCGCATTTCAGGACGCTCAAAGACATGAAGTTTTATCTCGAACAGCCGGACGCCTGGTTTATTGAGCATGAGAGGCATGGGCTGGACGGCGCCTGATACAGGGCGTAATAACTTCACATCCCTTTGCCGCTTCTTTGGCTCAACATTGCGGCATATGAACAAGCTGTTGAGCTTTTAAACAGGACCTTTACAGCCTTTGATCCTGCCTATCAGCTTTTCGGTTCATCATCTTGTCAGTTAAGAGGCATGCTCGCGTCCCTTCCCTGCCACGGCCTTTGCTGCTTCATCCTGACTGGAAACCTGGATAGAAAAAGAAATGCCGGCGGTAGCAAAAAAACGATTTATGTTTTGGGCTTTATGCTTTAAACAGGAATAAGAAATCAGGCTTTTTAAACTCTCAACTCTCCAATGACCGCTCAGCACTTAATACTTTTTAAGGAGGATACATGGCGCTTCTTAACCTGAAATCGCTAATCGGAAAATTGAACCCAGCCTGCCGCACTGCCCTTGAAACGGCTGCCGGGCTTTGCATGTCAAAGACCAACTATGAGATCGAGGTCGAGCATTTCATGCTCAAGCTCATCGACGCCCAGAACACCGACCTGCACAAGATATTGAGATATTTCGAGATCAACGTCGACCGTTTCTCAACCGATCTTACGCGGACTATAGAAGGCTTCAAAACAGGCAATGCCCGCACGCCGGTTTTTTCCCCGCGCATACCGGCCATGATAGAGGACGCATGGATGGTTGCATCGATTGATTATGAGGCCGACGCCGTACGCTCCGGCCACATCATTATTGCCATGCTGGGAGACGACCAGAGCGCGCGCATGCTCTATTCCACATCGGAGGCGCTCAAGAAGATATCCCTTGAAACACTGGAAAAAAGCCTGCTCGACATAGTTGCCGGCTCGGCTGAAGACGCAGGGCCTGCGGCTTCAAAGGGCGTTCAGCCATCAGGCAGGGACTCGGCAGAGGCCAGGCCCGCCGGAACAAAGGCGCTCGATATGTTCACCATCAACCTTACGGAGCAGGCCAGGGCCGGAAGGATCGACCCCGTGCTCGGCCGCGATATGGAAGTAAGGCAGATGATAGACATCCTTATCCGCCGCCGCCAGAACAACCCTATCCTTACCGGCGAGGCGGGCGTCGGCAAAACAGCCGTCGTCGAGGGCTTTGCTCTCAAAATAGCCGAGGGCGATGTCCCGCCTGCATTAAGGGATGTGGAAATCCGCACGCTGGACCTGGGGCTGCTTCAGGCCGGGGCCGGCGTCAAGGGCGAGTTCGAGAACAGGCTCAAAGAGGTCATCAAGGAGGTCAAGGCCTCCCCGAAGCCGGTAATCCTTTTCATCGACGAGGCGCACACGCTGATCGGCGCGGGAGGCTCCGCAGGCTCGGGGGATGCCGCAAACCTGCTCAAGCCTGCGCTGGCGCGCGGCGAATTGAGGACGATAGCTGCGACGACCTGGGCGGAGTACAAGAAATATTTTGAAAAGGACGCCGCCCTCACGAGGCGCTTCCAGGTGGTGAAGATAGAGGAGCCCGACGAGCCCAAGGCCGTTGTCATGATGCGCGGAATAGCGCCCTTCCTTGAGAAGCACCACAAGGTCATGATCACCGACGAGGCGCTGAAGGATACCGTAAGCCTGACGCACCGCTATCTCTCGGGCCGCCAGCTTCCCGACAAGGCGGTAAGCGTGCTCGATACCGCATGCGCCCGCGTGGCCATCGGCCTGACAACAAGCCCCGGGCCTGTCGAGGAGGCTTCACGCAGGATAACCCAGATGGATGGTGAACTGAAAATCCTGGAAAAAGAGTCGCTCATGGGAAAGGACCACAGCGCCAGGGTCGAATCCCTCATTAAGGAAAAGGAAGAGGTAACGAAGAAGCTCGGGGCCCTGGACAGGAAATGGAAGACCGAGCTTGAGCTTGCAAATAAAATAATTGAGGTCATGGCCGCGATAAAGGAACTGCACGAGGCCGACCCGAAGAGCAAGGATATCGCAAAAAAGCAGAAGGAGCTCAAAGACCTTGAAAAGCAGCTGGCCAAAGTGCAGGCCGGGGATGCCCTGATACAGGTGGCGGTCGATTCCCAGACCATATCCGAGGTCATATCGGGCTGGACCGGCATCCCGGTCGGCAAGATGATGACCGATGAGATCGAGACTGTCCTGAAGATGCCGGCACTGCTCGGTGAGCGCATCATCGGTCAGGACCATGCTCTATCCGCAATCGGACAGATGATCCAGACCGCCCATGCAGGAATCGAGGACCCGTCGAAGCCGACAGCGGTGTTCATGTTCGTCGGCCCCTCCGGAGTCGGCAAGACCGAGACCGCGCTTGCCCTGTCCGAGCTGCTTTACGGCGGCGAGGACAACGTCATCACCATAAACATGAGCGAGTATCAGGAGGCGCATACCGTATCCAGCCTCAAGGGTTCGCCCCCGGGCTATGTGGGCTACGGCGAGGGAGGCGTGCTGACCGAGGCGGTGAGGCGCAGACCGTACAGCGTTGTGCTGCTCGATGAAGTGGAAAAGGCGCACCCCGACGTCATGGAGATGTTCTACCAGGTCTTCGACAAGGGGCAGATGGAGGACGGCGAAGGCCGTTTGATAGATTTCAAGAACACGGTCATTATCCTGACCTCGAACATCGGGACCGACCTTATAATGAAGGTGAGCCAGGACGAGGAGACCAGGCCCGAACCCCCGGCGCTGGCCGAGATGATAAGGCCCGAACTGCTCAAGCACTTCAAGCCTGCATTTCTGGGGCGCATGAAGATAGTGCCCTACTACCCGATAACCGACAGGATGATGAAGGCGATAATAAGGCTGAAGCTGAACAAGGTGGCAAAGCGTCTCAAGGAAAACCGCAAGGTGGATTTCGTGTTCGGCGACGAGATAATCGATGCGATAGCCTCCCGCTGCACCGAGGTGGACAGCGGCGCGCGCAACGCGGACCATATCCTGACCAATACCCTGCTGCCGGAGATATCCAGGGAGATCCTCGCCCGCATGGCCACCGGCGAGCAGATAAAGCAGGTAAAGGTCCTGATAAAGGGCGAAGGATTCGGGTTCGAGATAAAATAGCCGATAAGCCGCCGAACTGTTTAGAACTCCTGCTGTTTCAGGAGCATGAGGCTGGTGGTCAACATATTATTCTCCGTCCCATCCGGCCAGTCTGGCGAACATCCACCATGCGGCATAAGCCTTCAGGTTGGCGTTCAGAGGCTGGGAATGGGCTGAACCGCAGTAATACCAGTCAACACCTTCTGTGTGCGATTTCTGCCAGTCCAGCGCCCAGTTGTGATCTTTACCGGTCGGCAGCGGGGGTTCATCAGAACTTTGCGATGTTACCCCGTCATTGTCATAATCATAATTGCAGGCACCTGTCACATGTCTGTCGCCATAGTAATTCCAATCGGGATCATAGCTTTCAATATCTGCAAAATCATATAGTATCTTGGAATTGGCAATGCAGTAATCACGTATCTGTTTGTTTCTTATAAACAGGTTTCCGGAAAGTCCCGTACCGTCGGTATGCCCTGTCATATAAACAAATTTTACACCCGGAAAATCAGATTCAAGCTGCGACATGAGATTAAGATAAGTGTTTATGTCGGATTCCGTCGAGGTAGAGACCTGACCGCACCATGCCCACATTATAACATTAACACCGGTATTGTTTCTGAGGTATTCCCTTGTTGCGGCCGCCCAGGATGTCCTGTCAGGATTCCCGAGGTCATACCCGCTCGCTATCGCCTCGTCCCTCAGGTCCAGTGCGCCACCCGTACCCCCTTCATTATATGAATACAAAGAACCTTTAAACCCCGGAAGAGAGTACATGCCCGTCACTATCTGGCTCCCGTGCGACGTGTGCCCGTATGCTATGTGCAGACTGCCCTTCGCCTGGCTTATCCATTGTTCCGGAATCAATTCTAGCTTCGCACATCTGTGGTCGATGATGAAATCTGAAGAAGCGGGGTTGGCAGCCCACATTGCAAACAGCGCCACATTGGCTTCTCCCATCAGGAAAACCCGCCCCGGCTCATAGCAATCTCCGTTTCCATCCGCCTTTGTACACCATCGCCTAAAGCTATATCCTGTTTTAACCAGATTGCCAGTATTGCCAAGCACAGTTACACTCTGCCCCTGTTCATAGCCCGTCATATCCACAGGTGCACTGCCGCCCGTATTGCCGTTGCCGTCATAGGTCACCGAAAACCCGGCTGAATAGGAGATTATTGATTCGCTGCCGCTGCCGCCTCCCCCGCCGCCGCAATTTATGAAAAGCGCAAGAACGGCGAGAAACGTTACCGTCGATATGATCCTCAAAACATGTACTTTGTTCATGTGCCGCTCCACTTTTATACCAACGGGTTCAAGCATCCAAAGATACTCTAAAGGATGCCCTGCTCTGTTCAATAATTGTGCATATCCTGATAATGGTAAAACATATAATAATAAAATTTCAACATTAATGCTATAAGATGTATGATTGACATCATATGATTTACTCCTGTTACAAGCATAAAAGCTTCCTTGTTCGGCTCAACCTTTTCCGCCGAATTGACGATACGAATCTTGCATAATTGAATGACGATGCAAATGGCTGGAATGTTGAGGACAATTTTATGCATCCCGGGAATACAATCAAATTAAGGAAAGGTGTTCAGATTGGGCATAGCATCAGATATTGCAATAATAATAGTGGCCGCTTTGATCGGCGGCGTGATCGCTCAGAAGCTTAAGCAGCCGCTCATATTGGGCTACATCCTTGCCGGCATTGCCGTCGGGCCTTATACCGGCGGGGTTACGGTGTCAGACGTAGACAATATCGAACTGCTTTCTGACATAGGTGTGGCCCTGCTGCTGTTTGCTCTGGGCCTTGAATTCTCCTTCAAGGAACTGAAGCCGGTCAGAAAGGTTGCACTTCTCGGAACGCCGCTGCAGATGATCCTTACAATCGTCTACGGATTCGGCATGGCAAAGATAATGGGCTGGGACAATGTATCGTCCCTGTGGGCGGGCGCCGTGCTTTCGCTTTCGAGCACCATGGTGATGCTTAAGACCCTTATGAACAGAGGGCTTTTCGGCACTCTTTCCAGCAGGGTCATGATAGGCATGCTGATAGTCCAGGACCTGGCGGTAATTCCTCTGATGATAATTCTGCCGCAGCTAAGCGGTGCGTCACTCGATATATCTTCGATCGGCCTTTCCATATTGAAAGCCCTGGTGTTCCTGGGGCTGATGATATTTGTCGGGACGAAGCTCATTCCGAAGCTGATGTCGTGGATAGTAAAATGGAATTCGCGTGAGCTGTTCCTGCTCTCGGTAACAGCGACAGGCCTCGGCGTGGGTTACGGAACATACCTTTTCGGACTGTCGTTCTCTTTCGGCGCGTTTGCTGCCGGCCTTGTGCTGAGCGAATCGGAATACAGCCACCAGGCCTTGAGTGATATCATACCTCTGAGGGATATATTCGGTCTGATATTCTTCGTATCCGTAGGCATGCTGATAGACCCGAAGATTTTCATCAACAACTACAAAGAGATCATCATTGTTATTCTGCTTGTCATCATCGGTAAAGGACTTATATTCGGCTCTGTCGTAAGCCTGTTCGGTTATGGCAATATCATCCCGATAGCAGTGGGATTGGGATTATTCCAGATAGGAGAATTTGCATTCGTTCTCGCCGGCGTAGGGCAGGACGCAGGTTTTTTGAGCGACAGGCATTATGACACCATGCTTGCCGTGACCGTTGCCACAATGATACTTACCCCTTTCGTCTCAGGGTTTACAGCACCGCTCTACAGGCTGAAAAAGAAATATTTCAGGCATGAGGTTCTGAGAACAGTCAATATTGAAAATGATAAACTGAAAGACCATGTCGTGATCGCCGGGGCGGGAAGGACCGGGACATATGTTTCACAGGTGCTGAAGGCGCTGGACATTACTTTCGTTATTATTGAGATAGATTCGAGGCATTACGAGAGCTTCAAGCAGTCAGGCATACAGATGGTCTTCGGTGATGCAAGCCAGTCAGTCGTGCTGAAGGCGGCAGGGATTGAAAACGCCCGGTTGCTTATTATCACCACACCTCAAATGGCTATAACCAGAATAGTGTCCGAGCAGGCCAGAAGCCTTAACGCCAATATCCATATTGTCGCAAGGGCCGAAGGCATTGACGATATGAATCTGCTCTGCAACCTCGGCGTAAACGAAATCATCCAGCCCGAACTCGAGGCCGGCCTTGAGATCACCCGCCAGGCGCTTATTTCACTCAGGATACCACCGGCCAAGATAATGAAATATACGGATGAGGTGAGAAAAGGCCTTTATTCACCCGTGTGCTATGTGAGTTCTGATCACCAGACCCTCCTTCATCTTAAGAACGCAACCAGCCACCTTGAACTCGAATGGATAGAGATTCCCGAACACAGCATATTGAACGGCAAGAGCATTTCCGATCTTGACATCAGAAACAGGGCCGGTGTTACGGTGGTCGGCATAGACCGTATGAATGAGGTGATACCGAATCCGGGGGGCTATTTCATTTTTCTCCCCGGAGACAGAGTCGGAATCATGGGCGGACCTGAACAG
Source organism: Desulfomonilia bacterium (assembly GCA_963664325.2). Classification (GTDB taxonomy): domain Bacteria; phylum Desulfobacterota; class Desulfomonilia; order UBA1062; family UBA1062; genus DATCTV01. Next base: position 847,569 of record CAXXDQ010000007.1, read on the forward strand.
ATCGACAAGTTCAAGCAACTGGCCTCGGAGCATGCATGACTGTGCGGGTTCATGCAGCCAAAGCGTCCTTTGGGCAGGTTAACAGGAGCAATCCAACATGGTTTGCGAAAGGAGATATCCGGATATGAAAGACTTCAGAAAATTCATGATAGTCCTGGTCCTGGTTTTCTCATGCAGGACGGCGGCGGCCATGGAGCCGCCCAAATTCTGGGAAATGGGAGATTTCAAGCTGGAAAGCGGCGAGGTCATCAAAGACTTCAAGCTGGCCTACCGCACCATGGGTGTCATGAACAAGAGCAAGTCGAATATCATACTCATGACCACATGGTTTTCAGGCACTTCCCAGGAGCTCGTCGACCTTGGGTATATCGGAGACGGGAAGATGCTGGATACCAGGAAGTATTATGTGATTGCCGTCGATGCGATCGGCAACGGCGTGTCGAGTTCCCCATCAAACAGCCTGAAGCAGCCGGACGAGAAGTTCCCTCTTTTCTCAATCAGGGACATGGTGAATTCAGAGTACATGCTCTTGACGAAGCATCTGAAGATAAGCCATATCCTTGCAGTTGCGGGCATATCGATGGGGGGCATGCAGGCCTTCCAGTGGATGGTCTCATACCCCGACTTCATGGATAAGTCGGTCCCGATTGCCGGTACTCCCAGGCTTTCATCCTATGACATGCTTGCCTGGACAGCAGAGCTCAGGGTGATCGAGGCCGCAAAAAAATGCGGCACTGCAAACGATGAGATCATGAGAGAGATCACCCCGATACAGAACCTGTTTGTCTGGACGCCGAGTTTCCGTGCCTCGAACACAAAACCCGGGGATTTCGATACCTTCCTTGCCGATGCCGAAAAATCCCTGATCAAATACAATGCAACGGACTGGTCATGGCAGCTCAAGGCTATCATGACACAGGATATATTCAGAAATTTCGGCGGGTCCGCAGACAAGGCAGCCCAGGCCGTGAAGGCCAGGGCTATGATAATAACTTCCGCACAGGACAACGCGGTTTATCCCGGACCGGCCAGGGCCTTTGCCGTTTTGATAAGCGCGGAGGCGCCGCAGCTTACAGGGGACTGCGGTCACTTCGAGTTCCTGTGCGCGCAGAGCCTGCTGGACAGCCTCGTAAACGGCTTCCTGGTAAAACCCGAAGAAAAGAAAAAATGAACGTGGTAATCCCAGGCAATGCGGCATGCCTTATGTTGAGCAGACCGCCTTTTCTTTTTGAGGCTGCGGAAAACTGAAACGGCAGACCTTTTAAAAAATATATGACCCCGGAGGCGGGTTTGAAAAAATACAGATTCAAGAAACTCGACGCCTTTGCATCGGGATACTCGTCAGGCAATCCGGCTGCCGCCGTTTATCCTGAAAGCTTCGATGATATCACTCGAGACGAGATGTCGCGGATTGCCAAGGAATTGAAAGGCTTCGTATCGGAAGTGGGCTATATCTGCAGGTCCGGTAAAACGGGCTTTAAACTGAGATATTTCTCGTCCGAGAAGGAAGTTGAATTCTGCGGCCACGCAACGATTGCGATCATGTATGACATGCTGAAGGAAGATCCTGTGCTTTCAAAGCTGCCTTTAGTGACAATAGAGACAAACAAGGGTGTGCTCGATGTCGAGAACAGGGTTTCAAGCGAAGACTGCGTTTTCATAACAGCCCCCGCGCCCGAATACACCGATAATTTTATCGCTCCTGATGAGATAGGCGAAGCTCTGGGCATCAGTCCGGATTCAATACGCCCGGATATTCCCCCAGGAATTGTAAATGCGGGAAACCAGACCCTCTGTGTGCCGATAAAATCCCTTGCTGAAGTTTTAAGAATTTCCCCGGATTTTGAAAGGCTGAGGAAATTTTGCGAAGATGGCGGCCTCGATGTGGTGACGGTCTTTACCAATGATGTTTCAGACCCGTTGCGGGCCTACAGGACCAGGGTCTTTGCAGCCCCGTTCGGTTATCTTGAAGATCCGGCGACAGGCTCCGGCAACGCCGCCCTCGGCTACCATCTGCTCAAATGCAATCTCTGGCGGGGTGAAGCCCTTATCCTCGAGCAGAACAACGACATGTCCAACCCGAATATAATCAGGCTCGCTTCAAAGCAGGACCCCCAAGGTCATGAAAGAGTCATCTTCGGCGGCTCTGCAATCACCAGGATCGACGGTTTCTATCAGATTCCCTGACGGACGGATCCATGTTACAATTTTTTTGTTTTTAATATTATTGAAACGGTGTTTAAGAATTTTTAAATTCACAGGTACGGAGGAAGATCATGAAAAAGATCCTGATGCTGGCATTACTGGTTTTATTTTCGGGCTGCGCTTTCTTATCCGGCAATGTCGTGAAAAATTACGACGCGGACAGGATCGTCCATTACAGCAAGATCAGCGGGATAACCGGTGATATCGGGAATTATGCATTTTATATCGACAAGGGCGACAAAATCCCCGTTTCTCTGAACGTAGAGACAGGCCTTGCCAGTGCCTCCGACAAGATCGAGCTCACTTCCGGCACGAAACTTTATTTCACGCTTAACATTCCGGCGGGCATTGAAAAGATGGATGAAAAAGAAAGGAACAGGGCCTTAAAGGACATAAAAATCTATATCAGCAGGGACGCGGTCAACTGGACTCCTTATACCGACCTGAAAGCCGTCAAGAAGATGCTGGGCATTGAAAAGGGTTCCGTGAGCTACGGGGCATCGATAACAAAGGAAGAAGGCCTCAAGCTGAACGTCGATGTAAAGGCAGGGAAATAAGGACCATCATGGAATACAGCGAGTATAAAAAGATCTCGGATGATTATCACCTGAGGTTCGCCAGGTATAACCGGATAAAAAAGGCGATCCTCATAAAGTATTTCAAGTATTACCACAGGCTTCTTGTGATCGGGCAGGAAAATATCCCTGACGGTCCAGCCATCCTGGCGCCCAACCATCCGGGGGGCATGGAGCTTGATATTTTCGCGCTTGAATACTGCGGACATAAAACGAGGGAGATAACGACCCTGGTGGTTGAAAGCTGGCATTTTCTGAATCATGCCTGGGGCCGGTGGTATGTGGGCGGCGGGATACCGCTATGGATGACGGGCGGCTTGAGGTACGACTACACTGACCCGTATCTTAAAGAGGGCGGTGAAAAATATCCCGGGATTATATGCATATACCCCGAAGGCAATGTCCCGCATTTCAGGGACAGGAACAGCGTGTTCAAGTATTTTCCGGGAGTGGTGAGGCTCGCACTTCATTACAGAGCCCCGATAATTCCTGTCGCGCTGATCAACTTTTCCGAGGCCTGTCCGGTCGTCAAAATCATTCCGAAGGAAAAAATGCCTGACGACATAATCTGCCTGCCGTTTGCGTTTCCTCTTAAGCTCAGGATCGAATACGGCAAACCGGTCTACCTTGATGAATATTACGGCAGGCGGCTTTCAAAGGCCGAGGAGTTCTGGATTGCGAACGAGATTGTAAAGCCTGCTTATGTCGATCTGAGACAGAAGTACCACAGGATGGACGTGAAACCGGTTGATGTCGAAATGAAAAAACCTGATTGAATGACTTGCATGGGAAATGGAGGGAAATGAAAATGGCTGAAGAAGTTAAAAAGAGGAGAACAGGTAAAACAATTTTAAAGATTCTGGCGGTTATCCTTGTTGTCCTGGTTATTGCCGGGGTCTATAACCACAAGCGCATTGCCAGGCTGTATTATGCCGTTACCCTGTTCGATGCCGCCAGGGTCGTGGAAAATTTCAGGAGCATCGGGGATAAGTTCGACAGCAGGACCATCCATCACGGGAAAGACGTTTTCAAATTCAAATATGACCTCAAGAAACTCCCTGAAACATACACCTATAAGGGAGAGGTGAAGAACACAAAGGCCTTCATCGACCACACCTGGACAACAGGGCTTGTTGTCGTGAAAGACGACACCATCCTTTTCGAGGACTATTACCTGGGAAATGCGCAGGATTCAAAAACGATCGCATGGTCCGTGACAAAATCCTTCAACTCGGCCCTTTTCGGAATAGCGATTTCAGAGGGCAAGATCAAGAGCATCGAGCAGACCGTGACCGATTACCTGCCCGAACTGAAATCGTCCGGTTATAACGGGGTGCGGATCAAGGACGTCCTTCAGATGTCCTCGGGAGTCAAATTCGACGAGGATTACGGCGACTTCAATTCCGACATAAACAGGATGGGCAGGTATTTTGCGTTGAATATTCCCCTCAGTAAATTCGTGGCTTCGCTGAAACCGGATATGAAACCCGGGACATTCAACCACTATGTGAGCATGGATACACAGGTACTGGGGATGATTATAGTAGCGGCAACGGGCCGGAATCTTTCGGATTATATGGAGGAAAAGCTCTGGAAGCCCCTGGGAATGGAATATGACGCCATCTGGATAATTGACAGCGACGGCATGGAGGCCGCTTTCGGAGGCCTCTGCGCGGCGCTCAGGGATTATGCTCGCTTCGGCAGGCTTTACCTGCATCAGGGCAACTGGAACGGTGCACAGATTGTGCCTGCGCAGTGGGTGAAGGATTCGGTCACTCCCGACGCCCCGCACCTGATGCCGGGCAAAAGGAAGAATTCGGATTCCATCATGGGATACGGATATCAATGGTGGATTCCGGAAAACTCGGACGGCGATTTCATGGCAATAGGCATTTACGGCCAGGCCATCTACGTATCACCCAGGGACAACATCGTGATCGCGAGATCCGCCGCATATGCAGGCTATGACAATGACGGGGAGCAGATGGAGATCGAGTCGGCCGAATTCTTCAGGGCCATTGCAAAAAATATCGGAAAATAACAAAAGTGGTGAGTGAAGATTGGTGAGATAAAAAAATGCTCATGCAACTGACATGATATTTCGAATATATCTTTTGAAATATCATGTCAGATGTATCTGCAAAACCTCTGGAACAGTCATGTTCAGGAACGATTGAAACCGGATATCTCTTAAAAAAGGGGGCTTTAATATGGTCAGTGCAATAGTTTTGATCAATACCGAGAGAAAAAGGATAAATGAGGTTGCGGAAAAACTGGTGCAGATCGACGGGATAACAGAGGTGTATTCGGTTGCCGGCGAATATGACCTGATTGCAATAGTAAGGGTGGCCGACAACCAGTCGATGGCCGATGTCGTGACAGGACAGATGTCAAAGGTGGAAGGAATTGTAAAGACAAGGACCATGATCGCCTTCACGGTGTTATCAAAGCATGACCTTGAAAGGATGTTTTCAATCGGGGCGTGACGGTGACATCATTGTGCACGGCACCGACAGGTCAATTGCTGCTGTCATCATACGACAGGCTGAATTCAACTGTTTTCATGGCATCGGTCGCCGGGCTCATTATGCAACCTGCACTGCCGGAACCTTCTCCTATCGGGTAGAGGTTTTCATATTCACGGTTTCTTATTTTCTGCCGCGCCTGATCCCTATCGGGCATGAGGTCCCTGTCTCCACGCCCGGCAGCATCCTGTGGTCTGAAACAAACAGAGTTTTCGGCTGGCAATATTTGAGAAGCGGATTAAAATATGCGAACAGATATGAGAAGGGCTGCAGGGCCGGATGATTCGAGGGCGGATAAGATATGATTGATTATCAGGTAACAGATGAGAAGGATCTTGAAAAGATAAGGCCCCTCTGGGAAGGGCTGAACGAGCACCATCATGCGAAAGCGCGCCATTTCCGGCGCCATTATGAAACATGGGGCTTCGATGACAGGAAGGCTTACTTTGATAAAATTGCCGGTGCGGGAACGCTGCGCATAGACCTCGCCTTTGATAATGACAAGAAAAGGTATGTCGGGTACTGCGTGAGCTTCATTTCAAAAGAAAGGCATGGGGAGATAGAATCGATTTTCATAGAGGAGGCTTACCGCTCGCAGGGCGTTGGAACGGAACTCCTGTCAAGGGCCCTTTCATGGATGGATGCCAAGGAAGTCCTCAGAAAGAGGGTCGCCGTTGCCGACGGCAATGAAGATGCCTGGGGATTTTACCGGAAGTTCGGATTTTATCCGCGCATGATGCTGCTTGAGCAGAAGAATAAACACGACGGCAGTTGAACCGATCGGAATAAAAATAAAATGCGCGACGGATAAACGTATGGTAACCGTACATAATCATAATTAATATTTCCGGAGGCTGTGGATGCAGAACGAAATCATAAAAAGCATTAACCTTTTGGACGGCAGCGGCCATATCACCGAAGAGGGATGGGCCAGGTTTCCTTACTGGAAATATGACAGGCAGGCAATAAAGGCCTCAGCCCTGAGGATCAAGGAATGGGACTATTACGCCGTGCTCTCCGGGGACAAAAAATACGGACTGACCTTCACGGTCAGCGACCTGGGTTACCTGGGGCTCTCCGCAATATGCTTCCTTGATTTCGAGAAGAGATATTTCAAACAGGTCGATACCATGAGCATCCTGCCCCTGGGCAAAACCGGGTTTCCTGCGGGAAGCGAAGACAGCGGGACCATAAGGTTCGCCGACAAGAAGCTATCTGTCGAATATGTGATGGCGCCCGGAAAGAGGACCATCAGGTTCGAGTGTCCGGGCATGGTCGATGCGCATGGAAACAAAGGGCTTAAGGGCGAGATCACGCTGATGCAGCCCGAAGGCATTGAGAGCATGGTGATAGCGACCTCGTGGAAGGAGAACAGGAAGGCCTTCTACTATAACCGCAAGATTAACTGCATGCCCGCTTCGGGATATTTCGAAATCGGGGCCAGAAGGTATCCCTTTGAGCCCGGAAAAGACTTCGGCGTGCTGGACTGGGGCCGGGGCAACTGGACCTACAAGAACCGCTGGTACTGGGGCTCGGCCTCGGGGCTGGCCGAGGGCGTGCCCTTCGGCTGGAACATTGGCTACGGGTTCAGCGACCGCACGCCTGCCACGGAAAACGTCATCTTTTATAGCGGCAAGGCGCACAAAATAACGGATGTGACCTTTCATATCGACACCTCGGACTACTTAAAGCCCTGGATATTCACCAGCAGCGACGGCCGGTTCGAGATGGCGTTTGAGCCTGCAATAGACAGGGCCAGCGCCGTCAACCTGCTTATTTTGAAATCCGTCCAGCACCAGGTCTTCGGGTACTTTACCGGAAAGGCCGTCCTGGACGACGGCAGGACAATAAACATCAAAAACTTCCTGGGCTTTGCGGAAGACGTTCTGAATTGGTATTAAGTTATTCTGCTTCACAATCAAGGCCTTCGCGATGTCTGCCCTGCAGGTGGAATATTGAAGGCAGAATGGAATCGGCTGAATTATGAGGGGTTATGAAAAGGAAAAATCTTGACAGGCGTGAGTTCATAAAGCTTGGCGCGGCATCAGGTGCGGCGATAATGCTCGGAGGCATTACCGCATGCGGCGCAGGCAGCAATTACGACAGTCCTCAAAGTGAATCTGATGGACAGAATACATCAACTCCGAAAGTTGAGAGCAGGGAATTCGATGTCATAATTGCAGGGGCAGGCCCCGGGGGCTGCCTTGCGGCGTTAAGGCTTGCGCAGCAGGGATTTTCAGTAGGCCTTTTCGATTCCGGAAACGAGGACAGGCTCGGGAAACAAGTCGTTCTAGCAGTGGAAAGGGATATCTTCGGGGCAGTCGGTCTGGCCTGTCCCGAAGGCGATGTCCTTGCCTATGAAAATGATTGCGAGCGCATTTTCTCACCCGCCGGCAAGGAATGCTTTATGATCGACTGCAGAGAATACCCCATGCCTCAAGCCATTCATCTCGACAGATTCACCCGCTCTATCTTTGCCGAAGCCCTTGAAAAAGGCGTGAATTTCTTCGGCGGATACAGGGCTGTGGCGCCTTTGTGCTCAGGGAGGCGCGTCTACGGCGCCAGGTTTGAAAGCCCTGAAGGAACGGCTGAAGTGAAAGCAGGGCTGGTCATTGACGCAACCGGCTACAGCGCCGCGCTCACCCGCAATCTGCCGGCTTCATTTGACATGAGATTCAAGGAATCGAGCTCGGACATTGTAAGCGCCGCAAACAGGTTCTACACGATCGATTATGACGCTGCAGACTCGGCAATCGATAAAGGCCTTCAGGGGGCCGAAGAAGGCTGGAACCGCATGGGCAAATTCGGCGTCTATTCAACTTTTTTCTCGTGCCTGTCGCTCAAGAAAGGCCAGGCCTTTGTCCTTACCGGATGCAAGAAGGATTTTGAAACAGAGGCCCTTTCGGCAAAAACAGCGGCCGACAGCTTCATGGATGAACTTGGTTGCTTCAATGAAAAAATATCCGCGGCGGAGTCTCTGATAAGGATCAGCAATTCGCTCGATGCGCCTGTTGCAGACGGGTTCATGGCGATAGGAGAGGCCGCATGCCAGACGGTCACAATACATGCAAGCGGCGTGGCCTCTTCACTTTATGCCGGGCATCTGGCCGCCAAAGCCGCAACTGAAGCACTGAAGGCCGGAAGCACGTCCAAAACGGCCCTCTGGCCTTATGCCGCGGCATACCAGAGGACAAGGGGGGCTATTATCGCAGGGCTGGAAGTTACGCGCAGGACCGTTGACAGGCTGAGAGTGGAAGATTTAAACATATTGATAGAGTCGGGCATAATGCACAAGGAAGATTATATCGGCGGCGTACTGGTTAAAGATCCGGCAATCACTGCGGCTAGCATACCGGACCGCATGGACGGCTTTTTAAAACACCCGGCTTACATCCCGGTGCTCCTGAAGATGGGGCTGACGGCACAGAAGGTTTCAAGGCACTACAAAAAATATCCTGACAGGTATAACGTGCAGGAGTTTACCGGGTGGCGCTCGGAAAAGGACAGGCTTTTCACTTCGATCGAGGAGCAGGCATAAATGTTTAAAAAACGCATTTTTACATTAAAGACATTTGCAGAAGGTCTTGCAGGCCTTATCCTGGGCCTGCCCGGCACGGTTGGCGCCCGCGTGCACAAGGGCATAACCCATGCTTTTGCGGAAAAGCTGAGGCTGTCGACAACATCCGTAAACGGCTGCGTGTACTGCTCGTACACTCACACCATGCTTGCCATAAGGGCCGGGATATCAGGAGAGGAAATCGGCCTCCTGCTCAAGGGAGACCTCGGATGCGAGGTGGATTCATCCGAAACCCCGGGCCTCATATTCGCGCAGCATTACGCGGAAACAGGGGGCAACCCGGATACGGTTATGCTTGAAAAACTGGAGTCCGCTTACGGCGGGAGGCTCTCAAGGGATATCCTTGCCCTGGTCAGGGAAATCGAGTTCGCCAATCTGAACGGCAACACGTTCGAGGCCTTTCTCAGCAGGATGAGGGGAAATGCTGCGCCCGGCAGCAGCCCTTTGTTTGAAGCCCTCTTCTTTCTTGTAAACCTCCCGATCCTCGGGCCGCTGCACCTTATTATGAAAATGAAGAAATAGGCCAGCCCTTATAAACTCAAATCAGGCATGAATGACAGAATAACCGGATATCCTGACCGTCTTTCAGGGGACAGGCGGGCAAACGCATTTTGCGGACATAAAGCAACACATGCAGGGTTGTCTTAAAATCAAAAAAATCGTTAAAAAAATTTTCCGTGGTAATTTTTTTATTAAAATTTCCGATATAATATATGATCCGGCCTGAAGGGTGTTTATAACGATTCCGACATGAATGCCTGCGAGCGGACAACCAGTAACGGACAAGAAAAATGACGGGAGGTAGCATGAATACGATTGGAAGATATTGCCTGTTGACAATATGTGCATGTTTTCTCTTTTCCGGATGTTCGACGATTAATGAAAAGCGCGTGCCTGTCGCGGAAAACGTCGCGGGCAAAGGTTCGGTCATCGTGTCGTGCTACGATGACATGGGCGACAAGGGGGTCGAGCTTTTAACTAGGCGTCTCATGATAATGGCCCTTTACAGCGGAAAACCGGACCGCGACGGTTCAGAGATTATAAAACAGGTTGAAGCCCCGACATTCAACGTGGGAAACCTTGAGCCCGGTGCATATTATTTGAGGATAAGCGGCTGGAAGGATGAAAACGGAAAGCTCAATTCTTCCAAATCAAGGGATTACAAGCTGAAAATCGAACCCGGGAAAGAAACCGAGGTCAGCGTCATCATATCGGATTACATGAAATCAGGCATCCTGGTCGGAGGGGTCGTTGTTGGAACCGTGGCCGTCGCCAGTGTGATTTTTTCCGTTGTACTGGTCCTGGCACTGATTGCGGCAATATAAACCTGCGGGTTTGGAGGGGTAAAGGAATGAAAAATATTGATGATATACTGGCCGGAGCCGCGACTGACTATGCGGTCGGCGTCAAAGTCATACCAATGGCAGGGAATGAAAGACTTTCCCTACTTGCCGCCGAGGTCGGGACCGGAAAGGAACTCAAGCCCCATTACCACAAGAACAGCATAGAGATATATTTCATTGAACAGGGTACGGGCATAATGAAACTCGGCGACCTGAAGGCAGACGGAGATGTCCAGTGGACGGATATATTTGATGTCAAAAAAGGCGACTGCGTAACGATAAGCCCGAATCAGGTCCATACACTTAGAAACACAGGGGAGGAAAACCTTATTATAATAGTCGGCTGTCCGATGACTAACATAACGACCGACCGGTTTGTAATAAACAGATAGCCGGGCAGTCGAGCTGTTGAACCGGTAAGAAGAATCTATACCTTTCTTGCGCTGTGCATCTTTCATGCAGATATATGCCCGGGAAGGATTATCAAAAAGCCCTAACCTTCCGATAAGACTTTGACAGCCTGTAAAAAGGAGACATCAATGCATCCGTTAAAGCTTATCGTCCTCCTGGGATTTATACTGAGCGTTGCCGCGTGCAGTTCCTCATCGGGTAATGAACCGACTCCGGTCAGCATTTGCATAATACATCTGAACGACACTCACTCGCATCTTGACCCCCTATCGAACGAAGAGCTGTATTTTGACGGCGTGAAAACCAGGACCGATCTCGGCGGCGCTTCCAGGATGAAAACCGCTATTGAGGCCCTCGGCGCGGACAAGGAGAATATTTTGGTTCTCCATGCCGGCGATGCGGTTCAGGGGACTTTGTATTATACCGCCTTCAACGGGGAAGCCGATTTTGCCCTGCTAAATTATTACGGGTTGGATGCCATGACACTCGGCAATCACGAGTTCGACAAGGGGCCTCAAAGCGTTTCAAACTATATTGCCTGGGCTCATTTCCCGATACTGTCCGCCAATATTGATGCGGATAATGAACCCCTGCTGAAAGGGAAAATACTGCCCTTCACCCTCAAGATTTTCGGCGACAACGTCATCGGAATCATCGGCGCCACCACAAAAGACACGGAAAGCACTTCAAGCCCGGGCGATAATGTCAAGTTCAATGACGTTGAAGAAAGCGTCAGTAATACGGTCGCTACTCTTCAGCGCTACGGCCTGAATAAAATCATCGTGCTGTCCCATATCGGATACGAGGAAGACATTGAACTGGCAGAGTCTGTTCCGGGAATTGACGTCATCGTGGGAGGGCACTCCCATACATTGCTCGGTAACCAGGCTGAGTTTGCGGATTTCGGCATAACGGTTCCCGCGGGTTATGACTATCCGACGGTGGTGAAAAGCCCTGAAGGGAAAAATGTGCTCGTGGTGCAGGCCTGGTGCTGGGGCCGCGCGATCGGCGAACTTGATGTGAATTTTGACAGGAACGGAGATATCGCCTCATACGGAGGACATCCCTATCTTTTGAATTCGGAAAGCTTCAAACAGAATTACGGGGCGGGATGGGTAGTCGTCGGCCCGGATATCAGGGACCGGATCATGGCGCTGATCCTCGGGTCCGAACTGCTGGAAGTCTTTGAAGAAGATGCACAGGCCGCGGCTATTCTACAGCCATATACCGACCAGATCGAGGAAAAGAAGAAAACCGTCGTCGCTCTCGCTTCCGATGACATCCTGAGGGGGAGTGCGGCGAGCAGCTTCAACTCGGGTCCGGGCCCTGTTGCAGCCGACAGCATGGTCTTTAAGACCATCTCCCAGGGCGCGACCATCGCCATCCTGCCCAGGGGCGGAGTCAAGGCGGATTTCCTTGCCGGAAACATCACAATGGGCGACGTGCTTTCCGTGCTGCCCTATAACTCCCTGCTCTGCACAATAGAAATGACAGGCACCGAGGTCAAGAACGCGCTTGAAGACGGCATCGATTACCAGGTGGTGAACAATCCGCGCGGCCCTTCGAACTGCCCCTGGTATCCGTATGTTTCAGGGTTGAAGTTCGATGTGATTGAAAACGCCGCAAAAGGTTCCCGTGTGACGAACATCCAGTACAGGAGCACCCTGGGCGGCAGCTACACCGATTTCGACCTTGATGCAACCTACAGGATTACAGTGACTTCATATGTGGCCGGAGGCGGAGACGGGTATACGACGCTTAAAAACATCCCTGCCGCCAGGAAAACAGATACCGGATTCATTGACTCGGATGCCTTCAGCGAGTATCTTGTTTCCCTGGGTACCGTCTCGAATCCCACTGAAGTGAGGGTGACGGTAACATATTAAAGGATCAGGGGGGGGAACATGATTGCATACTGCGGACTTGACTGCGACAGGTGCGATGCGTTTATTGCAACGGCTACGAATGACGATGCGATGAGAGCACGGGTGGCCGAAATCTGGGCACGGGAATACAATGTGTCCGTCAGGCCCGAAGACATAAACTGCACAGGCTGCAAGTCCGACGGCCCCAGGGTCCATTACTGCGAGAGCATGTGCGGGATCAGGAAATGCGCGGTGAAGATGAACCTGTCCACATGCGCGGCATGTGCGGATTATCCCTGCAAACCGCTCGAGGATACCATCTTCGGACATGCGCCCGATGCCAAAGCAAGACTGGACGCGCTGCGCAGGGCATAATTTAAGCGGCTTATAAATGCGGGACGGCAGAGCTCAACCGGACGCCATAAATAACAGCCTACATTTTGCACGCCGCCCGCATGTATTTATTAAACCCCGATGAGGCTATGGTCTGTTCATCCGAAATATCTTGATCCCTCAGGGCTTGCCGCCTTGTGGAGGGAAGCCCTGCTTGCAAAAAAAGTGCTGGAAGGTGGGACAAAGGGATACAGAAACCATCCCCAGCTTGAACGGTTCAAAATGACATTAAATCCTGTTGCAGCGATTAATGCATACCTTCAGGAAGTTTGCGCAGAGGCCCGGTCAAGAGGATATAAGTTTAACGCTTCAAGGATCGGGAATATATCATCCGACGGGAAAATCACCGTGACATCTGGTCAGCTGGAATATGAATGGCGGCATCTTTTAGCCAAACTGGAGAAAAGATCCCCGGAATGGCTTATGAAATATTCAGGGGTTGCCTCACCGGAACCGCACCCTTTATTCAGAGCGGTTAAAGGGGATATTGAAGAATGGGAAAGGTATAAGGATGAAGGTTTATCATCAACAGAGTGAATCATATCTTTGATAATGCGAGGGGAAGATATGAGAAATCTGTCCCCTGTTCTTGCTTTGTAAGACCTGCCGTTTCGATATTTCATCGACATCTGCGAACTTTATGGATTACGGCCATTTTTCTTGCAAGGCGGGCTTTTTTGAACTAAAAAATGTATTCTTTGGTCTCCTTTGAATCTCAGCCGAATATTAACCAGCGAGGTGACGTATGGACTACCGGAACAAAGTGATACTCATTACCGGGGCCTCTTCGGGCATCGGCCGGGCCACGGCCCTGGCCCTGAGCCGCCACAGCAATACCCTGGTTATTACCGCCCGTCGCCAGGCCCTTCTTGACCAGACCGCCGAGCTTATCCGCGGCAACGGGAGCCGATGCCTGGCCATAGCCGGCGATGCACTGGCCGAGGGACATGCCGATTCGGTGGTCGAGAAGACGATTGAGCTGTACGGGCGCATCGACATCGCTATTCTGAACATCGGCCACGGCCCCTGCTCCAACACACTTACAACCCCCAGGGAAACGCTGCTGTACTGCATGCGGTCCAACTACGACAGCATGATAAATTTCTACTGCCCGCTGATACGGCAGATGAAGAAGCAGACAACCCCGTGCATGATCGCTCACATGAACTCTCAAGCCACCTATTTCGGAATCCCAATGCAGGGTGATTACACCGCAGCCAAAGGCGCGGCACGGCTTTTCCTCGAGACCGCCCGCATGGAACTCAGGCATTTCAGGCACAGACATATCCTCATCCAGACGATCCATCCGGGGTTCGTGGACACCGAAATCTGCCGCAACGACGGCCTCCCCAAACCCAACGAGATCAGTGAAGAAAAGGCGGCCGAATATGTACTTAAAGGCATTCGCAGCGAGGTGCGCGAGAACCTTTTCCCGCCCGGCACCAAATGGGCCACATGGCTGGGGCGGATCGTGCCCCATGGGATACTTACGCGGGTCCTTTTATCAACCATCCCGGATAATTATTGAAGAGGGCACCGAAAGCCATGAGACCCGGATATGTAAAAATATGAGCAATGCCATAATTGACAGGATTTTAAAAAAGGCGGACCTTCCAGGACTGGTCGATGTGCTGACCGGCAGGCTCAGCCAGAGCGAGCTTCAGTCCCTGCTCATCGAAGTCTGCAGGCAGAGGGCCGGCGGGATTGACCCGGCCCGCCTGTTAGATTCCTACAAAACCAACAGGTTTGTACGGCCCTCGGGGATCGCTCCTGAAAAGATGCTCGAGTTTGACCTGCTCGCATTTTCGCTTTTACCCGAATCGTACGAACCGATCGAGCTCTCGCCCGTAGGCCCGCTCGGAGCCTGCTCGGCTGTTGCGCCCGTATCGCAGAACAACATCCTGAGCACGACCAGGAACACCGAGGTCTGCTCCGATTCTACAAACATGATGGCTCTCGAATGTGCAGTCAGGCGGGAGGCCTTGTTGAAGGTTAACAGAAAAGACACAAAAAAAATAAAACTCTGCTCCAGCCATCGCCTGCTCAGAACGCAGGCCTTCGAGGGGCCCGCGACCATGTCCCATTTCAGGCTTTTCTCACTCTCGGCCGCAGGAAGGGATGAGGGTTCTTATGCATTCGAAAGAGCGGTGCTCGATGAGCAGGTCAGGTTTTTCATTAAACTGCTGATGAATGCAGGCGCCCTTGACATGAACATTTCCAGGATCAGGCTGGTTGCCAAAGTTGCCGATGAAGCCTTTACGCCAGGGCTCAAAGAAATGATTGATGCGCTCAGCCGGGATTTTCCCGGGCTAACAGCCGGGATCGAGACTATGGAGAAAGCTCAGAGCTATTACAGAACGCTGAGGTACAACTTATTCGCGACAAACGTTTCCGGCGCGGAATATTTCATATGCGACGGGGGTTTCACAGACTGGACGGCCAGGCTTTTGAACAACAGCAAGGAAAGATACCTCATAAGCGGTTTCGGGACAGAGAGGCTGTTAACCGCTTTTTAACTCCGGTCCTGACTTTCATTGAGCCCCTGCATGGCCGGGTTTCTAAGCCGGAGAAGCTGAGAGTTTCATCCTTTTCTCAAGTATTGAGGCCCGGCGCAGGGCGTTCCGGTTCACCGGATGGAGGGTAATATGAATTTTATTTCAGTTGAGAGACATGACAATATCGCAACATTGGCTCTCAAAAGAGACAGGGTCAACGCGCTGAACAGTTCTGTTGTCGGCGAACTGGCCGAAGCGTTCAGATGTCTCGAAGACGATGCAGCAGTTAAGTCGGTTATATTGACCGGGACGGGAGCCTTCTTTTCCTTCGGCTTCGACATACCGGAATTCCTGCCGTACCCGAAAGAGCGGTTCACCGAATATCTGAATGGCTTTACGGCCTTCTACACATACCTTTTCATGTATCCCAAACCAGTGATCGCGGCGCTCAACGGCCACACCATAGCAGGCGGCTGCATGATAGCCCTTGCATGCGACTACCGTGTGATGGTCACGGGCAGGGCCAGGATTTCCTTGAACGAGATCGCATTCGGTTCGTCGGTTTTTGCAGGAAGCACCGAAATGCTCAGGTTCTGGTGCGGCGGTTCAAATGCTGCAAAAATACTCTATTCAGGCGGCATGTTCGGGGCCGAAGAAGCCCTCGAAATGGGATTGATAAACAAGGCGTCCGTTGAATCAGACCTCATGCCGCATGCAACAGCCCAGGCCGTTGACATGGGAGCCAAAGACCCGAAGGCGTTTGCAAGCATCAAGAAGCTGCTCAGGGGCCCTATCGCAGAAAAGATGAAATCGCGTGAGGCGGCCTCGATAAGGGAATTCGCCGACATCTGGTACTCGGAAGCATGCCGGGAAAACCTCAAGAATATAAAGATCCGCTGATTAACTTCCTGTCCGGGAAGACAATAAGCGCCCGGCCCCGGTCCCTGATAAGAATTGCCAGGAACAAGGCCGGACGCCTTCGTCCGTTATTTCAGATCAGTTTATCGCCCCGCCGTATGACGTGGCATCATCAAGTATCAATTCCGTCGCCGCTTTGTTGAGGAATACGAGCAGGTTCTGGTAGGTGAAGGCGCTACCCTGCTTTGTCACATTTATCAGTTCCAGTGTCGGTTCAAATAAAATATTGGTATTTTCCAGCTGCTGCTGCTGGTGAAGAGACCTCACCACATACAGTTTGTATCCGCCTGAGGTCACGTCCTGATACCACGGGATGTGATAATGCCCGGCATAATTGGCGTAAAAATAGTCCTTGAAAGGAAGCGTAAAACCTGTGATGGTCCTGAAATCACTCACGCTGAATGCCCCCAGGTCCGCCTGGATCAGCGGATATACAGGCGAGACGTGCATGGGGTGGTGAGAAAAGACCAGGATATTGTTCTGGTTTTCCGTAGGGGAGTTCCCCATATCCTGCTTGAACCACGGCCATGTGCCGCCTTCGAAATCAAAGAGTTCAGCCTGCTCGGACCCGAGGCCAGGTCCGGGATTTCTGGTTCCCCAGTCCGTACAGATTATGTGCAGACCCTTATAATCAAAGGAATAGTTCTGCAGATAAAGGTCCTGATCCGTCCGGGGGTCCTGCACGGGGATTGGGGCCTTGTCCCACGAATCCGGGAATAGTGCTTCCAGGTCGTCGAAATGAGACGAAAAAACAGTATTGAAAGTGACTTCGTCTCCGGCATTGACTTCATTGTCGCCTATAACCGGGAGATACGGCACTGTCAGGCCGTCAAGCTTTCCCCTGATCACCGATAAATTGCTGCCGCCCCAGGCCATGTCGCCCACGATGACCACGAGTTCGATCTTTTTCGCAGTCCTGTTCTCGTTGATCCAGTTCACTGCCGAATCAAGACGGTCCCAATGCTCCTGGCTGCCGGTGCAGTGTGGATCGGCAATAACGGCGATGGAGAAATCGCTGGGCTTTTTACACCCGGCTGCCATGAACATTACAAGAAGACAAACCAAGACTGAAGACACGAGAAGAAGATGCGATTGTCTGACCCGGACCTGATTCTTCATGTTTTTCCCCTTTTCTATCGTAAAATTATTCAAATCAAAATTTACAGATTTCTCATTCAGCATCATAAATTATATTATACAGCAAAATCGCCGTAATGTCCACATGAGATGGCCGTATACTGCTTGACGGCGGTCGATTGGGGCGTCAAACATCGGTGCTGAAACCGTCATGGAAAAGGGCCTGGCACCTTTTCACGTTTAGAAAGCAGAACCGCGCCGTTTTATGATTTATGGTATTGTCAATAAAACACGGCAGGCTGTATATCATGTTCCGGGAATATATCATGGGACAGGATTTGAACAGAATAGAGAGCCTGTACGATGCCCTGGCAAGGGAATATGCGGAAGCATTTACGGGCGAGCATGAAAAGAAGCCGAAAGACCGGGAGATGCTCCTCAGGTTCTCGCAAATTATCGGGGACAGAAAGCCGGTCTGGGATCTGGGCTGCGGCCCGGGTCAGACTGCAAAATACCTGAAAGATCTCGGTGTTGAAATCTCGGGGCTGGACCTGTCCGAAAAACTGCTTGAGCAGGCCAGGACTATCTACCCGGAGATACGCTTTGTAAAGGGGAATATCCTGAATCTCGGGTTTGAAAATGATACGGTAGCCGGTGCCGTCTCGTTCTACTTAATAGTCCACTTCACAGAAGACCAGGTCGGTACTGCATTCAGCGAAGTATTCCGGGTATTGCAGCCGGGCGGGATATTCCTTCTCACCTGCCACGTCGGTGAAGGAACGGTCCATCTGGATGAGTTCCTCGGCAGGAAAATCGACATAGACTTCATGTTTTTCACCGCTGATTTCATTTCCAGGTGTCTGAAGGATGCCGGATTTGAAAATATAGAAATAACCGAAAGAGAGCCGTATCCCGGAATAGAGTACGGCAGCCGGAGGGCCTATGTGTTCGCTAAAAAACCGGCACGGGATAAATGATCAAAGGGCCCCGGCACGGGACAAAACATAAAGGGCAGGAACCTGATGAGTTTTACCGCTCTGAACGGCATAAATAGAGATTCTTCTTGTAGCCATTTTGAATGTTGTATATTATACTTGTCTAAAATTTTATATTAATTATTCTTAAAGGAGCGGAAATGGAGACTGAGCGGAGCAAGGAAACTTTGGAACAGCATGAATCAGGTCTGCCTGCCATAAAGAGACACGGCGTACGAACCGACAAGCTGCGAGTCCTTAAGATACAGCGCACCTGTGTTCATGACGGCCCCGGCATACGCACCACGGTTTTCTTCCAGGGGTGCGGTTTGAGGTGTCTGTGGTGCCAGAACCCCGAGGCGCTGTCCATCAATCCGGACCTGGCTCCGGACAGCGACTATTCGATTTCCGACATCATGGAAGCGGTCCTGCGGGACAAGGACTATTACTTCAAAACCGGCGGCGGGGTGACGCTGAGCGGAGGCGACCCGCTGCTGCAGGACCCGGACAGCCTGATACGCCTGCTGGAACTGCTTATAAAAGAAAAAATCCACATTGCCGTCGAAACCTCCCTTCACGTGCCCTGGGAAAATATTGACAAAATTGCGCCCTATGCAGACCTGTTCCTTGTCGACCTGAAGCTTGTCGGCGATGACAGCCTTCACAAGCAGTACACGAAGCAGGACAGCAGGCTGATCCATGAGAATATCAGGAAGCTGATCGATTTGAATGCGAAAGTCAAATTCCGCATGGTCATGGTGCCAGGCTACAACGACAGCGACAGCCGGATAAAAGCGACCGCGGATTTTCTGAAGTCAGTCGGCCACGATTCAATCGAACTGCTCAAATACCACAACATGTACGAGGATAAGGCGAAGCGCCTGGGCATAGAACAGAAATCACTGAACATATCGAATGAGAGCGCCGTCGCTTCGGTCAAAGCGGCCGTCGAGCTGTTCAAATCATACGGCATAAAGGCGGAATGCATCGACCTGGACACCGCCAGACACAAGGCCGTCTTTACCCAGCGGGTCTATGACATACAGAACGCGATCAGGACCAGCGATCACAGCCTGTGTTTCGAGGTTTCCAACCTCAAGACCGACTTCTACAAGAAGAACGGTTTCGACGAGCCTTCATACATCCACAGGGCCAAGCGCCTTGATTATGTGCTCAAAAACAAGAGCGTCATCGTCTATCCCGGCGAGCTGCTGGTCGGCAACTATACCGAAAAAAGGCGCGGCGCACAGGTATGGGAAGAGCACTATGGCGCTCTCCTGGTTTCAATCATCCACCAGATCCATAAACAGACCCCGGTTTCATTTCAATGCTCGTTAAAAGACAAGCTGACCTTCTATTTCAAGATATTCCCGTTCTGGATGAACCGTTGCCTCATGATGAAGGTGAACAAGACCTTCAAGGATTTGAGGATGATGATTGCGCGCTCTTCCGAGATGAATGTGGGATTCAACAATAATATGGCATCTGTCGCACATTTTGTAGTCAACTACGAGCGCATGCTCGAGCTTGGAACAACGGGCATCATCAAAGAGATCGAGACCATGAAGAAGGAGAAACCTGAAAACAATCAGGACTTCTATGACGCCGCAATCATTACGCTCAGGGCGCTGGAAGCCTGGGCCGAACGCTATGCCGGTAAACTGGCAGAGATGAGCAGAACGGAATCCGACCCGGCGCGCAAAAAAGAGCTCGAAGACATGGCCGCCATCTGCAGGTATGTCCCCAGAAACCCGGCGCGCACATACCATGAGGCGCTCCAGAGCATGATGTTCATACATATCGGGCTTTGCCTGGAGACCTTTGAAAATGCGATATCCCCGGGCAGGCTGGACATGATACTCAACCCCTACTACGAAAGGGACAAGGCGGCCGGTATAATCGATTATGAAAGGGCGAAAGAGCTCCTTGCGCTCTTTATCATCAAGATGGACGAAGCCATCTTTGTAAACGACGGCGATACCTATCTCAGGGTCGGAAGGCTATTCGAGACCATGTCCACAGACCAGACAGTAACCGCGGGCGGCCTTGGCAGAGACGGCAAGGATGCGACAAATGACCTCACTTATGCCCTCCTTGATATCTGCGAACTGCAGCCCTATGCCATAAACATGACGGCCAGAATCCATCAGGACAGCCCGGTTGAATATCTCGACAGGCTTGCCGAAGTCTACATAAACGGCGCGCCGATGCCTGCGCTTTATAATGACGAGCTTTACATCGAGACTCTGCAGAAGCATTACGGCACCACGGTTGAAGACGCCAGGAACTATGCGATAATAGGCTGCGTCGAGCCCAATGCATCGGACGACCATTACGGCAATACCGACTGCGCGAACATGAACGTGACGCTTCCGTTCCTTCAGGCATTAAAAGGCGAAGAAAACGATTTGTGGAACTTCGACTTCTGGGACGAGCAGGAAAAAATCCAGACCAAATTTATAGAATACAACTTCAGCGGCGACGGCAAGGCCTCGAAGTTCATATTCAACAATTACATGAAGGCGAGAGACTTCTACAAGAAGATGAGAACCCCTGCTCCGAATCCGCCCAGGAACATGGATGAGCTGATGGAGCGCTTCCAGACCCGCCTTAACTTCCTGGCGACCTCCATCCTGACAGACCACCAGAAGATCGAAGTGGCTATCCGCAAAGACTTCACCACTCCGCTCGCTTCATCCCTGTCCAGAAATTCCATCGCCACCGGAAAAGACCTTAACGAAGGCGGCGCTAAGTTCAACAGCAGCGGCATTCAGGCGGTCGGCATCACCGATGTGGCCGATTCCCTGCACGCAATAGACGTGGTCGTTTTCAAGAAAAAGCTCTACTCTCTCATGGACATCATCAATGCCATAAACCATGATTTCAAAGGCGAATACTATACCCAGATAAGAGAGGCCCTTCTTGCAGTGCCCAAGTTCGGGCAGGACGAGTCCCAGGAGGCAATCGACTGGGTCAACAGGACATTGCAGGTTTATATAAACGCGCTCGCCCAGGTGCCCAACTGCACGAGAAACGGCATATATGCAGCCGGCTATTACGCGCTCAACGTAAGCGACGTCTACGGCAAAAAGACGCCGTCGCTGCCTTCAGGCAGGTTGAAGGGCGTGCCCCTGGCCAACAGTGTGGCCCCTCATTACGGAATGGAGTTCGCCGACCTCTTATCATCGCTCAATTCGGTGGCAGGCGTTGACTTTGTGAAATACGCGCCGAACGGGACTACTGTTACATTTACCATCGACTCAGCCCTGTTCCAGGGACCGGGAGGAACCAGGAACCTTGCCAGCATATTCAGCACCTATTTCAAAAAGGGCGGCATGCAGTTCCAGCCCAATGTCATCGACAAACAGATTTTGATAGACGCATACGACCACCCGGAAAAGTACCCGTTCCTGCTGGTCCGCGTTGCAGGCTACTGCGCCTACTTCAACGACCTGTCAGACGATCTAAAGAAGATAATTATCAACAGGACGTGTTACTGCTAGATTGATCTATGAAGGGCCATGTCATTGAGACATGGCCCCTGTGTTTTCCTAAAAACATTTATTCCGATAAAAATGATGGGGAGTCTTACCCAAAGGAACAAAATGAAATACAAGATATTTGAGGCAAACACTGCCGATCTTGAGCCACTTCAAAAATACCTGATACAGTTTTTCAATCTAGAGATTGAAGGAATTTCACAAAGGCCTGATGGGATAACCCTGGCCGAGGTAAAAGAATATATTCCAGATGATTCAAATATTAATGATAAGCTTTGCCTCCTGGCAAAACTCGATAATGCAATTGTTGGCAACCTGACTTTGAAAAGAAACCCCAAGTTCGAATACCGTCATTCAGGCGAATTCGGGATAACAGTCTTTCCTGAGCATCAAAACAAAGGCATAGGTACAGCTCTGATCAGCAAAATGGAAAAATGGGCAAAACAAAATAATTTTATAAGACTCGAGCTTGGAGTTTGGTCAAACAACACCAATGCAATAAATCTCTATAAAAAGCTTGGATATTCGTTTGAAGGTATAAAGAAAGATGCTATCATCAGGTTCTCTAATGTTTATGACTTGATACTTATGGTGAAAATGATTCGCGACATAAAAAGCGGCCATTATTGAGTATCATCATGTTCCTCTCCTGTATGCCAACCCGATGAAAACCAGAAATACAAAAGGTGTCAGGCCTTTATTCTTGAGATTTAGTTTCATTATCTCTTTCGAACAGCGCGCGCCAATATCCATTCTGTTAAGAAAGTCTTCAACACATACACCCTGACATAATCAAGCAGTCGGCTCCAGTTTGGCAACTGCCCATTTCATGACCTTGCGCACATCTTCATACTCATCCTCACGCATCTTTTTCATGACAGGCAGCAGAGGCCTGGCCCTTTCGCCGATGTAATCCACGGCGTTGGCGGCATAGAGCCTGACCATCTGGTTCCCGCTCCCCAGCGCCTTTGACAGAACAGGCAGCGCCCTGCCCGTATCACCGGCAACGCAGAGGGTCTGCGCAGCGGTTATGCGTACCGTAACCGAAGGGTCATCAAGGAGTCCGGTAAGATCGCATTTCTCTCCCGTAATGAGACAACCGATACCGATCCCGGCTTCGCAACCTCTAAAAATGACTATTCGCTGGAAACATACATATTGAAGCAAAACCACTATCAAATCGAGCTGCTGACAAATCTGGACGAGCTGCTCGAAGCAGGCGCACTTCTTGTGGTAACTTTCCCGAAGCCGAAAGACGGGTCCGGTTTTCCCGCCCGTGTGTTCGCCATCCTGCCATGAAGGTACTCATTAAGTTGTATTGGATTAATCCTTTCCGATCATTTTGCCGATTCTTAAAATAGAAAGTACTGATGAACATACTAACATCGGAAGAAAATTACTGAATGCGAATCTGACAGATGGTCAAATATGTTTGGAAGCGGCCATTTCTGATAATTTTTTTCCATGAGGCAGATAGTTGAATAAGTTTATTATAAAAAAGTATCGAGGGATATGAGTAAAATAAATCGACCATGCCGGATATTTGCTTTCTCAGTTTTCTTTATACTTTCGTCATTATTTATTTCAGGATGTGAAAACAGATATGAATATTTAGATCTTAGCTGCTATCAATATCGTGATACAAAAGACCTTGTTAAATTTGTTTATGATGCTTCGCTGATAGTTAAGAAAGATGGTTTGAAAAGCCTGAGCTATTTTAGAAACAACCGCAAACTTTATAATACTGCCGAGCGTTATCTCTACATCCACGATATAAACGGGGTAACTATCTATCACGCAGGGATGCCTCAGCTCGAGGGCAGGAACCTGTGTGATCTTAAAGATAAAAACGGCAAGAAACCATATCTATTGGCGATAGCGGCGTTAGCTGACAAAAACAATCCGCACGCCTGGGTGCATTATTCCTGGTGGGAGCCGGGTAAATTCTATCCTGTCCCGAAATCATCCTGTCATTTCAAGGTTATAACACCTGAAGGTAAAGTTTTATTCGTTGGCGGCGGTTTGAATTATCCTCACGAAGAAAAGGAATTCATCAGGATTATCGTCGATTGCGCTGCCCAATTGATTAAGGAAAAAGGCTATGCCGCTCTTTCGGAAATAGCAGATCCTGTCTCTCAATACATTTTTAGGGATGTAAAAGTTTTTGTTTTTACCCCTGACGGCGAACTGCTTATATCGCCTGTATTAAACGACAGTCTTACGAAAATCAATCTTGTGGATTGTGTCGATGAGATGGGTCATAAACCATTTGAGAAGGCTCTGGGAGAACTGACCAATCAAGATTCGGTCTGGGAAATCTTCCTTGAGAAAAACAGATATCAGCGGATGCTTGTCAAGAAGAGTTTATATTTGCGCAAAACATATATCGGCGGGCAGAAAATCTATGTCGGCGCTATAACAGACCTTCCGCAACCGCCGGGATAGTTGAGGATACTACTGATGGCAGAAGATAAAAAATACGAATATTCTGTAAATGAAGTGCCGCCTGCAGGTCATCTGGTATTATCTGCGTTTCAGCATGTTCTGCTGATGGTTGTTTCTATCGGCCTGCCAATAATTTTTTCTGCCCAGCTCAATGAAACGCCGGAATTTACAGCTTCTCTGGTAACCTTTTCAATGCTGGCCTCGGGTATCGGCTCGATTATACAGGCCTTGAGATTGCCTTATCTGGGTTCCGGCTATTTATGCCCTAATCTTTGCGGTCCTTCATATTTAAGTCTTTCGCTTTCTGCGACATGGATCGGCGGCCTGCCTTTGATGCGCGGTATTACTATCATTGCCGGTTTAATCGAGATATTTCTTGCACCAGCCGTGCAAAAGCTTAAAAGCATATTCCCGATATACATCGTCGGCCTTGTTGTTACTTTGGTCGGAATAAGCATTATTCAAATTGCGATAACATCTTTTTTCGGTCTTACCTTTCAAGGTGATGCCATAAGAAGCATAGATATTTTTATCGGCGCTGTATCTTTGTTCATAATGGTTTTCTGCAATGTGTGGGGTAAGGGATTTGTCAAGACTTACTGTCTGATTATCGGGATGTTCTCAGGCTGGATTCTGTCCTTGATCATCGTTCCTGAGTACTGGCAAAACCTTGTTTCAATCAAAAACAGTCCTTTTTTTGCACTGCCTCAATTCAGTTCGCTTCTTAATCCGATTACATTTAAGCTCAATCTTCTGATTCCTCTGATAGTTATCGCCATCGGCAGCACCTTGAAAACCTTCGGTAATCTTTTGGCCGCACAGAAGATATCAGAGCCTGAGCTTGATGAGGTTAATTTTATACCTATCCGTAATGGAATTGTTGCCGATGGCCTTGCAACTACTTTATCAGGATTATTAGGAGCCATGGCAGTGGATACATCATCAAGCAATATCGGGCTGGCCGGCGCTACCAGGGTGCTTAGCAGGTGGATCAGCATTGTGGCGGGGATAATTTTTATTGTGCTCGCATTTTTTCCAATGCTTATTAATGGACTTTCCAATATACCAAAGCCAGTTCTTGGCGCTTCGACCATTTTCAGTGGATGTTTTATGATTTGCGCGGGTTTAATTCAGATGATGGATGAAAAATGGGATCAACGTAAAACATTTGTAGTGGGCATCGCCTTGTTTTTCGGCTTGAGCACCGCTTTCCTGCCTTCGCTCTATGCCAGGGCGCCAAAGATCATACAGACATTTTTTACAGACCCGCTGCCGACAGCAACAATTCTTGCCGTCATCTTAAATCAGATTATCAACCTTGATATACTTTATAAAAAATTAAGGAAAAAAGATTAAAATTGTTCGTTTAAAAAGCCGGGAGGCCATAACCAGCTCTGGAATCTCAGCTCTTTTTTTTCAGCCCTCGATAAATTGAATCAGCCCTGTCCCGGCGGAAAAAATGCCAAGTCTCAAATGAGTTTTTGGCGAGCTCAGATGCTGTATTGAAAGGTGATTTATGCTTTTGAAAAATCATAGATTGCTTACAGTAATATGTGGTTTTACCTCAACGCTTGATAGTAGAGATTTCGTGGTGATATATTAAGTCCAAATGGAACTGTTTTTGCTATAATTGAAACAAAGATGGTATTGTAAGAAATAGAATTCATTTGATTGAAGTTCTTTGACAACTAAGTTGGTTTTAATGGAATAATCATTTTAGGAGGCAGTCTATAATGATCCATCGAATATATTTCTTCTTGTTGATAGTTTTTATAACAACAGGATGTGGGATAACATCAACAATGGTATCTAGTATAGGAGCTAAAGCCAAATGGAGTAGGCAAGAAAGCACCAACAAAGATAATATTGTTTCAATGTCACTTTTAAACTCAAAGATGGAAATTTCAAAAAATGGAGATATGCCAATTTATTTCCCATACAAAAGTTTGAGACCATCAAAAGAAGGTGAGTTTCTTGATACTATTGAATTAAAAATGTCAGATATAAAATGGTCGTCAAAGAACAATACAAACAAGACAGGAGAAATATCATGTTTTTTAAGTGGAGAACCAATTCTTTTTGAAGTTAATTTATACAATGATGGGAAAGGTAATGAATTTTTGTCACTTATAAGTCGCTATAGAAGCTGGTATGGATATCCTGCACAATGCTTAATGCTTGTGGCTGTACCAGCAGATTTTGTAATTGGAACATTATGGTTTACGGGAGTTGCAATAATTACTCCAATACAATTAATCATTCACAATTGAATAATTAAAGGAACCAAAAGGTGTCAGGCCTTTATTCTTGACATTAAGTTTCATTATCTCTTTCGAACAGCGCCCGCCAATATCCATTCTGTTCAGAGAGTCTTCAACAAATACACCCTGACATAATCAAGCAGTCGGCTCCAGTTTGGCAACTGCCCATTTCATGACCTTGCGCACATCCTCGTACTCATCATCACGCATCTTTTTCATGACAGGCAGCAGAGGCCTGGCCCTTTCGCCGATGTAATCCACGGCGTTGGCGGCATAGAGCCTGACCATCTGGTTCCCGCTCCCCAGCGCCTTTGACAGAACAGGCAGCGCCCTGCCCGTATCACCGGCAGCGCAGAGGGTCTGCGCAGCGGTTATGCGTACCGTAACAGAAGGGTCGTCAAGCAGTCCGGCGAGATCACATTTTGCTCCCGTAATGAGACAACCGACCGCGCCCCAGTAGCGGACAGCGCTGTCGGAATGGCGCAGAAAGCCGTTCAGTTCGGAAGAGTTAGCACCCATTGATGCCCGGTCGGCGGCATACATTATTTCATTCAGGTTATATTTTTCAGGATTATGCACCATATCGTAGATGGTCCCGTTCCCTGCGCGCTCCACCATCTCGACCTCGTGCAGGAAACCGGCGTCTCGGATTTCCATCGACCAGCGCCCGCACTCCTTGCGCAGACGCAGGAGTTCGTCCCTGTACAGCGGATCACCGGCCAGATTGTTTATTTCATAAGGGTCGTTTTTAAGATCATAGAGTTCCTCTGGAGGCTTCCGGCCGAAAAAGGCGGCTGGGGGTCCGCTCAGTTTGCCTTCATCATGCAAGAGCTGCCAGGAGCGCATCGAGGGAATGGCCCAGAGATATTCAATATGCTGGGCATAGGGCAGGTGCGGCATATAATTGCGGATATACTTATAGCGCCTTTCCGTAACCGAGCGCATCATATCGAAGCGTTCATCCATGCGTCCGCGGAAACAGTAAACATATTCCCGCCCGGCCTTCAGGAAATCCCGCCCCTGCATGTGGCCGGGAACAGCACAACCGGCCAGGCCCAGAATTGCGGGCGCGAAGTCCACACAGCTGACCAGGCTGTCATCGCGTTTGTTTTTCGGGGCCAGATGGCGATACTTCCCGGGAAAACGGATGACCAGGGGCACACGAACACCCCATTCCCTTAAAAATCGTTTGGTTCCAGGCAGAATACCGCCGTGATCGCTGAAGTAGAAGACGATGGTATTGTCGATCTCGTCACCGAGCATTTCGAGCACCCTGCCTACCTGGCTGTCCATCTTTGTGATCTGGTCGTAATATTGAGCATAGTCATGTCTGAACTCAGGCGTATCAGGGTGGAATGGCGGCAATTTAACCGTCCGGGGGTCGTGCACGAGATTATCGCGCCATTCCTGCAGATAACCCTCATGGGTGGCCGGAATATTGATCACATGGAAGAAGGGCTGGCCGGATTTGCGTGTACGCCAGGCGGCGAACCAGCTCAAGACATTGCGGTCCCAGGCCCCGGGCGGAGTAGGCCCGCAGTTGTAATCCTCCTTGAAGCGGTTCGTGCAGTAGTAGCCTGCGTCTCTCAGGTATTCGGTAAAGAAGCGAACATTTTTCGGAATGGGGTACTGGCTGCGCATGTGCTCATTGCCCAGGCTCGGAGAGTACACCCCGGTAAGAAGCGTGTTCCTGGCCGGGGCACAGACCGGACTGGAGCAATACGCCCGCGTATATACAACACCCTCGGCAGCGAGACGATCGATATTGGGAGTAACGGCATACATATCCCCGTAACAGCCCAGAAACGGACTGTTGTCTTCGCCCATCAGCCAGAGAATATTGGGCCGGTCCTGCGAGGATTTCCCCATGTTCATTATGGCGGGCACGGCCTGCGTCGCCACGGCCGCCACGCCAAGCCCTTTGATGAATTCCCGCCTGGTGTATTTCATGCTTCCTCCGGCATCTGCGCAAACATCAGGATAACGAACAGCAGGTCAAACACAAGGATAATCCAGAGCTGATAAACGCACAAAACATAGAAGGCCATGCCGACCACCATAACAAGGCTGGTCAGAACGGATGAAAGCAGAGCGCCGAATACGGACGCCAGGATCGAATGCCGTCGGCCCAGCAGCCGATGTATCAACAGGGAAAAAATTGAAGCCAAAAGCACAATCCCGAGCAATACACCTGCAATAACCGGGAAATCGGGCCAGCCGTAATCCGCGGCCAGCTTGTCCCGCTGGAAAAGAAAGAAGCCCGAATAGGTCAGCATCCCGAGAAAAAAAACCGTCCATATGCAGAGCGGAAGCCTTTTCATCAGAATCCTCCAATAGTACATATCAACTTGTAAACGATAAAAGAAATATGGGCAGATTTCAATGGCATTCTGTTTATTTTGAATCGCTCAAGGCATACACCCTGACATAATCGACAGTAAAGGAATCCGGGAGAGCTGCCTTTGTGATGTCGCCGCCCCAGGTGCCGATTTCGTCGCTGATGATAAGTTCGCCGGGCTTTTCGCAGACGCCGCCGTAGCTGTGGCTCCAGGTCTTTACCCCGTCGATGTAATAGACATATTTTTCAGGCGTCCATAAGAGGCCGAAGGTGTGCCAGCCTTCCATTGCGCCGTTCAGAAAGACCTTCCTTGCCGATGACTTATGCTCTTTTCCGTAGCCGTCCCAGTGGATAGTCTGCTGAATGATATTATCGAGTGTGGGCTTTTCGAATATGTCTATTTCTGCGCCGTCAACGCCGCCGTTTTCTATGCTGCCCACATCGCCCGCCATCATCCAGAAGGCGGGCCAGTGGCCCTGCTCTTTGTGCAGCTTCACCCTTACCGTGTAATATCCCCAGGGCTCTACCATCAGGCTTGTGAGCCCTTTGGAGGTTATGCAGCCGTCGATGAACCGGCCGTCCTCTTCATACGTAGTCATGACAAGATTGCCCACACCGTCAAGGCTTACGGCCTCTTTCTCCCACCAGCCGTCTCGCCTGGGGCTGTTGTCTTCATATCTCCACTTGTTTTCATCGAGGACAGTTCCATCGAAATTGTCCTCGAATACGAGGCTCAGTTCACAGCCTGCGGGAGGTTCGGGGACAAAGTTTTCCCGGTTATCAGGCTTCACGGCATCCGGCGAAATCCAGAAGTAGGTGATTGCAGGGACGCAGGCGGCCAGCGTCAGCAGCATTGCGGTGAAAAGGGCTCTTTTAAGGTTTCTCATAATCTCCTCAATATAAGAAAGTTATAAAATCTATTTTAATATATGCCCGCTCAAAAAGCTACCATTGCCAAAACATGGGAAAGAGATTGCCCGGCCTGATGAAGGACTTTCTGCTGTCCTCACCCTGCAGCGGCAGTGATAAAGCAATTGCCCCCGCCGCCTGATGCAGAGCTTTCCGGTGCAGTAATAAATGATGTCGATGCTGAAACTGGAGATTCGGCTCCCCTGTCATCCCGGTATATGACCTGCCAGTAATATTGCATTCCCCTCTGAAGGGTACCGGAAGGGACATTGAAAGCGGTCTTGCCGGCAGTATCAAAAGGACCGGAATAGACGATGGCCCCTGTTGAGTCCTTAATTATCCAGCGGCTTGCTTCATGGGCGTCGCCATCTTCATCTTCGAATTCCGAGGCGGAAAGCGTCACGGGCTGCCCCATGATTGCCGTCCATCCGTTTGGAGGCAGCAAGTTTACCGGTTGATCCGGCCTTGTGTTGGCATGGCCGCTCAGTGTTATGCTGCGGGTGACGCCGGAAGAAAACACGCTCAGCTCCGCCGTATCCGGGGTCAGTTCTCCAATCCCGGCATATGTCACCTGTATATCCTCGGATGCCGCAGATTCTATTGGGGTACCGCTTGACTCGGAAACGACAAACTTCGCGTTCGTCACATCAAAAGAAATGTCGGACAAAGGCACCGATCCGTTGTTGGTGATCGTGAAGGAAAAAGTCTGGAACTGCTGGTCAGGAAGCAGCAGCATACCGAAATCGATTGAGGAAGGGCTTAAAACAAAGGATGCGCCGGGAACGATGGCATAATCTATAGTAAAGACTTCTGTTTCGACCATACACTCGTTCACGCCCATCGCCACCCTGAAATATCCGTTATCACCCCAGTCCGGTCCCCAGCTGTTCTTTACTATCCAGCACTGCTCTTCATCATCGTAACCCACGATAACGACATCATGCCCCCCTTCTATCGTACCGGATACGTGACGATAGACTCCCGATTTGTAGTAAAGAAAGTCCGAATAGATCACAAATGCCGTCACTACCGGTCCATTATGGGCAACAGCGCTTTTTATCGACTCTACTGAAGATGAAACATTCTCAAATGATGTTACACGGTAGGTGTTCTGCCGCCAGTCCGCACATCCTGCAGGGTCTTCGGTTATTCCGTTTTCGCCGGATACGTACGGATAGCATGATTCAAGCGGGGCTCCGGTAGTTTTAAGGAAATCAATCGAACTGTCAAGAAACCCGCCGCCGCACCCCATTTCATTCGTGTCGCAAGATATCATCGACTGCTCCGAAAGGTTAAGCTCCGTGTCGGGAGTATGGCTGGTAATGAGTATGCTGGATTCCAGGGCCGCAGTAGAGGCAAAGGCATAGCATGCTCCGCATTTCCCCTGGTTTTTTATGCTCGTGACATAATTGTGGCCATTTACATTTCGCCAGTCAACCTTGGCAGGGAGAACTTCTTCGGTATAAAATTTGCCGGATTTGGGTTTAAGGACGGGCAAGCTAATCGGCTTCATCGGAAAAAGGCGCTTTCTTTCTGCAGGCGTTAGTTTCGAAATGGGCGTTTCCCCTGCAACCCAGTCTGCTCCCTTTTCGCGGATGGCCCTGTTTACATCATCTGCATTTATCGCCAGGAGAGGCGAGGAAATGAGCAGGAGCATCAGGCATGCAACAAACCTGACAATTGTACTCTTCATGCCGCTCTCCTGTTTTTGGGGAATAACTTTATTTATTCAGCAGTGTATATATTCTATCGACATCTAACCTGGAAACTTAAGCGGGTCATTCCTCGACAGATGCACGGTTTATTCCTTATATGTTTCCAGCAGAGAGGACATCCGCAGATGCCGCCCTTCCCTGCCGGAAATACAGGCTTACTTACTGACCGGCTTTCTCTATATAAATTCCCGAGCCGATCCAGTTCAAGACTGTCTATGAAACCTCCACCATTATAAAATCCCCCGGCTTGCCGGAAAACTGGAGGTAATAATTTCCCGATACGGCCGGGAGTACGGCCGAGCCGGTGCTTTTGCCCGAAGCTGCAAGTTTAAGATCAGGGCCCCGGATTATCCAGGGCGAACTGCTGATTATGCTTACAGACCCTCCGGCGGCACCGTCGAACTTTCGCCATTCATCATACCCGCCAGCCCCGATTATGATCGTCGCCTCTGGTGTTGCTATTGCTGTCACCGATTCCAGGGGCCGGTAAATGTTGCTGCCGAACCTCGCCCAGTTTCCGGTCTCGCCCTGAGGGGTAAAGATAAAAAGATCGTTCACGTCCCTTCCCGCCTGCGGAAGGAGGAACAGCTTCACGGAAGCCAGTTTATCCACATCGGAACCCTCGGCCAGAGTCGGGTCGAGCATGCTGTATGTGCCGCTGCCGGTTGAAACGCACAGCAGGCCTTCAAGGCCCGTTATCTCTTCAATGCCCAGTTTCACAAGGCCTTCCAGCGATACGGAATCAAGGCTCTCGTTGACAACCAGCCATTTCAACGGAATCCGGCTGCTCCAGGCCGTGCTCAGTGTCCCCTTCGGGCTTATCTTCTCAGCAAGCATCATGTCATCCTGGTAATGCCCGTTGCCGCCTTTCCGCCTCACGATCAGGTATGTCCTGAGATTTGCGCTGACAGTGCAGAGCTCTGTCAGGGGATCGCTGTCCGACGAAAAAAGACCGTCTGTCCGGAGTTTCAGGTTCAGCATTGCAGGCGACCAATTGTTGTCGCCCGAGTATATGTCGGCTTTAATTGAGCTGTCCGGATTCTTTTGTATATGCCATACCCGGGATGGATTGGCGAAGTAGCCGGTTATGTCGTCAAGCTGGCTTTGTGTCGGTGTTTTAATATCTTTGGGAGTCATGGGCAAGGCTTGTGGAAATGCAGCTATGCGACCTTTTTCTACAAGTGCCCTGAGCAGAATCCTCTCGGCAACCGCCTTTGCCATCGATGAACCCACTCCTCTAGTACCGGCAACGAAGACCGTCATGCCTTCATCAGGCAGGACGATCATATCGGCCCCGTATTCAGAGATGTCTCCGCCCTTCTCCCAGGCCCTTATGCCGAGGACCTTGAAAGCGGGCTGCGTAACCGTATCCCAGCCCAGGCCGAAGCGTACTCCTTCGTTTATGACCGGGCTGAACTTGCCGGGCGTCTGGTCCGTGCCCATGGCCGCAACCGAGCTTTCAGAAAGAATCCTGGTATCGCCCGACTTTCCTTTCCCTACAAACATCATCAGGAATCTGAGCATATCCGTATGCGTCGTATTCATGCCGGCGGAGGCGTAGGGGTTTGCAAAAACCTGCGGGTCCGCCACGCCTGAGGTATAGGACCTGGCATAGGAATCATCCGGGAAATAGGACAACGCATAACGGCTGTGGCCCATTTCCAGGGGGTCAAGTATTTCATCCTGCACGAACTGGGCGTATTTTTCCCCGCTTATATTCTCGATGAGCTTTTCGAGCAGGGAAAACCCGTCATTGCAGTAGGTCTGAAGGTATCCTGGCGCGTGCTTGAGCCTCTCGTTCTTAAGGCTGTCAATGAGCTGATCCAGGTAATCGACCATCGGTGAAACCGTTTGGCTGTTTCTGTACTCGGAGCCCGGGAAGCCTGAAGAGTGGTTCAGAAGCATCCTTACAGTGACCTGTTCATACTCGGGGGAAAGCATGCTGAACTCCGGGATATATGTTTTGACAGGCTCATCGAGATTGACCTTGCCCTGATCCACAAGGATCATGGTCGCGACGGCTGCGAACATTTTGCTGACCGAACCTATGCCGAACATGGTGTCCGGAGCGGGCGCCGTTTTCCGGCCGGCTCCGGTAAATCCGAAGTCTTCGGTCCAGACAATGCGGCCGTCTGCGAAAAAGCCGACAGATATCGAACTGGCCCCGGTCTGCTGGAGCGTCTCGTTTGCGGCAAGGCGACCTTCTTCAACAGTTGCGCCGTATGCGGGCTGGCTTTCCGAATTCGAGCTGCTCTCGCTGCCGCATCCTGCAGTCAGCATCAGTGAAAACAGAATGAGAGCAGAGAGAACATGACGAAGGCTTCTGGTGAGGTTGAATTCAATCATAAAAACCCCTTTCATTTTAAAATTATCCGGAACACGTTCCGCCTTATAAAGGCAACTTTTCATCGCATCACATGAAATGTATTTATCGGCATAACAGGGAAAATAATTAAGGCCGGGAAACCGTTCACCAGTGTCTGTTTGATCATCGCTTTGAAAGCAGGAAGGGGCCGGGTATCAGCAATTGACAATCACCTGCCGGCTGCCCTGCCCGGCCTGTTCCCATGGTTCCGGGTTGACCGGCGTACCGGCATAACCATTCCCGGCAGCAACACATGAGACCAGGTTCCGTTGTTCCGGCTCAATATTTATGTTTGCATTTTATGAGATGCTTTCATAAAATGGGATATATTTTTTTCCTGTTCCTGTTCCGCTCCGGGATGATTTTATATGAACGGGATTTGTTTCTGCACCTGTTTCCGTACGCATTTCGATGCGTATGAATGAAAGGGGGAATCATGAAGAACGCTTGTATATTCTCCGCCATGCTGGCAATAGGTATGATCATAGCGTGTCCTCTCGCGCTCCCCGCGGCCGAAGCCATGTCTTCCGCAGAGGCCTCTTTGCGCAAGGACCTGGCGGCCCTGGGAATCACCGACGCCCTTGTGGACATGAGCGTGCGTATTCCCATACCCGACCGGTACCGTCTGAACAACATCGGACAGCAGGAGCTTATGCCCGGGGTTGACCTCTGGGGCACGCTCGTCCGGCCCGCAGACGGGGGGAAGCGGCCCACCATACTCATCTCCACCGCCTACCGCAGGGAAATCTGCCTCTCAATGGGGGAATCGCTGGTCAGGCACGGCTACAACGTACTGGCCATCGACAACCGCGGGACCGGTTCGGCCGGCGGGAGCTGGACCGCATTCGACATAATAGAGCACTATGACACCGCCTATGTCATCGACAGCTGGATACCCGCACAGGCATGGTCCGACGGCAAGGTCGGCATGATCGGCGGCTCATATATGGCCATCATTCAGTTCATGGCTGCCGGCCTCATAGACACAGACCCTGTAACAGGAGAGCCCACGCATTTGAAAGCCCTTTTCCCGCAACTGCCCATGAGCGACCCCTACCGCGTGATAGCGATTCAGGGCGGCATGTACGAGCGCGAGTTCATGATAATCTGGCTGACCATAACCAATGTATGCTCCATCCTGGAGCCGCTTATCGCCACGGACGACCCAGGCTCCCGGGCCGAGGCGTGGGACATATGGGCCCTGCACATGCAGAACATGGGGACGACAATAGACTGGGTCATGGACCCATCGCACAAGAACTACTGCGACTGGTTCAAGCTCAAGAACCCGTCGCTATATTTTCCGGTCAAGCCCAGGAAGGGATGGCGCTATGACAACGGCACGCCGATCGAGGAAGGCAAGCGCATCCTCCCGGCCAAGCTGCCGGTCTTCATGATCGGCGGATGGTTTGATATCTTCACCCTGGGCGAAAGCGAGTGCTACCAGTACGGGCTGGCCGGTCATGCCGCAGGCGACAAGGCCATGGTTATCGGGCCCTGGTACCACGGCACCGGCGCCATGGGGCTCGGCCTGCAGGGGCTCGCCGATATCGAGCTGGCCGCACGATGGTTCGACTGGAAGATCAAGGGCAACCAGGACCCGTTCATGGAGGAATACCCGGTGCTGCTGTACGTAATGGGCGCCGACCGCTGGCGGGCGGAAAAGGACTGGCCCCTGGACAAAGTCATGAACCGTACCGAGAAGAAGAAACTGTACCTCTCGCAGCAGCGGCCGTCTCCGGTTGATGGCGACTGGTTCTCGACATTAAATGCCGGCAGCAACTACTCCCTCGTCGAAAACCTCAACCTTGCTGACCACCAGGGCACGCCTCCCGTGCTGAGGCATGACCCTCCGGTATTCCACGGAAAGAACTCCCGCTCCAATGCGCGCTGGTCGGCCGGCGGCATGGACATAAGCTACGACGTGTCCCTGTATCAGGAAGGCATGGACATGGACAGCGATTCCCCTTACGAGGACGAACGCAAGGACGAGGTGGGCGTTCTCACCTTCTCCACCGGGCCGCTCGAGCAGGACCTCGAAATCGCAGGCCCGCTAACGCTGACCTTTCTGGCCAGGACAAAATTCACGCGTCCGCTCACACAGGCAATCGTTGATCAGAGCATCGCCGCTATCAAGGAATTCCTTAACCTGGACGACGCACTGCTCCTCGACATACGCAACATGCGCGACGTCCAGTGGATCGTGGAGCTCAACGACGTGTTCCCGGAGGGCCGCGCCAGGAACATAACCTCGGGCTGGCTTTCGGCACAGCACAGGCCCTATGACCCTGAACATCCCACCAGGACCGATCCCGGCTATACCCCGTTCGATCCGTTCTACTACGCCGATACCTTTGATGCCGTTCTCCATCCCGATTTCAACCCGATCGAGGAAGGCGAGACCTACCGTTATGTCGTGGAGCTCTGGCCCACCTGCAATGTTTTCAAAAAGGGGCACCGGATCCGTGTGAGCATCTCTAATTCGGACTTCCCGCATTTGGCGCCAATACTAATACCCTCTGAGAATACCGTCATGCTCTACAATCCGGAAAATCCGGCAGACCAGAATGACTGGGCACGTCTCGAGTTCACAACCACCACAGCCCCAGGCGAAGGCGATACCTGGAAGTGGATAACAGGCGCAAAGGCCAGGAGCAGCATTTTAGAAGAGTTCGCCGCCGCAAACGCCTATCTGCTCCAGGGCCAGCAGCCGGTAGACGGTCCGGTCACACCCGAGGACAGTCCCGCACCGGATACAGCGCAGGACGATTCATCATCCTCAAGCTCCTGCTTTATTGTCAGCGCACTGCTGTAGGGGAAAACCACGGGGAACTTTTTAAAACGTTCCCCGGATTTTTTATAACTGTTTCGAATAATGCATCGGAGTCTTAAGATCAGAGAGATTAAAATTTTTATAGAAGGGGATTGCAAGTTTCAGGAATGCAGGAGGCTTATATTTCAGGTTTCATAAAGGGCCCTGCTTTGATTGCACAGGTAAACGATTTTATGGGAGGGTAAAATGAGATTAAATTATAAATTTCTGGTTGTCCTTTTTGCTCTTATGTTTATCTCCAGTAATGCTATGGCCGTTAATGAAGCGGCCCAATGGAACTGGAAAGACGTCAAGGTGGGACTTGAAGGCAACTATCAGATGTTCGGCAAGTATTTCAATGAACGGGACATCAATTCGTATGACGGCAACCAGAAGCCCAGTTACAATATCTCCCCGCCGCCCTCGCAGGACATTATTGACAATCCACCCTACAACGGCGCGGCAATAAACGGCCAGACTGATAAAATAGAAGCCTGGCTTGAAAATGAACTTTTCCTTGTACCGTCAATTGCATTCACAGACAAACTTACATTCCAGGCACGACTTGATATTGATTATCTGATATTCAGTTCTGACGACAATACCAAAACGCTATACGACCCAATTGACCAGGGCAATGGTTATGTACTTTATTCAAAAAAGAAGGCTGACCAGGAAATAAGGCTGACCGAGGCCTTTGTTCAGATGATTACGCCGGTAGGGCTCTTTGTTGCCGGCCGCTTTAATGACGGCAGCAACGGTCTTGTATGGGCGGCACAGTTTGATGAGGCCCTGCCCGGCTGGACTTTTGCCGTTGCCTGGAACAAGAAAGCCGAGCAAAAGTATTATTATGAAGACCCTGATGTCCCGTATTACAATCCCAACACCAGAAACGGCGATTACCTGGACAGGGATGACATGGATGAAATAAGGGTTGTTACCATATATGAAAAGCCCGATAAGACATTAAAATCAGAGCAGTGGCTTGATTTCCGTCTGGGCGCTTCCAAATCGGCTGCCACCAATATGAGGATATGCATGCCTCAGTGGAAATTCAATTACAATAAAGGGAACCTGCACTATTCCCATGGTCTTGGAACCGGC
This sequence comes from Desulfomonilia bacterium, assembly GCA_963664325.2. GTDB lineage: Bacteria > Desulfobacterota > Desulfomonilia > UBA1062 > UBA1062 > DATCTV01. The sequence continues at coordinate 885,376 of CAXXDQ010000007.1, forward strand.
CTTGGCACTCTGGCGGAGATAACGAAAAGCAGTATCGGTGACGATCTTAAAGCCCTCATGGATAATGGTAATGCCCAGGCCCCACCAGGATATTCCTTTCCAAGCTATATACCGGGTTCCGCACATTATCTGCCCATAAAAGACATGGGACCTGTCGAAGGTAAAGTGGGCATTGCGCTTTTTGATGTCTCTTACGACATCGGTAAAGTGACTCCTTTTGCAACAGCTGTTTATACCACAGGCATTACGCACTGGACTGAAATCAATGGATTCCTGTGGGATGAATATAATCCAAAAGGATACAGGACGCCATCCATGCTGAACATGATACTTATAGGAGAAGTAGAAGATAAATATTTCAACGTGCTTGTCAATATCGCTACAAAAGAGGCTTTTGACCAGAATGATATATGCTTGAACAACATGACTTTGGGAAGACTGGGAGCCAGATACCATTTTGCCAGGAAATGGGAATTCCAGGGACAGGCAGTTGCAGCATGGCGCTCAAATGTTAAATATTTTGAGGATGAATACTGGTCATCATTCCCAATCAATTACGCCTTATGGTTCCAATATACTGACTACCAGGGTCACAGTATAGTCCCGTTCGTATTTATGGATAATAGCGTGAAGTATACAACCAACGTGTCGCCATATCTTGGCACAGAACTTACAGGCTTTCTTACTTACAACCTTTTCCCCGGCCTTGATGTTTCATTGATAGGTTCCTATTTCTGGGCCGGAGATTTCTATAAGGACACGTTGACCCCAAAACCTTATCTGGTTAAGTGGCTTGATACGACTGCGGTTGATCCTGATGTTAAAGAATATACAATATATGGCCCCAACCTGAGCGCTGACAAATTCGAACTAACAAACGCATGGACTGTCCAGTTCAAGATCGACTTCAAGTTTAATATCAATCCGACAGCACTTGCCGCCGTGACAAGCACTGAAATGCAGCAATAATACTTGAACGAATAGTCAGCAGGTTAAAGCCCGCACGAAAGGCCGGCTCCGGACGGATTATTTACTTCCGTGAGAACAGCGCCAATGAATGTATGACTTTTAAAAACCCGCCATTTGCAGGCCTCGATTCTCCAAGATCCGGTTTGTTTGTCCCATTTCAGGACCTCAGGCCGGGTATTATCGACCGCTCGGGATGACCTTCAGCTTTTTGCCTGATATTCCGATACGTACTTCATGAAGAAAACACCCCTTGCCGGATTCGCTCTTGCCTCAATAATCATTTTTTTTCTTGCGGCCTCCTGCTCTGAAAGCGGCAACAGCAGCGCACCTGTTGAGTATACGCCGCCGGCGGACGAAGACATCAGCTCTTTAGGCTGGGCCGAAGCATTCAGCAAGGCCCATGACAGGTTTTCCATGGAATACGCCTTCACGGACTGGAAGAAAATCGATTTCGATGCCCTTTACGAAGAGTTTTATCCGAGGATAGCCCAAGCCGAGGCGTCCCATGATACGAAGTCATATTACCTTGCAATCAGGGAATACCTCTCTAACATTCATGACGGCCACATCTCGTTTCCGGCGATAGACGAGACCATCATGAAAGAAGAAGTGGGCTGCAGCTACGGTCTTGCCATATTAGAGCTTGACGACGGACGGTTCATCGCCGCAAAGCTTTTGCCCGGCGGCCCGGCGGAGACCGCCGGAATTCTTCAGGGCGCGGAAATAACAAGCTGGGACAGCATCCCGGTCGGGGAAGCGGCGGCCCTGGTTAAACCCATCTGGAAATCGGGCCCGCCCGCAACGAATGATTACGCAAAGATCATAAGGCTCAATTACCTGACCCGCGCACCTTCAGGAAGCGAGATCACCCTGATATACAAAAATCCCGGAAGCATGTCTTCATCAGAAGCGACACTCACGGCAGCGGATGATTCATATCTAAGCCCGGATATCACCCAGTGGTTTGCCAGAAGGCCCACCATGGAACAGGCGAGCCGTTTTCTGGATTACTGCATGCTGCCTCAAGGCTACGGCTATTTGGCCCTTTACATAGAGCTGGACTTAAACGACCCGTATTCATTGCAGAACCGCGTTATTGACAAGTTCAGGCAGGCCATTGAATACTTTATAAGCAACAATGCCAAAGGCATTATTGTCGACATCAGGGCGAATTTCGGCGGCTCCGACCAGATGGCGGCGGACATCTGCGGGTTCTTCAATAAAAGAAGGCTCTTTTATGAAAGGACCGTACAGTATGATGCAAGGCTCGATGCCTTTGTTGATGTAATGACGGATCCCCAAACACAGATGAGCTTCCTCGGGAAAACCCCTGCCTTCATACGCCCGCAGGAGCCCTATTACGGGGGTTATGTAGTCGCCCTTGTATCGCCTGGCAACATAAGTTCGGGCGAGGGTGTCGCCATGGGCATAAAGAATCTCGCAAAAGGTAAAGTCATTGGCTTTAACGGCACAAACGGCTCGTTCGGTATAGTGGGCGTGCACCTCACGCTGCCCGGGCCATATACCTTCAGATACGCATACGGCCGTTCTCTTGACGCTAAAGGCATCGTTCAGCTTGACAGCAACTCTGAGGGCGTCGGCGGCGTCATCCCCGATATCAGGGTCCCTTCCACCTATGACAACATCATCGCCCTGGCCAACGGGACCGATGTGGAGCTTGCTTATGCCGTTGATTATCTTGACAGTGTCATAAACAACTGATGGTATCAGGCCTTGAAATGCCCTCCCCGATTCTCAAGGCAGGAGCTGACCATCATCCCGGGATGGTTTGGAAGCTCTCTTCCCGTTTAATGATCATGCTATTTGAGCGCTTTTTGAATGCCTTTGTCATTGAGCAGTTCGGTCATTTTCTTCTGGTACCACCCCGGTATGGTGTCCTGCGGCCAGCCGGACTCCACATTTACGATCTCTTTGAGCTTTTTTGAACCCAGGGATTTCCTGCTGTTGTCCATGACCTTCAATTCAACGTCTATGATAAGCTCGCTCTTTTCAGCGCCGAAGCTCCTCGGATAGTAGTTGCTCCACCAGTCATTCATCACCATCAGTACGAGACGCTGGGCACCTGTCGTTTTCATTTCGGCAAGCATCTCCGAGGCATCCTTTCCTACGAAGGCTTTTGTCAATACGACCTTGAAGCCTCTTCCGCGCAGAGATTCAGCCATAGTGGAAGCCATCTCATCCGACAGCCTGAGATCGCTCGTTGTCCAGAGGTCGAACGGGTTGCCGTACCCGCCTCGCATGGTTCCAACAAACCTGGGGTCGTTTTCCCCGCTGATTACATAGGGCCGCTTGTCCAGTACGCCGACCGCCACTGTCCTGGTGCCGCTGTAATTGAGGTCCGCCTTTACGTTTGAATAATTGATACGATAACTGCTGCCGCAGCCTGCAAGCATCCATGCGGCAAGCATCAAAGAAAACAGTGAAAACATTTTTACATACCGATTCACTCTCAACTCCTTTTCAAGGGTTTATTATATATTGCCTGGATCATAACTACTCATATTTGTCCTTTTTGGTAAACAACAGTCTTTCAGCATGTCAGCATGAACAACGGGAATCAATGACCCTGAAGGATACCCCGGGTACCCAAGCCGGCTGAGGATTGCAGTGCAGTAACCGAATTTTTTTCATGCAATCAGCCTGCCGTTTCTTCAATGATTTTTAAAAGCTCGGCTGTTCTTGCAAACTGCAGCATGTGGCCGGTTTCCCTGATCAGGAGGAGCCTGGAGCCGGGGATCATCCCGTGAGCTTTTATGGAATGGGACACAGGCACGATCTGATCATCCTCTCCGTGCACAAGAAAAACGGGTTTCGAAATTTTGCCGTAAAGCGACGATATCCTGTCCATTTCATAAAGGATTGTTATGTGTTCGCAAGCGAGCGCTTTTACGACCTTGGGCTGCTTCCAGATGGCAAGGCGCTCATCGATATAACCCGGGGGTATCTCGCTTTCATTGGGATGAGCGGCAGCAAGAATGCCGTCCCTGATCATGCCCGCACCTCCGAAGAGCTTGAACAGCCGGATCAGGGCTGTCCCGAGAACAGGCGTTTTCAGCAGGTAAAATATCATTTCCGGTTTCCAGCCATCGGTTACGGTTGCAGGGCTTACTGCAACAAACGCCCTGATGTTTTCAGGATTTCTCACTGCAAGGCCCATTACAATGCTGCCTCCGAAAGATTCACCGGCAACGACAGGATTCTGTAGTTTAAGCTTTTCAATGAGGGCCAGAGCGAAATCCGCATTTTCATCGACCGTATACTTGAGATTGTTTCCGGAACTGAAGCCCTGCCCCGGCCTGTCATAAAAGGTCAGCCTGTACCTCCTGGACAGCTCATCCTTAACCGGCGCCCACTCTTCAAGCGAACCGGGCGAGCCGTGTATGAACAGAATATCCGGGCCCGATCCGGTCTGGCAACAGCGTATGTGCTGGCCCATCACCTCGATATACTGGCCGTCAAATCCTTCGGGTATGCCGTCAGTGCCCGGTGAAAAAATTGAGCAAACCGATGAGTCCGAAACATTAATACGATTCTTCACGGGGCCTCCTTAGCAAACGATATTTCAAGATGATGCTACCAACATCGGATGGAATTGTCCTTATAAATCATGAGCTCCGGCAGGGAAGACCGAAAAGTAAAGAAACAGAAGATAACTGGCCTTGAAGGCCTGCCTTCTGAATGGAATATGGACGTTTCCTCTGAATATCCTGCAGCCTCAGTGGCGCACCGGGGACCGGTTACTTTTCCAGCGGCAGAGTCAGAGTGGCGCCATACCAGCCGATTGCACCCACTATGGGGATCAATGCAAGGAGAAGTACAAGACAAACGATGGTCTCGAAGTTCAGCACCGGCTCGATTTCAGGATGGACAAACTCCCACCAGAAGGCCGCTGTCGAGACCGCCAGCATAATAAATGACAGCCGTATTTTCAGTTTGACCGCTGTTACCGGTTTTGCATCATAATTGAGCCACCATGTGAAATAACCGCTCAGCATGGCCGGGATGGTGAAGATGATTCCCGCCCAGAGACAGTTAAAAGACGTGCTTTTAAAGGATGCGTTGTCCGTGGCCAGATAAAGGACAAAAAAAAGTGCTGTCGATATTATGAGGGCCACCGGGAAGTGGACAATGGACGGGTGGGGATGCCTGCGCAAAAACGGATGGCGTTCCAGCAAATCCGTCAGAAATCGAGGCCCCCTGCTCTCCACAGCAGGATGTTTCAGTATGCCGATCTCGGGATGCTTATCAAGGTTCTCCGGACCGTGAGGCGCTGCGGCAAGCTCATTGCTCAGGTCCCTGCCGGCAAAATGCCTGTTCATATGCAGGCCTTTTTTCCACATGGGGCTTTTTGTGACGTCAAAGACTTTTCCATTATAGGCCACATAGGCCGGCTGGCCATCACGGCCATTGAATTTTTCCAGTGACTCCGGGTCAAATTCCTGCATCGGAATGCTCCTTTCGCCTTAATTATACGAAGCGGGATAAGAAAGGAAAAGGAATATTCAAGAATTTTTAATTATTCTAATTTGTCTCTACACCTGTTGAGCAAACCGGATAATTATTTAAGGACACCTGTGGAGCATGATCAAACAGGATATCAATTGACATGAAGGCAAATCAATTGCATATTCAGCGACATCCCATCAAATAGATTTTTCATTAGTGTTGGACGAATAGCTGCTTAATCATTATTTCATCTTTAGCCTGGACATCGGGGTTACTTTAAAGCATTTCAGCTGAAGAGATACTTCAAAATGAAGATTGAACATATCAGAAATGCATGCATGATCATTCATTACAGGGATCAGAATATTCTTGTTGATCCCTGTCTGAACAAAAAAGGCAGTTTGCCGCCGTATACCCTTTTTCGCAAGAAGCCGCAGCTTAACCCTACTCTCGATTTGCCCCCTGCCGCTGAATCGGCATTGAGCCGGATAACTTGCGGGCTTATTACTCACTGCCGTTATGGGCATTTCGATCATCTTGATAAATCCGGAATCCGGCTTCTGGTGCAGAAGCAGGTTCCCGTATATTGCAGCAGCCTCGATGAAACATTCCTGAGAAAATGCAGGATCAGATCGATTCCACTTAAGATCAATCAGAAGAACGAATTCCTGTCGGGTATTATCACACCCTTCCCTACAAAACACGGACACGGGATAATCGATAAATTCATGGGACATGGCGCCGGGTATTTCATTGAATTACCGCAAGACAAAACCATTTATGTCAGCGGCGATACGGTAATGAACCACACCGTTCGACACATACTCAAGGACCTCAGGCCCGACATCTCAATACTTAATGCAGGAACGGCGACCCTTGACCTTGGCAGGCCGATTCTTATGCCACTTGACGAAATTATGGATTTCATAAAAGCTGCACCCGGCAAGGTCGTCGCTGTGCATCTGGATGCATTCAATCATTGTCTGACAACCCGCAGCATACTTAAAGATGCTGTTTTAAAAGAAGGGTTGTCCGATAAAGTGCTGATCCCGGCAGATGGGGAATCAATGGAGTTTTAAAGCCCGGCGGACTAAAGAAAAACAACAGATAAAACCTGGCGGGAAGCCCTGCCTTTTAAGGCAGGGCTTCCTTTGAAATCATTTGCTGAATGAGTCTATTATTTCACCGTCGACATTTACTGCGCTGCAGTTGAGATTGTCGCCGTCAACATCAACGATCATGAAATGGTGCTGAGATTCGACCACCTCAAGCTGAGGCCAGTCTTTCCATGCCTCGGTGTCAAGCCCTCCGCCGCCCCCGCCTGTGACAACGAAATAGGTGAAGGGTTCGCCTTCGAGAGGTTCTCTTCCACGTTCGTATGCATGCGTATGGCCGTTGAATATGACGTCGACACCGGCCTCTTCGAGAATCGGGATTAAGGTTTCCCTGACAGTCAGATTGCCGTCATAATAATACCCGTTCCACAGTTCGGTGTATGCGGGATGATGGAAAAATGCGAATTTAAACTTGGCATTCCTGAACTCATCCGACTTGACGAGATTCGCAAGCCAGGCATGCTGGGCCGTATACGGGAACCAGACATTTGAATCAATGACTATGAAAATGCTGTTGCCGTAAGAAAATGAGAACCAGTGGTCATTACCGGGCTGTGAAAAGTATTTGTAAAAGTACGGGGATTCGACTTCATGATTCCCTATCGCCGAGAATACAGGAATCCTGTCGTTGAATTCCATCATCGGAACAAAATATCTGTTTTTCCATTCAGGAAGGTCCCAGCCGTTTGTTACAAGGTCCCCGACCCCGATTGCGATGTCGGGCTCATATTCCTTCATGAGTCCGAGCAGCTTGCCAAAGATGTCCGGGTTTTCCTGGGAATCGCCCCATACAGTGAACCTGAACGGTGTATCCGTGTTCGGGGCTGTCCGGAATATGGACTGCGGGCCGGGCATATCTTCCCAGCTGTTTAAAATGGCTGACTTGACCTTGTTGAATATCTGGTAGTCGTAATGCGTTTCCGTCGACAGGCCCTCCAGCCTTATTTCATGGAATGTTCTGGCGGTATCTTCGACAGCGCTTGAGGACATCGGCTGCATGGAACCTGACACGGTGTAATTGACCATCCCGCGTGTAGGCAAAGTGGTTTCCCAGCAGATCGTGATGCCTTCTTTCGTTACGTCCTGAAGATACGGGCCCTTGGAAATGTCCGGTTTGGGGCAGCCTGTTAGAAAGATGACTGATGCCAGCAGAATAGCCGAAAAGACAAGATTCCTTTTTCCCCGTTCAAGATGCTTCATATTATCTCCTCATATTCTAAAATAATATTGTAAATATTAACAGAATATTAACAGAATATTAACAATTTTAAAAGGGATTTCTCGTCTTTTCAGCGCGTGAACCGATATCAATGGTCCCAGTCCAGAGAAGATTGATGATCAGTCAACCACATGGCTTACCAGCTTGTCTGCAAAAGCGGCAATCTTTGCGGCAACCTCTTTACGGCCAAGCATGTCCTGCCCGGTATACCCGCCTATTACAAGATGCCCGAGATTTTTCATCCTGTAAAACTCCGCCATCCTGGTGAAGCCTTCCACGACGAGGTCCGCACCGTCGGACTCGTCACCGCCCGCCGTAATCACCAGGGCGCATTTCCTGCCTTCAAGAAGAGAGACCATGGGTTCAATCTCATATTTGCCCAGGCAGAAAAGCCTGTCGATGAAAGGCTTTATCTGGGCTGCGTAGGACCAGAAGAATACCGGGACGGCGAATACTATGACTTCAGCGGCAAGAACTTTCTCATACATTTTCTGCATATCGTCTTTTATCTTACATCCCGGTTTTTTCTTTTTTTTCTGGCAGGCAAAGCATTCACTGCACGGCTTTATCTCATAATCGGGGAGAAATACTGTCTTTGGTTTAAAGCCTTTTTCTTCGAGTGATCCGCACAATTTTTCAAGCAGGCGGGCCGTGTTTCCGTGTTTGCGCGGGGAACCGAGAAAAAATGTAATGCCTTGTTTCATCCTGTCCTCCTTTAATACGTTCATTAATCGCCCTGGTCAGAAAGTATATGCACATCTAACATTCTACAATTTGTCCGGTTCTGTCAATTGCAGAGTCTTGACACAGGTGGCCCTTTGGGGTTGTCATTTCCATTTGAGTCTAGTAAAATATATAAGTTGCGTCTGACAATTTATTAGAAGGGGGTATGATATGAGGTTGTTCAGGTCACAATCCTGCATCTTTGATCTTTTCAGAAGAAACATTTCCAGGTTGCTGATTCAAATCGCGCTTGTTGCGATAATGAGTATATGCTTCATTACCATGCCTCGCGAGGCCTCTGCTGACTACCTCTTTCCGCCAATTACTGGGTGCGGTGCTTCAATTGACGCTTCAAACGGGAGGACGCTGTCCCCATACCTCGGGGTGAACAATACCATCTCCTGCTCCGCCTCCGACGGGGCAGGCGGCTTCTACATAGGCGGCTTTTTTACACAGGTCAACGGGGTCACCCGGAACCGTATCGCTCACATCCTGCCCAATGGTAGTCTTGATGCTGCCTGGAACCCGAATGCGGACGGGGAAGTCTCAACCATTGCGGTCAGCCGTGACAGAAAAACCGTTTATGCGGGTGGCGACTTTGGATTCATAGGCACACAAGGGAGATCATACATTGCCGCACTGAACGCGGACCCAAGTTCCATCAACTATGGCAAGGCTACAGCCTGGAACCCACGGGCGAGCCATTATGTCAAAGCCCTTGCGGTAGGGGTCAGTCCTAACGGAACACCCGTTGTCTATGCGATAGGTGAATTCAGAACAATCGGCGAAGACCCAAATCTTGTACCGGGTACATATAACAGGAACTGTATTGCTGCACTGAACGCAGACCCCAGTTCCATCAACTATGGCAGGGCCACTGCCTGGAACCCGTCTGGATCCTGGCCGGTGCACGGGTATACCGGGCCGCAAGCAATCGCGGTCAGCCCTGACGGTTTAACCGTCTATATAGGAGGCGCTTTCACCCTGGGCGGCACACAGCATGGACTCTTCGCTATCAGTGCCCAGACAGGAGTGGTCCTTCCCATCTGGAGCCCGAGCCCGAACCCGAACGGCATTATCTACGCCATTGCGGTCAGCCCTGACGGAAATACCGTCTACGTTGGAGGGGATTTCACGGAGATAGGCTGGCAGCGTGTCTATTTGAAAGATAATGGTTATGTCGAGCATCCTTATTACAGAAAAAACATCGCCGCCATTCGTGCTGTTGATGGACAGATCACCGGATGGAACCCGAGAGCAAACGACACCGTCAAAACCATTTCAGTCAGCCCGGATGGAAGAACCGTCTACGCTGGAGGAGAGTTCACGAAGCTGGAAGGGCCGTTAACAACCTGCCCCGTTGTCACACGCAACAAGGTTGCTGCTATCGATAGCGCGGCTTCGGAACCTATTTGCAATCCGACCGGGATACCCACGTCATGGGACCCGAATCCGAACGGTGATGTCTACGCTCTGGCACTCAATCCCGGCGGCTCCATTGTCTATGTTGGCGGTTATTTCACCATAATCGGAAGCGTCATACCTTCCGCAAACACGGGGAACCAGATAGGGCACTAGACAAACTGCCTTACAGTATCAGGCCCTGTGCCTATGACCTGTCAGGCCTTTACGGTCTGTTGCCCGAATAGACAATATCCTGATTCGAGAAGAGGAGGCACGCTGAAGTAATGAAGCTTGCCTTCCTTTTTATTATAATGGAAGATTCAGTTTAATTTCCCATGGAACCGCTTATTTTGGTTATGAACCGTTTGTTATGGTACTGTTTCCACATATGTTACTGAGGTTCTTAGCCTGTGATGGGAAAAGACAAGACAGTTCAGGAAAACCTCTTTTCATATAATGCCAGCCTGGATGCCGGAGTCAGGAAAGACCATGTATTAAGAAAGATACAACAGAGTGTTAACTTCGGATTTATATATACAAAGGGGTCGAACACCTTTACGGCGAAAGAAGCAATGTTTCCATACCGCCTGAAGATGATGTCTTTGTTGTTCTTCTTTGACGTGAGATCGGAAGAGGCAAATATCCGGCCAAACTCGGAGACTAATATTTCAGCTAATTCGATTTTTAACTGCTCGATCTGCTTCTTGATCCAAAACACAAATATTAATCCATCATTCTGCCATGCCTGATTCCATCATGGGTAAACTGAATCAAAACCATATTTCGAAATTCAATCAGGGCAACAGACCGTAAGGGCCTGACACCATTTGGTTCCGTTTTGATTATCAATAAGCCTTTGATGGTCCTCTGATTTATGCTTAACTTCCCCTTGTCCGCGATGTCCCGTTCATGGTAATTTAGAGTTCATTACCATGTGCGGCAGGGGAGATCATGAGATGTTCCGCTCTGCCGGAGGGAATGATTATGGGCCGTACAAACCTGCCGGAAAAAACATATCTTGTCTTCACCGTCGCCATCCTGATGGCCATCTCCACGCTCCGCATGGCCGATTACGAGCTCCTGGCTCCTCTTTTCCAGCCCCTAAGCAAGGAGCTGGGCATCAACGATCTGCAGTTCGGGCTGCTTCGCTCTGTCGCCGACGTGGTGACCATCGCCGGGATCCTCATCTTCGGGCTCGTGGCTGACCGCTGGCGGCGAAGGGACCTGCTGAACCTGGGTGTCTTCGGGTGGTCACTGGCGGCCATTATCACGGGCTTCACGAAAAACTTCACCCAGCTCCTGGCCGCCAACACCGGCATGCGTTTCTTCCAGGCTACATTCAGCGCCACGGTGTACCCCATGCTTTCCGACCTGGTACCCAGACGGTCGAGGGGCCTCGTGCTGGGCATCATGGGCACCACCTTCGCCCTCGGCACTGTCCTGGGCCTTGCCGTGCCCGCGCTGCTGGGGACCAAGCACTGGCGCTCGGCCTTTTTCTGGTTCGGGATCCCCGGCCTGGTCCTAGCCTTTCTCATGCTGGTTTTCCTGAAAGAGCCAGTCCGGGGCCTGGCCGAAGACGAGGTGATAGATGCGGGAGGGTATTCAGGAAGCTTCTCGTGGAAGGAACTTTCCAGGACGCTTATCACGCGCACCGTAATCCTGGTGTGGCTCCTCGACGCTTGCGAAGGGGCCACGTGGTACGCCTTCTCCTTCTGGACTCCGGCCTATCTCCTGCGGGTGAGCATTACCTCAAGCGCCGACACGGCGGCCATGGCACTCCTGCCTGCCATCGGGGGGTTCGTGACGGGCAATATCCTGGGCGGATGGCTTACCGATAAACTGCGGAAGCAGACCGAACTCTCGGCGGTGTACGTGGCCCTTATTTCCATGACCGGGGCGCTTCTCATGACTGCAATCGTCTTCTCGCTGCGCGACCTCACCGCGGTGATGGTCGCCGGGTTTGTCATGGGGACCTTCGGTCATATGGTGATGTCTCCTATCAGCGTGATCCTCTATGATGTTGTGCCGCCCGAAACCCGCTCTTCAGCCACATCCTTCGGCGGGATAGTAATGAGTGTCTTCTGCGCCTTGTCGTCGCTCTCCATCGGTGCGGTGAGCCACTACGCCGGCATCTGGCGCGGACTGAGCGAGGGCGACCTGCGTACCGGGTTCCAGGGAACGGTGAGCGTGCTCCTCGCTGGCGGCATCATCGTGACCCTGGTGCTCCTGAAAACCGCGCCGGGGGACATGAAGAAGCTCAGAGAGCACATATCAAGCCGGGTGAGGTAGTACGCTGCGAAGGCGGAACCCGCCCGTGACGCAACGGACCGCGGCCGATATTTCTATAACAGGGAGGTGGCGATGATACGGAGGTTTTCCGATGCACTGCGTTCCATCATACCAGCGCGTGGAAGGAGGCTCCCGGACGCCAGACACCGAGAGGTGATGGGGTGCGCGCGCATGGAGAAGGCGGGCGGTCTTCACGTGCTCTACCTCGAGGGGACTCCCTATGAGATGGGCTACCAGCACGGTGTCCTGGCCCGGGAAGTGATAGAGAGCTTCCGCACCGAGGCCTACGCCTATGTGGAGACGCTGGTCCCGATACCGGGGTTCCTGGCGAGGCCGGCCCTCTTCTACCTACGCATCCGCCTACTGGAAGACCATCCCCCCCGGACCTGAAGGAGGAGATGCGCGGCATCGCCGACGGGGCCGGCGCACATCCAGTGGAGGTGCTTGTGGCCACGGCGATATGGGAGATGCTCCTGACCTCGGGATGCTCAGAATTCGCGGCGATATCCCCCTATTACGCCTGACGGCGGGATGATCCACGGATACAACTACGATCTCATGAAACCGGAGCATGCCATCATACAGCCCTATCTTGCCGCGCTGTTTTACCGGCCCTCGTCCGGCATTCCCTTCGTCACCGTCAACACCGTGGGCTCTGTAGGCGTGAATGCCGGCTTCAACGACGCCGGCATATCGGTGGCCTGGGACGATACCCATCTGAACACGACGGAGCTGTTCCAGGGGATCAGTGGCAACGCCGTCCCGTTCATCATAACCCTCAGGAGGCTCCTGCAGTATGCGAAGACCGTGGACGAGGCGGTGAAAATCGCGCTTACCGGTCTGCCGCGCCCGCTGGCTGATATCATCGTCATAGGGAGCGCCGGTGAAAATCCGCGCGGTGGCCATGGAAACGGCCGGGAGACTGCACGCCCTTAGGGAGATGGAGGACGGGAAGGTCTTCTCCACGAACCACTTCCGCTCGGAGCTCCTGGCGCGACACCGATCAGCGCGGCGACTGGAGAACGTGCCCGAAGGAGCAGGAGTGGCAGCGCTTTCCGCGATACACGGCATACACCGGCCTCTTCGAGGAATTCCGCGGAAGGCTCGATGCGCCGGCAGCGGCGCGCTTCCTTCGCGACCCCTATCCCCCGCGAGGCGGCCGGATTCGTCCATCCTAATCCAGCGCCGCGCGCCACCATCTGCCGTGATATCACCTCCTTTTCCATGGTAATGGAAACTGATAGAAAGCTCCTCTGGGTCAGCGATAACGAGATACCGGCCTGCCAGGGGACCTTTTACGCCTTCGACTTCGCCGCACGCACGCGGCTGCCCGCCCTGGACATCCCCGGCACCGGTTTTAGCGACGCTCTTCAGGCGGCGCGAAGCTTTATCAGCGGGGACACGGACAGCGCCCGGGCCTCCCTGAAGAAGGCCTTTGAGCATGATGGCGAGACGGCACCGCTCCTGCTTATGCGCGCCCTCGTCGAAGGGGTCTCGTTGAACGAAGAATATGCTACAGAGAGAGCCTTGAGAAGGTGGTGTCGCTTTATGGCGGCACGTCACCGGCGGCCCTTGCGGAATCATGGCTAGGCCTCAGCCGGAAGAGTGCGACCGAGCCGGTTCCCTTCCCGGGAGCCATTTGCCCGCTGTTGTGGCTCAAGGCCGGGGAGGCGTGGAAGGACCGCTTCAAGATAAGGACGGACGCCCCTGCTGCTGGTCGGTAAGGGCATTCAAGCCAGCCAGGTCCGCGGTTTATTTTATCTAAATAGACAGTTTCTCGGCCTTGTCAGTGAAGTTAGAGACAAGGGTTGACCCCTTCACATGGGCCAGGCTGGAGACGGTATCCCTTAATGATGCAGGACGGCTGAAGAGCAGTGCAACCTGTCAATCGGTCTATAAGATGCGGCTCAAACTGGCCAAGAGCTGGCTCATGGCGGACGGTCTGCAGGTGGAGCTCATCCCCGGCATTATGGCGAGCGCAGAGGTTAAGACCGGCAAGCGCCGCCTGTTCGAGTTCTTCCTCTCGCCGCTGCAGCGCTACATGGTCGAGAGCGTGCGGGAGCAGCAGCAGGAGCGCCCCTGTACGGTTGCCTGGATGAAAAACGAAAAAGTTCCCGCGAGAGAGCTCCTCATATATCCATACTCAGCATGAATGTTCCTGTTGAAAACAGGTATGAATTATAATAATAGAAGTTGATTTTGTAATATAGTCAAAGGAGAGGTCATGGAAAAGAAGAGACTGTATGAGAAGCCTTTGTCCGTTGGTTTGAACAGAACAGAAAACAGCCTTGGAACCTGTGAGCTTCTCGGTTCAGGTGACGGCGATGCGTGTTCGACCGGTAATACAGCCGCACATGGAGGTTGTTATATCGGCAACGGCGCTACTCACATCGGATGTTTTACCGGAAATTCAGCTACAACCGCTTGTTCGGTTGGAAATGATGTAGGGTAACAATTTGCATAAGCTGCGGCTTGAGACGGACGAGATCTGTCGTCCGGGGACTTGAAACGGGACAATTTAATCAATCAGTCAAGGATCAAAACCAGGCACATTCTGTCCTGAAAGACTACTTGGGGTCGCTGATTGGAACATTATTAAACATCTCATTCAAGTTCATATTCCTCCAGTTTGACGATCTTTTCCCGTTCCAATGCTTTGGACATATTCTTAACTGTTTTACATCATATTTACAGTTTCCTTTATTAATGCCGGTCAGTATAATTATTCAGTCATTCAATGAAATTTCAGGAGGTGATTTATGAAAAGGGCACTTGTAACAGGCGCGGCTGGATTCATAGGTTCACAGGTAGTCAGGGAACTGCAGAATGAAGGCGTCGAGGTCAGGGCCATGATAAAGCCCGGTGAGCCTCTTGACAACCTCGCAGGCATTGAATGCGAACGCGTTAAGGGCGATCTCCTTGACACGGAGACCGTAAACAGGGCTGTGAACGGAGTAGATACGGTCTTTCACCTGGCCGCCATCTATTCGATATGGCTGAGTGACTGGAGCAGGATTTATGAAGTCAACATCCAGGGTTCCAGAAATGTCCTGTGGGCCTGCCTGAAATCAGGAATAGAACGCGTCGTTTATACAAGCTCCATAGCCGCAATAGGCATCGCCCCGGGGAAAGCGCTGTCAAATGAGGATACGGTTTTCAACCAGTACACGCTCGGCAACCACTATGTCCTGACAAAATACCTCTCCCAGCAGGAGGCGCTCGGCTTCGCCAGAAACGGGCTGGATGTCGTTGTCGTCAACCCGGGTTTTCCTTTCGGCCCCGGCGATATCGCACCCACGCCCACGGGCACAATAATACTTGCCATACTTAAGGGCCTGAACAGATTCAGCTTTGAAGGGGGAATCAATATCGTTGACGTAAGGGATGTCGCGAAAGGCCATGTGCTGGCAGCAAAAAACGGCCGCACAGGCAACCTGTACATCCTGGGCAACATGAATGTTACAATGGACGAGTTCATGGCCATGGTTTTCAAGGCCGCAGGAATCAGCCAGCCGTTCATCCCGAAAATCCCCCTGCCCCTGCTCAAGGTCGCAGCCGCAGGCCTTACCTGGATTTCCGACCATGTCGTCCACAAAGCGCCCCTGTCGACCCCGGCCGAAGTCGATTATGCAAAGCAGTATCTCTTCTTTGACAACTCGAAGGCCCGAAATGAGCTGGGCCTGGTATTCAGCCCCGTCGAGAAATCATTGACAGATTCAATCGAATGGTTCAGGGCCAATGGTTATGCGTAAATAATAAAGACTTCCAGGCAGGGAATAAACCTGCCCGGGAAGGGGCTGGCAGGATTGAGGCGAAAATCCTTTGGGAAAAAGTTTGAGTTCAATGGTACTTTTGCTGTCTGCTAATGAATTCCCGCCAGTTCCTGAAAATTCTCCCCCAGAAGCCTTCTGCGTATTCCCGGATCGGGGAATACGGATTCAATCCTTCTTTTTATGAGGCCGTAATCAAATTTCCCGTCCGCACCATGAAATCCGTAAGGCCCGTCAGTGCCGAACAGACAACGCTCCACGCCGAGACAGCTGACCGCTTCTTTTATGGTCTTTACTCCCACGTAGCTCGTTTGCGACAGATCCACATATACGTTTTTTCTGGGGAGTATGTTTTTCCATGTATCAGAATAGCCGGGAAAACCTGCGTGGGCAATAATCAGCTTCAAACCGGGTACAGCGTCCAGGAGCGCCTGATAATCGCCATCAGGACCATAACCCAGGTGGATGATCAGGGGAAGTCCCGCAGCGGCAGCCTTTTCCGCTACGGGCCTTAATTCCAGCGGAGTATGGTGATTCCAGAACGCATGGGCCTTGACGCCTACGCACCTTTCCGATGTTTTCCATTTTTCAAATTCCTCAACCTGGTCTTTTCTCCCTCTGGGGTTTACAAATATCCAGCCTAAAAATTTATCCGGGCGCGCACTGACCAGTTTGAATACCGGCTCGTTATCGGGATCGGAACAGAGCGGATAATTTTTGCCAAGTATCTTTATGCCGCCATCGGTGAAGTTTGCGATAAATAATTTTCCAAGGCGCTGCAATGGGCGCCTGGTAAGCAGAAACAGCAGCAATGAGATCAGCGGTCTGCTCGGCTCCGGATAAGGATCTATCTGGAGTCCCATAAGGGCGGTTTTATCAACACCGGCCTGATCCATTTTTTGCAATAATTCTCCCACAGCCAACAAGCGCTCTTCCAGGTGATAATGACAGTCGATTATCATGGTGACCCACCTCCTAAAATTTGACTGAAAAGCCCGGTTTTCCCTCGTGCCGTGTTTGAGATATCTGATTTTTGCACAACACATGCCTGTTGGCAAATACAATCATAGAGTTATTGACGGGGATCTTGGGACGTTACCGCTATTTTGACAATTCTTTTTCACAGAGGCCAGAAATACTGTTACCTGGCATTTTTATCCCATTGTATTATTGCCGGTCACCCTTATCTTTCAAGGTTTTGTCAGCCGGGATTTTATCTTTAATACCAAGGTAAAACTTGCTTGCACATTCAGGGCATATCGAATGGCTGAACTTTGCCAGAGAGTTTTCGGTGATATATTCCTCCAGCACTCTCCAGTCGATATCCTGTCTGATTTTCTTGCAGCTGGCACAGATGGGGATAAACCCCTCAAGAATTTTTATCTCAGCTTTTATCTTCTTCTCAAAGACATAAAATGCAACCGACAGGACTATAAAATAAATGAGTATCTCGAATATGACCTCACCTTTCCTTTGCGAGAACGATGTCGGCTGGTCTCCGAACAGATACCTGGGCAGGTCAAGCAATTCGTTCGAAATGGTCAGGAGCACAAAGATTGTCAGTATGAGTATAAACACCTGAAAGATTTTGCGATGCGCAGTCAGGGGTAGTTTTTTGTTGCCTCCCGATCCTGATTTATCATTCATATTGCGCCTCTCATTCATGGATTTTATAATTAAACAGCAATAGTGCAATTGCGCATTGCCCGGCCGTGTTTCCTGAATATACCCTATTTGAGGTCTTCACAAAAGTCTTTCATAAAGAGGCTCCGGCAAAGAATATCGCAAGTTTCTCAGGGCTTGAGGACCGATGCATTCTGATTCCCGGAGCCTGTCTTGTTCAACTCCATCCCTTCACCGAACTTTAATATCCGGAAGTCATTCTCAGGAACACGGTATTTTCTTAATGCCGTTTTCAAATCCTTCTCATGGGCATCGACGCTCTGTTCCGGGTGCTCATTAAAGGTGGCATAATGGACGCCCATGCTTTTTGATGCACAGAGCATCTTATGAACCTTTACCGCATCATCGGGATTCATGTGCTGCGATTTCATGAACCACCTCTTTTCATAATTTCCTATCGGCAATATCAGCAGTTCGAAACTCCCGAACCTGCGGTGAATATCTCCAAAAAAGTCCCCGAATCCGGTGTCACCTGCAAATAATATATTCCCGGCCGGAACTTCAATAACAAAACCTCCCCACAAAGTCTTATCCTTGTCGGAGAGTCCCCGGCCCGAACCGTGGAGCGCCGGAACAAATGTAATTTTAACGGTCCGGGAAAACATATATTCCTGCCACCAATCAAGCTGGTTTATTTTATCATATTTCAGCGAAGAGAGCCTTTCAGCAACTCCCAGTCCGCACAATACGGTTGGACGGGAGGTTCCCAAAATCTTCTTCAAGGTCGGGATGTCAAGATGATCGTAATGGTCATGGCTCAAAAGTATTAAATCTATTTTCGGAAGATCATCAATTTTGACCCCCGGTGCGCGTATCCTTTTCGACCCCATCCATGAAACGGGACCGGCGCGCTCGGAGAATATCGGATCAGTCAGGATATTCACCCCGTTCGTCTGGATCAGCACTGTCGCATGGTTTATATATGTCACCCGCAGAATATTCTGATCTTTCACGCACGCCGGAGGCTTCGGCTGGATGGGATCGTCGATCCAACCCGGCCAGGGGACGGTTTTCATTTCCCAGAGCCATTTAAGATGGTCGGAAAATGTATTGTCAGACTCTTTGTTGAAAAACCGTTCTCCATCGAAATGATCTGATTGAGGACCATTCCAGCAGCAGAACCCCGCAATGAAAAAAGCCGGCAGGATCACCAGGGCGAGATGCCCGGCCTTCAAACTGCGCCTTGTCCTTATTGCTGCCATGACTTCTTTCCCTGATATATCATTTTCTATTTTTGGCACTTTTATGTTCTTTCTTATATACACCCGATCATTTTCAGACGGGACTTTATCTTATCCGCAGGGCCCGGCCCGAGCCTGGTAAATAACGGCCTTCAAGCCCATATGAAACGCCGCTGCCCGCATTAAAATGATACGTTAAGACCTCTGTATTGATCATACCTCTCCCATAAAAGCGAAAGAATGACGCAAAGGGTCATGTCTCAGGGCTCCGCTGTCTGTCATGCTTTTAAACATGATCAGGCAATGATCTTATACTGAGTAGCAACTTCAACATTATTTTTTATCATCTGCCAGACGGGACAAACCGAGCTCTCAGCGAGTTTAAGAGCCCTCTGAATGTCTTCATCCCTTGTATTTTCTGAATTGAGGATGAATTCCAGAAAAATCTTTTCGAATTTTACGGGAGGCTGCTGCGACCTGACGCCTTTTGCGTTCACAGCAAGTCCGGATACGGTTTTGCCCATTTTCCTGAGAAGATATACGAGTGCCGTTGCGCTGCACCCGCCAAGACTCATGAGCAGCAGTTCCAGGCCGTTATAGCCCTGCCCGTCTCCAATCGGGGGTTTATAGTCAAAAGTTATGGGGCTCTCAGGGTTTGATTTTGATACTCCGACAAAACGGACCTTCCGGTTCGTCAAATTAATTTCCACTTCCTCTATCTGCTCAGACATCATGCAGCTCCTTCAATAGCATCTTTATTTATGATCTTTTTGCCCGGCGCCTGAAACCATTATTACCGGACCCCTATTGCGGTTGATCAATACATGCGCCCTTATGGTTTCACTGGCTTCTGTTCAGGCATTATCCCGATCGCCCGGTTTCTGAGTATGATCCCGTTTACTTTCTGGTAATCGTCAAAGGCCTCATCAGAGTCTCTCTGGAGGATACGCTCCCTGAGCGCTTTGAGTTTCCCTTCATCCTCTGCCGTGCTGAATTTTCCGAGGTTTTCATAACTGCCCCTTGTCCCGGCTGATTTTAAAAGCTGATCATATTCTCTCTTAAAGGATGCGGATGAAGGTTGCTTCTTCTGTTTAAAAGATGCCACATCGGCTTTCATGCGGTCCATGTTTGCGAGTGTCTCTCTGGCAAAGCCCGCCAGCTTTTCATCGCTCTCTTTTAAGACAACCTGTTCAAAAACAGCTTTCATCTCATTAAAGTCGGGAATGGTCCTTTCCAGAGAACCCAGTATCATGCTGCGGAGCCCCGTATCCTTTTCCATCCAGAACCGTTCTTCAAGAGGCTTGGCTGCTTCGGCAGGGATCAGCCACTGCCCCAGGACATTGATAGCATTGGCCCTGACGTTTATGTCTTTGCTGCTTATCCGCTTCAATAAAAAAGGAACGCCCTTGTCCCCCATCTTCCCGAAAACGAAGACGGATTGCCAGTAGAACTCTTTCGGATCCTGTCTGAGGATTTCCTCTGTCTTCGGCAAAGCGTCTTCGCATTGCATCTGTCCCAGCAGATTCAGGATATCGAACCGCTTTCCCTCGTCTGACGCGGAATCAAGCGCCCTAAGGAGAAAATCTCCAGCCTCCTTCCCTCCGATCGCGGCAAGCGCCCGCAGGCAATTCGCCCTGACAATATCGGATTTGCTCTGCCTGTACAACGCTTCAACAGAACCAGTCGCTGACCGGTCTTTTGTCTGCCCGAGAGCCCATACGTAGACTGCCTGCTGCTGTTCTGTCAGTTTTTTATCATTCAATTTAACAACAAGCGTTCTCGACACCTGCGCGGGATTTTTCCCTATACCGTCGGCTATCGATTCCACCAGCGAGGGATCGGCATTTTCTCCGAGGGAGGCCACACGGTCAATCTGCAATATGACATCGTTCGTTTCCTTTGCATACGCAGGGTGCCACGCCGTGAGCATCATGAGCACTGCTGCAATTGAGAGCCTGTTCATCCGTGCCACAACTTTTCTCCTTGTTCGTCGCTTGAAAAATTCAGGGTGATGCATTTTATGCCTTTCCCGCCATCGGCATTATTCCGTGCGCAGCCTTCAGTCACCTCTCCTTCATAAACTGCTCGATCGTCTGCCTGTGTCCGGCTGTATAATCGCAGCTCGGCTCTCTGCCGCATTTCCTGCATTTCAGGTCATAGGCGGAGTTGATGATCCCGCACCGAGAACAGGCATAATTTCCTTCGATTTCCTTCAGCCAGCGCTCATATCCGACGGCCCGGATCCGCTCCAGGTCCTTCCAGAGCTCTATACGGTGAGGCCTTTCAGATTGGAACTGCTTCAGGTCGCCGCAGGGATACTCAGGGCACTCAATACAGAAATCGATTCCCCGTCCGGCGGCGCAGTCGGACATTTTGCATATCCTGCAATAAGGCCCCCTTATGGCCGACCGGCAGCCGCAGCACTTGACCTCTTCCTCGGAAAGATTAAACCTTGCCGCCATCAACTTGAGCCTGGCCGGGTCCTCGGTCGTGGCTATGAATAAAGAGCAAGCCTTACAGTAAAGACCGCATACGGCGGCAAATTTTTTATCCGGTTCCCGTGAAATATTTTCCTCTTTCTGCATAATAACATTTTCCGTTTGTAAATTTGATTGGTTTCCGCCTTTTACTGCATGGCTGATGATTATACCGCTGCGGTGAAAAAATCCAAGCCCTTATCGGAAATTGCCCCTTCCGAAAACGCATTGATGCCTTGGGAATGTCCCAGCCGCTAATCTTTTCATTGTCAGTTACAGCGAATTTCTGTTTCATTCGTCTGCAAATCAATGTAAGAATCTACCTGTCTCCGATTATTCTTATTCATAACAAGGAGGTTTGTTATGGAAAGGGTTGAGAGGGTCAAAACAGCTTTACTTCACAAAGAACCAGACAGGGTCCCGACAGTCTCATGCATCGATGTACAAAAACATATCTATGAAATCCTCGGAGAAAAACCTGACAACTCGTACAAATATATCCAAAACCCGATTTCCGCTAAAATAATCGATTATATCGCCCCGCTGCTCAACAGGATCGGGGTTTTTGAGCGGGACGTACAGGAGTTCATGCTCAAGAAGATAAGCTCCGACATAATCATGGGCTATGACTCCACCTGGGCTATCTATGCCAACATATTCCTGTTCAAGGATTCGCGCTTTATGACTGACGTTTATGGAGGAAGGCTTTATAAGATAGTGGATGACGGCTACGGAAACATGGACACTCCCATGTATGTCGATGGAACCTTCAAGAGCCCCGACGACTGGCGGCGTTTCAATAAAAACTACTGGGAGGCGCTGCCTGAGAAGATGTTCAGGTTCAACAGGCTGATCAGCAAAGAGTTCGGAAAGGACATCTATATCTTCGGTTCGCTGTTCATGGGGCTTTTTGAAAATGCATGGCAGCCGTTCGGGTTTTCAACCTTTGCCAGATTTGTAAAGAAGGAAAGGGCGTTTATGGAAGAGGTCATCGAATACAACAAGAACATCTACCTTCAGGTTATCGACGCCACGGCGGATGCGGGTCTGCCGGGTTTCATCTATTCAGACGACATGGCCTTCAAGACCGGCCCCCTGCTCAACCCGAAGGTTGAAGACGAACTGTTCGGAAACGCCTTTAAAGAGATCACGGACAGGGCTCACAAGAAGGGGCTGTCCATTATCGTACATACCGACGGGTGGACTATTCCACTGCTGCCGTATTTCGTCAAATGGGGATTTGACGGCCACCACGCGCTCGAGCCGACGGCAAACGTCGATCTGGCTCAATGCAGGGAGGTGATAGGCCATCAGCTCGCCCTGCTCGGGCATCTCGATATCTCCCACGTGCTCGTCAAGGGTTCCCGTGAAGAGGTATTCGCCCAGGTGAAAGAATCGATACTCAAGGCGGGTCAGGGCGGAGGTCTGATACTAGGCCCATGCAACTCGCATGCGGATATCCGGGTGCAGAACATACGCTGGATGATGGAGGCGGTTGAAGAGTTCGGAAACTACCCTCTTGGAACCTGCTGAAAGAACCTGCGGTTCTGCATATTATCCCGAAGGGCGGTTCCGGCTTATTCGCCTGGGAGCTTCAAAACGTCTCTCATGCTTGAAACCGTTTGCCCGGCGCATTATTAACAAGTAAGGTGATAAAATGAAGGACGACGCCAAAATACCGCGAAAGAATGCAAGGGGCCGTGCGTCTTCGCTGAATGTACAGCTCGAGATCTACGGCAACATGATACAGAACTGTGCCGTGGCGATATTCGCCATTGACACCGGACACCGCGTGATCCACTGGAACAGGGCCTGCGAAGGGCTCACCGGCATCATGGCATCCGAAGTGCTCGGAACGGGCGGACACTGGAAGGCCTTTTACGAACATGAAAGGCCCTGCCTGTCGGACCTCATCGTTGACGGCGACCTCAATAACCTGGGCGAGCTCTACGGCGACCACGGACCGT
The DNA here is from genome assembly GCA_963664325.2 of Desulfomonilia bacterium. Lineage (GTDB taxonomy): Bacteria > Desulfobacterota > Desulfomonilia > UBA1062 > UBA1062 > DATCTV01. Next base: position 908,640 of record CAXXDQ010000007.1, read on the forward strand.
CGGTGCTCATCTCTCAAGGGCTGCACGCCGAAGGATGGTATCCCGATGTGGGAGGCAAAAGGCGCTACCTCATCTTCGATGCCTCTCCCATCTACCATCATGACGGCAAGCTGCTGGGCGCGGTGGAGACACTTCAGGACATCACGGCCCGCAAGCTTATGGAAGAAGAGAAGCTGCGTCTCAATGACGAGCTGATCAAGGCCATGAACCAGATCAAGACCCTGAGCGGCCTGATACCCATCTGTGCGGCCTGTAAGAAGATCAGGGATGACAAGGGTTACTGGAACCAGATCGAGAGCTATCTCGAAGAGCACTCGGAAGTGGAGTTCAGCCACGGGTTGTGCCCCGAGTGCTTTCGTATCTATTTCCCCGAGGCTGCAAAGGCCCGCGAGGAATGACCTGAGCGGCCGTCCTCACACCTGTGCCGAGACCTTTTTTCCGAGACTTAAGATATGGCCAAAAGAAAAAAGAAATGATACTTTGGATCCATACATCATGATTTGCTCTTTAGGTTCCTATAATGAGGCTATGCCGTCTCATTAAACTGATAACCGGTAAATCATTGAGCAAAAGGCCCTGCTGAAAATAATTTCCAGGGGAGATCGTTGTGGCGAATATCATGTTGAAGCTCTCAAAGGGCATCCTTTACGGAAAAGGCGTCCGCCTGGGCGCGCTCGATGGTTATGAGCGGCTCATTGCAGCACTCTATGGAACCCCCGACAGGGTACCGGTGATTCTTCAACCTTATCTTTACGCCATGCACCTGAACGGCCTGTCCAGCCGGCAATTTTTCCGTGAACCCGTCCCCTTTATACATGCCTCTTATAACACGGCACAATATTTCGGGGTCGATACATTCTCACCCGTATTCGACTTTTACAACATTGAAGCTGAGGCCCTGGGACAGAGCCTGACCTGGGATGAGCAAAGGGAGCCTGCCGTCAATATAAACGACTTCCTGATAAAGGAGAAGAAAGACCTTAACGGTCTGAGACCGCCTGTACCGGGGAAGAGCGGCCGCATGCCTTATGTACTTGAAGCTTACAGTCGCTACAGTGAGATCATGAAGATGCCGCCGATATGCTACTGCTGTTCACCCTTCACCATGGCTGTACTCATTCGCGGGCTGAACAAGCTCGTCGTGGATATGCGCAGAGACCCGCGTTTTGTTCACGACCTCATGTCTTTCCTCAGCATGGAGGTCGTGGTCCCGTGGATCGCCAGGATGGTTAAGGAAACCGGCTCATCGATGGCGGTGATGTCCGACGCCTGGGCCAGCCCTCCCATCGTATCCCCGGACATAATCCGGGAATTCTGCCTGCCCTATGTGAAGAAGGTCATCAGTGAGACATCCACGCCGCAGTGCACTGTTGTCGATACAGGGACCTGGGGGGAAAGCCGCGTCAAAAATCCGAGGGAAATACTGGACATCAAGATGGATATGATGCTCTCGGGAAACAATCTTCATTTCATGCGGCCTTATTACCTGCTGGTATGGCATGAAGACTATGAAAAGGCGGGCATTCCGGTCATCCGCTCCTATGCAGAGGAAAAGAAAATATGCCTGATGCTCAATGTACAGCATGATATTCTGGCAAAGGGTACGCCGGAGACCGTCGCCGAAAGGGTGCGCAGGCTGATCAGGGAAGGCGCGGGGAAAGGAAAATTCGCCGTGCTGATCAATATGGTGTCCCCCGATACGCCGCTGGAAAATGTTCATGCCGCTGTGGCGGCCGTGAAACAGTTCGGCGTATATCCCATACCGGGTGATATCGACCGGCAGCCTTTCCGGAAGCCGGCCTTCCCGCTATTCGACCGGTGGGTGAGAGATCAAGGACTGCCGGTTTAGGATGGCATGTATTCGGAACTCGAAGCCGGAAAAAAGATACAATCAGTACCCACGGTATGTTTCATAAGGAGGAACGGATGACGCACAGGGAACGTATTCTCAAAACCATGCGCGGCGAGATGGCGGATGTGATCCCCTTTGTGCCCCGCCTTGACCTCTGGTGGCTGGGAAATGCAAGCCGAGGGACCCTGCCGCAGGAGTTTGCCGGCATGGGCCCGGATGAGATTTCGCGTGCCGAAGGCTGGCCCGTGTATCATATGGTACCTGCCTTTGCGGATGTCGGCAGCATGGATGATGTGCTGCACCGGGCTATCGGGCTCTTCAATTTCAAGCAGTCGGTATACGGCTGGAGGTTTTCACCGGACGTCGAGGTGCGCACGCACGATGAAAACGGACAGCAGATCATAGAATACCACACCCCCCTGGGCATGGTCCGGACGGCAGGGGGTCTTACCGAGGCCATGAAACGGGCCGGGGCTTCGCTCGGATGGGTCCAGGAACACATCCTCAAACGGGTTGAGGATTACCGGATCGTGGGCCATATCTTTGAAAATATCGAGGTCTTCCCCCAATACGCAGGGGCAGCGGAATACATCGCCAAGGTGGGGGACGACGGAGTGGCTGCGGCCGGCGGCCCGACTCTGGGGGCTTCGCCCATGCATATGATACAGAAGGACCTCATCGACACCACCCGGTTCTACTACGCCTATAAGGACCACTACCCTCACATGCGCGATCTGGCCGAGCGTATCGAGGTGTACTTCGCAAAGGTGCTGGACGTGATCTCGCAATCCCCGGCCGAGGTCGTGCTGTGGGGGGCCAATTATGACGACATGATCACGTACCCGCCCTATTTTGAACGGGAGATCCTTCCATGGCTCAGAAAGGCATCCGAAGTGCTCGGAAGCAGGGGCAAAATCGTGGCCACCCATACCGACGGTGAAAACCGGGGGCTCATGGATCTAATCAGAGACAGCGGCGTGCATGTAGCGGAATCCGTCACTCCATATCCCATGACCAGGGTCACTCTGGAAGAGTACTACCGCCGCTGGCGCGGCAAGCTCACCATCATGGGCGGCATACCGGAATCGCTCCTGCTCAGGGAATCCACCTCTGATGAAGATTTCGAGGCCTTCCTTGATAATCTTTTCGCCAAACTCATCCCCGGAGACCGGCTCATTCTCGGCACGGCCGACTCGACACCGCCCGATGCGGTCTTTGACCGGCTGCGGCGTATTGCGGACCGGGCGGCAGGAGAAGGAAAACTGCCTTTGCGCATGCGGGGAAAGAGCCCGGGCCCTGACCCCGAGGACGTCATCAAGGGAACAGGAAAGATATCGTCCGGGGAACAGGATGAGCTGTACGCGCCCGTCCTATCCTACCTGGCTGATGGGGACGAGAAGGCCCTTACGGAGCAGGTTGAGGCCCTCCTTGCGCAGGGCCTTCCGGCGCGCGATATCCTGCACAATGGACTCATCCGCGGCATGCTCATAATCGGCGAACAGTTCAAGGCCGGCGACATCTTCATCCCCGAGGTGCTCCTCGCCGCCCGGGCCATGAACAGCGCGCTTGCCGTCCTGGAGCCCCGGCTGACGCAAGCCGACAGGGGCGCCAGGCATCTCGTGCTGATCGGCACCGTAGAGGGAGACTTGCACGACATCGGCAAGAACATCGTGGCCATCATGCTCAGGGGTGCAGGCTTCGAGGTGCATGACCTGGGAATCAATGTCGCAAGTGAAGAATTCATTCGACAGGTCGAGGAGCGCAAGCCTAGTATTCTGGCCCTTTCCGCCCTGCTCACCACTACAATGCCGGCAATGAAGGTCATCATCTCGGGTCTGAAGAACAGGGGCCTGAGGGAAAAGGTCAAGGTCATGGTTGGGGGGGCGCCTGTGAACCAGAAGTTCGCCGACGATATCGGTGCGGACGCCTATGCCGGGGATGCCGGGGCAGTGGTGGAGGCCGCACAGAGGATACTTGAAGGCCCGTCAGGGTAATGAAGACGATTTAAGGTCATTGCCGAGTGCATCGGCCGTTGCCATCATATCTGCCGGAATCCGGCTCGATCATTAACCGGCGGGATGCTGCCTCCCGAGCAACCATCAATGCCCAGGAGGTCGGCATGAAACGCTTCAGTTCCTGGCCCGGAGGCGTTTCAAAACAATAAACAATTGATAAACACCTCCTTTTCATGCCAATATGGTGGCACTGCACTTTGCTTATAATGGGGAGAGCCTGATGCCGGCGTCATTGAAAACTCATCATTTGAAATTGATTATATTATTATCTGCTTGTGCAGTTTTCAGCGTTTCGTGCCAGAACACCGGACCGGAAATAATCTCCCCCGCTGATAACGGCCTGGTTTATGGAAATGCATGTAAACTTATTGTCAGAAGCTTCAGCAGGCCGGATTTCAAGATTATTCTGGACGGCGAAGAATGCACCCCGTCCTGGCTTAAAGAGGCCTGGCCGTTCAGGTGGATGGCGGTGATAGCCGTTCCCCGGAAAGGCGAACATGCGCTTATATTAAAAAGGGGCGCCATTGAAATAGCCGGGATAAGGTTCAACAGCGGCCTCAGCATTGGAGAGATTGCCGGAAAAGTCATAGGCCAGTACTTTTCTGACAACTATCCGGAGGACCTCAAATGGGACTGGACGCCCGCCGTATTTCTCTATGGTCTAATGAAATATGCGCCCTATTCATCAGATGAGGGGCGATGCATCGCTTACGTCAGCGCCTATCACAGGAGCTGGCTCGAAAAAGGCCTTCCCGACATAAACTGGGCGGACGAATGCCCTCCGGCCCTGTCTGCGCTGATGCTCAGGGAGCTCTACGGAATTGATTTCGCAATGCCGGCTGTCATAAAAACGGCTTCATACATCAGGACCGCTCCCAGAAATGCCCTGGGGAGTATCGACCACCTGGGCTCAAGCCTGTTTTCGCTTGTCTACCCCGACTCCATATGGGTTGATTCGCTCATGATGTGGGCGCTGCCTGCTGTCATGTACGGCGTTGATGCAAACGACAGCGGCCTTCTCGAATTCGGCATTGCCCAGCCTTTCATTTTCGCAGACAGGCTGCTCGACAATGAAACCGGGCTTTTTCATCACGCCTGGAATATTGAGGCGGACACCCTCTGCCCGAAAGACAATGCGATATGGCTCAGGGGAAACGCATGGGTCCTGGTCTCCGTCCTCGAGATGATCTCGATTCTGGATAAAAATCATCCCCGGCATCCGGAGCTCTGCGGCCTGTTCAGAAGTCTTGCAGAGAGCGCGCTGGCCTTCCGCCAGCCCTCAGGCTTCTGGGACACCGTAATGGATGAGCCAGGGTACGCCTACGAGGAAAGTTCGGGTTCGGCGCTCTTCGCCTATGCCTATGCAAAGGGGTACAGGCTGGGCCTGCTCGAAGAACCTTACATGGCGGCTGCCCGGGACACCTTTTCATCGATTACGGCAAGGCTGATAAAAGGCTCTGCCGGCTATTCCGTAACGGGCGTCTCCTCCGGCACGATCCCCTCGGACAGGCTCGGCTATAAACTTGTCCCTACAGGGGACAACATCCTCTACGGGGCAGGCGCATATCTGATGCTGGCATCAGAAATGATTATTTCTGAAAATCAGTCAGGCCTGTCACATTAAGGCCTCCCGTGACCGGTCTTCTTATGGCTTGGACCCTGGCAGCCAGCGGGGTACGGACGCCCTGTAGGTTTCCCATTCTTTTCCAAATTGAGCCGCCATCCACGGCTCTTCATATCTGACGACCCGGACATGGAATCCGGCTGCAAGCACAAGCATGTAAGCGCCGAGCAGAATGGACGACAGATACAGCGACCAGCCGAGCACCAGCAGAAGCACGCCGATGTACATGGGATTTCTCACATAGCGGTATAATCCAACAGTGACGATCTTCCGGGGCGGGTCCCACGGGGCGAGAGTGCCCTTTCCTGATACATAAAAATTCCTGACGCACCAGAGCAGAAGAAATGCCCCGGCAAACATCACAACAAGGCCCGGCATCCACACCGCGCCGCGCCACGGGTCAAAATAAGCGATGACCGGGGGTGCCATGCCTGCCGCAACACCGGGCAGGACTATGAAAGAGAGCAACGCTCGCATGAACATCATGGCTCAAGATTGATGATTAGAGGCCTTCAGGCTTCTTTGAATCCCTGAAGTGTCAGGCTGCATGAATTAATCAGCATATTCCCCTTCCTGCAGATACCCGCCTTCAGGCTCCGGACCGGGACCTGCAGGCCCGGGAGCAAGTGGGAGGAATTCAGCAGGCATACGGACTTTGTCCTTGAACTCATCGATAACAGCGGCTTGACCCAGCACCGCAAGCAATGCCGCTGCCGCATTATCCGCGGCCTTCCTGACATTGCGGATTATCCTGAAAGAGCCGAGCGCGAGCTTAGGCTTGAGGAGGACCATTCTGGCGGCCTTGCCGATGCTTAGGTTGAAGTCTTCGTCCGTCATGGCCTCGAGGTCGAAGGACAAAGGCTCCAGGGGCCCGTCGCTCACGGCGCGCAGGGCTATGAGGGCCGTCCCGTGCCCGGCTGCAACCTGCGCAATGCCGGCCGTCTCCATGTCAAAAAAGGGGTGCGCCAGCTCATCAGGCAGAAGCCGGGCCGGGTTGGACATGCGCGTTGTGACGGCCGTACCTGTTGCCAGGCGGGCCCCGCACAGCCCGAGTACACGCACGGCCGCCTGCCAGGCTGCATCGGATAAGGGCTCAAGCTGCCGGAACAGGATCTCTTTGTGTCTCTCCAGCAGGAAGGTCTGACTGGCGGCGATGACATCACCGATCTCGAGATCGTCCCTTGCAGCGCCCGCCACACCGAAGGATACCAGAAGCCGCGGACGCTCTTCGGCAATAAGGGTACGGGCGGCATCCATGGCGCGCTTTATGCCGATGCCGGATTTGACCAGGAGGCAGTTCCGGCCGGACAGCTGAAAACGGTAGCAGGGGAACGGGCCCAGTCTGGTGCGTTCGGTTTTTCCGGCGCACTTAAGGAGCGCCCTGCATTCCTGTGTCATGGCAGCGATGATCCCGACAGTTTCCATAGTATTCCTTTCTGTATCCGGCCGTTATCCTGTTTACTCAGGAATAAAGCACCGGCTCATTGATCGCAGCTCATACCCCCCAGCAATTTCCAGCGGCCGCCTGTTTTCACCCATGTATGGGTTATCCGTGAGGATTGTGTCTTCGCTCCTGCGGCGTCACCGCAATCAACGTTGATGATGTATTGAGTCAATGCGACATCTCCCTGCACCCGGATGCCTTTCCGTTCGATCTTGAAAGTGCATGAAGAGGGTCCGGAAATCAACTGTTTCATGAAGCGGGCGCTTCCCTCCTTGTCAACCGGTTGCGGCACATTGCCCGGCCATCCGAGAAACCGGCTGTGTACAATATCAAGAACCGCCTCGTAATCCGCCTTGTAGAGGTTTGTAAAGTAAGCCTCTTCCAGTGCCCAAATGTTTTCTTCCACCGCGTCCCCCCTGCTGACAGCACCCGATACCGCTGAATAAGCCTGTGGACAGGAGAAAAGAAAACCTGCCAGAAGGACCGCCAGCAGCAGGGCTGTGCTCTTCATTGAAATGTCCCCGTCTTTCCCGGTTTTCCTGGCCCCTTCAATTAATCATCCCCTTGGTTTCCCTGGTCCCCCTGACCGTCCTCAATATGACATCAGGGCTATGCCTGCGACAACGACTGCACCGCCGATCATGTTAATGAAACTTATTCTTTCACCGAAGATTATACTGGACAAGAGTATCATCAGGAATATGCATGCCCCGGAAAACACGGGATATGCAATGCTTAATTGTATGTCCTTGAGCGCTTTCGTGAAGAACAGCACGTTGATTCCTCCAAGGACCAGCCCGATTGCGAATATCACGAACCAGAGAACGCTGCTTTGCCTGCTTGAAATGCTCTTGTACAAGAGGTAGGATATAACGTTGAAAGCAACCGACAGGAACAAGTAAACATATCTCATTTTACGCCCTCCGCATGTTTGCATGAAAGACCGCATCCAGACATTCAACAGGTTCTGTCGAATGCAGCGGCCCGGCCCCTGTTGCCTGCTTCAGATCGCAAGGTCATGTGCGTCCCGGTTCCGTATCAGGCCGGGGCTCTCTATTTTCTGCCGTGCTCCCTGTTCCAGATATCTGTCAGTTTCCTGGCCTCGGCAATCTGGGCGGCCGTCATCTGTCTGGCAAGGGCATCCCTGTTTTTTGCTGCGCTGCTGTTCCCGTTTGCAGCGCACAGGCTGAACCATTTATAGGCCTGGACATTATCCTGCGGCACACCCTGCCCGTTGCTGTACAAGAAGGCAAGGGTGCACTGAGCCCTGGCCACTCCCTGTTCGGCCGCCTTCGTGTACCATTTAACGGCCTCTGCATAATTCTGCGGTACCCCCTGCCCCAGGTCATACATGAAAGCGAGATCGAGCTGGGCTTCGGCATCTCCGTGTTCAGCCGCTTTTGTATACCATTTCACGGCCTCTTCATAACTCTGCGTAACGCCCTGTCCGTTTTCGTACATAAGCCCGAGGCTCAGCTGAGCAGTGACATTCCCCTGTTCCGCCGCTCTTGTGTAAAGTTTCAGGGCCTCCGCATAATTCTGCTTCACGCCCTTCCCGCTTGCATAGAGGGCGGCAAGATGATTCTGGGCCGGGACATGCCCTTGAGCAGCCGCTTTTGAAAACCACTTGAAGGCCTCTTCGTAATTCCGGGGTACCCCGTCTCCCGTTTCATACTTGAGAGCGAGATAATACTGCGCTGATGAAAGACCCTGTTCAGCGGCCTTTATAAACCACACAACCGCATCATCGGAACCTGACGGCGCCACTTTTCCCGTATCATACATGAGTGCGACATAGAACTGGGCCCTGGCATCCCCCTTCTCTGCCAGAGGCTTTGCCATCTTGAAAGCACTGGCGTAATCCTGCTTTTCATAAGCCTCCAGATATGAGGAATATTTCACGGGTGTTTTTGATTTTCCGGTCTTGCTCTCAGGACAAGCAACCCCCGGGAGCACAAAAAATGCTACCAATAAAATACAAACCGCCCTTTTCATCCGTTTAATCTCCTTATATCCATTGATATGAATCCGGGCCTTTCAAAACCCTTTTTACCCAGTTTTGCTTTTTTATCCGCCAGAATCAAATGTTTTAATGCTTTCCTTTTTTCATCGAGGTCATGTTCAATGCCTGTCCTCATACAACTCCCCTTTTGCGCGCCAGGGTAAGCATCTGCTCAAGTGAATTCGTGGGCGGTAATTTTCTCTTTTCTTCAGACTTGCCCGTAAGGAGAATCGCTTCACCCGGGCAGGTTGGAACGCAAAGCCCGCAGCCTATGCACCTGTCATGATCGATGACGGCCATACCGTCATTATCAATTGAGATCGCGTCCATCTGGCACCTCTCCAGACAGATACCGCAGCCGGTGCAGTTTTCAGCATCAACAAAAGCCTGATAATTGGAGTAGACCAGATCGGCGGGTTTAGGGTCAAGCTTTATCGCCCTTAATACCCCGCAGCAGTCGCCGCAGCAGTTGCACATGCCCCCCGGATTCTGCGAAGTCGCCGGCTGGGTGACAAGGCCGGCCTTTTGCGCATTTGTGAGGATTGCAAGCGCTTCATCATAGGAAATCTTTCTGCCCATCTTATTGTCCAGATAGTATCTGGCCATGGAACCGAACATGAAGCATACCTCGACGGGTTTATCGCACGCTTCATCAATCGCCTCCCTGCTTTTTCTGCAGATGCAATCGGATACCACGATCGGCTCGGCGTTTTTCAGAATCGCGCAGGCGTCGTCAAATGAGGCTATTTGCATGGAGCTTCCGACGGATTCCCTGACCGGTACTGTCCGCAAAAAAAGTCCGGCGCAATCGGCAATCGCTTTCTGAAAACCTTCTTTGAAATATTTTTCCAGGGCGATCACCTTGTCCCTGCTGAGATTATTGACCTGAAACTCCATCAGCCCGTGCATAAAAGGGATGGCGCCGTATTTGACATCATCACCCTTCCTCAGTCTGAATAGCAGCCCCTTTGCGGCCATATCCTCCAGCCTGGCTGATATTTCTTCCCTGTCCAGCCCCAGCCTTGCAGAAACCGATTCGGGAGATTCCAGTTGAGGAGTCATATTTGTAAACAGAGCCGCTTCTTTTTCGGTGAACAGTTTTTTTAATATATCTATTTCAATACCGGAGACGGTTGCGGGAAAACCCACCGAATATGTATCAAGCTGTTTCTGCAGTTTTCTGTAGAGCCCTTCTTCCATAACCGTCTCCTTGTTTAAATATATTCCGCTTTTCAATTTTTTAATTCAACCAGACTTGCCAATATCTATCAACCCTGAATATCCATTATGAAAGTATTCAAGAATGTAAACGGGTTGCAGCCCTTCAGTCAATATCGTTCATATTTTACCCGGCTGCGTCTCAACACTACACCAGCAAATGTTGATTGTTGAGCCTGACCCTTCTCCAGTTTGCACTATAATCCCGAAAGGCATTCAGATAAAGTCTTTCCGCTAATATGAACAGAAGCCGGCAGGCGGGTCCTGTGCCGCATGCCGTTTCCTCCGCGCATGCCCGTACGGCGACAGCGTTGACATTGGAATTGACGTCCTGTAGGTTCTTTTGAGAAGCACAACCATACATCAGCCAGGCAAGGTGATTTTACCTGCCAGGACCGGACGGTCATCAAGGCACAATATCTGAAAGGAGATGCGGTATGGCAAAGCGTATAATTCTTGGCGTTCAGGTAACCAACAGGACAAAAAATGTCGCCGATGTTCAGAAGATTCTGACGGAGTACGGCTGCAACATCAAGACACGCCTGGGAATGCATGATGTCGATGCAAATTCCTGTTCGCCGTCAGGCCTCCTAATACTGGAGACATTCGGGGACGAGAAAACCATACTGGAGATGGAATCCAAGTTACAGGGAATCAGCGGACTCATAGTAAAAAAGATGGAGTTCGAACTATAGGACGGATTCTCCAGATTCAAGAAGTCAATGATTCAAAGTATTCTACGGGGTCGCGTCTCAACATTCTTCCGGCACATCTCAATTGCTGCGACCTGACTCTTTTACTCATCTCCAGGGCAACAGGCTCTTGAGACCTGTCCCCTTTACTGCTCGTGACCACTTTTTTATGCTTTGATGGATATTCCGATGGAAGTCAGGGCGTGAAATTTTCGGAATGGGAAGAGCCTGCCTTCGAGATAGTGGCCGTTCCCGTAATTCCGATAACGGTCGCAGTGAAGCGATGGACGACATCTCGTTTGAACACCACCGAACGTCCCTGGGGGTTCTTCACGCGGTAGGCCCATTGAATAATCCAGGTGAAGGTGCCCGGCGCGCATTCCTTTCCGAAGGTATTGCTCACGGTATCCGTTTGCTGAATGTAGTTCTTCCGGCCCTGATACTCCTTCTGAATGCCCATCCAGGTGTTCGGATTGCCTCCGTGGCGCGTTATATCCAGCCGGTTATTTTGAAATCCCCATTTGGGAACGTTCATCATTTTTCCGGTGAAGGAAGCGGCTTCACCCCCCGGCTCCTGCCATTCGATTCCTGCAAATGAGACATCGCTTGGCGTCAGCCAATAATCCAGTTCCATGGAGGAGGACACCAGGCCGGGGCCGCCCCGGTTTGGAGTTGCCTTGATCGCACTCACCACTCCCTGAGGTTCAACAACCGGAATGGCGATGTTATCCGCCACGATCCGCCCTGAAAGGCCGCTGCCGACTCCCACCACTTTCAACTTGACCCCTGCTTTGTCGGTGGCAACAGCTGTCATGGTCCCGGCCGCTTTATCCACTGCCATCCTCGAAGCGCCGGAGATCACCTGCCACTCCAGGCCCCCGAGATCGGTGATGGTTACGCCGGGGACCAGGATAACTGCTTTCACAGTAAACTTCTCGCCGATTCCCAGCTTGTTGGTCGCATGACCGATGAAATCGTAAGCCGGATCCGGTTTAATGATGAGGCTGATGTTGGTTTCGATGCGTTTCGCCGAGTCCCAGAAGGCCTGCTGCTTCGCTGTGAGGGGGCCGAAGCTGGGCCTGACGGTCTTGGGGCCGGATGCTTGCTGCAGTGCGGCGAATTTCGCTTTGGCCTGGATATAGGTGTCTGCTTCGATCCAGGTTCCGTTGATGTCGAATTTCGGCATAGAGGACCTCCTGTTTCTGGCTAGGCTGTAAAGCGTTTGCTATTGGTCTGACGTGCAGCAAATATTGCAGACGGAAAAGGAAATAAGCATTTCGCATGATTTGCAGAAGTCATATGGGATGTCAAATATCACCTCCATTTGATAAGAATTTACTTTTTAGAATAAAAGGATGTTATCTTCACGTTTCGTAATTGTCTATGGAAATGTTCAGCAATTTTCGAAGTTCCGGTTAGAGCAGGAAACTGACTTGCGCGCAGACCGCCGGCTTTTCCAACGTCCGTGTCAGGCCTTTATTCTTTATGTTTTACCTAAATTCTCAAGAATGAACGTTCGTCCATCACTAAATACACCGAATCATTCACCCACCTTCAATGGATTGCATTTCAGAACCAACAGATTTTGGCAAATGTTGCGACTTGACCCCCTAGTTATTCCTAGCAAATGTCAATTGTTGAGACCTGACCCCGTTTAGACATTTTGTTCCCTTTGATTTATTTCGGCAGGCGCATCCATCCGGGCACCGCCGGGCTGAGAAGCCACAGGAATCGCTGGTCCATGTGGGCCTGGAGCCTTAAGACCGCAGGGATAATCATGCGGGGCCCCCAGGGATGTGTGGCCCACAGCAGCCGCCGCGTCAGGTAGCCGAGCCTCCACCACCGGTTCATGCGGCTGAATTCCGCGATTGACTGTTCGCGGTCATGCACGGCCATGGCTGCGATCCTGCCTGAGACGAATGCCCCATGCACCCCGAGGACCATGGTGGGGTCCTGCATGCCGGAAAGCGTCCCGGCCAGGATGAGATCTCCGGCAAACAGCCGTGGATTGGAAAAGGATCCAGTGGGTGTGCCTGCCAGGTTCTCGATCGCCTGCCAATGGGGAAACTCAATGCCCTCATCCTCTTTGAGCTGTTTCGGAAACCACTCCATAGCCGCGGCCGAAAGAGGCTTGCCCCGCTGAAACAGAACTGCGGCTCCGGTGCCATTGGCAGTTGCGTAGTAGGCATAGTCGTGCGTGTGTTCGTTGTAATAGGCGATGCAAAACGGGCTGCGGCCATCAGGTGCAGGCCCTCCGGCGAAAAGTCCATATGCCCGGGTGTATGGGATATTAAGGGCATCGAATGCTTCCCGGAACATGCCTGTGGCCACTATGGAGCCGTGCGGAAGAGCGCTGAAGTCCTTGCGCGTGAGTATCGGTGTATTGAAAGAAAAGCGCACCCCGCAATCCGTCGCCAGACGGAAAAGGTGCATATCGATTGATGACGGGCGAGACCCGCGCTCGACCATCTTCATGTGGACATTGGAGGGTATCGGGAGGTCGATTATTTTGCTGAACGCCCGAAAGCGCAGGCTCGGCAGGGGATTGTAAAAAGGCCCATGCGGGGAACCCTCCGCAGGGGTGAGGGGAAACCCCAGATACCTGCTCATGGCGTCGATGTCCAGCGGGGTCATGTCTGCGAAGTTAAGCTCGTTACCGCTGGCTGATGAAGCCTGGAGCGAGGCGCCGCCGATGGCATCCTTCTGCTCCAGTACGGTAACGTCATACCCCTCGCGAACCAGAATGATGGCCGCAGCCAAGCCCGAAAGACCTGCACCAACTATGGTTACTTGTTTCATAACTCCTCCTTGGAGATAAATAGGAGATAAATAGGGGTCGCGTCTCAACATTCAACAAATTGTTTATTACAACTATTGCAACTACCGGTCATTAGCTGCAGGGCGTCAGAACGATGCAGACCTAGGAGCGACGAAGCGAAAATGCGAGGTGTACTTTTACGTACTCCGCAGCGTTTCCGCGAGGAGCGACAACGGTATGCGAAGTTATCACGCCCTGCTACATTTTCTCGCGGATGATGATGCACTTATCATCCGCGGCCCCACCTTCAGCCTGCACCATCCACGTCGTCTGTCCTATATGATACCCCATACCCAGGCCCAAGGGCGGGACCTCTTCCTTTTTGAGGATAATCTTCAAATCATATTCATACTCGATGCCTGCGGCATAGCGCACCATCGCCTTTACGGGTTCGGTCATGTCGCCGTCCGGCATGAACCTCAGAAACTCATCATAGCCCATGGGCCCGATGTTCACCCTGAATCCGGCCTGCATGTCCGTCACCTCGGAACCCACGACCGTATCGACACCGAGCGCCGAGTTCGCAAGCCCCAGGCTGGTCATGTCCTCCGGGGTCAGCTTTATGCTGCGCTCCCGGAACTGGTCCAGGCTGACCCCAGTGCCCGTCATGCCGGATATCACGGCTTCCAGGGAAGCGGCAGTCGGCATGGGCCTTGAAAGCTGGCCGGTATGGAATAGAAACCTTCCGGCAGGCAGGCCCGACATCTCGATTAGCCATTTGGAGCCCAGCCCTGTCAGACTCAAGAGCATAGCGCTCAGCCTGCCGCCATGCTCTTCGGCATAGTTCTCAGCAAACCGGCCCCTCTTCCAGGCCAGGTAAAAGAGCGCGATCAGCCTGTGGTGGAAGATATCGAGAAAGGAGGTGAGGCTGAAGTCCTTCTCGCGGTTCCGGTTGAGCGCCAGCTCGTTGTACCAGTAAGGCAGGACGCCCGAAGGCCCGAGAGCGCCCATGAACGCAACCGACATCACAGGCGGACCGTCAGCGGTTTTTTCGAGCGAAACTATTTCCGCCTGGGGAAATGAAAAGCCCGGCTTGACCGAGAACCTGACCGGCTCTCTGGCAGGCTCGAGCGTAACGCCCAGGTGTCCCTCATCAGGACTGAGCCCCTCCAGCAGACCTACGGCCTTGAAAAACGAAAAGGACTGCGGCTCTGCGAAAAGCCTTTCGGTTACAGTAGTATTCTGCTTCCGTTTCTTGGCGGCCATTTTTTCAAAGGCTCCTTTTTCTGCACCGTCCTCGCCTCGAGCTGGACGAACGAGTTTATGGAAACGTACTGCGACAGGAAGGCCTCAAGGATGGAGGCGAACAGATACAGCCCCGCGCCGACGAACTTGTCCTCGTCAAAGGTGATGCTCGTCCGTATTCCGCGGATGAACGAGACCCCTATCCTTTTCGTGACATGATCGGTCGAGACTCTGGTAATGCCCGATATCTGCTGGCCGGTCGACGGCGAGTTGTCGAAGTCGTAGAGTTTGAGTATCTCCTTCAGCGCCTCTTCGCCCCCGCCCACGAGCGAGAGATAGTTGAGCGAGAGGTGCGAGATGAGCTTCCACTGGAGACTCCCGCCGAGTGACGGCCTCCTGCACGGGGTCGGCTTGATGAGACTCGTGATCTTCGAAAAGGGCCCGGCGGTGTCAAGGTCGAAATCGCCCTGGGAATCGCCGAACGAGAGCCTTGCGGGCAGGTCCCTGTTCGTGCATGTCACATGCAGGGTCACCGTTTCAACGCCGGGGTCGGCCGGGGTGAGAGAGGCGTCGGTGAAAGAGAGGTATACTTCGGTGCCCGAATCCCCCTTTTTGCCTGAAGGAAGCCTCTTTATATTCCAGAAGACCTTCCGCCCTTCCTCCTCGTCGCCCGGGTGCCTGAGCGAGAATATGGGCCTGTAATCCACCACCTTGCCGCCCGAAAGGCTTGATACCACGCTGTCCACGGTAAACACCTCGGTCGTGTTCTGGCGCCTGATGTCGGGTATGATCCTGTAGTCGCTCAGCCTGTGCTCGATCCTTACGGGTTCGGCCACCCTTTTGAATATGTTTACCGCGGGCGTTACATTCAGGCAGAAGGTCTCGGCGTTCATCACGAGGTTCTGCTTGGCCGGTCTGTCAAGGTATATCCATATGTCAAGGGTCTCCGTGAGCTCATAATCCCTGAGCCTGCCGAGCCCGGTTATGTCGAAGAACAGGAACTTTTCCGGGAAACAGAAATATTCGAAAAGGAGCAGGTAGCCGGGGAATGAACGCGACGAATAGGGCAGCAGGTTTTCTTCCGCGGTAAATCCGACGGGCTTTATGTCGCCGGGCGAAAGCCGGATATTAACACTCTGCCCCTGTTTGGTCCTGGCCTCGAGCTCGATATGGCAGACGTTGTTCATGAGCAGTTCGTAAAGGTGAAAGACATGCTGGTGCTGCGCATTCAGGAAAAACCTGAGGCTCTCCCATCCGAGCTGCGACACCGGCAGGCTGTTGGATGTATTAAGCTGAATCTGTATGGCCTGCTGGGCGTTCCTGATGCTGAGCCTGGGGGTTTTGAGCGAGGCGGATGCGACCTCGACCGGCCATGCGGTAACCGGATATGACGTCGAAAACTGGCAGGCGGTCCCGCTGAGAGGCCTGGAATAAAGCGTCGTGCCTTTTTCAATATTGAAGCCCGAGGCCGGAATGTTCTGTCTGATCGGCTCGAACCTGACAATAGTCATCGCGGGGATCGGGTTTATGTAATGGGGATATATGATGCTTAAAAGGGATTCGGTTATCTCGGGGAATTCATCGTCGATCTTCTTGTGGACCCGGGCCGAGAGAAACGCAAACGCCTCGATCAGTCGCTCGGTGTGGGGATCTTCACACTTGTCGGGCTCAAGCTGGAGCCGCCCAGCGATCTTGGGATATTTGCGGGCGAATTCGGCCCCCATCTGGCGTATAAACGTCAGTTCCTTTTCATAGTAACTTAAAAGTTCATCGTCCATAATGACTAGTGGTGAGTGATGAGTGGTGAGTGGTGAGCAAGAATTTATCTAACATAATTCCTCCCTGGTCGGATGAACCTTTATTACCTGTTTACAGGCCTTTTTTAACTTTCAAGTCTTTCAATAAGTTTATATAACATTTTCTGTAATTCGTCTATTTGAGCAGAAATAGTATCAAAATCATCCTGTTTCAAATAATTTAGTTCAAAAGCCAGAATTGTATGTGTATCCAGTTCGGCAAGAGAACCTCTTGCAATCGATAAAAACCTGACAAATTCTTTTGTACTGTTTCGCGCTTGTCCTTCAGCAATATTCGATGGTATTGATGCCGAGGCCCTGCGAGTTTGATTAGCCAATCCATATTCTTCTTTTTTAGGATAATTCTCAGTTATTCTGTATATAATTTTTGCAAGCTCAATCCCTTTTTTCCAAACAATAAGCGACTTATAACTTTTTACAGCACAATGTTCGTTGTTCTCATTATTATTCATGAGCTTTTTCTCACCACTCACCACTGTCCACTCACCACTATCCCTTAACTGTATCTCTTTCCTCACCACACACCACTGTCCACTCACCACTGTCCACTCACCACTATCCCTTGACTGTATATTCTCCCCTGTTGACATCAAAAAAAGTGTCGAATGAAACAGGTTCTGATTCCGGCTCGACCACCAGCATGGCGTTGATCCTGAACCTGAGTGAATTTATCCTTGAATCGCCTTCAACAACGACGCTGACATTTCTGAGCCTGGGCTCGAACCTGGCGATCACCTTTTCAATATCCTGCCTGATCGACTTCTTCACCGAGATGTTGCCGGGGTTCTGGGACGTAAAGTCGCTCACGCCGTAGGTGAACAGGGATTCGGCAACCTCCCTGAATCCTTCCGGCGGGTCGAATATGTGCCGTCTTGTGTTGAGAAGGTTTTCCAGGTCGCGGACGACCTGCGCCTTGATCTGCCTTATGTCCATATACCGGTCCTGCGCCGCTTCCTGCGACAGGTCAGGATCGTTGTCTATGAGGCGATCAAGGATGGAAGGTATAATGTTTTCGTTCATTCTTAGCCCTGCCAGTCTTCTCTGAGTATCGCATAAAGGACATCGTCCTCGTACCGGCCCCACTTGACAAAGGCCTGCCTTAAATATCCCTCCTGTTTCATGCCCAGCTTCTGCATGACCTTTCCTGATGCGGGATTGCGCGCAAGGTGCTTCGCCTGTATGCGGTTCAGATTCATTTCCTCAAACCCGTATTTTATAAGGGCCGAGGACGCCTCGGTGCAATAGCCCTGTCCCCAGAAATCCTTTCCGATCCAGTAGCCGAGCTCCCCCGAATTGCTCGCTTTATCTATATCCAGTATCGAGACGCAGCCTGCAAGCCCGCCGTCTTCCTTGAGCGTGACGGCAAGGGCCAGCATTTTGTTGTTAATGAATTCATCCTTATGTGTATTTATCCATGCCTCCGCCGCACCGTCGGGATACGGATGCGGTATTGCCGCTGTCGTATCAGCTACGGCGAAGTCGCCTGCAAGCCTCTGCAGATCGGACGAGTCAGACAGGTTGAAGGGCCTCAGGACCAGCCTGCCGGTTTCAAGCACGGGCATCTTTCTTTCAGCCTGAACCGGGTGCGGCGTATCTTCACAATCCTGATAATTCTCCGGCACAAAACGCGGGGTGCATATGGCCAGGAATATCAGGTCCCTTTCCCCGGTGCTGGTTATCCGCTGTTTTACGCCGGGATGTATTACCACAACATCGCCTTTTGTTACCGGGGCCGCGCTTTCATCACCGACCTCGGCCAGCCCCTCACCTTCAAGAATAATATAACGTTCGCAGGTGCCGAGAAGCTTGTGGAACCTTGTTGTAATACCGGGTTCAACCCTTACCCTGGCAATCGAAGCTTCGCCATCGGCAGACGTGTTCCACCATTCGGTAACAAAGCACCCTTCATCAATAAAATATTCCCCGGGATTGTTTCTATGTACAGGCATAATCAATATCGGTGATAATTTTTTCTTTTCTTTTCCTCACCACTCACCACTTATAACTCATTACCATTTTTATAAAGCAAACCCCCTCCGCAATTCATATATCGGAGGGGGTACTGTATATAAAAATTCTATTTTACGAACCTTTGTTGGCCACCAGGTCCCAGTTGGCAGCGACATTGCCCTTGGGTTTGCCTGTCTTGTGGTCGGTCTCGGTATACGTCCACTCCATCTTGCCGTAGTTGAAGGAAACCTCTTCAATGGGCAGCGTATCTCCCCCCGCCGAAGAGCCCCCCGGCCTCACCGAGCTCACGATGACATCGCTCATCTTGTATTCCATGTATTTAACCTTGTCTCCGCCGGCCCTGCAGAGTTCAACCTTGACTTCCTTGATATGGGTGCCGTTGCAGCAGAAAAGATTGAGCTTCGGTGAAGCCTTGTCCAGGGCCTTGACAATCGAAAACGGGCTGTGCTCGCACCGTTCCGCAGTCCTGCCTCCGCCGCTGCTCACCGAACCGGATGCCGGCTGCGAAACGCCATGGCTGTAGGACAGTATCTCTATCCAGTCCTTGTGCTTGTCATCCGTGCTCTCTCCCGGTATCCCTTCTATTTTCAAAAAAGCGTCAAACGCCATTGTTACTCCCTCCCTTTCTTGTTTTTTTCATCACGTATCCGGTGACGGGTGTGCAACCCGTCCCCTGAATTATGTTTTCTATCCCTTTGCCGGAGGCGGAAGCTCTGCAACAAGCCTCAGCGACACCGACAGCTCGTCGAGCTGGAAGTGCGGCTTCAGGAAGGCCACCGCCCTGTATGCGCCGGGTTTGCCGGGTATCTCCGCCACGTCTATCCTGGCTTCCCTTAAGGGCATCTTGGCCTTGGCATCCTGACCGGCATTGTCGTCCAGGAGCACATAGCTGCTAATCCAGCGGTTCAGGAAGTCCTCGGCGTCCTTTCGTGTCATGAAGCTTCCGATCTTATCCCGCATAATGGATTTCAGGTAGTGAGCAAACCTGGAAACGGCCATAATGTACTGGAGCTGCGAGGAAAGCTTGGCATTGGCGTTCGCCGCATCCGTGTCATAGGCCTTGGCCTTGTTCGCCGTCTGGGTGCTGAAAAATGCCGCATAGTCCGTTCCCTTGCAGTGCACCAGCGGGACAAACCCGAGATCCGCAAGCTCCTTTTCACGCCTGTCAGTTATTGCAACCTCGGTCGGGCACTTGAGCGCCACGTCGCCGTCATCGGTCTTGAAGGTGTGCACGGGCAGCCCCTGTACAAGCCCGCCTCCCTCGACGCCCCTTATGGCCGCCGTCCAGTGGTATTTGGCAAAGGCGTCGGTCAGACGGGAGCCGAGCGCATAAGCCGCGTTGCCCCAGAGGTATTTGCCGTGGTCCGTACCGGTTACATCCTCTTCGAAGTCAAAAGATTCCACCGGCACATTGTCTTTTCCGTACGGCAGCCTCATAAGCACATGGGGCAGCGCCAGGGCGACATACCTGGAATCCTCCGATTCCCTCAACGATTTCCACTTTGCATATTCGACACTCTGGAAGGTCTTGGCCAGGTCCCTCGGAATCCCGATATCGGTAAAGGAGTCAAGGTTGAACATGCTGGGGGATGCAGCCGAGATAAACGGCGCATGCGCCGCTGCCGCGACCTGCGACACCTTTTCCAGGAGCGCCATGTCCTGAGGGTGGTTGCTGAACTCATAATCCCCTATCAAAGCGCCGTATGAGGCGCCGCCGAACATGCCGAACTCCTCTTCGTATATTTTTTTGAAGAGTGTTGACTGGTCGAATTCGCTCGCCTTTTCCATATCTTTCAGGAGGTCGTTCTTGGAAACGTTCATCACGCGGAGCTTCAGGCTTTCCCCCGTTTCGCTCTTGTTGACAAGATAGAAGAGCCCTCTCCACGACCCTTCAAGCTTCTGGAAGTCCTGATGATGCATTACTTCGTTGAGCTGATCCGATATCAGCTTGTCTATCTGTGCGATGCGGGCGTTTATCATGGCCTCGGTATCCTTTGATACCGTGATCACGCCTTCCATTATCTGGCTTACAAACTCTGAAAGGATATCCTTCGCCCTCGCCTTCTGCACATCGTCGCGTGCCATTCTTCCTTCATCGATAATCTTATCGAGAAGGCTCAATTCCTCTTTCTCGACTACTTTTGCCTCTTTCTGGGTCAATTCCTGATTCTCAGGCATACTCGCCACCCCCTCCCTATTCTCACTTCTTCTTTGTGCCTGCATCGGCAGACAGCTTCTGCAGGGCATCGGTCGACGAAATAACATCCTGGAGAAGTTCATTGAGGTTGTCATTTCCATCCAGTTTGTTTAACAGCTCGGAGAGCTTCTTCCTCGTTTCAACAAGCTTTTTGAGCGGGTCGATCTGCTCTGTCACGCGTTCCGGGGAAAAATCGTCAAGGGACTTGAATTTAAGCTCGACCGCTATCTTAGAATCATCGCCCGTAAGCTTGTTGTCCACCTTGTATGCAAGCCTCGGCTTCATGCCTTCGAGCACCTTGTTGAAATTGTCACGGTCAATCTCGGTGAATTTCCTGTCCTTCAACTTGGGCAGCGGTTCCTCCGGCTTGCCGGAAAAATCCCCCAGCACCCCGACAACGAACGGAATCTCCTTCATCTCTATGGAGTCGCCAATCTCGACATCATAGGTAATCTGGACCCTTGGAGCCCTCACTCTGTCGAGTGTATGTTGCAGACTCTCCTTCTTCGGCATGGTTTAACCTCCTGAGTTTATTTGTTCCTTATAGGCAATAGCCTTTGTTATATCCCTCGTGCAGAGCTTAGGAAACATTTCGCTCCTGGCCCTTGCAAAATCTTCCTCCCTGGCGCCCTCCGAGGTGAGGCACTGGTAGTATGCATCGATCACCTCGGCTATCCAGATCGGGGATTCCCACTTTTCAAGGCCCAGCTCTTCGATCAGGGCATAAAGCTGTTCGATCACGGGTTTCGCCAGGTCGGGCCTTTCGGCCTTAAGGCTGAGCTTGGCCATGAGGAGCTTGTAGCGGTTTTTCTGCCTGACCGACGGCGCCGATGACGAGGCGTCGAGGAGTTTCTGCAGGGCATCCTTGATCCCGCCCGAATCAAGCGTATCAAGTGCATCCTGCCATACGGCATCTTCAACGCCCGAACTCTCGCCTATGCTTGCCGGTTGAATAATCACTGAAACACCTCCGGCAGGCTGAACAGGAGAGGTTTCCGCAGGAGGCTGTTTGGCCTTTTTAGCCGGCCTTTTTTCCTGGGCCCCCGCGGGTTCCGCCATATCCTGTTTAGCCTCTTTATTCTGGGCGGGCTCAAGGCCGCCCTTTTCCTTCAGTATCCGTTCGGCAAGCTGCAGGTTGTCGTCTATGGCCTTTCCTAGTTCCGAAAGCCTCGGGGCATCCCTGCCGAACTTTTCCTCGGTAACAGCATCAAACCTTTCAAACTCTGTTTTACACCTTGATATCTCTTCAGCCAGTGAAATATAAAACTGTTTTGAAGACCTTGAGGCTGCTGCATCGAACTGCTCTCCGGTGATCTTGCCTTCTGAAATTTTTTCATCACGGGCTTTTTTCTTGTTCTCGTCGATATCGCCGTACTGGTTCTTGAGGTCTTTATCAAAGCCTGTCTGCCTCGACTCCTGCCATCGGGAATAGGAATAGCCTTCCGTTGACGCCGGGTCCGTCAAAGGGATATCGTTTATCGAAGGAGAGACCTTGTCGTTTAAAAACGTCAGGGGACCCGCCCTGAATTCAAGGTCTCCGTCATCGATTGCAGGATATACCGTATCCCAGAAATCAGACAGGAAAACAGCCAGTATATTGAGCCCGTCGGCAAGCCCCGTAAAGCCAGCCTTCTTTATCAGGGCCTCGGTAAGCCAGACAGCGATCTGGATGTCTTTCGTCTTGTTGGCCAGTGTGTCGATTCCGGTCTTGATGACCTTTTCCCAGTCCGAGGTCTTCAGGTCGCGCTGCCATTCACCCTGGTCAAGGGTATCGTCCGCACGCCTTGCCTCCTTGATCTCCTCGTAAACGCCGGAATACCTCATGTCTTCCCCGCTCGGGCTCCCGCCCGCCATCGGGGCTAAAATTTTATCGATATCCTGCCTGCTTATTTTTTTCATGTTTTCCAGTTCAATCCTTTTGGGGGAAATTAAAGGTGATCTCCTTTATTTCAAGAAGCGGAACATCATTTTCTCCGATCTGAAGGACATGCTGTCCCATGCCCTTGGCAAATTTTCCACCAAGGTCTTCCCAGTCGGTCATCCGTCCCAGCCTTATCTCGGCGCTCTCGCTCAGTTCGGAGTCCGGATACAATACGGGAAGATTGCAGTTCGCAGTCAGCCCTTCCCAGGTGGTAATACTCGCGGGTATCCAGATGAGATCGAGAAGGCTTTTAGGTTCCGTTATAATTATCTCTCTTAAAGCCTCGAAGGGAATCCAGACATACCTGTCATGAACGAAAGCCTCCAGGAAGAATGCCAGCATCGAATCGGTATCCCAGATGCCCGAGAAGTTCTTTCTGTTAAACACCCCGCTTATTTTAGGCCTCGTTCCGGCCGCTTCATCGAAGAGAGCTGCTGACTTCTTCAGCTCGCCCTTGATCAGGTTCGCACATGCATCCCAGTAGGTTTCGAAATATGGCGGCGCATCTGTCAGGAATGAAGGGAGCTTGCTGAACAGGCATACCTTGCGCCGGTCCTCCTGCGCCCTCAATATATCTTTATAGGCAGAAACTGCAATCGCCCTCGCGGTATCCAGAGAGCTTATCATGTCAAGGTGCTTGAATGCCCTGTCCCATTCGCCGCATAACGCAAGCACCTGGAACAGGAGTGTCCGTCTGGCGGTATCGGCAGGCTTTGCTTTGATTTCTTCGGTGAGAATTCCGCGGGCCTCCTCAAGCCTGCCGGCCTTTATAAGTTCAGCCGGGCCCATCATATAAGGATTCCCTCCCTGAAGTCATTAAGACCACAACAGCCTTCAAAATACAATACAAACATCACAGTCGAATACCATTTTCCCGCCTTATTCATAAGTAAGCAGCCTTAAAACGTTATCCGTATCAAGAGGCCTTCTGAATATAAAGAGGCAAGATTTCTCGCCGGTCCCGCCTATGAAAACAGCTTCAGGGGAGGAGGGATCAGACTTCTTCAGCCCTGCCATATAGCCTGAAACCTGTTTATTTATCCCGTCTTCATCGCCAGGGGCAAGCGGTATGAAACCGCTGCCGGAAATTTCAGTGCTGTAAACCGGCATGTCCGCAAAACCGGTTTTATCAACATCCGAAGGGGACCCGAGCCTTGACAGCCCTGCTTTGAATTCGCCGAGCGTTGCCAGTCTCCTTGAACTGATGTACTCGGCCTCGGAGCATACAGCTGCCATAGCCTCAGGAACGGCTTCCCAACGGGTTTCCCATCCCGCAAGCATTCCATATCCGGCCACGACAAGGGGGTATTCCCTTCCGAGAGCATCCCGGCTGTCCTTTAAAATTCCGCATGAGATTAAATCTTTTTTTCCGCCTTTTAAAAAGTACCTGTAGGATACATATTTTCTCACTGCTGATCCGGTCTTCATAAACCCCTTATCTACAAGTCCTGAAAGTATTCTCAGGCAGGGACTCTGAAAACCTATGGATATGTAATCTCTGGCAACCGGGTGCTTGCCTGCTGCACCCCATTGCCAGGAATCAGGTTTGCTCAGGGAGCCCAGCATGTCGAGATTCTTGCGGGCAGCGCTCCCGGGGCCGCCGCCTGAGCTTGCGTCTGGGCCTCCTTGGCCTTGGCCTTGAGCACCGTCTCGTGTCCGCTGAACCTGTAATGCACCTTGATGAACCTTATGCCCATTGCCCTGAGCGCGGCTCTCTTGTTCGGAAATTCAGAGGCGCTGAAGGTACGGCTTCCTCCTGGAAAGTCCTTGAGGAAAGCCACGAATGCATCGGGACCCGAGTAATTTCTGGTAAGTGTGATGCTCCCCACGTCAATGGAAAATGAAACGCCAGTGCACCTCTGGGAAGACCAGGTGAAGGCCTTCCTGACCGGGTAGTTCATGTTGACCAGGCTCTGCAGCTGATCGCACTGTAGCTCCAGCCGGGTCGCATTGGGCTGGGTTGTCGCTCCTTCATTCGTCTCCGTCGGAAGCCCCTCAACAAGCACGGTCGAATCGGGCGTAGGGCCGGCCGGTGCAGCCATAACGGCCTGGCCGACGCGCGCCCTCGAGAAAAAGCCCTTGAATGCCTCTTCGAAGGGTATCGTCCTTCCGATGACCTGCTTGGCGGAATAACCTCCGCCTACACTTCTTGAAACAAACGGCGCCGCCGATCCCTTTATGAACTTGGTCCCGTATCCTTCGGGCGAAAACATGAGCTGGTTAAGCTGCATGGGATCGCTTATCCCCTGAACCTCGACAAGGACTTCCTTCTCCCATATTTCCTGAAGCCTGCAGGACGTCTCCTGGCATGCATATGCCCAGAGGAAGTTTATGGGACCGCTCACCAGCGACCAGAAGGGTTCCGCAGGCGGCGTCTGGCTTGACGACATGAGCGTTTTAAAGGCGTTCACGGCGGGAAGCACCGGAGACTTCGACGGGTCGTCGTTAAAGGTCTGGCTGGCGGCCTGAAATGCGGCCTGCCTGGACGTCGTAACTATCTGGGCGGCCTTTGCCAGGGATTTCATATATTCGTTCAGGGCCCTGGCCTCATTAAACCTCGAAGGCTGATCCGGCTTCTCCGTCGCACTTCTAACATCGGTTTTGGTCTGCAGCTTTTCTTTCAATTTTTCAACGGTCTCGGCCGCCTTGGAAACGGCCCCGGTATCCAGTGCGGCAGCCACAGCCCCGAGTGAATCAATTTCCATGACCAGGTTCATCCACGAGGGATCATTCCCTGTGCTGTACGGTTTCAGCTCCTGGGCCATCTTTTTAATGAGGGCCAGGTAAGGGCCGGCGCCTCCCATCTTCTGGGCTGCGAGCCTCCATTCTTCCTGGCCTTTCAGCCTTTCAGCACCTCTTGGAAAGACGAGCCCGAAATTATGCCAGGCATCCAGATATGAATTTTTATACCAGGTCACATACTCCTGTTTCCTCGAGGTGATGAGGCCCGGATCGGAAACTGCGGTCTCCATGTCGGCAAGGAACAGCTCCAGCTGTTTTTTGCCTTCAGCGGTAAACGCGGGTTCTACCCTGACATCTTCAAGTACGGGATTGCCGCCTCCCCAGAAAGATTTCAGCGTAACCGCATAATTAGGATACATCTCGTTTACCCAGCCTGTAACCCAGTGCAGGTCCTGCCTGTTTTTCAGTATGATCTCGAGCAGGGACTTAAGGTTCCTCATCTCGCTTTCAAGCACGGCATTGTCTTCTTCCCATACGAGCCGCCAGAAATACAGTCCCATCAGTTTTTTGGCAGCCTCGGGATTATCAGTTCCCGGGGCCGCAAGATTGTAGGTTTGTGCATCATCAGGACCCAGGTCATTATTGAGCCTGTTCCTGACCATTATCATCCGGCTTACTATGTGTATGGCATACATGCCTATGGCCGTTTCGGTTCCTGATACAGATATATTTGTCACCGAGGCTGAAAGCTGCCTGTCATAGGGCTTCAAGAGCGTGATATCATACGCACGGCAATACTGCTTCTTTAAAAGCTTTTCGACATCCCTGCTCTCGGTAAGCCCGAAGGAGGGCATCCACCAGGACCTGTTCTTCTTTTCTATGGCAAGTATCGAGTTCCTGAACTTCTCCATGTATGCGGAATCAGCGGTAATCTCGCCTTTAACGGCAGGCCTGCCCAGGAATTCTGCAGGGACGCCCCTGATAATCCCCAGGTTGCGAACGAATGAAAAGCTCAAAAGACCGCATATGGCTATGCCTATGGCCAGCCACGCCATAAGCCCGAGGTTCTTTGTAAGCCTGTTCCATGCCACGGCCTGTTTTGTGGGGGCAAAAAGCCCGCGCTCCGAAGGCAGTATCGAGGCAAAAAAATCATGCAGGAAAAGGCCTTTGCTTGTATTGGGCAGCATATCCCTTTCATCGATAAGCCCGAGGCTCTTCAGGAAATGCGAATAAGGGCTGCCCTGCTGCTGTCCACTCGAAAAGTACAGCCCCCGGAACATGGGTGTTTCCTGATAGGGATTGACCTGGAACACCCCTTTCAGGAACGGGCCAAGCCCCGAGCGCATCTTTCCGAATTCCTCGGGGAACAGGAGGAGGGCCGGGTCAAGCGACTGGGGTTTGTGGAATATGACGAGCCTCAGGGCTGCAAGCCTTTCCGAGAGGGTGTTCATGGCGCTGTTTATAAATGCGTTGAAATCCTGAGAAGTATCGCTGTTGACCGCACCGAATGCCTGCTGGAGATTCTCTTCGGGGAGCTGGTTTGAAAACTGCGTCATGCCCTGGATCAGGTCGCACTTGGTCACGAGGACATAAACCGGGGACTTGCTCCCGAGCACCCTCATGAGCTCGCTGATTCGCTTGCGTATCTCCTTGCCTTCCTCTTCGAGCTTTTCAGGCGCGCTCTCCACCAGGCTGTCCGCGGATACGGTTACTACAAGTCCGCTGAGAGGCTCCTTCTTTCTGTATCTGGAAAGGAGGTTTAAAAATTTCTGCCACTCGTCCCTGTCACGGCCCTCGTCGACCGGGATTGCATACCTGCCCGCCGTGTCAATGATTATGGCCTGCTCGAAGAACCACCAGTCGCAGTTTTTCGTTCCCGAGAAGCCGGAAACCCTGTTCATCTCGGCAAAGGGAGAGGAAAGCCTTGCACTTTTTATGGCCGTGGTTTTGCCCGAGCCGCTTTCACCCAGAACCATGTACCATGGCAGGATATAAAGGGGGTTGCCTAGCTTTTTCAGGTGTGATCCTTTGAGGGCATTCACCGCCTCCCTGAACCGGTCCTGGAGCTCGGTGAAATTCTTTCTGTCATCTTCCCTGAGCGTTTTTATATAGGCCTCATCCTGCTCGATAATACGGCTTACAAACTCCTGCTCCTTTTTTTTCTTCAGGAACTGCCTGATAATGAATGCGGCTATGCCTATGCCGGCAAACCCGAACAGCAGGAAAAACCCGACCCACCAGGGCCAGCCCAGGACAAGTACGATTCCGAAGGATATGAGGCAGACAAGAACAGCGGCCAGTATTATTATGAGATATTTTATAAGGCCTTTCATTTCACGGCACCAGTGTGGCGGCTATGTTGCCCAGAACGAAATAGTAGATGCCGTAAAGCAGTCCGAAGAGAGCCACCGGGACTGCAACAAGTATGATGTTGAAGAGGCCTGTGCCCATAGTGCCGCCGGCCTTTACAGGGACATTACCAAGAGGCGGATATGCCTCGGGAAAAAGCTGCGTTTTTTTGAGTGTAGGGATTCCGGCCGAACTTCCCATGAGGACCTTGAGGTTTGATGTCTTCAGCTGATCAAGCAGGAACTTATCCCCTTCCTTGCAGTACCTGCCCATGAACCCCATCGCAAGGCACAGGTAATAGACCTCCCTTGCATCGTTGTCCTGCGGCCCGAGCGCATTGAGCTTTTCAAAGAAATTTTCACCCGCGGCCAGTGTCTGGTAATATTTAAGCTGAAGCGGCTCCTTCTGCCAGGCCGGCTTATCATTCCACCCTGAGCTCAGGACTGCCTCGTCAATCCAGGCGCACACGGCGTAGCGTGCAATGTCCGCTTCTTCTCCGCCGAAGGCTTCGACGGCTTCGATGTAGGCGGCGGAAAGCATGCCTTCGACCCTGGACCTGACCTGTTCGAACGGCTGCTGCTTCTTCGCCGCAGACTTCAGGAAATAAGCGACAAAGGCAACAAGCTCCATGTAGCAGTCGGACAGTCTCATCTCTAGCCTCTCCCCGTAACCATGAGTTCGACCTTGAGGTCCGCCGGTGCGGAATCCCAGAACAGCGCAATGTTCTTCCCCTTAAAGACATTGCCCCATTGATCGGTGTTGTGATCAAGCTGATAATACACGGCCCCGGCCCTTCTCGGGAGTTCCTGCGGCGGCCTGTCGAGCCTTGTCAGCGTAACGCCGGGCAGGGCCCTTACAATGAGAATAGGGAGAGATTCCCTTGAAGAAACCTTGGCACCGGCCTGCATGGAATTAATCATGGCCTTTGAATCTGCGGAGGACTCTATCACCAGGAAGAACCTGTTCTTCCCCTCGAATATCGAGGCCGGAAGATCGGCGGAATAGTATGTCCCGTCATAAACAAGTGAATAAACATATTCAGGTCCCGCCGTTATCTCGTCAAGCAGTGAAGTTATAACGCTCTGCGCCTTGGAAAAACATGTTCCAAGGTTGCCGTGCCGATATTTGGGGAAGACATCTTCCGCGATGTCGCCAGCCCAGTTGTATTTTTCCGAAAAGCTGGAAAGTTCGCCGATAAGCTGCCTCATCAGTCCGAATGCAGCCAGCGGGTGAACCTGCGCGGAATCCGTCATCTGATACAGAAGCGGCAGATAACGGTTAAGGGTCATGAGCGCCAGCAGGTAAACCATATCGCGCGAGCCGAAGTCCGATGTCTGGATGCCGCGGTCTCTCTTGAAACCCTCAAGCTGGAAGGCTTTTGCGGCAATCTGGTCACGGATTTCCCTGACAACCTTTTCAAGCTGGCTTGATGACGACAGCGTGAGGCTGGGGGGGATAAACGTCTCGGAAAGCACGACCTCTTCGCCCCTTCTCTCAAGCTGGGCCACAGGTATTATTTCATAGTCGCCTAGCCTGTCCTTCTCGGTCTCCCAGAACACCCTTATCGCATATTTTATGGACCTCACTTCGGAAGGAGGGCCATCAAGGTGCAGATCAGGGATTTCCTCGGGTTCGAGGAATGATACATACCTCGTATTTATACCGGTAACAGTATCCTTTGCGGATATGTTGGTTACATTTTTGCCCGATTCTTCAAGCCTTTTTATCCCGACATACACGCTCAGCGGTTTGCCTCCCTCAATCAGGCCTGCATCGAATTTCCTGGTCTCGCAGACCGCGTTTTCGGGAAACTTGGCATAGCTCATATCCGGAAAAACAAAGGCGGATTTTGCTATCTGGAAACTGCCCGTCCCAAGAGAAGCCTCCAGTATCTCGAGCCTGCCCACACCCCACATCTCGCTTCCCATGTAACGGAAAACAGGCTCGATCTGAGACTGCGAAAAAAGCTGCAGGAGCTGCAAATGCTGGGGCTGCAGGAAAAGCCCCTGATGCCACAATAGCGGTTTTTCCATAATTGTCTTCCCTCTTATTTTGAATTTATTTCTTTAGGTCCGAGACTCAAGGTAATCTCAAGCTTGCCCGGCACCTTTTTCTTTTTAAGCTTGAGAAAACCGTATCTCTGATTCACTTCCGGGATCTTATAAAGCCTGATGATCTTATCCTTCTCCAGCTTGTAATACCCGGCTACGACAGCCACATATTTTGTGCCTTCCGCCCTGTCGATAAGCATCTTCTGGTTCTTCCCCGGATCGACGAAAATCCTGGTGCAGGCGATTGCACTGGAATCGAAAACGCTGCAGTCAAGAAGTTTGTAAAGCCCCTCTTCATTGCTGGCGAGCTGATTGAACATCGACTGGTCTTTAAGCTGATAAAGGCACATTGCAAGCTTATGCCCCTTGTTCCCCTTCAGGTTGAGCCTTGCGTCGGGCCTGATATCCAGGACAATCGCGCCCTTCTCTTCCACCCACTGAACTATATCCGGCGAAGAAGCGCATGAACACAGGATAACGGCAACAGCAAACATCATAGCAGCATATCTTGATATTTTCATAATATTACCCCCTGTTTTCCATGAAAAGTCTCTGGCAGTTCTTTTCGAACTGCCTCAACAAGTCCTCCATGAAGCGGCCGGAATCATACCATTTCCTGCACTTCATGTATTTTCCCTCGAATATTTCGAAGGATTCGGCTTTTTTAAGCGGCCCTATTTTAAGACCCGTCTGGACAGGCTCCATCTGTTTCGGATCCAGTACCGTCAGGACATTGCCGAGAACGCTTTTAGACGCATCCTTGAAGGCCTGCTGTGTTATCAGGAACGCCTTTTTTACCTGCCCGAGGTGTTCTTCAAGAGTTTTTCCCGACGCCTCACCTTCAAGGTTCGTCCCGATTATGTGGCGGATCGTTTCGTCGCCTTCTCCCGGCGTCCCGAGGGTTGCGTTGATAAGACCGATAAGCGTATTGAGCGAATCGAATATCACGTTCAGGGATTGCGCCAGCTTTTCCGGAAGGACATCTGCCGGTAATACCGATGCGCTCCTGCCCAGTATCAGGGGAACGAGTTTTTCCATTATTCCGGCATCGATACCGGCTGACGGTATGCCCCCGCATTCCCTGGGATTTTTCATAAGATTATCTTTTATAACGTCCAGTACCGCAATTTTTTCCATTGTGTCCCGACCGGCAAGCTCTCCCTCAAGCATTGCCTCGATGGAGGCTTCGGCTCCAGCCGGGCTGAAGCTGTATATTTTTTTTATCTCTTCCGTCAGTTTTTTTAAATCCGCCGGCAATGTCCCCGTCCTTTATCAGAATCAAGTATTCTACTTT
Source organism: Desulfomonilia bacterium (assembly GCA_963664325.2). Taxonomy (GTDB): domain Bacteria; phylum Desulfobacterota; class Desulfomonilia; order UBA1062; family UBA1062; genus DATCTV01. Next base: position 939,772 of record CAXXDQ010000007.1, read on the forward strand.
TTTATTATCACAGTCTCGCTCAGTTCATCATCCTTATTTTCCAGTTTCCGTGTTTTCACCTCATCATCCTTTGCTGGATTGACCGCGGATTTTGGCGTCCTTTCAGCATTCCGGCCCATCATGATCGTCGCTTCCAGCAGGTCTTCAGGACTGCCGGTCGGTTCCGGCTTTTCTTCAGGAGGCTCTTTTGTTTTCCCGGCTTTTTTTGAGAGTGTCGCCGCATTGAGAATTATCGTCTCATGAAAATCTTCCGGCTCTTCAATAATATCTGCTCCCTGCCCGGCCTTCTGTGCGGGTATTATGATGGTCTTTTCAAAAGATTCTTCCGGAGCGGACTCCTCAGTAACAAGAGGTGCTGTTTTTTCTGAACCCAGCCATTTTTCCCTTATATTATCGAGAATGCCGATGATCGCGGCGTTTAATTCCTCTCCTGGAACCGACTCATCCTTAGCAGCTGAAACCGCATGCGGGGCAGGCCCCTGCTCAAAGAGCATTTTTATTATCTCTCCTTTCAGGGTGTTAAGCGATGAAATAAATTCCTCTTCAGGAAAACCGCCATCTCCTGCATATCCATGAAGCATCAGCGAAACGCCTAAGGATACGGCTTCCCTGAAGAGATTCGAAAACTTTGCCCCTATAGAGCGGCCTGCAGGCTTGTAAAATATGTTTTCAGGACTGAAAACACCGCTGCCAAGCATTTCAGGGTCTAAAGTCTTCTTGCTGACAAAGGCGCTGAGCGCCTCTTTCAACCGGGCATCGATTTCTTTTTTCCCCGGACTCGGGTTTGATAAAAGAATATAGATCAATAACCTTCCGAAGAAATAGGCAAAATAGCTGTTCGGTGCGGAAGGAAGCATATGAAAGGATTCCTCGGTCTCGGGACCTTTAAGATAAACCGACCTGAAATTCCAGAATGCCGGCAGCAAACCTCCGCCATCAGGCAGCGTTACCCATATTGATTCGGGGCCCAGTCCCATGTCAGGATATTTAAGGTTGCCTGAACCCCTGACAACACGGGATAAAATTTCAGCGGCAAATGAAAGCTTTAAATACAATATTTCAAGAAAAGCCCTGTCGCCGTTTTCAAACAATAATGAGGATAGGGATTGCCTTGTTCTCTCAAATGATGCAACGGCATCAAGCCGGCCTGAAAATCCCCCTGCCCTGAGGCTGTCCTCAATTTCCTCAAATGATGCCCCTGACAGGAGCTGAAGAAAATCCGAGGCATTGATTGTACCGGCCTCGCTCAAAGCTGCATAAAACGGATAGAAGGAGAAACTCACGATATTGTTAAGCGCATGCCAGTCTTCTCCATAGCAGCCTGTTCTATGCCCGCACGAGGAGCAGGGTATTCTTGGATCGGCCTTGACAAGCAGGTTCACATACTCCCGGACAAGAGAGCTTTTACCTTTGACCCCTTTCGGTTCGTCACTTCCCGCAGATCCTGTATAAAAAACCGGGGTCCTGCCCTGGGTCTGGCATTCGGGACAGTACAGATACCGTTTCAGGGATCCGGAATAGGATGCAAGACCGTTATCCCTGAGCAGGTTTTCGTCCCTGCAGAGGTCAAAGCCGGATGAACAGGCCGGACAGACAGGTGTGAAATATGCCTTGTTCTTAATGCAGTAAAAAAGAGGGTCGAACGGAAGATATGCCCCGGCAGAATCTTTCCTGTCCGAGAGGAGCATATCATTATTTTCCGCAGATGATTTCAGCATTCTCTGCCAGCTTTCATCGAGAGTTCTATTCGTGACATCTTCCAGCAGATTGCCATACTGCAGGTACTCATCACGTGCAGTCACCACGAAAACCTCTTTGACGACAGACCCCGGGGAAGTGACAACATGCGCCTTCATCACTCTTGTAAACGGTCTTGACTCGTCTACTCCGGCAAAGGGATTTGGCATGGCTTCCGGTTCGGCACCAGTGTTTTTTATGTCAAGCTTCAGATAAATGCCGCCTGCGGTATCCTTTAAGAAGGCTGTAAATGTATTGTTCATGATATCCTTTTCATTATCTTTTTTAATTTTCAAAGCTCCTCTGCCAGCGGTGAAAAATCCTGCAAGCTGTCCAGTGTTTCCGGAGGTGTGTTTCAGGCGTTTGCTATTGAATCCAACTGATTGCAAATATTAATTTTTATAAGACAAAAGTCAAGCTTACAAAGGAATCCCCTTTGTCGTTATCGGATATCAATGTATAATGAAATTTCAAACTTATTCAGGAGGTAACAATGCCCATTACAGGCTACGCACTTGACGGTACGGTTGCCGTTGTCAGCCTTAACAGCGACGACAACAAACTCAAGCCCGTTTTCGTAAAATCTTTTTTGAAAACATTGGATGATATCGAACATACAACGGATGCAAAGGCCCTTGTTGTAACATCGTCGCATGACAGGATCTTTTCAAACGGTCTTGACCTCGATTGGGTTGTGCCTACGATCAACTCCGGCAAGCTGGCTGAATTCACAGAGTTTATTATCGATCTTATGAAGTTATACAGACGGATCCTCATGTTCCCGATGCCGACGGTTGCGGCGATAAACGGGCATGCCTTCGCGGGCGGCGCAATATTGGCATGCTATTTCGATTACCGTTTCATGCGTTCCGATCGCGGCTTCATGTGTTTCCCCGAAGTTGACCTGGGAATACCTTTTTTACCCGGCATGATGGCTGCCATGCGCCATGTGATACCCGTCGACACACTTACCGGCATGGCGCTTGAAGGCAGGCGTCTGACAGGCTCGGAGTGCGCGGAAAGAAATATCGCTGTCCGGGCCCTGCCGAATGAAACGCTCCTCAATGAAGCGCTCGCTTTTGCAAAAACCATCAGCAAGCGCCGCGAGATAATCTTCGAGATAAAAAAGGAGCTTTACAAAGACATCCTTCATGCAATGGATGTTGAGGACCCCAAGACAATAGCTTCAGGACGGTTCAACGTATAACACCCTGTAAAGAAAAGACGGGATATGCGCCATGCAGCGCCTGGCGTTTTCCGGCTACTCCTTAATGCAGCCGGAAATGGCCTCCAGTCCCAGCCTCTTCCTTTATGTTGGCGCCAGTACCAGATCCTCAAGCCTGTCCGGCCAGCTTGTAAGAGATACGCAGCCGTCATCGGTTACAAGAACGGTATCGGAATGCCTGAATCCTCCCAGACCCGTGATGTATATCCCCGGTTCAATACTTATAACCATGTTTCTTTTAAGGATGGTCTCGCTTCCCATCGCCACCCAGGGCGGCTCATGTCCGGTGATACCGAAGCCGTGACCCGTTCTGTGCAGGATATTGTCTTTATAACCGCGGTCTTCGATTACCTTGAGGACTTCCCGGTCCACTTCAGCTGCTGAAACTCCGGGCCTGACCAGCCTGAATGCATGCGCCCTGGCATCCATCATGGCCTCATACGGATCGCGGGCCTCATCCGGAACCGATCCCATGAAAAAGGTCCGCTCGAGTTCAGCGGAATAGCCGTCCGCCTGGACTGCGATAATAACTACATTCGGTCCGCCCTCCTCAAAAAGGTCGAACAAGCCGGGCATGGAATGGGGCTGTGCGGAAAGTTTATTGGGCCAGACTGCACAGACCGCTTTGCTGACAAGAATATTCGGATTGGGGATCTCGAACAGGATGCGGGCCAGCATCTGCCTGGTACCCTCAGAGTAGACCGCCAGCTGCTGGGCCCCGGGACGGCTGAGTTCCAGGGCTGTTTTCATACCTGTTTCGAGTATGCTGCATGCATGTGCGATGCGGCCTACCTCATATTCACTCTTGACCATACGGGCCTCATCCACAATATCGATGACCTTCAGCTTGCCCGGCATAACACCTTTCAACGAAACTGTAATGGAAGATTCGATACCTACCGTGGCATAATCAGGAATAATCTTTTTTAATGTATCGACATAGGTGCGGCCGGCCGGGGCGGGAAACTCATAATAGGTATGGTACTCGACATCCAGAAGGACCCGGTCCCGTGCATGGCTGACTTCCAGATCCGGCGTAACCATGATGGGTTTGTCCGAAGCCGGGACCACCATGAAAAAGGGCCTCTCGAACGGTATGTAGGCAAAGTTGGTCAGGTAATATACATTCTCGGTACTGGCGCATACATAATAGCCGAGACCTTCCTTCGCCATTCGGGACCTCAGGGCGTTTATCCTCGACTGCAATTCCATGGTGGAAGGCTTCTCAGTAATGTGGGGTATTTCGAGGGACATCGCAAACTCCTTTTTCATTGAGATTACCATTGGCCTGCCCCGGGGTAAAGTGCCCATTGCCGAAATCAAAACCCTAAAAACGGCTTCTTGAAGACAGCACTGCTTTTCAACACATACTGAACCTTGTAAATATTGCAATAATTATTGTATTTATCAAAAGAACTTAATGAAAATCATCCAAAGAAATCCGCAAGAAGAACATTTTTAAAAATACAATTCGATTGAAGGAGATAATATGAACAAGGGCCCGAAATCTTTTAAATTCGCCATGCAGCCCGGAGAAGAGTTAATGGAGCTTTGCAGGGTCTTCGGCATTTCACAGCCGGATCTGGCCCCGCCGCGCAAGGAGGGCCAGGGGCCGTTCGGCAGACTTGTGCTCAAGAATGCGATGATGATCGACGGAACAGGCGCACCGGTCCAGGGACCGTTCAACATCGTAATCAAACGCGACCGGATAGCTGAGATACGTCATGCGATGTTCCTTCTTCCTCCGGAACAGGGGGACCTGGAGATAGACTGCACCGGCAAATACGTGCTCCCCGGATTCGTTGACTCCCATGTCCACATAGGAAACCCTTCGGAAGGCTTATGCGGAAAGATCACGCCGCCGGAATACATATTCAAGCTCTGGTTGGCGCACGGGGTCACCACTGTAAGGGAATGCGGTGCGCTCATGGGTCTCGACTGGACCCTGGCGCTCGAAAAAAAGAGCGAGGCAAACGAGATCACCGCGCCCAGGATCGTGTCCTACCCGTCACCGTATACGCCTTATATCGTGACTCAGGTGACCACGGGAGAGGCGGCCCGCGCGTGGGTCGGCGAAGTGGCTGAAAAAGGCATCAAGGGCATCAAACTGTTCGGGCACTATCCCGAAGTGATGAATGCCGTATATGACGAGTGCAGGACCCGCGGGCTGCGCAGTTCATGTCATCATACGATAGTATGGGCCAGCCGCGTGAATGCTCTCGATTCATGCCGCATGGGATTGACCAGCATGGAGCATTTCCTGGGGCTGGCGGAGGCCCTTGACCCCTCCTCCACTGTCCAGAACTTCCTTCCGGACTACAACTATGAAAATGAATCGATGCGCGCCCTGCAGGACGCACGCATGTGGCGGCCGATCGTACCCGGCAGCCAGCGGTGGAAAGACGTGCTCGACGAGATGCTGGAGCACGGCCTCACAATAGTGCCTACCCTTTCGAGCTGGGAACCCGGCATGGACGTCATGCGGTACACCTTCTCGGAGTGGCACAAGGACTATACCCTGCCCGCCCTCTGGCGCTTCTTCCAGCCGAGCCTCATGTCCCACTGGTCTTTCTATTACGACTGGTCCACGGCCTGCGAGATCGAATTCAAGCGCGCCTATCCCAAGTGGATGGCATTTATCAACGACTACAAGAACATGGGCGGCAGGGTCACGGCAGGGAGCGATTCCGGCTTCGGAATGAAGCTCTTCGGCTTCGATTTCATCCGCGAGCTCGAACTCCTTCAGGAGGCTGGCTTCCATCCGCTCGAAGTGGTGAGATCTGCGACGCTCGACGGCGCCAGGCTGCTCGGCATGACGGACGAGATAGGCAGCATCGAACCCGGAAAGAAGGCTGATATCCTGGTAATAGACGAAAATCCCCTCATGAACTTTAAGGTGCTGTACGGAACCGGACACATGAGAATGGATACGGCCACCGGAGAAGTCAGAAAGATAAAGGCCCTGCGTTACACCATCAAAGACGGCATCGTCTATGATTCACAGCAGCTTCTGGCAGATGTGGCCGCAATGGTCGAAAGAGAAAAAGAAGCCGAGTCGCAGGCCGGCTGATACGGTTATATAATAGGCATCGAGCGTATAATGCCCGATGCCGTCCCTTGTTAATCTTCCGGCGGATAACCCGTTATCTGTCCTATCCTCTTGTTGAGAGGTGCAATTATTTCAAAATTCTTTTTATAAACATCATTGAAAAGCTCGCTATATATATTGTGAGTCTGTGCATTCGGTTCGAACTTTCTGCCAGTCCGTACCATGGCTTTCACTGCATCCTCAAATGAACCGTAGATGCCGACACCTACGGCTGCATCTATTGCGGCGCCAAGAGCGGATATTTCTGTAGTGGCCATACGGTATGTAGGCAGGTTGAACATGTCGGCTGCAATCTGTACTGCCACGTCGCTCCTCGAACCGCCTCCGCCGACCCTTATCTCTTTGATCTCAACGCCGGTTTTGACTGTTACCACTTCGTTCATGCGCCTCAATTCGAATGCTATGCCCTCAAGGATCGCCCTGTAAATGTGCGCCCTTGTATGGACATCGCCGAATCCGATGATGGAACCTTTGGCATACTTGTCATTGACAAGCGGCGACCAGTAAGGCTGAACCATCAGACCCATGCAGCCGGGTGGAATGTTTTTTATCACCTCATCGAATATGACCTCTGGCGCCACACCGCGCTTCTCCGCCTCCAATGCCTCCCTGAGGCCAAATTCCTGCTTGAACCATGTGACCATCCAGAAACCGCGGAAGATGAACATCTCAATGTCCCAGGTCCTGGGAATGGCTGCAGGCCATGTGAAAAACCTCATTTTGCTGTCTTCGATATACTTTCTTGTAATAACCTCCATTGCCGTTGCGGTACCGAAACTGATTACCGCTATCTTCGGGTCAATGGCGCCCGCGCCCAGGAGTTCGCATTGTTTGTCCCCTGCCCCCACTACAACAGGAAGGCCTTCAGGAATGCCTGTTTCAGCGGATGCCTTTTTTGTGATATGACCTATAATTTCATTCGGCTCGCACAGATCGACACAATGGTCCTGTCTCATTCCGAATGTTTCATAGACGAACCCAAGGGCGCTGCCATACCAGGAGAGTTTCTTATAATCAAAAGGCCATATGCCGGTTATCATGCCTTTCGAATCCTTGAATTCGTCAGTAAGCTTCTTGACGAAGAACCCTGTTACCTGAACGAACTTGTGAGTCTTTGCGTAGATTTCCGGCTCGTTCTCTTTTATCCACAGGAATTTGGAATTCTTCTGTGCATAACGTATTGTTTCTGTCTTGCCCATCAATCCGAATGCTATCTTGCCGATGGTGGGAAGCGGAGGAGGATCGTTAACCGTCCGGTTGTCAAGCCAGATTATACCCGGACGGAGGGCATTCCCGTCTTTATCCATGGGAATTACCGTGTTCCTCTGGCTTGTTATTCCGACAGCGCCTATCTCCGCCTTATCAATTTTGACCTTGTCCAGAAGGGCGCTGCAGACAAGACAGAGCTTGCCCCAGTAGTCTTCAGTCCTCTGCTCGGCCCATCCGGGATTCAGGGAAAAATATGGTTCATACTGTGCCTGTTCGATTCCTAGTTCATTACCTTCCTTGTCGAACAGGACCGCCCTTATACTCTGTGTTCCGGAATCAATTGCCAGGATATACTTTTTTTCTGCCACTTTGCCCTCCTGGAAAAATATTTAACCTCAATAATAATCAGCAACATCATGAAACAGAAGTATTGGCAAGATAATTTGTACCATTATTCTACCAGTTGCGGTCATATTCAATTTTTTCTTTACTTGATAAGCCGATTTATGGTTTATCTCACAATTACGCATAAAGGAGGTAAACGCGATGGGAACGTTTAGCGTATGGCACCTGATAATTCTTCTGGTTGTAGTGCTTATCATCTTCGGCGCAGGTAAATTGCCCGAGGTGGGGCAGGCACTCGGCAAAGGCATAAAGAACTTTAAAAGCGCAATGAATGAAGAAGAAAAAAACCTGAAAGGCAACCTGGAAGACAAGAACAAACCGTCTAATTAAATACAGTTCAGAGCAGGTGTTCTTACCTGCTCTTCAACATTTCACAACCCTGGAAAAATCGTTTAAGTTCAAATTTTTTTCAACTTCATTTTATTGTTAAAAGATTTTAAGCAATTTAATTATGCAACATCATGCATTTTTCTGATAAAATTATTCAATGCGCCCATTAATCTCATTTGTAACACGACATCCTCGAATTGTCCTTCTTATAGGAATTCTGCTGGCGGTCCCGCTTGCCTATATGAAGCAGATGACGCCTCTCAACTATGATATCTTCACCTATATGCCGGAGGATGTGGAATCGGTTAAGGGACAGCAGATACTTCATGAAAATTTCAAGACATCGAACACAGCATACATCCTTCTGAACTCAACGAATGTCCCGTTTGTACTGAAAATACAAAAGGATGTCGGCAAGGTGAAGGGCGTTCAGCGCGTCTCATGGATAAACGAGGTCGTCGATCCGAGCGTACCGGACAGTTTCATCCCCCAGCAGCTCCTTGGCATTTATAAAAAAGGCAACTACTCGCTGCTGCATATCTCGTTTGCTGAACCGAGTTCATCTGCAGTCACTCTCGAAGCCATTAAAGAAATCAAATCCTATCTTGGGAAACAGGCCACAGCCTTCACAGGCCTGCCTATTTTCCTTTATGAGCTTAGAGAACTCATGGAAAGTGAGAAGCTCATTACATTCATGGCAGCGGCATGTTTCTCCTCGTTCGTGATCGGCATTTCACTCGGTTCATGGGCAATCCCGATTATATTCATGCTCTCCATCGGAATCGGGGTAATCTACAACCTCGGCACGAACTACTTCATGGGCGAGGTTTCATACATAACAAGTGCAATCGCCTCCGCCATTCAGCTGGGTGTGATTCAGGACTTTTCCATTTTCCTGATCCACCGTTATCATGAGGAAAAAAAGCTTATCCCTGACCCTCAAATGGCCATGGAGGCAGCCATTACAAATACGCTTCCGGCCATTCTGCCTTCGGCCCTGACATGCATGGCCGGATTTCTTGCGCTCATTCTCATGAAAATGAGGCTGGGCCTTGATATGGGGTTTGTCATGGCAAAGGGTGTTTTCATGGGCCTTGTAGTAACGATGACGCTCCTTCCGGCAATGCTGCTCGTGGCCAACCGCTTTGTCAAAACAAGGGGTGAAAAGGCTGCAAGCTCAGTCGGTACGAGAATATCTACGTTTCTTGTCAACAACTCCGGCAAGATCACGGTCTTGTTCATCCTTCTCTTCATTCCCATGATCTGGGGTAAAACCCATGTGAAGATCTCTTATGACCTGGATGAGATGCTCCCGAGAAATCTCGAATCCATCAAGTGTCTTAAGACGATCAAGAACGTCCTTGGCTCGATGGAAATTTCCTATATAGTGTTCCCTGATACGATTCCGCGCTTCAGGCAGGAGCAGGCTGTTAAAGAAATCAAAAAGCTGAAGGGCGTAACAAGCGTGATCGCGCTCACATCCCTTGCAGATTCCGCAGTTCCCGAAAGCTTCATCCCGGATAAGGCCAAAAGCCTTTTTTCCAAGGGCGGCTATTCCATGATCATGGTCAAGTTCTCGGATGAACCCGGAAGCACAGTGAGCAATCAGGCCGTCGATTCCATCAGGTCAGTCGTAAAAGCAGCCGGCATCAGTCCTTCATGGCTTGCCGGAACCACACCGATCAACAAGGACATGATGGATATATCAAAAAGGGATATCCCGGTTGTCGACATGGCGTCCCTGATAAGCATCATCGTGATAATCGCCCTGTTCATGCGTTCCGTCTCCATACCCTTTGTCCTCGTAGCTGCAATCGAGCTTGCCATTTATACAAACCTGAGCATCCCGTATGCAATGGGCCGTTCAATACCCTTTTTGACCATAACCAGCATTTCTTCCATACAGCTGGCAACAACAGTGGATTTCTCAATCCTGCTAATGACCCGGTACAGCCAGTGGAGAAAAAAACTGCCCAAGAAAGAGGCCATGATAAAGGCGCTCTCAGGCGGGATGGGCGCGATAACGATCTCGGGATTGAGCCTGGCCGCAGCCACAAGCGGCATAGCCCTTACGTCGCATGTAAGCGCCGTATCATCTCTTACGCTTATGATTGCCCGCGGGGCGCTAATATCGACTGCTGTTATTGTATTCCTGCTTCCTTCATTCATCCTCGCCTGCGACAAGATAATCACTCATACGAGTATGGGATTTTTGAAAAAGAAAGGAGAAGTTGCTTGAAAAAGGCTATCTTTATAACCATGCTGATAATGCTTGCGGTTTCACCCCTTTCAGCCAGGAGCCTCTGCCGCAATGAAACCGTATATGTCAATCTTGACGCATCGGGGAACCCGCAGAAAACGGAAGTTGTAACATGGCTCAGGACTGACGGGAGAAACCCTTCGTCGGATACAACGATACTCACAGACATAAAAAACATCAAAAGCGAGACTGTACCGGTTAAAAAAGGCGATTGTTATTCATTTTACACGAACGACACTGACATATTCTATTCAGGCACCCCGGACAAGGCCCTGCCCGTGTCAGCCCGGATCGTTTATTTCATGAACGGCCGGCAGGCCGACCCTTTGAAGCTGAAAGGCTTGAAGGGAAAACTTGAAATAAGGATGACCATCCTTAACAACACATCAATAGCCGGCGCGGTAAGATACCGTGAAATCGGAAGCGGCGTGATGAAAAAATCTCCTGCAAAGCTGGCTGTTCCTTTTATGGTCATGGTATCCACAGACCTGCCCATTGAGAACTATGGCAATATCGATGCGCCCCAGGGTGCATATGCCGTTGTAGGCGACCAGATCAAAATGAACTGGCTTGTTTTCCCGTTCCCTAAAGAAACAATATCATTGAAAGCGGATGTTGCGGGTTTCAAGATACCGTCCATAATGTTTACGGCAATACCCAAAATGCCGCCGCTTCCAAAGGTCGATGTGGAAGGCAGGATGAATAAGATTTATAACGGGGTAAGCCAGGTGGGAGGATTCCTTAAAAAGGCCGAGGCGGGTGCTGTGGAAATGAATGACGGCCATAAAAAACTGAGAAACGCCCTTGCTCAAATGGATGACGGTACATCGAAACTCATACAGGCAAGCGAGGCCCAGGCTGAAATGACCAAAGGGGCGGTCACCATTAACCGCGGGCTTTCTGAAAATCTTGCCAAATTGAAGAAAGTGCCGTTCATGTCGGCAAAGGCCGATAAGGCCGTAGGCTACCTGGACATTCAGGCGAAATTTCTTGAACTGCTGGTCTCGGGAGGACAGTTTCCTGAAGATGTGCTTTCTTTCTTGAGAAAGAACGGCAGGCCCGAACCGCCGGTTAAAGAATTTCCCGGAATAAAAGTGACCGAGGAAGGCATCCGGCGCCTTAATGATGGAATAAAGCAGATGTCGGCCGGTGCAGTACTTCTCGAAAGAGGATCCGGCCGCCTGCAGGACGGCCTGTCCAAAATACGCACGGAAGGAACGGATAAAATCATGGCGGGCATACAGGAAGGGGCTGATCCGCTCATGAAACAGCTTGCAACCATTGACACCGGCTATATAATGGCACAAAAGTATGACAGATTCTCAGGCAGGCAGTCGGATGTTAAAAGCTCCGTTGAATTTATCATGAAGACACCCGGAGAATAATTTTAAAGACTGGAGGGGATAACAAGATGAGCATGAAAATCAATATCATGAAGCATGAAAAACCCAAGGAAAAACCTCATCACAGCATCCTTGGCTTTGGCAAGCACTTCACGGACCACATGTTTATAATGGACTACAATGAGGAAAAATCCTGGCATGATCCCAGGATTGTTCCTTACGGACCTATAACTCTTGACCCCTCAACCGCAGTCCTGCACTATGGCCAGGCCATTTTCGAAGGCATGAAGGCCTATGTCTCCGAAGACAAGAGGATACTGCTTTTCAGGCCCGACAAGAACATCCAGAGGATGAATGCAACCTGCGAAAGGATGTGCATCCCCCTGCTGGATGAGAATTTTGTCCTTGATGCCATTAAGGCATTTGTAAAATATGAAGACCACTGGATTCCAACGGCTCCTGAAACATCGCTTTATATAAGGCCGTTCATCTTTGCAACCGACCCGTATCTTGGAGTCAGGCCGTCTGCAACGTACAAGTTCATGATCATTCATTCACCTGTAGGGGCCTATTACCCGCAGGGCATAAATCCTGTTAATATTTATGTCGAAACCAAATATGTCAGGGCCGTGCCAGGAGGAACGGGCAATATAAAGACCAGCGGGAACTATGCTGCAAGTTTGAAGGCACAGGCCGAAGCCTCACAGAAGGGCTATATCCAGGTTCTCTGGCTTGACGGCGTAAACAGGAAATATATCGAGGAAGTCGGTTCAATGAATGTTTTTTTCAAGATAAAAGGCGAAGTCATTACACCTTCGCTCGAAGGCAGCATCCTGCCGGGCGTCACAAGAGACTCCGTAATCATGCTCCTGAAGGATGAAGGCATCCCTGTTCAGGAAAGAAAGATATCGATTGACGAGGTTTTCAATGCCTTTGAAAAAGGCGAGCTTGAAGAGGCATTCGGGACAGGTACGGCCGCAGTCATATCTCCAATCGGTGTTCTTGACTGGGCCGGAAGGGACATTCTAGTCAATGACGGCAAGATCGGACAACTCTCGCAGCATCTTTACACTACCCTTACAGGTATACAGTTCGGCCGGATTCATGATAAATTCGGATGGACCGTTGAGGTGAAGTAAAACAGGTATCAGGATTTTACAATCAGGCAAGTAATATATCGGGGATTGATTTCATTAACTGACCTGAACCCCATAAGCTCCGAGTCAAGACGCCTGCAAAGCTGGCCGACCGCACTGTCTACAACATGGCGTTTTGATTCCGTCACCATTCCTGAAACAAGTTTTTTCAGCCCGATGATAAAATTCTGTTTCACGCGTCTCTCTTTTTCCTTTATCCCGGTTGCAGTGCTGATGAATGCCGAGAACTCTTCCTGAGAAAGTGGCCGGAAGATTATTTTCCCCGAAACAACGTTGAGCGCAACCATCGTAAGTATGATGTTTTCCAGATCCAGTCCTTCAGCGGTGACATTGGCACCTTTTAGATTTGCGCCTTTGAAATCGATATCTTTAATCATTTCACGCATCAGCTCAAGCCGCCCGATAATTTCATTTGCACCGTCGATATCGTCGATAGTTATAAACCTGTCAGCAATCGTTACGGGATATTTTTTAAGCAGGCTCTCGGTAACCTCCCTGCAGGATGAGGGAACCATGTCCTGCCCGATACCTTTCAAACTGCGCCTGAGCCTGTCCTGGAGTTCCATGAGGGTATTGAAGCCAAGTGAAAAGAACGTCTCGGCTGTCATTGTTTTAAGTATGCCAGGGGCATCCTCTCCCTTATTACGCATGGCTACAGAAAGTCCCAGAGACGTCAACGCAGCAGCTTTTTCCGCTGATGTCCTTAACGAACCGATATCGTTGAGCGGTTTGTAATCAGCCATTATGACCTTGTTGGCGAGATACATCAATTCAAAGGAAAAATTCTCAACAGTCTCCGGATCCGCCTCTGCCATTGCAGATATTAGCAGGCTGCTTCCTGATATCTGTTCATCGTACAGGGCGGGCAAAAAGAATTTTTCCTCTTCCCGAATAACCGGAATCTGATCTGTTCTCAGCCCTGAAGATATGATTTTCTTCGTGGGTATCCTTGAATAAATACCTGATGCCTCTTCCGGAGGTGGGAAACCAAGTTCGGTAAGCCTGATCGAGCGATGGTGAAACGCCGTTTCCTCCAGGGTTGCGGGCAGTTCCCAGCGTACTCCTTCCAGTATTCTGAAATACATGTCCTGGTTATATATGAAAGCCCTGTCCAGTATGAATCTCAAGAGCTTTGTTTCTTCAGTATCCTCGGAAAATCTGAAAAAGTAGCTGTTGTCAAAGGTCTCATAACCAGCCTCTGCCAGTTGGGATATATTGTCGTCAGTCGGACTTGTAACAGTCACCTTAAGGTACGGGTAGAACAGGAGAATCAACAATTCCAGGTCCAGAACGTTAAGGGCATCCATAAGGGTATCGTCTGCCGCGTTGACGAGTTCGTTCAGCCAGTTGAACAGGCCCTCAATTGAAGGATTGTCCCCTTTCCAGCAGTCTATATCGATGAATGTTACGATTCTTTCTGGCTTGACGTAAGGGAGAAGAAACTGGCTGTCGCCGCCAAAGCTTTCCTTGATTATCATATAGGCATCCTGCACAGGTATGTGCTGGAGGATCTCTTCACAATTCGGCGAGTCTATTATCGAACTCGCCCTTTGCTCTTTAGGGCAGGAGAGTATACGCTTTATTTCCAGTGCAATTTCTTTATCGTCATGCATCCTGTAGCGGATAGCACAGGCTTAAGGCACCTTCAAGCCTGCAATAATTTTTTATTTGTGCATCATATCTTCGTGATTCATGAAATCTTCTTCACCGAAGAGCTTGCGGTTTATCCAGCGTCTTATCCTTGGTGTATAATCTTCGACAACATAATATATCGACGGGACAACAAAGAGAGTCAATGCAGTGCTGACCAGAAGACCAAAGCTTACCGAAAGCGCCATAGGAGAACTCGTCTCCGAGCCTTCCCCCTTTGAGAAGGCCATAGGAATCATGGCGACGATTGCTGTAAGGGAGGTCATGAGAACAGGCCTCAGCCTTATAGTAGCGCCCTGAATAATCGCCTGGGTTTTTTCAACGCCGCTGAGCCTCAGCCTGTTTATATAGTCGATCATAACTATACCGTTTTTAACGACTATACCCATCAGAATGATAAGACCCATTATCGAAGGTACAGACAGGTTGTTGCCTGTTAATATAAGCCCGAGGACAACGCCTATATAGGCAAGTGGCATTGTAAACATGACGATAAACGGCTGGGACAGAGATTCGAACTGCGCAGCCATGATCATATAGATAAGGACTATGGCTACAAGAAATGCCAGACCGAGTTCCCTGCGGGAGCTCTGCATATCTTCAAACTGGCCTCCAACCTCGTAAGAATACCCCTGGGGCATTTTTATCGTTTTTAAAACATTCTGGATATCTTTTGTAATACTCTGGAGGTCTCTTTTGAAATTTGTTGCACCTATCGTCACAACACGTTCCTGATTTTTTCTGAATATGGAAATAGGACCGTATGTCTTAACTGTTTTCGTGACCTGCGAAAGAGGAATCATATTACTTACACCCGGATATGATCCCTGAGCCTTAACGGCAACAGGCGACTGGATACAAATATTGTTTAAATCAGCAAATGACGTGCTCCCTTCATCACTGAACTTTACCATAATATCATACTCTTTGCCCCCTTCCCTAAAGAAGGTTACTGTCCTGCCCTGCATGGCCATCTGAACGGCGTCGGCAATATGATAGACGGTCAGTCCCAGCCTTGCCGCCTCTTCACGGTCGACTTCAATGCGAAGCTCGGGTTTTCTTTTTTTAAGAGATTTTTTAAGGTCTTTAAGCCCGGGGACCGCGGAAAGTTTTTTCATCATGTTATCACTGATATTATCCAGAACATCCAGATCAGGGCCAAAAATATCGATTGCAATCGGGCTGCTGTCTCCGCCCATAAGGTTTCCTGCAACATCCTCAAATCTGTAATCGACCCCGCTAAGCTTCGGAAACAGCCCCCTTACTTCATTGACGATAACATCCATGCTTTTTCTACGGTCATCTTTTTCCTTAAAACGAATCCATACGGTTGCCTTATTGATACCGCTGTCCTGATCGAATTTCGATCCCTGCGTCTGGCCGACAATGCTTACGACTCCGATCACTTCAGGCCTGGCCAGAAACAGATTCTCAATCTGTTTCACAACATGATTCGTTTCCGATAGCAGCGAACCTTCTGGGAGCGTTATATGCATGGCGGATATCGAATAATCCTGCTTCGGCATAAATTCCCCGCCGATAAGGCCGGTAAGCCCGATGCTGATGACGAGTATTCCAAACGCCCCCCCCACAACAAATTTCTTTTTATTGAGAGCTGTTGCGAGCAGTAAGGCATATTTATCGTTCATCCTCTTTATCCAGCCCTTGTCATCAATATCCTTATAGACCTCTTTTTCCTTTTTGAAGAGAGAGGCGGCAATGGCAGGTATTATCGTGAACGCTACGAACAGAGACGCCGCAAGCGCAAGGCAGACCGTGAACGACAGCGGCCTGGCCAGTTTACCTGCAATGCCTTTAGCCAGGCTGAGCGGGATGAAAACGGCCATTGTTGTGAATGTGCTTGCCGTAACCGCGAGAACAACCTCTTTTGCACCGTCGATGGCCGCAATATTCCTGGGCTTGCCCTGCTCCAGATGGCGGAACGTGTTTTCAATGACAACGATTGCGTCGTCAACAACCAGTCCGACTGCCAGAGTCAGCCCTCCGAGCGTCATAATGTTGAATGTATATCCAAGCAGGTTCATCCCGATGAAAGTGGTTATTATGGAAAGCGGTATTGCAAGACTGATCGCAATAGTCGGCCTGAAAGCCTTTAGAAATATGAACACTACTAATATGGCTATGATTCCACCGATGACACCGTCTTTGCCTGTATTTGAAATGGAGTTCTTGATTATTTTACCCTGATTGTAAATCAAAAAGAACTTCACACCAGAAGGTGATGTCTTTTCGATCTCTTTCATTTTCTCCATTACGCCTTCTGCAGCCTTTACCGTATTGGAGCCGCTTTGTTTCATGACATATAAAATTACCGTAGGTTCGCGGTTCGTACGTTCCTGTCCCCTTATTTCTTTGAACCCGTCCTTCACCTGGGCGATGTCTTCCAGATGTATTATCTGGCCTTCCTTGCCCATATTTATTGCAATCCCTTTGATCTGATCAATGTTTTCGAAATAGCCGCTTGTCCTGACCATGTATTCTTTCTGATCGATTACGACATTTCCCCCGGACATGCTCAGGTTGGAAGCAAGGACAGCCTGCCTTATCTGCTCCAGCGATGTATTGGTAGCCTTGAGTTTTGTCGGGTCAATCAGTATCTGGATTTCCCTTATCTTGCCGCCCCAAAGACCAACCTGTGATATCCCGTCGCATCTTTCGAGCTTTGTTTTGACCGAGCTTCTCAGATATTCCCTGAGTTCCATTGTATTGGCCATGCCCGTGACACCGTACTCGAGGATCGGCATGTTGGTGATGTTGAATTTCAAGACCATTGGAGTATCTGCGTCTTTTGGCAGATAATCGGTCACCCAGCTCAGCTTTTCCCTGACATCCTGGGCAGCGGCATCGATATTGGTCCCCCATTCAAACTCGATGGTTATTGTTGAGACTCCTTCGGATGTGTTTGAACTGAGTTTCTTGACGCCCGCAACACTGCCGACGAATTCTTCTATCGGCCTTGTAACTCCTGTCTCAAGCTCGGCTGATCCCACACCCTGATATGTAGTAACAACCGTAACAACCGGA
This sequence comes from Desulfomonilia bacterium, assembly GCA_963664325.2. Taxonomy (GTDB): domain Bacteria; phylum Desulfobacterota; class Desulfomonilia; order UBA1062; family UBA1062; genus DATCTV01. Next base: position 957,242 of record CAXXDQ010000007.1, read on the forward strand.
TACTCGATTTCAGGGAAAAGGTCTATTCCCAGGTCTCTGAACGCAAGCAGGCCGAAAAGGGTTATGATGAGCGTAAACATTGTAATTGCAATGCGACGCTTAACAGAAAATTCAATAATACTCATCTATTACCCTCCGGCTTTTTAAGGCGTATCGGCATTATTTGGCATTTGGATAAGAAGCCGGATTTTTCTGCTGCACCGAAGCTGGTGTTTCAGGACCTTTCGGTTGAACAGTCGGAGCCGGTATTGGAGCCTGTATTGGAGCCGCTATTTTCTCTTTTGCCTTCACTTCCATACCGTCATTAAGCCCGACCTGTCCTTCGACAACAACAAAATCCCCGGGCTGGAGCCCGCTAAGAACTTCATACGTGTCATCTCCCTCGATGCCGGTTTTAACAGGCGTTTTTTTCACTTTACCACCGGAGACCTTAAAGACATAAAACCCTTCCTCCCCCTGTAAAAAAGCAGGTTTCGGGGCATAAATCGCATCATTCCTCGCTTTTTGCACTACCTTTGCCCTGGCGGTCATGCCGCTTCTCAGTTTAAAGTCGGCATTATCCATCGTTATTGTTACCTTGAACGTCTTGCTTATTGCATTAATGGACGGGAATACCTTAGTAATGACACCTTCGAAAGTTCTGTCAGGAATAGCATCCACCGTGACCATGCATTTGCTCCCGACATCGAGATAGCCGAATGCATCCTCTGAAAGGTCGACTTCCAGTTTGACCTTGCTCATGTTTTCGACAATAAAGGCCGGCATTGGCGATTGCGGGGCAGAAAGCTCTCCTTCATTGACAAATTTACTTGTTACGGTACCGGAAATAGGGGAAACAACCCTGCATTCGCTGACCGCCTTTTTCGCATTCTCAACCTGGGCAATGGCTTGCTCCATCTGATATTTGTTCGCTTCAAGCTGGCTTTGGGCATCCTGGTATGACTGCTCGGCTATCGCCTGTTCCTTGTGAAGGCTTTCTGCCCTCGCAAGATCTCTCTTGCTTTTTTCAACACCGACTTCAGCAAGTTTTGCTACCGCTGCATACCCTCTTACCCCGAGATTATATTCAGCGTCGCTCAACTGCATCAGCACTTGTCCGGCGCTAACATTCGAGCCTTCCGAAACATAAATTCTCAACACCCTGCCGGCGACTTTCGGGATTACCCTGGCCATATCATTTGCAGCAATTGTTCCCATTGCAGCAAAAGCCTTATGGATGGGACCTCTCTGTACCTTTGATACAATAACCTCGGCCTTGGAATCATCTGTTTTCTTGTCGTTAGTTTTGGAACTGTCCTCGTTTTTACTGCATGCTCCGAGCACCAGCAGGACAGCACTAACAAGCAAAACCCACCTTGTTCTGTTCAGGTAATTCATAATTATTCTCCTAAAGGGTTCCCATTGCAGCTTTCAATTTTGCAACTGACTCTGCATATTCAGCCCTGGCCGAGATATAATCGATCCTTGACTTGTCCAGCATGGTCTGCGCATCCAGGACATCTGTGGATGTGCATGCCTGAAGATTATACCTGTGCTTCTGAATCCTGAGGTTTTCTTCTGCCTGGTCTATTGCCTTTATACCGACTTCCATTTTCGCCTTTGATGCAAAAGCCGTTTGATACGCATCTTTAACCTCAAGGATAACTTCATCGGTCTTTCTCTGTTTTTCCAGTAAAGCCTGAGATTGTCTTGCGTTTGCCTTTGCAACATTGGTATATGCAGTACCGCCTTCCACAAGCTTCCCGAAAAGCGTCCACTCCAATCCCACACCAATAGTCCACTGTTTGTTTACAACATCCACATCGGGACCTGATCTTTCATACTTGTATGTCGCAGCCACACGCGGTGCATACCCGCCTTTGGCTGCCTTGACTCCCTTTGCTGCGGTTTCCATATATATATCGAGTTTTTTAATCTCCTGACGATTATTTTTGGCGATTTCAATCGCTTCTTCCAGTGTTTCCTCAATCGGCGGCGTCTTAATATCATTGTCAATAATGACCGGTTCGGAAATGGGTCTCGCCATCGCAACATTCAAACCTGACTCCGCCTTATTTGCCATATTTTGAACAGTTATAAGATTCTGTTCGGTTTCAGCAAGTTTTACTTGAGCCTGAAGGACATCATTCTTTGCAATAACCCCTGCCTTGAAGAAGGCCGTCGCCTGATTCAGGTGCGCCTGAACTGAGGCTACCGCAGCTTTTGCGACATCGACTCCCTGCCTGCTGGCGATAACACCGTAATAGGTTTCAATCACTTTGACCTTCAGATCACGAACCGCTTTCTGAGTTTCCAGATCCGATGATTTCACCCCGTCTTTGGCCATCTGGTAATTCTGGTAAAGAGAGCCTCCAGCGAATAACACCTGCGTGATCACCAGTGAAGCCGAGTGGTTATCCTGAGTACCCACCGGAATACCCTGGCCAGGGATATAAGCGAGAAGAGGCCTTCGAGTATCCCAGTCAAGGGCTATATTTCCGTTGCTGTCAAAACGGGGAGGACTCTGATCGTTTAGAACCGGAAGATACAGATCTTCACCTATCTGCAATGCCGGGACTTCATTCAAACGATAATAACCGTAATTAACCTTGACCTGGGGCAGCATCATCATCAGGGCTTCGTTCTTTTCCATTTTCCTTACAGTTACTTCTTCTTCAATCGCTTTAATGCCCGGATAATTGCTTACAGCCACTTCCAAGGCCTGCTCGACAGTCATTATTTCCTGTGAGAATGCCTCTCCTGCAATCATTACCATGAAAACCACAACACACAATATCTGCCTAAGCATCTTTACCTCCTGTAACAAAGTCCATGATTCCGGAAATGTATTCAGTAGGAACCTTTTTTAAAATACCCATCAGCCAATCATTTGCAATAGAATCCAGCGTCCCAACAATCATAAGCGTCATCAGGTCTATATCGATATTTTTATTGGTTTCATGCGATTGTGAAAGTATTTCTTTCAGCATCCCGATGTTTTCCTTATAAACATCCCTCAGGCGCATAACAATCTGTGGGGTTATATCCGGTATGGGAAAATAGAATATTTCCATTATAAGACGCTGGAGATCAGGCTGTTTTTCCACCCAGTCAAGCCTGTATTCAATGAACGCAACCAGCCTGTCATGCCATTTGTTTTTCCCTGTCAGGGATTCCTTCAATCCGGTATTGAAAGTCTCGATACCCTCAATGATTACCTCTGAAAAAAGACCCTGTTTGTTCGGAAAATAGTGATAAATAGTGCCCATTCCGAATTCTGCGACACCGGCTATCTGTGACATTGTAGCATTGAAGTAACCATCCCGGGCGAATACTTTTCTTGCTGCCTCAAGGATAGTCTTCCTTCTAAGTTGTCTCTCCCGTTCCTTCCTCATCATAAAGTAGAATCCATATTCGAACGTAGAATCAGTATTCCAATCTAATGTAAATATTCAATGAAGTCAATAAGAAACATAAGGTTACAGTTATCGAAAATGTCGAGATTTATTAAAAGCCGCAGGATTTTCTTTTTTGCCTGGAGACAGGATTCGATTCAGCTCCTAGTCTGTGAAGGTTTAAACTCTTTTATGTTAAAGGATTTTGTCTGTTTCGCCGAAAGCTCTCATATATTGCCAAGGGGAGGCATGCATGAATGCAAGGATAGCCGGTGAGTATAGCAAAAAGCTTGTAACTGCAGAAAAGGCAGTTGATACGATATCACAGGGAAAGAGGGTTTTTGTCGGCTCATACTGCGGGGAGCCGCAACATCTTGTCTCGACGCTTATAAAAAACACGCACAATTTCTTTGATGTTGAGCTGATAAGATTCCTCAATCTTGAAGGCTCGCTCATGGGACTTGTTGCCGAAGAGACCAAGGGAAGAAGCTATCATGTCAGGTCAATATATCAGGGTTCCGGAATGCTTACAGGGCTTTCAGCGGCAAAGCGCTTCTTAACGCCAATAAACCTATATATGGTGCCCCAGCTTTTCTTAAAAAAGCATATCCCTATCCATTATGCATTAATCCAGGTCAGCCCGCCTGACGAATTCGGCTGGGTAAACCTTGGGATATCAGTAGATATTACGCTGGCGGCGGCACAGGCTGCCGATATAGTAATAGCACAGATAAACAAAAATATGCCCAGGATCCCCGGTTACGGCATGCTTCATGTCGATGACCTGGACTATATTGTCGAACACGATGAGGAACTTCTCACAACCTATCCAACACCTGATTTGACCGGTATGGAAAATATTGCAAGGCACCTCTCAAATCTTGTTGATGACGGATCGACAATCCAGCTCGGTCCGGGTCTTCCAGGAGGGCTTGTCGAGCTTGCCCTGGAAAATAAAAACGACCTCGGGATACACAGCCAGTTTATCCTCGATTCCATGCTGGCCCTATGTAAAAAGGGCGTCATAACGAATCGCATAAAAGGATTCAACGACGGCAAAATGGTCGCATCGGGCGCCATAGGCCCGGAAGAACTTTACAGGTTTCTTGACATGAATCCCATGGTTGAATTCAGGCCGAGTGATTATGTAAGCAACCCGCGCATAATAGCAAAACATAACAAAATGGTGTCCATCAACCTTGCTTCCACAATAGATCTTAAAGGCCAGGTTTCCGCTGACGGTATGCCGCAAAACCATTTTGCGGACGCCGCGGGCATGGTTGATTTCTCGAGAGGCGCTTCGATGGCCGACGGTGGTAAAACAATAATGATCATACCGTCGGTGTCAGCTGACGAGAGCCTGAGCAACATCATCACTGAGATTTGTACAGGAGCTGTCGCCATTACCGCCCCTGATGTAACATATGTCGTAAGTGAATATGGCGTTGTAAATCTTTTCGGTAAAAACATCCAGGAAAGGGCCATGGCAATTATCAGCATTTCCCACCCGAAATTCAGGGATGAACTCTTTACCAAAGCCAAGGAGCTCGGGCTCATAAGCCACGAGCGTAATATCAATGAGTCCATCAACGGCATCTATCCTGCATGGATGGAAGAAACCATAGAATCAGGCGGGGAAAAAATCACATTCAGACCCGCTAAAACAAGTGACAGCAGGCTCATCCAGGAACATTTTTATTCAATGGACAAAAAGGATATTTCAAAGCGTTTCTTCGGTTTCAGGATGCATTTTTTCTGGGATGAGCTCAAGAACATGTTTCTTGTTGACTACAAAAACAAATTCTCCGTGATCGCATATGTGGGAGAAGAGGGTCTTGGCAAGGTTATCGGCGTGGGCATGTACTGCGTTGAGGAAGGCAAAAATATTGCAGAGGTCGCCTACTCTCTTGATGTCGGCTGGCAGGGCAAGGGCATCGCATCAAAGCTTCAGCAGAAAATAGTAGATGCAGCGCGGCATAACGGCATTGCAGGCCTCTATGCAATGACATACCCCGACAACAACACCATGATTAAACTTTTCAAAAAATTGCCCTACAAAATATCAAATCGCTATGATGACGGCGCCCTGATAATGGAGACGCATTTTTCCGAGCCGAAAGAATAAACCCAGGAGGAATATAAGAATGGAAATTTCAGTTGAAAACTTATCCCCCAGGATCAGGATTCTATCAGTGAGTGGCAGGGTTGATGCCATAACCGCCCCTGAAATGGAAAAGGTCGTGACAAATTCCTTTGCAGAACCGAGATCTGCCTGCATCCTCAACCTCTCAGGGGTAGATTATATGAGCAGTGCAGGCATCCGAGTATTGGTTCTGGGCTCCAAAACAGCCGTTTCCACAGACGGGCTGTTCTATGTATCAAGCCTTCAGGAGGGCGTAAAAAAGGTCCTGGAAATTGTCGGTTTTCTCCCCCTGCTTGATGTTTTTGCCGATGTATCTCTTGCAAAGGATTCCGCTGCAAAGAAATTGGCATAGCACTGACAATGGGGGAATAAATACCGGGAAAAGAGATGTTCAATAAATTTTCCAAGAGCCTCACTACCAAGCTGGTGATACAGATATCCAGTACGGTCCTTATTATTTATACTATTGTATTTTCTTATAACTACATGGAATCCAGGAAACAGATTTCAGCCTATGCAGAGATGCATTGCAGGAGAGTTGCAGAAAGCACGGCAAGCCTCATCGAGTCAACCATGCATGAATCGGAAAGGTCTGCCATAGACTCGATTCCGGTTTTACTGAACAACATAGATGATTCAGTACTTATTAAAACCCTGATTGAAATGATTATCAGGCAGAACCAGGGTCTCGTAGGTGCCATACTCATTACAGAAGAATCAGGCAAATCAGGAAAGCTTTCCGAAATACATATGCACAGATCGCCTCGCGGTATAGAACTGATAAATACAGATATTCTTAAAGAAGGTTCCTTCTACCGCAACTCATATGAAACCGTCAGAAAGTCACAGAAACCCTTTTGGAGCAACCCCATGATAGAACCTGATCTTGATTATCCCGAGATAGTTTTCACAATGCCCATGTTCAGTGAACAGGTCGGCAGGAAAGTGTTCAAAGGGGTTTTCCTTATCGAGGTCTCTCTTCTGAACATCTCTGAAATCGTATCAAACGTTAAGGTTTTCAATACCGGATACTGCTTCATCATATCAGGTGACGGCACGTTCATAGCACATCCTTTTACTGACAGAATCGCACGCGAAACCATCTTCCAGCTTGCAAGCGAATTTCACAACCCGTCGGCTGCCGTTATAGGCACGCATATGATCAGGGGGGAGACGGGGTTTTCGGTTTTCGACAGTATCGTCCTGAAAGAAAGCAGTTTTATATATTATGTCCCCATACTCGAATATGGCTGGTCGCTGGCAGTCCTGTGTGCTCAATCCGACATGTTCAGCGGGATGAAGAAGCTTTCGAAAAGCCTTGTTATGCTTGCCCTGGCAGGGCTGCTGATACTCTTTATGTTCGTAGCGTTCATATCGGGAAGGATAACCAGGCCGCTAAGGGGTCTTGCTGCTGCAGCCTATGCAATAGGCAAAGGAGACCTTGACTACAACATACCCAGGATAAACATAAAAGATGAAGTCGGCGTGCTGACAAACGTATTTTCGGATATGTTGGAATCCCTGAAAAACCAGATAGCCATACTCACTGAAACCACTGCCGCAAAAGAGCGTATTGAAAGAGAGCTGCAGATTGCACATGAGGTCCAGATGAGCATACTGCCGGGGCTTGACTCAATTCAGAGGTCCAGTGAATTCGATCTGTTCGCCTCCATGGTTCCGGCCAGGGAAGTCGGCGGAGACATGTATGATTTTTTCATGACCGACGAGAATTCCCTGTGGCTTATCATTGGAGACGTATCAGGGAAAGGCATCCCAGCGGCCTTTTACATGGCGCTGACAAAAACGATGCTTCACATGTCGGCTCTTTCAAATTCAACTCCCGGCGAAGTCCTGACATCGGTGAATAATGAACTCTGCAGAAACAACCCGTATTCCATGTTCGTTACAATCTTTATTGCCCGCTTGAATATAAAAACCGGAGTTATCCTGTACTCCAATGCAGGCCACAATCCTCCGGTAATCGTGCAGGAAAAAGGCGGGCTTTTATTTGTGGATGAAAGGATGGGTCCCTGCGTGCGGTTTGAAGCATGGAATAAAATACGGGACCAGGAGAACCAGGTTATTGAAGGGGAATACTCTTTTCATGTTTACAGACGGCGTAACGGAAAGTATTGATATTCATGGAAGCCTGTTCACTGAAGAAGGGCTCAATAAAGTGCTCATGAACGCCGCTGATATGAATCCCGGGGAAATTATTTCAGGGATCATGCAAAAGATTGAGGGTTTTGCCAAAGATATGCCACAGAATGATGATATTACGATGCTGGCGGTTAAATATAACGGCATGGAATCCGAAACTTTTCATGCCAAAAACGCCCACATCAATATTGAAAATAAACCTGATAATATTGAAAGGATCCATGCATTTATTTCCGATTTCATCAAGTCATGCGGCATCGGGGAACCCGCTGTTAATAACCTTGATCTTATCATTGAAGAGCTGTTCATCAACATATGCAGATACGCCTATTCTGACGACAAGGCTCATAATGTATATATATCTCTTTCCTTTGACGGTTCTGATATAACATTTTCTCTGGAAGATGACGGCCTTGAGTTCAATCCGCTCACCTATAACCCTCAGCCTTATTCGTGCTCTATTGATCAAACACAGGTCGGCGGACAGGGCATAAGGATTGTCAACAGCCTGTCTGAGTCGATAAGTTATCAGTACAGAAACGGGAAAAATATTATTACTGGGAAAATGAAACCCTGATTAACCGGATATTGCCAAAGCTGTATTGAATGTATCTAAGAAGAAATCCTGGTGCAGATAATAAACGGGACGGCCCGTCGGCCGTCCCGGGTTTAATCAGACTTTGACGACGTTCGAAGCCTGGGGGCCTTTCTGCCCCTGGACTACATCATACTTGACCCTGTCACCTTCCTGGAGCGTTTTGAATCCTTCCTGATTCAGCGATGAAAAATGTACAAATACATCTGTTCCATCATCTTGTGTAATAAAACCAAACCCCTTTTTCTCATTAAACCATTTTACTGTTCCCTGCGCCATTAAAACACCTCCGTTTAACGACCCCTAAGTCTGGCAAAACATCAGGGCCTTTTGTTTTGTTTCTGGAACATGATTACTTTGCGCAACCTCAGGAAAAACTACTTTTTGGGTTTTACTGTGGTTCATGCCGATAATCCTTCCAGTTGGAGAATAATAAAATAGCAACTCCATTTTAATGTCAAGCTAAATGAAGAAGGATTTATAAATTTTACAGTGTAAACTTTTTATGCAACAATATGCCGGATGAATTTCAAACTCATATCAGACTATAAACCCAGCGGCGACCAGCCTGGAGCAATCGATACCCTTTGTGAAGGCATAGAAAAAGGCGTGCGCGACCAGGTCCTTCTTGGAGTGACCGGGTCCGGCAAGACATTTACAATGGCCTGCGTAATCGAACGCATGAACAGACCCTCCCTTGTCATTGCGCCCAACAAGATACTGGCCGCGCAGCTCTACGGGGAATTCAGGGAACTCTTTCCCGATAACGCCGTTGAATATTTCGTCAGCTACTATGATTATTACCAGCCAGAGGCCTATGTCCCTGCGCGCGACCTGTACATAGAGAAGGATTCGGACGTAAACGAAGATATAGACAAACTCAGGCACAGGGCGACCCGGGCTCTTTTCGAGCGGGAGGACTGCATCATCGTGGCGTCCGTATCATGCATCTACGGCCTCGGCTCGCCCGAGGCCTATTCCGGGATGCTGCTCTTTCTGGAAGAAGGCCGTGATACAGGCCGCGAAACGATTTTGAAGAAGCTCGTCGAAATCCAGTACGAACGCGGCAATTTTGATTTTCACCGCGGTTCCTTCAGGGTTCGCGGTGATACGATCGACATCTACCCCGTTCATGAAGAGGAAAAGGCCATCCGTGTCGAGCTGATGGGTGATTCCATCGAAACCATATGGGAGATAGACGCGCTGAAAGGTTCAAAAATCAGAAGGCTTTCCCATTTCCCCATATATCCCGCCTCGCACTACGTAACGCCCGAAAGCCAGATGAAGAATGCAATAAATACCATCAGGGACGAACTCGCGGACAGGCTTGATTTCTTCAGGGCCGAAAACAGGCTCGTGGAGGCGCAGAGGCTCGAGGAGCGCACGCGCTATGACCTCGAGCTGCTCATGGAAACGGGCATCTGCAAAGGGATCGAGAATTACTCCCGGCACCTGACTGGCAGGAAAGAAGGTGATCCGCCGCCAACCCTGATGGACTACCTGCCTAGAAACAGCCTCGTGTTCCTCGATGAATCGCATGTCGGCGTCCCGCAGCTGATAGGCATGTACAGGGGCGACCATAAGAGGAAGTCAACCCTTGTGGAATACGGTTTCAGGCTGCCTTCCGCCCTGGACAACAGACCGCTCAGATTCGACGAATTCAACGGCCTCGTGAATAAAATAATATATGTCTCGGCCACCCCCAGCGACTATGAGCTCAAGCAGACAAAAGGCAAGGTTGTCGAGCAGGTGGTAAGGCCCACCGGACTTGTCGATCCGCTGATAGAAGTCAGGAAGGCCGCCACACAGATTGACGACCTCTGCGCAGAGACGGCAAAGGTCACGGGCGAAGGAGGCCGGGTTCTTGTAACAACGCTTACAAAGCGCATGTCAGAGGAGCTGACAGACTATCTTTCAAGCCTTGACGTCAAAGCAAGATACATGCACTCGGACATTGACACGCTCGAACGGATCGAACTGGTGAACGGGCTGCGCGAGGGCAAATTCGACGTACTTGTGGGCATAAACCTCCTGCGCGAAGGGCTGGACCTTCCCGAGGTCGAGCTCGTTGCCATACTCGATGCGGACAAGGAAGGTTTCCTGCGCTCCGAGCGCTCGCTTGTCCAGACCTCGGGCCGGGCCGCCAGAAACATAAAGGGCCGCGTCATATTTTATGCGGACAAGGTAACCGGCTCGATGGAAAGGGCCATGAACGAGACGCAGCGCCGACGCGAAAAGCAGCTCCTTTACAATAAGGAGCACGGCATAACGCCCAGGAGCATCCAGAAAGACATACGTGATATCCTTTCATCGATCTATGAACGGGACTATGCCGACATGAGCGCTGAGGTCAAGACCTCCGAAGGGACTGTCAGTATAAGGCAGATTGAAAAGACAATAAAAAAACTGGAAAAGAAAATGACAGAAGCGGCCAAGACGCTGAAGTTTGAAGAAGCCGCAGAATTCCGCGACGAAATAAAAAGGCTAAAGCGCATCAGGCTCGCGGTCGAAGATTAGTTTATGATTACATGCGCTCTTCCCGGCTACCGTATCACCGAAAAAGGCAAGGCCAGGCTAATCCTGAAAGATTATTTACCGGAGCACATTGTCCCGGCATCGGGCCCTGTCGGCGAACCGTCATCGTTTAAGGGCCGCGGCAATATGCGGCTGCTGGGCGATGATATGATCGTAAGGGAGCTTACCCACGGCGGGCTGTTCGGAAAGATGACAGGCCGGCGGTTTCTCGGCACCTCCCGGAGCATCAGGGAATTGAAGATCAGCAGTTACCTGAGGCAGAACGGCATCAATACGCCTGAAATTCCGGCCGTCCGTTTTTCAAAAAGCAGGTTGTTTTACACTATCGATGTCATCACCCGGCTGGTGCCTGATTCAATCGACCTCCTGACATGGCTTGAAAGTTCCAAGCCCGGACAGAAAGGGGAAACACCCCGGACCGCTCAGAACAGCGGGTCTGACAATTCATTCGCGAAAGTCTTTTATGAAACCGGAGCCCTTATCCGCAGGATGCACGAGCTGGGCGTATACCATGCGGACCTGCACCTCAAAAACATACTTCTCGACGAGCAGATGAATCCGTGGATTCTAGACCTGGACAAGGCCCGGCATATACCCAAACTTCCGACATTCATGCGGCGGATGAATATGAACCGCTTTTTCCGCTCCTGCCGGAAATGGTCTGACAAGGGAAGAATCCTGCTGCTTCCCGACTACAGGTCAAGCTTCCTCGACGGATATGAAAGCGCCGCTTTCATCAAATGAGCTTTAAGGCCTGAAGGAAGGCCGCCGGTCTCAATCTGCCGGAACTTTCTGTATACGCTTCTTTATGACCTGCCAGCTGTGCGTGAACAAAAAGCTATCGCGGTAACACCCCATAAGTCTTTTAAACATGGAATACGGCATTGAAAACGTCAGTTCATCCGGGGCCATGAACGGCCTTGACGATGGGTCGAATCCGCTAATCACCGCGCGCTCTTTCCCTTCCTCGAGATAGCGCTTTACCCAGGTATACACGCCTGCGCATCCGGCCCCGAACGGAGCTGTTATAGTTTCATTGTCTCCGGCATCAAACTGGACAAGGGTAAAAAGACCTGAAAGCACATCCGGAGTTTCAAAAAAGGCAATTACTTCGGGAACCTCATTTTCATCGAGCATATCAAGAGGTTTGAATATCCTGAACGGCAGAGGATCGGCCTTAAGTCTTATCAGTTCAAGATACCGGCTTACTATTTCAGGGCTTTTGCAGTATCGCTCGCCTTCAAAAACCCCTTCCATACCGGTAGAGACAAAAGCGGGAATAAAATCGGTTTCAGCTCCCTCAAGATTGCAGTAAACCCTGCCTCCCGGGCACAGGTTTTCATGGTTCATGATTACAACAGGCAGCTTCTTTTTCCTGGCCAACCTTAATATGCCGACAACGCACCTTGAGTTTTTTGGAGTGAGCGCCCCTTCAGGGACAACATCCGTGCTGAATACAGCAAACGGCATCTCCCTTAGAGACAACGCATCGGCAAACGCCTTTAGCTCTTCAGGATCAATCAGTTTTCCCATCCTGTTCTCCTTATCTCTTATAGCCTAAGCCTTGCTGCAAAGTTCGGTAATGGACGTTCTTACGGCATCGATCAGTTTTTCCTTGTTCTCCAGCGTAAACTGCGAGGCCTCGATGGGTTTGCCTATGTTAACTTTGACCTCTTTTCCAAGATAGAAGTCCCACGTCTTGGGCGGCAGGATTTCCCCTGAACCGATAATCCCGACCGGAAGTATCGTGGCGCCCGACTCTATGGCCATTATTATCCCGCCCTTCTTGAATTCCCCGAGTTTGCCGGTTCTCGAGCGTGTTCCCTCAGGCGCGATCCACAGTACGATTCCGCTCTCCATCTTTTCGCGCGCCGCTTTAAGGTCTCTTTTCGCCTGCTCGAAATCATGCCTGTCAATCGCTATGAATTCGCCGGCTTTCATGCCCTTGCCCCATACTGGCACCTTGAACAGCTCCTTTTTGGTCAGCATCCTTATGCTTCCGGGCATGGTCATGATAATCAACGGTATATCATAATGGCTTGAATGGTTGGACATTATGATATAGCGCTTTCCCGGTTCAATCTTCGTATTGTACGGGTCGTTCACCGTATACCTGACATCAACCGCGCCAAGGAGTCTGGATGACCACCATTTGAGCATCCCATCGCCGAACTTGCGGTCATATGTGTTCGTCAGCTGCTGCCACAGAACCTGGATCGTAATGAAAAGTGTTGCATACAGGCTTGCCGCCATTATTCTGATCTTTCTCAATATCCCTGCCTTCATCGGAAATCCGCTCCTCCCTTAATCCTGATATGTAAAGCAATAAAGCATCGCATCCGTTATTAATGTATTTTTGTCAAGTTTTATAAGAACCGCGCCATATTTTCACCAGGCTCCCTTCATAAGCCGTCAAGCACGTGGCATCAGTCTTAAAGAACCGCTTAAATGCGTTCATCAGCAGTTTTGCCGTTCCTCAATCTGAAGAAAAAGATAATGAGAATTGCCCCATTGATGGCGGCTCCTTTGGTCTTGTCAAAGTGATGAAACCGCTATCGGACAAAGGAGAAACCGGTGGCCGGGCTTGAAAAACTGGCCCGGCCTTGTTGAAAATCTCACACGAAATATCTGGGTATAAGGTAGGGAACCTGTTTTATAAGGTCTTTATAAAATCTCTTCTTGGAATCTGTCAGCTTAGACCAGCAAACTGCACCGGCGGCCAATGCTGCAGCACAAATGAGTTTTTTCTTCATCTTTCACCTCCTTCAGTTTTCGTATTTTTCAATAAGGTCAGCGGCTATCATGCCGGATGCGATGACCGTGGGCACGCCGCCTCCGGGATGCGTGGATGCGCCGGTCAGGTAGAGGCCCTTTATGTTCTTCGACCTGGCGGCCGGCCGGAACACCATGGAGGACATCAGGTCCTGCCTGAGCGCATATATGGCGCCTTCGGGTGAAAGGAGCCTTCTCTCGAAGTCCTTTGGTGTGGCAAAGTTGGCGACCTTTATGTGCTTTGTCAGATCCGGTATGCACTTTTTCTCCATGAACTTTATAACGCGGTCCATTATCTCGGGCTTTGCCTCGTCCCAGTCCTTGCCCTGAAGCTTGTACGGTCCCGGCGAGAGCGTAAGTACTATGACGTTGCTGCCTTTTGGCGCGAGCCCCGGATCGGTCTTTGACGTATAGCTGATGATCGCATACTGCTCAGTCGGGAAGAGCCCGTTCATATAGAATTCGTTCCAGTTCCTGTTCATCTCCTCGACGGGCAGCGTGATTATCGTATGGTGGCTGTCGAGCGGCGGTTCGTAATCCACGCCCAGGTATATCATGGGTGTGGCCATCGCATAGCGGTAGCTCTTCACGCCCACCTGGGCCAGCCACGGCAGGTGTTCGAACCCGATCAGGTCCGTATAGAGCTGCTTGGCGTTGATGTTCGAGACTATGAGCCTGGCTGTAATCTCGGTCCCGTCTCCTAGCATGACGCTGACCGCGCGGCCGTTCTTAACGATCACTTTCTTTACGAGCGTATTGAGCCTCAGCTCCATGCCGAGCCTCTGTCCGCATTTGACGAGCGCCTCGGGAATGCCTTTCATACCGCCCTTCGTATAGTAGACGCCTTCATGCTCGGAATAGGGGATCATGGCGCTGTGGCCCGGGCCGAGTTCGGGCGGGAGCCCGAAGAAGTAGCTCTGGTATGCAATCGATTCCTTGATCTTGTCGCTTTTGAAATACTTGTCCAGAACCGACTGATAATTCGTCATGAAGAGCGGTAAATATTTGAGCAGTGCGGGAGTCCTCGCGAACATCATGGTCATGTCGGTCATTGTATTGCCCGGCGAGAGGAAGAAGCCCTTCAAGGCCGCATCAAGAAATGCCTTCATATAGTCGGCGTATTTCCTCCAGCCGTCCTCGTCTTCAGGAGACAGTTTCCCGATCATCTTCGCGGTTTCCTCGCTGGATAACGGGTATGTCATCTTGGTGCCGTCCTTCAGGATGACCGTGTATATCGGGTCGCACTTAATCATTTCCGCTTCCTTGAAGACCGACGTGCCCAGCCTCTCGAAGCACCAGTTGATTACTTCGACGTCCTCGAGAATGGAAGCGCCGAGGTCGAAGCCGAAGCCCTCCTGCTCGAACGTGGAGCAGCAACCGCCCACAAGCGAGCTCTGCTCCAGCACAAGAGTCTTGCAGCCTTTTTTTGCAAGCAGCGCCCCTGCACTGAGCCCTCCGCATCCGGCACCGATGACGATCACATCATAATCGCTCATGAATCCTCCTTTCTGAAAGTTGTTTTGTGGCAGGTGGTATTACCAAATGACTCAAGCAATTTACCCTTCTCAAGTCCTTAAGTCAAATGTCTATTCGTAAGATAAACTATAAATATATTGTAGAAATGTTACTGTATAACCGTTAGATTAATGCATGTTAGAATATTTTATCTCAAAATTTAGCATACAAATAAATTTTTAAAATTCAATTTATATAAGTATTAAGAGGAGAAATTATGGATAAAGAAATGCTAAACTTATTGATTCAAACATCATTAACAATCTTAGGTTGGATTGTGATGATCATCTGGGCTATAAAACAAATTAATATTGCCAATGAAAAATCTTTAGAATTACAACGCATTTTAATTAAGGAAAAGAACAAGCAAGAGTTGGTTAAAGAAATTATTATAATATATAAGGATATTACTGATTCTCTTGAATGTTTACTTCAAGCTGGCAATAATTTTATTCACAATTTCAATCTTGAGAACTCACCATTGACAGAACATATTAAAAGCATAAACTTTTCTGCAATGAATCTTATTGATCCAATTAATCAGGCATACAACAAATTAGGTTCTGATATCAGTCGTATGGATACTTGGATTGAATTATCATCAAATTCACTTCCAAACACAAATAAAATTAAAAACGCTATCATGGAATACCAAAAACACTTCTCTTATCAGGATAATATTAAACCAGTATGGCTTGATTATCAGGCAATGCTCGTAACTTATAAATCCAGAACACTTAAAAATCATAATGCATTATATGATGTGTGGAAAGAAATATCTGGGAGCATCATCAAGGTTAAAAAGGATTTTATTGAAGCAATGATATTAATTATTCAAGAGAACCTCATTACATAATTTTTTATAAAACCTTTATACTATATGCATATTCACAGGGCGGCAGAACAAAGCAGACCTAGGAGTGACGAAGCGGAAATGTGAGGCATACTTTACCGTATGTCGCAGCGTTTCCGCGAGGAGCGACAACGGTATGCAAATTTTTGCATCACAAAAATTGACGCACCAAAGGTGCGCCCGAAGGGTGAGGGCTGTCTGCCCGAATCAAAGTTATCCCGCCCTGTCCAATTCTATTTTATAGATATGCAGCGTCCATCCTTTCTTATCGTACTCCCATTGTTGTACGAATAAAGGTCCACAAACTCTATGCTGTCAAACGGCGTTATTACTATGAAGCTCTGCTCAGGATAGCCGGATGCGACCTTATCAACCCATGTGCCGGTATTGGCATAGATCGAATGGTAATCTTTGCCGATTTTTTTCAGGTAGCTGTTGGTCATAAGAGACATCATAGCCATATGGGTATGTCCGAACACCACTATCCTTTTTGTACATCCGTCATGATAAAAATATTCGCCGCTCATAAGATCCATCAGCGGGTTGAATACGCCGTTAAGAATGGCGACCAGAACTGCAATATGTTGCGGCACATTGTTGATCGTCTGCAGGTTATCCCAGTTCGCGGCCTTTGCGTTGTCCTTGTAAATAATCCTGTCGTCGGTCGTGTTGTTTCCGATCACGTCCTTGTAGCTGTAGGTTTCGGAGAACCCGTCAATGCCTGTCATGAACGATTTTTCCTCCCAGCTGAAATTCGTCGGATATTTTATAAGTATGGGCAACCATGCCGCCTGATAGAGGTCAATCGGTATGCCGTCACCTGTTTCCCCGGACATCCCTGTCGCGAACATTTCACTGGGGACATACTCTGACTGAGGATGCTGTCTCAAAGACGTAACCGAATCCTTGGATACGAAAAAGCCCGCCCCGAGTATCGTATGCTGACCTGTAACACTTGCATTAGAAACCGGATCCGGGGCATTGAAAAAGTCATACCTGTGGCTGTGCTCTATCACTATCTCGGGACGTCCGTCAGGGGCATACGAACCCAACCCCGAATTTACGCCGCCTACATCATCCCTTGCATTGTTGATTCCCGGGAACCTTTCGTCCATATCGGCTTTTGTCACGAGCATGTCATGGTTTCCGGGAATATATGTCACCTTTATGTTTCCATCCAGGATTATGTTGTTGAGCGCATCGACTATGCCCTCATTGGCGTCGCAAATGTCATTGAAAAAGCCGTTTTCGTCTTTGCCGCCAAACGTGTCATATTCCATAGGGCAAATCCATTCGTCAAACATGTCTCCGGCTATGACAAGTTCCTTCACCGTGGGATTCGTCTTCAGCATCAGGAGGAAATTCTCCAGATGTAACCTGTTCGCGATCTGCCAGCCGTAATTCTCATCCTGAGCCCTCTCGTCTCCCAGGTGCAGGTCGCTTATTACGACGATCTGTTTCCTTTCTGCTCCCAGTTCGAGACTGCCTGTCTGGATGTCGAAAGAAAGCTCTGGCGTAAAATAGCCTGCATAGTCCTGAGCCGTTGTCTTGCCCGAGGCGGACGCGGCGCCGGCTTTCACTATAATCACGTATTCATTGCCGGAAATGAAATTTTCCCCGTCTGTAAGAGAGACCCTTGCAATGTCAGGCGAGAGGCTGGTTACTTCAGGATCAAGGAGCACCGGTTCGCCGGTACCGTTAATAAGATAAAGATATATTTTTCCGCCTATCGAACTGATATCCGGTTCTTCGCTGAACACGAGGTCTATATAGTCCGTTTTTTCCAATATTTCCGGGTTGTCTGCATATGAAGACGCAGATATGCCGCCTATAAGCGCCGTTACGGTAAACGGAGTGCTGCTTGCATTATCCGAACTGGTGGAGCACCCAGCAAATAGAAGGGGGGCCCACAGCAAAAAAGACAAAAAGAATAGTTTTCTCATGGGGAATACCTCTTTTTTTCAGTTTTGTTATTTATACAATCGGCTGTTTTCAATGATAACATGAACATTTACAGTCATTGCTGATTGGTTAGGAAAGTATTGGTCTCAGGCCCTTTTCCTGATCAATGAGGAAGCGACGCAGGCAGAAATATCTAATTCAATCGCGACATGGCGTTAGAACATCAAACGACTTCTTTTCCGCTTTGCATTCAAGATGATACCGAGGAGTCAAGGAGGAAGCGACGCAGGCATACTTCTAACGTATGTCGAGGAGAATTCCGACGCGGACGACAAAGGTAGCGCATGAATGCGAAGCGGAATTATGTGTCGAAGACGCGTTTGAATATCGTGTCTATATATTTCATGTGATGAGACAGGTCGAAGAGATCTTCTATCTTTTCCCTGCTCAGCTTTGCTGTTACTTCAGGGTCATTCAAGAGCGCTTCCTTAAAATCCCCCTTCCCTTCCCAGACCGGCAGCGCGTTCCTCTGCACAACCGCATAGGCGTCGTCGCGGAGCATACCGGCGTCGGTAAGCGCCAGCAGGACATTCTGCGAATGCCACAGTCCTTTGGTAAGTTCCAGGTTCTTTTTCACATTCTCGGGAAATACGACGAGGCCTTCGATGAGGCCCTTGAGCCTCTTGAGCGCGAAATCCAGGATGTTAGTAGCGTCCGGGCCGATCACGCGCTCCACGCTGGAATGGCTGATGTCGCGCTCGTGCCAGAGTGCCACGTTCTCCATGGCCGAGAGCGCATAGCCACGCAGGAGTCTCGACATGCCGGTCAGATTTTCGGAAAGTATCGGGTTCTTCTTGTGCGGCATGGCCGATGAGCCCTTCTGCCCCTTGCCGAAAGGCTCCATGGCCTCCAACACTTCCGAGCGCTGCAGATGCCTTATCTCGACTGCGATCTTTTCAATGGTACAGCCGACTAGTGCGATGGTCGTAAAGAATTGCGCATGGCGGTCACGCTGCACTATCTGCGTGCTGAGCGGTTCTGCCGTGAGTCCGAGCTTTTTGCAGACATAGTCCTCGACCTCGGGCGGCACATTGGCGAAGGTGCCGACCGCGCCCGAAATCTTGCCGCATGCGATCACGTCTACGGCGTCTTCCATGCGCTTCAGATTGCGCCCCATCTCTGCATAGAAGAGCGCAAACTTGGAGCCGAAAGAAACAGGTTCGGCGTGTATGCCGTGGGAGCGTCCCATCGCGGGCAGGTCCTTGAACTCGTAGGCGCGCTTCTTGAGGGCCTCCATCAGAATCTTTATATCCTCTATGATGACTGCTCCGGCCTCTTTGCACTGAAGCGCATATGCAGTGTCAAGCACATCGGAACTGGTAAGCCCCATATGTACATACCTGGCGTCATCGCCGATGTATTCGGCCACGCAGCTCACGAACGCGATTACGTCGTGGCGCGTTATGTTCTCTATCTCCTCGATCCGAGCGACCTCGAACCTGGAGTTCTTCTGTATGTTTTCAAGGCTATTCTGCGGGACCTTGCCGAGCTTGGCCCAGGCTTCGCAGGCCGCAATCTCGACATCGAGCCACTTCTGGTACCTGTTCTGATCCGACCAGATTCCGTTCATAACCTTTGTGGAGTATCGGGGAATCATACGCTCACCTCTTCCTATACAGGGCGTCATAACTTTGCATACCGGCGTCGCTCCTTATCCCGTCATTACGGCGTACGCTTAAAGTACGCCTCATTCCTCGATTTCCTCGCTCCCAGGTCTGCTTTGTTCTTACGCCCTGTAAATGTTTTATAGTTTAATCAATCGCTACAGTTGCTAATTTCATATCCGCCCAAAGAGGATGGGAAATCTTTTGTTCAATGTAAAACAAAACTCCTCTTTGATCGGAATAATAAAAATAACTATAAAAGATATCTACCTTATCCTTGCGCCCACTCTGGCATTCCTGTCGAAACCTATCAGGGACAGACCACCCTCTTCCGTGTCCGTGGCCAGGAGCATGCCGAAGCTCTCGATGCCCATGAGTTTTGCAGGCTTCAGGTTGGTCACCACCGCGATTTTTTTGCCGGTGAGCTCTTCCGGCGTATAGGCCTTGCCTATGCCGGCCACGATCTGCCTTTCCTCTCCGGTGTCAACCTTCATCAGGATCAGCTTGTCGCTCTTGGGCACGCGTTCGGCGCTCATAATTTTGCCCACCCTGATCTCGGCCCTGGCGAATTCGGAGATGTCTATCAGGTTCAGGGGCTCTTTCTTTTCCTCTGTTTTTGCCGCTTCCGCCACGACCTCCAGAGTTTCCAGCTTTTCCACGCGCGGGAAGAGAA
Source organism: Desulfomonilia bacterium (assembly GCA_963664325.2). Lineage (GTDB taxonomy): Bacteria > Desulfobacterota > Desulfomonilia > UBA1062 > UBA1062 > DATCTV01. The sequence continues at coordinate 977,428 of CAXXDQ010000007.1, forward strand.
CCTTGGGTTCCCGGGTCTTGACGCCAGCCCTGATGGACCCGAACACGTTGAGGCTGTCCATATCAAAGCTGCCTTCGGAGCCGATCATGGCAAGAACCCTTTTTGACGCGTCCGGCATTACCGGGTATGTCATTACGGCAATGAACCTCAAGCCTTCCATAATGTTGTACATCACGGACCCGAGACGCTTCCTGTCGGTTTTTGCAAGCGTCCACGGCGCGGATTTGTCTATGTATTTGTTGAGCCCTGAGACCAGCGTCCATGTGGCGGCCAGGGCATTCTGCATCTCTATGGACTTCATCCTAGAACGGTAGTGGATGGCCGAGCTGAGTGCGAGGTCCCTCAACTGGATGTCTTCCTCGTTATCGGATTCATCGGCATCCGGTATGACGCCTCCGTAATACTTATTCAGCATGCCGAGGCTCCTGTTGACCAGGTTGCCGAGGTCGTTTGCAAGGTCTGCATTGTAGCGGTCGATCATGGCGTCTTCGGAGAAATTCGAATCGAGCCCGAACACCATGTCGCGCACAAGATAATAGCGGAAGGCGTCCAGTCCGTATTTTTCCTTCAAATCGAGCGGGTTGATGACATTGCCCAGGCTCTTGCTCATCTTCGCCATCTCTATGTTCCAGTAGCCGTGTACATTGAGGTGTTTATAAGGTTCAAGCCCGGCGGCCTTGAGCATTGTGGGCCAGTAAACGCCGTGGGGCTTCAGGATGTCCTTCGCTATCAGGTGCTGCGCCGCACCCCAGTATTCGCTGAAATGCCCGCCGCCAGGATAGCCGATGCCGGTTACATAGTTTATAAGGGCGTCGAACCAGACATAGCATACATAGTCATTGTCGAAAGGCAAATCTATGCCCCATGACAGGCGCTTTTTGGGCCGGGAGATGCACAGGTCGTCAAGAGGCTCGCGAAGCATCCCGAGCACCTCGTTCCTGTAGCGCTGCGGCCTTATGAAATCCGGGTTGGCGTTAATATGATCTATCAGCCATCCCCGGTATTTTTCCATTTTAAAGAAATAGTTCTGTTCCTTGATGTGGGTCGGCTCAGTCCGATGCTGGGGGCATTTCCCGTCTTCAAGCTCGCTGTCGGTTAAAAAGCGTTCGCATCCCAGGCAGTAGTTGCCGCCGTATTCACCGAAATAGATGTCGCCGGAATCGTACACCTTTTGCAGAATGGACTGCACGACTTTTACATGCTCGGGGTCGGTGGTCCTTATAAAGCGGTCCGGCTCCACCGACATTTCGGGAAGTATGGCCCTGAAAAGCGCGCTGTTCTCGTCCGCCAGCTCCTTTGCCGTTTTGCCCAGTTTTTTCGCCGACTGCACTATCTTGTCGCCGTGTTCGTCGGTGCCGGTCAGGAAAAAGACGTTTTTCCCGGATATCCTGTTGAACCGCGCAAGCACGTCGGCGACTATGGATGTATAGACATGGCCGATATGCGGCTTGGAGTTAACATAGTAGATTGGGGTGGTTATATAAAAATAGTTCATCATTGTCCGGGTTTCCTCCTGGATCTGTTACGCCGGTTCCTGTTATGGCGCCTGTGCTTGTTCTTCTTATCATCGTTCTGCGCATCCGTTTTCGCCTCCGGCGGTTTGACCTGTGCAGCAATTGGCGCAGGCTCGGGAAGTTTCTGCTGGGCCTGGTGCTTCTGGTCGGACACCTTGTGAAATTCTTCTTCCGTAAGGATGTCTGAGACCTTTGCCTTGACGAACTTCCTGTCGGCCAGCTTGGCAATAAACGTCTGGTTGATGACGTTGATGCTTATTACGGTCGCCTCTCCCTGCTCAAGGAAAACCGTCTTCCCGGCCTTGGGCAGGTTGTCGATCAGGTTTGCATAGGATTCCTTTTCATAGGCAAGACAGCATTTAAGTTTGCCGCAGATACCGGATATCTTTGTGGGATTAAGGGTCATGTTCTGATTCTTTGCCATCTTGACCGATATGCGCTGGAAATTGGTCAGAAAGCTCGCACAGCACAGCTCCCTTCCGCAGCTCCCTATGCCGCCCAGTATGCAGGTTTCCTGACGGGCCCCTATCTGTCTTAACTCTATCCTCGTCCTGTATTTTTCAACGAGGTCTTTCAGCAGTTCCCTGAAATCCACCCTGCCTTCGGATACGAAGAAGAATGTAATCTTGTTGCCGTCGAACGACTGCTCGACAAGGATGAGTTTCATTAGGAGTTTCCTTGCGATTATCCGTTCCTTGCAGAAGTTAAAGGCCGTCTTTTCCTTTGTTTTTATATCGCTTAACTTCTTTTTGTCAGAATCACTGAGCAACCTGAGTACAGGTTTGATTTCATCGAGTCCGGACGCGTCCTCTTCCGTCGTAAAGGCAAGTACCTTGCCGGCGGCAAGACCAAGCTCGGTTTCGACTACAGCCATCATGCCTGGTTTTAAATCAAGATCGCCAGCATTGAAAATATATGGTGTGAGCATGCTGGAAAACCTTATATAAACAAGCTTTCTGGGTTTAGTCCCCTGCAGATCATCATTTTGTACAGATTCAGAATTTTCCATAAAAGTCATGTTATCAATCTTAAAACATATTTTGCAAGCCCATCTTTTCTAACGCGGCCGAGGGCATCATCAAAGGTGCTGACGGTTACGTTATCGTAATCGCGATTACGCACAATCTGTAACGGTCCGCCGTGTGCTTTTTATAATATCTTTAAATTTATCGGTTTTTTAAATGGCTCACCGATTGCTCCCTTATATCACAGATAAAAGATTTGGAGGCACCGACGATGAAGAAATATTTTATTCTGTTATCACTAATCATGGCTGCAGCGATTTTATACCCTGTCCAACTGCTGGCTGTTTCTATTGAGGTAAGCTGGAATGCGAATACCGAAACGGACCTTGCGGGATACAAGGTTTATTACGGAACCCAGTCAGGGACATACGCTTCAACTTTAAACACAGGCAAAACGACTACCGCTACCATTGACAATCTACAAACCGGCAAGACCTATTACGTGACCATGAGCGCTTATGATACTTCAGGCAATGAATCCGAAAAATCAGCTGAAGTCAGCATATCAATCCCTGTTCCCGACACAACGCCTCCGACTGGAAGTATCACTATAAATTCAGGAGCGGCAACCGCCTCTTCAAGAACTGTAACCTTAAGCCTTACCGCAACCGATACCGAAGGAACTGTTGCAGCGATGAAGATAAGCAGCGACGGTACGACATGGTCCGCCGAGGCGCCGTTCAGCGCCTCACAGGCGTGGGTACTGCCCGAGGGTGACGGTACCAAAACCGTATATGCAGTTTTCAAGGACAACAGCGGCAACTGGATGACAACCCCGGCAAGCGACACGATTCAGCTTGTGCTTGACTCCGACAGCGACGGGCTGCCGGATGTCTGGGAAATCGCCAACGGACTCAATCCCAACGACCCCGCCGACGCGGGCCTTGACAGCGACGGCGACGGTTACAACAACATGGAGGAATATGCCAACAAAACAAACCCGAATTACAGGTATGATTACGCGCCGATAGCCGAAGCCGGCACCGGCCAGCAGAGCGATCCTACAAGGATATATCTTGACGGTTCAGCCTCTTATGACCCCAACGGCGATGCCATTGCCTATTCTTGGACTCAGGTTTCCGGCCCGCAGGTCGCGATAGAAAACTCCACAACCAGCAGGGCGAGCTTCATGGGCGTAAAGGCCGGAACCTACAGACTCATGTTAAGCTGTTCGGACCTAAGGGCCACATCCACCGATTATGTTGATATAATCATCAACAATGTTGCACCGAGCGTAAACGCAGGAAGCGACATGACTGTTGACTCGGGCACTGTAATAACGCTTCATTCTTCGGGATCGGACCCTAATGGCGATGCGCTGACATACACATGGTCGCTCGTTGAGGGCCCGGGCATTGCGCTTCCGGCAATGACCACGCAGGATATAACGCTAACGCCGCAGATCGGCGGACTGTACAAGTTTGCAGTCGTCTGCTCTGACGGAGCCAATATCAGCCCTGCTGATGAGATCCTTCTTACCGTAAATGCAATAAACCACGCACCGACGGCCGAAGCCGGCGCTGATGTCGATGTCCAGTCAGGCACCCTTGTAACCCTGGATGGAAGCGGTTCAACCGATCCCGACAATGACAGGCTCAGCTACTCGTGGACCCAGGTTTCCGGTCCCCAGGTGCAGCTGTCAAATACGGGCATCGACAAACCGACGTTTACCGCCTCCACAACAGACACGTATGTATTTGAATTGACAGTTGCCGATGCAAAAGTCAGTTCGACACCTGACACCGTTACGGTAAGGGTGCTCAGGCAGAATACGGCACCGGTAGCTGATGCCGGGAATGACCAGGTCACCGGGGCCGGCTCAACCGTAACCCTCGATGCAGGCGCCTCTTACGATCCGGATGCAGACGCCATAACTTATGCATGGTTGCAGACCGGCGGCGCATCGGTTGAAATGTCGGGAGTCAACATGGCCCGTGTGACATTCACCCCGACCGTATCCGGTGTCCTGGAGTTCAAGGTGACCGTATCCGACGGCCAGGCACAGGCTGAAGACACCGTCAAGGTAACCGTTGAAAGCGTCAATACGGTTCCTGTAGCAGAAGCCGGAGACCCTCAGACCGTCACACTGACCCCTACGCTGGGTCAGAGGATAACCCTTGACGGCAGAAACAGCCTGGATCCAGACGGAGATGCCCTTTCTTACATCTGGTCTCAGATTTCGGGGCCCAGCACATCCCTGACAGGCTCTAATACGGCAACCCCATGGTTCGCTCCCGGAGCGGCCGGAACCTATGTCTTCGAACTCAAGGTGTATGACGGCAAAGATACAAGCCTTGCCGATACGGTGACGGTCACGGTCCTGAGCATGCAGAGCAATATAACCCTTATCGCTCCGCTTAACGGGTCGCAGGTATCAAGCAATCCCACCATGAAATGGAGCGGCGTCAACATGACGGGCTATACGCTCTATCTGGCTCTCGACGGCAAGAATTACACAAAGATGTACTCCGGAAGCTGGACATCATATACCGTTCACTCTGCGCACTGGTACTGGTTCATTCCCAAAAAGACAACCATAAGCTGGTATGTGATCGGACAGAAAGGCTCCACTCAGGTCAAAAGCAGCGTCTATACATTCATCAAGTCATAGCCGGAAATGCGGCGTAAAAAATAAAGGGGCCGCATGGCCCCTTTATTTTTTTCTGTTAATATCTTGATAATTCGGGCAAGTGGCATATTATTGGCACAATATTTTTCCCGGAGGTATCATAATGAAAAAGGCATTCTGGTTATTAATGATGATCGGTTCCCTTTGCGGCTGGGCGTTTGCAATCACCGGACTTGTAAAACCCTTTGAAGATGAAAAGCTGAAAAAGATATGGAAAGGGGTTTTCTGCACATGGGTATACGGGCACCCGCTCGAGCTCGCCTTGTCTCTCTGGATAGGTAAGAAGGCCGGCCTTTCCGGATTAAGAACCATATTTAAAACACTCGCCTTCGGATTTACATGGTGGGTCCCCCTGAAGCTGGGAATTATAAAAAAATAACCTATTCAAGGGAAACCGGGATGATAAAAGTCAGAGATATCATGACAACCGGGCCGGTAACGTTTTCCCCGGATGACGAGATCGCCAAGGCCACGCAAATCCTGCTGGAAAACAGGTTCAACGGAGCGCCGGTGGTCGATTCAACGGGAAAACTGGTTGGGATTTTATGCCAGAGCGACCTTATTGCCCAGCAGAAAAATCTCCCCATTCCATCCATATTCACATTCCTTGACGGTTTTATCCCTTTGACTTCCATGAAACACCTGGAAAAAGAAATCGAAAAAATAGCGGCAACCCTGGTATCCCAGGCAATGACCCCGAATCCCGTTACCGTAAGCCCTGAAACGGAAATCGAAGAGGTCGCCAGGCTGATGGTAGATAAAAAATTTCATACACTTCCGGTTGTGGATGACAAAGGCTGTGTCATCGGAATAATAGGCAAACATGATATTTTGAAAACCCTGCTCAAGTAAAGAAAGCCGGCTGATTTTCTAAAAATATCTTCAGGCCCGGGCTTTCCGCTTTAAACGTAAAACACAGTGCCATCTGGTACTAAGCAAGGGCCGAAACCTTTTAAATCAATAATGCCGGTTTCGATGGATTTTCATTGTAAAATCGTTTTGCTTGACGCCTGCTTCCATATTGCTCCCACCCAACTGTCATTAAAGCCCTGTTTCCAATGAAACTCAGGCTTGCCATCTTGCTCAAAAGGATATAAATATTATTATTCTATGAAAATTGGATTGCGCGAAAGACTTGCAATGACCTTTGTGGTCTATCTGGTAGTAATATTGGGTTTATGTCTATTGCTACTCTATGTCTCCTCAAGCCTTGGGGGAATGACCGCCGAGGTATACAGCCTGGACTACAAGAAAAAGGACACAAGCGAAACATTAATCCAGAACCTTATTAATATTGACGAAGCGTCACGAAAGTATATCCTGCTTCAAGATACCGCATATATGGACACCATCAGGGAAAGCGCCGCGGAGATATCCAAGGCCTTTGCATATTTGAAAAAAGGCAACGTCACCTATAACAAGAAGGAAGCCGAATTAATAAATCTCTCTGAAGCCAAATGGCATGATTTCATCAAGACTTACTATTTTGAGGCCCAGAACATCCCTGCAGAATCCAAGGCATTAGAAACCATGTTTGAAAAAAACGGCAAGTCCATTGACGAGCTTGTTGAGAATGCAAAGATCCTCAGACAGAATTCGATAAATTCAATTGACGAAAAGATTTTTAAGCTTAAAGCCCTTGGAGAACAGGTGGTATCGATAACATGGTGGTCATTCATCATCGCCCTTGCTGTTGGACTGTTTATTCCCCTGATAATCTATATCGGCATATCAAAAGACATAGGCCTCATAAACACAGGGACAAGGCACATATCCCAGGGTGATTTCTCCTACAGGATACCAATTGATTCTAAAGATGAACTCGGTAACCTTGCAGGATCTTTCAACAGGATGGCCATGCGCCTGAAAGAACTCGACGACATGAAATCCGAATTTATTTCAGTAGTCTCGCACGAACTGAAAACACCGCTTACATCGATGAAGGAAGCAGCCAACCTCCTCATGGACGGCATCGGAGGAGAACTCGACGGAAAACAGAAAAGGCTCATCTCCATAATGGACCAGGGCATAAACAGGCTTCTTCAGATAATAAATGAACTGCTTGACATGTCCCGGCTTGAAGCAGGCCTGCTAAGGCTTGACCTGGTTCAGAATGACCTGAGGGTTATCATAGCCGAATTCGTCACGGAGATCATGCCGTACTCGCAGAACAAAGGCATCAATCTGATATTCAAGAATCCCGATTCACCATGCATGGCGAGTGTTGACAAAAACAAGATTTTGCAGGTGTTGACAAATCTGACTCATAATGCAATCAAATATTCGGAAGAAGGCGGAGAGGTTGAAATAAGACTAAGCCGTCAGGGAAACGATTTTATCATTGAAGTCCAGGATCATGGAAAGGGTATTCCCGAGGAAGACATACCTCTCATTTTTGAAAAGTTTTATCAATCCAGGGCCACCAGAGGTCACAGTGGAATAGGTCTTGGGCTTGCAATCGCCAAACATATTGTGGAGGCCCACGGAGGAAAGATACATGCGCAGAGCAGGGTTGGAAAAGGCAGCGTGTTTTATTTCAGCATTCCTGTTGGTGCTTGAAATAACAATCGCCGGTTGTGCTCCGTGGATACCCCCGGAGATAATGTCAGCCGAAGACAGTGTCGCTGCGGGCAATGGGCTTAAATCGACGTCTTCCATGGATACACCGATCGATAATCCCGACATCGCAGCAAGGAAGAAAATACTCCTGATAGTCAACTCGATAATAACCGAGGAATACTCCACCGAAGAAACAACGGAGACGCTTAGGGCCATCCAGAATAACCCTGAAGTCTCAAGAGATCTGAGGATAGAAGCCGGATACATAATTTCCATGGTTGAAAAAATCAGTAGCAGAAACAAAGATATCGACCGCCTTCAGAATAAAAACACAAAATGCATGAATGATAAATCGGATCTGGAGAAGTCCCTGAAAGAAGACGAGCTGTTATTGAAAGAAAAAGAAGAACTGATCACCGTACTTGTCGTAGAAAAGCAGGATCTGAAGTTCAAATTACAGAAGCTCGAAGAAATATACCAGAAGTCGGAGAAAAGAAGAGGCCTCAGAAAGTGAACCCCGAAATTATCATTCTTGATGATGAGCCTAATATTGTAGAAGTCTTGATAACCCGCCTTGAAACCAAGGGCTACAATGTAATCGGATTCACAAAACCGGACAAGGCGCTTGATGCAATAAGAAACGGCAATGCCTGCGTTCTGCTGACAGATATGAAAATGCCTGAAAAAGACGGGATAGCCGTCCTCAACGAGGCCAAGGAACTGGACCCGGACATAGAGGTAATCATACTTACTGCTTATGGAACGGTTTCCAGTGCCGTTGAAGCAATGAAGCAGGGTGCATATGACTATATCCTCAAACCGTTCAACCCGGCGGAACTTATCGCCAAACTGAACAGGGCGCTTGATAAACGGGAACTCAAGCAAAGGGTGCGCGCCCTGGAGAAGAAAGTAGAATCATCAACCGATAATATGATATACGCCGTCAGCCGTGCGATGAACCATGTCATACAGCTTGCAAAACAGGTAAGCTCAACAGATGCCACAGTGTTGATTACGGGTGAATCGGGAACCGGCAAAGAGCTTATCGCCCGGCTTATCCATCGTGAAAGCAACCGCTCAAATAAAAATTTCGTGATCATGGACTGCGGCGCGACACCTTCGGGACTTATCGAATCCGAGATGTTCGGTTATGTTAAAGGGGCTTTCACGGGAGCGATAAAAGACAAGACCGGGATAATAGAAGAGGCTGATAAAGGCACCCTGTTCCTGGATGAGATAGGCAATATATCTTCCGAACTGCAGAATCGCCTGCTCAGGGTTATAGAGTCAGGCGAATTCCGCCGCGTTGGAGATGTCGCGCAAAAGCATTCTGATATCAGGGTCATTGCCGCCACGAATGCAGATCTTCTCTCCCTTGTTAAGAACGGCACTTTCAGAGAAGACCTCTATTACAGGCTCAGGGTAATAAATATCGACATTCCTCCGTTGAGAGAAAGGATTGAGGACATCCCTGGATTGGTCCAAATATTTGTCAATGAATTCTCCCAGAAAACCGGCAAGCACATCCTTGGCATATCAAAAGACGTCCTTGAAATCATGAGAAAACATACATGGCCGGGTAATGTCAGGGAACTCAGAAATACGGTGCAATCGGCAGTGGTTCTGTGCAGCAGCGACATAATTACAAGAGATGACCTGCTCATTTCGGGAATCTGTGAACCGGAAGAAGTCTTTGATGAAAGTCTCAACAAACTCGAGGAAACGGAAAAGGATATGGTTATAGACGCCTTGAAAAAGTCCAAATGGGTTCAGAACGAGGCGGCCAAAACGCTGGGCATATCAAGGCGGGTAATGCATTATAAAATCAAGAAGTATAATATAAATATCAACGAAAAACCTGTCTGAAAGAAAGACTATTACAGTTCCATTCCGGGCAGCCTCGTACCTAGAAAGCATCTGTCCGCGCCATATAAGCCGGAATAATCGTACTCATGGACTTTCATTTCATAACTGGAGAAAACAAGCCTTTTGCCCTTCGTATCGATATAAGGACCGAACAGCCTTCCGTTGCAGATGAATTCTTTCGAAAGGCAAGTCCCCGTCTTTGAATCATACACACTCATATATGAACGTCCTGTGTCAATTCCTCCGCAGGGGCTTCCCTCGGAAAAGTGGACAACATAAACATTGCCGTCCATTATCAGCATTTGTATGATTTGAGGGCTTTCAATCCTCTGCGACCATATAAGCCTTTGTAAATCGGTACAGAAAACCTGATCTTTTGTATAACCGCAGAGAAAAAGCCCCTTTCTGAATGTATATGCATGTATATCAATGATATCATCCATAATCCCGGTTACGATCGTTGTATTAAGAATAAGCCCTCTGTTTAATACAAATATTTTTCCCTCCGAGGACCCTGCATAAATAAAGGCTTCAGCAGGGTCAAGGTTGAGTGAAGTGATTTTTTCTGACAGCCCGATAGTGGAAATTTCTTTGCCTGAAGACAGTTCAATTGCTTTTATGATATTGCTTTTCACAAGGAAGGCCGTTGAATTTGATACATCAAACATATCTGCGTCCGATCCCCAGACGAGCTCCGGGGTATTTGTAAAGCAGAATATTCTCCCTTCGGAAGAAGGACCTGCAACAATATGACCGTTTATACTCTTTATTCTTCCGCCCGGACCCTTGATGGACCATTTCAGGTTCCCTGATGCCATGTCTACAAGGCTTACTGAATTGCCCGAAGTTGAGATGTAAAGGTTATCTCCTTCACTGTATACCGATTCTGCAGGTCCCGGATATGCAAACGCCTGGCATTGAGCCAATGCACCTTTTGAGTTCACCTTAAAATATTTTGCTCCCGCATTGTCGGTCCATGAAGGGCTGAACCGGCCGAACCTGTTTTCAATGAACATGGTTTTATCTTCTCTCATCACCGGCATGGTGCTGGAAAATGGTGTTTCCAGCAGCAGATCATCGGAGCCGGGCATTTGTTTGCCTTTTCCTTTAATGACAACTGATTTTAAAAAATCCGTTTTCGGACCCAGCACATGTACAGAAACGCCCTCCGACGCCGCATAAGAACTTACATCATCCAGACAGTGAGAGCCTGTTGAGGCGATATGCGTATCATTCAAATTTAAATCCCTGTCGTAGTCCTTTAACCATGACGGGACATTGCCGTCATCTTTTGCCAGCCCATCGGTTAAAAAAATGATGTGCTTCATTGTTGCACACTCATCAGGATATTTATCTACAAGCTCATAAAGGGATTTTGCCAGGCTGGCCTTTTCCTCAACAAAATCGATATTGCCAAGCATTTCAATGAGCTTATTTCTTTTGGACCCATAGGGCATGATTATTCCCTTTGAGACAGATGCAAGTGCTGCTTCTGCAATACTTACAGAACCAGCAATTTCATGGACAGCCTGCATATAAAGTGTTGATGACGGCATTGCACCTGAATATCCGCTTAAATCGGAGGCCGGCGCTTTCATATGGGAATTTCCATATGAACCCTTGAAATATGTACCTTCAGCGGCAGTCACATAATCCTCCTCCCCAATTGCAAAATCGGAAATAGATATTTCCCCTTTTACATTTTTCAGATAAACTGAATTATCATCATAATCTCGATCACCTGCCTGTCTCAGGCTTTCCGAGTCCTGGATAAGAAATAAAATGTATGGCCTGTTGCTGGAAATTTTTATATCATTTTTCATATAGCAACTATTATTTGCTGTTTCAGAGCGCCAGTAGATTTCATTTTTTCCACCCGGACACTTCTTTTCTATAAGATCGGTCTGAAAAGCCATATGATCCCATTTTTCCGGCACCGGCAGCTTAAAATGACTGACTGTGCAATCATTGTTTCCAGTCCCGGTAGTTTTAAGAATGTGCTCGAATCCCCTGCCGGAAACCATCCTGAATCTTGTGACGGTAAACGCCGATATGGATATTGAAAAGATCAGCAGCAGGAAAACCAGGGTGTATACAAGAACCCAGCCTTTATTATCCGAGATTGTAGTTATAACTGATTTCTTTGGTTGTTCCATTTCTACTCACCCTTAAGTTGATATTCAGTTCATTGCCTGACTTTACGGCAGAAAAACCTGTAATATTTTCTGCTACAAGCTGACCGTTCCTGTACAGACCGTCTTCCTTCATCTGATATACGATTGCCGGTACTGTCCTGTCTCCTTCTTTTGGAGCTCCTCCCTTCAGCGCTACCGGCATGTTGCCTTTCGAGTAATAATGCATGATTTCATATGCCCCGCTGTCGCTGATGATACCGTAATCAGCCCTGTAATCAGCCTTGCCGTCAGTATCAATATCAAGAGTGTCCAGGACTATCGAATCACCATATTGAGAGGACACCACCGAAAAATATGGCGGCGTATATAAGGAATTAAAGGTAAGACCCCCGTTATCTGCAGTAACAGGAAACCCTGCTATAAACAATTTACCGTCACTGCATGATATTTTCAAATCCTGAGGGAGCAAATAGGCACATTCTACAATGTCCCTGTTAAGCATAAGCATTGCTGTTCTTAATGACTGCATGCACAACCAGTCGGACCTTTGCGAACTGGAAGCCCAACCGACAGCAATATATACGCTTGATACAGAAAGCATTATAAGCGAACCCAGAAGTAATCCGATCATAAACTCAATCAGGGTCATACCTTTGGACATTTTTCCCTCCCCAATAATATTGAATTCCAAAAAACCATAAAAACCGCTTTTAATTGCCTGCAGATTGCAGCGGCTTGCATTAATATTCTATATCATACCAGTATTATTTTATATTGTCAATTTGTTTTATGACTAATATTACTATTATTCACTATGAAATTACTGCAGGGAAAATATCTGGCTGTTGCCCTTACAGGGAATTACACATCAATTAATATCTGGATCCTTACGGCTGCGATTGCTTTTAGGATTTGCTTATTGCTGTTTTATACAGTTCAGCGCGTTACCTGTTTTTCATATATCCCTGTTATCAATTACGCGTATTGCCTTGCCTGTATCATTATATGGCAGACTGTCTGGTTCACAGAGTTCAACCTCCGGGGTAAGAAGTATTTCATCGTGGAGCTCCCTCACAATCCGGTTTCTTAATGATGCAAGCACTGTCGGATCCCCGACAAAAAATGCCGAATCAACTTCCACCTTAACTATCATGTGGTCGTTATGGCCCTTGCTGAGGAGGATGATCTGATAGTTCCGCCTTACTCCCTCTATACCGATAAGCACCTCTTCGATCTGCACCGGGAATATATTGACGCCTTTAAGAATAATCATGTCATCCGATCTTCCTGTAATCCTTCTGATCCTGTGGTGAGTCCTGCCGCATTCGCATTGATCCTCAATAAGACTGGTAAGGTCCTTTGTGCGGTATCTCAAAATAGGCATCGCCTCTCGAGTAAGAGTCGTGAGTACAAGCTCTCCCGTCTCACCGGGTTTAACCGGTTCGAGCGTGATAGGATCCAGTATCTCGACAAGGAATGAATCCTCCCATATGTGCATACCGTTTTTAAAAGGACATTCGAAGGCGACCCCGGGGCCGCACATCTCCGAAAGGCCGTATGAATTGAAGCAGTCCATGCCGAAGAATTCTTCTATTTTTTTTCGGGTTTCCTCGGAGTATGGCTCGGCGCCGACAAATGCATATTTCAGATCAGGAAATTCCTTTTTAGGATCGATTCCCATCCTTTCCAGGGTATCGGCAAGGTGAAGTGCATAACTGGGAATAATATGGATTGCAGTCACATTGTAATCTTTCATGAATTTCAGCTGGCGCTTTGTATTTCCCGGACCAGACGGTATTGTCAGGCAGCCTATTTTTTCCGCACCGTAGTGAAGACCAAGTCCTCCGGTAAAAAGACCGTAGCCTATCATGTTTTGAAAGACATCGCTCGCACGGACACCTGCCATGTACATACAGCGTGCAACGAGCCCGGCCCATAAATCGATGTCGGATTTGCTGTGGTAGACGACTGTCGGGATGCCGGTAGTGCCCGATGAAGAATGAAGTCTGATCACTTTTTCAATAGGCAACGAAAGCATCCTGTATGGATAGGAATCCCTCAAATCCTGTTTGATGGTAAAAGGCAGTCTGGATATATCTTCAAGGCTCTCAATTCTAATATCTGCCAGTCCCCGGTCCTTATAAAAAGGGGCATTCGTAGCTGCTTTAAGAGTTTTTTTAAGCCTTTTCAGCTGCAAACCGGCAAGGTCGGCTCTCGACATGGTTTCGCTTGTCTTGTCCCAGTACACTTTAAAACTCCTTGAAATATATTTGAAAAACCATGTAAAGGAATACAGAAAAAAGATAGTCAAGTCAAACCTTGCGGGGAGAAATATATGAAAATCTGCATGATCGGATCAGGATATGTCGGCCTTGTAACTGGTGCCTGTCTTGCCGAAATGGGTAATGATATACTCTGTGTTGATGAAGACAAGACAAAGATAGATATGCTGGAAAAGGGTGATATACCGATTTATGAACCCGGCCTGAAAGACATGGTTATAAGAAACAGGGATGAGGGCAGGCTGAAATTTACTCTCGACCTCGCTGAAGGAGTCAACGGCAGTCTTTTATGTTTTATCTGCGTAGGCACCCCCCAGGACAGGGACGGCTCCGCAGACCTGTCTTATGTGCTCCGTGTGGCCAAGCAGATAGGCGAAATCATGACAGAGTATAAGATAATCGTGGACAAATCGACCGTGCCTGTAGGTACAGGTGACAAAGTCAGGGAGATCATCAGGGGCAGCCTTAATGAAAGAGGTTTGAACAATGTCGAGTTTGACGTAGTATCAAACCCTGAGTTTCTTAAAGAAGGCAATGCCGTGCAGGATTTCATGAGGCCGGACCGTGTTGTAATCGGAACCGATAATGTCAGGACTGCGGCAATATTAAAAGAGCTTTACATCCCCTTTGTAAGAACGACAAACAATCCCATGCTCGTAATGGACATCAGGAGTGCGGAACTTTCTAAATACGCTGCAAATGCCTTCCTTGCCACAAAGGTCTCATTCATAAACGAGCTTTCCATGCTGTGCGACAAAATGGGAGCCGATATATCACACGTGAGGGACGGCATGGGTACCGATGACCGGATAGGACCCCGCTTCCTGCTGGCAGGCCCGGGATTCGGCGGTTCCTGTTTCCCCAAGGACGTGCAGGCCCTTATTGCCACATCGCGCAGTTATGACCACGTTCTTGAAATCACTGAGGCGACATGGCGTGCAAACCAGCGCCAGATGAGATATTTTGCTGACAAGATACTTTCATACTATATCGATCCCGCTCATAAGACTCTGGCGGTCTGGGGACTCACTTTCAAGCCGAAGACCGATGATGTCCGGGAATCACCCGCCCTTTACATAATACAAATGCTTCTTGAAAAGGGCATGAAGGTCAGGGCATTCGACCCCAAAGGAATCGAGAATACGAAAAAGATGCTTGGCGATAAAATATTTTATGCAAAGGATGCTTATGATACGCTTGATGGGGCTGACGGGCTGGCAATCATTACGGAGTGGAACATGTTCAAGAGCCCGGACTTTGACAGGATTAAAGAGACGCTCAAGACTCCTGTTATTTTTGACGGAAGAAACCTTTTTGACCCGGATGAGATCAGGGACAAGGGGTTTGAATATTTCGGGATAGGCAGGGGCTGATCGCAATTCCAAATCAAGCGCGCCCCTTGATTCGGGCCATCCACGGCCGTCTTCTGCAGGCGCATACAGGATGTTCATGATCCCTTTGTCTCTGCGCCTCCGGCTTGAGGAGTTGAACAATGATGCTCAAGATCCCTTTGTCTCTGCGCCTCCGGCTTGAGGAGTTGAACAATGATGCTCAAGATCCCTTTGTCTCTGCGCCTCCGGCTTGAGGAGCTGAACAAAGATGCTCATGATCCCTTTGTCTCTGCGCCTCCGGCTTGAGGAGTTGAACAATGATGCTCATGATCCCTTTGTCTCTGCGCCTCCGGCTTGAGGAGCTGAACAAAGATGCTCATGATCCATTTGTCTCTGCGCCTCCGGCTTGAGGAGTTGAACAATGATGCTCATGATCCCTTTGTCTCTGCGCCTTTTCGGTATCAACCTGAATGCAAAACTGAACGGATATATTTTATGTGCCGAAAGTCAGGATAAATTGATGTCATCCCGGCTCCGGCCAGTTGAATTCCTATTCCTGTCTTCTGTTACTTATTATTCACCGCCAGCCTGAGTGTTTTCTCAATATAATCAATATGCTCAATAGTAGCGAGTCTGGCGGCATCGGGATCCCGCTTTTCAATTGCATTCCATATCTTGCCCAGTTGTGTGAATATCTTGCGGGAACTTCCTCCAACGTTTGTAAGCTTCTTCCTGCTGTAAGGGAAAGCCCCTTTGAGTATTCCGGCAATCGTCTGCCTTATATGCATAAATACTGTGTTTTTCGTAGATTCAGCCAGAAGGTCAAAAAATCTTGTATAAATCAGGCCTCCGTCCTTAGTTACAAGCAGGGTGTCGAGTCCGGCCTTTTCAGCCCTTTCGGACAGGCTTTTCATCTCTGCGATCTGTTCCGGTGTTGCATTTTTAGCGGCAAGATATGCGGCTTCAGCCTCAATAAACCTTCTGACATAAAGCAATTCCCAGATCTTTCCCTGGTCAATCAATATCAATTCTTCAATAGTCGATATCATGGAATCGGCAATAGACTTGACGAATTTGCCCCTCCTGTCGAGGGATTCGATATAACCTCTTGCCTCAAGAAGTTTCATGGCCTCACGAAGAGATATCCTGCTTATACCGAACATCTGCGTCATTTTATGCTCGCTTGGCAGTTTATCTCCAGGCTTCAGCTTTCCTTCCGAAATAAGGTCTATTATCTGCTTCGATACAAGGTTTGGAATATCAGGAGATTTTTCTATGCGGGAAAGACCAAACGGCTTTGTCTCCATTATTCACCTCATCTGTATTTTATTGTGTTGTTGTATGATAATCATACAATCATAAACAGCTCAAGCACTATCTTGCAAGCACTTGTTCGGGACTTGCCGTCATAAGATCCTGACAGGCCTGAAACCTACACAATCGGCCGAAGTGAAAACAAAGCGGGTGCTTCCAATTGTTGTATTGAATCCGGAATAGTCGTTGCCATCTATATGCATGTGGCCGAAAACCCATGTGTGTACATCAAACCCCTTCAGAGTCTCGACTGCCCTTCCCGTCCTGTTATCAGGCGAAATCGGCGGGAAATGCGTCATAACGATAATCTTCTCAGTTTTTCCTGAAAGTGATTCAATGGAATTTTTAAGCCTGCCCAATTCTCTCTCAAAAAGCTTCCCGTCTTCGTCCGTTGCCTTTTCAAGGTTAAGGCCGGGGTCGATCCATAATCTCGTCCCGGCAATACCTATACCCTGCGTTTCATATGAAGTGTTATGCAACGGTAAAATTGAATCCGGAACAATATCCCTGACTTTTTTCAGCCCCTGCCACCAGTAATCATGATTTCCTTTTATAATGATTTTTTTACCGGGAAGCCCGTCAAGAAATGCCAGGTCTGCCTTTGCCCCCATCGGCTTCATTGCCCAGGATATATCCCCGGCTACAAGGACAATATCATCACCGGAAACCGTATTGGTCCATTCCTGACTGATTCGTTCATGATGCAACTCCCAGTGCGGACCGAAAATATCCATAGGCTTATCTGAATCAAAGCCGAGATGAAGGTCTGATAAAGCAAAGATTTTCATTATGTTTGCTTTTTATGCTGCTCCGTTTACCGGTTTTTGCTGTTGAACCTGTTTAATATTTCGCCGGCCTTTCTGCAGTCTTTATCGATCTGTTTAGTCAGCTGCTCCTTGCTTTCGAACTTGATTTCGGTTCTCAGGCGATCAATAAACTCTATTGTCATAGACCTGCCGTACAGGTCGCCATCAAAATCGAAAAGGAAGGCCTCAATTGACGTTCCTTCATCACCGAATGTCGGGTTGTCACCTATGTTGGTTGCCCCTGTATAGCGTTTGCCGTCCAGATATATGTTTGTCGCATAAACACCGTAAAAGGGGATCAAGGATTTGTCAGGCTTGATATTTGCCGTCGGAAAACCGAGCAGTCTACCCCGCGCCATACCGTGAACGACGGTGCCGGGAAGCCTGTATGGCCTTGACAGGAGCCCGGCCGCAGTACTTACATCCCCTGCTTTTATCATGGCCCTTATCAGTGTGCTGGAAACGACTATCCCGTCCTTGATCACGGCAGGAACGCTTTCTACAAAAAACCCGAGTTTATCCCCCTTTTTTTTTAAAAAGGGTATATCTCCCATCGCCCTGCGGCCGAAAACAAAATCATAACCCACAACGATACCTTTCGCCTTAATCCCGCTTACAAGCACCTCGTCAACGAACCTCTCAGGATGAGTATCTGCAAACTCTCTCGTGAAAGGAACGACAACCATGAAATCCATTCCCAACGAATCAATCGCTTCTATCTTTTCATTAAGCGTATATATGGTACTGGGTTCATTCTCATGAATCACCGATGCGGGATGCGGATTGAATGTATAGACGACTGATGATCCGCCCAGGGCGGCAGCATGCTTTCTTACCCTTCTGAATATTTCCTGATGCCCGACATGACATCCGTCGAAGTTGCCTATGGTGACAACCGGATTCTTTATTTTCCCGGCATCAATTTTATCGTTTCCCCAGAAAATTTTCATGTCCTCAATCCTTGACTTTTTTAAGGTTCAAAAGTATAGGGGAAAAGCTCTTGCATTGCAAGGGCATGTGCCGGGGTGGCGGAACTGGCAGACGCGCTAGGTTCAGGGTCTAGTGTCCGAACGGACATCAGGGTTCAAGTCCCTGTCCCGGCACCAATCTAAAAACCATAAGGTTTTGACAGTGCCTCATGTGTAATGACATTACAATTCTACAGGAGGCATAAAACAATCCGATATCTCAGCAGCCAGTCATGCCTCCTGACATCAAGTTAAAGTATTGATCCGTGTTGCCAGATCAAACTGGACTCAGCAATCAGATTGCTGAAATGTATGTCATATAGCCGCCGCTCAGGTTAAATACGTTATAGCCTTTCTGCATGAGTATCCTGCTTGCCAGGTATCCTCTCAGGCCTATTGCGCAATATATGATGATCCGCTTTTCTTTCGGAAATTCCCCTAGCCTCCCCCGCAGTTCATCAACCGGGATATTTACAGCACCATCGATTGACCCTGCTCTGAATTCAAACGGCGTCCTTACATCGACAATTAACGAATCATCTCTATAATTTTCGACATCATCCCAGTAAATTATCCTTACTTTCCCGCTCAGGATGTTCTCTGCGACAAAACCGGCCATATTGACAGGGTCTTTTGCCGAGGAAAACGGCGGCGCATAGGCATGTTCGATCCGGGTCAGATCATAAATGGTTCCTTTTCTCCCTATCACGGAGGCTATCAGGTCGATCCTCTTGTCGACGCCTTCCTGACCGATTATCTGAGCACCTAGAACAAGGCCATTATCCGGAGAATACATAAGCTTGATCGACAGCATGGAAGCCCCGGGATAATACCCCGCATGCGAGGCCCCGTGAGTGATGGATGAGACAAAATCGATACCTGATGATTTAAGCAGGCGTCCCGACGCGCCTGTTATTGCACAGTTGAGCCCGAACACCTTGACTATGGCGGTCCCGATTGAGCCCTGATAGCTGCTGACATCTCCCAGTACGATATTGTCTGCAACGATCCTGGCCTGCTTGTTGGCAGGGCCTGCCAGAGGTACAGCCACAGGCCTGCCAAGTACCGGATGCATCATTTCGACTGCGTCTCCGAGCGCATATATATCGGGATCGGACGTGCGCATGTATTCATCCACAATTATGCCGCCTCCGGCCCCTATATCGAGTCCTGCCTTTTTTGCCAGGGATGAATCCGGCCGTACACCGATAGACAGAATAATCATGTCGGCAACTATCTCTTTCCCGCTCTTTAGCGAGACTGCAAGATTCTTTCCCTGTCTTGAAACCGAAACAAGAGAGTCATTCAGAATAAGATCAACCATTTTTTTCTTCAGATGTTCCCCAACAAGAGCGGCCATTTCATAATCAAAAGGCGGAAGTACTTGGCCCTGCATCTCCACGATGCTTACATCTATCCCAAGGTTGATCAGATTTTCGGCCGCCTCAAGACCTATGAATCCCCCTCCTGCAACAAGGGCTTTTTGAGGCTTATTCTCCTGGATAAAGGACTTCAACCTGTCCGAGTCGCCGACTGAACGGATCGTGAATACAGCTTCATCGTCAATTCCGCTAACAGAGGGCCTGAACGGGTATGCTCCCGGCGACAGAACAAGTTTGTCGTATCGTTCAGAATATTCTTTGCCGCTTTTTAGGTCCCTTGCCTTAACCGTTTTCGAAGTCCTGTCCACTTCCGTCACTTCATTCTTTACTCGGACATCCAGGTTATATCTCTGGCGGAGACCTGATGCGCTTTGTACAAAAAGGCTGTCTCTTTTGGGTATGACGCCGCCTACATAATACGGCAATCCGCAGTTCGCATATGAGACATAATCGTCTCTCTCGAAAACTATTATCTCTGCATTTTCATCAAGCCGCCTTAGTCTGGCCGCAGTCGAAGCACCTCCGGCCACTCCACCGACAATAATATACCGCATAGACAAATGCTCCTTTTGCTTGTTATTTGGTAAGCATACCCCCGCAGCCGCCCACTGGCATGCCTCCACCACATGATACCTGAAATTGAGTTGTTTGTGATCCCCCTTTGGCAATAATTTCAAGAGCCTTGCCAGCTGCTTTTCCAACAACTCCCGAACAATGATCGGACATGCCCTGTTCAAATGCGCTATTCATGTCATCAGGGTTTCTCAAGTCGAAGCTTCGCCCCATTAACCTCTTCTGAATATCGGCGCACCGGCATGTCCCGTATTCCGAGATGAAATATTCGTGAAGCTCCTTTGCAAGGTCATATGATTTTATGGCTGCCAGAGGGTCTTTGAAGTTTGAGGCATCACGGCCAAAGAGAAGCCCCATCACCATTGCCCCGCCTGTCAGCGCACCGCAGCTGCCGTCGCTGCTGAGTCCAATACCGTCGGCCATGCCGCTTGACGCCTTGAACACGTCTTCGTTATTTATCTCAAGGATTTCAAGAAGCGCTGCAACCGTGCTTTGTGCACAGCCAGTGCACGTCTTCTCATATTCTTTGCCAAGCGCTTCAACCCTTTTAATATCCGATTCCTTTATCTTTTGTAAATCCTTCATGGCTTACTCCTTCAGATCAGACCAGATGCCACGGTTGCCGGAGCGAGAACAGTATCTTGCTGCCCGATATACGCTTTTGATAACCATTCTCGTCCAGTATCCTCGTCACAAGAACCTTGGGACGGGATGGAAACGGGAAGCATTTTTTAAATTTCATCTCAGGGGTTTCCAGTTTGAACATCTCTTCAACAATATCCTCTATGGTCGCTTCGCCTATCTTTGAGTGGACCTCAAGCACGTCACGCTTCAGTCCTAGATAAAATTTTTCAAAGGTGGAGAAAAACGTAATGCATTCATCTTCGCCCCTTGCGCAGTCTTCAAGCTCTATGGGACTAAGCGGTGTAATGTTCAAAAGATGCATGGCATCAACAAGGAAGGTCTTGCTCCTGTGCGCGTCCGATGCAAGAGCGATAAAGCCCTGCTCAGCCATGCGCCTGAACCCCCTGGCGGCGCCTATACATTTTTCAAAACAGCTGTCAAAAAAAGGCGGATTTATCTCGACAGTAACATCGCCGCTTAAGAGGAGTCGGTTTTCGGGATCATACAGACATACATGACCCGGGCTATGCGAACCGTCATGAATAATAAAAAAGCGCCCCACCTGCCAGCCATGGAATTCCGTATCGCCGAAGACCCGTTTTTCGCGTCCGGAAAGCTTCAGGACTTCGGCCCTTTCGGCAAGGCTGCGTTTGTTTCCGACAAGTACCCGGTCAATGAGAAGCTTCAGGGCTGTCCGGTAGCCTTCATAGCTTGAATCAGGTTCGAGCATGGCAAGGCTTCTCCACACATCTGCATATTGAGGTTCGCTGTATTCTCTGAAATTCCTGGCATACCTTTCTATCTCCTGAAGAAGATCCCTCCAGGCGGTATAGGGGTTGAAAAATGCTTCCAGCTTTCTGAAATCGCCAAGCCAGTGGTACGCAGAGTCGATGACCGGCACTTCCGGCTCCGGTAAAAGGAAACGCACGGTTTCAAAGCCCGCATCAAGCACCACATCATTGTTGAGGGCATGGTCCCAGTGGCCCTGGGTATCCATGAGAACAAGCCTCTTGCAGCCGGCAGCCGAATACCTGCGAAGGACATCAAGGATTCTCTGCCTGTAGAAAGGCTGCATGCCGGTATCCAGAACGAACACAAGGTCTTTGTCCCTGAGGACGTAGACATTGCTGGACGGCGGAGCGAGGAAAAAAGAGAAACCGACAAAACCTTCAATCTGCCAGACATCAGGGGCTATTTCCCGAACAGCCGATTTCGAATAGGTGTCATCCATATCCGGAAAACAGAACGGATGCAGTTTTAACTGATGCTTATCCATAATATACCTCCTTATTTTTTTGTGCTCATGGTTTAGCCAGCAATACCCATGCCTTACGCAGTATTATTTGTTAGTATTCGTTTTTATTGACTATTTGGCTTGTTTGTCTTACTAATCATGATATAATAGACCATATTGGGTCATTATAGTGACCTTATACGGTCATTTATTTGATATAGGTCCTTTCTGGTGATACCAGGTCACGGAAAGCAGGGAAAGGAGAGACGATGAAAAAGGACATCCTCAAGTTTACGCCCGAGCAATGGCAATTGCTGGCCTTTATGCACATAGCCGCTGCACCTGTGCATATAGATTCGGCCGCTACGATTATACCGATAAAGCCCGGCCCCTTGATCAACCTGATAAATCAGGGAATGCAATCAGGTTATATATTTCAGATGCAGGAAAATAAATATTCCCTCTCAAAGGAGCTTACCAATGAACTGGATCTGGGCATAAAGAAGATTGTCACACGGAAATTTCTTATATCCATTCTTGAATCGATTGAAGAGAGACATCTGGAAGAGCAGCTTCCCCGGGAGTCAATGGCTGCAGTTCTCGAAGGTGCCGGAAGGATGTATGAGGCGGCATATGCTTACCATGAGATTGCATCAAAAGATTTTTTAGCCGGTAAAGCCGGCTCGGCGCTCAAATATGAGATTTCGGCAATAAACATCCTTAAAGGCGAAAAGGCGTCAAGGGACAGGGATAAGCTTTTTGTCTCCGCCGTTCTAGGGCTTTCAGAGATATATATAGGAATCTCACAGGCCCACAGCGAGATAATCACGCTTTTAAAAGTCGCAAAAAAAATTGCGGCAAGGATGGGCGACAGGCGCTCATCGTTACTTATAGACTTTCATCTGGGCCGCTATTATTTCATGGCCAACAAATTGTCAGGCACACTCGATGCCCTGCATAAGGCCATAGAAGAATTAAATGAGTTCAGCGATGCCGACATCAGGGACAGGACAGAACAATTTGTAGGTCTTTATTATTATCTCCAGGGCATGTACGGCAAGGCCGCAGTCCATCTTGAAAAGACCCTGCATTCGCGATCTAATTTTTTTATGGGGCAGACGGACTATATTCTTCTTCTTTACTATGCATTCAGTTGCGCCTGCACCGGACAATTCCATAAGGCGATAGGTGTTCTTGATGCAAACTGGAGACGTGCATTCAAACGCTCGGAGTATGAGCAGGCTTTCCATACCCGGGCCGTGCTCGGATATATTTTGCTTATGAGTGGAAGGACGGACGAGTCTCTTGAACATCTGAACGCTTCAAAAGAATATGCGTGGAAGGACTCTAATGCATTCGGCAAGTTGATTACCGAGGCAGGATTTGCTTTCGAGGCTTTCAGGTCAGGACGCATAAAGGAATCCTACAATATACTCAAGGATTTTCTCTCCGGGGGATTTTATGTCAGACAATATCCAGTTTCCGCTTTTCTGGAAATGCTTTCAGAGTACAACAGGAGAAAATATCCGCCTGTAGTATCCGGCTATGTCTTTGATGAGGAGTCAAACCGAATCATCAAAGGTCCGAACATTCATTTAAAAGGCGCTGCTCTTAGAATAATGGCACATGATGCAATTACCGCGTCACCCAAAAGCCCGCTGATTCCAAGATACCTTGCTGAAAGCGAGAAGCTTCTCCTTGAATCAGGCGATCCTGTTGAACTTGCCAGGACATATGTCGAATTCTCGAGATATTTATTAAACAGGGGGGAAAAGGAAAAGGCCTCGGAATACGCAATGAAGGCCTGGGAAAACTTCTCGGGTCTTGGAGATCTATACTGCCCTGCGGATATAAAACACCTACTGACTGATGACACGAAAGAGGGATTAATACTCAGGGAGCGCGGCAATCTTACGGCGCGTCTTATGAAAATGGTGGGTGGTATCATTCCATCCCATGATACACAGAACCTTTTTGATCAGATACTTGAAGCAGTGGCCGGCTTTCTGAAGGCTGAAAAGGCGGCGCTACTATTCTTTGACAAAAAAAAGGGTAATGCGCCGCTTGTTAAAGCGTCACGCTCAATAGCCGAGGAAGAAATATATGCAGGCTCATTCCGCAATTCCCTCTCATTGATATTCACGGCCAGGAAGGAGAAAAAAACTGGTTATAAGGACATTCAAAGATGAAGACGGGACCGCACACAACACAATGTGCCTACCTGTTGATGCCGGTCCTGATTTCGACAGCGTCATGTTCTTTGAATCCGTTTATAATGACAGTGAGTTAACAAAATTAGAACAGGCCGTCCCTGATCTTATCATGAATATGGCCAAAGATGCTTTTGCAAAGATATTGAGATTCGAAAGCATAAGGCAAGAGATGGACTTGCCACCGGCAAGAGACATGCATCAACAAGACATCGGCAGCAACGACGAAATTATTTCCAAAAACTCCCTCATGACCGGGCTTCTATCCCGGATTGACAAGGCGGCGGTTACGGACGCTTCGATACTTGTGACAGGAGAAACAGGCGTCGGCAAAGAACTTGTCGCCAGACGCATTCATGCAAAAAGCAAAAGGGCGAAAGGGCCCTTTGTCACCGTGAACATTGCGGGCATACCGGAGACACTTATAGAAAGCGAGCTGTTCGGCCACGAAAAGGGCGCGTTTACCGGAGCAGCTGCACAGCGCAAGGGTAGGATAGAACTTGCCCATAACGGGACCCTTTTCATTGACGAATTTGGAGATATCCCGTTCTCCATTCAGGTAAAGCTCCTGCGCGTATTGCAGGACAAGACATTCTCAAGGCTGGGCGGCGCCAGAAACATCCTGTCCGACTTCAGGCTTGTTACAGCCACCAACAAAGACCTCGAAAGTGAAGTTGAGTCAGGGAGATTCCGCAGAGATCTTTTTTACCGTGTCAATACGATTCAGGTTCATGTGCCGCCTTTGAGGGAGAGGAAAACCGACATCGTACTGATTGCCAGGAATTTTTTGAAACGCTTCATAAAGGAATTCGGCAAACCGGAACTTAAATTTACACCGGAACAGGAGCAATCACTCATGGACTATGCATGGCCCGGCAATGTCAGGGAACTTAGAAATGTAATTGAGCGCAGCATCCTTGTATCTGCCGGAAGTTCCATGGAACTGAGCCTTCCCGACCATAAAGAACCCGGGCAGGATAATATCTGTTCGGACATTCCAACACTTGATGAACTCGAAAGGCGCTATATAAGACATATTATCAAGATGACTGGCGGGAAAATATCCGGAAAAAGCGGTGCCTGCCTAATACTTGGCATGAAAAGGACGACCCTGAACGGGAGGATGAAAAAACTGGGAATTGCCCACAGACAATAATTCACCTGAAATACTTTTTGCTCCGTCCATTGGGACAAGAGGATTGGCGTACACACGGCGCCGGCCGTCAAAAAACCATTGTGTCAAAGTCAATTGTTGAGGTCAGCCTTCTCCTCTTCCATATGGCATTCTGGCAGCATAGAAATTGAAGCCATATTTATTAGGGCATGTTGTACCAAACTCCCTTAATACCTAAGACCAGACCATCATTTATTGAGCTATCCGGCTGACGCCTCAATCTGCCGCCGGAAAATCCTCCTTGTAAAAAACCTCTTCCTTTTTCTCCATCCACCTGCGGTAATACTCCTTGTCTAAAACTGTCATACACAGCGGAGGATAACCCTTGACCTGGCTTACATGGGCATTCAGCGCCTGCGACTTTATATCGCCCAGGTCGCTGATATCAAAAGTAAGGTCCCATTTGGGAGGCCTGGGACGCTGTATTGAATTGGCCAGTGCGCAATAATTAAGACTGGGTCCTTTGTTAGGCCAGAAGAGATCTCCCAGGCAGCAGAAACCGAGATCAATGATAAACTCATCATGAACTATGGAGCTGAGCAGGGTCACAGGGATATTGAGGTTGGAGCTTACGGCAAGCGCGGCCGATTTTGCTGCGTAGTAGTCAACGCGATGGTCCGGGTGGCCGTCCCATCCTGAACCCGAAATTATTGTAAGGTGTTCGGTGCCTGCAGGCACAAGGTCCTGGACAAGAGCAGTTATTTCATTGATTGCCTCTGTTCCGTCAGCATTAAGGGTGTCAACACGCTTGCCCTTGACCAGTTTTGTGTTTGATACCACGCCCTTATCCGGATATCTCAGGAAGTGAATGAAAGACGGATCAAGACCGAGTACATTCCATGCATTTCTTGTTTCATTTTCCCTCAGGGCAACGATCTTTTCCTTTCTTACCTCCGCGCTCGTCTCATGGCATTTTCCCTTGCCGCCGGCGGCGTCGCCCGAAGATAAATAAATTGCCTGGACTGATGTGTCAGGGTCCAAACATGCTCTGTGAATAGTGCCCGCGGCCATTATGCTTTCATCATCGGGATGCGGGGAAACGACTATCAGGGCTTCCTTTCTGACGGTTCCGTCGGTTGTAAGCATATCTGCGGTATACATCGAAGACTGAGTCGTATCATCTTTCATCTCCCCCCCGCAGCCGTAAATGGATGTGACAATCATCAAAAGAAAAACTGCTTTCATCAAATTCGAATTCTTCATGGACCTCCTTATAACTTGCTACCCTTCAGTTTATATCTATCAAGAATCATCATTATCAGACTTTGGGCTACCCGCACTTCAGGAGTCAAGCGGCTACCTCATAATGTTTAATTGAAAGTCCACAAAACTTCTGTAAAAGCTAACTGCTTTAATTATAATATCGAAGGCATTATTTTGCAAGTTGACACAGGATTACGGTTTATCAGGCACCAGGCCTTCAAGGGTAAAGTCATAACCGGCTTTGCCGTAAATTTCCCGTATACGCAAAAGATCCTCCACCTTATCTTCTCCGGGAAAGATTTCGCCCAGCCATCGGGTGATTTTATTCCCGTTATCCAGATACCGGCAGATAATGGAAATATCTGCTGCCTTGGCAATTTGCCAGAAACCGGTTTTTATTGTTTTTGTCCCTAATGCAGTAATATCCGAAAGATTGATCAGTTTCGGCTCTTTTCCCAGCCAAGGCTGCTCCTATCTCCCTCACCCGCGTGGTTTTCAGTGCAGCCGTTGATCTCCTGCTAAAGGATCTTCAATATTTCCGGTGCATGACGCTCTGAGGCCTCAGGTATATTTGCAGGATAGCCCAATATTATCGGGGCGACAATCCTGCAGTCTTCCGGAAGGCTGATCTCCTCAAGCATTTTTCTATCCCTGATATTAGCCCCCAGGGCAATCCAGCAGGTACCAAGCCCCCTGTCGGCTGCGGAAAGCATTAAGTAGGAAACAGTCAGACTGCAGTCAATATCAAGCGACCAGATGTGCTTAGGACCGACCACTAAGACAAGGCACGGCGCATTGTAAAAGGCATTAAAACTTTCATCGGCCAGAGCCGCCTTGTAATTATTCAACGGAGATTCGGGATTCAGCTCGCAGTCGGCCAGCAGATTCTTTTTACTTTCATCTGAAAGCTTTTTTATCATTTTCTTGTCCTGAACAATGATAAATTTGCATGGCTGGCCGTTGCTTGCAGTCGGGGCCAGGCTTGAATCCTGTAATACAGCCTTAACGACCTCCAATGGAACCTGTTTATCCATGAAATCCCTTATGGCACGCCTTTTTTTCAATAGTTCCTGAAATTCCATAATCAGTCCTCCTGTCAGTTATATATGGGGAAGTAACCTATCCCGATATGTCCTTCATTCTTGTTTTTAACAACAGCTGCTATATTTACTGTGCATCGGTATCAAAATGTTCAATAATGCCGAGCAGAACCTGCGGAGCAACCGGCTGTTCAAAAAGCGTTTTCTTTGATTACTCCCCTAGATTTGAACCTGTTGAAATAATGAATAGGTGTCAATAACCATTTATTCAAGGGGGCATCCGGGAATATATTTTAATGTTGGAGAACCATCCTGCTTATTTTTGCTGTTTGATAAATAGACCCTTGAAGTTGTCTTTTTTAAGGATATGCCTGTTTTTGATATTCAAGATTTAGGTTGATGAAACCGTAATTTCAATAATATATTATTTCTAATGTTGAACTTGGGAGCAGGCTGGTTTTAGGTTCAATCCAATGCATCATCTATGATCAGATAATACAAAAGGGGGTGGTATGGACAATACAAAAAAAACGGTCTTGATTACCGGAACAGCAAGCGGCATAGGCATGGAAACCGCACTGTACTTCTTCGATAAAGGCTTCAATGTCATCGCCACCATGCGCAATCCCGGACAGCGTAAAACCACTCTTCATGAAAAGGGCCTGCCCGACCTGGTGCATCTTGATGTTACGGACGCAGCATCCATAAATGCGGCTGTTCAATACGCTCTGGATAAATATGGTAAAATAGACGTGCTGGTGAACAATGCCGGTTATGCGGTTTTCGGCCCGTTCGAGGCTGCTACGAAAGAACAGGAAAAGCGCGAATTCGACACAAACCTATTCGGGCTCATTGAAGTGGTTCGAGGAATTCTACCGGTTTTCCGAAATCAAAAGACCGGGATTATAATAAACGTGACCTCCATGGGCGGCCGCATCGGGTTTCCTCTTTACGCCCTGTATAATGCCACCAAATGGGCCGTAGAGGGGTTTACCGAGGCGCTCATGTATGAATTGAAGCCGCTGGACATAAAAGTCAAACTGATTGAACCCGGGGTCATCAAGACCGATTTTTACGACCGCTCGCTTGACAAGACGGACTGTTCGGCCCTGACGGACGCCTACGGCGCTGTAATGAAGCGTGCGGAAAAGCTGACAGATGAAAGTTCTATAAAAAAGGGCAGCGAGCCTAAGCTGGTGGCTGAAATTATCTACCGTGCCGCTACCGATGGCAGCTCCCGGCTGCGATATCCTGCCGGAAGCGATGCAAAGCTTGTTTGGATGCTGCGCCGTATTCTTCCTGAAAGCCTGTTCTTCCGGGTGCTGGAAAAGGCAGTCCTGGATTGAGCATGCAGTACTGACCGGCCAGCAGCATAATAAAAAGAACTGGAACAACAGACCTTACACCTTGATGTTTCATACATTAAACATTCAAATGGCCGGGCGGTTAATGCTTTATCAAGATATGAATCCCCTCAGGTTTCTTTCAAGCTCTTCCTTGGGCCGGGCGCCAACAAGGCTTTTAACCACTTCTCCGTTTTTGAATACCAGCAGTGCGGGAATCCCCTGAATGGAATATTTTGAAGGAATGATGCGGTTTTCATCGACGTTCATCTTTGCAAATTTGATCTTTCCTGCATATTGAGCTGAAAGTTCATCTATAATCGGGCTCATCATCTTGCAGGGGGCGCACCATGATGCCCAGAAGTCTACCACTACAGCGCCGGGAAAGCCCAGAACCTCTTCGGAAAATGTTGAATCGGTAACTGTCACCGGTTTTTTTAATGCGGGTTTATCAAGAGGTTCATGGCATTTCCCGCATTTTGCACCAGACCTTGATTTTTCAGAAGGTACCCTGTTTTTGGTCCCGCATTGCTGGCACTGGTATATTTTATAATTCATCAAGACTTCTCCTTTCACTATATTACGGTCAAACAATTATATAGGGGGTCGATTATGCTTTTTCCAGTAGGTGGCAATAAATATGAATGGGCCGGCAGGGAAAAGGCACAGGCCTTTTCCTTTATCTGATTTCCGCCTGCAGCAATTTTATTTGGATTTTATCTTTTGCGCCTCTCGTCAAAAAGCGCCCCCTGAATTATCGGCGTTATATACATGCCCTGATCCAGATTGAAATATGTACCCCTGACTCCCCTGTTTTCCCTTCTGAATTTTCTTGCATGTTCTTCCGACCGGAAGAATACCGAGCGTCTTCAGAACGAGTTTATGATACTGGGTTCATTCAACTTGTCAAAATCGACTATGGGCGCAAATGCGACCGGTGCGGCATCATTTGAAATAACCCTGTATCTCATTGAGCTTTCGATCTCGATAACAAGAGGTTCTTTACAGCATGCGCATTCGGTATCAACCGTTACCTTAAGTCCGGTGTTTTTCAAAAGCCCTTGCACGAAGGGCGCCGCAAGCGCGTCAACCGCTCAGGCGGCATAAATGTGCTCTCCCGTGCTGAAAGTAAGCCTGTGAGGGGTCTTCTCGACGGTGACCGGATAGGCCCATGTAACCTCCCCGTCAGGATTCCTGTAGAGAAAGGTCATGTTTTTTTCAAGCTCGTCAAGTATTTCAATAACCCGGCCGGTTTCGATCTGCAGGGCCTGCGAGATATGAACGGGCGTTAACGGAACACCTTTAGCAGCGATCTCGGTTACAACAAAATCCCTCACTTTATGGTGGTCATCAGTCATGAAGGCAAGCCTTGCGGCATTAAGCTTTGACATGTCGCCGATCTGAGCCTTCCATGCAAAGCCGGGTATTCTTAAAAGATATTTCCAAACACCGAGAAGAAGGGCGTCTTTCATGCCAAACCTCCATATTTATTTTATAATTAACCCTATTTGGAAAAAAGAAAAGTTATTTCATAACAATAATAAAAAAACATGCCGTATCTCATGATTCAACATGCTGACGATATTTGACGGTCTGAGTTCTCCATCGGCTGAGCATACGTTGTACCGTCATATGCACATTGACAAAACCTTATTCGGCTTTATTATCAGAAACACGAGGTGGTGAACGATGTACAAAAAATTCATGGAACTTATTGAGATCAATTCCGAGGATCTCGCCAGAAACATATTGCGTGAAATAAGCGACATAAAGGAATTCCGGCAATACCGGGGGATACCGGAAGACGTCCTGCTGGAGCGTATTTACCAGGTAATGCGAAACGTGCATGAACGGCTTGGGAACTGGCTCGATAAAAACAAGTCGAAGAACACATTGTTTGCCTATTATTCCGATCTGGGCGCGCAGCGGATGCGTGAGGGCATACCTCTTGATGAGGTTATCAAGCTTTATCTGCTTATCAAGCGGGAGATATGGCATATGTTCAGAGAGCAGCTGACGGTGAACGACGAATCCGAACTCAAACGGCTCATGGAAATCGATTTTTACGTGAACCTGTTCTTTGACAGGATTGTCACCTCCATAATCTCCGGATACCAGGCCGAACTGGGTAAGATTTGGGAAAAAACAGGTCTTGATAACCCGCTTGCAACAGAGATCTTCAATAAATAGCAGGAAAAGAACAGGCCAGAGCATGGCAATAGTGCTTAATCTTATTTTCTAATATGTCTTCCCTCGCTTTGCTGCTGTGCCGAAATGCACCTTGACTCCACGGCATCATCCCGGACTCAGAGAATTCCCGAGTATCATCATGCAAAAAATGCACTTCTGGCTATGTTAAAAGACAATGCCGGCAGCAGAACGTCAAACCATTTTGAAATAATCTCTTTTTGAGCATTTAAGATATCCTTGAGAAATCCCGGCCGCGTTCCCTGAGCATACGGCTTCCTGCTTCGGTCCTGGTTTCCGGAATATCTTCGCCTGTCTCATTTCTTCTTTGAAGTTTGCGGGACTGCATCGGGCATTTGTGGGCGCATACACCGCAGCCTATGCACTTTTCCCGGTCATATTCAAAGACCTTTCCGGCATCCTGTATTTTACATATTGACCCGTTTGAAGGTGGAATCTTTTTGATTTTTACAGCTTCGACCGGGCATCGTTTTTCACACAGCCCGCATAGTTTGCACGTTTCGGCATTATGCACAACCACATAGTTCGAGCGCTGGTGTCCGCGTAAGATCGACGGCAACACTGCAGCCCGTTCAAGGAAAAGACAGCAGCATGAGCAGCAGTTGCAGATTGTGTCAATCTTCGTCTTATAGTTGCTGATGCCGTGAACCAGACCTGCATCCGCAGCGTCCTTCAATATTTCAAGCGTCTGCTGCTTTGATATCTCCTTACCCATGCCGTATTTGAGCATATACCTTCCGAGACTGCCGAAATGCAGGCAGTTCATGGTAACGTGACTGCATTTCTCAAAGTCCGGGTCAAGATTGTGCCTGTGTCTGCAATCGCAGGTTGAAACTATGAAAAAGTCTTCTTTGTCGATGAATGCGAGTATATCCTCATAGGGCAGTATCTGTTTTGTATCTTTGATTGTTTCCGCAATCGGGATGGCGCGCAGTCCTTTTGTTGGATGTTTCATCATTTCATGCGACATATGGTTGATGTAATACCGATGGGCCAGCGATGCATACTCCCTGTTCAACTCATCATTGATTCCCACCCATCCCGGTACCTGGAAGTTCGCAAAGTTGTTGTCATTAAGGAAATATCCTGGCCCGGACTTTCCCTGAGCCTCGAAAATAAAACCTTTTTTTATCAGCGGTTCCATCTTCGCTATCAATTCGTCTGCAGACATATGGAATTTTTCCTTAAGCTGCTCCATCGTATGCGGCATGAAAGGAAAGGCCGAGAGAAAGGCGGCTTCGTCCGGAGTACACCTCAATTTGAGCAGCCGCGTGAAATCTTCAGGGGCGGGCACATCGTAAATCCACGTTTTATATCTCTCAATCAGCGAATCATATGGTCTGTTTTCCATTTTTCCCCCTTTATACAGGGCTACCCCAGGCATGCGGGACAAACGCCTATGCATTTGAAGCAGTGGTATTCGAAGCCTATGAAATTCGCCTGATAAAGGCTCAGGATAGCCGGGTCTTTTAAAAGCGCCTTTTTACCCTCAAGGTCCGCCTTGATGAAATTCCTCAAATAGCCTATCAGTCCTCCGATTCCGTTGGGCTGAGAGACCTTCAGACACTTGAACATGTCGGTTTTGCCCTCCTCGTCAAGGGCCCGGCCTGGGCAAGATTCTACGCACAGGCCGCAACCATTGCACAGGTCATCCGTTACGCGCTCATCCGATTCAAGCGGCAGAGAGGTAAGTACGGCGGTAAATATAATGCGGCTGCCGAACCTGGGATTGATGACCAGATTGTGCCTTCCGAAAACTCCCAGCCCGGCTGCGACGGCCGCGTGCCTCAGCGAGATGTCGCCCGTAAGCCCCATGACCGGCGGCTTCATATCAAGTGGATATGACGGAGCAACAGGAGCCGCCTTTGTCCTGAAAGCATCTTCAACAAAGCGCGAGATGAGATAGCTGTTTTTTCTCATCAAATCCATCATGCCCAGGCGCGCAGCCATGCTTGTTCGGTTGTTCGGGCTTTCGATGGCCCCGTCAATCTCCCTGTAGCCGGTCACGATAATCGATCTGACGCCGGGTAAAATCGCATCCGGCGCCATCGCCCCTTTCAGCTCATAATCGCCGACCGAGGCAAACCCCACGACATCGGCCCCGAGACCCAGGCAGAAACTGCTGATTTTTTCTTTCTCCATATCATCTCCTTTTCCCTTCCGGTAATAATATATACCGGACGGTATATTTTAATCGAAAAAAATTTATTCCCTCAGTTCGTCTATAATTTTTGATTTAAGAATGGATACGTTTCTATCAAGATGAGACCTGTCACCCGTGACTTTCGAGAGCATGATGCCGCCTTCGATAAGAGAGACGAAAAAGGATGCAAAAATTTCGGGATCAACGCCTTTTCTGATCTCGCCATTTTTGACCCCCCTTTTCATGATATTTTTTATAGAGCCGGTCCAATTATCCAGCGACTTTACCACGACGTCCCGTAACGGAAGATCGCTGTTGTCAGAGTCGACAGCGGCATTCAGGATAGGACATCCGCCGGACTGCGAAAGCCTGTCAAAGGCATTGGAATAGTATTCGGCCATGGCGATGAGCTTATCGCATGAATCGGATTTCTGAGAGACTTTTACAGCTATTTCTTCGGCAATCCTTCTGATGTTGTATTTAAGTGCCGCAACAGCTATGTCGTCCTTGTTCCTGAAATTGCCGTACAGGGCTCCTTTGGTAAGTCCGACTGCCTCGGTCAGGTCAGACAGGGAGGTCCCTTCATAGCCATGCTTGTTGAAAAGCGGAGCCACTTTTTCTATTATTATCCTTTTCGTTTCTTCGGACTTTTTCATTTGAGTTCTATATTATACCGTTCGGTATATTTGTCAACATCCAAAATATACATATCAGGTTCTCTTTAAGGGATAGCCGAAAACTATTTAACGCTTATCGCAGTATTCTGTCTTTCAGGCTTGCAAGGTAAGGCATGTCAACACCCAGGTCTAAGCCGGTTTCAAAAACAATCCGATAAACGTCTTTCATCTCTTCGGGATGTGTATCCAGATGACTGTGTTTTCTTGTACGCTCATAATGGGGGGAACTCAAAATCCCCTGTCTCAGAACCTGCGCCGCCTCTTCATCGTTTTCCATCATAAAGACCCTGACATCAGGGTATTTGCGGTAGTCCACTCCACGCTTTTCAAGCACCTTCAGAGCATCCTTTACCGCCCTGAGGGTAAATATCCATTCGTCAAGAGGTGTCTGAGATCCAGGCATTCTTCCTTCAGCAAGCGCCTCACCCATTATACCGGCAACGATGGCCATATGGACCCAGAGCCATTCTATGATATTCTCCTTGATTTCAGGCATGATCCCGGCCTTCGAAAATGTCTCGATTACTTTTTGCAGCAGTTCCTCCGGACTTCCGGGAAGAGCGCCTATTCTGAATATTTTTTGAATATTGGCATACAGGGTTCCGTCATTGCCGTTTGCGCCGCTGAATACGGAGTAGCCCCAGAGATAGCGGTCCCTGGGCAGCAGCGCGTCTATCTCTGCGGGACCGCTCCAGTTGGCGCAGAATATCAGAAAATCCGACGTCGGCAGGGCGTCTTTATACTGTCTTACGGCCTCTACAGCCTGCAAATGATTTGTCGCCACGATCACAAGGTCATAATCGTCTGAAGGAGTAACTGTATCGACAACCTTCGGTCTGTAAACAGCCGGATAGCAGTCCGGAGAGCCCTTTCGCATATCCATTACATCCATCCGGATGTCGCCAGAATGTTTCGCAAGGGAGCCTTTTCTTACAACATGAGTAATGTCGACACCGCCATCGGATAAAACCCATCCGTGCATAAGCCCGACATTTCCCATTCCGATTATAAGAACCTTCATGAATGCCCTCCTGTATTCGTTGAATCGTTAGATCCTTAATCGGTAAGCAGCAGGCAACCCTTTAAAAAGTATAATATCGGAATCAGTCTCCAACATTCTTCAGAGATGTATTAACACAATAAATATGGCTTCACGGCTTAATGGGGTTACTGACAAACAACTGCACTTATGATATTCAGGACCAATGAATACAAATTTTCTTATCAAAAGCGGCTTCTTATGGATGATCTGAAAAGAGAAAAAACAAAAGGCCTGAGCCGCTGGTATCTCAAGGATGTCCTGTTAAAGCGCCGGATTATCGGAAAAGCGCACCACACCCCGGGTTTTGGTTTTGCCGCCCTGATTTTTTCCGTGATGAGCAGACTTATCATGGAAAAACTGGGTAAAGCTGAAGGAGAGGAGCTGATCGCCAGGGCGGTCAGGACCTTCGGACTTGAAAGAGGAAAGCGTATCGCCTCTGTCGTTGCCGGCCTTGGCAAGCCTCTCAGCTTTAAAAACTGGCTCATCTATACCGACATTGAAAGCTCTAATTTTGAAGCCTCCCCTTCGATTGACAGGGATGACCTTGTAGCCGAAGTCCACAATTGCAGCTTCATGGCTGCGGCCAAAAAATGGGGGCTCGAAGATTACGCATCGCTTTACTGCAAATATGCCGACTATGCCATATTGGAAGGATACAACCCGGATATCAGACTCAAGCTTGAAACAAGACATGAAACAGGCAGGGACTACTGCCTGTTCAGATACATCATGAAGGAATCAAATAAGCAGAACTTGCAGTAGAAGTATAGGCCGATATCCCATTCTGCACGCACCTGATGATGAAGGAGGTTACCATGACAGCTGCATCCGAACTTGCAATCAAGGGACTCAGAGATCTTTCGAGTCTTCAATGGTATGTCATCCCGCTGCTTGCAATTGTTTTTTACATCTACACCTTTGAAATAAAGAAGGCCCGTGAATCGGGAAACTGGGATGCCGTTTTTGCAGGCCTGACGCTTTTCGGCACGGACTTTTTCTTCGAAACCATAAACGGCTGGATTTTCCACTTCACGCAACACGCAGCCTTGTGGACCACCCCGGGGGTCACTGCATTGCGTACGACTGTCGGATGGAATATCGAGATCATGTTCATGTTCTCCATTGCAGGGATCATCTATTACAACACGCTGTCCCGTGACAGGCATGCCAAAATTCTGGGTATTCCGAACCGCCTGTTCTGGGCCATCTGCTATGCGGCCTTTTGCGTGTTCGTAGAATGCCTGCTTAACAAAGGCGGGCATCTGGTGTGGGAATATTCCTTCTGGAAGCTTACTCCTCTGGGGGTATTGCCCATCTTTTTTGCGGCCTACTTTCCTCTCTTTC
The DNA here is from genome assembly GCA_963664325.2 of Desulfomonilia bacterium. Lineage (GTDB taxonomy): Bacteria > Desulfobacterota > Desulfomonilia > UBA1062 > UBA1062 > DATCTV01. Next base: position 1,014,054 of record CAXXDQ010000007.1, read on the forward strand.
TGAGCCCCATGCTGGTTATCGGTTTGAACAGCAACAGAGCCAAGGTGAAAGCCGTTGCGGCAATATACGCAATTGCTATTGTTATGAATATTCTGGCTTTCGGTTTTATGGGCTGGAGCTATTAAGGATCACAAAACCAGCCGTAAGTGTAAGGGTCGGCTTAATCTCCTGTTCAGGCCGATCAGGTTTCCGGGTTTCCGATAAGCCGGTAAATCAGCGCACCAAGGAGGGCGCCTGCGATTGGGGCCACCCAGAAAAGCCATAGCTGAGAAACAGCCCAACCTCCGGCAAACAAGGCAACTCCGGTGCTGCGGGCGGGATTTACCGAGGTGTTGGTCACAGGAATGCTGATCAGGTGAATCAGAGTAAGACCCAGGCCGATTGCGATGGGCGCGAAACCCTGGGGTGCACGCTTGTCTGTTGAACCGAGGATAATCAGCAAAAACATCATTGTCATAACCACTTCAGTTATCAGTGCGGCCAGCAGGGAATACCCGCCAGGCGAATGATCGCCATAACCGTTTGAAGCAAAGCCCGCGGATACATCAAATCCGGCCTTGCCGCTTGCAATGAGATAGAGGACTCCTCCAGCGACAATCGCACCCAGAACCTGCGCCACTATGTAAGGTACAAGATCTTTCGCGGGGAAACGGCCACCGGCCCAGAGCCCTACAGAAACAGCCGGATTGAGGTGACAGCCGGATATGTGCCCGATGGCAAAGGCCATCGTCATTACGGTCAGACCAAAAGCCAGCGCAACGCCGAGCAGGCCGATGCCCACGTTAGGAAATGCGGCGGCCAGCACGGCGCTGCCGCACCCGCCAAGAACCAGCCAGAAAGTACCGATAAATTCTGCACCGTATTTTTTCATGCTCCCCTCCTTTACGTTAATGGTGTAACACCCTTCAATTGATTATACTGCATGCGCTATATTTTAGAAAGCCCTGGATAAACGGCAGGGTCATTCCTTTACTATTCCGTATAATTAGTAACTCCATGACTGGAAATGTGATAAAATGCCCTTGTTGACAAGGAATCCGCTAAAGTACTAAAGGATACCCCATTGTGAGCGGTTGTCATTCGGGCTGGATTCATTTTTGTTCCAATTTTTATTATATGCTTTTCTTTCCGGTTGAATACTTCACTTATCATTGAACGGCCTGGGAATGCAGACTAATTCACAAATAGAACACGAATACAAAACGATCGTCATGAGAGACAGGAGGCACAGGAATGGATAAGCATATTGGGCAGGTATGGAAGAATCGTTTTTTCAATTTGTTCACAGTACTTTGTTTGTTGCTGACACCGATACTGCCGGGATGTGGTAGCGGTGGCGGTGGCGGCGGTGGAGACGGCACAGGCTCAGCTGAAGAAGGAACCGGCGAGGTGGCTATCAGCCTTACCGACGCACCTTCGGACTTCGCCAGCTATACGGTGGATGTAGTCTCGATAAGTCTGAAGAAGTTAAGCGGTGCCGAGGTTGAAACACTGCCGCTTACCCAGCGGGTAGATTTCAGCCAGTATGCGGAGATGACCGAGTTTGTAACGTCCTGCACCATCCCTTCCGGGGTATATACCGAGGTAGCCCTTACACTGGATTATTCCAATGCCGATATCAGGGTGGAGGACAATGCAGGGATAATCAAGCAGATTTCACAAGGGAATCTCATCATCCTGGATGATGAGGACAATCCCGTCACCGACAAAACCCGTGTCAGGGTATCCGTAAACCTGGGCACGCCGGCTCTCACCATCCTCCCCGGTGTGGCCGCACATCTTGCCCTGGACTTCAACCTAAAGGCCACCAACTCCGTGGATCTCAGCGGCAGCGCCCCGGTCTTGACCGTGAGCCCCATGTTGCTGGCCGACCTTGAACTCCAGGCCAAAACCCTCCGCGTGCGGGGTACGCTGGCTGATGTTCATCTCGCGGATGCCAAACAAGCTGACAACTTTTATGTCCTGATCAAGCCGTTCATCTACGCCATCCTCGGAGACCAGTACTATTTCGGAAAGCTCATGGTTAGCCCGGACGACAACACGGTGTATGTGTTCGATGACGGGCAGAAAACAGGAAGCGTAGGCCTTTCCCAACTGGCTAGCATGCCTGCCAATACCCCGGTATTGGCGCTGGGCAGCTTCGCTGCAGGCCCCAACCGGCTGGAGGCAGAGGAAGTGTATGTGGGTTCGAGAGTTCCCGGGTTGGACACGGATGTCGTAAACGGCAGTGTTATTGCCCGCAGTGGGGATACCCTCACCATAACAGGAGCGAGCCTGGTGAATTCGTCCGGTCAGCTCAAGTTCTGCAAAACTGCGGTGGTAACACTGAATGGAAACACCCAGGTCAGCCGGCAGTTCACCAAAGATACATTTTCAAAAGACGACATATCCGTTGGACAGCACATTGTGGTCTTTGGAAATAATGCGGTCTTCAATGAATCTACCGAACAGCTCTTTATGACAGCATCCGCTGCACGCATGCTCGTCACACATCTACGGGGCACGGTGAAAAGCGTATCCAGCAGCACCATCGTGGTTAATCTAAGCGCCATTGACGGCAGGAAACCCTCGGTCTTTAATTTTACCGGCACAGGGGCAGATCCCGCCAATTATAAAATCGACAGGACAGGGCTTACTCTTTCTAAAATCGCCACGAACACGCGCGTCAAGGTATGGGGCTTTGTCAATCAATTCGGGCCCTCAACTACTCCTGATTTCAATGCCCGGACAGTCATCGACATCTCCACCATGCTCGGCCTGATGCAGGTCAATTGGAATCCGGCTTATAATGGGGCCTTCAGCATATCGAACCAGAGCCTGGTCCTGAACTTCAATGAAGACCTCGGACGGTTCCATTTCCTGCTCCGTGATGGCATGGTCGATGACCTCGTGACGGATTTTGGTTCTCAGCAGGTTGTCATTAAAGACGGCAAGGGCCTCTTCTTGATCGCACAAGGCCTTTTCTTCTGGCCCTATATAGATTTCGGCAATTATGTTAACGAGCTTGATAATTACCAGTATAAAGGCGCGAAGGTGCGCGGCATCACTGCAATAGGAACGTTCGATGATGATACAGCCACCATGACGCCTGGCTACCAGGTCGTTCGCTTCCAGGGCGTTTTGTTTTAGGATCCAATCCGGGACGGCGGGCATGTCGCCGTCCCGGCCTTGATGGTATTTCGTATGGAATTATTACTTTACAAACGGGATTTTCAGCACGGGCCTGTCATCATAATGGAACCTGACCGTGTAAGCAGGCCTGTCAGGAAATCCGCAGCGTCTTTCATAGGTATCGAAGACAACGGCCAGTCTGTGGTTTTTCTTGAGCCGCCACGCAATGGCATGGAAGTCAAAGGACAGCCTCTTCCTCTCGCCGGGATTTACATTCCAGAGAGTCCATGCGCTGTGGCTGATAAGTTCGCCGTAGCCGAGCGGGTTTACATCGTAGAGGTGGGCAATCACCTGTGCATCCTTCTGCGATGGAGTGACGCTCAGGTCAAGAACCGGGATGCCTGCAATAATGCCCTCGCTTGCTGACGGGGCCGAAATATGAGTCAAGGCATAATCCTTATCGAGCAGAAAAATATTCAGCCCGGTATCGACATTGAGCATCTGGGAAACGGTATCGTCCGGCCCGAAGGATGCCATTGAACCCTTGCCGCTCTTAATTTCCCGGAAAAACAGGGTGAATTCGGGCGAGCTGTCAAGGCTGCCCCGGCCGGTGGCAGAGCTTTTCAGTCTGTCCAGGTTGAGATAATAGTTCCGGTATTTTATCTGTTCGGTCGGCCATGATGAAAAATAAAGCCTCGTCTTTTCGTCCTTGAGCCCGAAGCTTACCGGTGTTTTGGTGAGCCTGTCCGAAATGCCCGCGTCAATGCCTTTGAGGTAATAGTCGAACCATTTGTAAACCGTATCCCAGGTGACCTCCGGCATGTCCAGGCAGCCGTATCCCACCGGAAAGGCGTGCATGCCGTCATTCATGTCGATTACCTTGTCAGGAACATCAAGCAGCGAGTAAAAATCCATAACGCTGTTCGGAGAAAAAAGCGGGTCGGCATAATAGTTGGAGATATAAACGCTCAGCCTGCCGTTGGTCCTGGCATAAGCATCCAGAAGCCTGAATGGGGAGATGTCATCAAGCCATTTAAGGATCTCGGAAACATTGCGGCCCTGCTCCAGGTCATTGACCCTGTCGCTGATCATGTTTGAATCTCCGCCTGTCTGGGTCGAGGCCCAGGATTTGTTGGGCGTATCCTGGGGGAACAAGGCGTCATGCATTATCGCCGTGCCGCTCATTGCAGCGACCGCCTTTATGCGTGTATCGAATATTCCGGCCTCCAGCGACCGGCAGGCGCCCATTGAAATGCCGGCCATGCCGATATTTTTGACATCAACGGGATAATTTTTAATCACGAAATCAATGATGGTTGAGACGTCTTTCAGGTCATTTTCCTCACCGACATTGATCTTGCCGGTCGAGCCGAACCATCCTCTTGCCGAATATGAAACTGCTATGTAACCTTCGGCAGCCATTTTTCTGGCAGGGAAAAGGTACTCTATCTTCGGCAGTCCCCAGCTTGGCGAGAAAACGACAAGAGGCAGGTTGATGCCGTACTGGGGGGCATAAACATCGCAATCGAGCTTGAACCCGTCATAGGTGGTCACCCAATGCTGAGTCACCTTGATCGGGTATTTTGCGGCGTGCACGGGCGAAACCAGGGAAAGGACAATGATACAAAACAATGACATGATGAATATCTTCCTGATGCTCATAAAACCCCCTCATAAAAATATTAACGTAATGACATAATATAACCATTTAAACAACTGAAGTAAAGCAAAAGAGTCACAGCAAACAAAAGAGCTGTACTTTCCGGGTTTCAATGTCTTACAACGACCTGCTGCCCTTCGGATTATGGCTATCGGAGCGGTTTCTTACAGATATCCATGGTCCAGTGTTCAGCTACGGGAAGCAAAGGTTTTGCGGACATATATTCAGGTCAGTCTGAGTTCCGGGAATGTCTTTTTACGTCAGGAATACTAACTTTTACAGAAAGGCTTGGAACTCGGGAAGAATGCCGGTTTTGTTTACATTGGACAATTTTTCCATGATATACCCGCCGGGCTTTTTGTCTTTATTACCTTTAAATACCCGCTGGTGAAAGTTTGATTCTTCTGATCTTATGACATATTTTTCTTTTCATTTCTTCGTTAAATACAGTACTATTTCACAAAATATTCCCAAAAAGGATTTAGGGTATATTAATTGTTGGGGTAAATACATAATAGAAAGGAAAGTAGAATATGAACGCTGGGAAAAAGGCTCTTATTAAATACTTGAAAAATAATAAAGATAAGTTGGCAAATTATTTCAAAACAACAAAAGATTTGGAAAACTTTATAACCTTATTGGAAGGTGAATTAATAAATAAGAATATTAGAGTGATTTATTTTACTGAATGTATGGCCGACATCAATGGTGGCCGCGCTGGAAAGCAATTTGAATATTGGTATGAGTCTCTTGAGAAGGCGAAGTCTGCGCCATTGCCAGAAGGTTGTGTATCCGGATGTATTTTTGCTGAAGAAGGTACTTATTATTTTAACAAACATAATGGATGGGAGTTCTACAAAAAAAAGATATAATACCCCCAACCAGTCGCTAAAGCCGATCGCCGTTTCACGGCTCCGGCTTAGCTTTTCGTTAGTGCACAAGAGGTCGAAGCTGTGAATCAAGCGATTATCGATGAAGTCACAAGGCATTATCTGGAGTCGGGTGATTTCAATGGTTATCCTGTTTACACCTTAAAGAAGCAGTTTGATGTCGATGACGAAACCGTAAAAGCACTTCTTCGGGAGCTAATCGTCACTCGAAAGATCGATGTTGTATTTGGAAACATTCACCCAAACCCGCATATAAAAGCATTTTCCGATACGTCAGCAGAACAACAAGTCGAGTTTCTCAGTCAACTTGAGTTTAATGACCACTTTTGCTTATACCCCTCCAAGGAAACTCTTGGCGATCTTTCACAAAGACCAAATTTCAGCAATGAGCCGTACACTGAGCAACTAGCGCTTGGTGATGGGCAGTTGGACTTTCGGGTATTCGATCTCTCCGTTCTCGAGCACTACCGGAATGACCCAAGGTATTACTATCAAACAGATTTTATTAACGGCCAGATTTCCGTAATAGATGAATATTTCGAGTCTGAATCCATGCCTGAACATGATCAGGTATTGCTGCAAACCTTCGGGTTTGCTCATGACAAAGAGTTAAATAGGGCAGTTGCTGTTTTCTTGCGTTATCTATCAGATCTCAGTCCGGAGCATCAAAAGATTTGGAAGTCCAAAGAGTTACAGGGCGATTTTCAACTTCACCCGGATTATTTAAGAAATAGTATGGGTCATTGGGGTACGAGAATGTCCATCTTTGAAGCATTCAATCAGGAAATGATCACAATAAATGAGATGGCAGTCTTGATGGATAAGCCACCTCTTTTTCGCAAAACCTACGAGCATGATTATCCCCGCAACTTTGGGTTTCTTCTTCGGCCTACCCTCGCGGAATTTAATGCCTTTGTCCTGTTGCTAGACAAGCTAATGTCCGATAACTTAAACAAGAATTTTTTCTCGCCGGAATTGGAGCTTGAAGAAGATCACTTGCGGAACGATGAGAGAGTAGAGGTAAGGCAGAAAGGAACAATCGCTCTACTTGATGAATGGGTACATCGCTATTTCAGGCCTCAAGAACCTGAGCCGCTAGACCGGATGATAGCTACGTTTCGGAAAGTTCGTTCTTTGCGGCAAACGCCAGCGCATTCGATTAAAGAAGATGAATTCTACCAAAAATATTTCCACGAACAGCGGTCTTTAATGATTGACGCGTACGGTGCGATTCGAACTCTCCGGTTGGTACTTGCGAATCACCCCAATGTCAAAGCAAACCCGCCAGAGATTAACGAATTAATTTACGAAGGAAAAATATGGACAGTATAGGCGCTAACAATGTCGTAAACTCGGACGCATTTTTCGTTTGCTACGCTCACTACAAATGCGCCGGTTACGCCTGCGTTTGCATCTCCCGCGAAGACATTTAATTCTTAAAGCCTGTAAAAATCAGGGTCTTCGTAAGTTATATGTAGTTAAAATATCAAAAGCAAAAGTCCATGTCTTGGCACGTTATGGTTAGAAAAGACCTTTTTTTACCGAGGGGGATTAGATATGCGAAGTTATAGCGCCTTATAATTTCCGCTCTTCATTCAACATGATGCATATAAATCAACATCAGGTGTAAGGCGTTAGAACAAAGCATACCGCGAAGTGACGCAGGCGAGAAATGAGACATACTTTTAACGTATGTCGCAGTGACGAGCCAAGGATGCGACAAAGGTATGTAAAGTTATAACGTCTTACACATCACCAGAAGATTATGTTCAGTGCTATTGCACAGATCAGCACTATTACAGCCAGCAGTACAGGCTTCTTATACCAGGGAAGGCCAGTTTCCCTGATCTTTTCGGTCAGAGAATATACAAGTCCTTTAAGGTCTTCATCGGATTTCCTGCGCGTTGTCAGCAGGGAAATTATGACTGTCATTGTCAGGCATACTATAAAGGCATAGATCGCTGTCCAGAAATTCTGGGCCATCTCGCTGTGATATTCGGTGACGACGGTCCCAAGCCACCCGCCCTTTATTCCCGGATAGGAATTCATGGGCAGCGAGAGTCCGTGGTTTATGGCCGCGGCAACCGTGCCTGAAAGCAGCCCGAAGAAGGCCCCGTGGCCCGTTGTCCTTTTCCAGAACATGCCCAGCATGAAGGTTGCAAAAAGCGGCGCATTGACAAAGGCGCAGACAAGCTGGAGCATATCGTTGATATTGTTGAAGCTCGCCGCCATATAGGCAGCCCCCATGCTGAGCAGGATTCCCGCAACCGTTGAGGCGCGCCCCATCATGAAATAATGCCTGTCTGACTTTCCGGGCCTGATGTAGCTCTGGTAGATATCATAGGTCCAGACCGTGTTGAATGCAGTGACATTGCCTGCCATGCCCGACATGAAGGAGGCCATCAATGCGGTAAGCCCGAGCCCAAGAAGTCCTGGCGGGAAATAGTGGCCTATCATGACAGGTATGACCATATTGTAATTAAGCGTGCCGTCTTTGAGAACCGGCAGAAAGTTTTGCCCCAACCCTATGGCCTCATGCGTGGGTATGAACCTGTGCATGCCGCTTGTGTAATTAAGGGCGATCGCGATCATGCCCGGCAGGATGACGATAAACGGGAAAAGCATCTTGGGAAAGGCCGCGATAAGCGGAGTCCTTCTTGCCGCATTCATGGAGTTTGCGGCCAGGGCCCTCTGTACGACAAGAAAATCGGTGCACCAGTATCCGAACGAAAGGACAAAACCGAGGCCGAATACCATGCCGAACCATTCGACCCCCATGGGGTTGCTTGATGAGGAGGCCATCGGACGCCATGACTCCGACCATGTGCCCGGGGCAAAACCGTGCAGTGTGCTTACCGTATTAAGCCTCTCGACAAGCCCGTGCCAGCCCCCTATGTCGATCAGGCCGATAACGACCAGCGGCAGGAAACCCAGGACAATAAGAAAGAACTGCAGGACCTCGTTATAGATGGCGGACGTAAGCCCGCCCAGGAATATATAGGCAAGGACAAAAAGCCCGGAGACGACAATGCTGAAATTAAAATTCCAGCCAAGCAGCAGTTCCAGCAGAACGGCAAGCGCATACATGGAAATCCCCGAAGAGAATATGGTCATGAATGCGAAAGATATCGCGTTGAAGCCCCTTGTCTTCTCGTCAAACCTGAGCTTGAGGTATTCGGGGACCGACCGGACCTTGGAGCCGTAATAAAAAGGCATCATGAACACGCCCATGAACACCATGGCCGGTATCGCCCCGACCCAGTAGAACTGGCTGGTCATGATGCCGTATTTTGCGCCCGAGGCCGCCATGCCCAGGAGCTCCTGGGCCCCCAGGTTGGCCGATATAAAGGCAAGGCCTGTTATCCATGCGGGAATTGAGCGCCCCGAGAGGAAGAAGTCCTCGCTTGTTTTCATGTTTCTTTTGAGCATCCACCCTATTCCGAGGACAAATACGAAATAGGTGCAGAGCAGTACGTAATCTACCGTCGCGAGCTCGATGGCCCTCATGAGCTTAATCCTTCTTCTTGGAAGCCTTCCAGGCCATGCCCGTCATAATGGAACCGAAGGCTACAAGCACGAAACCCCACAGGAGGTTGACGTTTATGTCAAGAGAGCGGAAATAGATCTCGGGGTTTGATATGAAACCCCAGGCGACAAGGATAAGCCCCATTATCAGAAACATCAGACCGATCGGTGTTCTAATATCCAGCATAGCGTGCCTCCATTACCAGAAGATTATATTAAGGGCCAGGGCGCAGCCGAGCACTATCACAGCGAGAAGCGCAGGACGCCGGTACCATGGTATGCCTTCCTCGGTCACGCGGCCGGTCAGGGAATACACAAGCCCCTTCAGTTCTTCGTCGGATTTTTTGCGGGCTGTAAACATTGAAATTGCAGCCGTCACAACAAAGCAGGTCGTCCAGGCATAAATGGCGGTCCAGAAATTCTGCGCCATTTCGCTCGGGTAATTGTGTGCTATCGTTCCCAGCCATCCGCCGTGAATCCCTATTCTGGCAGCATCTGCCGGGAGGGTAAGCCCGTGATGTATGGCCGCCGCGAGCGTACCTGTAAGCAGCCCGAAGAAGGCCCCGTGGCCGGTTGTCCTTTTCCAGAACATCCCCAGCATGAAAGTTGCGAACAGGGGCGCATTCACGAATGCAAACACCAGCTGCAGCATGTCCATGATATTGTTGAAGCGCGTGGCCAGATAGGCAGTGCCTATGCTGAGCGCAATTCCGACGACGGTGGTGGCCCTTCCGACCCTCAGATAGTGGGTGTCCGGCTTGCCCGGCCGTATGTAGCTCTGATAAATGTCATAAGTGAATACCGTGTTGAATGCCGTGACATTGCCGGCCATGCCGGACATGAACGATGCGATCAGCGCCGTCATGCCAAGGCCGAGCAGGCCCGTAGGAAAATAATGCCCCAGCATGACGGGTATCGTCATGTTGTAGTTGAGTGTACCGTCGGCAGCCTTGGGCAGGAAACCCCCGGGTAAGGAATACTGAAGCGCGATCGCGATCATGCCCGGCAGGATGACAAGAGCGGGATAAAGCATTTTGGGAAATGCGGCTATGATCGGCGTCTTGCGGGCCGATGTCATCGAGTTGGCCGCCATCGCCCTTTGAATCACCAGGAAGTCCGTACACCAGTAACCGAAGGACAGCACGAACCCCAGCCCCATAACCATTCCGAACCATTCGACGCCCATCGGGTTTGCGGATGCCGATTGCAGATGGCTCCAGGAATTCGACCATGTGCCGGCAGCGAACCCGTGTGAAGTTGCAACGACATCCAGCTTGGCAACTAGCCCGCTCCAGCCGCCCACATCTTTTAATCCCAGAAATACCAGCGGCAGGAAACCGAGCACGATGAGAAAGAACTGGAGTACCTCATTGTAAATTGCGGAAGTGAGCCCGCCCAGGAAAATGTAGGCAAGGACTATCATGGCGGAAACGAATATGCTCATGTTGAAGTTCCAGCCGAGCAGGAGTTCGAAAAGGGCCGCAAGGGCATACATGGATATTCCTGAAGAGAAGAGCGTCATTATGGCGAAACTGAATGCATTGAAGGCCCTGGTCTTTTCGTCATACCTCAGCTTCAGGTACTCCGGCACGGATCTGGCTTTGGAACCGTAATAAAAAGGCATCATGAATATGCCGACAAAAACCATTGCGGGGATTGCGCCCACCCAGTAGAAATGGCTCGTCATGATCCCGTATTTTGCACCCGAGGCCGCCATACCCAGCAGCTCCTGGGCCCCGAGGTTTGCGGAAAGGAATGCAATGCCTGTTATCCATGCAGGGATGGACCTGCCGGAAAGGAAGAAATCCTCGCTGGATTTCATGTTCCTCTTGAGCATCCAGCCGATTCCGAGGACAAACAGGAAATAAACGATCAAAAGGATATAATCAACCGCCCCCATGGCAATAGTCTGCATAGGCCCCTCCGGAATTATTTAAATATTATGAATACCCATTTCGGAATAATATTCTAATAATATAAAAATTTTTTCTGGCTCTTGCATCACCGGCAATCTATATTATTAAGATTTATATGATATATTTTCAGGAGGTATATATGCAGACAAGGCTTTTGCAGAAAGTTTGGGCAATATTTCTGATCGCCCTTATAGCTGGCTGTTCTTCGACAGGCAGCGACAGCGGCGATTCAACCGGTGAAACCGCTGCCCTTTCATCGGCTGCTGCCGATTACCAGTCAATCCTTGATGCACAGGGTTATAAGGTCATTGATTCGGTTACAATAGGTACCGACACCGGCTATCTGGCGGAGAATGCCGACGGCAAAAGGTGCATCGTCCTCAAGGGGAGCTCATTCAATATGGGATACCAGTTCGGCAGGCTTCTTCCTGAAGCCACCTATAAAATGACCACGGAATACCCTTTTAACATGGTTGCCGATTTTGTCGGTTTCAGCAAAGAGTCTGCACCCGGGCTGTTTTACCTGATATTCAAGGCCGCCAACGCACTGTGCAAAGGCGCCGTGGAGGTCGAAAAAGCGGTCCCTCCCTATCTTGTTGAAGAAATGAAGGGCATGGCGGCAGGAGCAACAGACGGCGGGTATGACGTCAGATACGAGGATGTCCTTCTTGTCAATGAAGGAATAGACGCACTCTACTCGATCATACTTTCCGGGATAATCCCGGCGCTCAATGAGGCCAACAGCATTCTGAAAGACAACGAATCGACCGGCCTGGTAAAGCTTATCGGCGGCAGAGTGCTTTTCCCCACGGCGAACCTGAACGCCCTGGGATGCAACGGGTTTGTCGTTTCAGGCAAGGCGACATTGGGCGGCAATGTATACCATGGCCGCGATTTCATGTTTCCGACCGGCGGATATTACCACAAGACGGCCCTCATGGCCGTCTATCTGCCTGATGACGGGCTGCCTTTCGTAACGCTCGCAGCCCCCGGGTTTGTCGGGCTTACCACCGGCCTCAATGCCGGAGGAGTGTCGATGGGAGTCGACGTTGTTTTCGGCGGCGCCACGAGGGCGACCCCGGGAACCGGATGCCTGCTGGTAGTAAGGGATATCATACAGAACAGCGCGAGCCTGGATGATGCGGTCGCCCGCATGAAATCGCTCAACAGAGGGGTTTCGTGGCTTTATGTCCTGGCGGACAGGGACCGGAGCGCGAAATATACGAACGGGATCGTCTGTGAAACGGGTATGAAAGAGGATAATGACGGCAACGAATTCACCTATGCCCCGGATCTGTTTAAAGACCTGGAAAGGCTGCTCTATTCAGGACTTATAAGCAAGCTCGACAAGCTGCCCGATGCCAGGGCCGAAGACGGCGTTATGGTGCGTGACCAGAACTGGATCTACCCCCAGGCCTTTTTAAACGTGCCGGGTTTTGACGCTCAGGGTGAAGCCAGGGAAGACCTTGTCATAGCCACAAACCATTACATAATCCCGAACATGGTGTTTACGACATTCACGCCCTGGATGAGGCTGATGGCGGGCGCCGAGAAGGAAACTTCGGAAAGCGTAGCCCGATATGACGAGTTCATAAAAGGCCTTACTTCTGATGACGTATACGGCAAGATCAACTACGATTTCGCAAAGAATATGATCGATTTTTTGAACCCCAACAGGCACCTTGATGCTGACGACCCGTGGAACGGCTATTATACGGTAAACGGCAGGATAGGAGGCCATCATGACATATTCGATAATACAGCGCTTACCATGGAATGCCTTTACGGCTTTTACCATCCGGATGAACCATGGGCGAAGGTGGACCTGAAGCCTTTTCTTTAAACGGACAGTTGAGGTTCAAGGCAAGTATCATTTAAAATTTCTGCCGCTTGTCAATAAAGGGAGGTTTCAATAAAGCTTGCGTGTTTTCCAATTATATCCGGGCCATTTTATTAATCGGAACGGCTCGAATGCTCAAGCCCCGAGCGCCGCATCCGAAAGCCTGAGCGCATAATCCCTTACATCGGCCGGCCATGCCGCAACCAGAACATTGAAGCGGCCCCGATCCCCTGCAAACAAAGCCCTTGTCGCCTCTTCGTATCCGGGCAGGTCACCCGCCATTGCGGTCATGAACCTGTAAGCCACCTCCTGGGAATGCCGCACCTTATCCCGATTGCTGTTAACCCGCCTTGCCTCTTCGACAAGCTTGCGCAGTGCTACGGAGGCCCCTCCCGGCTGGCTGTTAAGCCAGTCCCAGTGCCTGGGAAGCAAAGTCACTTCACGGGAGACAACACCTATCCTGGGGCGACCCGGCCCGCGTGAGATGCCCTGATCCTGATTACAGGAAGGCTTATCCGAACCATCGCTACCCGGAGATTTTTCCAGCCTCTTCAAGACCTCTTTTACCGTGCCTCGGAAGTCCACCTCTACAAGTTCACCGGTTAAGTCGTCAAATATCAGGATTGCCTTGTATTCATCATGGCCAATTGCTTCCTTAGCCTTTTTAACGACCTCAGCAAGGCCCCCTGAGGCAATAAGGCGGCTGTCTTCAAACGCCGTGAACCGCTGCAAATCTTTTTTGTCCATTTCTTCAATCCCCCCTTGAATTCAATTTGCGCATATATACCCGGGTAAAATCAGCTTGTCAATATTACCCGGGTGATATTATCGCTATCTGTTGCGGGAGGGAGGTTCAATAATCACATGGACGGATTCAGGTAAACCCTATCAACGGGCCGGACTGTTCAGCCTTTCTTTCAGCAGGCTCAGCCGGCTGCCGGTATTTGCATTCTTTACGGCGAGGGCGACGGCCCTGGCACTGCCGACAACCGCAACAAATTTCCTGCCCCTTGTTATGGCGGTATACAGAAGATTGCGCTGCAGCATCACATAATGCTGAGTATGCATGGCAATAATCACTGCGGGATACTCGCTCCCCTGGGCCTTGTGAATCGAACAGGCGTAGGCCAGCGTTATATCGTCAAGGTCGGCAGTCATCAGGGGCACGATCCGGCCGTCGAAATCCGCCTCGATTTCCCCTGTTTCGGTTTCGATTGCGGTTATAATCCCGATATCCCCGTTGAAAACTCCCAGGTCATAGTTGTTCCGGACCTGCATGATTTTATCTCCCCTGCAGAACCTGTATCCGCTCCTGAAAACACCTTCCTGCTTCGGGTTCAGTACGGACTGAAGGGCCAGGTTGAGGCTGAATACGCCCAGCACCCCCTTGTGCATCGGGGTCAGCACCTGTATGTCGTTCACAGGGTCGAATCCGAACCTTGAAGGGAGCTCCCGCGTGACAAGCTGCCTGATGTCATCAAGGGCCTCTGTCGCATCCTCTTTTTTTATGAACTCATAATCATTCCGGCCGTAGCTCGAGTTCGGATAGGGCATCTCCCCGTTGTTCACCCTGTGCGCATTCACCACGATCAGGCTCTGTCTGGCCTGACGGAATATCTTTGTCAGGTGGATGGTTTTGATCCTCATCGAACCGATCAGGTCATTCAGGACATTTCCGGGTCCCACCGACGGGAGCTGGTCCGCATCGCCCACAAGTATGAGTTTAGCCGAGGCAGGCAAAGCCTTCATGATATGATAGAAAAGCACGATGTCCACCATCGAGACCTCGTCCAGAATGAGCAGATCGGTTTTCAGCGGTTTTTCCTGGTTCCTTTCGAACTGCATGCTCGCGGGATTGAATTCAAGCAGACGGTGAATTGTCCTGGAAGTCCTTCTTGTCGCCTCGAACATCCTCTTGGCGGCCCTCCCGGTCGGCGCAGCCAGTTGAATCGCCAGGCCTTTTTTTTCAAGAATCTCAATTATAGACCTTATTATGGTGGTCTTGCCGGTACCCGGACCGCCCGTTATTATCATGGCCTTTTCATTAACCGCCGAGGCTATCGCGTCACGCTGTTCAGGTGCAAGCTCCATCTTATGGCCTGCCTCGAACCATGCAACAGCCCTGGCAATATCAATCGGTATCTTCTTTTGTGGAAAACCGATAAATGTTTCAAAAAGCCTTTTAACGCCTGTCTCGGAAATGTGCAGAGACTTGAGATAGACATAGCTATTATCATTCCTGCTCTCGACAACGGCTGAACCCTCCCTGACAAGATTTTCCAGGGCCTCATTAAGAATTGCCCCGGATATCAGCAGTTCGTCTTTTGCCAGGTCGATAAGACCCTCAACGGGGTAGCATACATGGCCTTTTTCCGATAATTGCCCGAGCACATAGAGCATGCCGGCCATGGCCCTCTTGGGAGAATCGTGTCCGATGCCCAGCTTCCCGGCTATCCTGTCGGCCGTTTTAAAACCGATTCCCCATACATCGGTAGCGATCCTGTATGGTTCTTCCCTGACCACTCTTATGGAATCGTTCCCGTAATTCCTGTATATCCTCGAGGCATAGGCCGGAGAAATGTCCAGCGATTGCAGGAATATCATGACCTCTTTGATGTCCTTGTGCTTTTGCCAGCCCTGGGTGATGGAGTTAAGCCTGTGTTCGCCGATTCCGTTTACACGCATAAGGCTCTTGGGATGATTTTCAATGGCATCTATGACATTGACGCCAAAGGCCTTTACCATCCTTTTTGCCATTTCCCTGCCGATGCCATGGATCATGCCGGAACCCAGGAATTTCTCAATCCCTGTTATCGTGTTGGGAAGGATATTGAAACAAGTGTCGAAATGAAATTCCGGGCCGTACTGCTTGTTCTGAACCCACCTGCCGCTCAGCTTAAGGCTTTCTCCGGGCTGAACTGCAGTCAGTATGCCGACGGCGGTTACCGCCTGCTTCCTCTTGGATGTAAGCCTTATTACACTCCAGCCGCTTTCTTCATTATGGTAGACAAATCTTTCAAGCGTCCCCTCGATATCGTAAACCGGGTTGTTGTTTCCTTCTGGCATGATTTAGAAAAGGGCCTCGGACGACCCTTTATCGGTCATGAAAATCACCTGTGTGACATTTTCGGACAGTTTCAGGGCATCCGCCACATCAGGCCGTTCATCCTTCTCAACAGCCGATACCTCAGAAACCCTGCTTCCCTGTTCGTCATATTCAATATCGCAATCATTCAGAACATACCCCGGGACATAGGCGTATATACATCCCCCGACCCCGCAGCATGAAGTGTCGACCGAGCCCAGCCCCACAAAATATAAAACCCTCCTGTTCTTAATAAAAAGCGTCCCTTCCCTGACAAAGGTATAATGTCCGCCTATTGCAGTAACATTTTCGAAAAGTACGGGGTGGACATATTTCATTGCCAGCCATGTTAATGATTTTTATTCATTCATGCAAGCAACTGATTGGCTTTAAGGGAAACCCCTTATCTGTCTTATTTTACAGATATTAAAGATTCCAAAGATAAAAATATTTCTAAAGTTTAATCTTTTCTTCACCGATTAGCCCTAATACAGACATGTTATTTAAATGAAAGGTGCAGAAAAGATGGGTTTTTTTGATTCTCTTTTCGGAAAAAAGAGGCCTTCAAGGGAAATAGAAGAGTGCCAGACAGCACTTGAGAGCCGCCCCAATGACCCTAATCTTCTTAAGAAGCTCGGAGATTTATATCTGAAATCGAATGATACGGCCAACGCCTCGGACATATATTTGAAGCTGGGCGACCTGTACAAGTCGAAAGGTTTTTACCCGAAATCCATTGCCCTCTACAAACAGGCTGAAAAAATAAATCCCGAATGGGAAAAACCTCTGGAAAAGCTTGCAGAACTATACAAGGTGCAGGGATTCCCCAGGGAGGCTTCCGCCCAGTACGTAAAGCTTTCCGAATACTTTGAAAAAAAAGGGCAGAGTGAAAGGGCGATGGCCTACCTTCAGAGCGCTGCCGAAATTTCTCCAGCACATGCTGATTTGCATAAAAAAGTCGAGACATTCGATGTCAAGGAAAAGGCCATGAATGAACCCATGCCTGCTTCCAATGCCCCTGATATGAAGCCCAAGGCCGATTTCTTCGATCTCAACAAGGAGCTGGACAAGGAAATCGAGGAGCTTAATATCGATGAAACGACCCAGGTTCAGGAAGATGTAGATGTCAGTTCTGTCATGAAAGCAATCAAGGATAATGCATCGGATGAAGGCAAGGGAGACGCCTTTTTCCTTTATAATATGGGCCTGGCGTACAGAGAAACTGGACTAACCGACGAGGCGATCGAGGCCTTTCAGAAGGTTATAGAAAAGGGCGAAAAGCTTTTTGATTCATACGTCATGCTCGGCATATGCCTGAGGGATGCCGGCCGCTTTGAGGAATCGCTCAAGTCGCTTCATGACGGCGGCACGATTGAAGACCTGACGATGTCGATGAAGGTGGGCATTCTGTACGAAGTGGCCCAGACATACAAGGTCATGGGAGATACAAAGAAGGCACTGGCAATATTCAAGGAAATTCATAAAGAACGGCAGGACTTCAAGAACGTGGAGATTGAGATTCAGAAACTGTCGGGTGGAGGTTGATTTATGGCTGTAATTAATTACCTCAAGAAGGAGATTTCGGCAAAAATTGTTTATTACGGGCCATCGCTCTGTGGAAAGACAACCAACATCCAGTCCATATATACAGGGATCACACCGGAGCAGAAAGGCAAGCTCGTTTCTCTTGCCACAGAGGCGGACAGGACGCTGTTTTTTGATTTTCTGCCAATAGAGATCGCCAATGTAAGGGGCTTCAAGACCCGGCTTCATTTCTATACGGTCCCCGGGCAGGTATACTACAATTCCACGAGGAGAGCGGTCCTGACGGGTGTTGACGGGCTTGTGTTCGTTGCGGACTCTCAAAGGGACAAGATGGAGGAAAACATAGAAAGCCTGAACAACCTTGAAGAGAACCTCAACTACTACGGCAAGACGATAAAGACGCTTCCGCTGGTTATACAATACAACAAGCGTGATCTTCAGGACGTCATATCCATAGCGGAAATGAACCAGATGCTTAACCCCGATGGATACCCCTCTACAGAGGCGGTGGCAACATCGGGAACTGGCGTACTGGAAACGCTTACGCTGATTACGAAAATGGTTCTCCAGAATATTGAAAAAGGGGCAAGCCATCAACAACAGAGGCTTCAGCCCGGTTTCCAGGCCGCCCGGCCGGAATTCGCCGAACCCGTCAGAGAACCCGCCGCAGCCGCTGAACCATCTGACAGGACCGAACCGGGAACCGCTGCAGCCGGAAAAACGATTCCCGAGGATTTAGCCGATCATGCACCTGAACCTCAGGCCCAGCCTTCACAGGCATTCACAGGCGGGAGGGTGCGGATCGTAAGCACCGGGACACCAAGCATAATTTCGGCAAATGCATTCAGTCTGCCTGTTAAGCTAAAAATTGAAAATGACGATAAGATATACATCATGGATATGGCTATCAAACTGGATAAAATTATACCAGAAGGTTGAAGATGCAACAGGGCCCTATCATATCGACATTTAAGGCCCTGTCCTTCAGCGATCCATCATGGATTCTCTGGCCTGACGCGGCGGCACTGTTCGGCAATCTGTATTTTTTCTTTTTGGTAACCGTTATACTTGCATTCTTTCTCATCGGATTATGCATAACCATCAAATATGCCGCATATCTTCTAAACGATTTTAAAACAATTTCAGACAGCAATCTTCCGGACATAGCCATAAAGCTGTGGTTCGCCATGATACTTTCCCTGCCTTTATTCCTTTATGCAGGTCCCCTGTGGTTCACGATATGGTGGGCGATCATATTCAGCGGCTACATAAATAGGGCTGAAAAAACTCTGATTATTATTTTATTTGTCCTGTTCATCCTGTCGGGCTGGATTTCAGACATCGGAGGAAAGCTGATAACATATACATCCACCCAGGCCGATAAAGAGATATTCCTTGTTGAAGAAGGCCTGGAAACACCCAGTGACATAGCAAATCTTTCGAGTTGGGTTAACAGATACCCGGATGATCCTTCTCCGGCCAATGCCCTGGCTATCTCAAAAATCAGGATTGGAGAATATGAGGAGGCTATAACCCTGCTGATCCGCTGTATAGCGAGCGCTCCGGATTACCCGATATATTACAACACGATGGGCATAGTGCTGGCCGCACAGCAGAAACAAAAAGAGGCTGTGACCGCATTTGAAAACGCATCGAAACTGGATCCCGGTGAAATAGTCTATTACTTCAATCTGAGCAGGGCCTATCTTGATGTCTTTAATCTCTTTGAGGCCGACAAGCAGGTTGAAATAATGACAGGCATAGACCCCAGAGAAGCGAGCAGGCTCCTTTCGCGCAACACGTACCCTATGTACGTCTATAAAAAAACGCCGCTTGTTGATATGTTCACCAGACAGATGCGTTCTTCTGCAGAAGCCGCCACGGCATCGGAGGAACTGTGGCGTTCGGCAATAGGCATACTCAGGCCGGCATGGGCGCCTCTGGCCGGTATAATAATGCTGATCATTTTTATTTTGCTCGGTTATGTGCCGAGGGACAAATTCACTAAAAAATGCTCACGGTGCGGCAACGGTTTTTATGTCGGAGCCGAAACAGTCGGTGGTTACCCCATATGCCTTCAGTGCAACATGATTGAGACCAGGAGCAAGAAGCAGAACAGGATTGTAGTCCACCACAAGCTCCAGGAGATTAAAGATTTCAGAACCCTGAACAGACGGAAAACCTCAAGGTTTGAAATGATATTGCCAGGCCTTGGATCTCTGATTGCCAACAGAACCGCGAGAGCGGTCGTCATGCTACTCATTTTCAGTTTCGGGGTAGTCCTTGCTATATCAGGCGGAAGTTTCATATATTCATTCATGCCTTCGGGCTCACATTATACCCTTCACTTCCGTATAGCCGGTATCCTGGCGTTACTCATATTGTATCTGATCGCCTTAAGATACCCTCCTGTAAAGAAAGGAACATGATATGGCGCTTATCGGCACATTGAAAGGATTTGGAGTAACCGATATATTTCAGCTTATATCGCAGCAGATAAAAACCGGTCTCCTTATTCTCAGTACCAGCAGGGAGACCATTACAGTTGCATTCAGGGACGGGATAATTCAGGGCATCTCTTCAGACAAATGGGAGTTAGATCCTAGAACGGAAATCCTTTCAAAAGGCAAGTTTGTAAATGAGAAAGACCTGAGAGCCGCTATTGAAAACCAGAAAAAAGGCCAGGGCAACTGGTATGACTACCTTATATCGAGGGGAAAAACTCAGAGAAAACATCCTTGATAAGGCGTCAATTATCATTTTCAGGAATACAATGCTGGATGTCTTCCAGTGGGAAGAGGGAAATTACAGATTTGAAGACCTCGATGTCAACACCGAAAACATGCTGGCCTGTAACCTGCCGACAGAAGGGGTGGTACTGGATACATTGAGGATTATTGACGAATATCCGCTTATAAAACCCAAGACACCCCCCTTTGGATTACTGCCCTGTAGCCATATTGCCCCTTACGCAGGAATCAGCCGCAAGACATGACCTGAACAGTATAGATGTTGACATCTATAACCTGATTGACGGCGAAAAAACCGTTCAGGATGTAATAAATCAGTCTCTCGAACTGCCCTTTGATGCAATAGCATCCATTGTAAAACTAATTGAATCCGGAATTGTCGAGGTGTTTCCAGTAGGTTCGGTGGAAAAAAGGGTTCAGACCATCGCCAGGGAAGAAACCTTCCGCAAGGTGAAAATAGCCGCACTTTATATAAGCCTTCTTATCTGCATCATTTTGCTGATATTAATCGGAAAACCAAGGATTCTTGAGGGTCCCCTGGACATAGGCCCCGTCGTTTCATCACAGATTAACGAACAGAAATCAATTGCTGAAAGAATCGCTAAGCAGGTGAAAGCGCCTTCAAGGACAGGTAAAGATAATTATGGCCATTAAAACGCCTCTGCACAGGGGAAAAGGCAATATCAAGTTTTTTTGACAGGCTGTTTCCGTTACCGTTTACCGTGTATCCCAGCGTATGAAACACCCGGCCCGAATGCTGTAACATAAGCTTGACCTGTGAACCTTCAAGCTTCTTGGTATTGAGAACCTCCATACCCGACATCATGAAGATCGGCTCAGGATTGCCTTCTCCATAAGGAGAAAGCATTTCAAGCTCTTTAAGCAGCCCCGGCGTAATATCGGAAGGAAATATTTTCATATCGACTTCAACCCTCGATTCGGAAGGCCTGATTTTCGAGACAGTCATTTCAAGTGAACTTGCAAACTGGATTATTTTGTCGGCCTCAATAGTCAGACCGACCGCCATTTTATGACCTCCGCATCCTATCAGAAGATGGGAGCATTCATTAATGGCCGCGTGAAGGTCAATCCCTTCCACCGATCTCCCTGAGCCTTTGCCGGTATTGTTGGTGATTGATATTACCACTGTCGGCCTCAGGTAGCGTTCTGAAAGACGGGAGGCTACTATGCCCACAACACCGGTATGCCAGTTTGTCCCTGCAACGACTATAACCTTTGGCAGATGCGGCCTGGCCTCGACCATTGATATGGCCTCTTTCAATACCTTCAGTTCCTCGGCCTGCCTTCTCTGGTTCAGGAGATGCAGTTCGGATGCAATCCGGCTGGCAGTGATCTCGTCATCCGTTGTAAGAAGCTCAAAGGCCTTCCTCGCATCCGAAATCCTGCCCGCCGCATTAATCCGCGGGCCAAGGATATAGCCGAGATCATGGGCAAAGACTTCACGATTGATACCTGACACCTTTGCCAGGGCGGCTATGCCCGCGCGTCCCTGGGAATTCAGGACCAGGAGCCCTTCTTTTATCAATATCCTGTTTACGCCGGACAGCGATACAACATCGGCTACGGTGGCCATCGCCACAAGATCCAGGTCTTCACGCAGATTGGGAAGATTTTCAAAACCGAGTTTTCTCAAATACGCCCTGAGTGCGATTATCAGGTGAAACACGACGCCGGTACCGCAAAGGTCTTCACCGTAAAACGGGCAGTTTTCCTGCTTCGGATTTATAATGCTCAAGGTCTCAGGCAGCTTTCCTTCGGGCTCATGGTGATCCGTTATTATCACATCGATGCCCAGACTCTTTGCATAATTCACCTCAGAGCATGAATTAATACCGCAATCCGACGTAATGATCAGAGTCGCACCCTGGCTGTGAAGGATATCTATCCCCCTTGTGTTAAGCCCGTATCCGTCAAAAGACCTGTCAGGAATGAATACCAGCGGTGCGGAGACACCGAGTTTTGTAAAAAACCGGTACAGCAGTGCGGCACTGCATACACCGTCAACATCATAATCGGTAAAAACCCCTATTCTCTCTTTTTTGATGATGGCATCAGCGATTCTCGCGCAGGCAGTCTCAATCCCCGTCATTGAAGCAGGGTCTTTCATATCATTCAGCCTTGGAGATATGAACCTCATCGCATCATCGGACGTACTCATTCCCCTGAGCTTCAGAAGTGAGGTAAAAACAGGCGAAAAGTTAAGCCCGGGGATGGCGTTGTTTTCAACGTTCCCCCTGATTCGCCATGAAGAAGAATGAGTGATCATAATTTTCTTTCCTGAATAATAGAGACCTATCTGAATTTATTTATTTCACTGATAAGCATGGCCTCCGGCATGGCTCCGACTATATCACCTGCCTTTATGCCGTTTTTAAAAATGAGCAGGTTCGGTATAGTGCGAATTTCGTATTTGGCTGACGTTGCCGGGTTTGTATCGACATCTAGCTTGCCGAATACGATGTCCCCCTGATGTTTCTTGGCGAGGCTTTCAATGATCGGTCCGAGCATGCGGCACGGGCCGCACCATTGCGCCCAGCAGTCTACAACCAGGAAGGGATACTTGCTTATGGCCACGTCAATATCTGCGTCAGTTAAAACAAGGGGCGTGTCGGGCATTTCATTTTTGCTGTCCATCTCTTCCTCCAAAATGATTATTTCTTTCTGCCAGCATAAGCCGTGCCACAAATATCTTCAACATAGTGCTGCGCTGAAAAAGCGGCCGTAGCACCGTCTCCGCGGGCCGTTATAACCTGCCTGAGAAGCTTTTTATTGCAGTCGCCGCAGGAGAATATCCCCGGGGCGGAGGTCTTCATATCGCCATCAACTATCACATATCCGTTTACGTCAAGTTCCGCTATCCCTTTAAGAAGCCGCGTGTTCGGTATGAGACCTGTAAATATGAACACGCCATCCACTTTGAGAGTCTTCGTAATCATTGTTTTCGTGTTTTTTTATGGTAATACCGCTTACCAGCTTCTCTCCGTTGACGGATTCGACGACCGAATCAAGCTCGAATGCTATTTTTTTCATCGGCCCTGGCCCTGTCCCTGAGAACTGCTGTCGCCCTGAGGCTGTCCCGCCGGTGAACAAGCGTTACTTTCGATGCAAATCTGGTCAGGAAAATGGCCTCCTGCACCGCGGTATCGCCACCGCCTACAACTGCAACCTCTTTATTACGATAAAAAGGTCCGTCGCAGGTTGCGCAGTATGAAACGCCTTTTCCCGTAAATTCCGCTTCGCCCGGACAGCCGAGTTTTGCATTGTCTGCCCCTGTGGCGAAAATGATTGCATGGGCATAATGATTTTCATCCGCTGCAACCTTCCATACAACATGACCGTTGAGGGACTCCCG
>CAXXDQ010000008.1:0-352390 GCA_963664325.2 Desulfomonilia bacterium
TCCCCTCCCCACACCACCCGGCATGCGGGTCCGCACCGGGCGGTTCGATTACGGCGATCAACAACTGGACTCATTGCGGCGATCACAGATTGGCTCCATAGCACCGATCAGTAACAGTCACGTTGTGCTGACTTACCCGGAGACTCAGCCTTGTATGCTGTTTCTGTTTCCCGGATCACGTCCGGGACAGGCTTATTTCATAGTTTTGCACGACAGCTTCCTTCGGACGGTCCCTCACGGTTCCGCCCTTGCCTTCGGCTGGTATTTTTGTCAATGTAACTCATTGACAGGGTTCATATACAGGGGACTTACACCCCATAAGTTCACGCCCGTGCCGGGCGTACACCAGTCATTCCAGCCAACTCGCTACGCTTGTGGCTGAATTTAGCGTTTTGTGTAAATAAATCTTTTAATTAGTCCCGTTGATGTGTATGCTATGGGCAATATATACACAGGAGGTAAGAAATGAGAACGAATGTTGTCATCGACGACGATCTTATGGAATCCGCCCTGAAGGTGTCCGGCCTTGGGACAAAAAAAGCCGCCATAGAAGAAGGGCTGAAACTGCTGGTACAAGTCAAAAGCCAAAAAGAAATAAAGCGTTTTCGAGGGAAGCTCAAATGGACCGGCAATCTTGACAAAATGAGGTTGGACAAGTGATTCTCATAGATTCGTCCGTTTGGATTGACTATTTCAACGGTGATAAAACAGCTCAGACGGACTGGCTGGATGCTTCGCTTGGAAACAGGCCCATCATCATAGGGGATCTTATCATAACTGAAGTGCTGCAGGGGTTTCACAATGATAAAGATTTCAAAATAGCTAGAGACCTTCTCTTGGGCATACCTTTTATGCCGATGGTAGGACAGTCATTGGCATTGGAGAGCGCTATGAACTACAGATTCTTGAGGAAGAAAGGCGTGACCGTGAGGAAGACCATAGACGTCATGATTGGAACTTTCTGCATCCACCATCAGATAGCATTATTGCATGACGACAGGGATTTCGATCCAATGGTTGTCTTCTTAGGCCTGGATACAATCGAGACATAAACAAACAAATTGACAAATTGGCAAGGCAAGTAATTGACATCATGCACTAATATTCGAATAAAAGGCCTGATTAGGCCCTAAACTACGTTTTTTGACCCTGAAATGGTTTCTTAACAGTTGCCTATGGCAAGAGCGCGACACATTTTGATGCCGAAAATAGCGATTTCAGGCTTAATAACCCAGTCTTCTGGGTAACATTACATGACAGTTCAGGTAGTTAACTTGGTCCGACCCCAAATGCACCACAATACCGGCTATATGTAGGGAACAGGCATGCCTGTTCCCTACCCATGCCTGTTCCCGTCACGCGGGCCATTGAGGTCCGCCGTTGGATGTAGAATGACTGAAAAATTTCAGTCATGAATCCAAGAACGTGGTATAATTTAAGTCATGAAAATCGAATGGGACCCGAGGAAAACAAAATCGAATATTGAGAAGCACGGTGTCTCGTTCGAAGAAGGAGCGACAGCCTTAAGCGATCCCATGGCTGCAACTGGTGCTGATCCTGATCATTCCATGACAGAACAGCGCTATGTTGCCCTCGGCGTTTCTGAAAAAGGTCGGCTCATAGTCGTATCCCATACCGAGAAGGATGAAACAATTCGAATCATAAGTGCCCGCAAAGCGAGCAACGGAGAACAAGAGCTCTATGAAGAAGGATAAAGAATCTGACAAAGACGAATTAAGGGTGGAGTACAGGCGCTCTGATTTTCCTGGCGGTCTTGTACGGGGTAAATACGCAAAACGATTAAAAGAATCATCTAATATCATAGTCCTCAGGCCAGAAGTTGCTCAGGCCTTTCCAAATGAAGAGGCTGTCAATAAAGCGCTTCTTTCACTTATCGACATTGCACATAAGGCAACGCGCCCAACGAAGCGCTCAATCGGACGTGCGAAAAAGCTGCGCGCCGGTTAGCTCCGCCGTTCGCTTAAAAAAAATAATTGCCACCATGACGTTATGGTGCTAAAACTACAGAACGTTAAGGAGGTAATAATATGAGAACCGCAGCAATGAGAGCCACAGTATATTTAGACCCAGAATTGCACAAAGCACTTAGATTGAAGGCCGTTGAAACATCGCAGTCGCTATCAAAGTTGGTCAATGATGCCATTAAGGAATCTCTTGCAGAAGACGCGGAAGACATCGCAGCATTTGAAGAAAGAGCAAAAGAGCCGCTAATCAGCTATGAAGCTATGATCAAGAGGCTTAAAGAAGATGGGCGAATATAAAATTTTTTTTAAAGAATCCGTAGAAAAAGACCTTCGCTCAACTCCCCAAAAAGATTTAAAGAAAATTCTCACAGGCATAGAAGCGCTTGCAAAAGAACCAAGACCTCATGGTTCTGAGAAACTGTCCGGCCAGGAGAAATATCGTATCCGCCAAGGCATGTACAGAATTATTTATTCCATTCAAGATCAAGAGCTTACAGTCTGGGTTGTAAAAATTGGGCATCGCAAAGATGTTTATCGCTAAAGGCGGCATGGGGTCGGACCAAATTAAGTATATGATATCAGGTCTCTTATGGTTAATAAATGGCCCTTTTTTAGCCTAAAGCGGCCAATTTTGGCCCTGAAAACATGGCGCTAAGAGAATGTAGGAATGCAGGGCGGGCGATGAAGCGTATTGTATCCACTGAAAACGTGTCCCTTGCGATACCCATTTTGCTGCCAAAAACAGCGATTTAAGACCCCAAAACAAGAGTCATTTTGACATATATTATGAATAATCATAGACTTCGCTTTGTCCGACCCCCGAATAGCCCGTTCGGACAAATGAGTTGCCGACGTGACTTTTGTCGATTTGTTGTGGTAACATACAGCACCGTTCACTGGTAACCATGCGAAGAAAGTTGAAAAAACATGACAAAACTCCTGGAAAGAGCGTTCAAGGAGGCATCCAAGCTTCCAGCGGTTGAGCAAAATGCCCTGGCAAAATGGGTGATGGAGGAACTAGAAACGGAAGGAAAATGGGAAAAGGCTTTTGCCGGCTCGGAAGATGTGCTGGATAAGCTTGCCGACGAGACTCTTGCCGCACATAAGCAGGGGCGAACAAGACCTTTGAACACCGAGGATCTATGATCTCCCGAACAACTGATTGTTTCTGGGGATGCTATAAGGAATTGCCCGAGCAGATCAGAAATGAGGCAAAAGAGGCATACGAGAGATTCAAGAAAAACCCTTATCATCCCAATCTCGATTCCAAGCGGATACATTCGACGCGAGCGATTTTTGCTCTGCGCGTCACCAAGGATTACCGCACTGTTGAGATACAACAAGACAACCAGATAATATGGTTCTGGATCGGATCTCATGGCGATTACGATAATCTCTTGAAGCGGTTGAGAACGTCATAACGAACCAATCCAGCCGCCCTCGTATACTCGGCGGCTGATTTACTTCGAGAAGGATGGTGCGATTGAATAGCGATCTCCAGCGAATCATCGACTTCATCATCGAGTTGGAAAAGCTCAAGGCCGTGCTCCGCAAAACGAAGCCGGTTGGCTTGGAGCGCTATGAGAACTCGGCCGAGCATAGCTGGCAGGTTAGCCTCCTGGCGCTATTGCTGGCTCAGTATTCACGCACATCGGTGGATGTCGTCCGGGTCGTTGAAGTTCTCCTGGTCCATGATATTCCAGAAATCGATTCAGGGGATCAAATTATCTATCAAGAGCATAGCGAAGATCGAGCTGCATCTGAGCAGCGGGCTGCGCGTCGCATTTTCGGTCTTTTGCCGGAGCCGCAGGCGGACTGGTGTATGTCTCGCTGGCAGGAATATGAGGCGCGGGAATCCCAGGAAGCGGTGTTCGCGTATGCAGTAGATAGGCTCATGCCCGTGCTGCAGAACGTAAAGAATAACGGGCAGAGCTGGCGCGAGAACAAAGTTCCGCTGGAAAAAGTGCTCGCGGTCAATGCCGCGATTGGTGAGGCCATGCCATCTGTTTGGGAGCACGTCCAGTCGCTTATTGGCGAATTGGCTGCGGCGGGGCTGTTTGCACACAAAGAAAGAGAAGTCCGGAAACGGGGCCGGACCAAGTAAACTGGTTGAAATCATGGATGTATAATGGAAATAAAGGCCTGATAACACGTTCTTTTTGGACCAATACCGATTCCTGAGCAGGAAAGCATGAATTTTGACTACTTGATTATGGGTCTGTTTATTTTCGGTTGTGCGTTCTCTTTCGCCGCATATGCCGATACGCCGCAAAAAAAGACATACAAATCAATGTCCATGATTATGTGGATTGCCTTGTTCATAGCCATAGCCATAACATCACATTCCTGATGATTTCCCGGTTCCGGAAAAGGTCTCGTCCTGTCCGCCCGCGATGTCCCTTCTTAATCATACGTTAGCCATATGATAAAGCGTATGACTGGATCATATTCACGGAAACGATCATACGTGAACCGTATGACCAATATAAAAACAATCACTGATTGATTTTAGGATCGCTCGGCCTAAGATAGCACCCATCGGAAACTTAGAAAAATCGCGGCCTGCTCTTAATCTGTCGCATCATTGCCTTCCAGAATTACAAGCTGGGCAATAGGAAAAAATAAAATTGCCCAACCCGGTATATTAATAGTGTCATATAAAATTACACTTAAGTTTTATACATTATTATAGAAAGGGAGGAATATTGGTTATGGCGGAGAAAGCAAGAGCAGCAATGGTAGATCCACATAAGTTCAAATGGCAGGCTTTAGCGGGCGCAACATTCGGATATGTATTTGATGCCGTGGATTTCATGGTCCTGGCACTGGCCATTCCCCTGCTGATCAAGGCCTGGGGCATCTCCATGGTGGAGGCGGGCGCCGTTGCCACGGCAACGATTTTCGGTGCGGCGCTGGCCGGTTATATCTGGGGGCCCATTACGGACAAGTGGGGGAGGAAAAAGGCCCTTGTCGCCTGTCTGGTCTGGTTCGGTATCCTGACATTTCTTTGCGGTTTTGCACAAAATTATATTCAGTTATTGATTTTACGATTCCTGGCCGGTTTGGGTTTGGGCGGGGAATGGGCTATCGGCGGCGCCTTGATGACGGAATTCTTTCCTCCGAAGCAACGGGCCATTGCCACCTCGGCAGTTCAAAGCGGCTGGCCCATCGGCTATGGGTTCGCGTTGGCCGTGGCGGCGTATGCGGTACCCGTCTATGGCTGGCAGGCCTTGTTTTTCTTCGGTATCACGTCCATTCTGGCAGCCATTTACATCATGATATGGGTTCCTGAATCGCCGGATTGGCTCCGGCACCAGGAAGAAAAGCGGCAGGGCATTGTTCATCATCACGTCGGAGAGACGGGCGTAGCCGAGACAGGCAAATGGACGGACATTGTCAAAGGGCATTATTTGAAAAACTCCATCTTATGCACCCTGCTCTGCGCATCATGCCTGGTTGCCTATTGGGGCGCCGGGACGTGGATACCGACATTCCTCGCAAAGGAACGCGGCCTCAACCTCAAGTCCATGGCAGGATATCTGCTCGGCATCAATATTGCGGGCTTCATCGGCTACTATGTTTTCGGTTATTTGGCCGATCGTCTGGGAAGGCGTTGGAATTTTATCATTGGCGGGGTCGGGTCGGGGATCGTCGTGCTGATCTGGATCATGATGAGCAATCCTCAAGCTATCTTCTGGATGGGCATGTTGTTCGGGTTTGTCAGTTACGGGTATTGGGGTCCCCTGGCGGCCTTTGTTGCCGAACAGTTTCCCACGCGTCTCCGTGGCGTCGGCACTTCTTTCTGCTACACGACCGGCCGGATGTGCGCCGTGCTGGTGCCCATGATTCTCGGCGGGGTGGCAGAGAAGTATAATCTGGCCGTCGCCATCGGCGGCATTGCCGTTGTCTTCGCTCTCGGCGGGGTCGTTGCCTATTTTATGAGGGAAACCAAAGATGACGTGGTTGTGGGCGTGCCGATTAAAGCGGAGAAGGCCGCCGCCGATGCGTAGGGAAAGGATTGCGTCCCTATCAATTAGTTTCAGATGATGGAGAAAACGAAATGTTCAAAGCAGATTTGGTATTTAAAAACGGCAACATCATTACCATGAACAAACGTCAACCTCGAGTTGAAGCGGTTGCCGTTTGGGGCGATAAAATAATTGCGGCGGGTAGCAATGGCGACGTCGAGGTTTTAACCGGTCCCGGAACAAAGGTTGTTAATTTGGCGGGAAGGACGCTGATGCCCGGTTTTAATGACGCGCACAGTCATATGCTCATGTACGGCACCGTACTCATGGAAATTGATGTCTCCTCTCCGCAAGTGTCCTCCATTGAAGAGATTAAAGCCCTGGTTGCCGAGAAAGGGAAGACCTGTGCACCAGGGGAATGGATTCGTGGCTGGGGCTATGATGACAGCAAACTTGTTGACAAAAGACAGCCTAATCGCTGGGATCTGGATCTGGCGGCCCCTGAACATCCGGTAACGCTTACCCGTACCTGCGGCCACATGATTGCTGTAAACAGCAAGGCGTTGGAATTAGCCGGAATAAACAGGAATACGCCGGATCCTTACGGGGGGGAAATTGTCCGCGATCCGGCTTCAGGGGAACCTGTCGGGATTCTCATGGAGACTGCACAGGACCTGGTGAAAAAACTGCTTCCGCCGTATTCGGGACCGACGCTCGTCGAAGCTATTAAATTGATGAGTGACAAGTATCTTTCCCAGGGGATCACCAGCGGTGCCGATGCCAGCACATTGTTCACTATCAAAAATGAACTGAAGGCTTGGGGTGAGGCCAGAGAAAAGGGATATCTGCGAGTGCGGACGTATCTGATGATGGGACAGGAAATTGCGGCCAATACGCAGTCTCTTGGGCTTCAATGCCCTTTTGGCGATAATATGTTGAAATTAGGCTCCATCAAGATGTTTTCCGATGGAGGGGTGGGCGGAGCATCAGCGGCATTGATAGAACCCTATGCACACCAGCCTGGCTACAGAGGGATCCTCTATATGAATCAGGAAGAATTCGACCGGAATATCAAGAATGCTCATGATGCAGGCTTCCAGATTTCAATTCACGCCATTGGCGATCAGGCAATCGATATGGTCTTGAATTCTTTTGAGAAAGCCTTAAAAGCAAACCCCCGAACGAATCACCGTCACCGGGTTGAGCATTGTCAAGTCTGCGCCCCGCGGCAGCGCAAAAGAGTGGTGGACTTAGGGCTTATTCCGGTCATGCAACCGGGCTTCTTTTATAGTCTGGGAGATTCTCATATTAACAATCTGGGCCGGGAACGCGTTGCCTGGGAATTCCCTGTAAAAAGCATGCTCGATCTGGGTGCTATCGTACCAGGCAGTTCGGATAGGCCCGTTATCAACGGAAATCCGATCTATGGTCTTTATTGCGCTGTCACCCGAAAATGTGATTCCGGCGATTGTGTGGGGACCGGGGAATGCATTTCCATCGAAGATGCCTTGAGAATGTTTACGCATGCCGGTGCCTATGCCACTTTTGAAGAAAATATCAAAGGCACGATTGAACCGGGGAAATTGGCTGATCTCATCATCCCGTCATCCGATCCGACCCGGATTGAACCGGCGGAATTATTGAATCTAAAAATAGAAATGACAATGGTTGGGGGGAACGTCGTTTATGGTTCTCTTTCTTAACCACGGCATATTCAGAGTTTGAGCTTAGAATGAACAAGAGAGGTAAATACAGAATGAAATTAAATGAAATCGGCATGACCAACCAGGAACTGAAGGAAACCGTAAAAAAGTACATGATCGATACGTACGAGCGTTTCGATTTTATCGCCGAGACCGGTAAGGGCATGTATCTGTTTGACGAAAATGGAGAAAAGTACCTGGACTTTTATGCAGGAATTGCGGTCAATAGTACGGGAAACGGTAATGAAAAGGTTATTGCCGCGATCAAAGATCAAGCCGAGGATATTATCCATACCTTTAATTATCCGTACACCGTTCCCCAAGCGGTCCTGGCCAGGCTAATCTGTGAGACGATTGGCATGGAAAAGATTTTTTTTCAAAATTCCGGTACGGAAGCCAACGAAGCCATGATCAAAATGGCAAGAAAATATGGCGTTGATCATTTCGGGCCGGAAAAATATCATATTGTAACGGCTAAGCTGGGGTTTCACGGACGGACTTACGGAGCATTGTCGGCAACCGGTCAACCCGATAATGCCTTACAGAATGGATTAAAACCCATGCTCCCCGGATTTTCATATGCGGATTTCAATGATCTGCAATCCTTTAAAGACGCCTGCACCGACAACACCATCGCAATCCTGATTGAGCCCATTCAAGGGGAAGGCGGTGTTTATCCGGCAACGGTCGAATTTATGCAGGGACTTCGCGAGTTGTGTGATGAAAAGGGTATGCTTTTTCTCATCGATGAAATACAGACAGGATGGTGCAGAACCGGAAAGATCATGGGTTACATGCACTATGGCATTAAGCCGGATATTGTCTCGATGGCCAAGGCCATGGGCGGTGGCATGCCGATTGGCGCCATCTGCACAACGAATGAGATCGCCAAGGTTTTTTCCGTGGGGTCCCATGGAAGCACCTACGGAGGGAATCCCGTCTGCTGTGCAGCGTCGTATGCGCAAATTAACGAGTTGCTGGGCAGGAACTTGGCTGAAAATGCCGAAAAAATGGGAGCATATTTAAAAAGCAAACTGGCCTTGCTGCCCAATGTCAAAGAAGTAAGAGGAAAAGGACTGCTGGTCGGCGTTGAGTTTGAAGGAATCAACAGCGTGGATATCAAACATGCCTGTCTTGACCGGAAGCTTTTGGTAACCTCCATTGGCACCAATATCATTCGGATGGTGCCCCCGCTCATTCTGACGCAAGATGATTGCGACAGAGCTTTCGAGATCATCCATGAAGCGGTAATGTCTGCATTGTCGCGATAGACAAAACCTCCCCGGCCCGATGGGGCATCCAGTCTTTGCACCGGATGCCCGATCGGGCGGGAATGACAATTCTTGCGCTTTTTTTGTTGCCTGGGGAATCATTGTGTCGTAAGTTCAAAACGGCGTCGATAAATCCCACGCGACACGTCATGCAGGCATAGCGCGCGTTGGACGACGGCCGCATTCAGAAAAGGAGATTCATGGACGGATCCGATGTATCAATGGTGATCGGGGTTTTGCTTGGCGTGGTCGTCAGCTTTGTCATAAGCCGGTGGTGGAATAAGAGAAAGAAGGAGCAAGAGCGCCGGCATGGCATTGATGTTTCGTTGAGCAAACAGATATTTCCCGACACAGCCAATCGTCACAAAAAAAGCAAGCGCAAGAAACGATGAGGACGCAGCCATCATGACGCTATCCGGCCTTCGCGATCAAGACCCGGAATCGAGTTTTTTTAAAATTGGATCGTCCGCCGGAAATATATTCGTGGTTTCAGTTTCGTCATCAAAGATCAGGACCGCCAATCCTTTTTCCAGTTTTTCCTTTACCTGTCCAAAAAGCGTTTCCAGAGGAACCTCGATCGCGCCGTAATCGGTGCCGTTTCTGGTAATAAATTCCTCAATGACGCCTTTTAAGGCTTTTTTGCTGAGCTTATGGATGGGTATTTTATGGGTCGCCATGTCGTTCCATCAAATCCGTCCCTAGAATTCTCCATCTACCCCTATTTACCTCGCACGGTCAGGCTAACTGGCGTTCCTTGCCAACACACCAAGAGAAAACTATACGCCCAACTCTCATCCATTCATCAATTACAGGACCAGAAATCATCTCAGCAACCTTAGGTATCGAGTATCGTTCTAGCTTATCTACTACGTTTTTTAAAATAGCCTCGCCGAAACCGGGCATGATAGCACATTTGCAGTTCTTTTCCTCTCCACAGCATTCCCCACCTTCAAGGCACGGACTTTTACATGTGCCAATTAAGCTGGAAATATCAGAAATAGAGTTAATCCAATACTGTCGGCATGTTTTGTCTTGCAATTTTAATATGTTGGCTATTTTTAAGCCATTCTTAAGATCTATATAAAATCTTGCCTCATGATCACAGCTTTCTATTTTGCCTAGTACACGAAGAGCTTCAACCCTTGACACTTCTTTTTCACATACTGATTCTAGTTGCGGTAAGGAAATCATGTTCTCGGCTTCCCGGCATAAAAGGGAAATCTGCCTGGTTGTAGTTTTATTATTATCGTCAATAGTAACGATCTTTTGTGCAATTGTGCCTAAACCACTGCCAGGAAACCTTTTATCGCTGTCAACAACACACAGACAGAACCTCTCGTCTTCATCCTGTAACTTTTGATACAGGTCGACTGTTGTGGTCCCGCCTCCAAATTGTCCGTCAGAGCGTATTTTCATTTTTCCCATCTTATTTTTTGATGCGTAAACGCGCGCTACTATTTTATAGAATCGAATATCAAGCAAATTTTCACCAATCAATATTGTCTCTTGAATCATGGATGTGTCGGCAAATTTCCGTATCGGTACTGTGATAACTCTTTGGCCATTTACTATGTCAACGGTAGCTTCCCCATCAGGCATCACTTGTACAAAATCACTGGCGCTATGCTTTAGATTGCCGTATTCAGGGGCTTGTTCTCTGCATTTTCTTATTGAAGCTAAATTGGCGGGCGAAATGAATGATAACCCAGATAGACGCTGAAGCAATTCTCTACTTCCAACCAGTATGTGCTTTCCTTCTCTTGCGGCTGTTGCTATATTTTCTATAGCCGTTGCTATACTTTCAAAAAAATCATCTGTTTTATCATTTAGCGTATCATGAAGTACGAAGAGCATTTCCTATTCTTCTTCTGCCTCAAAAAAACCAAAAGGCCAATTTTGCAGATACCCATCTTTACTATACGACGCCAAAGATACTTCAGTACTATCGTTTGGTCCCCTCTTCTCAAACAAGACAATATTGACGTCTTGACAAGATAGGTTGCCTCTGGCGATTTGATTACCAAGTCTATTTATGATTGCCTCGCTGTGGGTTTCCACTATGAGTTTTAGTTGGATCTTTTTTTCTTTTGCCTGTTTGATTGCAGCAATGAG
This sequence comes from Desulfomonilia bacterium, assembly GCA_963664325.2. Lineage (GTDB taxonomy): Bacteria > Desulfobacterota > Desulfomonilia > UBA1062 > UBA1062 > DATCTV01. Next base: position 11,040 of record CAXXDQ010000008.1, read on the forward strand.
CAAGTCTGCAACCTTCGCCTGTAGACTTGGATGTAAGTGCAATTCAGGTTGTTCAATCGTAAATATGTTTGCAGCCGAAACCTTCCTGCGCGAAAGGATACGGGGATTAAGAATAGACCACAATTGTGCCACAATAGGAAGTATTTGAGAGAAACCGAATCCACTGTCCGCCAGATTGTATTTGTTCGATCCTTCTTGTTCCTGCAAGAATACTGCGAGATGTCCTTCTGAATCTTTGACGGAAACACGAAACTTAAGGTTCTCGATGGTCCATTCTTGAAAAGAATTCATTTCGCCCGCACTGAGACCGCCCAAGTACATGGCCAGATTCTGACCTTTATAATCTACCTCGTCAATCCCAAGATCCTGCTTTCGATAATATCTTTCAGCCGTTGCCCTGATGGGAGCTATCGATCTAACATTATGTGCTACTCTGCTTAATTCCTCGTCTGCGATTAAGAGAATGCCGGGCACGATTGAGGCTATTGCCAGGTTTCTAATCTTTGTCATGAAGATATTGCCAGCAAGGGCTTGCACATTCGATTGAAAAACACTTCCAGCAGGGATGCTAAGAAGGCTCTGATAAAATTGGGGAAGAGGCTCAATGGTGATGCGGTTAACAATATTATTACGTTTACTTGGGGCAGTATTTCCATGGAAAAGGCTTGAGGTGGCTTTCACTAACGCTGCTTGCGTAGCGATGTCAACTCCCCCATAAACATAAGAGTAATAATCCCTTCTCTTATCAACAAATTCTGGCAATTTTTTGGTCGTAATTACTGGAATAGTCTTTCCCATTGCAAGCGTCACATATTCTTGCGTTAGAGATATTATGTCTAGATCATTGACTAGGAACGCATTAACTTTATCCCCATCATCAAACGAAAGATTAATTTTATCATCACCAACAGTCAAAACGATACTGCTAAAACGCGCTGTATCCTGCGGACAAACCAACGTCAGTTCCACGCTCGCAGTAATATCACTTAGCGAAGCAAGCCGTTTTTTGATGTGACGGAAGTACCAATGTGATGGAGAAACGTCTTCCAGTAAATCACTAGTGAGACCGAATGAGAACTCAAGTACGATTTCTTGTGGGTCGGCATTATACCTCAGAGCTTCTTTAAAGCTCCCATAATCAACGTATTGCCCGTACCACAAGAACGGACTTCTTGTTCGGACTTCATTACTCTGACGTAAGAGTGAGAAAAAACGTAAGAAACTGCTTTTCCCAGAACTATTCTTACCAACGAGGGCTGTAATAGGTTTTAGTTCTATAATACCAGAGTCCCGAATGCTTTTCAGGTTAGCAATTCTGACTGTGTCCACCGGAGCACCTCCTCATAACATTCTACTGGTATTATCAGTTATTTTGCATCGCTCTGCATCAGTCCAATGTTTACAATATGTGCATTTATACCGACCAACATTTGATAAACCATACGCCGAGTCACAATTAAGAAATTTTTGAATAATGGGATCGGGGTTTCTCACCTCTCCAAATCCCTTCCAAACCAGATTACTTTCCCATTAATCCGGACCTGATCAGGAGTTGCCTCTATTGGTTCATATTGCTTATTATCACTGATGATTCTAAGTTTTCCTTCATTATATTTATTTAAATTTAATAAGTTATATCGATTACAACCTAAAATTACCATCAAAATGGTATGAACCGATTTTATCGGTTTATAAGCCTTATCCATAAGCCGGGCAGTTTTAGACATCAATCCCAAAATATGGAAGGCAACCATGACCCCAGGCAAAATTCAAGGCAAGCTCAAAGATCGCGGCGTTACTCAAAAGGACATCGCCAATGAGCTTGGCATTGCCGAAATCAACATATCAAGAGTTATTCATCGGAAAACCGTCTCATACCGGATCATGAGGGCCGTAGCGGAAAAAATCGGAAAAGAGCCCTGGGACGTCTTTCCGGAATACTATTTAAGAGCGCCGAAAAGAAAAACCAGCAAGACGGCTGTAGCCTGATAAAAACGGCGCCTCAAATGAGGCTCATTAATAACCCTAATTAAGAGGATAAGTCAATGACAAAACGAAAGGTTTTTTTAGATACGCAAACAGTTTTTGACTTTGAATCCCCCGTCGAAGCCTACATCCAATTATGCCAACAGTTGACCAAGGACGAACCGATCCCCGGCGAAACCAAGGAATTCAGATATGAAGAATACTGTATTGGCATCGCCGCCGCCGTCAAAAAAGCGATCCGTTTATGCGGCCTTTCCAGGGAGCAGCTTATTGATGCTGTGAACGATTTATTCGGTTGGCCGAAAGACGACAAACGTAAATCCCTGTCCATCCACACCCTCTTTGCAGAAATACGGTCTATGAAATGAAAAATCGTGATGGCCGTTTCATGTCCACCTCCGTCACTGCGTGTCACCTCCGCCGGCGGAGGACATGAGAGGAATTCCTTCTGTCAATGGCATGGAAAACGACCTCATACTGACCTGCTAATATGGGTGAAAAATCGGGTCGAAAAATTTTTCTCATTTTAGGTGAGATAACTTATCGATTTTATGGAGAAATTAAAAATTGCGTCGAGAATTGACGTAATTTTGAAAAAACCGCCATTTTGGGGCGAAAAATATTAGGTTCGTAACAGGCAGGCTTCCATGCCGTTGAATGAGGCACTTTTTGTCATGCCCGACTGTTCTTGCCGGGCATCCGGACTTTGTATCCTTTATACCCTGAATACCCCAATGATGCCGCTTTATGTGCAGGGATGCTTTTCAAACCCGCCCGTAGCTTCAAATATGCCCCTACCTGCACGTCATGATTCCGGTGAGGAATCTTTTATCTCATATCCTCTCCCCATCCGGGCAGTTTCTCAACCTCCGGGGCATGGTAAAGGACCCTGTCCCGGTAGAGGGACGCAATGCGATCTGCCGGGTAGCCCAGTTCCTTCATCAGGACCTCCCGGTTATGCTGCCCCAGAAACGGGGCGTAACCGCGGATTTTCGAGGGCGTCTCGGAAAATTTCAGCGGGCTGCCGAACATTTTCATGGGACCCAGGAATGGCTGATCAATGCAGGGGCTCATCTCCCGGGCCGTGATGTGGGGATCCATGGTGGCCAGTTCCGCGACATTTTTTACCCGGGAACAGGGAATGCCGATGGTATCCAGCTGGCGTTCCACCTCCTCCACGGAGGCCTGGGACAAGACCCATGACTCCACGGCTTCATGGATGATGACCGTATTCTCGGGCATGCTGCGCGTCGGGACATCGACGGTCCGGGGATCCGTCTTCAGCCAGGCAAAGGGTGCCCCCATGAGGTCCACGAGCTGGGGCCAACGGCTTTCCGTCAGGCTCGCAATGGCGATGAAGCCGTTCTGCCCTTTGTAAATGCCGTATGGCGCGGAAGAATTGCTCTTCTGGCCCGTCCGGTACGTCTTGAGCGGATTGCCCAGAGCCTCGCCGATCCAGTACCAGGGCAGGGCATGCTCGTGAAGCGAAAACAGGCAGTCCACCATGGAGATGTCGATGTTCTGCCCTTCCCCCGTCACCACCTTATGATGCAAAGCGGCGAGCATGGCCGTGCAGGCATGCATGGACGCCGTGGTGTCGCCGATGGAAACGGGGCCCATGATGGGCGGGTCGCTCTGACCCACCCATCCGCTGGCCGCCTGGGCGATGACGTCGTATCCCGGTTTGCTGCTGAAAGGGCCCCAGTGCCCGAAGCAGGAGATGGAGCAATAAATGATGTCCGGCTTGATTTCCCGGACCGACTCATAATCCAGTTGCAGGCGGTCCATGACGCCGGGCGCAAAATTTTCGATCAGGATATCCGTTTTTTCAAGAAGTTCCCGGATAATCGTGACCCCCCGGGGATGCTTGAGGTCGAGACAGATGCTCTTCTTCCCCCGGTTGACGTTGATATGGTAAGAACTCTGGATGACCCCGTCATGCTCGACCCGGGTATTTTGCCATCGCTCATTGGCGCCATCCCCGTATCGTTCCACTTTGATGACATTGGCCCCCATGTCGGCGAGGGTCTTCGTGGCATGCGGTCCGGCCAGGACCCAGGTAAAATCAAGGACGGTTACGTCCGAAAGGGCGCCTTCCTTCGTTTTTCCCATGTTAACGGTCTCTCCTTCTCCGGTTCAGTACCAGGAGCGTTTTTCCCTGAAGATGCCCCTGGTCGAGCCCTCGTAGGGGATGCCGGCCAGTTTCTTGGCGATGTTTTTGGAATGCTCGATGTTGTGGTCGCGATAGATGGCGACTTTCTCGATGACCGGCGAACCGCCGCCATGGAGAGCATCGATCAGCTTATGGCCGCCCCAGACGGAAGACATCATATCCTGGAACAGACGGAACGCCCGGTGCTGGTTTTCCGCCGAGATATCGGGATTCCGCATAATGTACTTCTCCAGGTAAGGCCCGATCTTCTCATCATAGAAATCCTCTTCATGGGGAAGCGTGGCCGCAAGTCCTCCGGCGATGGCCGCCAGGGCTTCGTATTCCCCGTAAATCGCTTCCCCGGCCAGCATCCGGCCCGCATTGCAGTAGTTCGTGTCGGGAATGGCCGTACCGGAACCGGCCTTTGTGTAATTCGTGGCTGCGGCAATGCCGGCGGCAAAGATCAGGTCCACGATCTGGATCATTTCCGCCAGTTGATGGCGCACATGCTGGGCGTTCGCGATGCCGTTATACTCCGCCGCCAGGGCCGTGGCGCCCGTGAAAATCTCCGAAAGGGCGGCCTTGCAGCCGCAGTAGCTGTGCCGATGGTACAGGGCGAAGAAAAGGGCCGCCTTGCCCGCCTGCTCCGTTTCTCCGCAGAGGAACACCCGTTCCCACGGGACGAAGACCTTGTCGAAGACCGTGAGGGAGTGAGAGATCCCGAGCTTATTGTAAGGCGCATCCAGCTTCTTGCGCGGCGGCGGCGAGAAAGCGCCGTTGATGATCGTCACGCCTTCCCAGTCGGCGGGAATCGAAAAAGCCACGGCCCAGTCTCCCTCATCGGCCACCATGTTCCGGGTCGGCAGGGCGATGATCTCGTCCGCATAGGCGGAGCAGGAATTATGGGCTTTGGCGCCGTTGACGATAATGCCGTCGGCCCGCTTTTCTACGACCCGGAGGTAGAGATCGGGGTCCTGCTGCTTCCCCGGCCGCCAGGGGCGGTTCCCCTTTACGTCCGTCTGGGCGCAGACCAGGGAAAGATCCTCGGCCTGCACTTTTTTCATGAATTCGATGAAATTTTTGTGATAGCTCGTGCCGTGTTTTTCATCGGCATCATAACTGGCGATGGACAGGGCGTTCAGGCCGTCGATGCCCATGCAGCGCTGGATGCAGCCGCCCACTTCCTGGCAGTACAGGCGGGTCATTTTCTGCTTGTTCAGGAGGTCTTCCATGGTCTGATGGATATGGGTAAAGCGGTTGATCCGTTCCCCCGTGATATGGGATGTCGCCACGCCGACGCCGTTGAAATCGGGTGCGGCGGCAAAATCGTACGTGGCGGCCATGACATGGATACCCCCCAGAATGGAGGGATCGAAACGGTCCACCAGCTTGCCCCGCTGGAAAACGTTCGGTTTGAGTTTAGCGATTCTTTCCTTATACTGATCACCTGTAATCATAATTTTAAGCTCCTTGTTGTTTATTTCCTGTCTTTCCATGCCGGCAGCGGCACGAGAATGGTCTTGGTTTCGGCATAACGCTGGGGCCAGACCGCATAATAAATACCGTTCTGCCATTGATTCATGACCGCGAAGGCCCGCGTATTCTGGCCCGGCTCCGGATCTTTGTCCCCCTGGAACTTTACGCCCCACCCCATATGCGTGCCGCCCATGGGGACGTCCACCTGCAAAATCACCTTTTTCAAAGCTTCGGGGTCCATGGAGGCCGCCTTGGGAAGAACGTACTTATAGAATATCCAGGCGCCGGTAAAGGAAGCCATGGCATGCATATCGGGATCTTCGCCGAACTTCTTCTTATAGCGCTCGAAAACCGTCTTCAGCGGCGGATCCAGTTTGGGGTCGAGGGATTTGGGATTCTTGATGAGCGGAAAATCGGCGCTGAACACGCCGTCCGCATCCTTCCCCAAGGCTTTCGGGAAATCGGAAATGCCGTGACCGCCGCCGGATCCCACCATGGCTTTGATATTGAGGTTCAATTCCCGCATCTGGCGCTGCCAGAGAATGGCGTCGTTGACGTAACAGGTCGCCAGGACAACGTCCGGTTTCAGGGACTTGAATTTCATGATCAACGGCGAGAGGTCCGTGACGGATTTGCTGTAGCTTTCCGTGGCCAGGACTTTGACGCCGCTGTCTTTCAGGCGTTTGATGGCCGCCGACATGACCGACGTGCCGTAGAGGGAGTCTTCATGCATGATGCAGACTTTCAGGTCTTTTACCGGGATTTTCAGGTCTTTGGACAGTTGTTCCATGGTAAAGTCCGCGGCGGCATTGCCGAAGTTGCTGGCCTTGCTGCAGGGCCGGAAGAGGTACTTGAAACTTCTCTGCGTGATGTTGTCGGCAATGGCCCCCGTCTCCCAATAGATCCGCTTGTGTTTTTCCGCCACCGAAGAGGCCACATAGGACAGGGAACTCGAATAGGTTCCGAAAATAACGTTCAGGTTCTCCACGTTGATCAACCGTTCGGCCTCGGAACGGGCCGCATCCGGCGTCGGCGCATCGCCCTTGACGAGCTTTATCTTCTTCCCCTTGATGCCGCCTCGTTCATTGATGAGATCCGTTGCGAGTTCCACACCGTTCATGTCATGATTGCCGAGCAGCGCCATGGGGCCGCTGAGCGGGTAAAGAGCCCCGATTTTGATATCCTGGGCATGCACATTCACCGTTACGGTCAGGACCAGGGCCAGACAGGCCGTGGCGACCAGCATCTTGGATATGTAGTTCTTCATTTTTCCCTCCATTCCGATTTATTTTATTCTCCGGCTGCTCATCGGCCGGACTTTATATACCCAGATAGGCTTCCTTCACGCGGGGGTCTTCGAGGAGGTCCTTTCCCGTGCCCTGGAGTACGATGGAACCGTTTTCCAGGACATAGGCCACATCGGATATCTGCAGGGACCGGAAAACGTTTTGTTCCACCAGGAGCACCGTGATGCCGTCCGTCCTGATTTTCTGGATGGTTTCAAAGACATTCCGGACCACCAGGGGACTCAGGCCCAGGGACGGTTCATCCAGCATGAGGAGCTTCGGTTTGGCCATCAGCCCCCGTCCGATGGCGACCATCTGCTGCTCGCCCCCGCTCAGCGTTCCGGCCAATTGCGCCCGGCGGTCCTTCAGCTTGGGGAAATAGTCGAAGACCATAGCGAGCAGACGGTGTAAATCCGCCCGCGAGCGCGCGTTGTATGCGCCCAGCTCCAGATTTTCCATGACGCTCATGTAGGGAAACAGGAGCCGGCCTTCGGGCACCTGCACGATGCCCTGTGCGACGATCTCATGGGGGGGCCGGTTCTGGAGTTCCCGTCCCAGAAAGGTCATGGTGCCTTCCACGGACGGGAGGACCCCCGAGATGGTGTTGATCAGCGTTGTTTTGCCCGCGCCGTTCGAGCCGACGATCGAGACGATCTGGCCTTCCGTGACCGTGAGCGAAACGCGCCGCAAGGCCTGAAGATCCCCGTAATGCGTACTGATGTTATTTAATGCCAGCATGATATTCCTCCCCCAGATAGGCATCAATGACCCTCTGGTCCTTGGCAATCTCATCGGGCAGCCCCTCCACGACCCTCATGCCGTTGTTGATGACCACAATGCGGTCGGAGAGGGCCATAACGGCCTTCATGACATGCTCGATCATCAGGATCGTCATGCCGTCGTCGGCAATCGATTTGATAACCTGGATGATGTCTTCCGTTTCTTTCGGGTTCAGTCCCGCCATGACTTCATCCAGCAGCAGAAGTTCCGGCTGCGTTGCCAGGGCCCGTCCCAATTCCAGTCGTTTGCGGTCCGCGATGGTCAGGTTGGCGGCCAGGGTCCGGGCGTGATGGATCAGATGGATGCGTCGCAAAATGTTGTATGCTTCCGCCTGCGCCGCCCCGGCATTTTTAATCCTGTTGAAGGCGCCGACCATGACGTTCTCCAGCACCGTCATGCTCTGAAACGGTTTGACGAGCTGGAATGTGCGGCCGATGCCTTCGTGACAGAAGCGATGGGGTGTTTTCAGGGACGTGATGTTTTTCCCCCGGAACGTGATCGTGCCCTTGTCCGGGATGACAAATCCGCTGATCAGGTTGAACACGGTGGTCTTCCCGGCGCCGTTGGGTCCGATCAGCCCCAGGATTTCGCCTTTATAGACCGTAAAGTCCAGGTCCTTGACGGCGTCCAGTCCCCCGAAACGTTTACTGATGGATGCCACCGAGATCAGGGGTTCGGCATTCCGGTCGGGCCGTCGCCCGGGTTTTGCAGGGGCCGCGGGAGCGGTTGCGGGGCTGTCCGTTTTTTCCGCCGGCAATTCAAGCGGGATTTTTCGGGAATACCGGCCCGCCATTTTCTTGAACCAGCCGACAATGCCCACGGGCAGGAACATGACGGCCACGATCAGGACGACGCCGTAGACGGCAAAATTCAATCCCGACAAAACACCTCCCAGCCATCCCCGGAGAAAGACATCGAGAGGCGTCAGGAAGCACGCGCCGATCAGGGGACCGAAAACGGTGCCGATGCCGCCGATGATGGAAAGAAGGGCCAGCTGGATCGAAAGGGTGGAGGTAAAAACGATATCCGGTTCGATGAACGCAAAGTACTGAGCATAAAACGTTCCGGCAACGGAGGTGAAGAGAACGCTGATGAAAAGGATGATCATCTTGCAGCGATGTGCATTCACGCCCAGGCTTTCCGCCGCGTTCTGATCCTCACGGAGGGCGACGAGATAATAGCCGAACCGTGATTGCTTCAAGATGTATGTGAAGATCAGGACGGCCAGCAGCATGAAGAGGATGACGTAGGCGTAGGGCAGTTTGCTGTCGAAGATGAAGTTGGCCGCGCTTTCCTGGTGGGGAACCAGCAGCCCCACCCCGCCGTTGGTGAGTTCGCGCCAGAAGGAGGCCAGGAGCCGCAGAACTTCGGCAAAAGCAATCGTCGCCAGGGCGAAGAAATGACTGGTCAGGCGGAATGTCGGATAACCGATGACCAGGGCCACCAGGACGGACACCCCGGCGCCGGCAAACATGCCCAGCCAGGGCGATACGCCGTAGTTCAGGAAGAGAATCGTCGAGGTGTAGGCGCCGATACCGAAAAAGCCGGCATGGCCCAGGGAAATCTGGCCGGCGAAACCGCCCAGAAGATTCCAGGCCGACGCCAGCATGGCCCAGAAAAGGACCATGATCAGCAGGTCCTGGTAAAAAGGATTCTGGGGGATCAGGGGGATCAGGAGCGCGAGGATAATCGCGACCGGCGTCAGGATTTTTTTATGACGGGCGACAAATTCTGCTGCAGTATTTAAAAAAGAGTTCATTTTTCTCCTACCGCCTTCCAAAAAGTCCTGTGGGTCTGAATATCAGGATGAAGATGAACAGGATGAAATACACGACTTCCTTTAAATGGGGCGAAATATAGAATCCGCTGAAACCTTCAATGATGCCGATAATCAGGCCGGCAACCAGCGTTCCGCCCAGGCTGTTATAGCCGCCGAGGATTACGGTAACGAAAGCGATCAGCACGAACAGGGAGCCCACGGTCGGGAAAACGAAGAACATGGGAATCATGATGGCCCCGGCGGCGCCGACACAGGCGATGCCGATGCCGAAAGCGATAGCGTAGGTCCGATAGACGTTGATCCCCATCAGCATGGCGGCCTTGCGCTGCTGCGCCAGGGCGCGGATGGCTTTTCCCGTGAAGGTTTTCTTGAGGAACAGAAGCAGGGCCGCAATCAGGCTGATGGCCAGGCCGAAGGCAATGAGCCGGGGGACGCTGACGATAAGCTCTCCCATCAGGATGTTCGCATTGCTGTAGGTCGTCTTCACGGTCCGGAAATCGGCTTTGAACAGGAGCAGGGCCACGTTCTGTAAAACGAGGCTCAGGCCGATGGTGGCGAAGATCTGGTTGATGGGCGGATCATTCAGCAGCGGCTTGATGATGATCTGCTGGATGACCAGGCCGAGAACGAAAAAGATGGGTAGAACAATGATGATGCTGAGATACGGATCGATGCCGAAGGCCTGGAACAGAAGAAACGTCAGGTACATGCTCAGCATGAGGAATTCGCCGTGGGCGAAATTAACCACTTCCAGGACGCCGAATATCAGCGTGAGGCCGATGCTGAGCAGTGCGTACAGGCCGCCCAGCAATAATCCGTTGATGATTAACTGAAGTATTGTATCCAGCATCGGGACAACCTTTCCGAAAGATTGATATCTATCAATTTACAGGACCATGCCGATCCACTTGATGATGGGGCATGATCCCTATCTTTTCAAAATCTCGACTCCTGCCAGGCTTTAAGAAAAATCTGCGACGCTTTTTCGATATGAGCTTCCATGGTCCGCTTGGCCTCGGGAAAATCTTTATTCTTGATGGCTTCAACAAGCGATGCGTGCTGGGTTACAAAAAATTCATAATAGGGTTCAAAAAAATATTCAAAACGGAAATCGAAGGTCCGCCACCTGATGTTTTCAACCAGTTCCCTCAATTCCCTGTTGCCGGATTTTTCCGCAAACAAGCGGTGGAATTGCATGTTGGCATCCTGCCACACTTTCATCGTGGTGATTTGCTTTTCCGCACGGATGCAGGTTGCCAGGGTTTTGTTGATTTCCATGAGGGCGTCCAGATCGGCGGACGTGAGGCGCGGCGCGGCCAGTTCGACGCTTTTGGCTTCCAGGGCCGACAATAACTCATACAGGTCTTTTGTTTCCTGGTAGGAAAGCTTGGCCACGGTGGCGCCCTTGCCGGGACTGAGAATCACAAAGCCGTCTACGCCGAGCAGCTTGAGGGCTTCGCGAACGTACCCGCGGGTCGTTCCCAGGCGTTCGCATAATTCCATCTCAACAAGACGCTCGCCGGGGTTCAATTTTCCCTGAATGATGTCTTCACGGATGGCTTTATAGATGTCGTAAGTGGAACGCATAAGTTTCCCGGCATATATTGTCAGCAGTATTGTTAACAATTCTGTTGATAATAGAATCGGGATTATATGTCAAGCTTTTTTTATGCCGATGCAAATTGAAAGGGTGGGTTCCGAAGAGACGATGCCGGTAAAAACATGAGGGATGCCGCCGTCCGGACCTTTGACCGGGCCCGGCGGGGGCATCCCCTTGGGGTTACTTATTCACAGCCCTGATTGCCGTTGAGGATAAATTCCCAGACGCTGTCCGAGAAGCCCTTGTCAATAACCTGGCCGTCTGGCTGGACTTTGAAAATCTGATACCCTTCCAATCCGACATAATGATCGGCCGTATAATAAAGAAGTTCCGATCCGTCCTGTGCTTTCTCCACTTTTGCCGGTTTGCCCCAGAGGCTTTCAAATTCCTTGACACCCATGGCCATGCCCAAAGCCGGCGCCATCATGGATATCCCCATCACTGCCGCAAACATCCCTGCCATCCATTTTGTCTTCAGTGTTTTCATTTTTTTATCCTCCAATTTCTTTTTAATTATTTTTGATATTTAGGTATTGCTTAAACCGTGCCAAAGATAATTATTTTATGATATCAACAAGATACAAAAATTTCGTTGTTTAAAGTGTCCTATTTGGTACATTATATATGTCCTATAGGATATTTATTGACTTGAAATGGAAAATAGGACATATCGAATAGATATAAGGAGATAAGATATGATTGACGAGAAAGATTTTTTCCGGGAAGCAACCCTGCGGCTCTGCAGCAGCCTGGATATGGCAAAGGCCTTATGGCGTTGCTTTATGTTCATCCGGGACATGATTCCGGCTGATTTTATCGCATTGAATGTCATCTATCCCGGACAGGGAATTTATGAAGTGATTGCTACGGCAGATGTCGATGGCGGCAAGGCCACTTCCGCCACGAGAACGATCATGGCCGCCGCCCGTCAGGCGTATGAGGAAGCGGTCCAGAACGGTGTTCAACCGCCGGTTTTCACGATCGATCGTGTGGGGGATTATGTCGCCCCCGATGCCGCTTTTTTGGAAAACATCGGCCATGTCAATCGGGATACCGCCCTGATCATCCTTCGCACAAGGCTGGAGACGGAAACCTTGGGTTTTATCACCATCGGCAATAACCAGCGGAAGGTCTATTCACGGGACCATACGCATCTTCTGTCGGTACTGCATTCGCCGTTTGCCATCGCCACGAGCAACTATCTCCGCCACCGGGAGGTTTTACGCCTGCGGGACTTGCTTGAAGACGAAAGCCGCTATTTCCAGGACGAGTTGCGCCAGCAGGCCGGCGAGGACATTATCGGCGCCAACTTCGGGCTGAAGCACGTTATGGACATGGCCCACCAGGTGGCGCCCCTTTCCAGCCCGGTCCTGCTTTTAGGAGAAACGGGAACGGGAAAAGAGCTGATCGCCAGTGCCATTCATAACCTGTCTCCCCGGAAAGACGGTCCTTTCATCAAAGTCAACTGCGGGGCCATTCCGGAAACCCTCATGGACAGCGAACTGTTCGGGCATGAAAAAGGAGCGTTTACGGGTGCGCTGAACCAGAAGCGCGGCCGCTTTGAACGGGCCCATCACGGGACGATTTTCCTGGATGAGATCGGCGAACTGCCCCCTGAAGCGCAGGTTCGCCTGCTGAGAGTCCTGCAGGAGAAGGAAATCGAACGCATCGGCGGCACGGAACCGGTCAAGGTGGATATCCGGGTCCTGGCCGCCACCCATCGCAATCTCGATGCCATGCTTTCGGAAGGAACATTTCGTGAAGATCTCTATTTCCGCCTGAACGTTTTTCCGATCATGATTCCGCCGCTGAGGCAAAGGAAGGGGGACATTCCGGTCCTGGTGCAGCATTTTATGCAAAAAGGCACGCGGGAAATGGGATTGGCGACCGTACCCGTGCTGGCGCCGGGAGCCATGAAGAAACTCGTGGCCTACAACTGGCCGGGCAATGTCCGGGAATTGCAGAATATGGTGGAACGGGGGCTCATCTTGAGCAAAGGCAGCCTTCTGACATTCGACGGACTCGGCGAGACCGTGCAGCCTGCCGCTGTGCCCAGGCCGTTGCCGGCGGAAGAGGGAAATGAAGATATGTCCCTCGACGAGGCCATGTCGAAGCACATCCTGCACGCCCTGGAAAAGACAGGTGGGAAAGTCGGCGGGGCAAAAGGCGCGGCCCGGCTTTTACAGATCAATCCGTCCACGCTCAGGAAAAAGATGGTGAAATTGGCCATTCCCTTCGGCAGGAAGGCCCGTTAGAAAGGTCCTGTTCCTCAAAGAAAAAGCCCCGAAAGCATGCCTTCGGGGCTTTTGATATGCTGCATTTTTTCTTAATGCGCTAGCCGGCAGGGATGCTTAGAAGTTCAATGTCAGCTTGTGCATGAGCAGGTAGTTGTCCTTTGTCTTGGCATCCTGATCGAAGCCTTTGAAGTAATCGCCGGTAAACAGGTAGCCGCCGCCGACCGTGTACGTCAGGTTGTCAAAAAGCTTATAGCTGGCAACCAGGTCGATTTCCGTACCGATCTTATCCGATACGTATTCTTTGATGCCGCCGGCAATAGCATTGCCGAACACGTCTTTTGCCGCGCCGACTTCGCCGTAACCGGACTTGGGTTTCTTGTCGGCCTGCATATAGGCAATCCGCAGATTGATATTTAACTTATCCGTCGGATTGACGCCGATAAAGGCCTGATAGAACCAGATATTGTCGATATAGCGCATCTGGGGGTACCGTACGGCATTTCCGTATGCGAAGCCCATGGGATCCGCATAATCGGTGTTGAACAGAATCAAGGTTTCTGCCGCGGGTGAACCGTAGTCGTCGGCATACAGATAGGCGACACTGCCTGTCGATTTGTCAGCCGACTTCATATCATCACCGCTCTTATAGATGAATTTCAAACCGCCATAGAAGGGTTTGAAATCCACCTGGGCCTTGGCGTAGGCGCCGAAAGCGCTCAGGGTTACATCGGAAGGCGGTGTAACGCCTGCAGCGTTGAACGCCGCTGCCTGAGCGGAGCTTAACGCCTCATATTTTTTCAGGTTCCCGAAGCTGTAGAAGCCTTCCGCCTCGACATAGAGAGGCCCGAATCTCAATTTTGTGTAGGGATTGATCCTGTTGAGCTGTGTGACATAACCGTTGGTAAGAGCCGCAGAGCCTGCTGCGGCAATAATAACGGGCCCGTTTGTGCTAAAGGAAGGGTTCGTTGCCTGCGCATAAGCCGGGTTGATCTTCGTGATGGTATCGCGCCAGTACTCATAGGCCACACCGACTTCACCGGGTTTCATTTTATACACGGCGTAAATACCGTACAAATCGCCGTCGGAATCATTAGCCACGCCGTTGCTCGCCGCTGTATTGTAGCTGCCTGTTAAATTGGTGACCGCATTGGTTCCGCTCTGGCCGCCGTAGAAACTCCGGTTCCGGTATTCCCGCATTTTGACGATATCGGCGCTTAGACTCAGAGGGCCGAAAGTGTTCGTCAATGATATGGCGGAACGGGTAAAAGGCTGCTGGAGAAACGTGGTGCCGAAGTAATCCATCGTGGGATAGAAATAACCGGCCGTGAACTGACCGATACCGGTTTTGAATTTAACGAAGGCCTGCTCGAATTCAAAATTTTCCTGCACGAGCGCGCCGTTTCCGCCGATGCTGGACCGGCTGGATGTCAGGTTGCTTGTCCGTTGGTTGGTCTGCGTGCCGTTTGTCCAGGTGGGATCGCCCATCACGCCTTCCAGGGCATCCATCTGCATATGGAACGAGAGGCCTTCCGCGATCTGGACCATGGGGCGCAGAGTCAATTTATGTGTATACATGGCAACGGCTCCACGGTTGTTGGTTCGGTTCGTATTGGGGGCGTTGGCGCCGGAACCCCCATTCGGCGCTCCCGTGTTATTCCATGAGGGGTCGTTTGGATACTGGGTATTCTTATCCAGCAGGGAGTAGTTGTCCATATAGAACCCCTGCATATACCACGTACCGCCGATCTTAAACTCAACGGCAGCGGCAGGCATCGCCATGGCGGTAATAAGCCCCAGCGATAACAAAACGAGCAAAGATTTTTTCATTTGTTTCCTCCTAAAATTCTGTATTGCTTGTTGGTACTGTTTGGTTCTCCCCCGGGTATGTTTCGGGAGAATATTAGGTGACATCCGCATAAAGAATCATTATTTAATGGACCTTACGATTGGAACCACCTCCCTTCGGCACAGGATAACCGCGAACATTATTGACCTCGGACCGGTTGCCGGCCAAAGTGAGACTCAATAATCGCCTCCCCGGATTGCCTGTGTTCAGTATTCGGTGTTCCGAACGCTCTTTTTCTTGACTTGAATATGGGTATGTCTCTGGGTTGTTTCTGATTTGTTCATGAAGGATCGTGTATCCCATGGCCCTTATTTGAGGGACACCGCCGTCCGGACCTTTGAACAGGCCCGGCGGGGGCATCCCTTTGGGTTACTTATTCACAGCCCTGATTGCCGTTGATGGTAAATTCCCAGACGCTGTCCGAGAAGCCCTTGTCAATGACCTGACCGTCGGGCTGGACTTTGAAAATCTGATACCCTTCCAATCCGACATAATGATCGGCCGTATAATAAAGAAGTTCCGATCCGTCCTGTGCTTTCTCCACTTTTGCCGGTTTGCCCCAGAGGCTTTCAAATTCCTTGACACCCATGGCCATGCCCAAAGCCGGCGCCATCATGGATATCCCCATCACTGCCGCAAACATCCCTGCCATCCATTTTGTCTTCAGTGTTTTCATTTTTTTATCCTCCAATTTCTTTTTAATTATTTTTGATATTTAGGTATTGCTTAAACCGTGCCAAAGATAATTATTTTATGATATCAACAAGATACAAAAATTTCGTTGTTTAAAGTGTCCTATTTGGTACATTATATATGTCCTATAGGATATTTGATGGTGAAAAATGGAAAATAGGATATATTTTATTATCGAAAGTTTGCGGGGCTGACCTTCACAATTGACAAAACATGATGATCTGATATGAAGAAGCATTATTAAAAGGAGATAATATGAATTGGGTTTCAATCGACAAGACAAAATGTGACCGTTGCGGCCTCTGTATCCTCCGCTGTCCTCGCGTTTACAGTATCCTGGACGGCGAAATCATCGCCCAGGCGGATATAAATAACTGCATCGCCTGCGGTCATTGCCTATCGCTGTGCAGAACCGGCGCCATCAGCCACAGTGAACTGGACAGGGGAAACTTCCCTGTCGCTGATGAGGCGGCCAATTTTGAAACGGGGACATTCATCCGATTCCTCAGGAACCGCCGGAGCCACCGCCACTTCAAAAATAAAACCGTGCCGCGGGAGCAACTGGAAACGCTGATCGATGCCTGCCGCTATGCGCCTACGGGCGGCAATGCCCAAGCGGTCGAAATCGTTGTTGTGGAGAACCGTGACATGATGAAGAGGCTGTCCGACCATACCATCGATTTCTTCATCAGTGCGGGAGAGAAAGCCCGGCAGTTTATCGCCCGGTTGGCTGCCGAGGGCAAGGATGCGCCGGAGAGCGCGAGCAGAACCCTCCAGTACGGGGAAAGGTTCAAGCTGGCGAGGGAAGCGGGGGGACCGGACCCCATTTTTCACGAGGCCCCCATCGTCATGATTTTTCATGCTCCCCAGGACCGGGGGGCGTCCAAGGACGATTGCGTCATCGCTTCCACGACCCTGAGCCTTCTTGCCAGAACCATGGGGATCGAATCCACCTATATAGGGCTTCTCGTCACGGCGGCACGGGAAAATCGGCATATCCGTTCCGACCTGGCCTTGCCTCCGGGAAATGAAATCTTTTCGGTCCTGATCATGGGCTATCCGCGACTCAGGTATCTGTACAATATAGACCGGAAACCGATCCGGACACGCTGGCTGGGGTAAGAATTCCGCAGTTTACAAAAACTGCTCTGCTGTCATGGAAGGATGAGAAACGAAATGTCGGTGGCAAGCCTGATGGCCCCGATTATTGCCACCCTCTGAACAGGGATCTGTCAAATGTGCAGGTCTGCCCCCATTTTATTGAGGGCCAGCAGGAGCCCCAGGGCCGTTTTGGAATCGCATATTTGGCCGTTTTCTATCATCTGTACAGCTTCTTCCCGGCTGACCCGCATGATTTCAATGTCTTCGTCATCGTCCGGCGGGAGGGACGCCGGAAACAGGTCCATGGCCAGATAAAAATGCATGTACTCATTGCAATAGCCGGGCACCAGATAACCCTCGAACAATTTGATCAGCCGTTTGGCCTGGTAGCCGATTTCCTCGGCTAATTCCCGCTGTACGCAATCTTCGACGGCTTCGCCGCCAACGTCCATATTGCCGGCGGGAATTTCCAGCAGAAACTGCCGTGTGGCATGGCGGTACTGCCGGATCAGGATGATCTGCCCGTCGGCATCGATGGGGACGACGGCGATGCAGGGTTTGTGGTCGATCCGGCTCTGCCGGCTTACACGGCCGTTCGGCAGGGTGACGTCTTCCTCAAACACGGAAAAGATGCGGCATTGGTAAACGGGGGTGTCGGGTTGCACGGATATCGATCTCACTTTCCTGAATTAATGGGCCTGCAAAAGGGTCTGCAGTTTCCGTTCAATGTCGCCTTTCGGCAAAGCGCCGACCAGGCGGTCCACAAGCTTTCCTTCCCGGAACAACAGCATGGTCGGAATACTGCGAATATCGTATTGCGACGCGGTGGCGGGATTTTCATCCACGTTGAGTTTCGCGATTTTTACGGTTCCGGCATACGTGGCGGCGAGTTCATCCAGGACCGGCGCCACCATCTTGCAGGGACCGCACCAGGGAGCCCAGCAGTCAACCAGTATCACACCGGTTCCCTGCATCACTTCCGCCTGGAAAGAGGCATCCGTCACATCGACCGGTACGCCGGTGCCGCCTGACTCGACCAGGGCCGCACCGCATTTGCCGCAACGGGGCCGGTCGTTGGGCCGGTTTTCCGGCAAACGGTTTTTCGTTCCGCATTGTAAGCACCGGATAATCATGTCATCCAGCGGAGCATGGCATTTGCCGCAGGTGGGCCGGTCATTCATACGCTCTTTCGGAATGCGGTTTTTCGTCCCGCAATGGAGACACCGGATGATCATTTGATCCTTCAGTTCATCTTTTTCCATATCAGGTCCTTTCAATAGCCACGGTCACAGGCGTGGGATTCAAGGCCCCGGTGAGCACTTCGGGCGATATCTCCGCCAGAAGCCCCCGGCTCCCCGCATTGATCAGAATGGCGGGCAGGGAAAGAATACTTTCTTCCACGTACACAGGGAGTATTTTTTTCGTACCGAACGGCGAAGTCCCGCCGACTTTGTAACCCGTATGTTTTTCGGCAATCTTGGGGTCGCAGGGTGTGACCGTTTTAACGCCGAGAATCCGGGCCAGGATTTTTACGGAAACCTGCCGGTCGCCGTGCATGAGAATGATCATCGGTGTCCCGTTTTCATCTTCCATGACCAGCGTTTTGATAATCCGATGTTCATCAGTGCCCAGAGCGTCGGCAGCCACTTTTGTCCCGCCCCGATCTTCATAGGGATAGGCATGCAGCGTGAACGGCTTCCCCTGGGCTTTCAAAGTCCGGATGGCTTGCGTGGCGGGGAATTTCTCTTTCGTCATGGAGCGACCGCCATCAATTTATAGCTCCTCGGGAGAAGCAATCCGCCCGGCCACGGCGGATGCCGCAGCAATGGCGGGATTGGCGAGGTAGACAAAGCTGCCCGGATGCCCCATCCGGCCGATAAAGTTACGGTTGGTTGTCGCAATGGCGTGCTCGCCCTCCGCCAGAATACCCATATGGCCGCCGAGGCAGGCGCCGCAGGTCGGCGGGCTGATCACGGCGTTGGCATCGAGGAAGATGTCAAAAAGGCCTTCATGCATGGCTTGGCGGTAAACGGCCGGTGTTGCCGGCACGATGATGAGGCGAACGTCAGGGGCGGCCTTCCGGCCTTTCAGCACCTGGGCGGCAATCCGCAGGTCTTCGATCCGGCCGTTTGTGCATGATCCGATATAGGACTGGTTGATTTTCACCTGGCCGACCTGGCTGATGCTTTTGACGTTGGAGGGAAGGTGCGGAAACGCGATTTGGGGTTCGATCGTTGCCACATCGATTTCCATAACGGAAGCATAAACGGCGTCGGCATCGGACCGGTAAAAGGCAAAGGGACGTTTTGCCCGGGCTTCCGCATAGGCCCGGGTGATCTCGTCGGGAGGGAAAATCCCGTTCTTGCCGCCCGCTTCAATGGCCATGTTGGCCATGGTCATCCGGTCCGCCATGGGCAGTTCCGCCACGGTGTCGCCCGCAAATTCCATGGCTTTGTAAAGGGCGCCGTCCACGCCGATCTGTCCGATTACATAGAGGATCAGATCCTTTCCCGAGACCCACGGCTTCATACGGCCGTTAAGAACGAATTTGATCGTTTCCGGCACTTTGAACCAGACTTCTCCCGTCAGCATGGCGGCCGCAAAATCCGTGCTGCCGACACCTGTTGAGAAAGCGCCGAGGGCACCGTACGTGCAGGTGTGGCTGTCGGCGCCGATTACCAGATCGCCCGGCAGGACAATGCCCGCTTCCGGCAGGAGCGCGTGTTCCACGCCGCAATCCCCGCCGTCATAGAAGTGGGTCAGCTCCTGTTCACGGGCAAAATCACGAAGAATTTTGCACTGCTGCGCAGAGCTGATGTCCTTGTTGGGTGTGAAATGATCAAGGACGATGACCACTTTGTCCTTGTCGAATACTTTTGTCCCGCCCGCTTTTTTGAATTCCGCAACGGCGATGGGCGCCGTAATATCGTTCCCCAGGGCGATATCCACCTTGGTGTTGATGAGCATGCCGGGCCGCACCTCTTCCAGGTCCGTATGCCGGCAGAGGATTTTTTCCGTAATGGTCATTCCCATTTTGTCCGTCTCCATTTCATCACTTATGAATGATGAAGATTTCTTATTATATTTCACTCCATTATTCAAGCCCCGACCTTTACGGTCGGTGCTGTTTCATTCATACATTTTGACTTTTTTAACATTTTCTTTCAACCAGACCAGCCGATTCAGGGCATTGATATAGGCCATTGCCGAAGCGACCAGGACATCGGGATGGGCGCCGCGGCCGATGGCCGAAGACCCGTCGTATTTGAGTTCCACGGTTGCTTCGCCCATGGCGTCCGCGCCTTTGGTAATGGCATCCACGGCATACCGGACGAGAGGATAATCCGTATTGGTGATTTTCCGGATGGCGGCAAAGGTTGCATCCACGGGGCCGACACCAAATCCGGCATCCTGAAGGGTGTCCTGATCGACCTGAATCTGCATGGTGGCTGTCGGAACGGCGACATTGCCGCTGACAACGTTGAGATAGACGAGCTTATATTTGTCCTTGGCCCGGAAAATCTCTTCATAAAGAATCGCTTCCAGATCTTCATCAAAGATATCTTTCTTGACATCCGCCACTTCTTTGAACCGTACAATGACCTTGTTCATCTGTTCCGTCGTGAGCCTGTATCCCATTTTCTTCAGATGCTCGGAAACGGCATGACGTCCGGAGTGTTTGCCCAGAACGAGTTGGGTTTCCTTGATGCCGACACTTTCCGGTTTCATGATCTCGTAGGTGGTCTTATCCTTGATGAGCCCGTCCTGGTGAATGCCGGACTCATGGGCGAAGGCATTGGCGCCGACAATGGCCTTATTGGGCTGAACATGGATGCCGGTGATCTGCGTCAGGAGCTTCGATGTCTGATAGATCTTGTCCGTTCTGATGCCCGTATGGACGCCGTAAATGTCCCGTCTTGTCGCCAGGGCCATCACGATTTCCTCCATGGCCGCATTACCCGCCCGTTCGCCGATGCCGTTGATCGTGCATTCCACCTGGCGGGCGCCATTGCGAATGGCCGCCAGGGAGTTGGCCACAGCCAGGCCCAGGTCATCGTGGCAATGGACCGACACGACGGCTTTGTGAATATTTTTAATATGTTCAAAGAGATAAGCTGTCAGGCGGCCGTATTCGTCGGGCGTCGTATAGCCGACCGTATCGGGAATATTAACCGTTGTTGCCCCTTCTGCGATCACCGCCTCCAGAATCTGACAGAGATAATCCCAATCCGTGCGGGTCGCGTCCATGGCGGAAAATTCAACATTCCCGGTATACCGGCAAGCATGGGCAACCGTCCTGCGCGCATCCTCCAAAACCTCTTCCCGTGATTTCCGGAGCTGATATTTGAGGTGGATATCCGATGAGGATAAAAAGACGTGAATCCTGGGGTTCGCCGCATCGGCAATGGCCTGCCAGGAACGGTCGATGTCTTCGATATTGGCGCGGGCCAGGCCTGCAATCTGTGAGCCGCGAATTTCCCTGGCGATCTGCTGAACCGATAGAAAGTCGCCCTCCGATGCCACGGGGAACCCCGCTTCAATGATATCGACCCCCATCGCTTCCAGCTGACGGGCAATCCTGAGTTTTTCCTCGGGGTTCATCGTTGCCCCCGGTGATTGCTCGCCGTCGCGGAGCGTTGTGTCAAAGATAAAAATTCGGTCTCCTTGCTTCTTCTTCATTTTTTTTCTCCTTTCAATGTTAAAAAATAAAAAAAGGCCATGGGCGCGACGCCCATGGCCTTTTAGCTCTGTTCTATAATTTACGGTTAAGAACTGCCTGAGGACGATGGGCGGTGGCAGGTATGAAGCAACAAGGGCAGAAGGGCGAGATTCCGCAAGCCGGTTAAGGAGGATAAATTCAGAATGTTGGCTGTTGCTTTTCCGTTCATCGTTTAGGTCGTTTTTCCTTTTTACTTGGCTCCTTCTAAAGGATAATTCCTCCCATGTCAAGTCATAATTGTCATGGTTCAGTTAAAAGCGCCTTTATGATCAGACGCTCGACTTTGGCAAGCGGCCATTTGTTCAAATCATTCAAGGAGATCCATTGCCGGAGCGGGCTGCCGGTCATCGGGGGCGCATGCCCGCATATACGGGCTTCATAGGCGGAGAGCGTGACACGGAAATGGGTGTAAGCGTGATCCACGGTTGCCAGTTCGGCGCCGACGCTTATGGGCACCCCCAATTCTTCCCGGACGAGTTGCTGCAGTTGTTCTTTATTGCCGGCATCCTGATGAAGGAAACCGCCCGGGAACTTCCAGAGAGAAGCCAGCAGGCCCTTTGCGGGTCTCTGGACCATGAGAACCTGTCCTTCCCGGTTGCGGATGACAGCGGCCGCTTCCCGGCGATGCGGGATCGGGGATTTTTTCTTTACGAAAGGGAGCATCTCCTGCAAGCCCAACTTTTTTGCCTGGCAATGGGCGTTGACAGGACAGAGAGAACAGACCGCCTCCCCGGCCTTGCAGACGGTTGCCCCCAGATCCATTAATGCCTGGTTGAAATGTCCGGGTTTTTGACGGGGAACAAGAGCAGCGGCGATTTCATGAAGCCGACGCTTTACGTCCGGCCGATCAAGGGGCTCCCGGATGGCGAACAGACGGCTGAGAATTCGCCGGACATTACCGTCGATGGCGGGAACTTTTTGCCCGTAGGCGATGCTGAGGATAGCGCCGGCGGTGTAATCGCCGATACCGGGAAGCGACAGGAGATCTTCATGGTCGGCCGGAATCCGTCCGTTGAATTTTCTGATTATTTCGCCGGCGGCAGCGTGAAGATGACGGGCCCGTGAATAGTAGCCCATATTTTCCCAAACCTTGAGGACTTCCTGGAGGGAAGCGCCCGCCAGCGCTTCAAGCGTGGGGAAGTGTGTCAGAAAACGGTGATAATAGGGGACGACGGTATCCACCTGGGTCTGCTGGAGCATGATTTCCGAGATCCAGATACGGTAAGGGTCGGCTGTTTCCCGCCAGGGAAGCATACGCTTTTCCTTTTCGTACCAGGCGAGCAATTTACGGGGGATGGCTGCATTGCTTTTTCCGGATTCCTTGATCATTATTTATTTATACCCAAGACAGAGCGGTATGGCAATGCCTTTATCCCAAGATCCGGTTATGGCCGGGAGGAATAAAAGGCTTGTCGTCGCTGCCTTTAATGGTTATGATGAATCGGCGGGTCTCAAAGGCAAACATCCGGCGAAGTGCCATAACCAAAGGAATTAAAAGAGATCGTGAGCGAAAAACGCCTTTCCCGGAACGTGGGGAAAAATCAGAGGACGGAGATAAGCTGTTATGCCTGCCGGCATTTTTACATAACCCATGACCCGAAATTTCCGTACGGATGCCGGGAAGCCGGCTTCAAATCACGCTTATTGCCGGCAAGGGAAATGTACGTCCATTCCGGTATGGATTGCCAATTATTTGATGAAAAGGGAGGCTTTCAATGAGTATGCATGACAAATGTTCGCTGGTGGACACCGCTGGTGGATTGGCAGACACCTTAAAAGAACATGACCACATCATTGCTCTTTTTTATGCTTCATGGTGTCCTTTTTGTGTAAAAATATTGCCGGATTTTAAAAAACATGCGGAAGAGGGAGCCAACGTTTTTTTACTGGTGAAGGATGATCAGGAAGTGATGGCGGATCATTATTCCGTAGCGGTATATCCGACAGCCATTCATTTTGAAAAAGGATTGGTTTCCAAGCGGCTGGACGGTGTTTTGGGAGTCGGTTTGCGAAAAAAGCAACTGGAAGACTTTATCGCATCTTGTTCCTGAACATCGTCAGCTTTCTTGAGCAGATCTTCTTATGCAATGGAATTAAGAAAGGGGACATGAAAAAATGAAATACTCACAGGCAAAGCCGGGGCGCATCTTTGTTATCCGGCTGGAAGATGGTGATATCATTCATGAGGTTATTGAGTCATTTGCCAGGGAACAGAGCATCGGTGCGGCGGCTCTGATCATCCTGGGCGGCGCCGACAGGGAAAGCCGGCTGGTTGTGGGTCCGGAAGAAAGCCGGGCAACGCCTGTGGTCCCGATGAGCCTGGTGTTGGACAATGTTCATGAAGTGTCCGGTGTCGGCACGCTTTTTCCCGATGAGGAGGGGAATCCTATCCTGCACATGCATATGGCCTGCGGCCGAAATGACCATACAATAACCGGCTGTGTCCGGACGGGCGTCAAGGTCTGGCAAGTCATGGAAGCTGTTCTTTTTGAATTGGTTGACAGTTCCGGTGTTCGTCGACCGGATGAGGCAACCGGGTTCAAACTGCTGCAACCGTAATATTTAATTTCGTCGGGTTTCCTGCCGTCAACGGCTGCCGGGTCCATTGATTTTTTTATAGAATTACCTAAAATGACTGTCGTTCATTTTAAACCCCCTTATTTAAACAGACGTACGTATTGAAAATGTAACGTTTTGCAATCTAAACTTATTATATTTATTGATGAATTTGTCTACTACTAATCTTCTTGACATCCTTATAACTATGTTATAGGCATGGCTCGGAAAAATCGGGAACTATGTTTTTCACAAGTTTTTTTTAAGAGGAGGAAGTTAAGATGAGGCATATGGATAAGAGTTTATCAATTGTTTTCTCGGTCCTTATGGTTATGGCTCTGGCGGCTTACAGTCCGTCTATGGCCGTCGCCGCCAAGGCGGACAAACCCGCTAAAGCGGATAAGGTGGATAAGACGGATAAATTGGGCAAGGCGAACGCCTTTTTTGATGTGAAGAAGATGGGGGATATGTCGGACTTTGATCCGGGCAACCCGGTGGTACCCACGGGCGATACGATTAAAATCGCTGTGGTGGCTGCATTTTCAGGGCCCAGCGCCTATAATGGCCAGATCTATTATTGCTTCGCCCAATGGGTTGCTCACGACATCAATAAAAGAGGCGGCATCCTGGTGGACGGCAAAAAGAAACTGGTTCAGGTTCTGAAAGCCGACCATATGTCCAAAGCGGATCAGTGCAAAAAAGTGACGGAACGCATGGCCCTTCAGGAAAAGGTACACTTCTTCTGGGGGACAGACGGCAGCCATTTTATGAAAATCATTAATGAAACAGCCAATAAATACAAAATCATCGCCATGAATGTGACCTGTATGTCCGATGAACTCCAGGATGCCACGAATTTCTCGCGTTACGCATTCCAGGCTGCTTACTCCACAGATGCGGCCGCCCGCGCTCTGGCCTATTATTACGGTCAGATCCGTCAGAAGGAAAAAAGGTTTTATATCCTCAATCAGGATTATGCCTTCGGCCACAGTTTCGCGGATAGTTTCAAAAAGGGCCTGAAGGAATACTATCCTGACGCACAATTGGTCGGCGAGGATTACCACAAACTATTCCTGACGGATTATGCCCCTTACCTGACGAAGATCAAGGCTGCCGGTGCGGAGGTGATTTTCACAGGTGATTGGCTTCCCGATGCCGGCAATCTGCTGAAGCAGTCCCGGCAGATGGGCATCAAGCTGCCATTTGCCAACACCTATATCGATGAGCCCAATTACCTGAATGAAACCGGGGTGGAAGGCACAAAGGGGCTGACCAATGTCAGTGCCTATTTCGACACAACGCCATTTTTCAAAACGCCGGATCAGATTAAGTTCTACAAAATCTGGGCCGATCAGGCGAAAAAATGGAAGACGGCCCCTTACAGCAGTATCGCTTTTACCCATGCCACGGCAAACACGGCTGGCTGGATCATGACGACCTATTGGTTGATGAGTGTCGTCGAAAGGGCACAGAGCACGGACCCGGAAAAGATCATCAAGGTCTGGGAGAATGATACGTATAAATATATCAATGGCAAGATCGTTAAAATGCGGGCCTGCGATCACAAGATGATTCTTGATTTGGGCATAACCGAATATGTGCCGCCGGATCAGCAGAAAGTGTCCATGAACATTCCGCCTTATTACTGGTTCAAGAATGCCTCTTATGTGGGGCCCGTTTATAAGGTTCCTGCCACCAAAATTCTCCCCTTAATGGATCAGAAGCTTGATCGGTGTAAGGGAAAGAACGGTTGGGGTGAATAAATAAATCGACGTTCAGGCAGGATTGCTCACAATTATTTCCGGGATGCCGCGTTTTTTCCGCGGCATCCCGGAAATTCCTTTTTCATCCATATGACATTTTGTCCAATTGGCTAGACATGTCCTTCTATCCGGACAAATATAAGCTTTAAATTTAATAATCAACTAGTTATAAAATTATGCCCTTATTTTTTAAGACATCTTTTGTCTTGAATATCAGACATTAAAATTATATAATTTTGATGCTTTCAATCTTAACAAATATTCTTTCCCTGTGAAATAAGTAAGTTACATTTTTTTTATTGTGTTGGTATCTATCTTGCGTATATGATGTATACATATAAGCAGATATCAGCCGAATATTTAATATTAATCATCAACAAATGAAGGAGCGACTATGGTTAATGATTCAGGAAAAGTAATGGCTCTGGATGAAGCAATTAGCGCATACGTGAAAGATGGTTGCCATATTTCCATTGGCGGATTCACCTTGAACAGAAATCCAATGGCAGCTGTTTATGAAATTATGCGCCAGAGAATCAGGAATCTGCATTGTTATGCCCATTCAAATGGGACCGGCGTTGACGAACTCATCGGTGCCGGATGCATTTCCAAGCTCGAAATTGCCTATGGCGGAAACGGAAAAGCGGCACCTACCTGCATCCGGTTCCGGTCAGCCATTCAGAGGGGAAAAATTCAGTACGAAGATTATTCAAATTACCACATGTCCCTGCGTTTCCATGCCGGCGCCATGGGGGTTCCCTTTATCGCTACAAGATCGGGAATGGGAACGGACCTCGTGGAGAAATGGGGGTTTTCCAAGGAAATGCGGCAAGGCGATCCAAGATTGCCCAACAAGAAACTGGTCGTATTGGATAATCCTTTCGAAGGCTGGGGTGGTGCTTCCAAGGTTCTCCTGATTCCGGCAATCAATCCTGATGTTACCATCATTCATGTTCAGAAAGCGGATAAATTCGGCACATGCCGAATGGAAGGCTTGACTTTCTGTGATACGGATCAGGCAAAAGCGGCCAAGAATGTGATTGTGACGTGCGAAGAAATTGTCGACACGGAAGAATTGAGAATGGAGCCCGAAGCCAATCAGATACCCTTCATTCATGTAACAGCCGTTGTCCATGTCCCTTATGGCGCTTATCCGTCCGCTTGTTATCGTTATTATGATTATGATCCTCATTATCTGAGTCAGCACAGCAAATATGCCAAGGATGATGGGCTTTATGATGAGTATCTGGAAAAATTTGTTTATGGCGTGAAAAATCATGAAGGCTTGTTGAAACTCGTCGGTCAAGAACAGCTAGCCAGGATATCCGCGGATAAGCGGACCGGATACGCCACGAATCTGGATAGAAGATAAAAGGTATCAGGAGGGCAGATAATGAATTACACATTAAGAGAAATGATGACCATCATGGCGGCCAGAGAAATCCGCGACGGCGATATCGTCTTTTGCGGAACGGGTATCTCCATGGTTGCCGCCATGGCGGCCAAACATATCAATGCGCCGCATAGTATCACGTTTTTTGAGACGGGGGCCATCGATTCGCGGCTGGAAGAAATCCCCATGGCCGTGTCCGATCCGCGAGTCATGTATGGTGCTGCGTCAAACGGCGGTCTTCTGGATGCGTTTGCCACCATGCAGAACCGCATAACCGGAGACCATGTCATTGGCATACTGGGTGCGGCACAGGTGGACAAATACGGGAACCTGAATTCGACCTGCATCGGCGATTATTACCGTCCGGAGACACGTTTTTCAGGAAGCGGCGGGGCCTGCGATGTCGCTTCCTTTGTCCCTCGCTGCATCATTTTCATGCAGCATGAAAAGAGGAAATTCCCGGTAAAAGTCGATTATCTCACCAGCCCCGGTTATCTTGACGGACCCGGAGGGCGGGAGAGGGCCGGACTGCTGCCTGGCGGTCCCACGGCTGTCATCACGAATCTTGCGGTCATGCATTTCGATGATCAGACCAAAGAAATGTATCTGGCATACTATTATCCGGGAATAACACCACAGCAAGTCCTTGATAACATGGAATTTACCGTGGATGTCACCAGGGCGGTCGAAGCGACGCCGCCTACGGAAAGGGAACTGAAAATACTCAGGGAGACAGTCGATCCGCAAAAATTAATTTTATAGAACGGAAAAGGAATGCAGAGGAAGATACTGCGAAAGAATTCCGTCCAGTCGGAGAAGGCCTTACCGGAGGTGATCCCGGTGCCGGCCTTTGCGTACCGATGGGCGATGAATCGGATGAAGAGATTGCACGCCTCTCGGCCGATCGGCGTATAGCCCACCTCGTCCACGATCACCAACGCCGATTGATTGTAGCCTCTTCCTCTGCCTTTGCGCTCGGCATGATGATCTTTTGTCAGCTTGCCGAGCAGGTCCTCCATAGTGGTAAAATAGATACACATACTATTTCGCTTTCAAATGGGTGCATAAATATAACCATCATGGTCCAGACGGGATCCGGTTACAAGGGCGAGGAGGGAGACGATCCGGGCTTTCAACAATGGAGGAGGAGAAGGATTTGTTAGCGCAGATCCGTTCGCAGGCAGAAGGGGGAAGGATTCTTACGGCTCAGGCCGTCAAGGGCATATAGAAGAAAAAACAGGGAAGGAAGTATCGAAAGACCACCCTTACGATATTCTTCACCGACAGGGATGGCGTAAAGTAATGCCTCGACCTCTGCATTCCAAGGCAGATAAGGAAGAATAGGAAACTTTTTTAAAAAAAATCGGAGTTGGTGGCAGGCGCCGCAGAAAAGTTCGGCAAACAAGACAATCAACCCATGAACGCCTCTTCCAGGAGGAAGGTCGATGGGGGAGGGTTGCAGATCCCACGCGCTGTTGGGCGCCTGAGGGCATTCGGCCGATAGTCCCTGCCCATATTGTCAGAGAATATCCGCATTATTTACCAATCGCCTTATTCACCGGAACTCAATCCCGCTGAACATCTTTTGGGAATATATCCGAAAAAACTTCCTTCGCAATCGTATAGGGCCTTCGATAATGGCATTGGAAGACGCTCTGGAAAACAGAATGACAATCCATAAAAATATTCATTCTGAAATAATTTCAGTTTTAATACCCATCCGGCCCCGTGAGAGCGCATGGATTTTTTTAATTTATAATGAACAACATGGCGATTTATGTTATTAAATAGAGCTTCCAACCGTTTCGGAAAGGTTTGATATGGATGAAAAAGCAGAATTAGCGAAGCTGGCTAAACTGGGAGAGGGCTTCATCTATTCCCTCATCGACAATCCCTATGAATGCCCCATTATTATCGACAACAAGGGCATTATCCGCTTTATGAGCCGTTACAGTAAAAAATTGATCAAAATTGACCCGGATGAGGCTGTAGGGAAACACATAGTTGAAATTATTCCGGAAACGCATCTTCATGAAATATTAAAGGATGGCAAGGCCCGGATCGGCGATACCCTGTTTATTGGCGGACGTCAGCAAGTCATAACAAGAATTCCGCTGAAGGATATGAAGGGCAAGATTATCGGGGCCGTCGGCAAGGGAATTTTTAACGAAACATCCAAAGTTCTAGTGCTCAATCGCCGGATCGAACAGCTCAATGGAGAATTGCAATATCTCCAAAAGCAACTGGACATACGCAAGGCCGGTACGGTGATTATTGGCGAATCGCCGCAGGTGCAGGCCATAAAGGCCAGCGCTTTTCACGCGGCTCGGAGCAATGCCTCCGTGCTGATAACCGGTGAGTCGGGAACGGGCAAGGAGGTCATTGCCCAGTACATCCACCAGTGCAGCCCGCGGGCTAAAGGACCGTTCATCAGGGTCAACTGTGCCTCCATCCCGTCGGAACTGTTTGAAAGCGAGCTGTTCGGTTATGATGAAGGTGCGTTTACCGGAGCCCGTACAAAAGGAAAACCCGGAAAATTTGAACTGGCCAACGGGGGCACCATCTTTCTCGATGAAATTGCCGAATTACCCCTTCCGATGCAAGCCAAGCTGCTCCGTGTTCTGCAGGAAAAGGCCGTAGACCGGCTTGGGGCCACTAAATTGACGACTTTGGATTTCCGGCTGGTCGCGGCCACCAACAGAGATCTTCTTGCTTTGGTAAAAAATGGTTTATTCCGGATGGACCTTTATTTCCGGATTGATGTTTTTCAGATCCAGGCTGCCAGTTTGAGAGAAATAAAAGAAGATATTCCTTTGATATGTATGCATTTGATGTCATTGTTGAAGGACGAGATCGGAACGGGACCATCCAAAATATCGGTAGAGGCTATGGATGCTCTGAGGCGTTATACATGGCCCGGCAATGTCCGGGAGTTAAGGAATGTCCTGGAAAGAGCGCTTATTGTGGCCAACGGCGATGAGATCCAGTTGGAGGACCTCCCCAAGAGGATCCGGAGCCACGGCCTGGATAATGAGCAGATCAAACAGTATTGATATTAAAGGAACGCTCCGGCAATTGCTTGAAGAAGCGGAAAAAACAGGCTATCCGCGCTGCCCTGCATCACGCCAAAGGAAATAAAGTGAAAGCGGCAAAAGCCCTTGGCATTCACCGTTCTTCTCTCTATGAGAAATTAAATCGGTTACCCCAAGAGGGAACTGACCAATAAAAGCCTTAAAAGGAGAAGGGAGATGGCAGAATAAAGGCATGCATAGCTGTCTGAATTACAGGACATGTCCTAAAATTTATACACATGATAATTTATTAAAATAATCAAATAGATACGTTGATATCACTTTTTTTATAAGGAATTAAATGTCCTAAATATCAGACATTTAATTTGATAAATTCTATACAATCCTTGGCGCAAAAGATATTTAATCTTTGTTAAATAAGTAGGTTACATCAATTGGTATCTATTTTGCGTATGGAATGCAAGCTTTAAAACATAAATCGAAGCAAATTATTAATTTCATCTATGAACAAAATTGCAAATAAATTGAATTGAAGAATGGAGGAAGAAAAATGGAATTCGGATTGTCGGAAGAATTAATCATGTTGAGGGATACGGTTCGTGATTTTGCGGCCGAAAAGATTGCACCGTATGCGGATGAATGGGACATGAATCATTATTTCCCCTATAAGGAAGCTGTGAAGCCGATGGGAGATCTGGGATTTTTCGGGACGGTCATTTCCTGAGGAGTACGGCGGAAACGGCATGGGCTGGCTGGCGGCCATGATCATTACGGAAGAGATCGCACGGGCGTCGAGTTCGCTCCGGGTCCAGGTGAACATGCAGGAATTGGGCTGTGCCTTTACGATCCTGCGTTATGGCAGCGACGAGCTGAAAAAGAAGTATATTCCCGGGCTGGTCAGCGCGGATATCCTGGGTGCTTTTGCCATCACGGAACCGCAGGCGGGCTCCGATGTCATGGCTATCGCGTCGACGGCGGAAGACAAGGGAGACCACTGGCTGGTTAACGGGACTAAAACCTGGATCTCAAATGCCACGATCGGCGACATCAATGTATTTTATGCCTACACGGAATAAGTCGAAAGGGGCCACGGGCCTGTCCGCATTTATTGTCGAACTCAAGAATTTTAACGGCATAACCGTGACGGACCTGGACAAACTGGGTTCCCGGTCTTCACCCACGGGTGAGATCATCCTTGAGAACACCAAGATCCCGAAAGGGAACATCCTGGGCAAGCCGGGCGACGGTGCGAAGATTGTTTTCGGATCTCTCAGCCAGAGCCGTCTGTCGGCAGCAGCGGGAGGCATCGGGCTGGCCCAGGCGTGTCTGGATGCGGTGACGAAGTATGCCATGGAACGGGTACAGTTCGGCCAGGCGATCGGCTTGTTCCAGATGAACCAGGACCTGATCGGACAGATGGTTGCGGAGATCGAGGCGGCGCGGTTCATGGTCTACAAAGCGGCGTGGCAGAAGGATCAGGGGAACCTGGGAAACAATCTGGAAGTGGCGGCGGCGAAATATCTGGCCGGTGAGCTGGCTTATAAGTGTTCCCAGTATGCCATGAGAATTCTGGGCGCCCTACGGTTATTCGACGGAATACCCGGTTGCACGGTACTTCCGCGATGCACCGACGTACGCCATGGTGGAAGGATCCGCCAATGTTTGCAAATTTATCATGGCCCAGGATCAATTGGGTATCCGCAAGGCGAATCGCTAGACAGCGAAAGAAGGAGCTATCAATATGAGACAGTATTTTGAGAAGATGGATGATTTGGGGGAAACCGTTGCGGCCGAAGCAAATTGAAGGCATGCGGGAAAACGCGGCCGAAATCGAGGCGATCATGGGTGAGATTGATGCCGAGGTCGAGCGAATCAAGAATTACGGCGTCACAACGGAAGAACTGCACAAGCGGGGAGAGATGACGGTATGGGAGCGGATCGAATATGTGGTTGATCCGGGCACGTTCTGCCCGCCTCCATACGATTTACGATCCGGACCATGAGGAGTCGGGACAAACGAACGTGGTGGATGGCTTGGCCCGGATCAACGGCAAGTGGTGCGTCATCATCGGATTCAACAACAAATGGATTGCCGGGGCCTGGATTGCGGGCCAGGCGGATAACAATCTCAGAGTGACGGACATGGCCAAAACTTTACACTTGCCCCTCGTGTGGCTGGTAAACTGTTCCGGTGTGAAACTGCCTGAGCAGGAGAAAGTCTATGCCAACCGGAGAGGACAGGGGACATGCTTTTTCCGCCATGCGGAACTGGAGCAGGACGGTTTGCCGGTCATTGCAGGGATTTACGGGACAAATCCTGCCGGCGGCGGCTACCAGGGCATCAGCCCGACGATTCTTCTGGCCCACAAAAAATGCAACATTGCCGTGGGCGGCGGGTGGTATTGTCAGTGGGATGACTCCGAAGGGTTCGTTTGACCTGGAGGGCGCGGAGGCCCTGATCGAGGCGACCAGGCATTTTAAAGCGGTTCCGCCTGGGAGCGTGAATATCCACTATAATGCAACGGGCTTTTTCAAGGCCGTCTACGAGACGGAAACGGCTGTTCTGGATGCCATCAAGGAGTGGGTGACCTATTTGCCCGCCTATAATCCTAAATTTTTCCGGGTGGCGGAACCGGCGGAGCCGAAGTTTCCCCTTTCGGATTTGTCTTCCATCATTCCGGTGAACAAGAAGAAGGTCTATTCCTTTGATGAGGTTCTGGCCAGACTGACGGATAATTCGGAACACATGGAGTTTCGTCCCGGTTATGGTCCCGAGATGTACTGCGGCCTGGTAAAGGTGGACGGCTTTTTGCTGGGTGTGATCGGGAACCGTCAGGGATTGATTCCCAACTATCCGGAATACACCAACGAGTACCACGGCATTGGTGGGAAGCTCTACCGCCAGGGGCTCATTAAGATGAATGAGTTTGTAACGCTCTGCGCCCGTGACCGGGTTCCCATCATCTGGTTCCAGGACACATCGGGCATCGACGTGGGCGACACTGCCGAGAAGGCGGAGCTTCTCGGTTTGGGACAGTCGCTGATTTATTCCATCGAGCAGACGGAATTGCCCATGATGCTGGTCGTGCTGCGGAAGGGCACTGCGGCGGCGCATTACGTTTTGGGAGGCCCCACGGCGAACAACAACAATGCCTTTACGTTGGGCACTGCGGCGACGGAGATCAACGTGATGCATGGCGAAACGGCTGCGGCGGCAAGTTATGCGCGGCGTTTGGTGAAGGAAAAGGATTCGGGGAAGTCCCTTGATCCGGTAATCGATAAGATGAATGTTTTGGTAAAGCATTACGAGGACACATCACGGCCGTTTTACTGTGCAAAGACCGGTTTTGTGGATGAGGTGGTGCGCTACGAGGCGATCCGGAAGTACATGATCGCTTTTGCGAACGGCGTCTACCAGAACCCGAAGTCCATCTGCCCGCAGCATCATATGATCCTGCCCAGAATGATCCGCTCACAGGTTGTAACGGGGTTTGCCCCGGCCCGTATAGGGGAAGTGAACGGACGTCTTTCGGGAAACAAATTGTCGTGAAAAGATAATTTTTGGGTGAACCCGTGGCTCAAGCGGCCGCGGATTCACACTTAAAATAATAATAAGAGGTTTTTAATATGAAAAAGACTTATATTATTAGTATTTTATTCTTTCTAGCCGGGATCGTCTTCGGGACCGACCTGCTGGCACAGGCTGCGCCCATTGCAGCCAAAAACAGCCAGATGCTTGGCATTTTATCCTTGGTTGCGTTGGTCATTGCCGTTGTCATCAGTTGCTTTTCCGAACGTAATGTCGGTATTATGTGTATCGCTTTTGGGTTCATTATTGCCATGCTGCCGGGCAGTGCCCTGAAAGTGGGTGATTTGGCAAAGTTTTTCCCGCTAAAATTGTTTATGATCCTGGTGGGAGCGACCTTGCTTTTCAGTATGGCCACCATTAACGGGACCGTGGAAAAGCTGGCCAAATGGGGCGGTAAAAGGATCACGCGGCATTGTGGGAATGCTGCCGATTATTTTTTTCGTCTTGTCGGTTGTCCTTGCTTCCATCGGGGCCGGGGAATATCGCAACCGTCGTCGTGCTGGCGCCTATCGGTATGGCCCTCAGCGGCGCCACACGGATCAGCCCTTTCCTCATGACGCTTATGATCGTCAACGGAGCCAACGCAGGCGCTTTGTCGCCGCTGGCCCCGACCGGGATTATTGCCAACGGTTTGGTTGATAAAATTCATATGGAATACATCGGCGGGCAGATTTACCTGAATTCGCTGCTGGGAAATGGTGTCGCCGCCGCCTTTGCCTTTTTTGCCTTCGGCGGCCTCAAGTTGTTTCGGAAGCAAGGTGGATCCTGAGATGCGGTTTCGGGTCAAAGAAATTGTCGATCAACCCATCGAACCCTGGAACCGGAAGCAGCTGATCAGTGTAATCGCCATCGCCGCCTGGATTATCCTGGTTCTGTTCTTCAAGTGGGATGTAGGCTATACGGCCTTGATGTTCGCCGTTATCCTCTCGCTCCTTAACTGTGGCCGATGAACAGGAAGCGATGAAGAAGCAACCTTGGTTTACCATGTTCATGCTCGTCGGCGTCATGGTCCTGGTAGAGGTTGCCGGATCGACAGGCGGCCTGGACTATGCAACCTCGGCCATTGCCTCTTTCTCCAGCACCATGACCATTTCCACCATCTTCGGGTTCATCAACGGTTTCGTCTCCATCTACAGCGGTTCGTCCGCCGTCGTCATGCCGACCTTTATTCCCCTGATACCGGGATTGGTGGCAAAGCTGGGTGTCGTCGGGGGCCGATGCAGTCAACATGGCCCGCAATCTGGTGTATACGAGCTGTGTTTCGGCGCACCTGGTTGATGCCAGT
This sequence comes from Desulfomonilia bacterium, assembly GCA_963664325.2. Taxonomy (GTDB): domain Bacteria; phylum Desulfobacterota; class Desulfomonilia; order UBA1062; family UBA1062; genus DATCTV01. Next base: position 46,315 of record CAXXDQ010000008.1, read on the forward strand.
CCGCTTTCACTCCTGGGTGCCCTCTGTATCGCCGCGGCTCCGGAGTGGGAAGATCGGAACAAGCTGTTCCGAAAGCTCCTGATCTGGGGTATGGCCATGTCCGTATTCGCCGCCGTGATCAGTTTCATCTTCTGGAGATAAGAAGCAGCGACATCGGAAATGAGCGAAAACACTCGAGGAAGTTGGTCGTAATCCGAATCTGTTCATGGGGACCCCTCCTAAACTCCCCCCATCCCCCATGAACAACTCAAGGAAGGTGGCGGTTAATAGCCACCTTCCTTAGATAGCTGTGTTGTTTTAATCCGGGATTATGCCTGCGTATGCAGAATCGGCAGCCCCAGGTGCTTCCGTTTCGTTTCGCCGAATAATCGGGTTTGTTCCCGGACCGTCGCCGCGCCCCTTTTACCGTTACCTATTGCCTCAATGGCATGCGACCCGCCCAGATGGAGGGTATGCTTGCCGTATTTCGCGTTGAGTTCATCGACGGCCTTGTAAATCTCATGAATTTTCACCACTCTCACGGGGTCCTCAAAAAGCGAGCATTGAATCTGCGTGTCCCGGCGACAGTTCCAGGAGAATAATCCCTGTTGCCCGATACAGATCACTGGCACGGTGGAGGCCGTCGAATTGATTTTTCAGGATGCCGGTCAATTCCAGGGGATAATTTGACGGACGATTCAGCTTGACTTCGGAGGGCAGCGGTCTCGAAGCTCTGCGTCTTCAGGAAGGAGACGATCCTGCCGGCTGCCAATCGATACCGCCTGGCCTTTATGCAGGCCGATTCCAGATTTCTCAGGAGCTGGGCGAAGAGGTAATCCGGGTTGTTTGTCGGGGGGGCAAAGGTTTTCGTCTTGCTGATGGAGGCGTAAGAGCTCTTTGCTTCATCCGTGACGGGAAGCACCGATTCCCCGCGGAGCTCCTGCCATATTTCCACGCCCGGCTTGGTGAGACGCTTCCGGACAGCAGTTTCCGGCAAACGGGCAAATTCCAGGGCCGTCCGGATGCCGAGCTTGTTGAGATAGTTGGTCGTGGCCGGACCGATGCCCCAGATCTTTCCGATGGGCACGTCTTGAAGATAGGCGGCAATGGCGCGTCCGGGGATGATGGTCCTTCCCCGCGGCTTCCGATACTTCGAGGCCAATTTGGCCAGGACCTTGGACAGGCTGAGGCCGATGGATACACTGATGGCCAGCTCTCGGCTGATTTCCCGCCTGGATGGCGGCGGCAATCTGCTCATAGGAGCCGTGGAGAACCCGCCGCATTCCCGTAATGTCTGCGAAAGCCTCATCGACGGAGTACTCCTCCACCTGGGGGGGTAAAGCGGCGGATGATGCCGAACATTCGCCGGGAAAACAGGGAGTAAGTCTCGTAATCGGGAAGGCAGAACGACCAGACCGGGGACATAACCGGCGGGCTTCACGGATCGACACGCCGCGCTTGATTCCCATGGCTTTGGCAGCATAGCTGGCGCAGGCGATGATGCCCCGCTCTGCACCTGTAACGATGGGCTTGCCGCGCAATTCCGGATGGATGGCCTCTTCGCAGGAAGCGAAGAAGGCATCGGCGTCGATATGCAGGATGGCCCGGGGCCAATCGTATAGGCTGAAGACCGTATCGTTCATGGACGCCATTTAATAGAACAAATGTTCTATTGTCAAGGAAAGAAAAAGCGCCCGATTCACGTTCCTCACCATATTTTGTGGTCGTGATTCCAGAGACATACAAGTCCGTTTTGTTACCCTCTTTTTGACAGCATGGCCGTCACCGCGATGGCGGCGGCAAAAGACAGGAGAAAAACGATGAGCAGGCTCGGTAAGCGGCAAAGGAATACATTCCCGCTTGTGCAGCCGGGAATTGCTGCAACAGGAATCCCGTAAAAGGCTGGTAGAGGACGGTCCCGACAAAGGCGGCCATATTCATCAGACCGCTGGCGGTTCCCATCAGTTCCGGCGGGAAGAGATTCCTGGTGATGGTAAACATGATAGGGGCCGTTCCCCCCGCCGGCGACGCCGAAAACAAAAAAAGGGGCGGAAGGATATAGAGGAACGTCCGGCCCTGAAGAAAGAGCAAAACGAACCACCCGAAAAGACTGGCGACCAGAGCGCCAATCAGGACTTTGTTCCGGCCCAGGGTCAGCTTATTGGTGAAGAACCCCAGGCCGGGACCGCCCACGGCGAATCCGAGCGGCAGGAGCATCAACACCCATTCCGGCCTCGACCCGGTTAAGCTCGAAAACGTCCATGAGATAGGGGATGGCCCATAAGCTTTGAAATGTTATGATGGCGCCGCCGGAAAAAAAGGACGAAAAGGGCGAGCATCCAGAAATCGAAATTCCTCAGGATGAACCCCAGCCGGTTCCCCGCTCCTTTCTTTTCTTCAGATCGGCCCTGGTAGAGGCAATCCAAACGCGGGGAACGGCGGGCCACCCGAGATCTTCCGGCCGGTCCCGGAGAATGAGCCAACAGGCAATGCCCAGGACCAGGGACAAGACGCCGATACTCACAAAAGCAGCCCGCCAACCGATCCACAAGACGAGATATGTCAGGGGAAGGGCCGCAGAAAGGGCGCCCAAGCCGCCGATGGTCAATATCAACCCCGTCATGACGGCGAACTCATCGACGCGGTACCATTGTGAAAAACTTTTCAGGGCCGGGATAAAGATGCCTCCCGCACCGGCGCCAATCAATATTCTTCCTGTAATCAGCAGGGTCGTATTGGCTGCCGTGCCGAAAATGACGGCCCCGATGGCGCTAACAATGAATGAGACCGTCATGACCAGCCTGGAGCCTACCGTATCGGACAGATAACCCACGACCGGCTGGGGCAACGGCATACAGATAAAAATATGAGGAAGCGATAATGCCGAGCAGAACGGCATCGGCGTTGAACGAGAGCGCCAGGTCCCGGGCGATGACGGTGGGTGACATACGCTGCAGTGTAGACCAGGAAATAGAGCGTCCCGATGAGTCCGAACATCATCCAGCGATATTTTTTAAAATCATTCATGAAGGCATGCTTATAACATAACTTGCATTGGAAAAGATAATTATGTGGAAGAAACTTTTCTTGACAACCTCCATGGCGTATGTTACTAGCCATAGAAATAAGACCGACCGGTCTCCCTTTTGTTGGAAAGATTACCGATGGTAAGCGCCGTATCTCTCAAAGAAAGAATCGTTTATGAATCTTTGAAACTTTTTTCGTTAAAAGGATTTCTCAGCACTTCCACGCAAGATATTATGCGGGAAGCCAAAAACGTCGAAGGGGGGGCTGTACAACCACTTCAAAAGCAAGGACGATATCTTTGCCGCGGTCTTAAGCGAGGCGCGCAAAATCTGGCGTGACCGGAACCTGGCGGGTCTGGAGCAAATTCGGGAACCGGTAGCCAAAGTAAAGCAGCTTTTAAGAAAATTACCGGGACCGGTATCTGACAGACCGGGAAACTTTTCCCGGCGGCTGCATCTTCGTGACGCTGTCCGTCGAGTTGGCATGATCAAAACGCCTTCTTTTCAAAGGCCTTGAATGAAGGTTTCGTTAAGTTCAAGGCCATGATCAAACGGTTACTGGACGAGGGAAAGGAAACGGGGGACATCCGGGAAGATGTGAATACGGAAATCGTATCGGAGATGATCTTTGCCGGCATGCTGGGGGCATCCGTCATATACGGGACAGAAAAATCCGAGGCCGTGCTGGATCGCTGCATTGAAGCCTTCATTGACTATCTGGACAGCTTAAGGAAGGCTTGATAGGGACCTTATGGAGAAATTCGAAGTGATCGTTGTCGGGGCCGGCCTTGCCGGTTTGGCTGCCGCCTGGACCCTGGCCGGCAGCGGTGTGGAAGTGCTGGTGCTGGAACGGGGCGATTACCCGGGGGCCAAAAATGTGACGGGCGGCCGTTTGTATATCAATCCTGTCCGTGACCTGTTTCCGGGCTTGTGGGGAGCAGGCGCCCGCTGGAGCGTTATATTGTTCATGAAGGACTCACGCTCATGGCGAAAGAACGGGCCATGGCCTTTGAATACTCGGGCAACGAGCTGCGGGAACCGCCGCATCAGAGCCATACGGTGCTGCGCGCCCGCTTTGACCGCTGGTTGGCCCGAACAGGTCGAGGGCCGTGGCGCCATGCTCCTGACCAAGGTCTGCGTCGATGACGTGATCAGGGACAAAGAAACGATTGTCGGCGTCGTCGCCGGAGGCGATGAACTGCATGCCGATTTGGTGATTGCCTGCGATGGCGTCCTGTCCCTGGTTTCGGAAAAAGCCGGCCTGCATGCGCCCGCTTTGCCGCACGGCTATGCGGTGGGCGTCAAGGAAGTCATCAGCTTGAAGGAGGAGCGGATCAATGACCGCTTTCACCTCGACGGAAACGAGGGGGCTGCCCGGCTCTACGCGGGCGCGATCACAGGGGGCTGCTTCGGCGGCGGATTCCTCTATACGAACCGGGACAGCATCAGCCTGGGTTTGGTTGTCGGTCTGGATGATCCGTTAAATAAAGACAAAACCATCGATATTCCGGCCCTTCTTGACGCCTTCAAGGCGCGGCCGGAGATTGCGCCCCTCATCAAAGGCGGAACATCGGCGGAATATGCCGCTCACGTTATTGCGGAAGGCGGCTTGCAGGGGCTTAACCCTCTCTGCGGCAACGGCATCCTCGTCGCCGGCGATGCGGCCGGGTTCGCTTTGAATCTGGGATTTACGGTTCGGGGCATGGAGTACGCCCTGGCCTCCGGCTATTATGCTGCCCAGGCTTTTCTGCAAGCAAAGAAGGAGGGGAATTTTTCCGCCGGCGCCCTGTCGGTTTATAAGCGTTTTCTCGACGAGAGTTTTGTCATGAAGGATTTCCGGAATTTTCAGGAAACGCCGGGTGTGGTGGCCAATCCGCGATTCTTTAACGATTACCCGGAACTGGCGGGAAGCCTGCTGCGGGATGTTTACGCCATTCCCGCCGGTTCCAAGGGAAAGCTCTATCCGACCATCCGCCGTCATCTCGGGTGGGGAGACCTGTGGTCTCTTTTCAAAGACATGAGGGGGCTGACAAAAATATGAGCACCGGAGCGGGATTAAAAGCGAAGCTTGGCCTGGATGTATTCAAAACCGGGGGAAAAGCGCACATTGCCATTCAACCGGGAAAGGAACGGGACCCCCGTCTCCAAAAGATGATCGGCGTTTGTCCGGCCGGCCTTTACAGTGCAGGTGAAGAAGGAGAAGTGATCCTCACCGTTGAGGGGTGCCTGGAATGCGGCACCTGCCGCCTGGTTTGCGGGCCCGCGGTTTTGGAATGGCATTATCCGGAGGGAGGAACAGGGGTGCAGTATCGGTATGGCTGACAGAAGGCAGAAGGTTGTTTTATTAATATTATTCAGAAGGAGAAAAAATTATGGATTTTAAACTGACGGAAGAACAGGAACTGATCCGCAGAAACATGCGGGAATTTTGCGAAAAACATGTGGACCCCATTGCCGCGGAAATCGATGAGAACAGCAGACATCCCGCTGAACTATTCGAGCTTCTGGCCAGGGGGAGACTGGATGGGGATGCCTATTCCCGCAGAGTACGGCGGCGCCGGCACCGATTACCTGACACACATCATTGCGGTTGAGGAACTGTCCCGTTCCTGCGCCTCCACGGGTTTTACCCTTTCAATCCATGTGGGCATTCCCGAAATGCTCCTGCTCCTCTTCGGTAATGAGGAACAGAAGCAGAAATATTTGAAGCCCCTGGCCAAAGGGGAAAACCTGGGGGCATTTGTTCTGACGGAACCCGGCGCCGGCACTGATGTCATGGCGGCAACGACAACGGCTGTTCTCGACGGGAACGACTATGTCATCAACGGCACGAAAACGTTTACATCCAACGGTCCGACGGGCGGTACGTACATGGTTTTCGCCTGGACGGACAAGGCGGCGGGACGGAAGGGCATGAGTGCCTTCATCATCCCCAAAGGAACACCGGGTATGAAAGCGGGCGAACATTTCAAGAAAATGGGACTCCGCTCCTCCCAGACGTCGGAAATGATTTTCCAGGATTGCCGCGTGCCCAAGGAAAACGTTCTGGGACAGGTGGGCGCCGGCATGGCCATGGCCATGGCAGGATTCGACCACGGCCGCATCGGTATTGCCGCCCAGTCGGTCGGCATTCTTCAGGCCGCCCTGGACGAATCCGTCCGTTATTCCAAGGAACGGGTCCAGTTCGGCAGCCCCATTTCCCGCAACCAGGCCATTTCCTGGATGATTGCCAATATGGCCACCGATCTGGCGGCCGCCAGATTCCTTACGTACCATGCCGCCTGGCTGAAAGACCAGAAGCAGCCCTTCAGCAAAGAGGCCTCCATGGCGAAACTGTTCGCTGCCGAGGCCGCTATGCAGCATACCATCAAAGCCGTGCAGATTCAGGGCGGTTACGGCTACTGTAAAGGCGCCAAGGTGGAACGGCTGATGCGTGACGCCAAGATAACGGAAATTTACGAAGGTACGTCGGAGGCCCAGCGAATGGTCATCTCCGGGAATGTTTTACGGTAAATAAATCCTCCGTCCCCCTTTGCATTCCGATTGCCAAAGGGGGACGATTCAATAACGATAAAAGGAACTTGATTTATGCCCACTGTCATTGCCTGTTTCAAATGGGTCATCGATGAAGCCTATATCCGGCGCAATGCCGCAGGAGATTTGGATTTTTCATCGGTAGATTATAAAATCAGCGATTACGATAAGAACGCCATTGAAGAAGCCGTTCGCCCTGAAGGAAATTCAGGGGGGCAGTGTTATCGGGATGACCGTCGGTGTTCCGGAAGCGACGAAAGGGATTAAAGATGCCCTTTCCCGCGGGATGGACCAGAGTTATTTCATTGCCGACCCCTCTTTCAAGGACCTGGAGCCTGCTCAGACGGCTTCCGTTCTGGCGGAAGTGATCCGGTCCCGGATAACGTCTTACGACCTTATTCTGTGCGGCGAAGGCTCCAGTGATCTGTATGCCCAGCAAATCGGACCGCGGCTTGCAGAGGCACTGGGCATTCCCTGCCTTTCCTTTGTCCAGAAATTAACCCTGGAAGGTGCTCAGATCAGGGCGGAACGCCGGGTCGAAGAGGGTATCGAGGTTGTTGCGGTACCCCTGCCTGCCGTGGTCACCGTCCTGCCGGAAATCAACACCCCCCGTATTCCCGGCGTCAAGGACACCCTCATGGCTTCCAAAAAACCGGTTGTATCCATTAAGAAAGAGGAACTGGCCCCTGTGGTGGTTAGGCAGTTACAGAGCGTCGGTCTTACGGCAGCCCGTATGGATAGGGTCTGTGAGCGATTTGGTGCGGATGACGCGGAAATACAACGATTTATCGAGGCCTTAAGAAAGAAGGGCGTTAACATTTAAAGGAGTGGTTATGGCCGGAGTTTTAATCTTTGCGGAAAAGCGCGAATATGTCATGGGGCTTTTGAATATCGGCCGGCAGATGGCCGCGAAAACAGGCGGCGGCGTCTGTGTTATTCTGGCGTCCGATCGTGAACGGGCACAGGATTATCTGGACCGTGGCGCACAACAGGTCCCTGCTTCTCCCTGATCTTCCGGAAGATCAGGCTCTTGATGCTTTTGTCCCGGTTCTGGCCGACGAAGCCCGCCTGGCGGACCCCGATATTTTCCTGCTGGCCGCCACAGCCAGAGGCAAGGAATTGGCCGCCCGTCTTGCTGCCCGCTTGCAGACGGGATTATGCAGCCAGTGCATCGCCATGACTTTCAACGATGCGAACGGCGCTCCGGAAATGGAACGTCTGGCGTATGGCGGCGCTGCCGTTCAGCGCGTGACATGTTCGTCCCGGCCCGTTATGGCGACCATCCCTCCCGGAACCTATGGCGCCGCGGACGTGCTGGAGGAGGGAAGCAAGGGCGATGTGCGGGCATTGGCCCCTCCGCCGCCATCCCCTGTCAAGGTCCTGGAACGGAAAGCCAAGACGCGCCGGACAGTGGATATCACCGAAGCAAAAGTCGTTGTTTCCGTAGGCCGTGGATTGGCGAAGCAGGAAGACCTGGCTTTGGTAAGGCAGCTTGCCGACGCCCTGGGCGGTGAAATCGGCGGAACACGGCCCATGACGGAAGAACTGCATTGGCTTCCGGAAGAGGTCTGCATCGGCCTGTCGGGTGTTCAAGTGAAACCGGAGCTGTTTCTGGCCTTGGGTGTTTCGGGACAGATCCAGCATGTGACGGGCATTCGCGGCGCCAAGGTCATCAGCGCCGTGAACCGTGATGAAAATGCTCCCATTTTTCAGCGTTGCCGATTATGGCATTGTCGGTGATATTTACGATGTATTGCCCAAACTCCTGGCAGGTTTGAAAAAACCCGCTTAGAGATAATCATTCTGTTGCAGACAGCCCATCCCAATTTACCATTACCTATCGGAAAGGAGTAAGCATGATGAAGCAGATCGTAAAAGTAATGTCGCTTGTGGTACTTTTTTTACTGGTCGCCGTCGCAGCTGTTGCCCAGGGACTGCCCAAGGCGAAAACTCCGGAAGACGTGGGCCTCTCTTCTGAACGTTTGGAAACGAATCTCCGCTGGCATTCAGGCGGATGTCGATCGCGGGAAGATACCGGGAGCCGTTGTGATGATCGTAAAGAACGGCAAGGTCGGGCTACTTTGAAGCCATCGGCTATCAGGATCGGGAACAGAAGATTCCCATGCAGCGTGATTCCATCTTCCTCATGGCTTCCATGACGAAACCCTTTACGTCCCTGTCCATCATGATGCTTGCCGAAGAGGGGAAGATACAGATCCAGCAGCCCGTTTCCCTCTATCTGCCGGAATTCAAGGGCACTGAAAGTGGGGGTGGAAAAAACGGACCCGGCAACCGGAAAGACGGAACTGATTCTGGTACCGCCGGAGCGGGAGATGATGGTGCAGGATCTGCTGCGCCACACCTCCGGCATCACCTACGGCATTTTCGGGAAGACCCTGGTGAAAAGCCTCTACAACAAGACAAAAGAAGGGAACCCTTTTGATTTCAACCAGACGAATGCGGAAATGGTCACAAAATTATCCAAATTGCCGCTTCAGTACCAACCGGGAAACGACATGGGACTATTCCCAGTCTACGGACGTGCTGGGGCGCATCGTTGAAGTCGTGTCCGGCCAGGAATTGGATGTCTTCATTGCGGAGCGGATTGCCAAACCGCTTAAGCTGATGGATACGGTCTTCTGGGCGGAAGGGGCGAACCGCCTGGCCCGCGTTGCCCAAGCGCAAATGGATCCGGCAACAGGCACAAGGCCGGCCATGATGTTCGATGCCACAAAGCGCCCCGCCTGGATCTCCGGTGGCGGCGGGATGCTCTCGACGGCCGCCGACTATGCCCGCTTCTGCCAGATGCTATTGAACAAAGGCACCCTGGACGGGGTGCGCCTCGTGGCCCCGAAGACCGTGGAGATGATGGCGGCAAACCATTTGCCGCCGGGGACGAAATTTGGCCCCGGGATCCTGGGCACAGTTCATCGGCTCTCTTCCCAGCCCCGAGGTAGGCCAGGGTTTTGGTCTGGGATTCAGTGTGCGGACGGAAGCCGGCCTCAATCCGTCGCCCGGTTCCGTGGGTGATTTCTATTGGGGCAGGTGTTTATGGCACCTATTTCTGGATTGATCCCAAGGAAGAGCTGGTGGCGATCCTGATGATGAATGCCTCTGCGGAAAGACTGAACTACCGGGCACTTTTACGGGATTATGTCTACCAGGCCATTATTAAATAGGAGCGCTTTTTTATCAGACATACGCCGATTATCAATTCAGCATAAATCTGATTCGTCATTCGGACGATGCCTCATTGTTTCAAAAGGGTATATTCGTTAGTCTAATATTGATGATATCCTTTCTGCAGCGTCACTCAGCGGACGCTGCAGAAAGGAATGATTTATGCGCCTGCCCCGCGGTGTTTTTCACAAATTCGCCATTCTTAAGGGCGCACAAATGGAAAACACCCCGGCATTTTGTTAGGAGAAAGGAGGGGACGTTCACTTTATTCATTGATTTTACGAAAGAGAAATGTTAGATTCATAGAGTTTCCAGTTTAAAAGGTCACCGTTTATAAAATCTTTTTGTTTCCTTGAGATACGTCTCAATCTTCAGGAGGCATTCAATGTTTGAACACAAATATCTAATTGAAGAATTGTTGACACCGACCGGGATAACCATCAACGGAAGCAATCCCTGGGATATCCGTATTAAGGATGATCGGACGTTTTCGCTCGTTTTGAGCAATAAGAATTTAGGACTGGGCGAGGCTTATGTGGCCGGCTGGTGGGATTGCCAGCGGTTGGATGAATTTTTTTGCAGGGTTCTCAAGGCCGGTATCGATAAAAAAGTCAAGGCCGGTTATAAATTTTTACTTCATGTCCTGTCGGCCTCCCTGTTCAACAGGCAATCGAAAAAACGGGCCCGCATCGTCGCCGAGCAGCACTATGACCTGGACAACGAATTGTTCACGTCGTTTCTCGATGCTTACAATCAGTACAGTTGCGCATATTTTGAAGGGACAGCGGACCTTGAAGATGCCCAAATCAAAAAGATGGAACTCATCTGTAAAAAACTCCACCTTCAGCAAAACGATCATGTTCTGGACATCGGCTTGCGGCTGGGGGGGCCTGGCGCATTTATATGGCGGAGCGGTATGGTTGTACCGTAACGGCCGTTAATATATCGCAGGAGCAGATTCAGTATGCCCGACAATTCTGCAAAGGCTTGCCGGTGCAGATTTTAAAGTGCGACTATCGCGATCTGGAAGGCCGGTACGATAAAATCGTTTCCGTTGGCATGTTTGAACATGTCGGCCAGAAAAATTATAAAACCTTCATGCAGGTCCCGCTCATCGCTGTCTGAAAGAAGACGGGATTTTCCTGTTGCATACCATCGGCGGCAATGAGTCCACCACGCAATGCGATCCCTGGATCAACAAGTACATCTTTCCCAACGGCATGCTGCCCAGTGTCGCCCAGATCAGCAAAGCCGTAGAAGGAATGTTCATGATAGAAGATCTTCATAATTTGGGCCCCCATTATGAAAAAACGCTGCTTGCCTGGCACGCCAATTTTCAGAAAGCCTGGGATAAATTAAAGGGCAAATATGACGACAAGTTTAAACGCATGTGGGAATATTATCTGCTGTCTTGTGCCGGATCGTTCCGCGCCCGTCACATCCAGCTTTGGCAGATCGTCCTGACCAAATACGGCGCACCGCAACCCGAATGCCGGTGATGGTGCGGGCTCCAAATCTTGTTGACGATCATCTTGCGATGCAATATGCTGCCTACGGTATTTACCTTTGATGACTGAATAACGAAAGGGATGGGCAGGAAGATGGGCGAACAAGATGCAGTCAAAATGGAAATCGACGAACTGGGCATAGCCACCGTAACATTGAACCGGCCTGAAGCGGCAAACGCCTTCAATCAAGATGTATGGAGGGGTGTGCAGAATCGTGCCGTGGAGATCAAGGAGAATCCGAAAGTCCGGGTAGCCATTGTAACCGGCGCGGGTGAAAAAGCTTTCACTGCCGGCATGGATCTGAAAATGATATCCGGCAGCGGTTCCGGTTCCTCTCAATTTTTTCCGAATTACCGGCAGGGCTATGATACGCTGTATGGCTTGAAGATGATTATTTCGCAATGGGAAGATCTGGCCGTGCCGGTGATTGCTGCCATTAACGGATACTGTCTCGGCGCCGGCATGGAATTCATCCTGTGCTGCGATATGCGTCTCGCTTCGGAAAATGCCGTTTTCGGCCTTCCGGAAATCAAATTCGGCGTCATGCCCGATCTGGGCAGCACGCAACGGCTTCCCCGAGTCGTCGGTCCCGGCCTGGCGAAGGAGCTGATTATAACGGCGAGGCGGATCAATGCCGCCGAGGCCTTGCGCATCGGGCTCGTGGATCATGTTTACGCCAGGCAGGACCTCATGGCCGAGGCACGGAAGCTTGCCGAGGAGATTGCCCAATTGAACCCCCGTCTCGTCGAAGGGGCAAAGCGGGCCGTCAATATGTCTATGTCAACACCGCTGGACTGGGGCCTGCGGCTGGAAACGGATATCTGTCTGGGCGCGGGGAGTGCGAGTTCCTTCAAGGAAGAGGCAAAGCGCTTTCTGGATGATAAGAAATAGCCCTTATCGAAGCCCATGATTATCAGCGCCAGCCGGCGGACGGACATCCCCGCCTTTTATGGCGAATGGTTCATGAACCGTATCCGGGAGGGTAGCTGCACGGTCCCGAATCCCTTCAACCACCGCCAGCTTGCCGTGATTTCCCTTAGGCCGGCAGATGTGGATGCCATTGTTTTCTGGACCCGGAATCCCCGGTCCCTGCTGTCCCGCTTGGCAGAACTGGATGACCGTGGTTATCGCTACTATTTTCACTATACCCTGATGGGCAATCCCACCTGGCTCGATCCGGCAATGCCGCCGCCGGATCAGGCCATCCATCATTTCAAAAAACTGTCCGATACCGTAGGTCCGGAAAAGATCATCTGGCGTTATGATCCCATCGTGTTCAGCAACGTGACCGATACGGCTTTTCATCAAGAGACATACGGATTCCTTGCCCGGACACTCCGGGGCTACACACGGCGTTCCGTCATCAGCATTGTGGATTTTTACAAGAAGGTTGCAAAGCGTTTTCAAGACCTATCCTGTCAGGGCATAACCATCCAGAGGCCGGAGCAGGAGGTCGCCCATCTTATCCCCGCACTTGTTTCCCTGGCCCGTGAAAACGGCATGAAAATAGCCAGTTGTGCGGAAGATATCGATTTGCGGCCTTATGGCGTCCGGCCCGGCAAATGCATTGATAACGATTATCTTTATGAGGTTTTTGGCCTGAACGTCCCCTATCGGAAGGACCCGGCGCAACGAAAAGCCTGCGGCTGCGTAACCAGCAGAGATATCGGCATGTATGAATCCTGCCCGTGCGGCTGCGTTTACTGTTATGCCACGACGAGCGTTGAGAGGGCCCGAACAAATCTTCGGGCCCATGATCCCCTGTTGCCATCCCAAATTAAAGGGTGACCTTTTATTATTCACCTTCTTCGAGAGGTATCATTCGTACCCTGGTTTTCCCATGACCCAGCATGCCGAGTTTGCTTGCCGCTGCATGCGACAGATCGATCAGTTCATAACCGCGGCGCCGGCAGCGATCGTTGATGGTCACAAGTACGGAACGGTTATTGGCAAGATTGATCACTTTTACTTTCGTACCGTGGGGGAGATGGGGGTGGGCCGCTGTCAAATGATTTTTATTGTATTTTTTCCCGGAATGGGTGCGTCTGCCATGGTACTTTTTTTTATAATGGACGGCTATGCCCATAATGCCTTTGGGTTCTTCCCACGTTGGGTTGGCCGTTGCCGCGGTTTTCTCATCCGCCTGCAGCGGAGGTACCGTAACGAGAACAGGCACCAGGCATGTGAAAGCCAGCCATGCCCTAATGAACAGCGGTTTCTTAAGTATCACGTCAGTCTCCTGATCATGGCGATGAGCCGGATAAATTTCTTTCTTCAAGGGTCTCTAAAAAGAAATGTAACAGGGCGGTGGTAAATTCAGACATGTTTTCAATTCTATCAGATTTTCCGGTTTCGATGCATGTCATGCGATTTATCGGACCGGCTACGGCCAGTGCTGTGTAGCCGGCGTTGTGGCCGTAAGGGCTTTTCGCCGGGCCTGCCGCTCCGCCTTCACCTATTACCCAGTCCGTTCCCATTTTTTCTTTGAATTTAAGCGCCATATCCATGATCAATTCAGGCGTTGAGCCTCCGTATGCCCCATGGTCTTCCCGGCCCATTTGTACGATTTGCTTACGGATACGATAACTGTACAATACGGTTCCGCCGATGAAAAATGAAGAGGCGCCAGGTATCGACAGTAGACAGGCGGATACGAGACCGCCGGCGCTGGATTCTGCCACCGCCAATTTCTCATTGGCCGTTGTCAGAATGACGGCGATCTTTTTTACCAGGTTTACTTGCTCTTCCGTCATAAAACTCATGGAAATTATACCATCCATTTCAGCATAATATCTTCGCGAGGCCATGAAATCATACCAAATAATTCCTCTCAATTCCATCTAAAAGGCTTGATAATCCGAAGCGAGAGGGAGGAAGCAGGCGTGTTTCTTTGCCATCCTCGTCCATTTGCTGATGACGGCATATAAAAAGCCCCAGGCAACCCATATCAATCCGTTCTTCATTTCAGCCGGGAAAGTCATGCCGAGTGATCGATAATGGTCCATCCCGTATGCTTTGAGCAGAACCTCATTTCTGACAAATTTCGATACATTCACCCAAACACCGGCCACAATGATGGCCATTATGTTGCGGCTTGATTGTTTCATGAACGCTCCTTTTTTTGCATATTGAAGCACATTTTTTTTCCGGGAATTAAAAATCCGTTTAGAACAATATGCCCGGGAAATGGCTCAGAGACCGGGAGGCGCAGTCATGCGAGAAGTCCCCATGAGCTTGAATCCAAAGTCCGAAGCATGGACTTTGCCGCCTGCGGCGCGGTCGGAATTGCCTGCTGCCACCACCTCCCATGTTGTATAAAAAATCCCGCAGGCAAAATTTGCCTTGACAAAAGTTTCCTATTATGAAATAAAAGTGTTTTGCTAGATAACATTAAACGATGTATTTATCCTTATGAATTTCATTTTTTCATACATGTAAAGAGGAATTTTTTTCATAATGCAGCAACAGCCCATGATCAATGAAGAGGAAATAGGCAAAAGAATAAAAGTATTGCGCGTTTCAAAACGAATTACCCTCGATGGACTGGCTGCGCAGACCGGTTTCACCAAAGGTTATCTATCCAAAGTTGAAAAATCGACCAAAGCGCCTCCCATCTCCACGCTCGGCAATATTGCCAGGGCGCTTGGCGTGAACATTTCATTTCTATTGGGCGAGGAAAATAATTTCACCTCCTTCTGTCTTGTTAGAAAAGGAGAAAGGTCCCTGGTGTCAAGAGACGGAACAGCCTCTGAATATGCCTACGAGGCCGTGGCCCACAAATTCGCCAACAAGACGATGGAACCCTTCATCCTGACGCTTCCCGTTGATCCCCAAAAGAAGAACTTCTACCAGCATGAAGGGCAGGAAATCCTTTTTGTTATTGAAGGCAAAATGAAATTTACCCATGGCGTCGACGAATACATCGCCGAAGAAGGTGATTGTCTGTATTTTGATTCCGGCATCCCCCACCTTGGCGTTTCCGTGGGGACGAAGGCCGCCAAATGCTTCATGGTCATCCACAGCCCCGGCGGCAAATAAAAAATCGACGCTTACTGCCGCCGTTTCCGACAGAACCGACTCTTTCGCGCGTCGGCGGCTGCATCACCAACACCTAGGGAAAGGAACAAGTATGAGCGACATTCCGGTATTTTTTCTTCATGGATTGGCGTATGCCGGTCTTCTTTTTTTGGTATCGGCGGGATTGACGCTGGTATTCGGGATGATGAACGTTTTAAACTTTGCCCATGCGGCCATGTACATGCTGGGGGCTTATTTTTCCTATACCATCCTGTTGCAGACCACGGGCCAGTTCTGGCTGTCCCTGATGGTTTGTCCCGTCCTCCTTTTTATCATAGGCGCCCTGATCGAGCGATTTCTCCTGCGTCGCGTCCATGTGCACGGCCATGTGTCGGAGTTGCTTTTGACCTTCGGCCTGGCCTATATCATTACGGAACTCGTGAAATGGTACTGGGGGAACTATCCGCTGGCGGTGAACCTTGAAGGCATTTTAGGAAGCACCGTCGAGATCATCGGCATCACGTATCCCGTGTACCGCATTTTCATATTCCTCTGTGCAATCTTTGTCGGCACCATTATGGCATTGATTCTCTACAAGACCCGTCTCGGCATCATCCTCCGGGCAGCGGTGAACGACAGTGAGATGGCCAACACCCTGGGTGTGAACGTGCCCCTGGTTTTTATGGGCGTGTTTGCCTTTGGCGCGGCTCTTTCGGGTTTTGCCGGCGTGATCGCGGGTCCGCTCCTTTCGACGTTTCCGGGCATGGCCCAGGAAATCCTGATCGATGCCTTCGTGGTCATCGTCGTGGGCGGTTTCGGAAGCTTGGGCGGTGCCGTCATTGCGTCCATCCTTATCGGGGAGCTCCAGTCGTTCGGGGTTCTCTTATTCCCGAAATTATCGATGGCCCTGGTCTACCTCCTCATGGCGGCCGTTCTGATCATCAAGCCATCCGGACTCTTTGGGGAGGAACAGTAATGAAGCGCAGCTACCTGACCTATATCGCCATCGTCGTGATATTTCTGCTGGGGGCCTTGATGCCCGTGATCCTCAAGCAATACCATCTGAATATGCTGACGGAAATCATTATCTTTGCCCTGTATGCCGTCAGCTACAACCTGCTGCTGGGTTATGCGGGAATGCTTTCCTTCGGCCATGCCATGTTTTTCGGCCTGGGCGCTTTCATCACGGCCGTCACCGTTATCCATATCCAGGGTCTGGCCCTGTGGAATGCCGTATTGATTGCCGTATTGGCAACCATTGCGGCCGGATTCGTCATCGGCTGCCTCCTGCTTCGGCATAAGGGTTCCTATTTCGCCCTGTTGACCCTGGCCTTCAATTCACTCTTCTATGCCGTGGCCACCAAATGGCATTCCGTCACAGGCGGCGATGACGGTTTAAGCATCACGCGGCCCAATCTGGAATTGGGTTTTACGACCATTTCCATGGCCGATCTGACGAACTTCTATTATGTGACGTTGATTGTCGTGGGCGTCGCCATCGTGTTCTGCTGGTACTTTACCCAGACGGCGATGGGCAAGACGGTTCTGCTCATGCGGGAGAACGAGGAGCGCATGAAATTTCTCGGCTATAACACGAATATCAGCCGCCTGATTCTGTTCACCTTTACGGGCGCCGTCGCCGGATTGGCCGGTGCGTTCTATACCCTTCATTTTCAGTTTGTTTCCATCTCGGCGATCAGCGTCGATATGACCACGGCCGTTCTGTTGATGACCTTCGTCGGAGGAACGGGCACTTTCTGGGGTCCCATTCTCGGCGCTCTGGTCTATATCGTGCTACAGAATTATCTGAGCAATATAACGGACCGCTGGCCGATTTTTATGGGATTCATTTTCATTTTCATGGTCTTGTTCATACCCGGCGGACTTTCCGAGATTATCACCAATATCAGGCAGCGGCTGTTCGGGCATCATGGCAAAGACGACGGGAAGGCCGTACCGACGGAGGAAGCGACATCATGAACGATTATTTGCAAGTTCAGGACATTCATAAGGATTTTTCAGGTCTCCAGGTTCTGACGGGAGTGACATTCACCGTACGTCAGCAGGAAAGGCATGCCGTTATCGGCCCGAACGGTGCGGGCAAGACGACGCTGTTCAACATCATCAGCGGCAAGTTCAAGCCATCATCCGGCGCAATCCTTTTTAAGGGGCAGGACATTTCGGGCAAGGCGCCGCATGTATTGAACCGCCACAGCCTGTCCCGCTCTTTCCAGATTACGAATGTGTTTCAGGAGCTGAGCGTTTTCGACAATATTCTATCCGGTGTGCGCTCCCGCAGCGGCATGCGCTACAACTTTTTTCGCAGGCCGGACCACAGCCCGGCGATCATGGCGCAAACGGAGGCCCTTGTCGAGGAAGTCGGGCTCCGGGATGTGAAGGATCAGCCGGCCAGTTCTCTATCCTATGGCCAGCAGCGTGCCCTGGAGATCGGGATCACCCTGTCGACGGAGCCGGAACTGATTCTGCTGGATGAGCCCACGGCAGGCATGACGCGTGAGGAAACGGAACATGCCATCAGCATGATCGACCGGGTCACGAAGAATCGTACCCTGGTTATTATCGAGCATGATATGGATGTTGTATTTTCCCTGGCCGATACGATTTCCGTTCTTCACTACGGAACCATTCTCGTATCCGGTTCTCCCGAGGAGATTCGGAACGATCAGCGCGTCAAGGACGCTTATTTGGGGGAAGGATAACCATGCTGGAAGTCAGGAATATTCATAGTTACTACGGGAAGAGCCATATCCTGCACGGGGTGTCCCTTGAATTGAAGGAAGGGGAAATGGTCTGCCTGCTGGGCCGTAACGGGGTCGGGAAATCGACAACGCTGAAAAGTATCATGGGCGTTGTCCAGCCGAAGGAGGGCAGCATCCGGTTTAAGGATCAGGAGTTGATCGGGCGGGAACCTTATGAAATTGCCCGATTGGGAGTGGGTTACGTTCCCGAGGACCGGCGGATTTTCCGGAGTCTCACGGTTCATGAGAATCTGCTGATGGGGATCAAGAGCGGCAAGAGTCATGGCACCGGTGAAGCCTGGACGGTGGAGCGGGTTTACAAGTTGTTTCCGCGTCTGGAGGAAAGACGGAATAACAAAGGCGGTCATTTGTCCGGCGGAGAACAGCAGATGCTGACCGTGGTCAGGACCCTGATGGGCAATCCGCGGGTGATCCTGGTGGATGAACCCACGGAAGGTCTGGCGCCCCTGATCGTGAAGGATGTTCTGGAGATGCTCTCCACGGTCCGGGAGTCGGGCGTGACGGTTTTGATGGTGGAGCAGAACTTCAAGGCGGCCATCAAGGTGGCGGATCGTTTTTATATCATGAGCAAAGGGCAGATGGTTTTCGAGGGAGATACTGCGGCCCTTATGGCTGCCGAGGATATCAGGAAAAATTATCTGGAAGTGTAAACCAAAATTAAAAAAACAGGAGGTCGATTTATGAAAAGAAAGATGTTCCAAAGTATCTGTGTGCTGTCCGTGATGCTGATGCTGTCGCTGCCGTTTGCTGCCATGGCCCAGGACACCATGAAGGTCGGTGCCATAGAACCTCTGTCAGGGACTTTTAAGGATATCGGCGAACGGTATATCGAGGGACTCCAGTACGCGGTGAAGACCATTAACGAGAGCGGCGGCTTGTTGGGTAAAAAAGTGGAACTTATCCTGATCGATTCCGAATTGAAACCGGATGTGGCGACACGAAAGGCACAGAGCCTGGTCATGAAGGATAACGTAAAGTTCTTCTGCGGCGGTACGGGAAGCTCCGTGGGCGCCGCCATGTCTCAGTTTGCGGAAAAGCAGAACCTGCTTTATTTTACCTGGGGTCAGGAAGCCGCCAATATGACCAACGAGAAGTGCAACAGGAATTTTTTCCGGGCCTGCGCCAATACGGATACCCATTCTTATGCCATTGCCTATCTGATGGCAAAAAAAAGGGTACAAAAAAATAGGGATGATCGCCCAGGATTACTCTTTTGGCAAGGAAGCGCTGGCGGCTTTCAAGAAAAAAATGGCCAAGATCAGCCCCAACACTCAGATTGTGGCCGAACTCTATCATCCGGCCGGCACGAAAGATTACGCCCCTTACATCAGCCAATTGATCAGCGCCAAGCCCGATGCGATCTTTACGCCGAACTGGGGCAATGACCTGACCTTGCTTCTCAAGCAGGGCCGGCCTATGGGCATGAAGCAGAAGGTTTTTTCCTATTTCATCAACGATGAAGTCATGGTTAAATCGCTTGGCGATGACAGCCTGATCATCGGCGATATGGGCGCGGAAGTCTACACGCTTTCCATCCCGACCAAGAAAAACCAGGAATTTGTCGCTAAATTTTACAAAGAAAAGGGATTTTATCCGACATGGTGCCGCGGCAAGGCTTACACGGCATTCATGTTTTTCGCCGAAGCGGTCAAAAAAGCCGGATCACTGGACGTAGGCGCCGTCATCAAAGCCTGGGAAGGCCTTTCCTATGAGGGGCCGGCAGGTGTATGGACCATGCGGGCCTGCGACCACCAGGTACAGGCGCCTTTCTGGGCTTTTGAGCATGTCAAGAAAAACAAGTTTTTCAATCACGCCTATATCGGTCCTTCCACGATGATCCCCGCCAAGGAAGCGGAAGCGCCGTGCGAGGAGACAGGCTGCAAAATGAAGAAATAGTGAGGAGTAAAGATGATTACAGGAAATCAGTATAAAGAAAGAATCGCCAAGTTGAGGCCGAACGTTTATCAGAAGGGGAAGTTGGTGGACCGTTTCGATCCGACGATTCAGGGCGGGATCAATGTCATGGCGGCCACGTATGACTTTGCCTCCGAGCCCGAGTTCAGCGGTGTCGGTGTGGCGACCTCCCATATCACGGGAGAGAAGATCAACCGTTATACCCATATCCATCAGACCATGGAGGATCTGCTGAACAAGCAGAAAATGACGCGCCTGTACTGTCAGGAAGTGGGCGGCTGCATTCAGCGCTGCATGGGGATCGATGGGTTGAATGCTTTATCCATCGCCAGTTATGATGCGGATGTGAAGCATGGCACGAGCTATAACAAGAATTTTATCGAATTCATGAAAAAAGTGCAGGCGGAGGATCTCTCCCTGGTTTGTGCCCAGACGGACGTGAAAGGGAACCGTCCCTGGCGTCCCGGAAAACAGCAGGACCCGGATCTCTATCTGCGGGTTGTTGAGAAGAGGCCGGATGGGATCATTGTTACCGGGGCCAAAGCACATAATTCCTGTTCCGCTTATGCGGATGAGATTATCGTATTGCCACACGCGAAACATGGTTGCCGATGAAGGCGACTGGGCGGTGGCTTTTTCCATACCGGCCGACTGGGAAGGGGTGACGATCATCAATGGCGCTTTTTCACCCCCGCAGCGCAAGAAATTGGATGCCCCTTACAACAAACTGGGTATCTCTCACTCTCTGACGGTATTCGACAAGGTTTTCATTCCCCGGGAGCGGGTCTTCCTGTGCGGGGAAACGGAGCAAGCGGGCAAAGCAGCCCTGTTTTTTGCCTTGTACCATCGCCATAGTTATTGCGGCTGCAAGGCGGCCTTGTCGGAGATCTTTACGGGCGCTACAGCGCTGGCGGCGGAGTACAACGGCATCGCGAACGCCCAGCATGTGCGGCATCAGTTGGCGGAGATGATTCAGATCGTGGACTTGATTTATGCCGCGGGTATTGCCGCAGCCATGAATTACACGAAGGCCGGTTCGGGCACGGCCATCCCTGACACGAACTACTGCAATGCAGGGCGGATGCTGGCGGGAGAGGCGATTTACGGGGAATATGAAGCGTTGGCTGCGATCGCGGGCGGGCTGGCCGCGACGCTACCCCACGAGGAGGATTTCTATGATGAGAAGCTGGGTCCCTACCTGGAGAAATACATCATGCGGAATCCCGAGATTTCAGCGGAGAATCAGCATCGGGCTTTTCGTCTGTTTCAGGACATGATGTCATCGGTGTGGGGCGGCCATAAGCTGATCGATGCGCTTCACGGCGGCGGCTCGCCGGTGATCGAGAAGGTGGCCATTTATCGTGATCACAATATCGAGCATTCCAAGAGTATTGCGAAGAAGCTGGCGGGCATTCCCTACGAAGGCTCGACGCGTGGCATCTTCCGGGAAAAGCGCTCCTGGTATTGATCGGATAGGTGCTTTTCACGGTAAAAGCAATTGAGGACTTCATTTAATAAGTCAATTCGGGAAGGCGCTTATGCCTTCCCGAAAATCCGATAACCGGGTTGCCCGGCCGTATCGGACGGTTTTGCGAATCGATTGGCTCCGAGGACAGGAGCGTGCGACAGGAGAAGTTTGCAATGGAGACAATAAAACCGGGGCCGCTTTCCGGCCTGACGGTACTGGATTTTACATGGGTTCTCGCGGGGCCTCATGCCACGAAAACGCTGACCGACATGGGAGCCCATGTCATTAAAGTTGAACACTACAAAAATGGAACCAATGAACGGGCACAAAATCTCCGGGTTCAGCATAATGGTGTGATCCAAAGTTCCTACCACATCCATCTGAACCGAGGGAAAAAAAGCACCTGCATCAATCTCAAGCATCCCAAGGGAATCGGAATCATCCATGGCTTGCTCAGGAAAAGCGACATCGTGATTGAAAACTTTGCCCCGGGGGTTATGGACCGATTGAAGTTGGATTACGACTCAGTCAAGAAGATTAAGCCGGATATCATTTATTGTTCCATTTCTTGTTTTCGGCCATTGGGGTCCCTACAGCCATAAACCGGGTTATGATGTCATTGCTCAAGCAGCAAGCGGATGGACAAGCCAAAGCGAGCCTCCTATCATGGCGCCTGTTTCGATCGGCGATACAACGGCGTCCATGCATGCCTGCACTGCCATCCTGGCTGCCGTCTATAACAGGATCATGACGGGGAAAGGACAAAACATCGATATCTCCATGGTGGACTGTCTGTTCTCACTTCACGAGAATGCGGTTCCCTGGTTTTTTATCAGTGACGCAGCGGGTAATCCGGTCAGGATGCCCAGAACGGGTCAGAAAAGCCCGGCCAATGCCCCTTACGGAATCTACAACGCTAAAAACGGGTGCATTGCTATTGCCAGTCTCACGGCTAATCGCTGGCCGCAGCTCATTGAACTCATGGGACCGGAATATGCCTGGCTGAAGGAAGATCCCCGGCTGCAGGATCCTGCCAGCCGTATCAGTATGGAAAATGCGCCGCTGATTCATGAAGCCTTGGAGAGCTGGGTCCAGTCGCAGGATTCCGTCGAGGAGACCGAGAGAAAATTGGAGGATGCCGGGATTCCCTGTTCTCGGGTGAAAGACTTGATCGAACTGGCAACAGAGGACCCTCATATGGAGGCGAGGGAAATGCGGCCCGAGAGGTATCAACCCTTTA
The DNA here is from genome assembly GCA_963664325.2 of Desulfomonilia bacterium. GTDB lineage: Bacteria > Desulfobacterota > Desulfomonilia > UBA1062 > UBA1062 > DATCTV01. The sequence goes on from CAXXDQ010000008.1 coordinate 68,961, forward strand.
TCGGGAACATGAAGATGTACGGCAGTCCTTTGAAATTCTCGGAAACGCCTTCCACGATTCGTGGATATGCGCCTCTCCTGGGAGAGCACAATCAAGAAATTCTCTCGACCTTTCTGAATTACTCTGATCGGGAGATAGAGTCGCTCTATCAAGAGGATGTTCTGTATCACGCTCCGGAAGTAGAGAAGCTGCCGGATGAATTGAAAAAGGCAAATAAACAGGAATAAGGCATATATTGAGCGCTCAGGCAGAGGGACGGCTCTTACTGAAGCGGTACGGAGGCTGGGCACGTGGGAACATTAACCGCAAAAACAGCATGGATCACGGGAGGGGGCACCATGTATTGCATCCAGGCCGTGCTCCCCGCCATGAGATCCGGAAGGCATTCATATCTCTTCCCGGGCGGACCGGATATGACACACACTATTCGTTCATAGGAAGTCCTGCTCTCCAGACCGACGTCTGCTGAGCAGAACCCCGCCTGCACCCGTATCTATGATGAATCTGCCGTTTTGACTGCCCAGGGCAACCCGGGGAATAAAAGAAACGATCAACGCGGTATCTCCGGCTCCGGTTGCATAAAGAACGCCGGCGCTTGTCATCACCCGTATGCCGGCTCCCCGTCCGGATCGGGAAGACGGGAAGACCATGCCCAGGGTAGCTGGAAGGTTGCCGCCGCCCCATGGATAAAGCTTCAGGATTCAAAGAGAAACATCCTCAACAGATCGCTTCAGTCCTCCTTTCCCATGCCTCACACACCCTGCCGTGAAAACACTTGACAAAGAAAATTTAATTCTATAATAAGAAACATCATTTCGCAATACGGAATATAAAACATGGCGGATACAAAACCCGGAAACCTTGTGCAAACCATTGAACGGGTAGCGGCCATCCTGGATATCGTGGGCCGCAATGCCCAGGGCATCGCCATCAAGGATCTGTCCGCAAAACTGCATCTCCCGAAAGGCACGGTCCATCGGCTCCTCTCCTCTCTCGCCTATTTCGGATATATCCGGCAGGATGCAAAAAAGAATAATTATTTCCTAGGATTAAAACTTCTTGAGCTGGGCAACCTGATTGCCGATCAGCTCGATCTCCGAAGAATAGCCAAACCCCTGCTCCTGGGCCTCGTTGAGAAAGTCCGCGAAACGGCTCATATGGTGATTCTCGAACGGAACGAGGTTGTGTACATCGATAAAATCGAAACGGTACAGGACACCAGCGCCCTCAAAATGGTGTCTCGCGTGGGTTCAAGGAACCTTGCCCACAGTTGTGCCGTGGGAAAGGTGCTTCTGTCGCACCTCTCTCCTGATGAACTCGATAAGTTGATTGCGGAAAAGGGGTTGCCGCAGAAGACCGAGCATACCATAACGGATACCGTCATCCTGAAAGAACACCTGGTCACCGTGAAAAACCAGGGGTTCGCCATTGACAATGAGGAAAGCGAGATCGGCATCCGCTGCGTTGCCGCCCCCATCTTTGACGGCAAGGGCAAGGCGATTGCCGCAATCAGCATTTCCGGTCCCGCCTTCAGGGTCACGATCATGCGGATCCAGGATGCGATCGTCAATGATGTCATCAAGACGGCCTCGGACATCTCGGACCTGCTCGGATTCACGGGGTAAGAGGAACGGCAGGCAACACAGAAGAGGAGGCGGGGAAGACCAAGTTTGGGAGAGGCAAGGAATTATGACCATCAAATGATGAAGGGCGGGTCTTTCATCAATCATCACATTAAGGAGGGGAAAATGAAAAAACTGCTGGTCACTGTCTTATTGTTTGCCCTTGTTTGTTGCGTTTACGGCACGGACGCCGGGGCGGCAGCCATGGAGATGAAACTGGGGCATTTTGCCGCCGATACCCATCCGGGGAACCTGGCGAGCAAAATGTTCGCCGATGCCGTTTTCAAGAGAACGAACGGTCAGATCAAAATCACCACTTACCCGAACAATGCGCTGGGATCGCCCCCGGAAGTCCTGGAACAAAACATTCTCGGCGCCGTGGACATGAGCCTGCCCACACAGGGACAGCTCGGGAAGTACTCCAAAAAATTCAACTGCGTCATGCTTCCTTTTGTTTTCAGCAATTACGCCCAGGCGGATAAGGTCCTGGACGGGCCTTTCCTCAAATGGGCCGTTGCCGATCTCGACAAGGCGGGATTGGTATTCCTGTCGAACTGGGAATGGGGGTTCAGGAATCTGACCAACAATTTGCGGCCCGTCAAGAATCCCGAGGATGCCAAAGGACTCAAAATAAGAACGCCGCCAGAATTGCCGACCCAGGCCGCGATGGAAGCGCTGGGCGCCGTTGTGGCCACCATCAATTTCAACGAACTGCAAATGGCCCTGAAGCAGGGCGTCGTGGACGGCCAGGAAAACCCCATTGCCGTCATTTTTGCGAATAAGATTTATGAGACCCAGAAATATCTCACCATGACGGGCCATAATTACAACACCATGGTTCATGTCATCAGTAAAAAAACCTGGAACAAGCTGACGCCGGAACAGAAAACCATCCTCCATGAAGAGAGTAAAAAGGCCGGGGACTGGATGAAAAAAGCTGTCCGGGACGCCGAAGCGGACCAGATAAAACAATTGCAGAAATTCGGCATGCAGGTCGTCTACCCGGACAAGGCCAAGTTCAAGGCCCTCATGAAACCGGCCTACGACCGGATGAAGGGAATCGCCGGTGAAGACAATATCGGTGCATTCGTCAAAATGGTGGAAGCAACCAAATAATAACGGCACAAGAGAAAAACGGGTGAACTGACATGTTAATCCTGTTCATTTTCCTGGTCCTGCTGATCCTCATCATGATCGATCTTCCCATTGCTGTTGCCATGGGCCTGACGGCGATTATCTTCTTCGTCGGCCTGGGCGACAGCTCGTTGCTGACCATGCTGCCCCAGCGAATGTACGCCTCCACCACGGGCTTCACCCTCCTGGCCATCCCCTTTTTCATCCTGGCCGGGAATCTGATGAACAGCGGCGGCGTTACGAGCCGGATCTTCCGCTTTGCCAAGGCCCTTTTCGGCCATTTTACGGGCGGCATGGGGCAGGTCTGCGTGGTGGCGAATGTCATCTTTTCCGGCATGTCGGGCTCGGCCATCGCCGATGCGGCCGGGTTGGGGCAGGTCCTTTACAAGGCCATGATCGACAGCGGGTTCACGCCGCGCTTTGCCGCCGCCATCGTGGCCGCCGCCGCCACCATCGGTCCCGTCATCCCGCCGAGCATTCCTTTTGTCCTTTACGGCGCCCTCACGGGCGTATCCGTCAGCGCCCTGTTTCTCGCCGGATTCATCCCCGGCATCCTGATGGCCATTGCCATGATGATTGCCATCTATTTTCTGGCCAAACGCCGGAATTTACACCGGGAGCCCAGGGCCGATTTCAAAGAGGTTGTGGCCAGCATCAAGGGGGCGTTTCTGGCCCTCCTGACGCCGGTCATCATCATCGGCGGCATCCTTCTGGGAATATTCACGCCCACGGAAGCGGCGGTTGTCGCGTCTCTCTATGCATTATTTCTGGGGTTTTTGTATAAGGATCTCACCCTGAAGGATTTGCCCCGCATCTTCTGGGTCACGATCCGGCAGACGGTATCCCTCATGTTCATCATTGCCGCTGCCGGTTTCTTCGGCTGGTTTACCATCTATCACAAGATCCCGGACGAGATCATCCTGAGCCTGACCGGTTTGAGCATGACATCCGCTAGTGTCATCGCCATTGTCATTTTCATTGTCCTGATTCTGGGCATGTTTCTGGAGGGCAATGCCATCTTCATCCTCACCATCCCTTTTTTTGCCCCCATGTGCCGCCAATTCGGGATCGATCTGGTTAATTTCGGCGTCGTCATGACCCTGCTCATCATGATCGGCAATCTGACGCCTCCCGTGGGCATGTGCCTGTTTGCCGTATCGTCCTTCAGTAAAGTCACGCTGGGCGAGCTGTCGAAGGAAGTCTGGCCTTACATCATCGGCATATTGCTGGTCACGATCCTCATTGCGTATGTTCCTGCCATCGCCCTGTTTATCCCGAACGTCATGGGGGGAAAGTGATCGTTGGCCATGCTTTGCGAAAGGACCTGCTTATGAATCTGTTAAAACAAATCGACCGGATCATCCTGAAGGTGCTCAAGGCCGTCTCGATTGCCTGCTTCATTATCCTGACCGTCCTGGTTGCGGCCAATGTCGTCATCCGGTTTTTCCCCGTCGTATCCCTGCACTGGTTCGACGAGATTATCGAACTCGTGGTGGCGGCCCTCATTTTTTACGGCTCTGCCGCGCTCTGGATTACCCGGGAACATTTCAGCGTGGGGGACTGGATCGGGAAACGCCTCGCCCCGAGGCCCCGGCACGCCTATCGGCTGGTCGTCGAGTTGCTGGCGCTGGGCTTTATCGTGCTTTTTTTCCATTATTCCTATGCCCTGACCGCTTCCGCGGAGGATGTGACCAATGCCTTCGCCATTCCCAAATGGATTCTCTATGCCTGTCTTCCCGTTTCCGCAGCGATCATGATGATTTATTCCGTCCGGAACATCCTGGGTGAACTGGCGGGAATCCTCAAACATCAAAGCAGCGCGTGAGGCAAAAGCGCCTCCCCTGCCGGAAATACGAGAAAGGAGCGTAAAATGGATATTCGGTATGCCTTGCATGCGGATCATTTCAAGATGCTGACCACGGGAGAGGTGAGGAAACATCTTTTGATCGAAAACCTTTTTGAGAAAGACAAGGCCAGTTTGGTTTACAGCCACGTGGACCGGATCATTGTCGGCGGCGTTATGCCCGTTGACGGGAGCGTGGCGCTCGGTGTGACCAAGGCCCTCGGGGTCGATTATTTCCTGGAGAGACGGGAAATCGGGATCATCAACATCGGTGCCGACGGGACCGTGGTCGTCGATGGCGCGGACTATCGCCTGAAAAAGAAAGAGGGCCTCTACGTGGGCATGGGCGCCCGGGACATCGGTTTCCGGAGCGACGACCAGGCCTCACCTGCCAAATTTTACTTCAACAGCGCACCGGCACACGCGCAGTGGCCGACCGTCAAGATCACGAAAGAAAATGCCAACCGCCTTGACCTGGGCTCGGACGAAGAGGCCAACAAACGGACCATATATCAGCTTATCCATCCCGCTGTCCTGAAAAGCTGCCAGCTCGTGATGGGATTTACGGAACTGGCGACGGGAAGCGTCTGGAATACCATGCCCTGCCACACCCACGACCGGCGCATGGAAGTCTATTGCTATTTTGAGATTCCCGACGGAGCCGCGGTTTTCCACATGACCGGGGAGCCGCAGGAAACGCGGCACATGGTGGTCAGAAACGAACAGGCCGTTATTTCGCCGAGCTGGTCGATCCATTCCGGCGTCGGGACAAAAAATTATACGTTTATCTGGGGGATGGTGGGAGAGAATCAAACCTTTACCGACATGGATGAAGTCCCCATGTCATCACTTCGATGATCCCGGGAAAGGGAGGTGCATGATGATCCTTGATCAATTCAGACTCAACGGCAAGACAGCCATCGTGACAGGCGCCCGGACCGGCCTGGGGCAGGGTATGGCCTGCGGCCTGGCAGAGGCCGGTGCCGACATTGTGGGCATTGATTTGACCGGCATGGAAGAAACGAAGAAGGCCATCGAGGGCCTGGGCAGGATTTTTTTGCCCGTGGAAGCCGATCTTTCGGATATACGGGTCATTGACGGCATCATGCAAAAAGCCGTTGCCGCCTTCGGCAAGGTCCATATCCTGATCAACAACGCCGGCATCATCCGCAGGACCGACGCCATCGAATTCAGCGAACAGGACTGGGATGAGGTCATGAATATCAACCTGAAAACGGTTTTTTTCTTTTCCCAGGCCGTGGCCCGGCAATTCCTCAAACAGGGCGGCGGCGGAAAGATCATCAATGTCGCATCGCTCCTTTCCTATCAGGGCGGAATCCGCGTCCCCTCCTACACGGCAAGTAAAAGCGGGGTCATGGGCATCACCCGGCTTATGGCAAACGAGTGGGCCGCCCATGCCATCAATGTCAACGCCATTGCGCCCGGCTATATGGCAACGGATAACACGGCGCCGCTGCGGGCGGACCCGAAGAGAAGCAGCGAGATCCTGGGCCGGATACCGGCAGGACGCTGGGGGTTGCCCGAGGATCTCAAAGGCGTGGCGGTCTTTCTGGCGTCTGCCGCCTCAAGCTACATAAACGGCTATACGATTGCCGTGGACGGCGGGTGGCTTGCGCGGTAAAGTGACGTCGCTCAGGCCGCCGGTCCTGACATGCCCTATCCGGCACGTCTGTCCGGAATTCGGTACGAGCAAAAAAATCCAATGCCGTTGATTTCAGCGCCTAAAGTCAACGATATTGCGGTGAACTTCGGGCACTACCTTGGTACTACGTGTACGCTTTGACGCTTTGCTTTTAGTGCTTTGCTTTTGGGGCCGGACCAAGTGACGTGGATTAATTTTCTTATGATAGACATATAGCCCCCTGCTTTATATCATAAAAAAACCTTGTAGCTGATATTCAGGACCTTCCCCAGACGCTTTGCCATTTCCTTGCCAATGGGACGCTTGCCGTTTTCCATTTCGGAGATATGGCGCTGAGGAATCCCGATCAACTCGGCGAGTTTTATCTGTGTTAAGCCTTCCCGGTATCTTGACCCGGCCAGGGCCTTACCGATCAACTGGACTTCGGAACATTCAGGATACGCATCCCGCCAGGGAACGGCGTCGGATGTATCCTGAAACCCCAGGGGTTTCAAGGTTTCAATGGCGGCCGCCATGTTCACAACAGGACCAATGAACCGTAGTTCAACGGTTTCAGTAGGGCGCTTTTTCGTGTGTGCCTGCATATGTCACCTCAATCAGTTTTATCTCTTTATTCATGACCTCCCATATTGCCACATAGGTCGGATGACCTTTCTTCAAGTGGCAATGGTAGCGGTTTTCGGACAGGGCGCTAAAATTTGGCCAGTCGCCCCGGATCGGCCCATTCGCTTCCATGTCCTTTTTCAATGCAACGAGAAGGTTCTGAACCTTTATCGGCAATTTTCTGACTCGTTTATTCAGCGACCGTCTTTCTGTAACCGTCCATATCATGGCTCAATCCTATACCAAAAAAAAGTATAAGGCAAACGATTTCTGTTTATGGAATGGGGGAATGGGGGGGGGGACCCAATGCCCCATTCCATCTATTCATCCATGATCGGCGAATGAGCCCGAAGCGGTTTTTCTGACGGGGCCAGCTTTTACTATCTGCACGGATATGTACCCAAAATGAGTTGACGGCAAGTCTAGCTGCAATTTCGGCACTATCGGACAAGACAAAAGTGCTCAATACCATGGTACTCAACGGCATTGTGCATTACCTAATATTTTTTGGCAGAAAATGGGGCTTTTGACAAAAATACGTCAGCGTCGTACGTGTTTTTGAATTTCTTATTGAAATCAAATAGATGAAGCCTTTCGCATGGGAAAATTTTTTTTGCCTGTTTTTTCACCAATAATAGCAGGCCAGTATGAGGTCGTTTCCAATGTCATTGACTTAACGAATGGGTTTATAGGCGTAATAGAACTCCCTTTGGTTTTTATGGTCCCTTGGAAAGATTCTGCCTGCTCTGACGGGTTCTTTAGATCGAACAAATAAGCTTAGTAATTTATTTATTAAATCCAGAAGGTTGTGATGTTTAAAGAGGAGGACGATGGTGTCTTTCATTTTGGACAGGGCCTGAGTGACATTGATTTTGTAAGGATACTTTTTGGCATCGACTTGCTGATCGATGATATCCTGTGCCGGGAGAGTGAGAGCAGCCGTTATGTTCATGGCAAACATTTTGGCGTGGAAATCCTGGTATATGGATTCGATGGTTTTGCCGGAGAAATTTTCAATTTGGACACGTTGCTTTGCCGTTTTAAAGTTTTCTTCAGCCATCCAGCGCAGGTGGTAGAGTTTTTTGAAAATACCATGAGGATAGCGCTTCGTGTCCATAAGTGAAGTGACCAGGATTTCGGTTTTTCCACCTTTGAGTTTCACTCTGATGGCGCGTACCTGAAAAGGAACGATGGAGAGGTTTAGTTCATTACATTTTTTACGGGAGACCACGCTTGGATACAGGGTGATGATCTGTTCTTTATCCTGGGATAAAAAGAAGTTTCTGACCGAATCCCAATGAGCCTCCTTAATCCTGCTACAGAAATGCCCACCTTTGGCAAGAATCAGGGCGAAAAACCAGAATGCCGGGTAGCCTCTATCCAAAAGAACCAGGTCCCCTGTTCTGAACTGCTCTGCATGTGAAATGGCCAGAGATCTTTCTCCTTGCTCTTTTGGACAGATAAGAGCATCAACGACAAGACCGTTTAAGACATCATGTAGCTGAGAGATTCTGGCGACAGGGCATTCACCACCCCTGTTTGAATGCCACACGCCGAAATGATCGGCAATCTTCCTGATTCTGGGGATTCGGACTGTTGAGCCATCGATGGCCATCAAGCGAAACCCTTTCCATTTCCGGCAGGAAAAGTGTTCATAGAAAAAGGAGATCAACTTCCGGTTCAGCGCGATAAAAGCTTGATGGCGAAGTTTTCTTCGGGCTTTGGTGAAGGCGCTTTTCGTGACCCTTCTTTCCGCCGTGTCTTTTTCATGAATGATCTTGAAAAAATAATCCAATTCATCCTGAATGGAGCCCTTGATGAGATTAATGAGGAAAAAGATGATGGTGTGGAATGGAAGAATCCGTTGCCGGACAAAATCATTAGGACAGCGGCGGAATTGATCTAAAAAAGTTTGGGAAGTGATAATATTTTTAAGAAATTCAATAAGATTGGCACAATTTTTCAAACGCAGGTTCCATGCCACCTTGACCGTTTGTTTGAAGAATTTTTGACATTATTTTCTCCCTCCCGGAATTATTTTGCCTTCCATCAAAACCATGGCAAATATATCATAACTACATGTATTTGCAAGCTAAATAAACAATTTATCCCTTAAGTCAATGGCATTGAGGTCGTTTCCAAGGTCATGGAGTTAGGCCCGATGGCTCCCCTCTTTGCAAAGAGATGGTGTCATGGATGAAAAATAATGACGGCGTTTTACGTTTCATGTCCACCGCCTATGACGATGAAGAAACCATTTCATTTTTTCTGGTCAAAAAACATGATTTAAAACCCTAAATAGGCCATTTATTTAAATATTAACTCATGATTTCCAATACTTAACTTGTACTTAACTTGGTCCGACCCGTTTGATGTCGTTTCCTCCTTTATTTGTCGTCTACCAGCCATCTTCGTAACTTAATTTCGTTTTTAAAATCCGGATCATATGGGTGTATTGGGGGCAATCCCAATTTTGACAATATTTTTTTGAAATGATCAGGGCCGTCTTTACTTGTAACGAATGAAACATTGGGGTCAGCCCTTGACACGATGAAACATTGGGGTCAGTGAAACATTGGGGTCAGCCCTTGACACGGGACAATATGCCTTCCAACACCTTCATTTCCTCGATCTGTATTGGTGTCCGTCTCCTCTTTTATTCGCCTCCCATTAAGGGGACTTGGCAAGACGGAATCCTATATTTGCGTATCTTAAATCTTGACCGCAAAAGTGTCTTTTTATTGAAGTACAATCCTCTGCGCTGCTTATAGTACTGCCACCCCTGATACCCGCAGTTGAACCTGAATCGAAATCTTCACCCGAATATTGCACCCACTCAAAGACATTGCCTGCCATATCATAAAACCCCAAATCATTTGGCTTCTTCTTTCCAACAGGATGATTTTTTCCTCCGGAATTTTTTTCGTACCAAGCATAATGTTCGAGGTCTTCAGTTTTACTTGTGCCAGCCCATCTTTCTTTTTTACCTCCACTGCGAGCTGCGTATTCCCATTCGGCTTCTGTTGGCATGCGATAATTCTGACCAGTTCTCATGTTTAATTTATGGATAAATTCTTTTATTTGGACCCAACTTACGTTTTCCACCGGGCATTCATCACCACAATTATCAAAATAAGACGGATTACCCAGCCATTTTTTTAATTGCTTATATATGCCGATAAAACTCAATTCCGTGGTGCTATTATTGGGTGTGTCGCTTAAAAAGCCCATCACTTGTTTCCACTGCCTTTGTGTAACTTCGTATTTTCCAAGATAAAAGTCCCCAAGACAAACTTCTTTGACCGGTTCATTATTATAATTTTGTTGATCGACATATGTTAATGTTGCACCCATCTGATAACAGCCGCTTTTCACGAGTATAAGCTCTATGGGTTCAATTTTACTTGGCGCCATGATCCAGACGGCAGCACAGGCAATAGAGATAAAAGCAATAAACAAGAACATCTTAAATACTTTTCTCGGGCTTGTAGGGTCGAATTGCTTGATTTTATGCATTTATATTGAATTGAATTGATTGTTAAATCTTATTGATAAGCACTCACTTTTTGAGGAAGGACTATAAGTAAAATGTTATTGTATGTCAAGGTAAAATTTCTACAATATTTAATGGTGATTGTAAATGCTTGGTGTAGTTCTGCCGAAGAGGGCATCATTTTTATAATTTGCCGCTTTTTTCGATGTTCGAGGAACTGCATTGGGGTCACCCATTAAAAGGCAGCTGTCAAGAGAAAAAAATACTTCCTGCACAATGAAGAGCTGTATTGGGGTCAGTCCTTGACACAGGACAATATGCCTTCCAACACCTTCATTTCCTCGTGCAAATCCGGATTCGTGGTCATTTCTTTTGCGAATCGCTGATAGGCTTTCGCTACCGCCGCTGTTCCCATACCCGTCAATGTCCCATGTCAAGGGCTGACCCCTTTGCGTCGATTAAAAGGAGAAAAGGGTCCCATCTTCAAAGCGGCGGAGAAAGTGTCCCACGGAAAAGCCGCGTAAGAGTTTCGGCCAGTAACACCTCATTCCGCCATCTGCAGCAATCTGTTCGCCGGACCACTGCATCATCTGTTCGAGTTTCTCCAGGTCCAGCGTCCGTGCCGCCAGATCGGCCTTTTTCATGCGGGCCAGCTCGGCAAGGGCCTCTTCCCTTTGCTTTTCAAAGTGGATAGGAAAGTCCGCCGCCTGGAGACCCCGGCGCTGCTCCGTGCGGACCTGTTCCGGCAGCCGGCCGACCATTGCATTACGGATCAGCGATCTGGGCACGCCCTTTTCGCAGTAGTATTCGACAGGCACGGAAAGGCAGAATTCAATCACTTTCCGGTCCGCGGTCGGATCAAGCCTCGAAATGCCTGTTAAGCGCCTGAACGCATCATAAACTGCTCCGACTTCAGGCCTGCGTAAATGGAGAATCCGCAACGCACTCGGGGAACGTTCATTGTTCCGGTCCAATGCCATGGAATCAAGTCCGTGACGATGGGCGAATTCGCGCCGGATCATGGAGTAGTCAAACAATCCTCTGGTGTTGCCTCGCGTTCTATTAATAAGACCGCGAAGTTCCAGCGGAATCCATGGAGTTAACGCTTCGTAAACGATACCGGGCCAGCGACGCGAACCGTAATGCCGCATATCCCGGGCCAGCCTGGTCATCGCCATAAAGCGTCTTTCTGATGCGAGCAGACACAGTGCCAGCCGGCCATTATAACTGATGCTGATGTTTCCTAAAGTTCCGACCAGGAGGGTGTCGAGTTTGAGTTGCCGCGCTTGCAGGCTGCTCTCATAGATCCAGTCATAGTTTGCCGGATTAAAGATCGGCTCCATCAGCTCCGCACTGAAGAGGTCCATCAATGCAAAGACGGAGTGGCGTCCATGGCGGACAAGAACATGGTCCACATTCGGCCACATCGCGGCGACCGATGCGGCGGCCTGGCCTTCGTCACAAAAACGCCCGGCGAGATCGGCCTCCGGGTGCACCGGGACCGCTGTGAAGGCATGGAGACGGCGGTTTTCATTGTTCAGGATTTCCGCAGCCAGGGAGGTTACGGTGGAGCTGTCCAGACCTCCGCTCAACAGCGCGCCTGCGTCGGCACGAGCGGGCAAATGGTCACGGATAGCTTGCGTGAGTACATCCCGCAGCCCATCGGCATATTCCCTGGAATCCTTGAGATGAAGCGGCGAAATCTTTTCCGGGTGCCAGTAAACGTCTCGCGCAATTCGACCCTGCTCGAAGCTAAGGACGCTTCCCGGTATCATGCGATAGACGTTTTCGAAGAAAGTGCTGTCGCTTCCGACATGGGTCAGGGAAAGCCAGCGGGCCAGGTAGTTTTCATTGATGCGGGGAGTCGTCCCCGCTGCCGCCAGCAGATCACGCAGGTCCCTGGCAAAGAAAAATGATTCACCGTGCTGCGCATAAAAAAGGGCAAAGCTTCCTTCCGGCCCGCATCCCAGCAGTAAGCGGGCTGCGGCCTGATCCCAGAGGGCAAAGACAAACTCTCCTTCGAGATATCCGGGAAACCCGGCACCCCACCTCCGGTACGCGCGAAGCAGAAGTTCCGGCTCGCTCAGCGGCCCTGCATCAAGTTGGGCGGCCAGTTCTCTTGAATTGCAGATCCTGCCGTCAAGGAGGATGCCAAAGTCGTCGGCACAGGCGCTGAAAGACTGTGCCTGAAGCTCGAGACGATAATTGCCCAGCTGGCAGAGCCGAACTGAACGCGCCTCCCTGATCCCTTGCACAGCGCCTTCAATCCCGACACGAGCCGAGACAACACCGCAGAAAGACGAAGGTTGCATGGCGCCTTCAGGTGGACTGGTTTGAATCAACCGGTTTATTTTGCGACACTTCTTTTGAAGCTGAATTTCCAGCGGCCACGCTATGAAAAATGTAAATCAATATCAGATGATGGATCTACGAACCCTTCTTCGGTTTGATCCACGTCCATTTCCTCAAACGCTGGTGTCTGCCACGGTTTAAGTTCCGTTACTTCCTTGTTTGGGGAGAAAATCACAAGGCGAGAGTCTTCTTTCATGTTTCCTCCTGAAGGCCTAATCAAAGGCGATTTTGAAAAGTGGATGTTGGCACTACCTGCACACCCGAAACGTGGCAAAGGATATCGGAGCTGCCATCGTGCTGTCAAGGAAAAGTTACGGCATCATGGCATTATTGCATGATTATATGTTGTTTATACGATAGCGATCAGCCTCTTGGCGATCATGCCTTTCAAAAAATCCGCCACACCTGTCCGGCATTGCTCCTCTTCCACCCTGTATTCAGTCAGCAGCGCCGCCACGATATCCTTCATGGCGAGCGGTTTTTCGATCAAATCCCAGATCCGGCTCGCCACAGCGTCCAGACTGTAGTATTTTCCGTTTTCAATGCTCATCATCACCCATTGGCCGTCCATGTCAGTGGCAACGATCCCGGCCGCACGAACCACTAAGGTATCAGCACTCAGTATCTGCTTTAATGTCATTCTTCAAATATCCTTTACTTTTCGCATGGTTAGGGTTAGCGCCGGAAATAGGTCCCGCCATCAGTTCCTCCACCAATTGCGCCTGTTTCGCAACGGAAAACTTTCCGCTGGGCCTCAGCAAACGGCAGACCTGAATCTGCTTCGACACGACCGCGCAACGTCTAAAATGCTCTGTTTTTAAGCCCAGCCCGGCCAACAGAAATCGTCGATAGGTATGCCTGAAGAGCACCGCGATTTTGTCCGGACCCGCGAGCCGAATCATGGCGGCCTCGGGACGGTTCTCGGCCCGCAGTTCAAAGATCGACGCCAAACGGATTGGATTCCGACAAAACCCCGTGTCCACGGCCACGGCATATTTGTCCATCCCTGACAGGATCGTCGGAAACGCGCTGACATCCATTCCCATATTATCCGCGCTGTCTTTCCACAGTTTCTGCTGCGGATAGCCGGGTTGCACGCAGGGCACATTTCCTTCGCCTATGGTTACGACCGACACGTCATCGCTCAGAAAACCGGAGCCGCGATCCCGCAACGCCGCCACCAGGGTGGACTTACCCGCCCCGGAAGTTCCTGTAATGATTGCGGCTTGCCCTTTGATCTCGACGGCGCTTCCGTGGATCGGCAAAACCCCGCGCTGCATGAGCAGAGCGCCGAAAGCCGTCCCGAGAAGGAATAATCTGATCCTGCGGGGTTCAGCCGCCTGATCGGGCTCTACAACGATTCGCTTTCCGTCGGCGACATAGTAACGGCCCGCCTGCGCCGCGCGGAGGAGAAACTGGTTTGCGGCCGCCTGATAACGGTCATTGCTGACCAGTGCTTCCGGAATTTCCTGCGGTGTTTCGCCCAAAACGATCCGCACATCAGGAACCCCCTCCGTTGTTTCGAGCTCGTGGAAGAAGATATCCGAAGCGATATTCACGCCGAACGCCCGGAAAAGGAAAGGCTGTCCGCGGCCATGGATTGTTCGTCCCCCATAACCCGGGGTATGGATGGCCTTCGATTTGAGATCTCGCAAATCCGAGCATTGTTGAGGATTCATACTGCTAAACTTACCGGTATTATTTGATAAGATTCGCTGTGCTGTTTTGTCGGCGAGTATAAGTGAGACCTCGTGGGAATGTCAACCCAAAATTGACCACCCCTGAGTGTGATGGCGAGTGTGATGGGGTCAGCCCTTGACACGGGACAAATTGCCCTCCAACACCTTCATTTCCTTCTGCAAATCCGGATTCGTGGTCAGCTCTTTTGCGAATCGCTGATAGGCTTTCGCTACCGCCGCTGTTCCCATACCCGCCAATAAATCGCCAATCTCCCGGTTGGTGGCGCTTGTATGTTTTTTCAGAAGATAAAGGCATCTTCTCTTGATGTCATTTCGCTCCCTGTTTATCACTGATTTCAATGTAAGTCCGTAATGAGAACATAATGCTGAAACAATCTCCTCCGGCAGCAGTTTTGCACGCAAAATCCTCCGGTTCGATATGTCTGCCTTTGTCAGTCGTATTGCTTCTATCTTCCTCAATACTTCTTTGATAAAATCCGAACCGCCAAGAATAATTCCTCCGTAGACTTTCTTAAAGGGGCTTTCGATTTCCCCTCCCAATGCACTCTCCACAAAGGACTTGTACTTCGTTTTGGCCGCATCCGGATTGGACTCAAGCATTGCCAGAATGGTTGTGGTGTCGACAAGACTGTCGCTATTCATCGTCGTATAGGCATTGTAGCTGCTGTATGGATAATCTTCCGGTTTTTCCACTATCTTCGCCCGAACGGGATTAAGGTGCAGATATCTGCTCAATTCAAGAAGGTAGCTGTCTCTTTCAACGACGATTGATTTGAACCGGCCTTGGAAAAGATGGCCACTGCGCTTTCTTTTAATATTGCCATACGTGGTGTAAGAACCGTTTATATAATGCATCACCTTGCTGAGATTCTTCTCCGGTGTCTCAATAAGCAGATGATAGTGGTTCGTCATAAGGACGTATCCCCGGATAATGACCCCATATTTTTCCACGGCAGCCGCAAGGTATTCCTTGAATTTTTCGTAATCCCTTTGGCTAAAGAATATCTTCTGACGCTCATTTCCACGGGCTGTCACATGGAAAATTGCACCTTCGTATTCAATCCGTAACGGTCTTGCCACTTTTTCACCGCCAATCAATGGCCAGGAAATATGATGGTTTGTCTTGTGAAATGTCCCATGTCAAGGGCTGACCCCTTTGCTTCCTTGCTGAGATTCTTCTCCCGGTGTCTCAATAAGCAGATCGATAGTTTCCGTCATAAGGACGTATCCCCGGATAATGACTCCATATTTCTTCACGGCAGCCCGCAAACGTATTCCTTGAATTTTTCGTAATCCCTTTGGCTAAAGAATATCTTCTGACGCTCATTTCCACGGGCTGTCACATGGAAAATTGCACCCTCATATTCAATCCGTAAGGGTCTTGCCACTTTTTCACCGCCAATCAATGGCCAGGAAATATGATGGTTTGTCTTGTGAAATGTCCCATGTCAAGGGCTGACCCCTTTGCTTCTGCATTTTCTGGTCTCTTTCGTGAGTTATCAATGTGATTATTCTTAATCGCTGCGCAAATCAGGCAACAATCTCAAGTACGGGTTCTTACTCGGAAATTTGTCATCGGAAGTCATTATCCCAATCGTAGCCATACGGGATGGTGCAATGGGTACAGTATATTTCATCTATGCGGTGAGCCATCGTGGACACGGTGAACGTCTATCAGCCATGTTGACGACTTCGTTACCCCCAGCATACTCCCCATCCGGCGAAACGGCTGCACTGAATCGATCAGAGCCGCCATCGAGATACCCTGTCTGATGGTTTCCGTCCTGTGCGAATAGAGATAATATTTTCCCGCAAGGCCGGCTGCTCGTAAAAAAGAGACGTTGTGCCGTCTTTACTCAACAAGAGGCTTTTGATAGGAGGATGTCCCTTTTTCAAAAAGATGGTAGGGCCGCTGGGGTAAAACATCTCCATGCCTTTCATGGTGAGAACGCCAACGAGGTAAACGTTATTCTTTCTCGCTTCTTCCCAGTATCAATCCTCTTTTGCTGGCATTAGGCGCTCATCGTTTCGGCATGACGTTAGTCCGGGGAAAGGCAAAGGGTCAGTTCTGCATAGTAGAGGAACTTCTCGTCATCGCCGGGGAATATAACAAACGCTAACCCATATAGGAAGTATTCATAGAATGCGTCAGACTGGGTTTCTTTTCGCCTGTTTCCAGATATCCACTTCCCAGGCGTCGTATCCCGATGCCGGTGTTCCACGGCCCTGTCTTCCTGATGCGGCTGGCACTTTCACATACAGGACCTTCTTCCCGGATTGTGAGAAAATGCCGGGTATAGAGCTTAGGGAAAGGGCTGGAGGTGAGTTTCCGGTAAAGTTTTTGCCATCTGTATCCATGACGGCAATCTGCATCTCGCATTAGATCGAAATTTTTTTCACCTAACGGGTATGGTACGGAAAAGACGTAATTTTCGATCCCATCATAGGAATACTTTCGCCATGGTCCAGCGTTGCTCCTTTCGGCGGCGGCTGGTAGGCGTTGCCAGTTCTCCCGTTTGCAAGATCATAGACCTGAATCTGGCAGTCTATAATCCCGGCAACGATCAAAAAACAAGTTTCTTACCATCGTGTGAAAAACTGAGATGATCAATGGTGATCTTTTATTTTATCTGTCATGGCACAGTCGCACAACCTCCTATAGACATTGTTAAAATAGAGACGGGAAGAATAAAAAATAACAACAACAATTGTCTCGTCATTTGGCTGCGTGTCTGAAGTATCTGGGGCGGAAATAGCAATTTGGGGTCGTACCAAGTTAAGTAGCTTAGATATCTCAGGTGATATTCCATGTTAACCCCCTGTTTTTATGCCCAAAATCATCATTTTTGGCGTCAAAATGAACATCTTCACAATGGCACGGCCATCTCCCAGCTCACTGGATCTTTATCCTCTCTTCATTGGCCGGCTGCGGGGCCGAGATATCGATAGAATGCCGTTGGCCGCTTCATAACGGCGGATGAGGTTGCCCAGCATGACGGCCATGCGCTTTGCCGTCTTCAACGATACGGCCATTTTGGCTTCTATGCGGACGGTTTTGGGATCTATGGATGAATTGCCGAACAGAAATACGACTGCTTCCGGCCCGAAGCCGATGTTGAAGACGCCCGCGTATTGCGTTTTCACGCCTTCCTCGATAAACCGGACCGGCGTTTGCCCCGGCCCGTCACCTTCCTGTCTTTCCGCTTTTTGCCTTTGCTTATCCTGTGAATTGTCGTTTTGGTCCATGATACCAAGCTCTCCCTCTTATTTTTTCACGTTTGGGTTGTCTCTGTAAGCATATCAGCCACTCGGATTGTGTTTATTTTTAAAGGACTTTTATTGTTTTTTCCGGGTAACGATTGTGACAAGAGCGTTAAAACAAATAAGGTATCATTTAACACTATGCCGAAAATGACATAATGAGTTTTTTATGTCAAGGGAAAATTTCATCATTTTGACTCATTTAATATCAAAGGTATGTAATATTATAATTGATAAAATGTATTAAATATATTACCAATACCTTGACCTAGGTTTAAAACATCAGGATCAGATTGATAAGAATAGCAATTAATGTATTGCGGAATGCTTTGATTGGCTTTTTAACACGGCGCTGCTGCGGCCGGAGCCGAAAAGAAGCAGCGAGATCCTGGGGCGGATACCGGATGAGCAAAGAACGGATATGTACGCAAAATGAGTTGACGGCAAGTCTTGCCGCAATTTCGGCACTATCGGACAAGACAAAGATGCTCAATGCCATGGTACTAGGCATTACCTAATATTTTTTGGCAAAAAATGGGGCCTTTGACAAAAATACGTCAGCGTCGTACGTGTTTTTGAATTTCGTATTGAATTCGTATAGATGAAGCTTTTCACATGGGAAAATTTTTTTTGCCTGTTTTTCCGCCAATAATAGCAGGTCAGTATGAGGTCGTTTCCAATGTCATTGACTTAACGAATGGGTTTATAGGCGTAATAGAACTCCCTTTGGATTTTATGGTCCCTTGGGAAAGTCCTCCCCGTCCTGACGGGTTCTTTAGAGCGAACAAATAAGCTTAGTAATTTATTTATTAAATCCAGAAGGTTGTGATGTTTAAAGAGGAGGACGATGGTGTCTTTCATTTTGGACAGGGCCTGAGTGACATTGATTTTGTAAGGATACTTTTTGGCATCGACTTGCTGATCGATGATATCCTGTGCCGGGAGAGTGAGAGCAGCCGTTATGTTCATGGCAAACATTTTGGCGTGAAAATCCTGGTAAATGGATTCGATGGTTTTACCGGAGAAATTTTCAATTTGGACACGTTGCTTTGCCGTTTTAAAGTTTTCTTCAGCCACCCAGCGCAGGTGGTAGAGTTTTTTGAAAATACCATGAGGATAGCGCTTCGTGTCCATAAGTGAAGTGACCAGGATTTCGGTTTTTCCACCTTTGAGTTTCACCCTGATGGCGCGTACCTGAAAGGGAACGATGGAGAGATTCAATTCATTACATTTTTTGCGGGATACCAAGCTTGGATACAGGGTGATGATCTGTTCTTTATCCTGGGATAAAAAGAAGTTTCTGACCGAATCCCAATGAGCCTCCTTAATCCTGCTACAGAAATGCCCACCTTTGGCAAGAATCAGGGCGAAAAACCAGAATGCCGGGTAGCCTCTATCCAAAAGAACCAGGTCCCCTGCTCTGAACTGCTCTGCATGTGAAATGGCCAGTGATCTTTCTCCTTGCTCTTTGGGACAGATAAGAGCATCAACGACAAGACCGTTTAAGACATCATGTAGCTGAGAGATTCTGGCGACAGGGCATTCACCTCCCCTGTTTGAATGCCACACGCCGAAATGATCGGCAATCTTCCTGATTCTGGGTATTCGGACCGTCGAGCCATCTATGGCCATCAAGCGAAACCCTTTCCATTTCCGACAGGAAAAATGTTCATAGAAAAAGGAGATCAACTTCCGGTTCAGCGCGATAAAAGCTTGATGGCGAAGTTTTCTTCGGGCTTTGGTGAAGGCGCTTTTCGTGACCCCTCTTTCAGCAGTGTCTTTTTCATGCATGATCTTGAAAAAATAATCCAATTCATCCTGAATGGAGCCCTTGATGAGATTAATGAGGAAAAAGATGATGGTGTGGAATGGAAGAATCCGTTGTCGGACAAAATCATTAGGACAGCGGCGGAATTGATCTAAAAAAGTTTGGGAAGTGATAATATTTTTAAGGAATTCAATAAGATTGGCACAATTTTTCAAACGCAGGTTCCATGCCACCTTGACCGTTTGTTTGAAGAATTTTTGACATTATTTTCTCCCTCCCGGAATTATTTTGCCTTCCATCAAAACCATGGCAAATATATCATAACTACATGTATTTGCAAGCTAAATAAACAATTTATCCCTTAAGTCAATGGCATTGAGGTCGTTTCCAAGGTCATGGAGTTAAGGATGATTCCTCTCATGTCCTCCGCCGGCGGCGGATATGAGAGGAATGCCTTCAGTTAATCGCATGAAGGTGATCTCCGGGCATTACTTTGGCCCTGCCTTCATCCCCCCATTATGCGCATCATCGCAATCCAGCCACATACTGAAACAACGGGGTCACCCCTTGACACGGGACATTATGCCCTCCAACACCTCCACCTTCTGCAATCCTGTATCCGTAGTTTTGCAATGTCGCTTTCCCGCTCACTGGATCTTTATCCTCTCTTCATTTGCGGGCTGCGGGGCCGAGATATCGATGGTGCCGTTGGCCGCTTCATAACGGCGGATGAGGTTGCCCAGCATGACGGCCATGCGCTTTGCCGTCTTCAACGATACGGCCATTTTGGATTCTATCTGCACAGTCCTGGGGTCCAGGGATGAATTCCCGAAGATAAACAGCACCGCATCCGGTCCGAAGCCGATGTTGAAGACCCCGGCATACTGCGTCTTGACGCCTTCTTCGATAAACCGGACCGGCTTTTGCCATTGCCCCAGTCCGTCATCTTCGTGTCTTGCCGCTTTTTGCTTCTGCTTGTCTTGGGCCCTCTTTTCTATATAAAATAACGGCAGCCGCATCAGCTGAATTCAGGGCATAAATTTGATTGACAATCCTACCGGTGCAACCTATAGGAGGACCAAGAACCTGAAAGCACTTTTCTATGAATATATTAGGTATCTCCGCATTTTACCATGACGCCGCCGCTGCCCTGCTGATGGACGGGAATATTATCGCCGCCGCGCAGGAAGAACGTTTCACGCGCAAGAAACACGATCCCGGTTTTCCGGGCCCACGCTTTGGTTTTTTGTCTGAATTACGGCGGGCTTTCCCTGTCCGATCTGGATGCCCTGGTGTTTTATGACAAGCCGCTCCTGAAATTCGAGCGCCTTCTGGAGACCTATTACGCCTTTGCCCCGAGAGGATTCCGGTCCTTCCTGGCAGCCATGCCCGTTTGGATAAAGGAAAAAATCTTTCTAAAAAAACTGATTCGTGACGAATTATCAAAAATAGACGGCAGCGCTGCCCGCAAAATCAAGATCCTGTTTACGGACCATCACCTCGCCCACGCGGCCAGTGCTTTTTACCCGTCACCTTTTAACGCGTCGGCAGTCCTGACTATCGACGGTGTCGGCGAATGGGCCACAGGCCTCCATCGGTTTCGGCAACGGCAGGGATCTGAAGCTTTTAAAGGAAATGAAATTCCCCCATTCCGTCGGCCTTCTCTACAGCGCCTTTACCTATTATCTGGGTTTTCGGGTCAACTCGGGCGAATACAAGCTCATGGGTCTCGCGCCGTACGGCGATCCGTCATCGGAACGGGTAAAATCCTATCGCCGGTCCATATACGACCATCTGCTCGATCTCAAGGAAGACGGTTCCATCTGGCTGAACCAGGATTACTTTGATTATGCGACAGGCCTCAGCATGGTGAAGGAAGAGAAGTGGGAAACGCTTTTCGGCCTTCCCAGACGGACCGCAGAATCGGAAATCGATCAACGCCACGGCGATCTGGCCCTGGCCATCCAGCAGGTTACGGAAGAAATTGTACTGAAGATGGCCCAGACGGCCAAGAATCTGACGGGAGCAAAAGCGCTGTGTCTTTCCGGTGGTGTGGCCCTGAACTGTGTTGCCAACGGCAAACTGCTTCAGGAAGGGATCTTCGATAACATGTGGATTCAGCCTGCTGCCGGTGATGCCGGGGGTGCCCTGGGCGCCGCCTATGCCGCCCACCATCTGTATTTCGGTGCGGAGAGACCCTCCACGGCGGAATCAGGCGATAAAATGCAAGGTGCTTACCTGGGACCCGAATTCAGCGAGCTGGATATTATCGGCTTGGCCAAACGATACAAGGCGCCTTACCATCGCTATGCAAATCAAGATGACCTTAGCCGGGCCGTAGCGGATGAGCTTGCCATGGGCCGTGCCATCGGCTGGTTGCAGGGCCGCATGGAATGGGGACCCCGTTCCCTGGGCAACCGCAGCATCCTGGGTGACGCCCGCAACAAAGAGATGCAGAAACGTCTGAACCTGCAAATCAAATTCCGTGAAAGTTTCCGCCCCTTTGCTCCATCCGTTCTTTACGAGGACATAGCGGACTATTTCGAAACGGACAAGCCGTCCCCCTATATGCTCCTGATTGCCGATGTCAAAAAGGAGCGCAGGAATCCTCTGCCTGAAGGCTTTCACCAGCAGCCGCTGCGGGATAAGCTTTACTATGTCCGGTCCGATGTTCCGGCCATCACGCACCTTGACTATTCCGCCAGGCTGCAAACGGTTCACAAAGAGACGAATCCGCGCTTTTGGTCCCTCATTGACGCCTTCAAAGCAAAAACGGGTTGCAGTGTGATTGTTAACACGAGCTTCAATGTTCGGGGAGAACCCATCGTGTGCACCCCCGAAGATGCCTATCGCTGTTTTCATGAGAACGGACATGGATTGCCTGGTTCTGGAAAACATGGTCTTTCATAAAACAGAACAACCTCCCTGGCATGAAGAAAGGGACTGGCGCCTGGATCTGATAATGGATTGACATGAAAAAGGCTATTGCCGTCATATCCTTCAATATCCTGATGATTATTCTGATCCTGGCCCTGTTTGAGGGGCGCCATGTATTTCCTTGTCCGCCATCCCGGCATCGTACAGAAATGTCCCAAGGGAATACGGAACAGTATCGGCTATCTGTATGCAACAGGCGAAAGGCGGGTCATTCAATTTATGCCGGATTGTGCCCGTTATGACAGTACTCTCGGCTATACGCTTAAGCCGGGCAGTTGCCGCTTTGCCGCAACGGAATTCGGCAATGCCTACCATATCAACCCGAAAGGCCTGAGGGATGACGATGCTTCGCTGTCCCATCCCGATGTGATTGTCACCGGCGATTCCTATGCCATGGGCTGGGGTGTGGAGCAAGATGAAACCTTCGCTGCCGTTCTGGAGAGAAAGAGCGGCCTCAAGGTCCTGAATGCGGGTATCGCCTCCTATGGAACGGCCAGGGAAATGCTCATGCTCGGTCGCCTGGACACAACGCATCTGAAATCTTTAATCATCCAGTATTGCGAAAATGACGAGGACGAGAACAGAGCCTTCCTCCAGCAGGGGAACCGCCTGCAAACCATGGGACCCGACGAGTACCGGCAGCGGGTGGTACAAAATATGGAGGATAAGCACTACTACGCAGGGAAGTATCTCATCTTCAAATGGGACAAGAAATGGCGGGAAATCAGAGCGCCCAAAGCAGACAAAAAGACGCCGGGGCCGGATGGAAATCCTGATGATGTGGATCTGTTCCTCAACGCGCTCCTTCACAGCCCCGTGGATCTGTCAAAAACGCGCATTATCGTCCTGGAGGCTGTCGGGAAGGACGATTTCGATCGGACGTTTGTCCGCCGGCTCATGGAAAAAATCAAGACCGGCCAATATCCCCCCCACATCAAAAACATGATGACGCTGGATACGACCAAGTTTTTAACAAGAGACCATTACTACGTTCTGGACGATCATTGGCATCGTGGGGGCCATGAAGCTATTGCCGATGCGCTCTTGAAACTTATGCAGGAAGTGCGTTAAAGAAATGGATGAACCTGCCAGGGTTGAAGAGATAAAGAATCAGTGATAATGAACTCCCATAAAGTCATCATGCATTAGGAAGGAAAACAACCGGCTATGGAATTGCTTTTGGACCTCTGGAATTTTTTGAAGGAACGCAAGAAATGGTGGCTGCTGCCCATGATCGTCATGCTCCTGCTCATCGGGCTGCTGATCTTTTCGAGTTCGTCGGCCATCGCGCCGTTTATCTATACGTTATTTTGATATGACAAAACTGGAAACCTCCAAGACCTTAACGGTTCTTTGCCTGGCCCTGCTTATCGCCCAGGCCCTGTTCGATACGAAGTGGCTTCTCTGGCTGGCCATTGCCCTGACTTTGGGCAACGCCTGCGACAGCCGGATTACAACATCTATTGCCGGATATTGGATGCGATTTGCCGCCTTTATCGGAAACATCAATTCCAAAATCATCCTTTTTCTCCTGTTTTACCTGGTTTTGACGCCCATCGCCTTTCTCTACAGGATCTTTAACCGGGACCAGGTGGAGCATTTCCGTAAAAACCGGCAGCAAACCTATTTTGAAGATATCAAAAAAAACTACGGACGGAAGGACTTCGAAAATTTATGGTAGTTCCCGGCGAATTTGACAAATGGATGGCCGAACGGTCTTTTCATATGCAAAAGCTGATCATCTCGGGCATCGATAATCAGCCTGTTCTGAGCATCAACAAACCGGAAATGGCCCAGGAGGAATACTGCCTTTTCCACAGACGTGTTGCCGATGGCGACACCTATCTGGATCGCTTGCACCAACGGATCACTGCGGCAATAGGAACCAGGGAGGCCTTCCCGGTTGTGCGATTTGCGGACGGAGAATATGCCTTTTATTTCGAAAGCCTGGCTTGTAATGGCCTCTACCGGCAGGCCGAATCGGTTCAGCACATTAAAAATGCCCTGCCGTTTCATATTGAAGACCTGAAGACATTGACCGCCTCCGGTCTTATTGCGCCGCTCGTCTTTCCGGGAAACGTGGCGCCCAGGAAAGCGGGTGTTTTCTCTTTCCTGAAAAATTGGAAAAAAGAGCCCTCGGCCTCTACATTTCTGACCTTTCTCGACCGGCACGGCATATCCCTCACTGGGGAGAACTATCTGCCTTTTTATGCTGTTTACGCATACCTGGCCTCCAGTCGCTTTGCCCGCGCCGTCGATGGCAAGAAGATATGCATCCTGAATTCCGAAACGAATGCCCAAGCCGTGAAGACCTGGTTTGAAGCCTTTTCCAGCCATCCGGATCTTACTTTTGCCGACCTGCCCGCAGAATATGTGGCCACCCAATGGTTGTCACAGCGAAAGAACGTGCTGCGAAATATCCCGCGGGATACGGATCTCTGCATTGTCGGCGCCGGAATCGGCGCCCTGCCGGTCTGTGTGGATGTGTCGAAAGAATTGTCCATCCCGGCGGTGGATGCAGGTCATGCGCTCAATATGATGAACGACCGAGTAGATAAGTCCAACGGGGCCAGGCTGTACAGCATATGGAAGACCCCCTGAAAAACTACCGGCGCCTCTTGCGGATCTGGCTGAACGACCGGCGCCTGGCCCGTGAGGGGAAACGCTACCGCCGCCTGTTTAGCGACAGGAACATGGCCATTCCCGATGAAGCGACGATCCGTCGGCACGTTTCGACACAATTTCCTCATATCCGGCCTAAGCCCAAGGGGCAATTGCGCATTCTTACCATTCATCATCATTACAACTGGGAGAATACGGCCTTTATTCCCGCTCTAGCAGCCTTCGGTGCTGTCGATCATTATGACTGGATGACATCTTTTCGCAGCCACCTGACCCAATGGCATCGTTCCCTGGCACAGGCCATGAACGTAGACCTTCTCCGCAGGGTCAGGACCCTTGCTGATGAGAAAGGCATCGATGTCATCTTCACCTATCTCTCGGGGGAGCAGGTTCTACCGGAGACGATGATGACCCTGCAGGCCTTCCGCATTCCCATGGTCAATCTGGCCCTTAACGACAAGGAAAATTTCGTGGGGAAGATCCGTTCGGGCCGGGCGATGGGGGTCCGCGACATTTGCCGTTTCTTCACCCTCTGCTGGACGAGTACGGAGGATGCGCTGGAAAAATACTGCGTGGAGGGCGCCCTGCCCCTCTACCTTCCCGAAGGGGCCAATCCCGACCTCCACAAACCGATGGATGGGGAGCAGACCATCGATGTTTCCTTCATCGGACAACGGTATGGGAATCGCGAAGACATCATCAAACGGCTGCAAGCGGATGGCATCCATGTAGAAGCCTATGGGTTCGGCTGGCCGAACGGACCTCTCGACACGGAAGCCATGGTGGCCCTGTATGCCAAGAGCCGCATCAATCTCGGTTTCGGCGGCGTCATCAGCCATACGGGCACCTATTGCCTGAAAGGGCGCGATTTTGAAGTTCCGATGAGCGGTGGTCTTTATCTGACGGAGCACCATCCGGAACTGGCCAAAGTCTACGATGTGGGTGGGGAGATCGTCACCTACTCCGGATATGCAGACCTGCGGGATAAGATCCGCGATTTACTGGATCATCCGGATAAGGCCCGAGAGATTCGCCGGCGGGGCTTTGAACGCGCCCGCCGGGAACATGCCTGGGAAATGCGTTTTGATAACATATTCAAATTGCTTGGTATTATTTAACCTGGTATTCCTGAATCAGGCCGATGATTCTATCGATATCCGCTTTTGTCACTTTTCCTTTGTAAATATAACGGCATATTCTTTGTTTATCCAGCATGATGATATTCGAGGTCTTCTTCGTCAGGTTCCAGAGATTGAGAACGGCATAATCAGGGTCCATCAGGATGACGGCCTTTGTTTCCTCCTGCTTGCTCTTGATCATTGTTTTGAGCACGAAATTAGGCACGACGCTGTCCTTCAGATTGACAATGCCGAGGCCTTCATAGAATTTCTTATCGATTTTTCCGCTCTCCCTTGCCGCTTTCAGTGCATTTTGCAGATCGTTGTTCAAATCTTTGGAGCCGGGATCTGCATAAAAAACCACCACGACTTTATCCTTATATAAAGGCGATTCCAGGGAGTATTCCATACCTGTAGGATCTTTCAGTCTGAAACCGGCTGCTTTGTCTCCCACTTTGACATCCGCAGCAAAAGAAACAGCGACTAAACAGAACACCAACCAAGTCACGATGCACAGTCTTTTTTTCATATCCCCCGCTCCTCTCATTTTTCCACGGATATTATGGGAAAAGCCTGTGATTATCAAGAGAAATATCGTCTCTTTGTATCTTATTGGAAAAAAGATGGCGATTATGTTAGAGACTTGAAAATCACTTCAATATCAAGGGGGATATATTATATGCGGAATCTGGGACAGATGCTGGAAGAAACTTGTCGGGCCTTTGGCGATCGTCTCTTCATCATCCATGAAAAGAGCCGCCTGACGTATCGGGAATTCAACCAGGCCGTCAACGCCCTTGCCAACCACTTAGTCAACCGGGGGATTAAAAAGGACGACAAAGTGGCCATTATGCTGCCCAACTGCCCGGAATTTATCATATCCTACTTCGCCGCGCATAAAATCGGCGCCGTTGCGGTTACGCTCAATATTCTCTCCACGGCTTATGAATTGCGGCACCTTCTCGGCAACAGCGACGCGAAAGTCCTGATTACAATCGATGCCTACAACCGGCGCTATGAAGACATAAAAGGCGACCTTCCTTTATGCCGAGAAATCATCACAACGTCCGGCATGAATGTTGAATCGGCATTTACGCTGATTCTGAAAAATAATCCCCAAACTTTCGAGATCCCGGACATAACCCCCGACGATGCCGCTGTTATGATTTATACGGCCGGCTTGACAGGCAAACCTCTGGGAGCTGTTCTGTCCCATCATAACCTGCTGACCCAATCGGAGCTATTGCGCTGGTTTTTTCATGCTGATGAACAGTTCCGCGGCCTGGCCGTGATCCCTTTTTTCCACTCCTTCGGCGCTGTCGCCAACATGCTGGCCATCATGCGCATCGGCGCCAGTGTCGTGCTCCTGGAACGTTTTACCCTTGACAGTATCTTCAATGCCGTCGAAAAAGAAAAAGTGACGTACACCTGTGCCGTCCCAAGGCTTTTTCTCGGCATGCTTTTTCATCAGGGGGGAGAAAAATACGATATGTCGTCCCTGAAGTTCTGCGTCACCGGCGGCTCCCCGATGCCGCCGGACTTTATTCCCGTTTTCAAAGAAAGGTTCGGCGCCACACTGGTCGAAGGTTACGGTTTGACGGAAGCTTCCCCGGTCTGTACGGTCACACGCCTCGATCTGCCCCTCAAGCCCGGTTCCATCGGTACGGTTGTCGCCGGCACCAGGGCCAGAATTGTCGATGAATCCGGCCGTGATCTGCCGGTCCATACGGAGGGCGAGCTGATCATTCAAGGGGACAACGTCATGAAAGGATATTACAAAAACGAAGAAGCGACGCGCCAGGTCATCAAAGACGGCTGGCTGTACACCAGCGACCTGGCAAAGATGGATGAAGATGGTTACGTTTTCCTCACCGGCCGCAAGAAAAGAATGATCATCACCAGCGGTTTCAATGTCTATCCCCGTGAGGTGGAAATCGTACTGGAAATGCATCCGGCCGTAGCTGCGGCCAGGGTTAATGGCCAAGGAGGACTTGATGAGAGGGGAAATCGTCAAAGCGCAAATTGTCCTGCGCCCCCAGGTGTCGGCTGATGAAAAAGAAATCATGCGCCACTGCCGCGTCTATCTGTCGTCCTATAAACTGCCCAGAGAGGTGGAATTCGTCGAACAATTGGCGGGGTGAAATTGGGACTTTCCCGTCCCGTAAAGCGATAAAAAAATAGCCGGGATCGGAAAATCCCGGCTATCGACAATCGATTATTGAAACAGAGGGCAAGTTATTCAAACTGCCCTCTGTTTTGTTTGTGGCTACGCCTGGCAGACTTCCACAGGCGCTTTTTCCTCCTCCAGGCCCATGGCCTTCCAGACGATTTCGGCAATATCCAGAGCCGTGACGCTTTCTTCCTTGCCGTGGCTCTTGATGCCGTCACTCATCATGGTCAGACAGAACGGGCACCCGACGGCAATCGTATCGGCTTTCACATCAATGGCCTGTTTGGCCCGGGCATCATTGATGCGGTCGCCGTGCTCTTCCATCCACATGCGGGCGCCGCCGGCACCGCAGCAGAAACTCTTGCCGAGGTTTCGTTCCATCTCTACAAGCTGCAAACCCGGAATGGCTTTCAACGCCTTACGGGGCTGCTCATAGACATGGTTGTAACGGCCCAGGAAACAGGAATCATGATACGTAAATCGTCCGTCAACGGGTTTCCTCAATTTAATCTTGCCCTGGGCAATGAGGTCGGCGATAATTTCCGAATGATGATAAACCTCAAACTTTCCGCCGAAGTGCGGATAATCCTTCTTCAGGGCATTATACCCATGGGGGCACGTTGCGATGACTTTTTTGACGCCGTAGGCATTCATCACTTCAATATTAGCCTGCGCCATAGTCTGATAGAGGTATTCATTGCCGCCTCTCATGGCCGAATCTCCGCAGCAGCTTTCTTCATTTCCCAGAATCCCGAAACTGACGCCCGCTGCCTGCAGTACCTTGGCCAGGGCCACGGAGACTTTTTTGCCGCGGTCATCAAAGGATCCGGCGCATCCGACATAGAACAGGTATTCCACATTCGGATCTTCCGCCAATGTTTTCACACCTAATTCCTTTGCCCAGTCTGCCCGAAGATGCGATCCCACACCCCAGGGGTTGGAATTGTTTTCCATATTCCGGTAAGTCAGTTGCAATTCGGCGGCAAAATCGGCTTCCATGAGGACCTTGTACTGTCTCATGCCGATAATCTTGGGAACGTGCTCTATGGCTGCCGAGCAGTTTTCCATACAGTACATGCAATTTGTACAGGCCCAGAGTTCATCCAGGTTGATGACCTCACCGACCAGTGCTTTTTCCGTTGGCGCTGGGACGGGCGGCAGATTGGCATCGACAATCTTATCCAGTTTATCCAGCCACTGCAGTGCCGTTTTCGCCTTGCTGCACTTCGCCTGCTTCGTTTCATCGCCTTCGGCTTCGCTCACTTCGGCGAGCAGTTCCGCCTTTTTTGCGGCTATGGCAGCCGGTGCTTTCTCTACCCAATAGCTCTTCAGATCCTGAATCATCTTCTTTGGAGAAAGAGGTTTCCCCGTCAGGTAAGCCGGACAGCCGTCCTGACACCGGCCGCAGCGTGTGCAGGCATCGGCGTCAAAGACCTGTTTCCAGGTAAATTCCTCCAGGGTTCCCACACCAAAGGCCTCGGCATTTTCAAAGTCCCTGATGGGTTCCACGGTCCCCGTCGGTTTCATCGTGGCCATGAAATAGTTCGCCGGTGTTGTCACCAGATGGAGCATTCGTGAGAAGGGAATATAGGCGATGAACCCGAGAGCGATAAAGGTATGAATCCACCAAAGCGCTTTGTGCATGGCCAGTGCGGTTGCCGTTTCAACACCGGCCAAGGCCTTGGCCAAGGTCCATCCGACAAAGGACCAGACTTCCCAGGGGGTCTGCTGCCACGTGACATGTATCCTCATTGCTTCAATAAAAAAGCCTGTGATGATGATGCCGGCAATCAGTAACAGGACAATGGCATCGTCTGGTGTGGAATCGGATTTTCCCCGATAGCCCAAACGTTCCGGCTTGGTCAGATAACGCCGGTCAATGGCGATGAATACGCCGATCAAAACGGCCAATCCCGCAAAATCCATAAGAAACGAGAAAAAAAGATAAAATTTCCCGGTCAGAAAGGGAACGTGGAGCGGCTCGGCTACATGAAATTCCGTGGCATCAAACGCCGCGCCAAAGAAAAGGACAAGAAACCCAAAGAAAATCAACCCGTGCATGATGCCCGGGAAAAGATCCTGCAAAACTTTTACCTGTAGAAGACCATTGCGCAGGAGATTCTTGATGCGATCGTTTCTGTTATCGGTTCGATCTTCCGGCTCCGGTTTGCCGATGGCGGACCACATGAGCCAGCGGCGATAGAGTCCGTAAGCAAATATTACAAAGGCGATTCCTGTAAACAAAAACAGAAACAGCTCAAAATGCTGAGCATTCCAAAAAACCTCCCTGCCTTCATGGCCTATCTTGAACTGTGATAGCTCCATATCGCCTCCAAAAAAATGGGGGAGCGGTTTTCCCGCCCCCCCTGATGAATGTCATTTTTAAGCAAGGAGTTTCTTAACCTCTTTGGTCACTTCAGGGACCACTTTGAAGAGATCGTCGACAACACCGTAGTCTGCTTTCTGGAAAATGGGCGCTTCGGCATCTTTATTGATAGCGACGATAAATTTCGAAGAACTCATGCCCGCCAGATGCTGAATGGCACCGGAAATACCGCATGCGATATAGAGATTGGGGGAGACAACCTTTCCCGTCTGGCCGACCTGATCGGACTGGGGCCGCCAGCCCGCATCGACTGCCGCACGGGAAGCGCCGACTGCCGCACCCAAAAGGGCTGCCAATTCTTCAAGAATGCCGTAACCCTCGGGGCCTTTCATACCGCGGCCGCCCGATACGATCACATTGGCCTCGGCCACATCGATCTTGCCCGCCGCTTCTTTTTGCACTTCCACGACCTTTGCTTTTACATCGCCGACAGCAGCGTCAATTTTAATAACCTGGGCAGCCTTGGCATTTTCCACGATGGTAAACACATTGGGCCGCAGGGAGGCCATCTGGGGTGATCCTGAAACCACCACTTCACCGAAGCACTTGCCCGCATACATGGGCCGGATGGCCAGCAGTTTCCCGCCGTCGATCTTAACATCCGTACAATCCGTTGCCATGCCGGTAGCCAATTTGCCCACCAAAGCCGAAGACAGGTCCTTGCCCAGGGCAGACGCGCCGAGAAGCAGAATCGCGGGATCGTTCTCTTTCACCACTTTGGCGATAACGGTGGCATAGCCGCCTGTTGAGTAAGGTTCAAGAGCGGCATCGTCCGCCACATATACTTTATCCACACCATATTTTCCAAGCTCGGCGGCCATGGCTTCCACACCCGAACCGCACAGAACGGCGCCGACCTCATCACCAAGCTGATCCGCCAATTTCCTGGCCGTGCTGGCCAATTCGAAACTGACCTTTCTCAAGGCGCCGTCCCTCTGTTCTGCTACTATCCATACACCTTTTGCCATTTTCACTTTCCTCCGTGATCAAGAATGAATTAAATAACCTTTGCCTCTTCCCTAAGGAGCTTCACCAGCTCAGCCGCTTTTCCTTCGGGCGTATCATCAGCGCAAATGATCTTTCCGGGAGGTCTTGCCGGAGGCGGTACGAATTTAACGACCTTGGACTTCGATTCCCCTGCAATGCCGAGAGCCGCCGCATTCTTCAGATCAACCGGTTTCTTCTTGGCCTTCATGATCCCGGGCAGCGAGGCGTAACGAGGTTCATTCAGCCCCTTGGTCGCCGTGGTCGATCACGCAGGGCAGGGCGGTTTCGATGACCAACTGGGCGCCTTCGATAGGCCTGACTGCTTTGGCCGACGCGCCGCTGATTTCCAGCTTTGACACCATGGTCACCTGAGGAATGCCGAGGAGTTCGGCCAAAATGGAGCCAATCTGGCCCGGAATCATCGTCAATCGCGCGCTGTCCACAGAAAATGATGAAGTCATAAGGTCATGCCTTTGCTGGCAGCAGCAAGCGCTTCTGCAGTGGGCATAGGCATCGGCATTGTACAAAGCCGGGTCATCAATATGGATACCCTTCTCAACGCCCATGGCCAATGCGGTGCGGATGGTCTCCATGGCTCTGGCAGGGCCGATGGATACGATGGTAACATCTCCGCCAAGTTTCTCTTTCAGTTTAAGGGCTTCTTCGACACCGAATTCATCATAGGGGTTCATAACCCATTTGATGCCGCCCTCTTCGATTCCCGATCCGTCACCTTTGACTTTGATCTGGGCTTCCGTATCCGGAACTTGCTTTACACATGCAACAATATTCACACCTTCCTCCTTCCCGAATGCCGGTCGGCAACCGCCGAAGCGCCATTCAGCGTTATAAAATTGGGTTCTAAAATAAATGGGGGCGGATGTGAAAACCGCCCCCGGTATCAATCTTACAATCTGTTCTTCACGATATCGTCAACAACCGGATCGGATCGGCCAATGTTGAAGTATCACCCAAGTTGGAGATATCATTGGCGGCAACCTTTTTGAGGATTCTTCTCATAATCTTGCCGCTGCGGGTCTTGGGAAGTCCGTCGGCCCACTGGATTTTTTCCGGTGTCGCAATGGGTCCGATCAACGTCCGGACATGGGCCACCAATTCTTTCTTCAGGTCGTCAGTTTTCTCGATGCCGCTCTTCAGTGTGACATAGGCGTAAATGGACTGGCCCTTCAGGTCATGGGGATAGCCGACAACGGCGGCTTCGGCCACTTTGGCATGGGCCACGAGGGCGCTTTCCACTTCCGCCGTGCCCATACGATGGCCGGACACATTGATGACGTCGTCGATGCGACCCGTAATCTGATAGTATCCGTCCTTGTCTCTGCGGCAGCCGTCGCCCGTCACATAGTAACCGGGGAACTGCTCGAAATAGGTTTCCTGGAAACGCTTGGGATCACCATACACACCGCGCATAATGCCGGGCCAGGGACGTTTGATGCAGAGGGCGCCGGAGGCTTCCGTTTCCTTGAATTCCTTGCCTTCGTCATCGACCAGAACCGGCTCGACACCCATGAAGGGCATGGTGGCCATACCGGGTTTGATGTCAATGGCGCCGGGCAATGGGGTAATGAGGATGCCGCCTGTTTCGGTCTGCCACCAGGTGTCCACGATGGGACATTCGCCGCGGCCGATCACATTATAATACCAGTTCCAGGCTTCGGGGTTGATGGGTTCACCGACCGTGCCGAGGATTCTCAGAGAGGAGATATCGGCTTTTTTCACCCAGTCATTGCCTTCCTTGGCCACGGCGCGGATGGCGGTGGGGGCCGTATAGAAGATATTGACCTTGTATTTTTCGACCACTTTCCAGAAGCGGCTGACATCGGGATAGTTGGGCACGCCCTCAAACATGACGGAGGTGGCGCCGTTGGCCAGGGGACCGTAAACGATGTAGGAATGACCCGTGACCCAGCCGATATCGGCGGTGCACCAGTAGATTTCGTTTTCCTTATAGTCGAAGATCATCTTGTGCGTATAGGCCACATAAACCAGATAGCCGCCGGTGGTGTGCATGACGCCCTTGGGTTTGCCCGTCGAGCCGGACGTGTAGAGAATGAAGAGGGGATCTTCCGCATCCATCCATTCGGGCGCGCATTCGGCGGAGGCCTTTGCCATGACATCATCCCACCACAGGTCGCGGTTAGCGTCCCAATTGACTTTGATCTTGTCGCCGACGCGTTTCACGACGATCTGCTTTTCAATGGAGGGGCAATCCTTGATGGCGGCATCGGAACTGTCCTTCTGGGGAACGGCCTTGGCGCCGCGGAACGTGCCGTCGCAGGTCACGAGCAGTTTGGACTGGCAATCCTGGATTCGGTCGCGGAGGGCGTCGGAGCTGAAACCGCCGAAGACGATGGTGTGGATGGCGCCGATGCGCGTACAGGCCAGCATGGCAATGGCCAGTTCGGGAATCATGGGCAGAAACAGCGTAACACGGTCGCCTTTCTGGATACCCTGGGCTTTCAGGACATTGGCGAATTTACAGACCAGTTCGTGGAGCTCTTTGTACGTGATGGCCCGGTCATCGCCCGGTTCGTTGCCTTCAAACTGGATGGCAACTTTATTGGCGCGGGTTTTCAGGTTTTTGTCCAGGCAGTTGTAAGAAACATTGAGTTTCCCGCCTTCATAAAATTTCACGTAAACGGGACCCTTTTTGATGTCAAAGTTATAATCCATAACTTTTTCAAAAGGTTTGAACCATTCGACATACTCTTTGGCGATTTCCGCCCAGAAAGCATCGGGCTCTTCAATCGAACGTTTCCAAAGTTTGTCGTACGCCTCCCGACCGCTGACATAGGCCATGTTCTTGACCTTTTCCGGTACGGGATAGATATCCTTCAACTGTACTTTTTCATCTGCCATATGATTTCACTACCTCCCATTTTCTATTGCTTTTATTTTTTTTTACGGTTTTTTTGTTCCTTGATTGAATTTAAGCCCGCAAATCCTGAACCTCGGTCACTGTCAATGCGAAACAATATCGCTGAAAGATTCGAGGGGACAACATCTTGACGCGCTTGCAGTATCTCAATATGCCTTTAGTGTCAAGAAATATTTTGCGATTTTTGCCCTTTTCGCCTCCCGAACCGGGAGAAGGGAACGCGTGTTGAAAATACCAATGGCATTGCGCAAATGTGTCTTTATCAACACACCGGACTGTGTCGGGATTTCCCTTTTTCCGGGAGCCGGCAACACAGTCGATTAACATTCCAATATTAAGATATGCAACAGAGTCCCTATCCGCAGCTATTTATGTCATCATGAGCGATTCTTTTATTTTTCAGCCAGTTACAACGATCATACCCTTGCTGGCTCCATCATTCGGGGATTGAGGGGGATTCCGGCAATGGTCAATCATCAGCTGGGTGTCCATGCCATGGTCGTCCTGGTACACGTGTTGCATTCGACAATTCTGACGAAAGCCTTTTCTTAAGGCGGCAATTTTTGTCGAAAAGCTTGACGACAACCGGACGGGGTGTTAAGGTGCCGGGAATTCAAAAAGCGAAAGGGGGAGGATAAAGGCACGGAATCAAAAACATGATTAAGTTGTGAAGCGGACGTTTTCAGCGTTCTCCCGAAACATGCCCGGGGAGAATCAAACAAAACAAACAAAGGAAAAAGCGTTTTAGGAGGAAAAAATGAAGAGATTTTTATTAGTCATGCTATCGCTGGGGCTGCTCGCGGCCTTTGCGATGCCCGCTGCCGCCGTTGAGTTCAAGATCGGCGGTACGTGGTATATGCAGGGATTCTACATGGACAATTATTCCCTGTTGGACAAGAACACCACGTATCCCTCGGATCCGTCCTGGGGCACCAGCACCTACGCCAACACCAACCGTAAAATGAACCGTGGCGCCATTGCAATGTATACGCATAAATTGACACTGCGTCCCATGGTCCAGATTGCGGAAGGTCTTTCCTTCCATATGCAGATGGATGCTTTGGAAGGCGTGATGGGCGATCCCACCTGGACGAACGGCACCCAGACCAACCAGCGGACGAGCAACCTGACGTCCAGCCGGTCCAGCATCGGCGGCAATGCCGCTCTGGTGCAGGAAAATATTGAATTTGAACAGGCCTTCATCAAATTCAAGACCGGTATCGGCCAGTTCACGGCCGGTTATTTCTATCCCACGATGGACTTCTTCGGTACCCAGTTCCTGCAGCAGCCCTATACCCGGTCCGCCATCTCCTTGACGAACACCTTCGGCCCCCTGACCCTCACCGCCGATATCGTCAAAATGCGTGAATGGAGAAACCGGAGCTTCTACGGCGGCCAGGCCGGAGCAAATCTCATTACCAACCTGCCCACCAGCTACAATACGGCCCAGAGCAACGGCGTCAACAATGATGCCGACGGCGATATATACGGCCTGTACGGTATTTTCAAATTCAAACCCGGCGAAGTCGGTTTGGCTTTTGAATACTGGCGGGATTCCGGGTTCAAGGCAATCCCTGGTTTAGTGACGAACCCGATCGGCGGCGCTGCCAACACCAATGGTTATGTTCTGCAGCTCAACAGAGTCAACCCCTACACGAAATTACGGTTTGGGCCTGTCTACATCGAAGCGGAAGGTTACTACAGCTTCGGTAGCCTGATGAAATGGGAAACCGTCACGGCCGCTGGTGCACAGCAGCCCCCGGATATTACGCTCAGCGCTTTCGGCGCCTATGTCAATGCCCAGGTCGATGTGAAACCCTTC
The DNA here is from genome assembly GCA_963664325.2 of Desulfomonilia bacterium. GTDB lineage: Bacteria > Desulfobacterota > Desulfomonilia > UBA1062 > UBA1062 > DATCTV01. The sequence continues at coordinate 105,341 of CAXXDQ010000008.1, forward strand.
TTCGCAGGCTTGAAGTTCATCTACAAGAGCGGCGACGACTATAAGAACGCCGACAAGCGGACAGGCGGCATTGCGACACTGTACGCCGACGACTACGGCACACCCGTTGCCGGCACCCTGATCCTCTACAATACCGACTATGCCGATCCTCTGGGCTTCGCCTACGGAAACGCGACGGTTCCCGTTGCGCGCTACATCGACAACGTCTGGTTCTATCAGCTCTATGCCGGTATCAACCCCACGGACAAGCTGAATATTACAGCCAGGGTCTCCTACGCAGTAGCAGACCAGAAGCCCAAATCAGCTTACGGTGCCACAGGTGCATTGAAAGACCTGTATGGCAATGCTGTTGCTGCTCCTGGCATCAAAGAGTACGTATCGGATAAATATGGTACGGAAGTTGACCTCGTTGCCAACTACAAACTGTTTGACAATCTGACCTACACGGTCGGCGGCGCCTACCTGTTCGTCGGCGATTACTTCAAGGGATACGATGCAGATGCGAAAATTAAGGACAACTACCTGCTTATGCACAAACTGACCTTAATGTTCTAAGTTTCCCTTTGCCTAGCGCATAAGACGCGCAACGCGACATGACAGAGCCCCGGGGGCGCACCCCGGGGCTTTTTCTTTGCTTTGTCCCGGTTTCCTTTTCATCTCGCCATTGACAAACAGGGGATGTCTCTCTTATAGGTATCCCAGATTTTTTAAATTCTACATTTCAGGCCATGACGGGAAAGTCATGCGAATGGTAATTCATTTAGGCTGAGACGTAACGTTTATGCATGAAAATACCGTGCTATGTTTGTTTGTGTTTCTGCCCCTTCTCTTCGGCGGCGGACTCCTGCTCTTTGCCCGGCGTACAGACCGGAGCGGTCAACCGGTCCGATGGCCCCGGCTCGTCATGGGCAATCTGCTGGTCCTCCTGTTTCTCGTTTCGTTTTTGCCTCCGGCAGGCGAGATCTATTACCGCTTTTTCTATGATACCACCGATGCCCTTTATTACACCAAGGTCAGCCAGCGCTGGTTCCAGCGACATTGGCACACAAACTCGAACGGCATCCGGGACAATATGGAATACCCGGCGCCATTGACGCCGGGCAAGCGCCGCATCACGTTCATTGGCGATTCCTTTACCGCCGGTCACGGCATCCGGGACATTGAAGACCGCTTTGTCAATCGTATCCGCCGCGCCCATCCCGAATGGGAGGTGCATATGATCGCCATGCCGGGCTTCGATACGGGCAATGAACTGGAAAGTTTTACACGGCTGCTGCAGGCCAACTACGAGGTGGACATCGTCGTACTGGTCTATTGCCTCAACGACATTTCGGATATGATGCCGGAATTCTATGACGCCGTCAATCGCCTGAGAGCCGATGCCCGTCAGAGCGGCTGGCTGCAGCGTAACAGCTATTTTGTCAATATTCTTTATCACCGCCTCAACGTGCGGCGGGAGCCGATTATGAAGGATTACTTTTCCTTTGTCGGAGCAGGTTACAGAGGCCCCCTTGGGGACCGGCAGAAAGAGCGGCTCAAAGCCCTGCACGATCTCGTTCAATCCCATAAAGGCCGGCTCGTCGTGGTGACCTTTCCTTTCCTCAATGCACTCGGTTCCCGTTATGATTACCGGGACGTTCATGCAATGCTGGACCGTTATTGGCAGACATTGCACGTGGCCCATCTGGATTTGCTGCCCCTGTATGAACATCTGCCGCCGCAAAAAATGACGATCAGCCCGTATGATGCCCACCCGAACGAGTATGCCAGCCGTTTGGCAGCCGATGCCATGGATGCCTTTCTGAGCACCCTGCTGACCGGCAAACCTGCCGGCCCGGCAAAAGCGCCTTGACCGTCATGCTGCTTCATGATATTTTAATGCCATAAGGATGATGAATCATGCCCCTTTATGACTTTGAATGCACAAAATGCGGCCATACCTTTGAAGCCTTCTTAAAGATGAGCGATCGTTACGATGAGATGCCCTGCCCGCAATGCGGCGCCATAAACCCCAGGAAACTCGTAACCCCCTTCCGGACGAATGCCTGGTCTTCCTTTCTCGACAAAATGGAAAGAAAAATCAGCCCGGAAAAGTTCAAATGAGAGGCTGTCATTAAGAAAATATTCGGCAATCTGAACGGTCTCGGCGCCCAGCAGATTCGGCGCATCGAACAGATTTACCGGCGCCAGGTCCCGTCCGACCGTATCGTCACCCACGAATTGGCCCGCTACATGACGGAAATTTCAAGGGAGATCAACCGTCAAATCGGTGTTCTCATCAGCCGCCGCGGGGATATCGAATATGTGCTTGTCGGTTCCCACCAGCAAATTTACATCCCCGGCCTTGACGGATTCCGTTCCTCTTCTCTCCGTTTTAAGGGATTGCGGCTGGTTCATACCCATTTGCATCAGGAAAAACTGACCGATGACGACTTGACCGATTTGGCCCTCCTGCGTCTGGATTTGGTTTGCGCCATCGCGGCTGAAGAAGACGGCCTGCCCGGTATTGCCCATACGGCCCACCTGATTCCGGAAAATCCGGAAGGAAAGTACTGGCAATTCCTTCCGCCTGTTCGTCCCGCCGATATGCCTGTCAACTTTGCGGCTTTTATTACCGCTCTGGAAAACGAATTCAGCCGTACGCAGAAGAGCCGCAAGGTAGAAGCCACGGACCGCGCCTTGCTTGTCCGGGTCGAGACTAACACCTCGGGAGAGGGAGATAAATCCCTGGAAGAATTAAAAGAACTGGCCAGATCCTGTGATGTGGAAGTTTTCGATGCCGTCATCCAGCACCGGGAACACCTGGATCCCAAATATGTCATGGGGAGAGGAAAACTGGCGGACGTGGTCATCAAGGCCCTGCAAATGGGCGCCAATCTCCTGATTTTCGATCATGAACTGACCTCGGCGCAAGTCCGTTCCATCGCCGATTTTACGGAGATGAAGGTCATTGACCGTACCCAGGTTATTCTCGACATTTTTGCCCAGCGGGCACACAGCAGGGAGGGTAAGATTCAGGTGGAACTGGCCCAATTGAAGTACCTCCTGCCGCGCCTGGCAACCAAGCATACGGCCCTGTCCCGTTTAACAGGCGGCATCGGTGCCAGGGGGCCGGGTGAAACGAAGCTGGAAATCAACCGGCGGCGGATCCGGGACCGGATAAACAACCTGGAAAAGCAGATGAAGGAGATTGAAAAAGCCCGGGGCCAACGACGCGTCAAGCGGGATAGAATGGGGCTTCCCATCATCTCCATTGTCGGATACACGAATGCCGGCAAATCCACACTCCTGAATGCGCTGACCCAAAGCCGTGTCTTTACGGAAGACCGCCTTTTTTGCGACCCTGGATCCCAAAAGCTCACGCCTGCGCTTCCCAAAGGATACGGAGGCGATCATCACGGATACGGTAGGATTTATCAGAGACCTGCCCCGTGATCTTTTTGCCGCTTTCCGAGCCACCCTGGATGAGCTCCATGAGGCCCATCTTCTCCTCCATGTCGTGGATATCAGCAATACGGGTTTTGACAACCATATGGCCGCCGTGGCTAAAATACTGGAGGAGCTTGACATCAAAAGTAAACCGACCATCCTTGTTTTTAACAAGCAGGACCGGTTCCCCGACAGCGAGCTCCTCAATGACCTCTGTATGCGCTATCAGGCCGTGGCCATATCGGCGCTGGATGAAACGACACTGCCGCCACTCGTAGAGAAGATGGAAGCCTCACTCAAAGCTTTTCATTATGATTGATGGTTTCGGATCAGTATTGCAACTTTTTCAGGGTACGTTATGACTGAGCGTTCACTTAAAAAGCGACTCCCCGGTTCTCCTGGTCTGTCTGGCCCTTGCCGCGGCCATCGCGGCACTTTACGGCCAAACCGGGCATCACGCTTTTGTAGACTTCCGACGATGAGGAAATACATCGTTGCCAATCCCCCATGTAAATACGGGGCTTACGGCGGCCAATATCTTCTGGGCCTTCAGCTCAGCCCATTCCAACAACTGGCACCCACTGACCTGGATTTCCCATATGGCGGACGTCGCGCTTTTCGGTCTGCAACCTGCCGGCCATCATCTCGCCAATGTTTTCTGGCATACCGTGAACGCCCCTCCTCCTGTTTCTCCTGCTGGTCCGCATGACCGGCATGCTCTGGCAGAGCGCTTGCGTTGCCGCTTTGTTTGCCATCCACCCCCTGCATGTGGAGTCCGTCGCCTGGGCGGCTGAACGCAAGGATGTTCTCAGTGCCTGCTTCTGGCTTTTGACGATTTGGGCGTATCTGCGTTACGTTCAAAGCCGGACTTGGCAGCGCTACGTCATGACCCTGGTCTGCTTCGCTCTGGGTTTGATGAGCAAGCAGATGCTGGTGACGCTGCCTTTTGTTTTATTACTTCTTGATTACTGGCCATTGGGGCAAATGACTGCGGGGCAGGCGATTACTCCTGTCGGCAGCGGTTCACAGGCGCAAGAAAGCGCTCCTGTAAAAAGTGACGGGAGGAAAAAAAAGCGGTACCAGAAGCAGCCTGAATCCGTGCCGCAGACGGCAACAGCTGCCGCACCCGTTGCCGGAATCCCCTGGCATATGTTGCTTGTCGAGGAAAATCCCTTTTTTCATTCTTTCCATACTGGCCAGCGTCATCGTTTTTCTGGTGCAGCTCAAATCCGGTGTCCTTTATAACCTGAATCCGTTTCCCCTGCCGCTTCGCCTGGAAAATGCAATCATGAGCTATATTGGCTACCTGGGCCAGATGTTCTGGCCCATCCATCTGGCCGTCTTTTATCCCCATCCTCTCGATACGCTGCCGTTGTGGAAAACGCTGGGAGCATTTGGCCTTCTGATCCTGGTGACGGCCGCATGTTTCAAATGGGGAAGGGGGAAGCCCTATTTAATCGTCGGATGGTTTTGGTATCTCGGAACGCTGGTGCCCGTGATCGGCCTCGTGCAGGTCGGCGTCCAGGCCATGGCCGACCGTTACACCTATCTGCCGCTCATCGGCATCTTCATCATGCTGGCTTGGGGGATTGCGGACCTTTTCGGGGGATGGTCATACCGCAAATTTTTTCTAACCGCTCTGGCAGCAGTTATTCTCATCCTGTGCGGTATACAGACATGGAAACAGATCGGGACCTGGAAAGACGCCGTTGCCCTGTATAGCCATGCGGGCCCGGGCGGTCCCTCACAATTACTGGGCCTACAACAACCTCGGCGCCGCCATTGCTCAGGGAAATCTGGACGCCGCGGAACCCTATTTCTTAAAATCCCTGGAAATTATGCCCATGTATCCCGGTGCCAACAAAAACATGGCCATCCTCCTCTATAAAAAAGGCCGCTATCGGGAGGCCGTTCCTTTTGCGCAAAAAACATTGATGATGCAACCCGCAAACCCGGAATACCTTGTGATCATGGGGTCTCTGTGGTTGAAACTGGGCCGGGTTGACGACGCTGTCGCACAGTTTGAAAAAGCCCTGCAATTACATCCCGCCTATGCCGATGCCCGTGAGGCGCTTCAGGAAGCGCTGGCGGAAAAGGATAAACAGCGGGGTGAAGGCAAAAAACTAAATACGGGACATGGAAAACGGATAGGTCACATAACCCCCTTGTACCACCCGCCATCGATCTGAATGGCAGCACCGGTTATGTACCCCGCCTGTTCGGATGCCAAAAAAGCGACCAGGGCGGCGAATTCTTCCGGTGTCCCCCAGGCGCCCCATGGGGATGGCTGCCTCCCATGTCTTCATGACAGCCTCCGGTGAAGTACCTTCTTTCTCCGAAATCGTCCGGGCCAGTTTCCGCACCCGGTTTGTCAGCGTATAACCGGGACAGACGCTGTTGACGGTGATGCCGTAAGGGGCCAGTTCGTTGGAAAGACTTTTGGCCAGGCCAATGACACCGGAACGGACCGTATTGGACAGGATCAGGCCGTCAATGGGCTGCTTGACGGATATGGAGGTCATATTGATGATCCGTCCCCATTTTTTTTTCTTTCATCACCGGAACGGCTTCCCGGGTCATGATAACAGTGCTGAGCAGGTTCAGACGGAAACCGGCAAGCCAGAGCGCATCGTCAATTTCCAAAAAAGAAGTGGAGGGCGGTCCGCCGGCGTTATTGACCAGAATATCCAGCGTTCCGAAATGAGCCAGCGCATTACGGACGAAGCGGCGTGCTTCTTCGGCATTGGTCACATCGGCGGGAATCGCCAGGCATTCACCCCCTGTTTCATTTTCTATGAAGGCAGCCGTTTCCGGAAGAGCCGGATCATCCAGTGCGCAGATGGCCAGCCGCGCGCCTTCTCTCGATAATGCCAGCGCCGCGGCCCGGCCCAAACCCATGCTGCCGCCGGCAACCAGGGCGACTTTGCCCTTCAATCCCAGATCCATAATGCACTCCTTGTTTTTTTGACCCTCTATATCAAATTTCTATTGACATCTCTATTACTTTGATCTAGTGTACGCAGAATTTTCGGCAGTGAGGTTTCCTGGAACATGAACGGCATGAGCAGTAGTGGGCATCTGGCAAGATTGAACGGATTGTTGCGCCTGTCTCTTCTTTTGATGGGATCAAACCCATCACCCGTCGTTTTTTTAGGAAAAGCAAGATACACTCCAAAGCAAACAAATCCTAAAGGCCATGGGTTGAAAATCCGTGGCCTTTTTCAATTTAAAGGGGATGGATGACATGATGTATGAAGTGATTTGGCATGGCAGAGGCGGTCAGGGTGTCGTCGTCGCTGCGCAAATGCTGGCGGAGGCCGCTTATTTCGAGAACTTTAAAGGCGTTACAGCGACACCGACCTTCGGCCCGGAGAGAAGAGGTGCACCGCTGACGGCTTCCACAAGAATTTCCCGCGATCCCGTCCGGACTTTCTCTCAGATCCAGATGGCGGATATTACGGTGGTCCTTGATGAAAGCCTTTTGAAAGTCGTCGATATTCTCGGTCGTGTCAAAAAAGGAGGTCTGATCATCATCAATACGGCTCTACCCGTCGATGCGATCGACCTGAAAGGCGACTTCGATCTTGCCGTTGTCGATGCCGTCTGTATCGCCCTGAAGCATCATTTAACCAAGGAAGGGGCGCCGGTCGTCAATACGCCTCTCCTGGGGGCCCTGGCCAAAGTATCGGGATGGGTTTCCCTGGAAAATATTGAGAAAGCCTTAAAGCACAAGCTGTCACGTGAACATTTGGCCCGGAACCTTTCGGCCGCCAAAACGGCCTATGACGAGACGCAAATAAATAACCGGAAGAAATAATTGCTGTTTAATAACGTAAGGATATTTCTATGAATAAAAACAAAGATGAAAATATTTCCGCCATGTGCACACTAGCCGTGGGAGAAGCGGGAAGAACGGGTGATTGGCGGAGCCTCCGGCCCATCATCGACCATATGAAATGCATTCCCTCGCTGAAGAAAAAAACCGCCTGCATGCTTTGCTGGCTTTACTGTCCCGAGGGCGTCGTCACCGGCACGATACCTGTGACCATCGACCTCGATTACTGCAAAGGATGCGGCATCTGTGCGGAGGAATGCCCGGCCAAGGCCATCAATATGGTAAGGGAGGATCAATGCCATGAGTAATGTTCAGATCATGACGGGAAACACAGCTGCTGCCATGGGCGCCAGGCTCTGTAATGTGCAGGTGGTGGCTGCTTTACCCCATCACACCCCAAACCTCCCCTGACGGAAATGCTGGCCCAGTATATTGAAGGCGGCCAGATGAAAGCTGAATATGTGCGCGTGGAAGGCGAACATTCGGCCCTTACGGGTTTGTATTGCGGCTTCTACTGTCGGCGCCAGAGCTTTCACGGCCACAAGCGCCAACGGCCTCCTGTATATGCATGAACAAATCCATTGGGCCGCGGGCTCCCGCCTGCCCCTGGTTATGTGCTGCGTCAACCGGGGCGTCGGAGCGCCGTGGACTATTTTCAACGATCAACAGGATTCCATTGCTCAGCGGGATACGGGGCTGGATCCAGATATACTGCCGCAATAACCAGGAAATCATCGATACGCTGATCCAAGCCTACCGGATTGCCGAAGCGGTCTATGTTCCCGTCATGGTCTGCTACGACGGATTCATCCTGTCCCACACCATGATGCCCGTCGATATACCCGATGCAGCCCTCGTCAAGGAGTTTTTACCGCCTTACCGGCCCCATACATTCCTCTCGCAGGATGATCCGCGCACCATCAATCCCGTCCTGTTCCCGAACCGGCGCGAAAATGCCGCCGGCATTCTGTGCGATGGCTATATGGAAATGCGTTATAAACTCCAGTCGGCCCTGGAAGGCGCCAAAACGACCATCGTGAACACGAATAACCTCTACGCGGAAACATTTGGCCGCGATCACGGCGGCATGCTTTGGGAGTATATGACGGGAGGATGCGGAAATCGTGATGGGCCGGCATGGGCTCCATCGCCAATGAAGCGACGGTGGCTGCAGATATGCTCCGCGCAGAAGGCATCAAGGCCGGTGTCGTCGGGATTCGTGTCTACCGGCCGTTCCCTGCGGAGGACGTGCGGCAGGCCTTTCAAAAAGCCCAAGGTCATTCACTTGTTTGAGAAAGCCATCAGCTATGGCTATGAAGGCGCCCTTTGTTCTGATTTGAAAGCCGCATTTTACGGAAGCGATGTGAAGGCCCCCATTTATAGATACATTGTCGGCCTGGGAGGTCGGGATGTGCAACCCGCAGAATTGACCGAAGCTGTTAAATCAAAAATGAATGCCACGCCGGATGTAAAATCGCAAGATCCGATTGCATGGCTCAATTGCCGTACGGAGTGAAACGATGCCTGAAAATCTCTTTAAAATAAATGAAAAAGAATATATCCTGCCCGGGAACCGCGCATGCCAGGGCTGCAGCCTGTCGCTTGCCTACCGCATTGCTTTGAAAGCCCTGCGGGAAAATACGATTATGACCGTATCGGCCAGTTGTCTTTGCGTTCTTCACGGACTTTATCCCAGTACACCCGTCAAGCTGCCCTGGCTTGAACAGTTCCTTTGCCAGCACCGGTGCGACAGCTTCCGGTCTGGTGGCGGGACTGCGGGCGCTAAACCGGGCCGATGAAACCGTTGTGGCCTTTGTGGGTGACGGCGGCACATTCGACATGGGCATTCAATCCTTGAGCGGCGCAGCGGAACGGGGAACCGATTTTATTTACGTCTGTTACGACCAACGAAGGCTATATGAATACGGGAACCCAGCGATCCAGCGCCACCCCCATGGGGGGCATTGACAACGACGACGCCTATTGCCACCAAGCAGCAGCACAAGAAAGATTTCATCAAGATCATGGAAGCCCATGACATCCCTTATGTGGCAACAGCATCGCCATCCTACCCCGTCGACCTTTATGATAAATTCGTCAAGGCCAAGAAAATTAAGGGGACTCGTTATATCCATCTGTCCATCCCCTGCCCGCCCGGATGGGGCTATCCTCCGAAAGATACGATTAAGATGGGACGTTTGGCCGTGGAAACAGGCATTGCTGCCCTGTTTGAAGTTGAAGACGGGAAATTCCGTTTCACGGGCCGTAGTAAATCCATGGCGGAACGGGGCAACCGATTACCCGTTGTGAATTTTCTGGAGAAACAGGAGCGCTTTCAGAAAATGAATCTGGCCCAGATGCAGCAATTTCAGCACTGGGTGGACAGCAAATGGCAGGAATATATGCGGCGTGGCCCAGGGAATCCGGGGCATGAATTTTCTTTCAGCTTGTGGTGCGAGATTGAACGTTCCGGGGCACTGACCCGATGAAGAAGCCACGTAAGTCGCTTCCCGGTAAGGAAAAAGAACAGGGGAGGAAGAAACGAATCCCCTGGCCCTTCCTATCCATCGTACTGATATGCCTGGTGGGCATTATCGCATATTCGGACTCTTTCAATTGCTCCTTTCATTTTGATGACAGCTGGAACATTGAAAATAATCGGTCTATCCGTGACCTTGCTAATTTCAGTGCGTGGTGGGACTTTTGTTCCCAGCCGTCCCATCGGTTATCTGTCATTTGCCCTGAATTATCATTTCCACCGGCTTAACGTGTGGGGGTACCACCTTGGCTAATTTAGCAATCCATATCGCCAATGCCGTCATGGGTCTGGTGGCTGATCATGCTGACCATGACGACAGCAGTCATGAGCACCCGGTCCATAAGCAGACATAAACAGCCCCTGGCACTTTTTGCGGCTTTGCTGTTCGTATCCCATCCGCTGGCCACGCAGGGCGGTAACGTACATCGTGCAGCGGCTGGCTTCATTGGCCACGCTTTTTTATCTGCTATCGCTGGTTTTGTATGTCCGTGGCAGGCTTGGCGAGACCCGCCATGAAGGAAGGCGCGTTCAATTTTTTGTACCTGGGGGTCCCTTCTGAGCGCCGTCCTGGGAATGCTGACCAAAGAAATCGTTTTTCACACTGCCATTTGCCATTATCCTGTACGAGTTCTGCTTTATACGAACCGATCCAGGGAGGATCAATTTTAAAGACCGGAGCATGCTGATCCCCGGCATTATGCTGGGCCTGTTTATCATTATTTTTTTCCTCAATTTCTCCTTTGAGATATTTAATCCGGTACTCCCCATTCTCGATCAGGGTTATGATTACACCATAACGGCATGGGAATACTTTTGTACGCAGTTTAAAGTCGTCCTGACCTATCTCAGGCTGTTCATACTGCCCATCAATCAGAATCTGGACTATGACTTTCCGATTTCCCATCGTCTTTTGGAATGGCAAACGCTTTCGAGCCTATTGACCCTGGCAGGGATTCTGGCACTCGCAATAGGGCTGTTCCGCAGGTACCGGCTGATTTCGTTCGGCATATTCTGGTTTTTTTTAACCCTGTCGGTAGAATCAAGCATCGTCCCCATTTCTCAGAATGTGATCTTTGAACACCGGACGTACCTGCCGGGGGCTGGGTTTTTTCCTGGCCCTGACCGGTGCAGTCTTTTATTTCCTATGGGATAGGCTCAGACTTGTTGCCTGGGGAATTCTCGGGATCCTTGTACTAACCAATACGGTCTTGACCTTTGAGCGCAACAAAGTATGGAAAAAGTGAATATACCCTGGCGGCGGACTGGCGTAAAAAAATCTCCGAATAAACCCAGGCCGTTATGCCAGTATGGACTGGAAACGGCCAAAGCGGGGAATGCATCCGAGGCGATGGAATGTTTTAATAAGGCCATTGCAATCAATCCGCACTACCATCTGGCCTACTATTATCGCGGTAAGCTAAAAAGTGGACGCCGGGGATTCCCAAGGTGCTTATCATGACTTTACGGAGGCGTTGCGGATTGAGCCCGGAGTTTGCTTACGGACATTATCGTCTGGGCATGGCCCTCGCACAGCAGGGCCATTTGAAAGAAGCTGTCATTCACTGCCAGCATGCCGTCCGGCTGAAACCGGATTATGCCAATTTTCGTAACACATTGGGGAATGTTTTGGCTGCTTCCGGAAAAATGGAGGAAGCGATTGCTCAAATTGAGGAGGCCATCAGACTGGAGCCTGATGCGGGGGGACGGCTATTTTAACCTGGGCAATATTCTTGCCAGACATGGGAAACCGGCAGAAGCCATTGCCTGCCTGCAGGAAGCAGTGAAGCTCGATCCTCAGTCAGCGGAATATCATAACAGTCTGGGTGCGGTCCTTGCTTCTCAGGGAAGGATTGATGAAGCTGTGGACCAGTTCCGGGCATCCCTCCGCATCAACCGGGTGCTGTCATGGTTTATAATAATCTGGGAAGGGCTTGTGGTCCTGCAGGGACGCATTGATGAAGCCATTCAGAATTTTCACGAAGCTTTACGCCTTGATCCCGGCTTTAAGCCGGCGCAGGCCAATCTGAAAGATGCCTTAGCGTTGCGGGGGAAAAGTAAAATCTAATGTCCCAGCGTTTTTCAGAATTAAATCGCATATTTCCGGGCTGACCCGCGATTGGCGGCCATAGCGTCCGCCCCGCTTGTCCCTTGCAGGCAAGCATTTCCGGATCTTTAAGGGCTGCCGTGATGCCTTGCAAAAGTTCCTCTTCATTGTTAACGGGAACACCGACGCCGATAGATTCCAACAACTTCTTTTCGTCAAGAAAATCCTCCATGGAAGGGCGTAGAAAACCATTTTCCCCCAGGCTGCAGCTTCGAGGATATTCTGGCCTCCTTTCGGCACCAAGAGCCGCCGCAAAAACACGATCGTTGCCAGAGCGTAATTTTGAACAGTTCCCCGATAACATCAACAACAACGACCCGTTCCTCCCGTCGTAATCGACCGCTGTTCATCTCCGTCACCGCGATGCAATCAGGGAAACCGTTTCTTCTGGCGAGATCCGTCACAGCCGTCCCCCTTTCGATATGACGGGGGACGATGATCAGTTTCATATCCGGATACAGGCCGAGAAGTTCCCTGTATCCTTCAAAACGATAGTTTCTTCACCTTCATGGGTGCTGCCGGCGACACAAAACCGGCTCGCCGGATCGGATATGAAACCTTGCCGCCGTTTCTTCAGCCAGCGCTGCCGAAACGCGTGCGGCGAGGCCATCGTACCTTGGCATTTCCCAATACGCTGACCCGTTCCTTCGGCATGCCGATTTTATGGATCCTCTCGGCATCTGTCCGGGAGATCATGCCCATTTTGTCAATATGCCGGAGTGTGATCGCCAAAAAAAAACGGGTGGCATGGTAGCGTTTAAAGGAACGCGGTGAAATACGGCCATTGACCATGACAACCTTGATTCCCCCAGGCTTTGCAGGTCCCGATAAAGTTCGGCCACAGTTCCGTCTCCGTAAGGACAAAAACAATCCGGACGGACGCGGCGCAGGAGCTTTCGGACCGTCCACGGTAAATCGAGGGGATAATAAATGACGGCAGATGCCTGGGGGATGATATTTCGCGCCATTGTCTGGCCCGTTTCCGTGCTTGTGGAGACCACAATACACGCATCCGGCAGTTCCGCCCGCAGGGCGTTCACAATTGGGGCGGCAGCGGTTACTTCGCCGACCGATACGGCATGGAGCCAGATACGGGGATGGCCATCGGTATTACACATATCCGGCTGGGTTCCCAAGCCGAATTTTGCACCCAGGCTCTGCCGGTATTTCCCCGTGGCCAGCATCACCACGGCATAGTAAGGGGCCCCGATGAAGAGGGCTAAAAGCAGTAAGATATTATATAGAAGAATCATCGCCCCATTGACCATAAAAGATTGAAACAGCCGTACACGTTGACAGGATATCACGGATGTTGTATACAATCGACATGAGAATCATTGCCCCTTCAATACTTTCCGCCGATTTCAGCCGCTTGGGCGAAGAACTGGCTGCCGTGGAAAAGGCCGGAGCGGATTGGATCCACATCGACATCATGGATGGACACTTTGTGCCCAATTTGACCATCGGTCCGGCGGTCATCGCATCGCTGCGCAAAATACCCGTCTGCCTTTTGATGTCCACCTCATGATCACCAGCCCGAACGCTTCATAGACGCCTTTGCCGACGCCGGTGCCGATGTGATCACGGTTCATGTGGAGGCAGCCAGCCATCTGCACCGCACGATCAATCTCATCAAGAGCAAAAGGCATCAAGGCCGGGACTGTCGCTGAACCCGTCCACCCCGCTTTCGCAGGCGGAAGAGATCCTCGATGATCTGGACCTTCTCCTGATCATGACGGTCAATCCCGGCTTTGGCGGCCAAAAAATTCATTGCCTCGATGCTGCCCAAGATTCAAAAGGCGCGCCGGATGATTGACGCCGCTAATGCCAGCGTCATCCTGGAGGTGGACGGCGGGATTACCGTGGAAAATATAAAAACCGTCTCCGCTGCCGGCGACTCCCAGCTCATGAGCAAGCTGGCGCTCTGTAGGCAGCTTGGTGCCCGGCTTGGCATGGTTGAAAAAGATCTTCAGGGAAAGGGCTCCCACCACCTGTCTGTAAGGCTGCTGATTCTTTGTGCGCGGGTTCATCCCGCTTTACTGACAACTGATTGCTTACCTTTGCCATTGCATGCCCCTTTCCCTGCACTGCAGTCGCTGCGGATTTTGCCGTAATACGGTTGATGAATTTAACTATACATCATAATTATGGCCTTTTCCAAGCCAAAAATATACACAGGTATGATTAAAAACCATATAGCTACACGGCCGGCAGTTAATGTTAAACACGTAATCCGGCGGTAATAAATCTTTGATGAAAATATGCTTGACTAATGGTTGATCAATTCTTTACCATTTATTTTCATAATACATTTTAATGACAAACGGCAATAAGAACGTAACGACAACATTCTCATCTCCATATTGCGATTCGAGAAGGGGGTTGAATGCGGGACGTATATATCATCGGGGCGGACACCATCAAGTTCGGCAGATATATGGATAAAAGCATCAAGGACCTGGCCGCCATGACCGCAACAGGATGTCTCAGAGATGCCGGTCTTGAACAAGGATGCAATCCAGGCCATATGGTTCTCGAACGCCGGCTGGGGAGATAAGGGCCAGACCACAATCCGGGGCCAGGTCGCCTTGAAACCCATGGGCATTGACGGCATTCCGATCACCAATGTTGATAATGCCTGTGCAGGCGGTTCAACCGCCCTGCATAATGCCTGGCTCGGAGTGGCTGGCGGCCTGTACGACATCACACATGGCCATCGGTGCGGAAAAGCTCTATCATTCCAATAAAATGGCCGTATTCATGGGATTTCTGGGCGGGATCGACGTCGAGAATATCATTCCGATCATCAAAGAACTCTCTGCCTTCAAGCTTACCGATGCTGAAAGGGCTGTAATGGAAAACTTCAAGCAGTGTTATCAGGACCTGCCGTCCTCCGACGGTAAAAAGAACGTGAGGCATAAGGAATCGTCCTGGAAGAAATTTCGCGACCGTTTCACGGCAGCAATAATGCTGGGAGAACGTGTAGGCTATTGACACCCATTTGGCAGCTGGTCAAAATAAGCTCTGGGGACCATTCGCCCTTCATGGATGTCTACGGCTATGCCGCGCGCCACCATATGCAGCGATATGGCTCGACAGTGGAGCAGCTGGCCATGGTGGCCTCCAAGAATCATTTCAATTCAACGCTCAATCCCAATGCTCAGTACCCGGTTCGAGGTCCCGGTGGAAAAGGTCCTGGCTGACCGCATCGTGTCCTGGCCGCTGACCCGCGCCATGTGCGCACCCATAGGCGGACGGTTCCGCTTCGGCCATCCTTTGTTCGGGCGACATGGTTAGAAGGCTTGGTTTGTCCGGACAGGCGGTTAAAAATCAGGGCCTCTATTCTGGGTTCAGGCAAAAAAACTTCATTTGATTCGGCGGAACCAGAGATCGGAGAGCGCTTGGGGCAAACAGGCTTATGATCGCGCAGGCGCCGGTCCTGGAGATATCGATGTGGCCGAGGTCCATGACGCGACGGCCTTTGGCGAGATCCTGCCAGGCCGAGAACCTGGGATTCTGCGCAAAAGGAGAGGGGGGTATCCTGACCGAACAGGGTGCAACAAGGCTGGACGGTTCCATTCCAATCAACACAAGCGGCGTCTAATCTCTCGCGGACATCCCATCGGCGCCTCCGGCCTGGGCGCAAGGTGCATGAACTGGTCACGCAGCTTAGTGGAAACGCAGGGAAACGGCAGGTTAAAAATGCCAGGCTGGCCCTGGCTGGAAAACGGCGGCGGGGCTCTGGGTACAGAAGAGGCGGCCATGTGCATCCATATCCTCGAGGCCCCCATCCCTCTGAACTCTGTGCGGCTTCGGCCATATGCATGTTTTGTGGATACATGTTTTTGAAAATACATTTTATATACAATAAGGGAACCCGCTGATACAAAGAGTTTGCGGTTGAATCGCAGCAGGAAAAATTGAAGGGAGGGTGGCTTGGGCAAGACAATAGAAAAATGATTCATCCTCATACAACACGGTTGTGCAGACATGTTCAGAAGAGGGACAGGGAAAGACAGGCGCTCTCTCTCCAGAAACTGGAGAGTGGACTTCAGTCGAAAAGACCATATATGAACGCCGCAGCGTACGCTGGTACAAAATCCGATCAGGTGCCCGAGCACCTTATCCGAAGAATACTTGAAGCAGGGCGCTTCGCACCTTCAGCCGGCAACTCGCAGCCCTGGAAATTCATAGTGATCAGGGATAAAGCCATACTGGAGGAGATGGAGCGTGATGTTCTGCGGACCTGCAAAATCTTTCGCTTTTTCCTGGATTGGAGGAGGGCGGGCCTGATGGGCAAGGTAAACTGGTTCTACAGCCAGATTTTTATAAGGCTCCTGCCCAATGAACTTCACCCCATACCGCTGGGGGCTATCTTCCTGATTGCGGAGGGCAAATTGAAACTGTTCCATGATGCGCCCACAGTGATCCTGATACTGAAAGACAGGCGCGGGGTCGGAAATCCCGATCTCGACTGCGGTATCTGCGGCCAGAACATGGTGCTCACCGCCAGCAGCCTGGGACTGTCAACATGCTGGGTCGGCCTGATTACCGCCCTCATGAAATCCTATGTCCGCTTCAAGTGGCTGAGGCGTCTGAACATTTCATATCCATATCAACTGGTCGAGGGTATCGCCGTAGGCTATGCCAGGGGCAATCCTAATAAGACTGTCGAGCGCGAGCTGCACGAAATTGCCTGGTATGAGAGCGGCGGGTGCACGATTACCTATTAGGAGGAAGGAATGTCCAGGATGAACATTATCGACCGTCTCGTCATACCCACATATGATAATGTTGCATATGCCCATACCGGCCGGGTTACTATCGACCCTGCAAGGTGCAACGGATGCGGAATGTGTGTGACCATCTGTCCCGGCAAGGCCCTCTTTATCGCAGGGCATGGTAAAGAGAAGAAGGCCCGGATGGAGCCGGATTTTCCGCAGTGCATGTCCTGCAACGACTGCGCGGCCATGTGCGACCGCGGGGCCATCTCGGTCAGCATGACCTATGATTTCGGCTACAGGTTCAAGATACTGGACCGATGTGAAATGAAGCCGCCGCGCCAATTTACCAAGATAAGCCAGGGAGCGGAAAAATGACTGAAAACAAATTGAAAGCCGGAATTCATACGGCAAAGCTCGGCTTCAGCATTGTCCGGTCAATCGGAGCATTCCTCGTTGATGAATGGCGCCGCGGCACCCTGCTGACGAACCTCAAGGGTCTCTCGTCGCGTGATATCAGGGAGGATATGTCATGGGCCGAACTCCTTCAGGAACGCGCATGCATCGTGCCTGACAAACCCTTTCTCCTGTACAAGAAGGAGCGTTTCACCTATGCCGGGATGGATGCCAACGCCAATCGCATGGCCAATTATCTTCTGAGCCGCGGCGGGGGCAGGGGACTTGGCGTCGGGATCTTCATGAAGAATTCGCCGCGCTTCCTTGACGTGTTCTTCGGCGCCCAGAAAATCGGAATGTATGTAGTGACGCTCAATCCCGAACTGAAAGGCGACGGGCTCAAATATGTCATAGAACACAGCGACATCAGCTTTCTTGTCCTGGATGCCGAACTCCTGGACGGATTTACACCGGTCTCCTCAGCCGTGAATCTGAGGGGCGTGATCGTCAACGATATCGAGGAGGAGAATCAGGGTTTCGGCCTGCCAACCGGTGCAATTAGGCTCTCACAGGCCTACGGTCCCGAAGTGTCGGCTGTTAAACCTGAGGTCCAATACGACAGGAACGATATGTGCCTGATCATGTACACATCCGGAACCTCGGGCCGGCGCAAAGGGGTCGTGTACCGCTATCGCAATACCGCGGTCAAGAAGCTCTGCATCATGGGCCGCATTCTCGTGTCATCCGATGATATCTGCTATACCCCGCTGTCCCTGATCCACGGCAATGCCCTGTTCCTGACAGTGACCACGGCCCTGGCGGCCAAGGCCACCGTGGCGCTGTCGCGCAAGTTCTCGGCCAGCAGGTTCTGGGATGAGGTTCGCGAATATAACGTCACGACCTTCAACACCCTGGGGTCCATGATACCGATCCTGATGAAACAGCCGCCACGTCCTGACGACTCAGACAACAGGGTGCGTTTTGTGCTCTCCGCCGCCTGTCCGGCCGAGATGTGGGGTCCCTTCGAGAAGCGTTTCGGCGTCAAGATATATGAGGGATACGGCGCCGTGGACGGAGGAGGCAAAGGCATAATGAACTTCGGTACTGCACCTGTTGGGTCCCTGGGGAGGCCCATGCCCGGGATCGGGACTCTGCGCATTGTCGATGTTCAGGGACTTGATGTCCCGCCGGGCGTACCCGGAGAGCTTATCTTCAAGGTCAGCGGTTCAAGCGGCAAGGTGGAGTACTACAAGGACGCTGATGCCACCAATGAGAAGGTAAATAACGGATGGCTCTATACCGGCGATCTGGTGCGTGCAGACGCAAATGGCTACCTCTACTTCGTCGGCCGTAACACGGAATCCATGCGTCACGGCGGCGAAAATGTGAGCGCCTATGAGGTCGAGCATGCTATCATGGAGCACCCGGCAGTTGAGGATGTAGCTGTGTATGCCGTACCTTCGGGTCTGGCCGAGGACGATATTATGGCCTCGATTAAACTTGTAAATAGCGCATCTGTAGGACCTGAGGAACTTATTGCCTTTATGCAGGACAAGCTCGAACGCTTCGCAGTCCCCCGATATATACGTTTTGTGGAAGAGTTCCCCATGACCAACACGCACCGCATCATTAAGAAAGAGCTCGAAGGTATAGGAGTTACACCAGATACATATGACGCCCGGAAGGACAGGGGGTGAATGCAGACTTTATGGAGTATAAATACTTAACCGCCAGACAGGTTAACGCTACGCTCTGGGTAGAGATCAACAACCCGCCGGTTAATTTCCTGACCACGGACTTACTGGAGGAGCTTTACGGTCTTGTGAAAAAGGTCCGTAAGGATGCCTCAATCAGGGTCTTGATCCTCACCGGAGGCAGGGATGATTTCTACATCATGCATTTCTCAATACCAGAACTCCTATTGCTGACCATGCACAACCGGAGGTTACTCCTGAACATACTTGTTGAATTCAGACTCACCAGGTTGCTTCTGAGCTATGCCATGACACTGATGAACTGGCTCATGGATTGTTCCCCCTGGTACGAAGATTTTGTCCTTAAACTTGCGAAACAGATAAGGGGCTATTCAACGAGCGTCTTCCTGTGGCTGCAGATGACAAGGTTCTACCATGCCGTGGAGCGCCTGAACAAGGTGACAATCGCAGCTATTAACGGCTCCTGCAACGGCGGAGGCACCGAGCTGTCTGCCTGCTTCGATTTCAGGTTCATGATAAAGGACCGGGACTACACCATCGGCCAGCCCGAATGTCTGGTGAGCATCGTACCCGGGGGCGGTGGCACCCAGCGGCTTCCGCGGCTCCTCGGCAGGGCCAAGGCCCTCGAAATGATGCTGAGGGGCCATCAACTGACTCCGGAAGTGGCCAAACAAATCGGTCTGATAACAGACATGTTCGATAAAGCGGAATTCTGCAGCAAGGTGCAGGAATTTGCTGATCTCATGAGCGTCAGGCCTCCCGTGGCCGTCGATGCGATAAAGCAATGCGTGCTCAGAGGCATGAACACAACACTGCGGCACGGGCTCAGCATCGAACTGGCGCAGAGCGTACGCTGCCTCGATACCCGGGATACTGTCATGGCCCTGGCTGCCTACGCACAGTATATAAGTGAAAATATCGACCCGATTGATTATCAAAACATTAAGAGCCAAGAGGTTAACGATATACTGCGCACGACCATCTATAATCTGGAACAGGCGCGAATATTCAAGGAGTTTGAAGGCAAGTGAGACCTGCATAATTCGGCAGGTATTATTCTGCATATGAATGCAGCGGGGTATGCTTACTGGAAGGGAGGAGTTATGATTTTGCCAAGGGAATCCCGATCTTTATTGAACCGCGAACCGTGTTTCGAGGACAGCTATTTGAGCCTGCAGTCCATGCCGCGACTGCCCAGAGGCATGCTGAAAGAAACAAAAGCCGCCCTTGTCCTTGCCAGGAAATTCAGTAATGAAGTTATCAGGCCCCTGGCTTTGGAGGCGGACCGCCAGACGTACGCTGACCCTGAGTACCTTCCCTGGGACCTGGTGAAAAAAGCCAATGAATGGGGATTCTACACCATGTTCATCCCGAGGCTCTTCGGTGGACAGGGGTACAATATGCCTTCATCTGCCTATGTGGTTGAGGAGCTTTCTTCGGCCTGTGTCGGTATCGCCAATGTGGCCTTCGTACACTACCTGGGCGTGGCCGGGATTCTGGCCTCCTGGAATTTTTCCCTGGCCAACAGGATATTCAGAGAGGTGGCTGAAGGGCAGAAGACCGGCAGGCCCTGTATAATCTCACTCGCCATCACCGAGCCGGGCGCAGGGACTGATGTGGAGGAGAACGAGCTGATCGACCGGGCGCGCCTGAATTGCCATGCCCAGAAGGTCAAGGGCGGATACATCGTCAACGGCAATAAGATCTTTATTTCCATGGGGCATGTTTCGACCTGGTGCTGTCTCGTAGCCTATACCGATCTGAAAAAACCATCGGAAAACACCATTGCCTTTGCTGTCAAGACCGGGATCAAGGGCTTTTCCTTCGGCAAGCACGAGGACAAGATGGGCCAGCGGGTCTGTCCCGCCAGTGAGCTGGTCTTTGAGGACTGCTTTATCCCGGATGAATTCGTACTGAGCTGTTCCAAGGATATTGAGGCTTCAGGGATGCGAACGTTGCGGGAGGTGGTGGAACAGTACATCCAGTACGTGGTTGAGGTGACCAGACCGGCGGTAGGTGCTTTCGGCACGGGTGTAGCTAGAGGGGCCTATGAAACGGCACTGAAGTTTGCCAGAGAAACCGAGGTGGACGGCAGGCTGCTAATCAATCATGAATGGGCCCAGGCCATGCTGGCCGAGATGTATAAAAATGTCGCAGTCGGCCGGCTCGGTTATGCCGAGGCCAACTATGCCAACTCTCTTGCGGGGGGGGATCTACAACATTCTGCAGTTGAAACCTGTCTATTATTATCTGAAATATGTACCGCAGGCCATTCTTGACCGCTTGATAAGCCCGCTCTTAGGCTTGAAAATAATGCCGTGGATCATTCGCAAGCTCTTCGTGGACGGACAATCCATTAAAGAGCAGAGGCGCTGCACCGGGTGGGCTTCCCTGGCCAAGATAGTGGGGACGGATATGGGCGTTAAAAACAGCCAGATGGCCCTGGAGCTAATGGGCCAGGCCGGCCTGCGGCATGATCGCGGGGCCGAGAAAATCCTGCGGGATTCCAAACTGCTGCAGATTTATGAGGGTTCCAATCAATTGAACCGTATCAATCTCTTTGCCAACCTCATCGGCTGTTCATATCCAGAGGTCAGGGTGTTTGAAGAATAAACGGGAGAAGGAAATATGTTAACGAGCATAAAATGTGAACTCAAATCGTTTGAGGACCTTGCGCACAGCTTTGCCGTCAAGGAACTCTCAGCCAACCGCGACGCCAACGACCGCTACCCTTTCGGGCCGTTCTTTGAGACGGTATTGACCAAGGCCCATGAGGTTGGGATTCTTGGTGCAACACTCCCGGAAAGGTGCGGCGGCATCGGCCAGGACATGAGCGCCCTTTGTGTTATTCTTAAGCATATCTGCGAGGTGGATGCCAGCCCGGGAGGCATCATCTTCACAAATGCCCTGGCGCAGGAAATCATGCTTGCAGCCGGGTCTCATGATATCCTTTCCGGCATCATGACTCAGGCAGCAGATGCCCGGTCGGCCCTGATCGCCTTCCCGGCCTTCTGTAATCCCTCGGAGACCCGGGGCACTATCGAGGCCGTTAAGTATGATGATTCTTATGTCCTCAATGGAATCCTTGAATATGTCGTCCTTGGTTCTCTGGCAGGTCATGCCCTGGTGCCGGCGCGCATTACAGGCCGGGAGGGATATTCATTCTTTCTTCTTGACCTTGCGGATGCGGGGCTTTCCGTCAGTGCCCCCATACTCAGCCTGGGCCTGCTTGCCTGCCCGGCCGTGGACATGAACATTACACGAGTCAAAGGCACGTGCATAGGCAGGGGAAGGCGGGGGCGCCGGGTATTTTGAGCTCGCTTCCGACCGCATGCACGCAGCCGCCGCTGCCATTGAGTGCGGGATCATGAAGGGTTCCTTTAAGGAAGCCCTGGCTTACAGCAGGGAACGATTCCAGGGCGGCCGGGAGATCATCAACTGGTCGAGCCTGCGCATGCTGCTTGCCGATATGGCCGTACAGGTCATGATTGCGGAGATGGTTGTGTCTGAAGCCGCCCTGGCCGTAGAACAGCAGGAACTTATGTGGGCGATATCTTCCAGGGCCGCGGCGCTGCATCTTGCAGAGCTCGCCTGCAAGCTGACAACCGACGGCATACAGGTCCTGGGCGGAAACGGCTACATGAAGGACTATGGCCAGGAGAAGCGCTTCAGGGACGCCAAACAGGCACAATCCTTCCTTGGACTGGCGCCCATGCGCAAGCTCGGGCTGGTGAGCACAATCGTCAAAGAATAAAAAGGAGCACAGCCTATGCGCAATGCAGTCATAACAGGAGCCGCTTCGGGACTTGGACGTGAACTGGCGATAGGCCTGGCCAGGCGCGGCTGGAAAATACTCGTCGCAGATGTCAACCATGCTGGCATGGAGCAAACCCTGGCCTTGGTACGCCGGGCAGGAGGAGAGGGCGAGGTTTTTGATTGTGACGTGTCCAGGAAAGAGGATGTTGAGCGCATGGCGGACTACTGCTTTTCAACCTGGAAACGCGTCGACCTGCTGGTCAATAACGCCGGGGTGGTAGCGGCCGGATTTACCGGCGATATCAAGCTTGAGGACTGGCACTGGTGTGTCGGCATCAATTTCTGGGGCATGCTTTACGGCTGCCACAGCTTCATCCCGGGCATGAAGGTCCAGGGTGGTTGGACATATCATCAACATAGCCTCCTGTGGAGGGTTGTTCTCTCTGTCGGAGATGGGCCCCTATAATGTCACGAAAGCAGCCGTCATTTCCCTGTCGGAAACCATCCGTACCGAGCTGGCACCCCATAATATAGGCGTGACTGTGGTCTGTCCAATGTTCTTCAAAACCAACCTTCTTGACAACATGCGGTATATAGATAAGTTCCAGATTGAGTTCGCACGTTGTGCCTTTGAACACGGCCGCTTGAGCGCGGAGCAAATTGCAGAGATGACCATAAAGGCTTATGAAAAGAACCGGCTCTACCTGATCCCTCAATTTACAGGGAAAATCTTCTGGATTTTAAAACGCCTGTCGCCGAGCATTTTTTATCGTGCCATAGCCTCTGCCATGAAAAAAAGTTACAGCGAGAAGCTTGCCCTCTTCATGACGCCGCATAGGTTTGATGTAGGCATAAGCAAACCCACTGAACCCTAACGGTAATCTTATATATGCGTCATCGAGCGCTTGATATTTTTCACCATCTTCACGATTTGCCATTTTACCAAGAAGATATATAATCTCTAACTCCCAATAACTGAGAAAAGTATTGCCCTATAAAGACAATCTTTTTCCAACATGTACCCAGGGAGCAGAATGATAACAAAGAGATAGCATGGCATCTTTCTTGCTCGTTTACTGTCAGACAAAATTCGGGCGGAAGGGAACCGGATGGAAAATAATGACATTACCAGCGCATTTAATCTGTTGAAGGCAATCTGATCGGGGGGCCCATGAAGAATTTCCTGCTTGGTATCGATCTGGGATCTGTCTCCCTCAAGATAGTCGTTATGCTCCCGGCGGGTGAGATAATTTATACCTCTTATATCCCGACCGGAGGTTAAACCCCAGGAAGCCGCTCTTAATACCCTTAAGGACTTGCACAAATCTTTGGGAGACATCGCATTTGCCGGTATAATCGTAACAGGCAGCGGCAAGGCCCTGATTGCTGAGTGTCTCGGTTTGCCGAGCCTGAACGAGATTGTCACGCATGCACGGGCTTGCTGGGAACAGTTTCCTGATGTCGGAAGCATCATCGAGATTGGCGGACAGGATTCCAAATACATCGAGATCGCCCGGCGCGGGGACGGAAGACCGTTCATCGAGCGGCATGCCTTTAACGGCCTGTGTTCGGCAGGTACAGGGGCCTTCCTTGACCACCAGGCGCAGCGGCTGGGACTGGGCATCGAGGAGTTTTCACTCAAGGCAGCTTCTGCAGCGTATGTGCCTCCGATTGCGGGAAGATGCTCGGTCTTCGCCAAAAGCGACATGATCCACCTGCAACAGAAGGGGATAACGGGAGATGCCATATCAGCAGGACTCTGTCATGCCCTGGCCCGCAACTATATCGCCACCCTCTGCAAGGGCAAACCTCCGGCAATACCAGTGGTCTTTCAGGGGGGCGTGGCTGCCAACCAGGGTATGCGAAGGGCTTTCGCATCGATCCTGGGCATCGGCGAGGATGAACTGATTATACCCGAACACCACAAGATTATGGGAGCCATCGGTGCCGCGCTGTTCGCACATGAACAACCGCTGGAAAAACCCATGGCACTGACTGTCGTTGATAAATGTTCTGGTTCAGGTTCCACCCCTCGAACATACAACAAAAAAACCCCGGCTGAGTTCACCAACCGGGGGAAAAGATTGAGCGGCATGCGCTTAAGGCATCCGAAAGCGCTTATCTCGGGCTGGATGTGGGTTCAGTAACCACCAAGGCAGTGCTTATGACCGCACAAGGGGAACTCATTGCTTATGCTAACGTGCCTACCCGCTCCAATCCTATCGAGGCCGGCAGGGAAGTCCTTGTATCCATTGGCAGGGGATTCGAGAGTCCTCCCCGCATATCAGGTTTTTACGCTACAGGTTCAGGCCGCCACCTGGTCCGCGGCCTCTACGGGGTGGATGGCTGCATAGATGAAATCAGCGCCCAGGCCCGCTCAGTAAGAGAATTGAACAGGGATGTGGATACCATAATCGAGATAGGCGGCCAGGACTCCAAGTTCATCCGTCTGAAGGATGGAGAGGTGCATGACTTTGTCATGAACCGTATGTGCGCAGCAGGCACGGGCTCGTTTCTGGCTGAACAGGCCGACCGTCTGAAGGTGGATATCGAGGACGAGTTTGCTGCACTGGCTATAAAAGCTCAGGCACCGGTGAACCTGGGCACACGCTGCACCGTGTTCATGGACTCGGACCTCGTACATCATATCCAGCTGGGTAAGGAAAAACAGGACCTGTGCGCCGGCCTGGCATATTCGATTGCCCAGAACTACCTCGATATGGTGGTGCGTTCACGTCCGATCGGTACAAATGTAATCTTCCAGGGCGGAGTGGCCAGCAATGCAGCCGTGCATGCCGCCTTTGAAGCCATTCTCGAACGGCCTATCACCGTGCACCCTTATCCCACTCATTCCGGCGCCATCGGGGCCGCTCTGATCGCCAGAGATGAAATGGCCGACAGGGCCTCTTGCTTTTCCGGTTTTATGCATCTCGATCAGCATTATGCTCTGGAGAGTTTCGTCTGCAGCGAATGCGAAAATGCCTGCGAGATCAAGCGTGTGAAGTCGGAAAGGCCGGCCAGCTTTGGATCAATCTGCGGCAAATACGAGACAGTTCCCCACGGAAAAAATAGGCCTGAGTCATTGTTTTCCCTGCGTAGGAGATGGCTCTTTGACGATTATCCCGTCCGGACATCTCGGCATGCGCGCGGTGATATCGGACTGCCCTTGGGTATCGGCATGCATGAACAGCTCCCGTTCTGGAAGACCTTTTTTGCCGCCCTTGGTTTCAACCCTGTTGTCTCCGGCGCAACCACAAGGGCCATTGCTGAACAGGGGGCGCAGAAATTGCCTGTGGAAACCTGCATGTCTGTCAAGATCCTTTACGGCCATGCCCTGCATCTTGCCGGAAAGGGATACCGCCTCTTTGTACCTCATACGGCGAAACAAAAGCCCGACGGCGAGAATGAGGCCTGCTTCCTCTGCCCTTATGCCCAGGCCAGCGGCTATATCATCCGCTCAAAGATATGCCGTGAGACGATTATACTCTCCTATCCGGGAGATGCCGCCGATGATGGCTGGGTTCATGCCGCTTCCCGCGCCATGGCGATAGACAAACGTGAAGTGGCGGGCGCTCTTGAACAGGCGAGGGCCGCCATGCGTGAATTCAAGCGGCGTTGCCGCGCGCATGGGCAGCTGGTGCTTAAGGACCTCAGTGAGTCGCAAAAAACAGGCATCGTCATTATCGGACGGCCCTATGTACTGGGCGACAGCTACATCACCATGGACCTGTCACGCCAGCTCGAGAGGCTGGGAAACGTGCCCATCCCCATGGATTTCCTGGATATGGACAAGATAGAAGTCCCGTCTTTCTTCGAGGACATGCACTGGTACATGGGCCGGCAGGCCCTTAAGGCCGCTGAATATGTACGCGGCAATAAAAACCTGGCCTGTATATCGCTGACAACCTTCGGATGCGGACCTGATGCCTTCATATGCCAGTACCTGGAGTCTGTTCTGCAGCATGCCCCGCACCTTGTCCTGGAGTTCGACGAACACCGCGCCGATACGGGCATGGTAACCCGTCTTGAGGCCTTCCTGCGTACACTCGGGCCTGCCGAACGCTTCACCCGTGCGGATGTCTACCTCAACAAGGGGCCTGTTTGCAAAGACCGCTCACTGCGTGATTACCGCTATTTCATCCAGCATTTCTCCGACCATGCATATGCCTTTGCCGGGTCTCTGCGGGCTGTAGGCTGTCAGGCTGATGTTCTGCCTGAGACGGATGATTCGTCCATACGTCTGGCCAAGGGCTATGCCCACGGCAATGAATGTCATCCCTACCACTCGGTACTGGGCGATCTGCTGCGGCTCGTCGCTCAACCTGGATTCAATCCCGCCGGTGCAGCTTACTTCTCGCCTAAATATGACGGACCATGTCTTCTTAACCAGTACGGGACAGCCATCCGTATCATCATGGAAAACATCGGTGCAGGGGATGTCGCTCTGCTCAATATCGGGAACATGGCCGTCATGGATGAGCTCTTCCCGGTTTATCCCGTTTACCTGGCAAGATCCAGCTATGCCATTGATCGGCTCAGCAAGTGGGCGGCCGAAATCAGGCCCTACGAAAGGCGGCACGGTGAGGTCCGCGCGGTGCACCAGCATAATATGGAACTCCTTCTGCAACGGATGCAGCAGCGACGACTTGACGCCGGTATCAGGGAGGCCGTTGCCAGCATGCAGGCCATCGCGCTGTCAGAACGGCGTGACCTGCCGGTGATCGGAATCGTCGGGGACATTTATACACGCCTCAATGCGCATGCCAACTTCGGACTTGCCGATAAACTCAACGCAAACGGATTCGAAGTCTGGACATCGGCCCTGATCATGGACGTTGTTCTGCTTGGCTACGAGCAGCGCTCCAGAGACCTGCTCGATAGGGGACAGCGCCTGAAAGGTATCATTGCCCGGGGATACCTTCCGGCAGCACGCATATTGCGAGCCAGCGTGGACCGCTACTTTCCTGATATAATCCGTACCCCGCAGGAGTCGCCATTTCCCGATGTCAATCGACGGATCGCTTCCTATATCGACCACCGAGTGGACAAGTTCATCAGCCTGAACATCAACCGCATCGGCGAGTTCCGGCAGGCCGGTGCGGATGGCGTGCTCAATGTCATGTGTCCGGGGTGCATGGTAGGGACTGTAAGCGAGGCCTTTTTCCCGGAACTCAGGCGGCAATATGCCGATCTGCCCCTGGAGTCGCTTTCCTTCGGTGACCAGCAGAGTACGCATGTCGACAACAGACTTGAGGCTTTCTGTTATCTGGTGAAGGAATCCCGGACACGCACCGGATGAAATGAGAACAAAAATATCTCCTTGACACGGTCTTTTTTGGAGTCCAATTTGATGGCGGATACTAAGGGGCTTCAGGAAACATTCTACCATTAATCTTTTTAACCGGAAAAGGAGAAAGACCATGGCCGAGAGTGTTTACAAAATCATTGAAGTGGTGGGATCCAGTAAAGTCTCATGGGAAGATGCGGCGAAAAATGCCGTAGAAACGGCTTCAAAGAACCTGAAAGAACTGCGCATCGCCGAAATCGTGAAACTCGACCTGACTATTGAAAACGGTAAAGTGGCTACTTACCGGGCGCGGGTCAGTTTATCGTTTAAATATGTCCCGGATTAAACATCTCATAACAGTTTGATCCTTTCTTATTTGAAATAAACATAAATATTTATTGCGCCTGATTTGAACGGATTGTGAAGCGGTTTTATCTGGAACCGCTGTGATTATTTCCATATCTAATCTCAATTAAAGCTGCAACCTTTACCCGGATTCTCAAGGCAGGAATCTTCCTGACGCATCTTTTGCTAAACCATGGGCACGGCATTTAACTTCTTTTGGCCGTTTTCCCATTGACATGAACTGCAGTCATGCCCCATGCTTTTCCCACGAAAAGACGATATTATCTCCGACACCTGGATTAACCGGTTCGATCTGAAAATAGTTTTCAAGGAGATTGATATGGTAAATAATGGAGTTAAGGAAGCCTTCACTGCCACCATGAAGCCGGACCGGATACCGTTCGGTATCAAACTCAGCTATGGAATAGGGGACATATCCAACAACATATTTATTGTCACTACAGGGATGTACCTTCTGTTCTTCCTGACCAATGTCGTGGGAGTCAACCCGGCCCTTGCAGGCACCATGCTGCTCTTTCCGAAGCTCCTGGACGTTGTCCTGGACCCCATCATGGGCATGATATCCGACGTCACGCGCTCGCGCTTCGGCAGGAGGCGTGTGTACCTGCTCTACGGGGCCGTTCCTTTCGGCGTCAGCTTTTTTGCAATCTTCATCGTCCCGGGATTTCAGGCAGAGTTTGCCAAGGCCCTGCAAGTGTCGCTGCTCTTCGCTCTGGGATGTACTATTTTTGCAATGGTCAACGTCCCCTATGCCAGCATGGTCCCGGAGATGTCCGACAATTACAACGAGCGGATATCCATAACCTCGTTCCGCATGTCATTTGCATCCATCGGGGCGCTGCTGGCTGGAGGGTTGACAATGTTGCTGGTAAAAGCGGGCGGAGGCGGTGCGCACGGTTTTCGCCTTATGGGTGGCGTCTTCGGTGTTATGATTGTTATCTCCTGCCTGGTTTGCTTCTTCGGCACAAGGAAGGCCACCAGCCTGCCTCCCCATAAAGAAACACCGCCCTTGAAACAGCAGATAAGAATAGTCTTCAAGAACTATCCATTCCTGATGCTGATGTCGAGTTATTTCATGCAGGCGCTTGCCATAGGCGTGATGATGGCCGGCTTTATTTACTACGTCAAGTATGCCATGGCTCTGCCTGAGACGATCATGAATACTGCTTTCCCCATCTTCATGATAACCGGCTTGCTCTTCATCCCTGTCTGGCTGGCAGTGGGCAAGCGGCTCGGCAAGATAAAATCCTATTATATCGGGCTGGGCATCTTCACCGTTGCGATGGGGTCGCTTTTCTTTACTGATGCAGCATTGCTTTGGCTGTTCTATGCCCAGATATTCCTGGCCGGGGTGGGCTTTTCGAGCTTCCAGCTCTTCCCCTTCTCCATGCTCCCCGATACAGTGGAGTATGACCAGATGCAGTCCGGTCTCAGACGCGAGGGAGTGTTCTCGGGGATGTGGTCGGCCGGACAGAAGATAGCCTATTCGGTGGGGCCCCCGATCGTAGGCTTTGCCCTGGCACTTTCCGGTTTTGTTGAGAAAGGGGTCCAACCAGCCACTCTTAATACAGGTGTGCGTGCGATATTTTGCCTCTTCCCGGCGGTCATGATATTGCTCAGCTTTATCCCTTTTAGAAAATACAAGCTCACAGAGGAGGAGTTCGAAAAAGTGAAGGCGAAAATCCTTAAGCCGCAATAGGGGATATGCATATAAGGCTACCCGTTAAAAGGCTTCCATAAAAAGGAATTTACAAGCTCGGTTCGTTGAATTATTTTTAAACACCATCTTTTCGAAGACAAAAAAAATGCAGATCATTGACGACCTGCAACATATGAGGAGGTTCTACAGGAATGTAACTTGAAGAACCTGATATTGCTTATAGACATATTTTTAAAAACTTAACACCAATTATTTTAATATTTTTATATTTATTTCGTATATCCCCTATGATTTTCAGAAAAGGAATTCGCAAAAAGTTTAAGTATCAAGCATGAAACCGGTTTATCATAATGACAGGACTTACGGGAATTCTTGCCGGAAACGCTGATTTGCCGGTCATTGTAATTACCTGGATCATAAATCGCATTCAAGGTTCGATTTGAGCCGGAGCCTGAATATAACCGGGTCCTTTGCTTAATATGGTTTTACATCTCGCGGGTTAAAGCTTTGTAGAAAAGATTAAGATCTGATCATCATAAAAAATAGTTTTGATAGATGGTATTATCGTGGGGATGATTTCCAGAAAAAGAAAGGAGTCAGGTAATTCTACCTAACCCCATGAGGATGTTTGGCGGTCCCAAGGGGATTCGAACCCCTGTTACCGGCGTGAGAGGCCATTACTAGCACCTTTTTCCCTGTTTACCTCAATTTACCTGAAGTGCCTATATGATGGCTAGCAATGCCTATCTAATGAATATTTAATTAACTTTACTTTACCTGAAATTACTTGTAAATATCACCTGGGTGTGGGGGATAGTGTGGGGGAAGGTGTGGGGGACAGGAGGTCAGACATGCCAAAGCAGGTAAGATTTGAAACAAAGTATCCGGGAGTATTTTTCATAAACGCTCAAGGCGAAACTGGTATTGAGAAGGTCTATTATATCCGCTACAGGAAGAACAGCAAACTTATCGAAGAAAAAGCTGGCTGGCAAAAGCGGGATGATATGACACCTGCCAGAGCGAACAATCTTAGAGTTGAGAGGCTTGAAGGACGCCAGAGAACCAATGCAGAGCGCCGGGCAGAGGAAGTGGCTGCAAGAAAGGCGGAAGATTCAACCTGGACATTTAACCGTCTGTTCGGGCGTTATATCAAAGATAAATCTATTACAGACGAAAAAGAGCTTATTGATAAAGAGATTAAGGATGATGACCTCGATAAGATCGTTGCAGCGATGAAGTTCAAGAAGCCCGCTCAAATAGACATATCGAGATACAGGAAGTTCATTCAGAAACCCCTAGGAGATAAACAACCTCATGAAATCTTATTGCTGGATATTGACCGGATGCGCCTTAAATTATCCAAGACTTATAAACCTCAGACCGTAAAGCATGTGCTTAACCTGATAACAAGAATATCGAACTACGGTCACAAGAAAGGTTTATGTGAAGGCCTTGGCTTCTCAGTACAGAAACCCCGTGTTGACAATGTGGTCACGGAAGACCTTTCCCCTGATGAGTTGAGAAGGCTTCTCATAGCGATAGAGGCAGACCCGAACTGGACAGTTGCAAACATGATGCTCATGGCCTTGCATACAGGAATGAGGCGTGGCGAGCTTCTTAAATTGAAATGGGATGACATCAACTTCAATACAGGCTTCATAACGATCAGGAGTCCCAAGGGCGGGCGTGATGCCATGATACCTATAAGCCAGAAGGCCGGTGAGCTTTTAGATTCCATTGAGAGATTAGACAGCCCGTTCGTATTCCCTGGAGATAAGGGAAATCAGCGCGCACAGATATATCATGTTGTGAGTAGAATAAAAAAACGAGCTGGCTTGCCTAAAAGTTTCCGGCCCATGCACGGTTTAAGGCACGCCTATGCCTCGATGCTGGCTTCATCCGGGCAGGTTGATATCTACACCCTGCAGAAGCTCATGACGCATAAAGACTTCAGGATGACGCAACGATATGCCCATCTGAGAGATGAGACCTTAAAGAAGGCGTCAGGTATCGTAGGCGATATTATGGACGATGCAATGGAAAAGACCGGGTGATAAACTCGTTTGATTGTAAATAGGATAATGAACTTACTCCTTAATGACAAACCCGACAAAAGGGACAAAAACCATTTATCACAGTTGAATCAACTTAACAAATATGTTAATAACATTCCTATGTCTTGGACGATAGAATATTATAGCGGGAAGGTTCAGGAAGATATTTATTCTCTTCCTGCAAGCCTTCAGGCTCGCTATATTCATCTATCTGAAAGGATGCTCGTATATGGCGCGAACCTGAAAGAACCACACACAAAAGCGCTGGAAGATGGTCTGTTTGAGTTAAGACTAAAAGGCAAAGAGGGGATTGCACGTGTTCTTTACTGTACGGCTATTGGAAGCAAGATCGTCATGCTTCATTGTTTCATAAAGAAAACGGATAAAATTCCCAAGAGAGAACTAGAGACAGCAAAACACCGCATGATGGAGGTGAAGCAGAATGTTAACTCATGATAAATTTGTTAAAAAGATGTTGAGTAACCCGATCGTTAAGGCCGAATATGTCGCCCTTGAAGAAGAATTTATATTTCTTGATGAATGCCTGAAAGCGCGGAATGAAGCCGGGCTCACTCAAGCGGATGTTGCAGAACGCATGGGGACTAAAGCCCCGGCTGTAGCAAGGATAGAATCAGGCGGGGGAAGCAAGAAACATTCACCGTCCATAGCCACACTGCGTAAGTATGCAGAAGCCGTGGGATGTAAATTGAAAATTAAATTAGTACCAAAAAATAAAGCAGCATGACACGAACATTCAGGGGATAGGGAAAAATGACAGTCAAAGGATATGACCTCCCAATCTCCGAAGAACAATTGTTGGAGTATGTAAAGAACGGAGTGCTTACGCCTGTGGATAAGAATGGGCTCAGAGTCTTCCCTGTCAACATGAATCACTTTTATCAGTTATATAATGAACTGAGGGGCGATATTGCAGAACTGGAATATGCAATTTTACAATCAAAAAAGACTAATCAGGAGTTTGAGATTGAAATACGGAGATCGTTGGAACTTGATGGGAAAGCCCCCGAAGACTATGTAGCAGTAATAAACAACTTTCTTGAAAAGACACTACCCAGGAAACGGAAAAAGTTTGAGCAGGACATCAAGAAACTAACCCCGAAAGTAAAAAAACTTGAAAAAGAACTGCATCCAGCAATGGTGTGGAATGGCATTGACAGCCTTCCCCCCGGACTGTGGGAGCAGAATATCAAGCAACTGATTGACAGCTATTACGACAGGGAACAGATTGAACTATTAAAGCTCAAGGCCCCTGTGGAAGAAACTAATCCCTTATTCATCAGCGATTCTCAATTGAGGGGCCAGGAATTGATAGGGAAAAAGGCGATCATGAATTATATTCACATAGGCACTAAAAGTGTAAAAACCTTTAAGCGCTTCGAAAATGATGGACTACCTGTTCATAGAAGGCCAGGGAAAAAAGGAAGGGGGAGGTTATACGCATTCACAAATGAGATAGCCTTGTGGCAAAGAAGAAAATAGTTGAAGATTGCTATATCCGCAAAAATTTACATTATCCCTGAAAAGCTTGTGTTTAACTGATTCTATCCCATATTAACCCTAAATAAATCTGCTATATCGGAACCACATCCGAACCCTATCCAAACCACATTAGTTGAATTGCGGTTATTAGGGATGTGTATATGTAAAGGACATCTCAGGAACAAGGAGGATGCCGTGGTAAATGAAATTATGAAATTCATCGATGAAAAAGAAGCTGCAAGGATTACTGGAATTGCAGTCCAGACATTGAGGAATTATCGTCAGAAAAGTAAAGGCCCCGCATACTGCAAGGTCGGATCATCCATTAGGTATTTCTTGCCAGATTTGCAAGAGTTTATGCTGAAATGCCGGATTGACCCATCGACCAGAGTATAATCATGACAAGAAATCAAACCCCTCCACCCGTTGGGAGCGGATTGAGGGGGAAGGCAATCGAAAGGGCTCTAAATACTGAAAAAATAATGCCATGCCTCAACCTTGGTGTCAAGTCTACGTCTCCTATTAAGGAAAGCCTTCAAGCGCATGGCTGGGCGATTAAGAACACTGCGGTCTTATCACCTGAAATGATATACTCACGGGCTTTTAACACTCTCTCTCCAACAGCATTGCGAGTTCTAATTAGACTCCTTCAAAAACGTCATTGGGAGAAAACAGGCAAAAGGCGAAAGGCCGATATTAAATATACCAATAATGGACTGATTTTTACATACGCCGAAGCAGCCTGTTTTGGTATACCCCATGCCTCATTCAACCGCGCCATAAAGGAACTTGTGGCGAAAGGCTTTCTTGTCATTGAGCATCAAGGCGGGAGCTTTTCCCAGGGCAACAAAGACCCCTCGATATACGGTTTGGTTGGTGACTTCAAACATTACGGAACCGACAACTATAAACCAAGAGAAAAGCCACCTTTAATTCGGTACAGTAGGGGATTCACAGAATTCAATGAAAAGAGAAAAACGAATTTGTCGCACTCACGGATGACTGTTGATAACAGTCAATTATGAGTGTCGAAGGGACAAAAACAAGCCGGAGAGGGGTATCAAAAATGGCTGTGGAAAAAAACAAGAGACGGGACCAGGAATCATCACATAAAGTGTATTTGTGGAAATATTACAGGCTTCAGGCAAATTTCACCTCTCCACAGTCACGGATGAGTGACTTTATATATTATACCAGCCCCTTGTCCTATCTGTTGGGCCTTTCAGGTTTTGACCTCAGACCAGACATAAACCATGCGCGGGCCGAAAAATCACAATACAGAAACAAAAATAATAAAGGAGAAAAAACATGTTGATCGCAGAAATGGAAAAAAACGCATTAGAAGTTATAAGGGTAAGTCTTACCGAATTTCACAACCACAGGTTTGTTGATTGCCGTGTGTATTACCAGGACGATCAAGGCGAGTGGAAGCCGACCAAAAAAGGCATCGCCCTGAACGAGGGCACTATTGACGGCGTGATAAAGGCCCTGGAAGAAGGGCGTGTGCAACTTCAATCGGATGAAGGTCCACAGTTATAGGCCGGACACAGTTCCGGTGAAATGAAGGTATCAAGGTGTCGGCTAACTGAAAGCGGTATGAGGAGCGTATGCCACGGCCAGCCTGTGCTTACCTGGGCAGGCTTATACCGGGGATGTTTTCAATGCCTTTTATTATATTATTATATTAACAATTTTGAATACTAATATTTTATTATTATATAAGCAGATTCCTAATCTCGCAGGAACCTGGGATATTTGACATCCTGCCGGAATAGTAGCATTTAAAAAGCATGAAAACAGCAACGACGACAGAACCCAAAAGAAAGATAAGCAAGACGAGACTTGATTGTATGCTGCGAAGACGTAAAATAATCGAGGCATGTCTTGAAGGAAAACCCTTGAAAGA
Organism: Desulfomonilia bacterium; assembly: GCA_963664325.2. Classification (GTDB taxonomy): domain Bacteria; phylum Desulfobacterota; class Desulfomonilia; order UBA1062; family UBA1062; genus DATCTV01. The sequence continues at coordinate 140,609 of CAXXDQ010000008.1, forward strand.
AACCGCTATTGCAGTGGGTTTATCGCCACGGTCAGCGGGAACACAGGTATCTCAAATATTAAAAGAACCGAAAGTTCAGCAGTATTTTGCCGAAATATTGGAGACAGAGGGGCTATCTGATAAAATATTGGCAGAAAAGCTCCAATATCTATTGAATGCTCGCAATATCATCTATTTTCAGCACAAAGGACGTGTTACTGATGAAAGGGATGTTCCGGCTCACGAAACACAACGCAAGACCCTGGAACTGATCGCCCGGCTGAAAGGCCACCTGAAAGAAGCTGATCGGGGTAGCGTAGATGTCCAGGTCAACCTCATGGGCCTTGTTGTCCAGGCACTAAAGCAGGATCAGGACTGATTCTATAAATATGATGAGAGAAACTCGAATTGTTACGGAGTAGTAACAATTCAAAGCTAGGGTCATGCTCTGATATGTGTTTTCAAACAAAGTTCTCTCTAGGGTGCTTTAAGCTCATTCTGAGGTCTATTTCAGGGCTTTCTGTTCATGTCTGATGAGTGCTTGCTTGCAGTGTGGTATGAATGATTGATGACAGTTAGCCACATCAATGGAATCTCTCATACCCCCCCCGTGGTAGTTGGAATACCCGAAAAACCGGCACTGCCCATTCAAGGAAAACCTATCAATGGGTACGCTACAGGTAGCGCATGCACCTTGTTTTAACACCATGATAATATTAACATCTTGTAATTACAATAGGTTGCAGCGTTAAAATGTCCCGATAAGGGTCATTATGTTAAATTGCTATGGCAGTTGGTACATCCGGCAGGATACTACCGCCTACCCATTGCAGGCATAGGCAAGGCAGTGTGGCAACAGAATACAATAATGATCTGCTGACAGGTATTCATTGTGGTGCCGAGCCGATGATCGATATCAACCCTCCCTACCCACCAAAGGGGGGGGTATGCGGGCCACTAACCCGTCCTTTCAATATTAACAAGATAGCCACAGACTGCGATTCTATTTTTAAAAATTCCAAAAATAAAGGCAGGAGATTTAGTCTGGATCAATCGACAACTTGTTAAGGTCTCCAGATGAGACCTGCAAAACCTGTCCATTCCAGATAACCTCAAGATATCTGGACTTTTTATGAGCCTTAAGAAATGAAAACATTCGTGATATACGTTATACTATTGCATGTATGGCTTTCAGTGCATATCTGCGGCAGAAACCTATAGTTTTTCAACTTTATATAATGAAGATCCCTTTCGGAGATGATAACGTGCCACGTAACCGGCTGGCGCGTTTTTTGCGCCAGTCCGAGTTGACGCGGTTGTTCTGGCCTTTTTTCATGCCCTGGTGGCTACTGGTAGTTTCAATCGCTTGCTCAGCCTTCACCGTGATCTTGATCCTGGGTCTTGTAGTTGCCTCTATCGCGCCTTTAGTCCGGCCTGTATCGTAGCTCCGCGGCCGCGCCAGCAGATTTGGCGTCGTCCCTTCGGAATGGTTTTTGATTCTGGCCTTTGTCGTGGCCGCTATTTATGATTGGGCAGAAAGAGCCGGCTCAGCAGCGACGCGTTAGAGGCGACCGACTGAAGCCGAATATTAGCAGATGTCATGTTTGGTTAAACAACTTGATGATAATCACAGCATGATCCCTTTAGCTCTTTCAACCCCCGCCTATATCTTCGGCAACTTCGTCTGTCTTCTGCATTGCAGCTTCATAAATTAATCTATCCCTTGCATCAGCAAACTCGTAATAGAGATCTCGCGCGTATGTATCATCCATGTTTGGCAGTAAGTTAGTCGCGAAGATAGATGACTTCATTTCTATTTCTTTAGGGATAACGCCAGCAAAATACTCAGAAGGTTGCTTATTTGAAATCTTCTTGTTAGACGCAGAGGGCTGAAAACAGATATTGACCAGCCAATTAATTTCATCAAACTTAAATCCTTTTTTAACTAGGAAGCTTCGGGGGAAGATATGATGATATTCTTTAGCGTTAAAGCAGGATAGCGCATCGCCAATATTAATGCGGGCGCCATTCGTAAGATCTTGCGGGTGATTATCTGCCATTAATAATAGAGTTGCCTTTGACCACGGATCGTATCTAGACAAGGGTCTTTTGAAACTCCCTGGCTTTTGCTAGCATTTTGAGTCAGCTTGCGAAAACTCGGTCAAAGTGGTGGGAAATCGCTGGTAATCCCGAAGAACCATTTATGGAGCCAGTACCTTTAGAAGAATATAAAGAATTTAAAAAATTATTTTACGAACACCAGCTTTTCTTTGACAGCGATTGCCTTTTAGCAATTGACTTGGCCATTAAAGCTATGACTGATTCCTTCCCCGCCTATGACTTTGACGGACCACTCCAAAAAAAAGAATGTTGGGAATCATATGAGCGGCTTGAGTATATTCGGGATCGCATGGCCCAAATATTCCAAGAAAAGATCGGAGTTACCTCTGCCAATCAAGCAAAATATGAAATAGCCCTTCTTGCTTTAATAAAATTGCTTAACTCATATCATTTCTCTATAATTGGACTACCAGTTACAGGTAATTTGAAATTATCCTACCGTGATGAGGCCCATGAAGCTGTGACGAAGGCTAAACAAAACATTGGTGAGCTAATTACCAAGGCAAAAGAATTTACAGAGTATTTATTAAAAGAAGGTTACTTTCATGAAGCATCAACAACGGCAGATAGATGTCTGGCAATATTAGAAAATGATCAATTTAAATTACTATCCAACCAAGTCGCTCCACCCGATCGCGGGCCGCTGGCCCGCTCCGGGTGAGCTTTTCGTTAGCCAGCCCACAAAAAAGTAAGCTTAATGGAGGAATGAAATGATATTTGAAATCAAAGGCGGGAAACGGAATGGAGAACGCTTTGAGGCAGATTTTAAAGAAGGAACAAAGCTTTTTAAAAGAGGATATGTTACTGTGCATGATGTTGCCGCAGATGGATCAGTTATGACCTCAAAAGTTGTTAAGATAGAACCGGTTTTTGAGGCGCAACGAGATGAAGAGATAGTTGAACTCAAATAAGATAGAGACCAAGATTCCAATTACCGTAAAGACTAAACATAAAGAGTAGACTAACCATACCTTGCACTCGGACGGCAATTCTGCTACACTCTATTACCGCCATTGAAAGCCACGTTAGGTATACTTAATCTTCTTTTTTAGGGAGGTGATATGAGCGATAATTATTATCAAGAAGAGGAGCATCCAGATATATATGAAACCACCAGTATATCAAATGCTCTAACATTTCAGTTTGAAGTAGTACTTACACAAATTCATTCACAATTAGCATCAAGCAAAATCATTGTAGTTATTCTCTCCATCTCATTGACTCTTTCCACAATACTGTTTCAAGTACAACCTTATTGGATTTTTAAATCAGAACTCATGAAATTTCTTCCAGCAACGTTAGTATTAATTATTTTCTGTCTGGTAAACACTCTACTGAGGGTGCTTAAACTTTTTGAAGCAGCCCGAGAAGGAAGGAAAGCTCTATTGAAGTTGAATCAAGCTAAAGAAGAAGTTCTCTTTTTCGTCAATAATAAGGGCACTCTATGAACAAGATGGATGCAGAGCTTAGGTCTTTGGTAGCTGTGAATAAAGAGGCCACTCATATACTAGCATCTATAATCCGATCCTCCAATACAGCTTCAAAACAGTCTAGTTCCACACTTATTGGAACTCTGGGTGGGTTCATCGGTATGGGCGTATCTTATGCCTTAACTTTAATCGCACCGATATCTTTACCAGTCGTTAGCGTTTTCCTTACAGGTTTGGGTATTATTATTGCTTTATTGGTTCATCGTGGTCCACGAAGATTGAATTTTGAGATGCGACTAGAAGAGAATAGAATCTTAACTGAAGAAATTCTCTCAAGAATAAAGAACTTGCCTAGAAATGCGCCACAGGAAGTGAAGGATGAGCTATGGCATACTTATCAAACTTTAAATTCTATGCTCGGAAATCAAAGCAAAGATCATCTAGCATTGCCAGCACCAGGATCATCGTCAGTAAAAAAAGTGCGTCATAAAGCTATTACAGAGCAGGACAATACTAATAATTCAAAGGTTGATACCTAACCAGCCCATCCAGATGGACGCGGGCTGCCGCCTGCGCTGCTGATGTGCATCGTTGTAGTCATCTCCGGAAGAGAGTTCTAGTCTAAAAGTAACAAATTGAAATTTATAGTTTTATCATGTTATTAATAATTGAAATCGATCTGAAAATAACTCATTTCTTGAGCCTCTCACTGGCTGGTTTGTATTTAAGATATCATCGGAAGACCAAAAGCTATTCTAGTTTTTTAAAAATGAGGATTTATCCCAGCTATTTGTACTCAGGTTTATGCTTTGAGCGGTTATTGTTTATATATATTCTGTTTCTCAGTTATTGCTTAAGCAGTAATCATAGCAAAATAATAAGAACCTACCAGTTATGAGCCGAGAGCCACCACGGATACATTACATCTAATCATGAGATTTTCTGTTCCTAATTTCATCAATCATTTTCTTGATATCATTCTTAACTGTTGAGGCTATTTTGTTCATCTTCCAAGAAAAATGAAAGAATGCCATTGCCAGAAACAGGCTGCTTAATGCCGGAACCCAACACCACAATAATCTTGGCTGTACAATGGTCTGTATAAAAAATCCTGGTATCATCCCCATGAAGAGATGTGCCCATTGTCTATAATGCTTGGCCATCTCATCATATTGATTGAAACTGGTTTGAAGACTCTCAAGTTTTTCCAGTTCAGTGTCCATGACAATAAAACCGAGGATGGGTGGGGGGATAGGAATTTTAATAGGACGCTTTATTGTTAATTTGTTATCGTACATAGGGGTAGTAAGATTATTGTGTTGCCTGCTCAGAATAAGTTTACGATTGGATCTTTTGACATCTATCATGTCCCACCTCCCTTTTTGGGAATTGGCTATGAACGCCACTCCAAAACGGTATGCAAGGTCTAAATCCCTTGACTCGGGGAGGAAGTTGGCTTAAGCAGAAAGTGATTTGAATGTAACGTTCTGTTATAAGCCGCCTTCCCGTCCCCGACCGGATCGGAAGGCGATTTCCTTCTTCTTTATAGACGAGGATATTTGATGATCCGTCAAGGATATCGATCATCACTACATATTCGCCTTTTGGATAACCATCAGGAACAAGCACGACATCATCATCTTCCTCTGATGCCATAACGCAAACCTTGCCTATATAGCTGAGGGCATTTATAAAAGCCCTGTCGGCAAATACATCGAGCTTCTGCTGTTCGTCGCCAGTTATATTCTTTGCTCCAGCAGAACCAAGAATATTTTCTGCAAGCCCCGCCTGCGAAACCTGTGCGGAAACCACCTTGGCAGCCAGGACTATCTGGGTCAACACCGAACTGAAATCCCCTGTTCCTCCGTAAAGCCTTTGCTCTTCTATTATATGCCTTTCAATAGTCATCAGGATGTCTTTCATTGATCAGCCTCCACTTATGATTGTATGTTCATGCTCCTGGCAAGCCAGCCTGTCATCTGGTCAACAACCATTTTCAGAACATCCCTCGGCAGGAAATATTCGCCTGCATTTTCTGACATCCAGCTGGTAATCTCTTCAGACGTCAACTCCGCGCTGTTTGTTCTCTTCAATGAATCTTCTATCATCGTCCGGGTCTCAACCGCCGCCTTAATCGATTTGGGAATAAAGGACCTTGCGTCCTCGCCGGTAAAAGCCCCGTAATGTTCTGCACCATGAAAATCCACACCGTATCCAGCCATTTTAACAAGGCTTGCCTGATACAGATCAAAGTTCGAGTTTGCAGCTGCAAAAACCAGTCCCCCGAAAGGAATGCCGCCTGCATCAGAGGCAAAGAGGGCTTTTAACTCGGGGACATAAACAGCCATCGAGCATGTGCTGTGGCCGGGCACCATCATGAATTCAAGTGTCAGGTCTCCGATTCTTCTGGTTTCACCCTCGTCCGGCATGTCATCAACAGGTATTGTATCGAAATCCAATCCCAGTTCATCTGCCCTATCTGCCAGACCGTTGTTCGAAAGCACCATACGATTAATACCTTTTATCGCATCTATAACAGCAGGCTTGGCAAGCTGAACGGCTCCTCTGGCTGAAGCCGTTATACTAACCCACGGCCATCGCTTTTTAAAATACGGAACAATGCCTACATGATCGAAGTGCGAGTGATGGATCACCAGACGGCTTATCGACTTTTCGTAAGTACCTGTATTAGCAATCTGGCTTTGAACGTCAGGAACGATATAAGTCATTCCTCCGCCGAGAATCGCATACTCCGTCCTACCGTCAAGAAGATAGACGCATGATTCCCTGCGGCCTAAAAGTGTTATTCGGTCGGTTACTTTTCCGGGAGTGTTAAATATCATGACGGCCCCTAAATTAAAGTTTCATCATATCTTGTGAAGATTTTATATTTTAAAAATTTGCTTAGTGCGCCGACAAGATGCATTCGATCAAGGAACCTGGGTAAAACCCTCTTCCTTTGCAAGCTCGTCAAAATCCAGCGTCAGAGCGTCCATTGTTTCCGCATCCGGTGAAATTTTATCCTTTGTATCAACGGCCTTGATATAATGGCCGCATTCCATACAGAAATATACCTTTACACCGTCAATGACTTCGACATCAAAAAAAGCTGGGTTTTTCATGGTTAGTATTTCCACAATAAGTGCATTTAACCCTTGGGGACCTCCATGAAAACCCATAGAATGTCTATTTGAGAACTCTCTGAGATTTTTTCAAATTCGACCTGTTGACGGAATATCGGTTTAGGCCTGTTTAAGTACTGCCGTGCTTATAATTACGAAGTGGTCAGCAAGCCACAGCCTCCCACAGCGATGATCCTTTGCGAGGCAATACAAACATCTTCACCTGGGCCTTGAGGGTGGGTAATACCTGTGGCGGTTATTTAATATCATGCCGGGGGTGCTAAACATAAAATATAAGCTTAGGCAATGAGGTTTGCTAAAATATTTCAGGGGAAGTGGGATGAAGGTACTAATTCAGAAATGCCTACTTGTTATCAAAAGTTTCGCCAGAGAAACGGGACTGATTTCTTTCAAAACAAGCCTATGGGTGGGGGATAGTGTGGGGGACATACCTATGAAAATGAAAAAGGGTTAGGCAAATCTACCTAACCATTTGGAATTGTTTGGCGGTCCCAAGGGGATTCGAACCCCTGTTACCGGCGTGAGAGGCCAGCGTCCTAGACCCCTAGACGATGGGACCATAAAAAATTTGGCTGGGGGACCTGGATTTGAACCAAGATAGACGGAGTCAGAGTCCGTAGTCCTGCCGTTGGACGATCCCCCAGCGACAATTTCTTCTAGCGATTGACCTTTTTATTGTCAAGGTGTTTTTCCATTATCTTTCCCGCCTTTATGAAGGCGTTGCCTGCCTGCTTCTATTATCAGATTGGCTGCAAAAACACCTATAAAAATAAATACCCATGTCCCGGCCGATATATTGAGGTCTGGCTGGACTTTCCGGATGATGAAAGAGATCATAACCGAGGCTATGATTGATACTATCATTGATATGCTCAGGTACTGCCAGTCAATCTTTATCATATTAAAAATAACCTCGCTGTATACTTGTTTAAAACCCTTGAAAAATCTTGCAGCTGGTCTTGATATGATTATATTTATATTAAAAGATAACTTGTTGGGAAGGGAAAATGCCGGCTAATCTTTCACCTGATTATTATGAAGCAGAAAAACGATACAAAGAGGCAAAGACCAGCGAGGCGAGGATTGAAGCACTGCAGGAAATGCTTGCCGTCATTCCGAAGCATAAAGGGACAGACAAGATGCAGGCAGACCTCAAGCACCGCATCTCAAAGCTGAAGGAAGAATCCCAGAAGAAAAGGGGGGCGGTAAAACAAAAAAGCATATATTCAATTGACAAAGAAGGTGCTGCTCAGATTGTGATTATCGGGCCTCCGAATTCAGGAAAATCTTCCATTCTGGCCTCTCTGACAAATGCCGAACCCGAGATTGCCCAGTTTCCGCATACGACGCATAAACCGCTGCCAGGCATGGCCTTGTTTGAAAACGTTCAGTTTCAGCTTATAGATACACCGCCGCTGACAGCGGATTATATTGATCCTTTGATGATGGACATGATACGCCGCTCGGATATTGCAGCTATTGTGCTTGACATAAAATCAGATCTTATAAGCGAGATCGAGGAAATTCTGGAAATAATGGCTGAAAGCAGGATATTCCCTGAAGGCAGCGAAATACCGGACGGAACTCGCAGACCAGTTACCTTCAAAAAGACCATAATCCTGGTGAACAAGGTCGATAATGATTTGCTCATAGAAGATTTCAATACGTTTGTTGAACTTGTGGACTTGAAAATAACTGCAATTCCCATATCGATATTGAACAGCATCAATCTGGACCTTTTTCTGAAAACGTTATTCGACCTGTCAGGCATCATGAGGATTTATTCGAAGTATCCCGGCAAGGATCCGGATTTGGATGAGCCGTTTGTAATCTCCAAGGGCAGTACGCTTGAGGAACTTGCCGGGAAGATTCACAAAGAATTTATTACAAAGCTCAAATTTGCACGGGTATGGGGAAAATCGGCACATGACGGGCAGATGATACAGCATGACCATGTTTTACAGGATGGAGATATAGTGGAACTTCATATTTAGAGGAAATCCTGCCTGGATAAAAATGATGCCGTTCAGGTAAATTATAGAACCTTCCGGCGGTTTTGTTGCAATATCGGAACCGTGGGGATGCATAGTATGTTAATCCCGTGAAGAGAAAGCCGCTTGAACCGCCCATTCAGGATGAGTCAGCATGTGCCTTTTAACTTGGATATGCTTTCAGTGAAAATCAGCGGAATGCCTGAAATGCAAACCTGCTCTCCGGTATAATCTGAAGGGGTTGGAATCCCGGAACAGTCAAATATATATTTTTGGTTAATTGTCCCCTTTTTGTTTGACAGGGGGGGGTTCTTATCTTATATGACGCCTACCAAAAACAATATCACGGAGGCCCCGATAAGCAGAGATGACACAGCGCGCATTTCTTGAATTCGAGAATATCTCCAAGAGCTTTGGAAATGTTCGTGCTGTTGTGAACACCTCGCTCTCGATAAAAAAAGGTGAATTCTTTTCGCTCCTCGGGCCTTCCGGTTGCGGGAAAACTACCCTGCTCAGAATGGTTGCCGGGTTTGAAAAACCTGATACCGGTAAAATCTATCTGAATGGTGAAGATATAACCGATCTTCCTCCGAACAGACGCAAAGTAAATACGATCTTTCAGAATTACGCACTCTTTCCCCACCTGACCGTATGGGACAATATAGCATTCGGTCTTAAAATCGAAAAACGCCCCAAAAGAGAGATCGAGGACGAGGTTCAGAAGATACTCAAACTCATTCAGATGGAAGACCAGGCATGGAAATATCCGGACCAGATAAGCGGCGGCCAGAAGCAGAGGGTTGCAATAGCAAGGGCACTCATCAAAAAACCGGACGTTCTCCTTCTTGACGAACCGCTCGCCGCACTCGACCTGAAATTAAGGCAGCGCATGCTTATAGAGCTTGATCTTATTCATGACGAGGTAGGCATCACCTTTGTGTATGTTACTCACGACCAGGGCGAGGCAATGAGCCTTTCGGACAGGATAGCGGTTATGGACAAGGGCATTATTGAGCAGACTGGAGCCCCTATGGAAATATACGAGGCGCCGAGCTCAAGTTTCGTGGCGGCGTTTATCGGAGATACGAACTTCTTTGAAGGCCAGGTCAAGGATGTCATGAGCAGTGATTATCTCAGGATTGACATAGGCGATTTCCCTGATGTCGTGTGCTTCAATGACAAGCAGAGGAAAAAGGGCGACCTTGTCTACCTGAGCGTGCGTCCCGAAAAAATCCGCATATCCCGCGATAAACCCTCAGACGACTCCCTGCACAACACCGTGAAAGTCCATGTGGAAGATGTCATATACCAGGGCGCCATGACAAGGTTCTGGGTAAGCACAGGGGAATACCGGCTTGCGGTAATACAGCAGCACAGCCGCTTTCTCCTCGATGAAAAGCCAATACGCTGGAATGAGGATGTCTGGATATCATGGCATGCGGATGACGGGTTCATGCTCGAGCGCTACAGTGAATCGGATGAGGAACTGATGGGTGTTCCTCCCACCCATGTCGGGGATACAAACGGTGGTGAAGGCTAATCCCGGGAAAACAAATGAGTGGCTGCTGACGCTGCCCTCACTTGTATGGCTGTCTGTTCTGTTCCTGCTGCCAACAGTCATGATTTTTGCAATTGCCTTCAAGCCGCCGGATATGTATGGCGGATTTGCCACGGGATGGACCCTGAATACATTGAAAGACCTGGCGCAGCCAAGTTATCCGATAATAATATGGCGCACAATTTATCTCAGCTTTCTTACAACCGTTTTTTGCATTCTCTTTGCAACGCCTGCAGGGTACTGTATCGCCAGACTCAAAGGCAAATGGCGACAGATATTCCTGTTGCTTGTGGTGATACCGTTCTGGACGAGTTTCCTGGTCAGGATATTTGCATGGAAAGTCCTGCTGCATCCTGACGGAATAATAAAAAAAACATTGGTTTTTTTGCATATCATCAGCACGGATACGTCGTTGCTGTACAATGCCGGAGCCGTGCTGCTGGTCATGGTCTACAACTTTCTTCCTTTCGCTATCCTGCCCATTTATGCAGCAGCTGCGAAGTTTGATTTCCAGCTGGTCGAAGCAGCCCAGGATCTCGGGGCGCACAGGTTCCAGAGCTTTATGAAGGTTTTCATCCCCGGGATATGGCGCGGGCTTGTTACCGCTATTCTGATGGTTTTTATTCCCGCACTTGGTTCATACGTTATTCCTGATATTGTCGGCGGAACCAGCGGTGAAATGATCGGAAACAAAATAGCCCAGAGGGTCTTCACCGACCGTAACCTGCCTCATGCCAGCGGATTGTCTGCATTTCTGACCATCGCAGTACTTATTCCCATGATAGCCGTTCTTATAATGCAAAAGCGAAAGAAAGCAGCCCCGATAATCGAGGAAGAGGCATGAATAAAAGCAGGCTTCCCCTTGTCATAACAGTTGTTGTGCTGGTCTTTTTTTACCTGCCTGTAATTGTTCTTGTGGTAAATTCATTTAATGCTGCAAAATTCGGCAGTTCATGGGAAGGGTTCTCCCTCATCTGGTATCAGAAGCTTTTCCATCACCGCGAAATATGGGCTGCCGTAAGGAACACAATTCTCATAGCATTCGGAGCAACAGCGCTGTCGGTCGTTATAGGCACGACTGCCGCTCTTGCCCTGCATCGGTATCAGACAAGGCTTCAGCAGACACATTATATGCTCATATACACCCCCCTTGTTATTCCGGAGATCCTCATGGGCATAGGTCTTCTGCTCTTTTTTGTGGCAATAGGCATGCAGCTTGGGCTTTTTACCATTATGATTTCTCATGTTACTTTCTGCATAAGCTTTGTCGCCATGGTAGTCCTCGGGCGGCTTCAGAATTTTGATTTTGCCGTTGTGGAGGCTGCACAGGATCTCGGGGCAAGCTGGCCTACAGTGGCATTGAAAATACTTATCCCGCTACTGTCGCCGGGCATAATTTCAGGCGCACTTCTTGCGTTCACCCTTTCGATTGATGATTTCGTAATAACGTTTTTCGTGGCCGGCCCTGGTTCAACAACTCTTCCTCTTCGCATTTACAGCATGATAAAACACGGGTCTCCGCCGCTGATCAACGCACTCTCAACAATACTGCTTCTGGTCACATTTGTGGCCGTGGTAATAAGCCAAAATCTCATAGAGGAGGATGAAATATGAGAAATAAAAGTATTTTGCTTATGGTCATTGTCATTGTGCTTGCCGCGGTGCTGATTTACTTCCTGTTTACGGACAGGGGGGGCAATAACAGACCTGCTGCCGAAAACAAACCTTCACCTGCCGAGTCGGCAAGTGTTGAGAAGTCCGAACTGTTTGTCTATACATGGGCTGACTACATCAAGCCGGAACTGGTACAGCGTTTCGAGAAAGAAAACAACTGCAGGGTGACAATCGATACATTTGATTCCAACGAGGCCATGTATTCCAAGCTTAAGGCCGGTGCGACAGGCTACGATATAATCACACCAAGCAGCTACATGGTTACTCTTTTAAACAAGCAGGGAATGATAATCGATCTTGACCACACAAAGATTCCGAATATCTCAAACATCGACCCTGATTATATGAAACTTTCATTTGACCCTGACATGAAATACAGTGTGCCGTACATGTTCAGTGTAACAGGCATAGGATACCTGAAGAGCAAGGTCAAAGATTTCAAACCGACCTGGGGAGTTTTCGGCAGAAAAGACCTGAAGGGAAGAATGACCATGCTTAACGATATGAGGGAAACGATAGGCGCAGCATTGAAGTTCCTCGGTAAGAGTATCAACAGTACTGATGAAAAAGACCTGGAAGCTGCCAAGAAGGTGGTTATCGGATGGAAGAAAAACCTGGCCAAGTTCGAGAATGAACAATATAAGACCGGTCTTGCTTCAGGTGAGTTTTATGTTGTGCATGGTTATGGAGGCGACCTGATGCAGGTTCAGTCTGAAAATAAAGATATTGAATTCGCCATCCCCGAGGAAGGGACTTCTGTATGCTTTGACGATCTTGTAATCACTAAGATGGCTAGGAATGTCGAGCTTGCATATAAATTCATCAATTTCCTGCATGATCCTCAGGTCGCATCGGAAAATACCGAGTTCATCAAATACCTGTGCCCGAACAGGGCAAGCTATGACAAACTTCCTGCTGAAATCAGGAACAATCAGGCAATTTTTTTGAAACCTGAAATCAGGGCAAAGTGCGAAATCATAAAAGACCTTGGCGACAACAATCCAAAATATACTAAGATCTGGGATCAGATTAAGGCTGCACAATAAATCCTTCAGCGAGGCATCCTGATAATCCGTTATGGGGTGCCTCGCTTTCAATTAGAATATTTAAATTCTTTTTTCAGGAAAAATGCCTGAAAAACGCTACAGGGAAAGTTTGATCTGTCCGATTAATCAATGACAAGCTGAAAAAAGATTAAATATTATGATAACAGAAGAAAAATAAAGTATTATAAAAAAATCAAGAATTGATTGCTTAAAACGACTCCTCACACAAAGATATAAAAGAATACCGGACTTGATAAAAAAGGCTGACGGAACTATCGATGTTAGCACTCGTCATAAGAGAGTGCTAACAGAAAATAAAAAAACAACAATTATCAGGAGGTGTTGGTTTATGAAGATCAGACCGTTGCAGGACAGGGTTCTCGTCAAGAGGCTCGAAGAAGAAGAGAAAACAAAGGGTGGAATTATCATTCCGGATACTGCAAAAGAAAAACCGCAGATGGGGAAGGTAATTGCGGCAGGCAAAGGCAAGAAGACCGAGGACGGCAAAGTCGTACCGCTTGATGTCAAGGCCGGGGACAAAATTCTTTTTTCAAAATATGCCGGAACAGAAGTCAAGGTTGAGGGTGATGAGCTTCTCATTATGAGGGAAGACGACATTCTCGGTATAGTCGAGTAAACAGGAGGATTAGATCATGGCTGCGAAAGAGATAATATATGGACAGGATGCAAGGGTAAGGGTTTTAAAGGGCGTTGACAAGCTGGCCAATGCTGTCAAGGCAACACTTGGACCAAAAGGAAGGAATGCAATACTTGATAAGATGTTCGGTGCGCCGACCGTGACCAAGGATGGAGTAACCGTTGCAAAGGAAATCGAACTTAAAGATAAATTCGAAAATATGGGCGCACAGATGGTAAAGGAAGTTGCTTCCAAGACGTCTGATATCGCCGGCGATGGTACAACCACTGCAACAGTCCTTGCTCAGGCTATTTACACAGAAGGTCTCAAGTATCTTGCTTCCGGAATGAATGCAATGGCACTCAAGCGAGGGATAGACAAAGCTACAGCAGTTGTTGTCGAAGAGCTCAAAAAGATGAGCAAGAGCGTTGAGGACAAAAAGGAAATCGAGCAGGTCGGAACAATCTCAGCAAACGGTGATTCAGAGATCGGAGTCCTGATTGCAGACGCCATGGACAAAGTCGGGAAGGAAGGCGTCATTACTGTTGAGGAAGCAAAGGGCATGGATACAACGCTTGAACTGGTCGAAGGTATGCAGTTCGACCGTGGATATCTTTCACCTTACTTCGTGACTGACGCGGAGAGAATGGAAGCTGTTCAAGAAGAACCCTACATTCTCATATATGACAAGAAGATAAGCAATATGAGAGACATCATTCCTGTTCTTGAGCAGATTGCAAAAGAAGGTAAAAGCCTGATTATTATTGCCGAAGATATCGAAGGCGAAGCCCTTGCAACACTTGTTGTGAACAAGCTTCGCGGTACGCTGAAGTGCTCGGCTGTGAAAGCGCCAGGCTTTGGTGACAGACGCAAGGCAATGCTCGAGGACATAGCTATTCTTACAGGCGGACAGGTTGTGTCTGAAGATCTTGGCCGAAAACTTGATTCGGTAACAGTTAAGGATCTTGGCAAAGCCAAAAGGGTAATAATCGACAAAGACAATACCACTATAGTTGAAGGAGCAGGGAACAGTTCGGATATACAGGGCAGGATAAAGCAGATTAAGGCCCAGATCGAAGAGTCCACCAGCGACTATGACAGGGAAAAGCTTCAGGAAAGGCTTGCAAAACTTGCCGGCGGCGTTGCTGTTATTAAAGTCGGCGCAGCAACAGAGCCTGAAATGAAAGAAAAGAAAGCACGTGTTGAAGACGCACTGCACGCTACAAGGGCAGCAGTCGAGGAAGGTTTTGTTGCAGGCGGCGGAGTTGCACTTCTCAGGAGCATAAAGAAGCTCGACGAACTTAAACTGGGTGAAGAAGAAAAATGCGGAGTAAAGATAGTCCAGAAGGCACTCGAAGAGCCGATGAGACAGATAGCTGTCAATGCCGGCCTTGAGGGCGGCATCGTTGTTCAGAAGGTGAAAGAGAAGAAAGGCAATATCGGCTTCAATGCAGCGGGAGAAGGCGTATATGAAGATATGATGAAGGCCGGTATCATCGATCCGACAAAAGTTGCTCGTTCAGCTCTTCAGAATGCGGCTTCAGTTGCCGGACTTATGCTTACAACAGAAGTTATGATTGCAGAGATCCCTGAAGAAAAGCCTGCTCATGGCGGAATGCCGGGTGGCGGAATGCCTGATATGGGCGGAATGGGAATGTAATCTGATCAGATTTACAACGAAAAGGCCTGCCTATCAGAGGCAGGCCTTTTTCTGTTGATAAAAACTAGAATTTAATTTCGGGTCCTCTGACGTCTCCCTTGATAAGATTACCTTCGATTATCCTCAAGAGATCCCTGATTATATGTTCTTTAGAAATAATCCTTTTATTCTGGTGCAAAACAATCACGCTTCTCAAAATTATTTCATTCAAGAGACCCGCCAGTATAAATGGATGGACATCAATCAGCTGATCGGCATCCTGGGCCTCTTTTATCATGTTCATCAATCTTGTTTCCAGTTCACCGTAATCATTTATATTTTTAAGTGCAAGGCTTGAGCTGTTCTTTTTCCTCTTGTTGTCATTAGCCTCCACCTCGGTAGTAAAAACGTTTATCAGGTTTGAATTGTCGATGTAAAGATCAAGAAGTTTCAGTACCAGTTGTTTCAGTTTCTCAAGCGGAGATATGTTTTCCAATGAGACTTCGTTATAAACCATCGTTATGTCTGAAATCACATCTGAAACCAGTGCTGCAAAAATCTCTTCCTTGTTCTTGAAATGGTTGTATATCGTACGCCTGTCAAAACCGGAATATCCGGCTATATCTTCCATTGTAGTACTGCCCAGACCCTTTTTAAAAAAAAGCTCCTTGGCAGACTTCAAAATGATCATTCTGTTTCTTTTGATCTGTCTTTTTCTTCTTACCAGTTTTTCCTTAAGTAATTCGTCTTCCATAATTCAGCTTTTTGATCCAAGTTTATTTTTTTAAAGATGCCAATTCTCCGTCCAACGAGAATGCTATACAGATTCTATTCAAGTATTTCAAATAAATAACTCAATGTTCATGTGACGCTACCCATGATCCGTTACCATGTAACAGGCGTCACGAATCTCACACTGGAGTATATCATAATTGTTTCAGCGGATTCCAATAAATTGCCAGGAAAGAAGGTATTAAAAAGAACGGTTTTTCACGCTGCATAACACATTTTTCCCCCTGAAAACGGCATTATCGCCAAGCTCTTCTTCTATCCGGATGAGCTGGTTGTACTTTGAAAGTCTTTCACTTCTGGATGCTGACCCGGATTTTATCTGTCCTGTGGAAAATGCTACCGATAAATCTGCAATCCATGGATCTTCGGTCTCTCCTGAACGGTGAGATATGATGGTTGTATAGCCGGCTCTCCTGGCCGTAACGATTGTATCCATAGTCTCGGTAAGGGTTCCGACCTGATTGACCTTTATCAGAATGCTGTTGGCGCAGCCTAGTTTTATGCCTTCTGAAAGATACTTCGAGTTCGTACAGAAAAGGTCGTCGCCGACAAGCTGGACTTTACTGCCAAGCGAAGATGTCAGGTTTTTCCAGCCTTCCCAGTCATTCTCATCAAGTCCGTCTTCAAGGGAAACAACAGGGTATTGCGAGATCAGTTCTTCATAAAATCTGATCATCTGATCGGATGATTTCTTAGGCCTGGCCTCTGCCTCGAGTATGTATTTGCCGTCTTTATAAAACGAGCTCGACGCCGCATCAATTGCTATAGCGACGTCTTTGCCTGGTTTGTACCCCGCTTTTTCTATTGCCCGGACAATGATATCAAGCGCCTCGGAGTTTGATTTCAGATTCGGTGCAAAACCGCCTTCGTCGCCGACACCTGTGCTGTAATTGAGCCTGTTTAAGAGATCTTTCAGGGCATGAAAGGTTTCGGCGGAATACCTGACGGCTTCCCTGAAGCTTGGGGCACCCACAGGCATTATCATGAATTCCTGGATATCCACATTGTTGTCCGCATGCTTGCCCCCGTTTATAATGTTGAGCATGGGGACCGGCAGTTCACAGGCAAAAGTGCCTCCCACATATCTGTAAAGAGGCATGCCCATGAATTACTGCTGCCGCTTTTGCCGCAGCTATCGATACTGCTGTGGTTACATTGCCGCCGAGTTTCGATTTATTCGCCGTGCCGTCTATTTCCAGCAGAAGCCTGTCGATTCCTGGCTGGTCAAGTACATCCATTCCTATCATCTGTGGCGCCACAAGCCGGCTCACGTTCTCTACAGCTTTCAGTACGCCTTTTCCTGAATATCTTTTTCTGTCACCGTCCCTTATTTCAACGGCTTCCCTTTCGCCGGTGGAAGCCCCGGAAGGGGCTGATGCCCTGCCTATGTCCCCTGTAGAAAGGAACACATCAACTTCAATTGTCGGATTGCCTCGTGAATCAATAATTTCTCTGCCTACGACATCCATTATTTCGCTCATGAGGGCCTCCTTATAATTATTATGCCTGGATTATGCAAAAAGGAAAAAGATATAGTCATGGCCTTATTTTTCAAGGTATCCATATGTCTCATCAGCAAGCCTGCCGATTTCTTTTTCATTTTTTATTTTGTTGTCCTTGTCAACGTAATCAAGGGTTTTAAGCTGTTCCATGGCACCTTTGAAGTTCGGAATGCAAAGGGCCTCCGGCCGCTGGATCTCGTCTTTTTTAAGCATTATTTCAGCTTTTGATTCAAATGCCTTGAAGATATCCTTTGAGCCCGAAACCTTTTTTATGTTTGTAAATACAACCAGGTATGATTCAAGATAATCCGTGATCAGGCCTGCAAAATCCGAGAGAAGCTGTGAGACGTTTTTCTCGGGAGAGATATTGCCCCAGTGTTTCTTAAGAATTTTCTTTTCAATCAGATAGCCGAGCGTTTCTTCAAAGGCGTCCTTCTTTATGGAAAACTCCTTTGAAAAAAGGGTTTTAATTCTGTTGTACTCATCCTCCAGGGTTTTTTTTGGGAATACCGGGAAGTTTGAGTATAACATTCGAAATGATCGCAAGCGGGACAAGACAGTTGATAATGTTGTTTCTGTAATAGGCTACATGGATTCTGCAATCATTGTCCACTTCGTAAATTGCAGGTTCGTCCTCATTTTTATCAACTGAAACAAGACCTCTGCCCTGAAGAAGCGCGGCTGCTTCGGAAAAGGCTTTGTCAGAGTCTTTTAAAGATTCAGACATGTCATAACCGAATGATTTCAGGTAGTCGGTGTAAATCTTAAAAAGGTTTATTGCATCGGTTTCATCGATAGCGCCTTTTCTGCTCATAATTGCGGCAGCAAGGACGGAAGTTGATGTCGCTACGGTTTTATTGTTTATTGAACCCAGTATCTCCCATGAAAGTTCCCGGGTGATTATGCTTTGATCCGCCCCTGACTTCTGTATGGCATCATTTTCTCTGGCAAAGTCCCTTATGGAAAAAGGTTCGGAAAAGCGCACATAAACTTTTCCATACCTTCGTTTTAATATCCTGCTCGCTTTTATAAGCTGGCTGATATTCTCGTTTTCCTTCTTGCCACCCTTCATTTCCATTGCATAGGCGTCTTCTTCGATAACGAGGTCATAACCTATGTAAACAGGTACAAAGATAACGTCTTTTTTTACAGAGCCCTGTTTCCATGCATCGACGATCATTGAAAGGAGTCCCAGTTTGGGCAGGGCCAGTTTGCCGGATCTGCTCCTGGTCCCTTCCATAAAGAACTCGATGGGGATTTTCTCGGAAAGTAAAGTCCTTACATAGGCGGCAAACGTTCTGCTGTACAGCTCGTTTCCCTTGAAGGTTCTCTTTAGGAAAAATGCGCCGCTTTTGCGAAATATCTTGCCGAGGGGGAAAAACGAAAGGTTTGCCCCGGCCGCAATGAACGGCACGCCCATCCAGTTGCGATACAGGACAAAGGACAGAATCATATAGTCCATGTGGCTTTTGTGGCATGGAACATAAACGACAGGCCCCTTGCGCGCCCATTCCTTTACTTTTTTAAGGCTGTCCATATCAATATCAAGGCCATTGTAAATATTATTGAATATCCATGTGAAGACCTTTTCGAAAACCCTGAGGTAAGACGGGTCCATATCCGATGCCGTCTGTTCCAGGTACTTTTTGGCGGTGTTAAACTTCTTCAGGTTTTCAGGGAATGTGACATCTCCGATATATTCCGCCAGCCTTGTGTCCTTTAGTGTAGTGTTTATTATCCAGTCTTTTTTCTTGATAGGCGCACCCGATATGTTTCTGCCAAGCTGGGCGATCGTCTGTCTCAGTCTGTTTTTAATGTCTTCCGCCGTATCTCCTATGAACTTGTCATCTGATGTCCTGCGGGAATATTCCTGGAGGTTCAAAGGTTCACCATATTCGATGAAACCTTTTTCTCTGGCTTTCAAAAGTGTGAGTATTTTGCCGGGGCCCTTGATGGAGGCTTCTTCCTCTTTCGCTGCATCGCTGATTTTTAAGGGAGAACGGGTATAAACGAATCTGAGCGGTATCAGGAAAATAGGTCTTTCCGTTTCAGGCTGAAGCCTTAGCAGTTCGATGACTGGATCAAGGCCGCCTCTTATCGCCGTCCTGTCAAGAAAGAAAAGCGAGGCCGAATTATCGATTTGCAGATATTCCTTCATATAGCCGCTTTTTATCGGATTGGCCGAGGTGATCCTGTTTTTAATCAAGCCGGCGAGTTTCCATGCAGGCTGAAGGAAAGGGAAGCTCTTTCCAAAAACCATCTTCGGAACCGGAAGGCCTTCAGCCCTGTTTTTCTGAATAAGCAGAAGCGAATCGATAACGCTCGTTCTGGCGAGAACGAATACGAGGTGGCCTTTTTTCCCGAGTTCTGAGACTGCTTCGGTATACTCTTCAGGCAGAGTAACCGGAGAAAACAATCTCTTTATAAAGGGTTTCAGAAGAGGGCCGTATTTGCCCTCCATGAGGAAAGATGTTTTTCCCATAAAGTATGATTACAGGATAACCAGTGGAGATTTCAAGAAAGAAAACCTTTTATGAAGCCAAAACCTTTTTTTTTGCAACGGTCATGGTATGACGTTTCTGGGCCGCAAGTTCGCTTTTTCTGAGCCTGATTGATTTTGGGGTCACCTCCACCATCTCATCGTCCCTTATGAACTGCAAGGCCTTCTCCAATGTCAGGGGTGTGACCGGCGAGAGCATAATATTGTCATCCCTTCCTGCCGCGCGCATATTGGTGAGTTTCTTCATTTTGGTGGGGTTCACGTCGATATCGTTCTCGCGGTTGTGCTCGCCAATTATCATACCTTCGTAGACCGGTACGCCAGGGGTAATAAAAAGCTGGCCCCTCGGTTCGAGGTTGAAAAGTGCATAGGCGACAGCTTCTCCCCGCCTGTCAGATACGATGGACCCTGTGAACCTGTAGGGGAAATCTCCCCTGTGCTCTTCATATGCAAGCAGGTAGGAATTCATTATACCGGTGCCCTTGGTATCGGTCAGGAATTCATCCCTGAAACCGATAAGACCACGCGACGGGACGCTGAATTCTACCCGGACCCTTCCGCTCCCGTGATTGACCAGATTTATCATCCGGCCCTTTCTCTGGGATATCTTTTGCGTGACAACGCCCAGGAAGTTTTCCTCACAGTCGACAAAGAGGTGTTCAATCGGTTCAAAAACCTTGCCGTTCTTATGCTCAAGTATGACTTCCGGTCTGCCTACACACATTTCGAAACCTTCACGCCGCATGGTTTCTATAAGTATTGCAAGCTGGAATTCCCCCCTTCCTTTTATTATGAAGGCGTCTTTTTCGGGGGCGACCTCCATTTTGATTGCAACGTTCCTGAGGGTTTCCTTGTTAAGCCTTTCGTGAATGCGTGTTGACTGGACATGGGTTCCTTCCTGGCCCGCCATAGGCGAGTTGTTGGGCATAATTCGCATGAAAACCGTGGGAGCATCCACTGATATGCGTTTCAGGGCCTTCGGACTATTGACGGTGCAGATGGTGTCGCCTATCTTTACGTTCTCGATTCCTGATATGACGACAATATCACCGGGCTCGGCGCTCTCGATCTCCCTTAGGGCTATACCCTGGTAACCCTGAAGCTTGGTTACACGCAGCATTACGTGATCCCCCGCCTCGTTTATGCATACCAGCGAATCCTGCGAGCTGACCCTGCCGTTGAATATACGGCCGACGGCAAGCCTTCCGAGGTAGTCCGAGTAGTCCAGATCGGCAACGAGCATCTGAAAAGGCTCTGCCGGGCTGTATGATGGGCCCGGCAGGTCATTAATGATTGTCTCGAAGAGCGGCTTCAGGTCAGACGCTTCTTCCTGAAGCGTTTTTTTTTGCTATCCCTTCCCGTCCAACTGCATAAAGAACAGGAAATTCGAGCAGTTCTTCATCGGCGCCAAGGTCTATGAACAGATCATATATTTCGTTCAGAACTTCAGCAGGCCTTGCATCCTTGCGGTCTATCTTGTTTATAACGATTACCATAGAAAGACCTGCTTCCATAGCCTTTTTAAGGACAAAACGTGTCTGGGGCAGGGGGCCTTCGGCTGCATCGACCAGGAGGATCGCGCCGTCAGCCATGGAAAGTGCGCGTTCGACCTCGCCGCCGAAATCCGCATGACCCGGGGTGTCTATGATATTTATTTTTACGTTGTTCCATGATACCGAACAGTTTTTTGCGGCTATGGTTATACCACGCTCACGTTCGAGGTCCAGCCTGTCCATAACCCTTATTTCAACATCCTGCCCTGAACGGAATACCCCGCTCTGCTTGAACATGGCATCAACAAGGGTTGTTTTCCCATGGTCTACATGGGCGATAATGGCTATGTTCCTGATTCCCTCATTCATGATGTGCTGGCGCATAATCTTGTCCTTCTGTCATTATTATTAGAGGTCTGTTCCCTAACAGAAAAACCGGGTGAAATGCAAGCGCTCTCCCGGTTTTTGTCGTGATCCGGGAAAAGGGTTGCCTTTATTGAGTTTTAACCGCCTTGAATTCCGCAACTCTGTTTAATTCCGTATAGTTTCCGGCGGTATCTGAAAAACCGTATAGAACAAAGCGGCATGCCTGTCCTGCATTGACATGATTAAGCCTGATGTAAACATTTTTTGCGGTCATCCGAGAAAACAGGGGAGGAATGTTCAGTGCTCAGGTTGAATGATACCTCTCCGATGCCCTCATTGAACTTTAAAACGACTTCAGGAGAGCCTTCATAAACGCTCTGGCCGTTGTCGGGAGAAACAGATTCAAGAGCTGGAGGAACCGACTCGATAGTGAAACTCCATGAATAATCGCTTTTCATTTTACTGCCGCCGTCGGGGTTGACAACGCCCGCCTTGATTGTTGCCGTATATGTTTTCCCGGCAATAAAAAAGGAATTTTTATCCGGGGCAAAGACTGCTACATCGTCGTTTGATATCGGGTTTTTCCTGACCGTTACGAGTCCGGGTACAGGGATCCTGTTATTTTCCACACTGAACTGCAGGGTCGCCGGATCAATTGATGTACTGAAATCAGCGGATATTTCCGAGTGCCCCTTGACATCCATGGCTCCATCGTCCGGTGATGTGCTCGTTATGTCCGGTTTGCAGGCCGCAATTATCATTACAGCAGTAAAAAGAATCAATATCTTCCGCATCAAGTCATCCTCATATTAGATTTCAAGGTTAAAATAATATATATTACAACTCGGTAAATCCATCAACGGCGATTTTTCAATTACGGCATAACACGGAGGGCGGATGAACAGAAGGGAATTTCTTAAAACAGCAGTAATGACAGGAGCAGCAACTATCTTTCCACCGGTCCTGACAAATCTGACCGCAGCTTTATATCCTGACATAGCGGCAGCAACAGGAAATGACCCGGCAAAGATAACGCTTGCAGCAGTAAATGCACTCGGCGGGATGAAACGATTTATATCCAGGGGGGATATTGTCGTCGTCAAACCGAACATCGGGTGGGACAGGGCACCTGAATTCGCGAGCCAACACAAACCCAGTCGTTGTGGGCGCAGTGGTGAGGATGTGTTTTGATGCAGGTGCTAACAGGGTAAAGGTTTTTGACAACCCCTGCGATAACGCCAAAAGCTGCTATGCTGCAAGTGGAATAGCCGCTGAAGCCCGGAAGTACGGGGCCGAAGTCATTTACATGGAGGACAGAAAATTCATCGAGGTGGATATAAATGGGAGTGTCCTTAAGAAATGGCCGATATACAAGGATGCGCTGGATGCCGGCAAGATAATAAATGTCCCTGTGGCAAAGGATCACGGGATATCGAAACTTACACTCTCCATGAAAAATATGATGGGTGTCATGGGTGGACGAAGGGGGAAGCTCCACAGGAAACTGGCTGAAAACCTTGTCGACATGGCCAGATTCATGAGGCCTGCGCTTACAATCATCGATGCAGTGCGGATACTGACTGCAAACGGACCTACCGGCGGCAACCTGAAGGATGTCAAGAAAATAGATACTGTAATAGCCGGTACCGACATGGTTGCAATGGACTCCTATGGCGCGACACTTTTCGGCATGAGAGGAAGCGACCTAGACTATGTAAGGCTTGCCGGTTCCGCCGGAATAGGCAGAATGGATATTGAGAACCTGAAAATTCAGAAGATAAAAGCATAATAATGTTGAAACAAGGGAAGGGGTTCTTTACATCAAGGCTGTTAAGAATGATCTCGCAGACGGTCTTCCTCATTATCTTCCTGTTCCTTTTCGTTCGGACGGAGAACAGGGGAAGCGAAACCCTGGGCTACCCCGTCAAGCTGTTTCTTGATTTTGACCCGCTGATACTGATAACGACGCTGTTTTCGTCGCATGCCGTACCTGCCGCGCTTTTCATATCTCTTGTAACGATTGTATTCACAATGCTTTTCGGGCGTGTCTTTTGCGGATGGGTTTGTCCGCTCGGTACATTGAACAATGCAGTTTTATCATTCAGCAGGTCCCCATAAGGCCGAACCAGGGAACATGTACAGGCTGAAATATTATATACTCTTTTTTATTCTGACGGCTGCCGTCTTCGGGATGCAGACTGCTGGCATTCTTGATCCGTTGACATTGCTTCTAAGGACGCTTTCAGTAAATATCTACCCGCTCCTTAATTCCGCATTCATGACAATGCTGGGGCTTGTTGAGCATTATGCGCCGGAAGGATTGTCCGATGTTGCCGGCAGGATTTATACTGTTCTAAGGGGCACGGTCCCTGCCTTTTAATGACGTACATTACGGACAGTCTGCATTTATAGGTGGAATATTTCTTGCCATACTTCTCCTGAATATAGTCGAAAAGCGGTTCTGGTGCAGGTACCTTTGCCCGCTCGGGGCACTGCTCGGACTGCTATCAAGGTTTGCTCCTTTCGGCATCAGGGTTTCCGGTCAATGCATGTCGTGCGGTGCGTGTTCAAATTCATGCCAGGGCGGCGCTGTCAGGGATAATGGAAGTGCGCGGATGAAGACCGAGTGCCTGGTGTGCCTTGACTGTGACGACCCTTGTCCCAAGGCTGCAGTTACTTACAGTGGAACATTGAAGTCCTCTCCGCTTGATGTCAAACGGAGGGGGGTCCTGGTATCGCTTGCAGCAGGCGTTTTCAGTGTGCCGTTTTTGAGGCGAAGACCTGCTGTCAATAATCCCTTTCTTATAAGGCCGCCCGGGAGTCTTAAGGAATACGAATTCCTGAAACGCTGCATAAAATGCGGCGCCTGCATGAAAGTCTGTCCGACGGGAGGGCTTCAGCCGGCATTGATGGATTCAGGGATTGAAGGCATTTGGACACCCAAGCTTGTCCCTGTGATCGGTTCATGCGAATACTGCACGCTTTGCGGCCAGGTCTGTCCTACCGGGGCAATCCTTGAATTGAAAAAACTCTCCCTGATGAAAGTAAAGATCGGCCGGGCCGAAATTGACCGATCACGATGCCTGCCTGGGCCGATGCGACTCAGTGCAGCGTCTGCGAGGAAATGTGCATCGTGCCCGAAAAAGCGATATGGTTGGAAAAAGCGATTGAACGGAATAGGGACGGAACCGAAGTAAAACTCCTGCGTCCTCACGTTGATTCTGAAAAGTGCATCGGGTGCGGCAAATGCGAAAAAAACTGCCCTCTTGACGACAGGCCTGCTATTTATGTGACGAGGGCCGGAGAAAGCAGGGAAGGTGACATATAAGAGGTTTCAGAGATACAGTCTTTGAGTCCATGAAGGGTTTGCCAATCCTATGACAATGGACCCAGATGAATCTTGAACCGGCCAGCATAGTCCTTTCCGAATTCGCACAACGCCCCCAGGACAGGTATCAGCCGTTTACCGTAGGCGCTCATGGAGTATTCCACCTTGGGCGGCACTTCCGGATATATTTTACGTTCGATAAGCCCTGCTCTTTCCAGGTCCCGGAGCTGCTGCACGAGCATCTTTTCCGTGCATTTTGGGATTGACCTCTTAAGCTCGCTGAAACGTCTGGTCATACCCATAAGATTCCAGAGGATGAGGGCTTTCCACTTGCCTCCGATCATGTCAAGAGCAAGCTCGACAGGGCAGTCATATGTTTTGCTGTTTTTTATTCCCATGGCCGTTCTTCTTATAGCTATCAATAAAGTTAGTACTAAACAAATAAGTAGGTACTTGTCAATATAAATTGTAATACCTATAATGGAAGGATTAATGCTATAGGAGGTATCTGATGAAAAAGGTTAAGGTCGCAAACGGTACAATAGGGTATCCGATGCCGATGGTTGTTGTCGGAGCCGAGGTCAATGGCAGGCCAAATTTTATGGCTGTCGCATGGGTGAGCAGGGTGAACTTCAATCCGCCACTTGTGGCCGTGGCACTTGGCAAAAGTCACTACACAAACAGAGGCGTTCACCAGAACAGGGAGTTCGGCATTTCCGTACCTTCACAAGATATGCTGACAATGGTCGATTACATTGGCCTGATATCAGGTGAGAAAAACGACAAGAGCGAAGTATTTGATATATTCCGTGGTGAACTTGAGCATGCGCCAATGGTTATGGACTGTCCCTTCACTATGGAATGCCGTCTTGCAAACGTGTTTGATCTGCCTACAAATGAGCTTTTCATAGGTGAAATAATTGGTGCTTACTGTGATGAGAAAATGCTTGATAACGGAAAGCCAGTCAGGGAAAGAATGCATCCGTATATGCTCACTATGCCGGATAACAGTTATTGGTCATTTGGTGAACATATCGGACAGGCATGGAAGGATGGGGGAAAACATATGGCTCCACGTTAGAGAAGATTTCTGAGAGATATAAGCAATTGCCGCCAGTACCCGGCATGCATAAAAGCAAATTACAGGAGGAATAGTAATGAAGGTTGTAGGTTTTATCGGAAGTCCCAGGAAATCGGGAAATACTGCCGCACTCGTTGAAGAAGTTCTCAGGGGAGCGCGGGATAACGGGGCCGAAACTGCTGCATATAACATCAATCAGCTGAAAATCAGGGGTTGCCAGGCCTGCTACAAATGCCAGACACCTGACGGAAAATGCGTTCAGAAAGACGATATGGCAAAGCTTTACGATGAGATTGACAGCGCCGATGCAATAGTAATAGGTACTCCAATCTATATGGCCCAGGTTACAAGCCAGACGAAAACCTTGATAGACCGGTTCTTCGCATATTTGTATACGGATAAAGGGATACCCGGAAACTTCAAAACCAAGCTGAACAAAAAGAAAACCGTGACCGTATTCTCCCAGGGCCAGCCGGACCCCTCAGTATTTGCTGATTGCTTCAATCTGACTGAGGGCATCCTGAACTTTATCGGTTTTGACATCAAGAAGCGCATCACTGCCACCGGCGCAAGAAATCAGACAGACGCAAGAGAAAATGCCGGGCTTATGAAAAGTGCATATGCCGCAGGGGTTGAACTCACGAAGTAGCGGACTGGATCAGGGTTTGCTTTATAAGGAATCATCTGAAACCTGATAATGCAGGCCCTGATCCTGCAGATGAACATGAACACAAAAGTTGACAGTGATGTTATCTATGCTATGAATTGATATAACGGTTCCATTCAATAAGGGGGTAAGCAAGCCATGGCCTACAAATTTAAAAAACGCCATGTTCTTTATGCGCTTCTGCTTTTCGCAATTGGGTATTACATGGTTTCCAGGGTTGACTTCGAAAAACACAATATGGACCCTGAACCGGTACGGGTGTCTAAAAATCCTGAGAACCAGGCATATCCGGTTTATTCATACGATGTACCTCTCGATAAAACAAGCCCGTGGCCCAAGTTCAGGTGCAACTCAACCCAGACTGGGCGGTCGGATGTTCTACCTGTTGAGGCTGACTTGAAACCCTGGGCATTTCATACCGGCAAGGGGATCTTCAGCTCTCCTGTTATCGATAGTGATGGAACAGTCTATATCGGTTCGGCTGATCATTACCTATATGCTATCGATAAAACGGGAATCCTCAAATGGAAATTCCTGACAGGCGAGATCATAGATTCATCGGCCCTGCTGGATGACAAGGGAAGGGTATACATAGGCTCCGGCGACGCACATGTTTATGCCCTCGACCGCAATGACGGCAGACTTTTGTGGAAGTTCAAGGCACATACGCCGCAGGAGGTTACCGAGAAGTTCGGTGTAAAAACCTACAACCTTAACTGGTTTGAAGGGAACATAGCCATGCTTGCCGACGGCTCCATTCTGGCCCCGAACGACAACTATCTAATCTACCGCATCAACAGGGATACCGGCGGAATCATAACTCAGTATATAATCAATGAAATGGGCTGGTCTCTGCCTGCGGCGAATACTAAAACCGGGAGAATAATCACAGGCTCAAATTTCCTGGCATTGAAAAACGTCTTTTGCTTCGACACAAAAACAGGCAAAAAGCTCTGGACCAATGGCGGTCTCGGCACCAATGCCGCTTCCGTTCTGCTTACCAGCAATGACCCCAGCGGGGCGGCCCTTGTAGGCGGTTTTGACGGGATACTGAGGGCGTTTTCACAGAATAGCGGGAAACAGATATGGAAATTCAATACCCGGGACCATATCTATTCAAGCCCGTCACAACTCAAAGACGGAACCATAATCCAGGCCTGCACGGACGGCTCGGTCTATGCGGTCAGTCCCCGGGACGGCACGCTTAAATGGGCATTCGATTCGCTTGAGCCCATACGCTCATCACCGGCGATAGACGGAAGCGGTAAAATATATTTCGGCTCGGGCGACGGCCGCCTGCACTGTTTGAATCCCGACGGCACGCTCAGGTGGGCATACCAGCTTGTGACTGATGACAGGAACGATATAAACGGATCCCCCGGACTGGGAAGTCACGGCATCTATATAGCTGGAGAAAGCGGTGGTATATTCTTTATTCCTTATGATTACCCTTTGACAGAGGCAGGGCGAAAAGATCCGCGAACAATTATCAGGCAGGGTGAGGACCTTCCGGAAAACGGGGTTTTCCTTCTGTATACTACAGCATTCGGCAGCCTGAAATTAAAGGCTCCCGAAGAAATTAGGGCAAATGAGCCCATGGCATTTACTCTCTTTGTCAGGAAAAACGGCGATACCGTCAAGTCGGTTATCGATAAAAAATCTTTAAAGGTTTCAATTTCCGGCGGGGAAAAAGGCAAGGTCGACACGTCTGCAAACTCACAGTTTATAACCATAATCCCCCAGGAGATGTGGACCGGCCCAGAAGGCGGAATTTTGAAAGTCAATATCAAAGGCGATTACAGAATCGACCCCGTACGTTTCGGACTCAAATTTTTCGGAGGGAAGAAAGGCGGCACTTTTGATGAAACATTCACCTTTAAAGTACTCGCAAGGTCGGACGGTGCAAGCCCTTACAGGGTTCCTGTTAAAACAGGAGACCCCTCGTCAACTATTGAACTGAGCAGGATGGCACCGGCAACCCCGTCGATGCTGCCTTCATACAACCAGATCGGCTATGATTCGCTGCATTATATACTAGGGGCGGTGGAGGGCGACGGAAACAATGCGGTACTGTGGGGTATCGGCGGCAAACTTACAGGTGAGGACAAGACCGTCATCAATCCGGAGCTTCAAGTGCGTTTCCCCCTTATGATGAATTACGACAAAGGACTGCTTACCCTTTATAATTATGACGGGATGCTGCTAGACATGAACGGCTCATGGGCCATGCCGCTTGCCCTGTTCAGGGTGGCGACGATTGTGGACACCGTAAGCGGTGCAGGGGTTTCTCCTGCGGAACTGAACGCCATCGCCGAATGCGACAAGATAAAGTTTTATGGAAAATTCATGAAGCTTATGGGCATGTCCGATTTCTCGACCGGGCTTATGAATATCTATGGCGGCATGAACTACGGCCTCTTTGGAACGGGTATCACAACAGGCGTTTCCGGAGCCGGCGATGTCAATTTCATCACCGGCAAAAAATCTGTAACAGCGGTTGTAAAGGGGGGTGCACTAAAAAAGACGGAACATGTTTTCGGCATCCTGCTGGTCAGTGAAGAAACACACAGGCCCGTACCCGCAAAATATATTTATGATACAAAAGTGGAAGCAGGCTCGGACGGGACGGTCACGGGCGTAACCCTGTCGCTTGACGGTATCAAATTCAAGGGGAAGACCCGCGCATATTACATGGTTGACACCTATCCTGCAGCAAGAGGGATTGCGGAGATCAGATAGCACCGGTTCAATCTATGGCGACATTGACTGGTTCGGTGTTCAATGCCGATGCCAGGTCGTGAGGAGACATTTCAGCCAGAAGTCCCCTCAGCCCTGCATTGATGAATATTTTGGACAGTTCGAGGATTGAGGCCTCGATGTAGACTTTCAGGCGCTTTCTGGTGCCGAAAGGGGATGTCCCGCCGACCCTGTATCCGGTATGGCGTTCGGCGGTTTTCGGGTCGCAGGGCTGAACTGACTTGGCGCCGATTAACCTGGCCATATTCTTTGTTGAGACGTGCCTGTCACCGTGCATGAGTATTATAAAAGGTTCTTTTCTGTCGTCTTCCATGACAAGGGTCTTTATTACCGTATGCTCATCGACATCAAGCTCCCGTGCGGAAACCTCTGTGCCGCCGTGCTCCTCGTATTTATACTGATGAAGACTGAAGGCTATTCCCTTCTCTTTCATAACCCTTATGGCCGAAGTTGTTGACAAATGACCCTTTGCCATTTCAAGCCCGATCCTTTCTGAATTAGTGATTTAAGAAAATATACACCGGCTTTAAAATGTCTACAGATTTATCGGACAAACCCGGCAGGAAATCAAAAGAGATTACATATGAGGAAGTGAAGAAGATACTCCATTCAGCTTTACAAAGTGCTTAATGAAAATAAAGAATAGAAAAGGAACAAAAAACAGCACCGTTCTTCCAATTGCCACAAAATTGTGCTACTTGATATTACATGAGTGATCAGTTGACTTATTCTTACGAAGATTTATCAATGCTGAACAGTATTGCAAAAATACTCTCAAAGCCCCTGCCTTTGAAAGAGCTTCTTGAGATGATACTTGGTGAACTCAGCCGGAAGGCGGCTATGGAACGCGGCATGATCTCCATACTTGACCGTGAAACCGGGGTGGCAATGCTTGACGTTGCATACGGGATAGACGTATCCGGGCTGGATGTAAAGTTCAACCCGGGAGAGGGCGTTACGGGTCAGGTGGCGCATACCTGCAAGGCAATAGCTATACCAAACCTTGGGACCGAGCAGCTCTTCCTCGACCGTACCGGGGCAAGAAGGGATCTGAACCGTACCGAACTGGCATTTTTATGCGTGCCGATAATTTATGACGGGAAAGCAGTGGGTGTCCTTTCGGCGGACAAGGTCGCAAAGCAGATTTACACCCTTGATTATGAGTTGCAGCTGCTGTCCGAAGTTGCGGCGCTCATTGCAAAGTCCGTTCATTTGAGACGCCTGGAGGATGAAAACGTACGGCTCAAGGATATGCTCAACCGTGTAAAACACCCGTATCCTGAGCTTAAGGGAAATTCAAAAATCATACGCGAGGTGTTTACGCTCATCTCTCAGGTGGCTGATTCAAACGCCACTGTACTGATTCACGGGGAGACAGGCACGGGCAAGGAACTTGTCGCGAGAGCGATACATTACGGGAGCCCCAGAAAGGAGATGCCCTTTATCGAAGTAAACTGTGCCGCGATACCCGATACGCTGATTGAGAGCGAACTTTTCGGACATGAGAAAGGCTCGTTCACCGGTGCCCACATAAAAAGGCGTGGAAAATTTGAAGAAGCCCATTCAGGAACAATATTCCTGGATGAGGTGGGGGATCTTTCCCTGATGGCGCAGGTAAAGCTTTTAAGGGTTCTGCAGGAAAAACAGATACAGCCTGTAGGCGCATCCCGTCCCCAGAAAATCAATGTAAGGATTATAGCGGCGACAAACCGCAAGATCGAGGATGAGATTGAGGCAGGGGCATTCAGGACAGACCTGTACTACAGGCTGAATGTGTTCCCGATATACATGCCTCCGTTAAGGGAACGCGGCAGCGACATAATCCTGCTGGCGGATTATTTTATTGAAAAATACTCGAGTGAACTTGGAAAGAACCTCAAACGCATATCAACTCCGGCAATAGACCTGCTGCTTGCATATCACTGGCCCGGAAATGTCCGTGAGCTTGAAAACTGCATTGAGAGGGCGGTGCTTCTCGCAAAGGGCGACACAATAGAGAGCATCCACTTGCCTCCGTCGCTCCAAATGAAGACTTCATCCGAGCAGGGCAAGAGAAAACAGGGCACCCTCACGTCCCTGGTGGAAGTATACGAGCGTTCCATTATTACCGATGCGCTGAAAGACGCGCGGGGCAATCAAAGCAGGGCGGCAAAACTGCTCGGTTCTACAAAAAGAATCATTCAATATAAAACCCAGAAATATGCGATCGATACCGAAAGATTCAAATCGAAGAAGAGCTGACTTGCCGTAAAAGGCCTTCGAATTGATTGTCGTTTCAATTGTTTCCGGCGCAAATTTGAGCCGATAGAGTCCACCGGAACAAATGTGTACCCTAAACAGCCGGCCGCATATCCCGAACAAATCAATCCAATCGAAGCTAACTAACCGTGATTAAAGAATTTGCGGTAGGTCCTGCCAGTTTATTTAAAGAGATGGCATGGTTTTGGCTTTTATTATTTTTATGACTGGATGGAAGGTGTCTGGAAAAGTATTTTATGAAACATGTGGGATCTAAAAGGGGGAATAAGACCATGCTGGCTTGCAGGACAAAAGAAGATATTTTTGCGGCAGTCACCGAATATGATGTCAGTTTTATTCAGTTCTGGTTTACGGACATACTGGGGAGGCTTAAAAGCTTTAACATTACTCCGTCCGAACTTGACGAGGGTATTGACGAGGGTATGGGTTTTGACGGTTCTTCGATTGAGGGATTTGCACGCATACACGAGAGCGACATGATCGCAAAGCCTGTTCTTTCGACATTCCAGCTTGTACCCTGGCGGCCCGGAGACAGGCCTGTTGCAAGGATGTTCTGCGACATACTTAATCCAGATGGTACGCCTTATGACGGCTGCCCGCGCCATGCATTGAAAAGGGTGCTCAAAAAAGTAGCCGACATGGGCTATACTGCCTATCTGGGTCCTGAACTTGAGTATTTCTATTTCAAGGATGAGACGGCCCCGGCGATTATCGACAGGGGCGGATATTTTGACGGCCTTCCGATTGACAAGGGTCCCAATATAAGGCGTGATACCATATTTTCTCTGCAAAAAATGGGAATACAGGTTGAATACAGCCATCATGAGGTGGCGCCATCTCAACATGAAATTGACCTGAAATATAATGAAGCTTTGGCAATGGCTGATACTGTCATGACATACAGGACAACGGTCAAGGAGGTTGCAAGACACCATGGAATTTACGCGACATTCATGCCGAAGCCGATATTCGGTGAAAACGGTTCGGGAATGCATGTTCATCAGTCACTGTTCAAGGGCGGAAAGAACGATTTTTTTGACGAGAAGGACAAGTATCATCTCTCGGCGGTGGGAAAACAATATATAGCTGGCATTCTCACCCATGCTCCGGAAATCACTGCAATCTGCAACCAGTGGATAAATTCATACAAGAGGCTTGTTCCCGGCTATGAGGCGCCTGTTTATGTGTCATGGGCACGCAGGAACCGATCGGCGATGGTGAGAGTGCCCATGTATAAACCCGGCAAATCGAGTGCCACGCGCATGGAGTACCGTTCACCGGACCCTGCCTGCAATCCGTACCTTGCATTTGCTGTGATGATTGCAGCCGGATTGAAAGGTATCGAGGGCAAATACAAACTTCCCGATCCTGTCGAAGAAGACATATTTGAAATGAACGAGGAAGAACGGAAAAAGGCGGGAATAACGTCACTGCCTGGAAGTCTTCATGAAGCTCTCCAGAATGTATCGAAAAGCACCCTGGTTCGCGAGACGCTGGGCGACCATATATTCTTCAAATTCATTGAAAACAAGAAAAAAGAATGGGATGCATTCAGGATACATGTCAGCAAGTTCGAGATAGACAACTATTTACCGGTGCTCTAACGCCCTTTCACCTCCATGTAGGGTGTTGAGTATTGGATGGGGGGACAAACCCCCCGTCCAATTTTTGATGTCCGTTTAAGCTTCATCCGGTTTTGTTAAAAAGACGATGATACAAAAATGAGCCAACCCCAGCCGATAAATCAATATTGTACAATTACATAAGCCGTATGATTGGATTAGGCCAATAAAAACAATACATTAATTAATAACGGCTTTGGCATTCCCTTTGCTTAGAATGAGTATAATCTGAGCATTCTGGCACGGGTTCGTTTTTAAAGAACAACAAATATAGCTGGAGGGAAAAATGAAGGTTATTAATCCGATAACTGCATCTGAAAGAAACCATTACAATGAAAATGGGAAAAAGACGCAGGTTTCAAAGTATTTCGGGGAAGACATTTTCAGCACCAAGGTAATGATGGAGAAGCTCTCCAAGGATGTTTACAAACGCATGATCGAGATCATGCATGAAGGAAGAAAGATGGACCTGGATACTGCGAACTCAGTCGCCCATGCCATTAAGGAATGGGCAATTGACAAAGGTGCGACGCACTATTGCCACTGGTTCCAGCCGATGACGGGGACCACCGCGGAAAAGCACGATTCATTCATTGAATTCACGGACTCGGGAAATATCATTGAAAGGTTTTCCGGAAAACAGCTGATCCAGGGCGAACCAGATGCCTCAAGTTTCCCAAGCGGGGGATTGAGGTCCACATTTGAAGCAAGAGGCTATACTGCTTGGGATCCGACCAGCCCTGCCTTCATTATCAAGAACGGGCTGGGTACTACGCTGTGCATACCCACAATATTCATATCCTATACAGGGGAGGCCCTTGACAAAAAGACCCCGCTCCTGCGTTCCATAGATGCCATCAACAAGAGCGCGATCAGCCTGATGCGCCTTCTGGGCAATACGGAATCGAAGAAGGTTTTCGCCACACTCGGACCCGAACAGGAATATTTCCTCATAGATCAGGACTATTATTTTAAGAGACAGGATCTGGTTCTCAGCGGCCGGAGCCTCATTGGTGCGGCACC
This sequence comes from Desulfomonilia bacterium, assembly GCA_963664325.2. Taxonomy (GTDB): domain Bacteria; phylum Desulfobacterota; class Desulfomonilia; order UBA1062; family UBA1062; genus DATCTV01. The sequence continues at coordinate 175,217 of CAXXDQ010000008.1, forward strand.
CCCCAAAGGCCAGCAACTTGAGGATCAGTATTTCGGAAGCATAAAGGAAAGAATTTTATCTTTCATGCACGATGTCGAAGAACAGCTCTATAAACTGGGCATTCCCGCAAAAACCAGACACAACGAAGTCGCACCAAGCCAGTTCGAGCTGGCCCCTATCTTCGAAGAGGCAAACCTTGCCGCAGACCACAATCAGATTGTGATGGAAACAATGAAAAGGATTGCGCTGAAGCATAAACTCAGCCTGCTGCTCCATGAAAAACCTTTTGCAGGAATCAACGGTTCGGGAAAGCATGTGAACTGGTCGCTTTCTGATGACCTCGGCAATAACCTGCTCAATCCGGGGAAGACTCCTCACGACAATATACAGTTTCTGGTATTTCTGATGGCCACCATTAAAGCCGTCAATACGCATGCGGATCTGCTCAGGGCATCCGTTGCATCCGCCGGCAACGACCACAGGCTCGGTGCAAACGAAGCGCCACCTGCAATTATTTCGATATTCCTGGGAGAACAGCTTACCCAGATACTTGACAATATCGAGAAGGGTAAAATTACGAAGGCTACAGACGAGGCGATCATAGACCTTGGCATATCAAAGCTGCCTGATCTGAGCAAGGACAGCACCGACAGGAACAGGACATCTCCGTTTGCCTTTACCGGTAATAAATTCGAATTCAGGGCCGTAGGTTCTTCCCAGTCCATTTCGTTCCCCGCAACAGTGCTTAATACGATCGTTGCCGAGAGCATTGATCTGCTTGCCAAAAAGATCAAAGCCAAGGGCGGAAAACTTAATCAAGCCGCACTGGATGTTATCAAGGAAGAGGTAAAAGCCAATAAAGCCATATTCTACATGGGTGATAATTATACAAGGGAATGGGAAACCGAAGCCGCGAAAAGAAGACTGCCGAACAAGAAAACAAGCTGTGAATCCCTTAAAGACCTTAAAACCGATAAGGCGATCAGGCTCTTTGAAAAATACAATGTGCTTTCGGCTCTTGAACTGAAATCGCGCTACCATGTCCGGCTTGAAAGATACATCAAGGAGGTGGATATCGAGGCCGTGACACTGAGAAATATGGTGCAGAACCAGATCCTGCCGGCTGCAGTGGATTACCAGAATAAACTCGCTCTGTCCGTAAAATCCGTGATCGATGTCATAGGCGAAAACAAGGATATCAAAGCGCAAAAGGAGCTCCTCAAGCTCGTAAGCGGACTTATCGGCCAGATACAGATTCTGGTAAACGAGCTGAAGGTCAAAATCGACAAGGCGAATTCGATAGCGTCCGAAGAGAAGAAGGCGGACTTCATCTGCGATGAAGTCAAAAAGACGATGAATGACGTCAGGGACAAGGTCGACATTCTGGAAAACTATGTTGATAATGAACTCTGGCCTATTCCAAAATACTGGGAGATGCTCTTTATCAGCTAGAGGTCATCGTTAGCTGCAAATAAAATTGGATTGATCAACCACTTCCCTCTGCCTGAAGGCGGCGATGAAAATCGCCGCCTTTTATTTTACCGGGAATGCCATGGACGATAATCGGATACACAAACCGTTGAAGATTGGCCTGATTCTGGAACAGGAAGGAGATGGCTGGATGAGACGTATGGAGTTCAGCCCGGCAATATTAACTAAAGAAATGTCCTATATCAGTACTGTCCTGATGGCTTTTATAAGGTTTGCCTGCCTGTCCCTGTCTTCAATTTTTTCGCCGGTTTCATCCACAACATAAAAAATATTTGCCGATCTGTCGGAATCGGTGGTTATGAATGCGCGGTGTATGGACAGCTTATGAAGGCTTATTGCTTGAGATATCAGGTAGAGCAGTTCATTGGCTCGTGTCGCCCTGATCTCTATTATGGAGAAAAAATCCGAAGACTGATTGTCGATATTAACCAGAGGCTCAGTCTTTAACTTCGGCTTTTTGGCAAGGTTCAACAGCGCCGGTATTTGGGACAGGGCCGTAGAGGTATCGGTTTCTCCGGAAGACAGGCTGTTGAAAATCTCTGTAAACCTGTCCCAGTCGTCATAGCCATTCCATGACGGAGCAATTTCGAATGTGTCCACGGCTATGCCATTGTGCCAGGTGAAGACTTTTGCAGTCAGTACTTCGAGGTGCATGCAGGCCATTATGCAGGACAGCTCTGCAAAAAGCCCGGGCTTGTCTTTTGTAACAACCGTCAGCCTGAAATGTCCGCCTGCGGGGGACACATCTATTATTATGGGTTTTCCTTTCAGGACGTCTTCACACAGCTTCAGGTGCCTTATAATATCCGGGCTGTCATGATGCAGGAGATAGTGCTGGGGAAGCGCCCATAACCTACCGGAATATTCCTGAGGTATTGCTCTTAGCAACTCATCCCATCCTGAATCCAGCCTGCGGATTATCTCATTGCTTTTCAGCTCCCCTTTTTCAAGGAAGTACAAGGCCTTGACAAACAGTTCATTGAAGAGTGTGCCCTTCCAGTCGTTCCATGCGACAGGGCCGGTTGCAATGGAATCTGCAATGCTGAGCAGGTAGAGCATGCACAGATTTTGAACCGAACCGGCTGCGCGGGCGAATTCGAAAACGGTCTTTTCTTCGGATATGTCGCGCCTGGTTGCCGTATGCGGCAGGAGCAGGTGGTTCCGGACAAGAAACGATACGGTCCCGGCATACTCGGGTTTGAATCCCAGCCTCAATGCAATGTCGTAAGCCAGCGCGGCCCCGGTGGCTTCGTGGCGGCCGCCGCTCCCCTTGCCTATATCGTGGAGCAGGGCCGCAAGCATGAGCATGTCCGTGTCGTGGAGCTTTGAAAACGCAAGCTTCTCCTGGTGTTCAAGGCGTTTGAGTTCGGTCAATGTCATGATGCTGTGCATGTCCACTGTATTGACATGATAAACGTCAAACTGGATTTTCGAGCGTATCCTGGCGAACTCGGGAATGAAAAGTTCGAGGACGCCGGTTTCAAGCATGGGTGTCAGGCCTGACTGCGGATAATCGGAGTTTATTATCTGAAGGAAGATGCTTCTTATCTGCTGGTAGGACCTGCTCTTGACGGCGAAGTCAAGGTTGCTTCTGATTATGGTTCTTGCCGACGGATGGAGTTCCAGGCCTGTCCTTGCGCAGGCCAGAAAGGCCCCCATCAGCATGGAAGGCCTGAAAGAGGCGGCCTGGTTTGCAGAAAAAGAGACCATGCCTGATTTGACAACCAGGTAGGGACTCAGCTGCTTGTCAGACGTCTTCTTGATGAGCGAGAGCATGTCCATTATCGAGAATGTAATGTTTCTGCGCAGTATCTTGATTGTCGAGGCGCTCTGGTGGAATTTTTTCATGAACGCTTCTACAGGGGTTTCTATCTCGGAGAAAGGAAGTCCCATGATCCCGGAAAGCCTTTCCTGGTATTCGAAGCCGAGATGGTCCTGTTTCCTTCCCGAGTTCTCATGAAGTGCATAGCGGATCTTCAGCAAGAAATCCGCCGCGTCCTGCAAGTCCGAAAGATCCTTTGATGAGATGATCTTATTTTCAACAAGTTTTTCCAGGCTGTTCTCGCCGAGCACGGATCCTGTCATCCAGAGGATGGTATGGAAGTCGCGGAGCCCTCCCTGTCCGTCCTTTATATCGGGTTCAAGGATGTATGAGTCATCCCCGAACCCCTCGTGCCTTTTCCTGTCATGGATAACCAGGTCGGCAATAAAGGAGGTTTTCCATTTTTTACCTGAGGTCCTTTTTTCAATTGATGCGGCAAACTCTTTGAAGAGGTCCTGATCACCGTCAATGAATCTTATGTTTAAAAGAGAGGTCTTTAGAAAAAAGTCCTTCTCCATGTCAGCAAGGGCCTCTTTTGCTGTGCGGACGCTGTAGCTTGTATTAAAGCCCTGATCCCAGAGCGGGTATATCAAGGCGCTCACCAGCCTGTCGGCATCTGACTTGAGACCCCGTTTTCCGGCAAGCAGAAGGATGTCCACGTCCGAATACGGGCACATATCCTGTCTGCCGTATCCGCCGACGGCGATGACGGACCATCCCCTTGTTGTATCTGCAGGAATATTCCTGAACAGCCCGCTGATTTTGTCGTCAACCTTTTTTGAAAGGGCTGAACTCTGAGAGAAACCATTGTATCCGCCATATTCCATCAATTATAACATGGCAAGGATCATGCCATTAATCGGTGTTTTACAATTTCCTGATGTAATAATCTGAAAATAATATTTGATAAAGGGCATCTATACAATAATGTGCATCAGACCCTGCATGATGAAAGACCGGTCAATTCACCGGGAAGCCTTGATGAGATGCCGGATTTCAGAATATTCCTGAAAGACTGCAAGCAAGCCGTGATCGCCGCTCAAGATTGTCCGGACTTATTTATCTATTCCAGCCTGAGCGCATATTCTTTCTGAGGAGTTTTTTATTGACCGCCTGGAGGGTGTTGATGCAATCTTGATTCTCATGGAAGACGATATGAAAGTTACCGGGATCTGGCGTCATAACGCAAGGACAAGAATGGATATTCCGTTGTTCACGGCCGGGGTAAGCGCCGGATTTCCATCGCCTGCCGATGATTTTATCGAGACTTCCCTGGATTTGAATGATTTTTTGATAAGTCATCCGTCAGCGACGTATTTCGTTAGGGTCGAGGGAACCTCAATGATCGGTTCGGGGATTCATCCCGGCGACATCCTGATTGTCGACAGGGCGGTTGAGCCGTATGACTCGAGCATCGTTGTAGCCGCATTGAACGGGGAATTCCTTGTTAAGAGATTCAGGAAAGACTCAAGCGGATGCCGCCTCATGCCTGAAAACCCTTCCTATGAACCGATTGAAATGAGAGAGGGGATGCAACTCGAAGTCTGGGGAGTGGTAACATACGTAATCCACAAGGTATGAAAAAACTTTTCGCACTTGCCGACTGCAACAATTTCTATGTCTCCTGCGAGCGCGTATTCGACCCGAAGCTCAGAGGCGTCCCCGGTCGTGGTGCTCAGCAATAACGATGGGTGTGTGGTGGCCCGCTCCGAAGAGGCCAAGGCTATTGGAATCAAAATGGGCGAGCCTTATTTCAAGTGCCGTCTGCTGGCCGAACGGCATGAAATAAAGGCCTTGTCTTCGAATTACAGCCTTTACGCCGATATGTCGCACAGGGTTATGAGCATCCTTGAGGAGATGAATCCCGGCATTGAGGTTTATTCCATCGACGAGGCGTTTCTTGATTTTACCGGTGTGGATGAGCCTTTGAAGCATGCGTCGGCCATAAGGCGGAAGGTGCTGAAATGGTCCGGCATACCTGTCTCGATAGGCATCGGTGCGACAAAGACATTGGCTAAGGCCGCGGCTAAAAAGGCTAAAAAAGGAACGGGAGTCTTCGACATTACCGGATGCGAAGACGATGTGCTGTCCGGAATGGATGCAGGTGATGTATGGGGAATAGGCTACAGCCACAGCCTCGTGCTCAGAAAATACCATATCAGGACCGCACTGGAGCTGAAGAATGCCGATGAAGACTGGATAAGGAAGCGGCTTTCCATTGTGGGACTGAGGACCGTCTATGAATTAAGGGGCATCGCCTGCATTGCACCCGGAGAAGAGCCGGTGACTAGAAGGACCATCACGTCCTCCCGTCTGTTCGGGACAAGGCTGTACGGGATAGATGAAATCCGTGAGGCCCTTTCTTCGTATGTGTGCCGGGCTGCAGAGAAATTGCGGGCGCTCGACATGGCGGCTTCAGGCTTGAATGTGTACCTGCTTGAAAACGAGTTCACTGACAACAGGTTCCCGTCAAGGGGCGCTTCATGCGAGTTCGTGGAGCCCACATCTTACACCCCGGAATTGATAACATACGCCAGCTCCCTGCTGGATAAGATTTACCGTTCAGGCCCGGCCTACCGCAAAACCGGTGTGACGCTGACCGGGCTGGTTCCGCGGGGCAGGGTGCAGATGAGCCTTTTCGGCTCGGCGGACGAAACCAGGCGGACAAGGATCATGCAGGTCCTAGACAGGGTCAATGCGGAGTGGGGCGCCGACACCCTGAAACCGGCGTCTTCGGGAACGGAAAAGGAATGGTGCATGAAACAGGAAAAGCGCTCAAAACGCTTTACGACGTCATGGGGCGAGCTCCCGGTTGCAAAGGCCGGAGATAAGAGTGAGTGCTGAAATAACCGGTTTCGGCCTGGCCTGAAGGCGCTCTCTTCTCAAGTCCGGCATCCAGGGAAGCTGATCCATGAACTGTATCATTTTCAGGGCTCTGTACGTGATGCAGGCACTTATCAGAAGGACTGAACGGGACATTATCCGGCTTTCCTGCGGATGCCGTGAACCCTGACGCGTTTCCTGTTGACATAAGTCCTTGATGCTCTACAAAAGAAACAGCATTGACTTGATCAAAGGCAATAAAAACAATGAATGTTCCTGCTATTGTGCCCGATGACAGACAAAGAAAGCATCATTGGATACGGCCTTCGGCCGGGAACGGCCGGGTCTTTCACAACCCGTTATTTAAAAGCAGGGCGTGCAAAATGCAGCTTTTCCGAAATTTGAAGAGCAGGGTATAATGAATATGGAAGAAGAGATGATGCCATGGCGCTTATAAGCTTAAAAGAAATTCTGGATGCGGCGAATAAGGGCGGCTATGCAGTACCTGCTTTCGACGCCCTGGATCATGCCTCGGCAGAGGCTATTATCACGGCGGCAGAGGAATTGAACCGTCCGGTAATCCTGATGGTCCCTGAAGCAGGGCTTCTCCTCGTTGATGCGGATATATTCATGCGCTTCCTCGTGGAGAGGGTGAAAACCGCAAAGGTCCCCATTGCTCTCGAGCTTGACCACGGCAAAAGCTTCATAGTCATCATGAAAGCGATCCAGTGCGGGTTTACCTCGGTCATGATCGACGGATCAGACCTTCCCAATGAAGAAAATATCGCGCTCACCGGAAAGATCGTCGAGGTCGCTCATGCAGCAGGTGTAAGCGTGGAAGCGGAGATAGGCCATGTCGCCGGAGGGGAGGGCAGCTTTGAAGGCAGCGTTGTGGACGAAAGCATGTACACAAGTCCTGAGGACGCAAAGGCCTTTGCCGAAGCAACAGGCGTTGATGCCCTGGCAGTCGCCTTCGGTACAGTTCACGGGGTTTATAAAGGCACGCCCAGACTGGATATAGACCGTCTGAAAGCGATAAAAGAAAGGCTCACAATCCCGCTGGTCATGCATGGCGGCTCCGGAGTGTCCGAGGAAGATTTCGTCAGCGCCATTAAAAACGGGATAAGCAAGATCAATCTCTTTACCGAGATTTCCATGGCGGCGGTTGCAAAGAGTGTAGCGCATGCGCAGGCCAGAGAAAACAAGCTCCATTTTGCAGAGCTTATATATGTGGCCAGGATGGAAGTATCAAATATCGCAAAAAAATATATCCGGCTCTTCAGTCTCGAAAAAGTTGCAAAATAAAATATTAAACCGAGGTTATCATGAAAGAATATGTTGTTGTCATTGACCGCGGAAGCACCAATGTCAAGGCAGTAGCGTTCGACACGAAGGGAAACGAAGTCTTCACATCAGCCTGCGCAAGCCAGAAGCCTGTTTCCGTAAAGCCGGGCTGGTGGGAGCAGGATATGCAGATAATCTGGGAAAACACGGCAAGCGCCATCAAGGGCATTTTCAAGGGCGGCATCCTTCCCGAAGAAATAATCGGCATTTTCGCAGTGGGGCAGGGCAACGGCATGATGCCTATAGATAAAAACGGAAACCCGTCCCGCATGGGCATACTGTCTTTGGACAGCCGCGCAAAGGGTATTCACGACGGATGGATGACGGACGGCCGCTATTCACAGGCCATAGAAAAGCTTGTATTCCCGTTTGTTGTAGGCTCCCCCCTTTCGCTACTTGCCTGGTTCAAAGAGAATGCGCCTCAAGATTTCAGCGCAATCGATAAGGTCCTCTTTTCAAAAGACTGGATACGCTACAAGCTTAGCGGCACCATCTGCACGGACCCCAGCGATGCAAGCGGCGCAGGCTTGATTGACCCGAGAAAAAATGCATATGCATGGGACGTTTTCGAACTGCTGGGCCTCTCTGACATAAAGGATAAGCTTCCTGAAATCCGGCCCTCTCATGAAGTGGTCGGCCGGGTCACAAAAGAAGCGGCCGTGGCTACAGGCTTGAAAGAAGGCACGCCTGTCATGTGCGGTGCGCATGATATTGCCGCATATCCGTTCGGGATCGGCTCGATGGACTCGAAAGAGCTTGTAACGGTTGTCGGCACATGGGGTTTCAGTCTTGTTCCGGTTTCGAGCCTGGACGGCATGTTCATGGCCTATTACCATACTGTCCCCGGCTGTTTCCTCACGGGCATCGGCGACGGCAATTCGGGTGGCTGCCTGGACATCATCATCAACAACCTGTGCGAATACGAAAAAGAGCAGGCCATCAGAAATGGAGTTTCCGTTTACGAATATATCGAGGATATGATCGAGAACACGAAAAAGACCGGCATACTGTTTCATCCTTTCGTATTCGGCAATATCTTCTTCGGTTCAGCCAGCGGCTGCTTTTACGGCATCAGAAACTGGCATACAAAGGCCGATATGATGCGTGCCGTGTATGAAGGCATAGTAATGGGGTATCATTCGAATATGAAACTGATCCCGAACAGCGCGAATTTCGAATCCATGTGGCTTATAGGCGGCGGCGCAAAAAGCAAAATATTCGGACAGATTTTTGCTGATGTCACAGGCCTTCCTGTCAAAGTGCCGAAACCTTACGAGATCACTGCCAGGGGCGGTGCGATGAACGCGCTCGTTGGGCTGGGCGTTTATAAAAACCATAAGGATGCCTGCATCCCGCCAGAGATCAAAACAGTATATCACCCGAATCCCGAGATGCAGGCCTACTATCAGAAAAAGTCAGCCGCCTATCAGCAGATATTCGATAACAACATGCAGATATGGGATACGCTGAGCGGGTTGAACGGCTGAGAAACATCACTATAATAAACTGGATGATATGTTCTGATTTTATAGCGTGTTTTATCTTTTCAATTTTTTTCAAGTAAAGTAGTATTTCATAAAACTTGAAAAAATAACGTCAGGGTATATTGACTATTGGTTGGGAAAAATGAACTTCTTCAATAATTGGAATTAGGATGCCAACACTTGATTGGATTGGTAAAAAGGCAGTTGTAAATCATCATAAGGAAGTTCCGTTTCACTTGCTAAAGTGCGACCCTGATTTGTCTGTGGGTGACCCGGAAAGTGGGAACCTTCTTGTCCAGGGTGACAACCTTCTCGCCTTGAAAGCCCTGCTTCCCTATTATGCCAGGCAGGTGAAATGCATCTATATTGATCCGCCATACAATACTGGCAATGAAAAATGGGTATATAACGATAACGTAAATAGCCCAGAAATTCGGAAATGGCTTGGAGAAGTTATTGGTAAGGAAGGTGATACATTAGACCGGCATGATCGGTGGCTTTGCATGATGTATCCGCGCTTGGTTTTGCTGAAAAAATTTTTACGTGAAGATGGGGCGATATTTATCTCAATTGACGATAATGAAATTGCTTCACTTCGATTCTTGATGAATGAGATATTTGGTTCAAACAATTTCGTTAGTTCAATTGCATGGCAAAAAATATATACCGTGAAAAATAGTGCACGACATTTTTCGGAAATGCATGACTATTTAATTGTTTATGCTTTGAATAAGAATTTTTGGGAAAGGAACCTTTTACCTCGAAAATCTGAAACGGAAGAAGATTATTCAAATCCAGACGAAGACCCACGAGGAGACTGGACCAGCAATGCTCTTCAATCAAGGAACTTTTATAGTAAGGGGATTTACTCCATCAATTGTCCGGGTGGAAATGTTATAGAAGGACCACCAAAGGGAACATATTGGCGCTTGGAGGAGAGGAAACTCTGGGAATTGCATAAAGATAACCGCGTTTGGTGGGGAAAGTCTGGCAACAACAGCCCACGAATAAAAAAATTTTTATTAGAAGCAAAAGATGGAGTAGTACCTTCTACATGGTGGGAACATAAGTTTGCAGGAACAAATTCAGGAGCTAAAACTGAACTCCGCTCAATTCTAGGAGACTTCAAGGAAGACCTTTTTAATACACCTAAACCCTGGCAGTTAATTCAGAGAATAATTCAAATAGCTACAGATAAAAATTCAATTGTCTTAGACTCTTTTGCCGGTTCTGGGTCAACTGCTCATGCAGTTCTGCATCAAAACACCAGAGATAAAGGGAACAGAAAATTCATCCTTGTTGAAATGGACCAAATCGTTTCACAAAGCATTACTGCCTCAAGAATTAAGAAAATCATAACCGGCTACAATTTTGTAGGCAAAAAACGAGAAGAACTATACAAAGTGAAACTTTCATTAGGAAATCTAAATAAATTATCAAAATATCTTGAAGAAATAGAGGCCATTGAAAAAGAAAACAAAAATAATTTTACGCGCACAATAAAAGAACTGAATGAATGTGAACTTTCTATTTATGGGGAGATTGATATCGAAGGGCAAATGCCTGGCTTAGGTGGGGGTGTAAATTTTTGCACTATTGGAGAAACCCTCTTTGACAATACCGGACAAATTTCTAAATCAGTTTCATTCGGCGATCTTGCCCGGTTTGTTTTCTTCATGGAAACCGGCTCGCCGTTACTATATGAAGTGACAGGTAAATCCCCGTTAATCGGCATCTATAATGGCACTGCAATTTATTTACTCTATAATGGCGTTTTAGGCGATAAAACGCCACAGGGGGGCAATGCTCTAACCCGTGCCGTATTTGAAAACTTACCCCCTAATGCCGGACCTAAAGTAGTATATGGTACAAGTTGCCGGGTTAGCCTTGCCCGATTGAAACAGGAAAATATTATTTTCCGACAGATTCCCTATGAATTGAGGGTTGATTGATGTTTGCACTCAAAGACTATCAGGAATGGGCCTTGGATGCATTGCGGGAATACTTTCAAGAGTGTTCACGCACTGGTGATGCTAATGTCTCTTTTTATTTGGTTACGGAAAAGACACTGGGAATAAACGTCCCTTATAATAATGTTAGAGAACTGCCTGGGTTGCCCTACGTCTGTTTGCGGATACCCACCGGAGGCGGCAAAACAATTGTTGCCTGTCACAGTATCGAGGTTGCGGCGAGGGAACTTGCACAGACTGAAAGCCCAGTTGTTTTGTGGCTTGTACCTTCCAATGCCATTCTTGAACAGACCATTGCCGCCTTGCGCAACCGAAACCATTCATACCGGCAGGCCGTTGAAACAACAGTTGGCGCGGTAAATGTACTTGATGTGGAAGCGGCCTTGTATGTGAAGCGGGCGCAGCTTGAGGGAGAGGTAACCATTATTGTCACCACCATGCAGGCTTTCCGGGTGGAAGATACGGTAGGACGGAGAGTATACAGGGATTCCGGTGACTTGATGGATCATTTTACCGGCATCCCGCCAGATGTATCAGACACTCTTGAAAAGGGTGAAGGCGGCAATATCATTCATTCCCTTGCCAATGTTTTGAGATTGAGAAGGCCGGTTGTCATTGTTGATGAGGCGCACAACTCCCGGACAACTCTTTCTTTTGAAACTCTAGCCCGGTTCAATCCATCATGCATCATCGAGTTTACCGCCACGCCTGCCAGAGAAGAACATGCAAGCAACATTTTATACAGTGCATCCGCCGCTGATCTGAAATCCGCCCAAATGATAAAAATGCCAATCCACCTTTATACAAGGCCGGAATGGAAAGAACTGCTTTCCGATGCCATCAGCTGCCGGAACATACTTGAAGGAAAAGCGAACCTGGAACGGCAGCAAACAGGTGAATATATACGCCCCATAATGCTTATTCAGGCGCAGGCGCAACGGCAGGGGCAGGAAACCTTGTCCGTGGACGTTGTTAAACAATGCCTGATAACAGACCACAGAATCCCGGAAGAACAGATTGCCATTGCCACTGGCGCAACCAAGGAACTTGAAGGAATCGACATTCTGAAAGCCGATGTGCCGATACGTTATGTCATTACCATTCAAGCATTGCGTGAAGGGTGGGACTGCCCCTTTGCCTATGTGCTTTGCAGCGTTGCGGAATCACGTTCGGCAACGGCCATTGAACAGATATTGGGCCGGGTAATGCGGTTGCCAAGGGCGGCATGGAAGAACAAAGAAGAACTTAACAAGGCTTATGCTTTTGCCACGTCTGCGAACTTTTCAGAGGTTGCCAACACCTTGACCGATGCCCTTGTGCAAAGCGGCTTTGAAAGGCAGGAAGCAAAAGACCTGATTATACCCGGCAAAATAGAACAGACCGAACTCCCCTTAGACAAAAGTATGCCTTTTATGGGTGTGATAACTGTCACCATGCCTGAAAGGCCGGAGATTGAAAGGCTTTCTGAAGAAACCCGCAAGAAAGTCACCTTTGATGAAAAGGATAACAAGCTTTCATTCTACGGTGAAATGACCGATGCGGAGCGTGAAGAGATAAAGACTATCTGCAACACAAACGAAGGCAAGGCCGGGGTTGACCGTGCGTTTTCTATTTCAATGGGCAAGAACCCTGAAGAGGAAAAGCGCACCCCTTCCGAAAAGAACATATCTTTTACGGTGCCGATGTTGTCGATAAAACAGGGGAGCCTTTTTGAACAGTTTGAAGAAACCCATTTCCTTGACCACCCCTGGGAACTGGCAAAATGTGACGCGCTTATTTCAGAGGAAGAATATTCGGCAAAACGGCCTGATGCCCAAAGCGGAGAAATAGACATTAATGAAAACGGCAAGGTAGCTTCAAGATTTGTATCCAAGCTGCAAAGCCAAATGACCCTTTTTACCAATAATGCAAGCTGGAGCGTTGCCAGCCTTGTTAATTGGCTTGACCGCAATATCCAGCATATCGACATCTCCCCAGAGGATACCGGCATATTTCTTACTCGGCTCGTCCAGACACTTATCGAACAGCGGGGCATGTCCATTGACCAGCTTGTCCTTGATAAGTACCGCTTGAAAAGGGCTGTTGAAAAGAAAATCGAACAGCATCGGCAAGATGCTAGAAACAAGACATATCAATTATTGTTGTTCGGGGAAAAGGCGGAAGTGATTGTTTCCCCGGATATATGTTTTTCATTTGCCGCTGATCCGAGAAAGTATGTCTATTCTAAAGCCTATCGGGGAAGGTATGAGTTTAAGAAACATTATTACCCTGAAATAGGCGACCTGGAAGAAAAGGGCGAAGAGTTTGAATGCGCCCAATTCATCGACCAAACGGAGGAAGTTGAATTTTGGGTGAGAAACCCAGTCAGGCGTCCCGGATATTCCTTCTGGCTGCAAACATCGACTGATAAGTTTTATCCTGATTTTGTCTGTAAGTTGAAAGACGGGCGGACTTTGGTTGTTGAGTACAAGGGCGGCCACCTATGGAACGACGAATCAAAAGAGAAGAAAATTCTTGGTGAATTGTGGGCTGAAAGAAGCAGTGGGTCTTGTCTCTTTGTTATGCCGACGGATAATAATTATGCTGATATTCGGTTAGCAATTAGCCATGAATGATATTTTTGACAGAAAAACAAACAAATCGTTGTAAATAAAAAAAGAATAAGGGGACAACTCCCAAAAATTGACAATATAATGTAAATTTTTGTGGAAAAAGACTGCGGGACGCTCATAAATTAATAACTAATTTTGTAATAAGTTATCAACATTCCTGATTGTGTGCGCGGCGTCAAATTTCTCTCTGGAAGAAAGGAGATAAATATTTACCCTTATGACGTTTTAGTGCTATAGCTACATAACGTTTAAGGGGGTGATATTATGGGAACAGCGGCAATGCGCGCGACAGTGTATTTGGATCCGGATTTGCACAAAGCATTACGATTGAAAGCTGTAGAGACCACGCAGTCAATCTCGAAACTTGTGAATGATGCCATCAAAGAATCCCTTGCCGAGGACGCCGATGATATTGCAGCTTTTGAGGAAAGAGCCAAAGAGCCGTTGATCAGCTATGATGCGATGATCAAGAGGCTGAAAAAAGATGGCCGAATATAAAATCTATTTTAAAGAATCTGTTGAAAAGGATCTACGTATAATACCAAAGAAAGGCCTGCGGAAGATCATCCTTCGAATTCAGGCTCTCGCAAGTGACCCGAGGCCACCGGGCCACGAAAAACTCACAGGACAGGAGAGATATCGTATCCGCCAGGGTCATTACAGAATATTATATTCCATTCAAGATAAAGAATTGGCTGTTTGGGTAGTAAAGATAGGACATCGAAAAGATATTTGCCGGTGAATCGAACGGGTTCAATCCAGCCGGTCATAAGGCTCCGGCTGATTTTTTCTTTATCATCTGCAAAAGTTATATTTAATTAAAATATCCGATGTAAAAGTGCATATCCCGGCATGATATCCGGACTTTCTGCCGGTGACAGAAGGGACTGTTGTCAGGCCTTATTGAAGTCTTACAACTTAATTTACCAAATCAAGTTGAAGCTGATAAAAACAATGGCTCCCGATGGTTTTGCTTTAAAGCATGCGCCCGGGGAGCCATTGTTTGCAATGAGCAGGAAAAGAGCTTTAAATCTTCTGCTCGATTATCATCTTCCTGAGTTCGCGTTTCAGGACCTTTCCGACTCCGCTTACGGGAAGCTGGTCCATGAATATTATCTTTTTCGGGACTTTGTATGCGGCCACATGTTCCTTCAGGTGGCTCAATATCTTATCGCGCTCGGCATCACTCTTTTCAATGCCGCTTTCAGGACTATGGCGCATGCAACCCTTTCCGAACCGGCCCTTTCAGGGTCCGGGACGCCGAATGATGCCGCCATCTCGATATCCGGATGCTCGGTCAGAATGTCATCCAGCTCCCTTGTGAACACCTTGAACCCTGAAACGATTACCATGTCCTTAAGCCTGTCCACGATGTAGAAATACCCGTCCTCGTCCATCTTCGCTATGTCGCCAGTGAACATCCAGCCGTCCCTCAGGGCGTGCGCCGTCTCTTCAGGCTTGTTGTAGTATCCGAGCGTGAATACCTGCGGGCCGTTTATGGCGATCTCTCCGGGTTCCCCCACAGGCGCTTCCTTTCCGGTTTCCGGGTCGATCAGCCTGAATATGGTATCAGGCATCGGCATGCCGATTGAGCCGGGCTTCTTCTTGCCGTAGCGCGGAAGGCAGCATGTGACCGGCGAGGTTTCCGTCATGCCGTAAAGCTCGACCAGCTTCCCCGGTCCGATTATGGATTCAAATTCCTTTATGTTCTCTGGAGGGAAGGGCTGTGCGGCCGACATGCACCACTTTATGCCCGAGAAGTCAAGCGCCCTGAATGCTGGCTGTTTCATCAGCTCAAGGTAGATGGTTGTTACATTGACCAGAGCGGTCGGCTTGTACTTTTTAAGGGATTCAACAAGAAAATGAGTGTCCCTGGGGTTCGGAACCGCTATCTGGGTCATTCCTTTGATCATCGATACCGTTCCTAGTATCAGGCCTGCTATATGGAAAAGAGGGAAGGCGCAAAGGAAGGTATCGCCGGTCACGATGTCCATCCAGGTGGATATCTGGCTCACGTTGCACATGATGTTCTTCTGGGTGAGCAGGGCTCCTTTTGCAGGGCCGGTCGTACCGCCCGTGTACATCATGAACATGGGCTTATCCATGCCCTTTTTTTCATCCACGGCATCTGACGGCATGGCCTTCAGTGCGTCGATGAAGCGTTCAACCTTGACCCCTGCTGCGGGTTTAACTTCCGCCATTGGTATTTTTTTGAGGAGCTTGCCCAGAAAGGCCTTTACCGGCGGGAGGAAGTCGGCAATGGATGAGACCAGAACGGTCTTTAGCCCGGTCTTGTCCGCAATCTCCCGGATTTTTTCATAAAGTACGTCAACGGTTAAAACTATCTGTGTCCCCGAATCTTCTATCTGATGGGTGAGCTCGCTGGCCGTGAGCAGCGGAGAGAGTCCTGTTGAGACGCAGCCCGCTTTCTGGACTGCAATAACCGCAATATAGTGCGCCGGGATGTTCGGCAGGTGCAGGCCCACAACCATGCCCGGTTTGAGCCCGTTCTTTTTCAGGTAATTAGCGAGCTTGTTTGACAGGTTGTCGAGGTCGCTGAACGTAAGCGCTCTGCCGAGATAAATAAGGGCGGTCTTGTCCGGGAACTTATGAACCGTTTCCCTGAATAGTTCGCAAAACGTCCTGTTGTCATACGAAATGTTCGGCGGTACGTGAGAATCATAATTTTTTACCCATGGCTTTCCCATATAGACATCATTCATTATCAACCCCTAAAAAAAATTATTTTAAAATTAATAATCTAAAGTTTTATTACCGAATGAGGTTCAAAAAAAGAGATGCGGTCAGACAGGTTGGGTGTTTAAGATTTCTAGGTTTATTATATATTAATTTGTTGATTTTACAAATTAAAAATATTGAAGAGGATAAGGAAAAGGCGGGGATTTTTTAATCCCCGCCTTGCAGGTCAGGTTCTTCTATTCTTCCAGGCCGTCGTCTACGACAGAGGCAGTAACTTTCTTCGGCTGGATTTTTCTGTAGACATCTTTTGCAGGCTTTTTCTTGCCATCAACGGTCAAGAGCCTTTCGATGCTGATATCGAACAGGCTTTCGTTTTCCTTGAGATAAGCTTCGATAAGCTTCCAGTCGGCATCGGTGATCTTCGCGAATTCGCCGCCGTTGAGCTGCTCATCGACGAGTTTCTTGTGGGGGTCCCTCACATAGATCGCGCCGCCGGATGCGAGCGAAAAGATGTTGGAACCGGGATACGGCGAATCGTATTCCCTGATTGAGCCGTTGTCATCGTCAAAGCCGATGCCGTTCAGGATCACGAACCCGCCGCCGTTCAGCGGATCGCCTGCCATGAAAGATTCGGCCAGGTAGTCGAGGGCTGTTCCGTTGATCACGACCCTGGGCTTGCCGACGGCGTTGATAAGTGGACGGCCCGCCGCATTGCCCATGATGTAGGCGGCTCCGCCCTTTGCGCCGTACATGAATGTCTGGCCGACATCACCATAGACCACAAGCTTGCCTTCTTTCATTATCTGGCAGAGCTGGTCCTGGGCGTTGCCATGCACATGGATTTCCATCCCGTCGATGCCGGAAGCCAGATAGTCGCCCGATGAGCCGTAGACGTCTATCCGGACATCTTTTGTAGCCGGGCCGAGTCCGCAGCCTGTGAACCTCTGTCCCCGGTATTTATATACGATGAAGCGCTTCCAGCCGAGTTTGTTGGCCCTGGCGATCATGACGGCATCGCAGTTATCGCCTTCGGGTTCAAATTGTTCGGCATTGATTACCAGCGTTTTTTCCATTTTACCCGGTGCCCTGAGCTTCTCTCGGGTGGAGAAATCAACCAGGGTGAATGCCGAGGCGGGTTTTTCATTGATCTTTCGCGTTGATGAAAAAATTTCATCCAGGTTTATTTTGATCACATGCTGCACCGAGCTTCTTTTAATGGCCCCGGTGTTGTAGCGGATATCATTCAAAAGAGTCAGGGCCGAGATTGCCGTCTGCTTGAACCCGTCATCCGTTAACGCCATGCCTTTGATGGTCTCCACGGCATACATCAGGCTGTTGGCATCGAATCCAGGAATGCCGTCCCTTATGTACTCGAATATCTTCCGTGCGGCGATTGCACCGTCCTTTTCGGCAGACAGGGCTTTCAGCTGTTTTTCAATTTTCCTGCATTCGCCTGTTTCTTCAATCTTCAAAGAGATGTCGCAAGCCGTTTTGTCCTTAGGGATGATGATTTCCTTGCCGAACTTGTCGGTGCAGACTAACCTTTTATTTTCCGACCCGTCGTCCGCGTCCTTGAGGCTGAATATAAACGAACCGCCGTCCGTATAGCTGCCGCCCCTCGCGTTCCAGTACTTGTCCGCAATCGGCTTGAAGCGGGGGTCTTCCCTTTCAAGGGAAATCAGTGTCGCATCGATGGCCTGTTTTTCCGAACAGATGAGGCCGATCTGCACCTCTCCATCCTGCAGCGCGAAAACCTGCGGACGGAGCATGGCAGTATCGGTAATGCCGATGAGCTGGAACTGCCTGTTCCT
Source organism: Desulfomonilia bacterium (assembly GCA_963664325.2). Lineage (GTDB taxonomy): Bacteria > Desulfobacterota > Desulfomonilia > UBA1062 > UBA1062 > DATCTV01. The sequence goes on from CAXXDQ010000008.1 coordinate 193,254, forward strand.
CACGTCATTCCTGGCGATGATAAAGAACCACGGACCGTCGGGCGATGCATTGACGTGATGCGTCTGTATGGCCTTGTAGAGTTCCTGTTTATCCGGGGGCAGCATGTCGAAATCCATCTCGGAAGTTGGGGCCATGGCCTCGATCAGGTATTCGAGAGGGTACTTGTACACGCGGCTCCACAGGTCGAGGAGCAGCGCCGCTTCCTCGGTGTCCGTCAGGAACAGCGGAAAATAGTTTCTCTGCTTGAGGTATTCATAAACCGACTGGTAGTTTGCGAAGTCCCCGTTATGCACCAGGGCTTCGTTAAGCGCGCTGAACGGATGGCAGCCGCCAGGATGCCATACGCGGCCCCGTGTCGGGTAGCGCTGGTGGGCAAGCCAGGCATGGGCTTTGAAGTCATCCAGTTTGTAATACCTGACGACGCTCTCGGCATAGCCGACTATTTTCAGGATCATCATGTTCCTGCCGTGGGACATTACAAATGCCTTTTTCTCGCCGAGAGAGGCGTAGTACCTGGTGTTTATCCTGAAGCTGTTCTGATAGACGAATTCGTCTTCGGCATCGCGCCTGTCGAGAGATTTAAAGCCGTTGTCCTTGATGTATTTGTCCAGCACGTCATCTTTGACGCGGACGAAATAGCGCATTATATCAGGCGGCCTCACTTCCAGGCCTATGCTTTTATGGTCCTTGAGCGTGTCAAGCTTTTGAGCCTTGTCTATTTTGAAAAACGGCTTGATGAAGTCGTTTTCAATCTCCTGGGCGACGCTGCTGTCCAGCAGGGCGATATGCAGCATGTAGTCGTCATCCAGGACCTGCCTGGATACGCCCAGGGCCTTGGGTACAAAGCCTACGGCGCCTATGCCGCCGCCTTTTCCGTTGCCCCTGTTGTGCATCTGCACGGACGGTTCGAAGATGTTTTTCCCGGTGACGGGAATGGAGCTGATGAATCCCGTGACACCGCATCCGCCTTCTTCTTCGGTATTCGGGGCGAGTTTCGGAACTTCCCTGCAAATCCCTGTTCGCGACTGTAATATTTTTTCTGCGTTATCCATTATATGCATACTCCACTTTATTTGCTGTAGTCCAGATGCTCGAGCAGGTCGGTGCGGCCGACCAGTTCGCCGACGCTCTTCATGCCGAATCCCCTGAGGATGTCGACGAGCTGTTCGTTCCAGGCGTTGTACATGTTGGTAAGGCGCTGTGTCGCCCATTCCTCGTCGAAGAGATCTGCCAGTTCGGAATCCGTAGAGGCTATGCCACGGGCGCAGCCGCGTCCCGATTCGCAGTTGCCGCAGCGCACGCATTCGAGGGAAACCAGTTCCGCCGTGCCGATGACAGCGCCGTCAGCCCCAAGGCAGATGGCCTTGGCCAGGTCGTGGGCCGTCCTTATGCCGCCCGAGGCGATCAGCGTCATTGCATCCCTGGCGCCTTCATCCTTCAGGAAATTATGGACCTTTGTAATGGCGTACTCGATGGGCATGGCTATATTCTTTTTTGCAATGTCCGGGGCCGCGCCGGTGCCGCCGTACCCGCCGTCGATGTGAATGATGTGGGCTCCGGCATAGTATGAGCCGACCGCAACCATGTCCACATCGTTAGGCGTCGAAACCTTGACCGAAACAAGGGCATTCGGGTTCATCTCCTTGATCCAGTCGATGTGCTTCTTGTGGTCTTCGATTGAATATACGGAATGGAAGGGGAAAGGCGAGAACAGTGATGTGCCCTGGACGGCCTCACGCATTCTGGCCACGCTGGCCGTATTCTTTTCTCCGAGCAGATGTCCGCCGAGGCCGGGCTTCGCACCCTGTGCATATTTGAACTCGATAATCTTTACGCGTTGGATCGTCTCCTCTCGCACGCCGAACAACCCGGTCGCAACCTGGGTGATCACATGGTCGTCATAAGGGTGAAGTATTTCCGGATAGCCTCCTTCGCCTGTACAGGTAAAGGTGTTCCAGATGGTTGCGTTTCTCGCCTTCGATACCATTGTGGGGAGGCTTACGGAGCCGAACGACATCCCGCCTCCGTAAACGGGAGTTGAGATGACTATATCGGCCCTGCCGTCGTTTCTGCGGTTCAGCTTTATGGCCGTTGATATCTCATGCCTGTCAACATCAGGGGGGTCGGAGGGGAATTTGAGGCGCAACTTGTCAAAGCCGCCTCCCGAATTTCCCACATTGTATTCAAGGTCATTGCGGTCGGGGGGATAGCCGGTTTCGGCCATAATCCATGTCGCGGTGATTATATCCGCTGTCCAGCGGTAGTCTCCGAGTGTTTCATACATGGGATTCAGTGAGAGGCTCAAAGCCTTGCGCGGACATTTTGCTATGCAGCAGAATTTCCTTTCCTGGCATTCGAAGCCGATACACCTGTAGTCAATCGGGGGCTTTACCTTGTTGTGGCCTTCGATCCTTTCATGGACGCCGAAAGGACAGGTATTGGCGCATGTACCGCAGTTGATGCAGGCGTCGGACCTAGTGACCTTATACTTGGGGACATGGTGTTTGAACCTTGAAGGAGTTTCCTTGATTCTGACAGTCGATGGTTTCATAAGTTCACCGCTTCTTTTTTCTTGAACAGTTTCCCGAAGGTTTCATTGTCGATATCTTCGAAGAATATGGCCCTGCCGGTCTCGCCTCTGAGACGGCGGGCCTCCCTGATACCCATGGCGCCCATCATCTCGAGAATCTGCGAATGCCAGGCGCCCATAAGATTGACGATTCTCTGTTTTATAACCCTGGCAGAGACCTTGTGCAGTCCGGCCGGAAGAACGAGAGGCTTTTCTGAATCCTCATACAGCCTTGCGCCCAGGGCGATGAAGAGGGGAATGTTTATCGCCGTCAGGTCAGTGCCGCAGATCATGGCCTTTGGCACATGTTCCGCCATGCCTATTCCGCCTGAGGCCATAATGCTTATCTCATCGCGGATTTTCTCTTCCACCAGCCTTAAGTGAACTGCGCGTATGATATCCTTTATCAGCCGGGGTTTCGAACCCGGTGCGGGATGAACCTCCCTGCCGCGATAGTCCGCAACAATATGGATAATTTCGGCACCGATATGCGCAAGGCCGGATACGACCGCTTCAACATTATCGGATGCCGGTACGCGGATAATTGTAAGGGCATTGCAGATTTTCCTGATCTTGTCTTTGACTGATGTAAAACCGGAAAGCATTTTTTCGGTATAGTCTATTTCAACGATCCTCGCTTTTTTCAGGATGGCCTTGTTCGCTTCGATTTGGCCGGCGGATACAAGCGGGATGATGTTATCGGCATATTTATCGAATTCATCCGTGATATCTTCTGCCGGCATGATGATGCAGGTTCCTATTTCCGAAGCTGCCTTGACTATTGAAAGCTTTACGTGGGGATGAAGGTTTTCCGGCAATATGTCAAACACGATCGGGATCGGCAGCGCCAGGGTATCATGAATTTTTGAAAGCAGCCTTCCTTTGCCGTCAAAGCTGAGATGGTTGAGCTTCCTGCCCAGTTCAACTGCTGTGCTGATATATTCGCGCCCGTGTATGCCGTCCCTTGTGGGCCGTACGATCTCGGACATGTCCGTCCACATGCTGTCGAAGCCCTCTCCGGTGAACGGCCCGCGGTAACCTGCACCGGTGACCGGGACCTTGCCATCCTCGGCCTGCTTCCAGAGGGTTATGAACATATCCGGCTTCCAGAAAGCACCCCCGGTTTTATGATAATCATCCTGTATGGATTTTACCAGTGCGCCGCGCGGGCACTCCTGGATGCATCTGAAACAGTTTCTGCATACGGAGGTGTGCGGGTCCGCCATTTGACGGGGGTCGTCTTTGCGGCGCTTGTGCGCTTCGTAGATGCACACCTTGGTGCACTTTCCGCAGTTGATGCAGTTCTCGCCGCGGGTTATGTTGAACTTGAACATATACTCAAGCTCAAGAGGGGTTGCTTTGGTATGAATGTGATACTTTTTTGGCATGATCGTTATCCTTTAATAATAGTGGTGAGTGGCGAAGGATGAGTTAAAAACCGATATGGGACAGGATTGTTATAGAAATCCATCAATAAGGCATCATATTTTTTCGCGTTTTCTATTTTCATTTAACCCGCCGTATTTGCCTCACTGCCCGATACCAGTCTGAATCAACTGTTCCTTTCCACCATATCCCAGTAATCCGTGCTTTCGTCGACTTTTTTAAGGAACCCGGCTATCTGTTCTTCGGGCCTGCCGAATTTAAATTCAATGCGCTTTTCAAGCGCTTCCCATAGTGCCATCAACTCGAGATTGGTCTGGCAGATATCTTCACATGCCTTGCATTTCATGCACATGAATGCCTTGGCGGCCTCTTCCGGAGTAACTTCTTTCCCGTCAGAGAGCTTCATGGCCAGTGCAATTTTACCTTTTGCAGTGAGGGCTTCGTCCCTGGTGACCAGGTATGCCGGGCATACGGCGATGCAGTTTCCGCACTTTGCGCAGGCATGAGTGCTGAGCTCGAGATCAAGTTTGTCAACTTTCATGTTTCTGCCAAAAATCATTATGATGGCCTTGCCGATAATCGGCGAGAAAATGGACAGAAGGCTCATGGATATGTTGAAGAACACAGGGTGGAAGAGGCCGGAGGTGATTAAATTTGAATCGATGCTGAAGAATTTGCCCGGATTCAGGATATTCTCGGGGTCGACCCTGTGCTTATATTCCCTCAGGTCGGACTGTTCCTGCCTGCTGAAGAGATAATTGATGAAAGAGGCATTCCAGAGTCCCAGTCCGTAAGGACGGGCTCCCAGACTTACGGCGGCCTTAGTCAGCAGTGAAACAAGAGGCATGCTGATGAAATATTTCTTGCTTCTTGAATCGCACAGGAATGTGGACATGATCAGGGCGGAATGCTTGTCGATGATGTATGAGTCGATGCAGACCTCAACCCCGAAATCGTTGCCGAGCTTTTTCGCTTTCATGGTGAATGCCGCTGCAGACTTTATCGGCATGATGATTTCGCTGGCGAGTATGGTGGGTCCGAGGCGTTTTGTCTTCATTCCGAACAGGCGTTCATTCCACAGGTAGTTGGCCACATAGCTGGGAGCCTCTTCGATACTGGCATTTAATGCCATGAATTTGGAAAAGACCTCGTCGTCCTCGGCGCTTCCGAATTCTATCAGGACGCCCGCCGTCTTCCTGAAAATGACTGCGTGCACCATCTCATTTATATCGCCAAGGTGGTTTTCATCAACGAAGCGAATAACGTTGGGATTCAAATTCTGAGACTCCATGGTGTTTATGAATTCCCTGATAAACGTGAAAGCGTCCTTATCGCCTTTGAAATAGAGAAGGTGGGGATATGTCGCCTGGGGGACGTCACGCAGTTTGATTGTTGCCTCTGCAATGATGCCGAATTCTCCCTCCGTGGATATGAAATACTTGAAATCTTTGTCGGCAGGGGTCAGCTTTAAAATTTCTCCTTTGCCGGTAATTACGGTCATGGACACTATTTGCTTTGATATATGGCCGTACCTGAAGCTGTTGATGCCGTACCCTCCCGTTGATATCCATCCTGCAACCGTAGAGAATTTGCTCGAAGGGTATGACATCAGACAAAGGCCTTCCTTTTTTGCGGCGATATCGATATCGCTCCATCTGGCGCCGGCTTCGACGGTTACAGTCTTGTCTTTCGTGTTGAGTTCCAGGATTTTTCTGAAGGGGGAAAGGTCAACAACTATACCTGCTTTTGTCGGGATAACGCCGCCGAATCCCCAGGATGCAGCACCTCTGGCTATTACAGGAATTTTTTTGTCATTTGCGAATCTGAGGACCTTCTGGATCTCTTCCTGAGTTTTGGGCTGTACGACAAAAGTGGGCATTGTCTTGAAAAATGATTTTATCATGATAGGGGGTACATCGCCGATATCATGACTGTACATCTCCAATTCTTCAGCTTTGTCTAATACCCTGATATCGCTTTCAATCCGTCTGAATTCTTCTGCCAATGTCTTCATAATTTTCAGTTCTCTTTCAATCGCTTTGGTTTCATGGCTATAATACCATTTGTTTTAATATTCTATATAAGCAAAACATTCAATTTTATTGAGCAAGATATATGCCAGAGAAGATTACTAATATATAACGGCATCCTGTTATATGTATGCCTTTGGATCAGGGCTGCAATATGAAGTCAAGCCCGTATTCAATGCAGGTTTAAGATCTGAAATACATAAATGAACCATCATAATTAATGAAACAATATTGTGGTAAAGTACAATAATGTTTCATAGCTTTCCGCTTGTATGACAGTTAAGAATAATCAGAAGAACAGCTGCCATATAATTATATAATAAACCGCTTCAGGCATTCAGCAAACATTTTAATCTTGCCGCCTGCCGCCAAACACATCTGATGGGCTTTATGGTATATTTATTGTATTATAATTATCAATTAATGCAAGAGGTGGACAGATGGGACTGTCGGCAAGGGTTACTACCGGTATTGAGGGGCTCGATAATATAATCGACGGCCTCAGGATGGGAGACAATGTCGTCTGGCAGATTGAAGACATAAACAATTACAAAAAACTTGCGGAAGCTTTTGTAAAAAGTGCCATAAATGAAAAAAGACATGTCGTTTACATGAGATTCGGCCATCACGATCCTTTGTTTACATCAGGCGACGGGTTGAAAATCTATACGCTGAATCCGGACATAGGTTTTGAAGGGTTCTCATCAGAAGTACATAAAATAATAACAAAAGAGGGCCGGGACGTCTTTTACGTTTTCGACAGCCTCTCCGATCTGCTGTCTTCTTGGGCGACTGATCTGATGATTGGCAATTTCTTTTTTATAACATGCCCCTATCTCTTTGATCTGAATACTGTCGCCTATTTTGCACTTCTGCAAAACCGCCATTCGCACCACACGATTGCCAGAATAAGAGAGACCACGCAGCTCCTCATGGATGTGCACAGCACCGGAAAGGATTTGTATGTGCACCCCTTGAAGGTATGGAAAAGGTATTCGCCGACCATGTTCCTGCCTCATATGAAGGACGGGGATGCATTTGTTCCGATTACAAGAAGCCTTGACGCCTCCCGCCTGCTGTCACAGATATCCCGGAGATGGGATGAATCCACAAGAAGACAGCTCGATTACTGGGACAGGCTTTTCCTTCAGGCGGAAGAGATGCAGACAAGGGATGTCAGCCCCGATGAAAAGAAAGAGATGATAGACCAGTTGTGCAGGATCATGCTGGTAAGGGAACCCCAAATGCTTGGCCTCGCCAGGGATCATTTCACGCTCGAGGACCTGCTGCAGATTAAAACCAGATTGATCGGAACTGGATATATCGGCGGCAAAACAGTGGGGATGCTGCTTGCAAGAAAGATCCTCACGACAGATACCAGGATCGGGTTTGAACAGTATTTTGAACCACATGACTCCTTTTTTATAGGCTCGGATGTCTTTTATACCTATATTGTTCAGAACGGCTGGTGGAAGCTGAGGATGAAGCAGAAGACAAAGGAGGGCTATCTAAAGGTCGCAAGAGAACTGAAGAATAAAATGGCTAAGGGCGTTTTCCCGGACGAAGTCAAGGAGCAATTCTTACAGGTAATCGAATATTTCGGGCAGTCTCCCATAATAATCAGGTCTTCTTCCCTGCTCGAGGATTCCTTCGGCCATGCATTTGCAGGGAAGTACGAAAGCTTTTTCTGCGCAAATCAGGGTACGCCCGAGGAGAGGTATGTCCAGTTCGAAGAAACGGTCAGAAAGGTTTACGCATCAACGATGAATGAGGATGCGCTTATTTACAGGAGACAGCGCGGCCTGGAGGATCATGACGAGCAGATGGCGTTACTTGTGCAGCGTGTTTCCGGGGCTCACAGGAAAGATTACTTCTTCCCGGACCTTGCCGGCGTGGGTATGTCCTATAATACATTTGTCTGGAACAAGGGGATGAATCCCGCTGCCGGCATGCTGAGGCTGGTCCTCGGGCTCGGTACGCGCGCAGTAAACCGCATCGAAAATGACTATCCGAGAATGGTGGCCCTTGATGAACCCTTGCTGAGACCTCATGCGGGGATGAAGGATTTGAGAACCTACTCGCAGAGGAATGTCGATCTGATCAATATAAGGGAAAATGCATTTCAGACGGTAACGCTCATAAAGATGTTTGAGGAAAAGGTTGACATCCCGTTTGAAAAAATTGCCGCTCCTGATTATGAGATGACGGAAATACTGAGGAAGACAAGAGGAGAGGATATTGAGTCCTGGCTCCTGACTTTTGATAACCTGTTCACTGATACATCTTTTGTCAAGGTAATGCACGGCCTGTTGAAGAACCTTGAGAAGGCATACAGCTATCCTCTGGAGATCGAGTTTACGGTAAATTTCAATGAAGTGGGCGATTTCAGGATCAACCTGCTCCAGTGCAGGCCGCTGCAGGTCATAGGCATTGAAAAAAATATAAAGTTTCCAGAGAGGATAAGTTCAGAAAAAGTAATTTTCAGTATGAACGGAAACTTTATGGGCGGCAGTATCGTTCAGCCGGTAAACAGGGTGATTTTCATACAGCCTGAGGCCTACAGCGCCCTTCATCAGCATGAAAAATACGAGGTGGCGAGGATTATAGGCGATCTGAACAGAACGATAGAAAACAGGGATGACATGCCCACAATGCTTCTGGGTCCGGGCAGATGGGGCACAACAACACCGGCCCTCGGTATCCCGGTCCATTTCTCCGAGATAAACAACATGGCTGTTCTTGGTGAGATTGCCCATCTTGACGGCAATCTCATGCCCGAACTTTCTTACGGAACGCATTTTTTTCAGGACCTTGTTGAGAACAGGATATTCTATGTGGCGATCTTCCCCTGGGAGGAAGATGTTATTTTCAACAGCAAGAGGCTTTTAAAGGGCAGGAGCATCTTGAGCAGGATTCTGCCGGATGCGAAAAAATATAAAGATGTAATAAAGGTCTTTGAGACAGCTGGTTCCGGACTTAATGTGGTCTCGGATGTGGTAACACAAAGGATCATGTGTTTCTTCAGAAGCTGAGTTGTCCTCAGGTTGAATATTTACGCATTTAATGAGCGTGCACCGGATCCATGTTGTCCATGTTGACAGGGGCAAGCCCCTTTTTCTTAGTAGGGATGTTCCAAGTTTGTATAACTGATATATTGACAGTGAATTCTTAATAATTATTATTAATAAATTACGGCATATTATGACAATATAACATAATACAAACCAATCTTCGGGGGCAATTATGAAAAAATTAGCGTGTCTGGCGGTTATCGGTATCTTATTCTGCATCACATGTGCCTCTATTGCATGGTCTCTCACTCTGACTGGTAAAATCTTGGATGTCGAATCAGGGAATGCAATACCCAACGCAACGGTTGATCTGTGGGATTATTCCTTACAGCCGAAACAATCGTTTACGAGCACTGCGGACGGATCATACCTGTTCAGCGGGCTCATATACGGAGGGCATTATCATCTGATCGGTTCCTGCACGGGTTATATCGATACGAGTTCTAGTACATTGAACCCTTATGACAACATAAACGATCTCATCCTTGATCTTGTGCAAACGGCGCGGTTGTCTGACCTGTTGCCGAGCATTGATACAGCAGCAGGATATGTTTTCGGCCATATCAATGCAGTGAACGCCATGGATACGGGCGTTGAAGGTGTTACCATAACCGTTACGGACACCGAAGGCCAATCCATCACAGATGCGATGGTCGTCTATCTCGATGAAAACCATATCCCATCGGGAAAAAACTATACTTCCTCAAGCGGCTTCTTTGTCATTTACATACCCGCCGATGAACTTGGCACCCATACCAATTTGCCGGTAGGGTACCCGACCACATTCAAGGATATTAACATCGCAGGCCAGCGCGATGGCTGGGTCATAGCGTCGGGACCATGGACGCGGGTATTCCGCTTCAGCAGCACGGAACGGAATATTGTGACTATGTACGACACAACGGGGGAAGCTCTAAGTAGTGGTGACTCAAGTTCCAGTGATGAAAGCGGAAGTGGTGGAGGAGGCGGCTGTTTTATATCCACGGCTCTTTAAGTATAGTCTCACGCGGCTGACAAGAAGATAATTCCGTTTTTTGCGAAGGCATGGGAAAATATTCCATGCCTTCTGCCTGTCCTGGTTAACACTGACTCATGAAGAATCAGGTCAGAGATCTCTGTGTTATGGTTTTATAAATCAAAAAACACCGGCAGCCTTTTTCAATTCAACCAGCAGGTTGTCCTCAACATCTATCATGCCGGATTCAAGACGCTGCCTGGCAAGGGCGCTTTCCTTTTCACCGGGAAGGAATATCTCGTCAATACCTGGAAGCCTTTTTGATGACTTCACCTTCAGTATGATTTCTGAAACGTTTTTCTTGAACCGGTCCTCTCCGTTCAGGAGTTCAGGGTCCACGGCCAGGAGGAGATGGCCCCAGTTGCCTTTGCTGTTTCCTATACCGCAGAATGCCGCCCCTGTAAGCGGGCCAGCAAGTATCTCTGTAATAAGCGCAAGTCCCGAGCCCTTGTAGCTCCGGTCAAAGGAGCGGATTGCCCCTGCAATTGCCTTTTTGGGGTCCGTTGTCGGTTCGCCATCGGCATCGTAGGCGATATCGTCTGGAATGCTCCTGCCTGCGGTTACCGCTTCGACAAGCCCGAAAAATGAGGTCGCGGCAGTTGACATGTCCAGGACAATGGGGTCAGGTTCGGCGGGAATCGCGACTGCTATCGGATTTGTGCCGAACACAGGCTCATACGAGCCGTAAGCCGCCACCCTTTCTGGTGACCTGCTGAATACAAAACCGACAAATCCCTTAAGTGCAAGGCGGGATGCATAATAGCCGATAGCCCCGGAAGATGTGCTTGTGTTGAATGTGCCTGCAATGGCCAATCCGGATTTCCCGGCTTTTTCCATTACACAGCCGAGGGCTTTTTCCATCACGATCATTGCATGGTTCTGATTGCCGTTGATCTGCGCCGAAACGGGGGACTCCTTTTCGATTGTTATCCCACCGGCATTCATATTTTTCGGTATCCCCTTGTCGATGAGCTTGACCACACCCTGATTGTTGTCTCTCATCTGTGCGTACAGCAGGACATCCCTGATGATCTTAACCTCGTCATCATTGTAGCCGTACTTTCTGATGGCAGCTTCTGTAATATTCACAAGTTCTGCAATCGATATTTTCATGATTCATTCCCCCGTATATAATCTTGCTTCAATCCTGGCATTTCATTTGTAGCTGTCTTTATGCACATCCTTGACAGCACGTCCGGAAGGGTCGATCATCTTGGCAAAGGCTTCATCCCACTTGATAGCCGTCGGCGTGGAGCAGGCGACCGAGGGTCCTTCGGGAACGCAGCGGGCCGAGCTGTCCAGCGGGAAGAATTCCTGAAAAATGGCGCGGTAATAATAAGCCTCTTTCGTAACCGGAGTATTTATCGGAAAGCGGTAACGGGCGTTTTCCATCTGGGTGTCGCTGACCGCATTCGCCGCAACCTCGCGCAAAGTGTCTATCCATCTGTAGCCGACCCCGTCGGAAAACTGCTCCTTCTGCCTCCAGGCTACTTCAGGGGGCAGATAATCCTCAAACGCCTTCCTGAGGATATGCTTTTCAATCCTGCCGTCTTTGCACATCTTGTCCTCCGGGTTGAGCCGCATAGCCACATCCATGAATTCCTTGTCCAGGAACGGAACGCGCCCTTCAACTCCCCAGGCGGCCAGGGATTTGTTGGCTCTCAGGCAGTCGTATTTGCTAAGCATGGACAGCTTTCTTACCGTCTCCTCGTGAAATTCTTTAGAATCCGGGGCCTTGTGGAAATAAAGGTATCCGCCGAAAATTTCATCGGCGCCTTCTCCCGACAGAACCATCTTGACGCCCATTGACTTGATCTTTCTGGACATAAGATACATTGGCGTTGAAGCCCTTATAGTCGTCACATCATAGGTTTCTATGTGATAGATTACATCACGTATTGCATCCAGGCCTTCCTGAACGGTAAAGGTGAAATTGTGGTGGATTGAACCTATATGCTCAGCCACTTTCTGTGCTGCCGCAAGGTCTGGAGAGCCTTCCAGTCCTATGGCAAATGAATGCAACTGCGGCCACCAAGCATCCTTGAGACCCCCGGTTTCAACCCTTTTTGCGGAATATTTTTTCGCGACAGCCGAAACTATCGAACTGTCGAGGCCTCCTGAAAGCAGGACTCCGTAAGGGACATCTGACATCAACTGGCGCTCTACCGCTTCCTCCAGGGCCCTGTGAAGGTCTTTGATGCTGGTCTTGTTGTTCTTCACATTGCCGTATTCCATCCAGTCCCTTTTGTACCATTCAACCGGAGCTCCATCCCTGCTGAAAAGGTAATGGCCCGGAGGAAACTCCTCAACCGTGTTGCAAACGCCCATAAGGGCCTTCATTTCAGAGGAGACGAAGAAATTGCCATGATCGTCGCGGCCGGTGTAAAGAGGGATTATTCCTATATGGTCGCGGCCGATCATATATAAGTCATTTTCGCTGTCATAAAGGACAAACGCGAAGATGCCGTTCAAATCCTCCAGGAAATCGAAACCCTTCTGTCTGTAAAGCGCCAGGATGATCTCGCAGTCGGATTCTGTCAGGAAATTGTATGGTTCCTTAAGCGTCTTTTTAAGGTCCTTGTGGTTGTAGATCTCACCATTTACAGCTAGGGCAAGCTTCCCATCGTCTGAATAAAGCGGCTGGGCGCCTTTGTTTACATCGACGATTGAAAGCCTTTCATGAGCGAGTATTGCTTTTTCGCTCACATATATGCCGCTCCAGTCAGGGCCGCGGTGGCGCATTTTTCGGCTCATCTCAAGGGCCTTCACCCTGAGCTCCTTTGCATCCGTCTTGATGTCTAAAATTCCCAGTATCGAGCACATTTGGTTACTCCTTCAGTTTGTGTTGAGCTGACAAGCCGTCAAGCGTAATCATGATATTTTTTCGGCTTCATGGCTTGTCTCCGCTCATAAGCCCTCTCTTTTAAATAGCTTCCTTGCCGCGCTCTCCAGTTCTTACCCTGATAACGTCTTCGACCGGCATCACGAAGATCTTTCCGTCTCCTATCTTGCCAGTTTTTGCAGTCTCCGTGATCTTTGCTATGACGGTTTCGGACATTTCCTGTTCGACTACAACTTCAATCTTGATTTTCGGAATCAGGTCTACAAAATACTCTGCGCCGCGATAGATTTCCTTGTGGCCTTTCTGCCGTCCGTAGCCTTTGACCTCGGTTATCGTCATGCCTTTGATGCCGATTGAGCTTAGAGCCTCCTTGACTTCGTCAAGTTTGAACGGTTTGATTATTGCCTCTATCTTTTTCATATACCCTCCATGTTTTTCCCATTTATTATTCATTTTCCGCACTTGTCGGAATGCTTACCGGCACATGTGACAGAGTATGTCTGCGGGCTTTTTCTTCGCCCCAGGCTATATAAACAAAACGAAATGCTCGGGATACTATTTCCTCCATTCCATTACTGCATCTCCCTGAATACCAAATAGAATTATTTTTTATTTGCATATCATTTAACTGCTGTAAGCGGTTTCACTGTGTTCGCTCAAATCCATGCCCATTACCTCGGATTCTGGTGTGAGCCTCAGGCCAATGAATTTATCGATTATCTTCAGAAGCAGCCAGCTTGCTATGAACACGAATGCCCCTACTGCTGCAACCGCCAGTGCCTGAACACCGAGAAGCGAAAGGTTGCCGTTTATGAGGCCGTCTGCACCGGCAGGATTTATGGCTTTTGATGCGAAGATTCCCACACATATGCTGCCGATAACCCCGCCGAACCCGTGTATGCCGACTACATCGAGACTGTCGTCATACCCGAGCCTGGATTTTACGGACACCGCTGCATAGCATGCACCGCCAGCCAGAAGGCCGATTATCACAGCCGAATTCGGACCTACAAAACCTGATGCCGGAGTGATGGTAGCAAGGCCTGCCACAGCACCTGAGGCTGCGCCGAGCGTTGTCGGTTTGCCTCGGTGAAGCCATTCAACAGCAACCCACATTGCCATTCCGGCCATCCCTCCCAGGTGTGTAGCAATATAGGCATTTCCAGCTACAGCATTGGCCGCCAGGGCGCTGCCGCCGTTGAAACCGAACCAGCCGAACCAGAGCAGGCCTGTACCGATAAGGGTCATGGGCAGATTATGGGGAATGAACTTTTCATGGCCGTAACCCTTCCTTACACCTGTAACGACTGCAGCTGCAAGGGCGGCTGCACCGCAGGATAGATGGACTACAAGCCCGCCGGCGAAATCCAGCACACCCATATTTTTCAGCCACCCTCCTGCACCCCATACCCAATGGCATACCGGATTATACACTAAAACAGCCCAGAGAATGCTGAAAAGAAGGAATGGACCGAACCTTATTCTTTCAGCAAATGTACCGGTTATGAGTGCAGGGGTAATTACCGCGAACATGCACTGGAAGATCATAAATACATTGTGTGGAATCGTGGCTGCATAATCAGGATTTGGTGCCGATGATACACCGCGGAGGCCGATCCATGAGAAGTTTCCGATAAAACCAGCGATATCAGGTCCGAATGAAAGGGAATATCCCAGATAAACCCATTCCAATGTTATCAGTGAAATCATTATAAAGCTCTGCATGATTGTGCCAAGGACGTTCTTGCCTCTCACCATGCCAGCGTAGAATATTGCAAGACCCGGCACCATGAGCATAACCAGGGCGGATGACAAGAGGACAAAAGCCGTGTCGGCTGACTGAATATGTTCCATGTAAAAACACCTCCGGAGGGTTTTATATGGTAAAGCAACTGGAATGCCAGATATGCATGATTCATAACCACAGGTTAATAAAACATTTTTTTGGCAAAAAACTTTAAGGAATGGCACATATTTGTATATTTTCAAGATGCTGAAACAATAATGTGAATTAAATAATAAAAGATTGATTAAATTTGCAAAATATTGTTTGACTGAAATACGTTTAAATACCCATTAATTTCATCGGCATATTTTTGCAACCTTTTATTATATGCCATTGGCACAGGGATTGCTTTTCTATTGTATGAAATCAGGTTGAGATAACTGAACTTAAAAAGCAGACCGCAATTGCGGCTGAAAAA
This sequence comes from Desulfomonilia bacterium, assembly GCA_963664325.2. GTDB lineage: Bacteria > Desulfobacterota > Desulfomonilia > UBA1062 > UBA1062 > DATCTV01. Next base: position 208,372 of record CAXXDQ010000008.1, read on the forward strand.
AACAGGAGGATTTTATGACTTTTATCGGCGAAGATCTGTTCCATTTCCAGGCGTCACTTATTCAGCAGGGCTCTTCTTTTGAAGAGTTCATAAGAGAAAACTACATCAACAAGTGGGTCGGCGATGCGTTATATGCCGCTATGAATGTGCGCACCACTATGGTGACCGCTGTTCATAATTTCCTGGAAAATGAAGGCCTCCTGAATCTTGAAAGGGTTCAGATGAGCCCGATTACAGACCCTCTTGCCCATGATGTTGAGCATGTGCCCGTAATCCATTACAAGGGTATGCCATACGTGACAACGCATTCGATGATTTACCATAAGTTCATGGCATGTTTTAACCCCAGGTTCAAAGGAATATTTGTTGATTCTCCGAATGTCAGGCTTGAAATAGAAAGTCCGCAGAGAAAACAGCGCGGAAAATATCTGATAGATTTTTCACAGGTAGACATTGAAGTCAAACGTGGACAGGGCCATCGACTTCGAAACATACAAAAATGAGCCTGAAAAAGTTAAGGTATTACTCCGTGAGGATCTGGAAAAAGCGTATGATTTTTTTGAAAGGATGCTTATTCATGCTGTCAAGGCGGTAATTGAAAAGAATGAAGATGATCTGAAGGCATTGGATGTTACAATTGATGTACCGACCCAACCGTTTCCAAAACTCAGGAACGACGAGATTATGAAGAAGTACGGCAAGGCAGGAGCAGAGACAGGTGCAGGAGAGGATGCCGGTTCACAGTTCTTCTGGATAATAGGCCTTATGCGCGAAAACTATGACCTTATTTACCCGTACATTCACAAGGACGGCAGCAAAACCCCGATTTCATCATTCAGCTCTGATATGATTTACAATTACGATATCTGCGTAAGGGCGAAAAGCCGGTCTACAGGGAAATATATGCCTGCCCTTGAGATTCTCTCCGGTGCGGTCCGCGAATGGCTTTACGAGCCTATTGTTGAGAGACTCATTGACAACAAGGTAATAGTGGAAAGGCCGGTGTTCAAGGACGGCAATATAACCAATATAGATATACTTGACGGGTACGGGCCTTTCCTTGCAACCGTCAACATGAAGGACGCTTCCGGCAAGCCCTATTTCCCTGATACCTTCGGTGGCGGATTGGGGGTTGAGCGTCTCCTCTATGGACTCCTCAGGGGCAGCAAGATCGAGAAGATCGACGACGTTACGTTCTTTGGCAAAAACCCGGATTCCTTCCCGATATTCCTTTTCTAGCATAAAAGGCAGGAGGAGGCAGATGCCTCTTCCTGTGCCTGTTTAATAGCCCTTGCCGGTAAATAATGGCATCGGTAATATATATTCCTTGGGATTTCCATGATGGTTATATCAATAACGATATAGAATTCCCTCTCGAATAAGCGCCGGCTGTCACAGTTTATGCAATATTGTGTTGGGAATTATCTGCATTGAAACCCCTTCGACATGCTGGTTTTCCGGTATTATAATTTCTGCAGCTTGTGAGTGATTTTCTGCTGTGGTAAAAAAGCATTGTAACAGCATGATTTGATGGTGAGGTTTAATGAAAGGCGGTTTCGGATTATATCTTATAGTTGTTTTCATCGCCGTTTTATCCGGTTGTGCCGGAAGTAAAGGTAATGATGGCGATATACATTCTCCGTCAGACGCAGAAACGGACAAAGCACGACTAGCGGAAGTTACGGTGAACATTCCGGAATTTCCTTTCCATGAGAATGAGACGGTTGCGGTAGATAAGGATATTATAGAAAACGCTGGCACAGCAGTTTACCCATGAGGAAGGGGAGGGTAAAACGGATGCGGAATTCTTTCTCGGCTATCTTCCTTTAAAAACAGCCGACTTGCTCTGTTCCGGCAATATTAAACATTATGAAACCAGCAGGCTGCTCGGAAACCTTTATATCTCGGGATATTTCGGCGGAATCTGGCTGAGGGACGCCATGGGCGGGAATGCCGTGAACTCGCGATCATTTTTGAACGATATAATGCCGGGCGATTTGAAGGCCGCAGCCGTTTCGGGTGATAATTCCATGGTATTCAGCATACTTGTGACAATGGCCGGCTCGAAAGTTAAAAGATCGGATTCAAACGATTTAATTGCCCTTGCCGCATGCCGTCTTTCCATGCCTTCATTCCTGCTCATATACGGATACAACTGGGGTTACTTCGATTACATCCTCAAGAATCCGCCTGAAGGCGCCGGCGGCATCGAACAGCCATGCAACTGCAGCAGGATGCTTGACTGCAGTGTTCCCGGGCTTGCTATCGAAACCCTTGATAAATACAAAAGTTCACGTGATATTCTGGAGCATCCTGAAAATGCCAAAGGCCTTTCGGTGCTGAGATGGTATGAGATGAAGGCGCTGAGCGGTATATGGGCAGAAGGGGCTGTCAGCACAGGATCCGGTGTATGGAAAAATATAATGAACGAGAATATGGATAAAGAAACATACCTGCTGCTGCTCGACCTTTCAGCCCGGTTCATGCTTGTCGCCGAGATGAGCATCTTGCCTGCAATGAAGGGTTATGCAGAAAGCGATACCGATGCGTGCCGGTGCGGACTTCTGCAGCAGGCGGCAATGATTGTATGGGCCGGCAGCTATTTCATGGGCCTGAGTTCTGATTCACCTGCCGGGATATTTCCCTCAATAAACAGATCGTGAGAAAGATTATTAAGACGGCGGCGTATTTGATTCTGGCGGCAATAGTGCTGCTTGCTGCCGATATCGCCGTCTGCTTTGTCTATCCCGACGTGTCCGTCTTAAAAAAGGAAAATCCTAAAAAGACCTCATTCATGAAATACCGGGAAAAGCAGTGGGCGGAGAAAGGCCTTGACAAGAGTGTAACTCAGAAGTGGGCGAGCTTTAACAGGATATCCCCGTATATGGTAAAGGCGGTTATCATAGCTGAGGATGATAAATTCTGGCGCCATGAAGGCTTTGATTTTGTCGCGATGCAGAAGGCCATTGAAAAGGATATTAAAAAGAAAAAGTTCAAGGTCGGCGGCTCGACAATCAGCCAGCAGCTTGCAAAAAACCTTTATTTAACTCCTGATAAGAATCCAGTCCGCAAAATAAAGGAAGCCATCTACACATGGCGGCTTGAGAGGAATCTTTCGAAGAAGAGGATAATGGAACTCTATCTGAATGTCGCAGAATGGGGTGATGCACTCTTCGGGATAGAGGCGGCGGCCAGAAGATATTACGGGAAATCTGCCATATCCCTTGAGCCGGCAGAAGCTGCCAGGCTTGCGACCGTGCTTACCAACCCCATAAGGTTCAATCCTGTAGGGAATTCAAAATATGTAAGGAGCCGATCGGCATTAATTTACGGGATCATGGTACGCCGGGGTATTGTGATTGAAGAATATGTTGAGGTGATGAATGAACCTCAGGAAGAGTCTGAAAAAGAGATAGGTCAGGAACCCGAACCTGATGGTTCTCCTGCCGATACATCAGGCCCTGATGTTCCTGACACGGTTGACAAGGAAATACCACCGGTCCCGGAAATGGAATCGCCCGCTGTTCATGAAGATGGAGTCGGAAATGATAAGGAATTAAATAAAGGGCCATCTTGACTATTGAATTCGGGATAATAATTTTCCATTATACACAGGAGGTTATGAAAAAATTCAGGACATTATTTCTCATACTGTTTGTACTGATTTTATCCTTGCAGCTGGCATCCTGTATAAATAGTAATGATAAAACACCCGCTGCACTTCAGGGTGCGATAAACCTCAACAACCATGACTTTGCCGGCCAGAACCTTGCAGCTTTTATGGCCGGCGGTTTTGTTATTATATGTGTTTATAACCTGATTCTGTTCATGATACGCCGGAAAGACGGGACATTTCTTTATTTTTCTCTGCTGAGCATTACCGGTGCTGTCTGGATATTAATTTCACGGCAATACTTTATTCCTTTGCTGTTTCCCTCTCTGACCGGGGAAATAATTACAAAAATCGAATATATCAATCTTGTTATTGCCCTGATCGTATACGGCAAATTCATACAATCGCAGTTCAAGGATGAATTCAACAGGTATCCCGTAATAATAATGGAGGTCTTCGGCGCAGGTCTTGCCGTTGCTATACTTTTTACCCGGAGCTATCAATATATCAATGCCGTTAAGGTATACGGTCTGGCTGCGCTGATCTTTTTTGCCTATATGCTTTCGATAATGGCCGGAGCGCTTAAAAAGAAGAGAAGTGATTCTGTACCCATTCTTATATTAAGTGTCATCCTTCTTATTACCATCTTGAACGACATTGCAAAAAGAAACGGGATAATAATAATCAATGAGTACGTGTCTCCATACGGGCTTTTCATGTTCATACTTATTGAGGCCCTTATTATTTCAAAACGTTTTATACGTTACCTGAGGGAAGAGGAAGGTCTTACCAGGGGTATTCAATCTTTGACGGCCGGACTTGAAGAAACAGAAAACCACCTGGATACGGTTTTTAATTCAATGTCATCCATGCTTGTCTCATCTGACAGCGAGGGAAGAATAGTCAGATCGAACCTTGCCGCACAAAACCGCTTCTCAATCCTGCCCGGCAATAAGATTCCTCAGATCATATGGGATTTAAAACCTTTTTCCAAAAAGCTTAAGACCGATATAAGGGAAGCCTTTCAGTCTCATACCTCGTTTGAAGCCAGGGGGGAGCACCTTAAGGAAAATGAAGGCGGGTATTACAATATATTTATAAACCCTTTCATAAATGAAAAGGCAGGCGGAGCGCTTCTGAGAATTGATGACATTACCGAACTTGAAAAGAAGGGTGAACAGCTGAAACACGCCGAACGGATGGAAGCGATTGGCACACTGGCCGGGGGTCTTACCCATGATTTTAACAATATACTCACCGGGATAACAGGTACAAGCTCACTCGTAGGTCATTACAAATTGAAGGACAAGAAATACAAGTCCAAAACCCTTGAGAGGCTCGTTCTTATCGAACAGGCGGTCGGAAAGGCCGTTGTCCTGGTTAACCGGATTATGGCCCTGGCAAAAAGACAGGATTTCAACTGTACCGGCGTTGATCTTAACCAGGTAATAAATAATGTGACAAAGCTCTGCAGGAATACCTTTGATAAAGGCATCAATATTATTACAGAGACTTACCCTGAAGAGGCCTATATTTATGCCGACCCGACACAAATCGAACAGGTGATGATCAATCTTTGTGTAAATGCCCATCATGCCATGACTATCATGAGGAAGAACGGCGAAAAATGGGGAGGTGTTCTGAAGATAGTGACAGTCAGAGTCGAGCCCGATTCCGATATTCTCGCCCCATATCCCATGCTTTCAGGGAGTCAATGCTGGGCTGTGGATGTCATTGATACCGGGGTTGGAATCGATGATGATGCGATGAAAAGGATATTTGAACCTTTCTTCACGACAAAGGAAACAGGAACGGGCCTTGGTCTGGTTATGGTCTCAAACATAATACAGCAGCATGGCGGGGTCATTGAAGTGAAGTCCGGAAAAGAAACCGGGACGGTTTTCAGGATAATTCTCCCCCTCTATCATCCGCAGCATGTTGAACAGACCCCGGATTCGGTTCAGGAACAGATACCAAAAGGAGAAGGCCTGATACTGCTGGCCGAAGATGATGACATCTTGAAGAAGAGCACGAGGGATATCCTTGGCTTATGGGGATATGAAGTGGCTGTTGCCGATGACGGGGTGGAAGCGCTTAAATTTTTCAGAAAGCGGTATAAAAATATCAGAGGCGTGATCATGAACCTTTCATTGCCCCGCATATCAGGCAACGAGCTCTATATCGAAATGAAAGAGATAGATGCAGGAGTGAAGGTGATTGCTGTATCAGGCATAAGGCCCGAACCGGGAATGATCGATAAATTAAGAGAAGACGGCAACGGCTTTATTGAACTGCCTTATTCCATGATGGAGCTGCTCAAAAAGTGCATCGAGGTTTTTCCAACAAGGGGCGGTGCATGAAGAAGTCAGGAATGAGGCTGCATATACTTTTTCTTGTGTTCATAATTTTTCTCCAGTTTTCGGCATACGGCAGCCTTGATGGCCGCGAAAAGCCAAAGGCTTTGAACGGAACGGATAAGGCAACAGAATCGGTAAACATTGACAGCCAGGAAATCACAGAAAGAAGCCAGGAAATAAAAACTAGTCTCGAGATGATGCTCATTGGATGCTTTCTGGTTATGGGTATCTATAATCTCATATTGTTCTTTTTCTTCAGGAAAGAGGCGCCGTATGCGAATTTAGGGGCTCTCTGCATTCTTGCATGTGTATGGACGGCAGCAGCTTCCAGGATGTATATCATGCCCTTTTTATCAGGTTCTGATTCTGAATTGCTGAAAAAAGTTGAATTTATCGCGTATGCCCTTTGTATACCATTATATGTAACTTATGTAAGGAGTCTGTTCGCTGAAGATTTTAAAATGGCAGTCATCAAGGTAATATGGGCGGCCGGGATCATATCGTGTGCGCTGTTGCTTTTTACCCCGTATCTTGAAAACATTCGCATACTGAAATTTTATGACCTGCTGAGCTTTGCCATATGTATTTATACTTTCATCATGCTTGTCGGCACTTCAATGAAAAAACGCAACGGATCATATGTAATGCTTGCAGGAACGGTTGTCGTCAGTTTCGGGGTATTCGGCGACATACTTTCCAGGCAGGGTGTTATTTCGACCGGAGGCATGGGTTCATATGGACTCATGATATTTCTTTTGTTGCAGATATACATTATTTCTTCCAGATTTATAAACTCATACAGAAAAGAAGTTACATCAAGACATTCCCTGATGCGAAAATCCTTTGAACTGGAAAAATCCAAAAACCTTCTGAAATGCATTTTAGATTCCCTGTCGTCACCGCTTATAAGCGTTGATGATAACATTATCATCAGTGAAATAAACGTACTTGCGCGCAAATGCCTGCCGGAGGAGAAAGTTGAAATCGCAGGCAAAAGACTCTGGGAAATAATTCCTGTGAGGGAAGAATACAAAGGGACTCTTGAAGAGGTCATAAAAACCTCAAATCCGGCAAATATAAGCAGCAAGCGGGTTATAAAAGACGACAAAAGGCTTTTTAATATCAGCATCAGTCCTCGTTGTTGATTCAAGCTGTACGGGCGCCGTAATACTCGCGGATGACGTGACCGAGATAAACAGGAAAGAGGAGCAGATCAAGCAGTCACAGAAAATGGAAACCATAGGTATAATTGCAGGTGGCCTGGTACATGATTTCAATAATGCACTGGGCGGCATTCTCAGCACAGCAACACTGATGAAACATTGCATTACCGAAGGCATAGAAAGCGGCAGGGTCTCGGAAAGAATTTCAATGATTGAAACGGCTGCGAAAAATGCCGCCGGGCTTGTCGGGAGGTTTCTTAACCTGACAAAAAAACATGATGTCGTTTATGTACCGGTCGATCTTAACAACACAGTTCAGCATGTAGCCAAGATATGCAGGGATACTTTCGATAAAACCATTGAGATTCATACGGGATATCTTCTGGAGGAGGCCTTCATCCTGGCTGATGAATTACAGATCGAACATCTGCTCCTTAACCTTTGTATTAACGCATCCCAGGCAATGACAATGATGAGGGAAGGGAGGAAAATCCCGGAGGGGTGCTTGATATATCAATGGGAAGCATCGATGCCGCCGATGATCTTTTCAGAAGGCATAAAGAGATCAAACCCCAGGACTTCTGGACTGTCAGCGTATCCGACACCGGAGTTGGAATGGACAGTGACACGCTTTCAAAGATATTCGAGCCTTTTTTCTCAACAAAGGGGACAGGTACCGGGCTCGGGCTGATGATGGCAGAGAGCATTGTAAAACAGCATGAGGGTTTCATTGATGTCAGGTCAATAAAAGGCAAGGGCTCCTTGTTCATGGTATGCTTCAAAAAATACACAGGCGCCGTTTCCGAACCCGTCCTTGCAAAGACTTCGGTAAAGCACAAGGCAGAGGGAGAAGGAATAATCCTGCTTGCAGAGGATGATGAGATTATCCGCGAGATGGCCAAAGAGCATCTTGAAGAAAACGGTTATAAGGTTATTGAGGCGAAAAACGGTGAAGAGGCCCTGAGTATATTCAGGCAAAAATATTCCGAGATAAGCGGCGTTTTCATGGACACCGCCATGCCGGTCATGTCAGGAAGAGATGCCTTTCTAGCCATGAAAGAAATCGATCCCGAAGTAAAGGTACTTTTAACTTCAGGCTTCGCGCATGACCCGGCGGTAAAGGACGCCATATCCCAGGGTGTCAACGCATTTCTCAACAAACCTTATTCAATGCCGGCATTGCTGGCTAAGATAAGAGAGGTTTTCGACTGACCGAATCCTACAGCTGCAGCATGCTGCACCGAAAATCCTAGCAAGGATATCCAAAACATCCATATCTGTTAACGCACAATATTCCGGGACCGGTCCCTCCTGAAAAAAATCACAGGGAACTTTTTTCTCTCCTGCGGTGTCTCAGTACGAAAAATAATTTTCCGGAGGATGAAAATGGAATTTCTCAGATTTTTTACAGCAATACTGGTTATGGTTTCGGGACTTTTTTTTTCTGGGAAGGCGGATGCTCAACAGGAAGATGGCGGGGATAGGACGCTCTCGCCATATTTTTTTGTTAAAAGCGATGATTCAGGACTTGACCAGATGCCCCTCAAATCGACATCGGCCGATGTAAGCATCTCGGGTGTGATTGCAGATGTAAAGGTTACGCAGGTTTATAAAAATGCAGGTAAAAAGCCTCTCGAGGCCATATATGTATTTCCTGCGTCAACAAGGGCCGCAGTTTACGGGATGAAGATGATCATCGGGAAACGCATTATCGAGGCAAAGATCAAAAAGCGCGATGATGCGAGGCAGGAATATGAGCAGGCGAGAAACCAGGGCAGGAGCGCGTCTCTTCTTGAACAGCAGCGTCCCAATGTGTTCCAGATGAATGTAGCAAACATCATGCCCGGTGACGAAATCAGGGTTGAGCTTAAATATACCGAGCTTATCATTCCTTCAGACAAGGTCTACGAGTTTGTCTACCCTGCTGTAGTCGGACCCAGGTATTCCAACCAGGCTGAAGGCAGTGCGCCCCTTTCAGAAAAATGGTCTCAGAATCCCTATCTGAAACAGGGAAACTTACCGTCATACGCGTTTGGAATGAATGTGAAGCTACTGGCAGGCCTTCCGATAAGCCAGATAACATGCCCGACACACAAAGTGAAGATCTCGTTCAGTTCAAAGACGAATGCGCTGATAAATCTTGATAAGTCGGAAACATACGGCGGAAATAAGGACTACATACTCCGCTACCGCCTTGACGGAGATATTATAAAATCAGGGCTGATGCTTTCGGAGGGCAGTAACGAAAACTTTTTCCTGCTCATGATGCAGCCGCCTAAGAGGGTAACCAATGCCGACATCCCGGGCCGGGAATATATTTTTATCGTCGATGTATCGGGCTCGATGCATGGTTTTCCGCTTGATATATCTAAAGAACTCATGAGAAATCTCATCGGCAATTTAAGGCCTACAGACAAGTTCAATGTCATGCTGTTTTCAGGCGGCTCAACCGTAATGGCAGATGAATCTCTAAGTGCTACGCCTCAAAATATTGCCCGGGCAATCAACATGATCGACAGCCAGCAGGGCGGCGGCGGCACCGAACTCCTTCCTGCTCTTAAACGTGCGCTGTCATTGAATAAGGCAAAGGGTGTTTCGCGCACGGTGGTCATTGCCACGGACGGCTATGTAACGGTTGAGGAGGAGGCGTTCGAGCTTATCCGCAACAATCTGGATGATGCGAACATGTTCGCCTTCGGGATAGGCTCGAGCGTCAACCGCCACCTTATTGAAGGCATTGCGCATGTTGGCATGGGCGAGCCTTTCATAGTCGAAAAACCCGGGGATGCCGCAGCCAAGGCCGGGAGCCTGAGAAAGATGATAGTCTCTCCTGTACTTACGCAGATAAAAGTTAAATATGACGGTTTTGATGTCTATGATGTTGAGCCGCCCAGCATACCCGATGTGCTTTCAGAAAGGCCGGTTATAATATTCGGTAAATGGCGCGGCCGGCCCTGGGGGTCAGTCACCCTGAGCGGTGTTACGGGAAACGGGAGATATGCGGATACGATAGATGTGTCACTAACAGTGCCCGACAAAACCGAGGCCTTGAAATATCTCTGGGCCAGGCAGCGCATAACGCTCCTCTCGGACTACAACAAGCTGCGCTCTGACGATAAACGGATCAGGGAAGTTACCGACCTGGGGCTTACATACAATCTGCTGACCGCTTACACATCATTCGTGGCCGTCGATACCGAAATCAGAAATAGAAACGGCAAAACTTCAGCCGTAAAGCAGCCTCTCCCACTGCCTGAGGGTGTCTCCGATTATGCCGTGGGAGGATGTTTCCCAAAGGGCCTTAATGCAGTGTCGGCAGAAGCATTGAAATTGCAGGCGGCACCGTCAGTGTTTTACAGGGGCGGCAAGGACAAGCAACAGGATTCGTCAATGAAAGAAGAGAAAGGTGGATCCGCCTGCAGCCTTAATGCTCAAGTGATAAGGGTATCAGGGAAGCTTTCCGGTCTCGCTGTTGCAAACACGGCCAATGCCCGTATAAAGGGACTTGAAACATGCATAACAGGCAATGGTTATGCGGGGAAAATTACTGTTAAGCTGAAGATCAATGCGGACGGAACCGTCAGGGATGTGGACCTGAAATCGTCAAAGGCTCTGAGTGAAGCTGTCAGGAACTGCCTGATTCAGGGAATAAAGCAGTGGATATTCCTCAAGTCTTCAGGCCGGACTGAAGCTGAATTTATAATCGGAAAATCGAAATAGGATACAGGGATAAGGCAGGATTTTCCCCTTGGGCCGGAATGAGAAAAAAAGAAAGAAATGAATCAAAAATTGAATTGTCATCACCATCATTCCGGACCCCATAAAGAAACGGAAAATCCTGCCATCATTCTGGCTCCTGACTCCTGTCTCCATTACTCTCATATTTTAAATTTCTCCTTGACTTTATGCCCAAAGTCTATTGTCCATAGGGTGTGGGTATATTCGTTAGAAAACCGGAAAAGGATCATAACCGGCCCGGAACAGGGTTGCCGCTCAATGTTGAAGATGAAGATGCAATATTCATCATCCGCTGCCTTGCAGGCAATGCAGAGGCCTTCGGTGTTATCGTCAAAAGGCATCAGGACAGGATGCTTAACATGGCCTACAGGATAACGTCCGATTACCAGGAAGCCCTCGATGTTGTTCAGGACTCATTTCTGACGGCATACAAAAACCTGGCAAAGTTCAAGGGCGAGTCGCTTTTTTCCACATGGCTTGCCAGTATTGTCATTAACCATTCCAGAAACAGGGTGAGAAAAACGGGACGGCTTAAAAGGCATGAATGCACTTCCATCGATGCACCGGTGTTGAACGACAGGGGGGCGATAGCACTTGAACCGGCAGACAGGGGGCCGACTCCTCTGGACAGTCTCATAAAGGGCGATCTCGATGAGAAAGTCCAGGAATGCATAAGCGCCCTTGACGGGGACCAGAGGGTGGTACTCGTATTAAGGGAGGTTGAAGAATACTCCTACGATGAAATAGGCGGCATGCTCGGCCTGCCGGATGGCACTGTCAGGTCAAGGCTTTTCAGGGCAAGAGCGCTTTTGAAAGAGTGCCTTAAAAAGTTTATGGGTGAAATCATATGAACTGCGAAAACATAAAAGAGCTTCTGAATGCATATATTGATAATCTCCTCAGTGAGAAAGAGAGAGAAATAGTTCAGGCCCATATTGCATCGTGTCCCTCGTGCAGAAAGGAGCTCGGCGAGCTCACCCAAGCCGTTAATCTGGTCCGTCGACTTGACAGGGTTGTGCCGCCTCCATGGTTTTCGGAGCAGGTAATGAAAAATATAAGAAAAGAGAAAAAGGAGAAGGGCGTTATCAACCGCCTTTTCTATCCGCTGCATATAAAATTGCCTGTACAGGCATTTGCAACCATTATCATAGCAGTGTTTGCCGTCTATATCTACAGGGCGACAAGTCCTGAAATGAAACCTTTGATTCAATCCCAGCCGGTTCTCAAAGAATCCAGAGAAGTCATGGTACAGGGTTCTGGTGATAGGCAAGTCAGGCCGATGCCCCTGGAGGCCGGTAAAATCAGCAATAAACCTGAAAGATTAACCTCGGAGAAGGCGCTTGTTCAAAAGAATGAATTGCCGCAGGTCAAGCAGGCGGAAAAGCCTGCTGCAGCACCTGTGCCCGGATCAAAGGACACTCTTGCAGTAGAGAAAAAACAGGTCGCCCCTTCTGTAAAGATAAAGGAAAAAAATGAGATCATGCATGATCAGGAAACATTAAGTCTTGAAGCAATGGGGAAGACAAAAGGGGAAACCGCTGGAGAGCCTGATGAATCACTGGCCCGGGAAGAAATGAAAGAGGCCGGAGCACCTGAGATGCAGGTGAAGGCGGCTCCTTCGCCCGTAATGATAGATGTGTCTGTCACTGTTGCAGACGGTGACAAGGCGATCAAAGACATATCTTTCATGCTCGGTGCCATGAAAGCGCGTGTAATAGGTAAGTATTCTACAGGAACCGATACGGCTATCCTTGCAGAAACGAGAGGGGCTGACGCAAAGAAGGTCTTCGAGAAGCTCAGGCAATCTGGTGAGGTAAGCATAATAACGAGGAATCCTGATGTATCGGGAGAAAAAGTTGTAATGAGAATCAAGGTTGTCGGCAGGCAGCCGCAGGTCAATCCCTAACAGGAAACAAAGATGTTTATCCTGGCAGGCGTCTTTGCAACATCCTTTGTCATTGCACTTTCCGGCGCACTTATGCCCGGACCGCTCTTTGCCGTTACCGTTACGTCAAGTGCAAAAAGGGGTGTTATGGCCGGGCCCGTACTCATCCTCGGGCATGCAATCCTTGAGTTCGTCATGATGCTGGCCCTCCTTTACGGCCTTGCACCGCTGCTGAAAAAAGATGCTGTCTTTGCCGGCATAGCACTCTCGGGTGCAGCCGTACTCCTGTGGATGGGCTACGGTATGATAAGATCCGCTGCCGGGCCTCAGCGTCAACTGGGATGAGCTGCGCACCGGTGAGCAGGGGAGTCTTGTTCTGCAAGGCATTGTGATGAGCATGTCCAATCCGTACTGGGCGATATGGTGGGCCACGATCGGGCTCGGGTATATCCTTTACTGCAGAACGCTCGGGCTCCCCGGGATAGCTGTTTTCTTTGCAGGTCATATAATGGGCGACCTCGTATGGTACTCGCTCGTGGCATTCATCGTTGCGAAAGGCAGGCATCTGCTTACTGCAGGCGTGTACCGGCGTCTGATAGGAGCCTGTGCCGCTTTTATTGTTTGTTTTGCATTCTATTTTTTATATTCCGGGATAAAGAGGCTGGTGGGATAGGATATAAAACTGCATTTTGAAGTATGGTTCATGACAAATTTAACGGGCCGTTTAAAATATATTATCAGGATTTTATCTGGTTTTGTTTGTTTGAAGCCTTATTATTATAAAAAAGGAGGAGACATTTATGGAAGACAAGAGACTGAAAGATTATTTGGATATAGCCATTCAAAGGGAAATAGAGGCATTTGAATTCTATTCTGAACTCGCTAAAAAAGTTGTTGATCTCCAGGCCAGAGATGCACTGGCACTTCTGGCCGGCGAGGAGAAAAAGCACAGGGCCTTTCTGGAAGATTACCTTAACGGCAGGGTTGCTGCCGGAAGCCTGAGGATGAGCCACGCTGTGGATTACAGGATTGCAGAATATATGGAAAAACCTTCGACAGGTTCTGAAATTAAAAGCAGCGATGCATATCTGCTGGCAGCGCACAGGGAAAAGGCGTCACATGACTTTTACAAGGCCTTGGCCGACATTCATCCGGACGGACCCGTGAAAGACATGCTTCTCCTGATGGCCTCGGAAGAGATGAAGCACAAAGAAAAGGTGGAATACCTCTATTCCAACACTGCTTTTCCGCAAACCGACGGCGGATGATCTCAGTTTGTTCCATTTGGAAAGCTCATACGAAAGATAAAAGAAGTACATGTGAATGGCGACAAGTGAACTCCGGAAAAGTTGCGTTTTTATAGAATGTACCTGTATCGATTTTCTTCGGGTATGGGTAAAGTGAAAAGTATGTGATTTAAGATTATTTCAAAGTAAATGAATCCATGGTATATGAGGTTTATAAATAAGCCTGTTATCTAAAATACTGGTATCCCGGGAGACATATAAATTCTCAGAGTATGTCCGGTCTGACCTTCAGCCTGCCCGATATTATTTGGATATAATAAAAGATATTATAATCAACATATTGTGACTCTTTCCTCCGTTTTTTATAAGACAGGCATTTAACAATCTGTTATACTTTGATAAGCTGTAATCCCAAATATGGATGCTTGGCCGTTACTGGGAAAATGGCTTAAAATACCAACGTCTTGCAAAGGAGTATGATTACGGCTTCTTTAGCTGTATTTGAAAGTATATGAAGTGTACTCCGGTGTGGATTGGGTCAGGGAGATTGCAATGCCAAAGTGTGTGGCGCTAGTTTCGCTCTTCAACTATGACAATTACGGCCTCAGGTTGTTGATGGCCAAGCTCGAGAGTAAAGACATACCGGTTACCTTCATTGCCTTCAAACGTCTGACTCAAAAGAGCACCAAAACACTGAAGAACGATCTTACCGAGGCATATGACTGCCAGAGTGAAGTCCAGGAGAATGAGTTTGAACTTCTTATGTCCGAACTGATGCAGCTCAAACCGGCATTGATCGGAATCAGCCTTCAATCCGCACATGTACATCTGGCCAAACGCATCACCGCTATGATCAAAGAAAAACTGGCAGTACCTGTAATATGGGGCGGGGCGCATCCCACTATCGATCCAGAGGGTTGCCTTGAGCATGCGGATATGGTGTGCCTGGGTGAAGGAATAGAGGCGCTCCCCGAACTTGCCGGGCGGATACTGAAAAATGAACCCTATAATGACACTGCCAATATCTGGCTTCGGAACGGAGAGGGGATCATCCGTAATCCGATGCGCGATCCGCTTGAAAATCTCGATGACATGCCATTGCCCGCATATGGTCAAAAAAACAAGATATACATCGATGAAGGCAGGCTGCAGCAGGGAAACAGCATCGATTACATCGGATTCGGCCTGCTGGAGGATCCTTACCGCACCATTCACCAGACCATGACCGCACTGGGGTGTCCCATGCAATGTTCTTTCTGCATCCACGGACTCAGGCTGGAAAAATACAGGCGCCGAAGCGTTGATAACGTTATCCGGGAGCTTAAAGAGGTCAAGCAGAATAATCCCTATCTGAAAATGATCTTTTTCTGGGACAATGTCTTCCATGTAGATAAAAAGTGGTGTCTGGAGTTTGCTGAGCGTTACAAAGCAGAGATTGACTTGCCGTTCTATGCCTATACGCATCCTCTTGCGGCCGACAGGGAGGTTTTTACCTCATTACGCAAAGCCGGATGGGTTTTTACCGTCATGGGTTTTCAGAGCGGGTGTGAGCAAACCCGCCGGGATGTCTACAACCGCCGCGAAACAAATGCCCAGATAATATCCTCCGCCCGAGAGCTTAACAGGTTGCGCGATATTCCATATCATGGAAAATCATATTTCAAGATATATTATGACGTGATTATAAACAATCCGCTTGAAGGTGAGGAGTCCTTTGCGGAAAGTCTGGAACTTATGCTGGCGCTTCCCAAGGGTTTCGTACTCAACGCCTTCCATCTCACATTCTTTCCAAACTATCTTATCACAAAGGATTTTTTGTCCCGCGGACTCATCAGCGGTCAGGATATAGAAGGGGCTACTGATTCATCCAAGAGTCTGGATTGGATCGTAACCTTCAACAAGGACGTGCAGGATGGCCCCATGCAGCTTCATATGTATCATTATCTTCTCTTCTCACTTGCGCAGTTCAGGATATTCCCGAACTCTCTGATAAGGCTTATTGCAAGACGAAAATGGTTCTATAACCATATGATGCGTCTATATCAGCTGTGCAGCATCGTCCGTCTGGTCGATCTTGCAATATGGCCGCAGAACTATCAATGGGCATGGGAAGTCCTGACTATTTTGCCGGTTTCTTTACGAATAAGGAGGCGCTGTCTTGTACGACTCTCATGAAAACATTCTTAAAGCGAACATTCCCCCGGGTAAAGCAGAAACAGGGCCTTCCTGTTCCGACGGCTTTAAAGTAATCGAACAGCGTCAATTCGGTGCAATGAGGATGGAGGTTTTAAAAGGTGCCCTGTCGAACCCTACAGGCTCAAGACTGCCGGACATGAGCAGGGCCATTCAGACACTCAAGTTCATGCACTTCGTTTTAGCGGAAAAATGGTGTGTGCCCGGTACATCCGATCCCTCAACGATCATGGAAGGGCTTAAGCGCATGGGCCTTACTCTTGATGCTATCGGGACGGAATCTCTTGAGAACTATATTGACGGTGTAGGCTATTTCGAGCCGGAAGTCGATACGGATGAACAACAACACCATGTCAACATATGGTTTAATAATATGCTGACGACAACCATTAGGCTGCGCCCGTTAATTCTACCGGCCGATGCTGAACGGCATAAGGGAAACGCCCTTGCCATACTCGAGAATATCCGTGGCAGCCTGTGCCTGTCGGGACCCTTTGCGGGAAACCTCAGAAATCTTAAAGACGATCAGGCAAAATATCTCCTGAACTGCGTACTTAACGGGCAGGTGGTGGAACTAACCAGTCTGGCTACTATTTTTGCAGCAGCAAGGGCCTGGCGCGACAAACTCCTAAATCCGGCTGACGAATCCCATGCAAGGGAGAGCTGCCACAGGACAAAACAGCTCCTTTCGGGATATTTTAAATCAAGCTGGTCTTTCTATCTGCTTCAATATGTGTTTGCACTGGTTGCAATCGAGACTTACCGTCTGGGAGGGAAAGTCTGTATAGGACCAATCGATAACAGCCAGATGGATATGTATATAGCAGCCCTGGGGAACGATTTTATTCCCAGACCCGACATCAACCTGCACAGTATCCTTGATGATCCCGATCATCAGCCCCTCGTCCTGGCCAAAGGACCGATGAACAGTTCCCTGCTCGAATTCATTCGTATCGATGACCGTGTCGTTGACATTAAATCCCGGCCTGATCCGGGCACAATGGCCGTTTTATGTTTTCCTGTTCACGCCCGGGCTCTGGCCAATGCCATATATTGTCTGGACCGTATGGAGCACGCTCTGAAAAACAGCTGACCTCGAAAGATTGCAGTCATCATCAGTCAGGTTTAAGAGGTGATAACAGATTGTTCGTTATTAAATATGCCTTAAACTAAATACGGATATTCATTTTTGATAAGAGCTGTAATTACTATTAGAATACGGTAAAATAGCCTTTATTCGCCGTCTTTAAGTCGTTCCAGAGTGCGTCTGTCTTTGATTCTTCAGGGCCGAGAGGATGGATAAGCATGGCCTGCTTGATAAGGTTTTCATTTTTTGCAAGATGACCTTCTATTGTCAGGCGTTCATAGTTTTTGATTGTGCTGATAAGGCCGATGGTCGGTTTTGCGGCCTTGCCGAGCGGGATGGCGACCGGGCCTGATGAAGTCAGTTTTGCAGGGATTTCCATTATATAATCATCAGGGAAATCTTCGATCGTGCCGTTATTGCGCGTATTGATTATATGTGTACGGCCGTCGTTCGTGACGATGCTCCTGATAAGTTCCGTTGCCACTGTCGAATACATGAAGCCGCCGCGCTTTGACAGCTCTTCAGGCGGTTTGGTTCGTCCGGGCTGTGAATAGAGCACGAGCAGTTCTTCTTCTATTTTGAGTATCTGTTGCCCCCTGGTGCCTTTTGATGACCTGTCCTTAATCTGGCTTTTGAGCATCTGTGAGGTGTTGTAGTAATAACGCAGATAGGGGTTGGGCAGCATCTTTAGCATGGGGATGAAATTTTCGCCGTATTCAAGGTCAGGTATGTTCTTCATGTTCACTCGGATGTTTTCCATAACCTCTTTGGTCCTGTCCTTACCGGAAACGAAAATCCTGTCCACCCAGGCTAGGTGATTAAGGCCATAATAGCGCAGAAGCAGTTCGTTTTCCGGGCAATTCAGCGCTATGCACGCCTGCAATATAAATTCGACAGGACAATTGCACAGACCGACACATTTCTCATAGCCAAGGAAATTGACAATAAACTCGGTCATCATGCCCGAGGGATTGGTAAAATTAATAATCCAGGCATTGTTCGAGAGTTTTCTGGCAAGGTCTGTATATTTTTCCATTACTGGCATTGCCCTGAGCCCGTTGGCCATACCCCCCATGCCGGTTGTTTCCTGACCCGGAAGCCCGTATTCAAGAGGGATCTTTTCGTCATTTATGCGTCCCTGCATGCAGCCTGCACGGAACTGGTTGATTACGAAGTCGGCGCCCGTAACCGCTTCTTCTGCATTGTATGTTGATGAAAAGCGCGCCGTGCTTCCCGCAGCCTTCAGAATCCTTGAGGAAAATTCAGAAAGGATCTCGAACTTGTGCGCGCTTTCGGGAATATCCAGAAGACATATTTCGGTTACATCTGCCACTTCGGTAATCTTGATCAGGCCTTCAATAAGCTCCGGCGTATATGTGCTGCCGCCGCCGATTATACATACCTTCATGAGCTTTCCTTTTTAATGTATGTCTTTATCATGCGGTCGCTGATTTTCCTGGTCAGTATATGGCCGCTCTTTTCATATGCGTGGAACACGGCGCCCAGGACCGGGTCCCATTCTGGGACGACTATCTTAATTCTGTTTTTGTACTTCTGGTTAAGGCAAAGTTCGAGCATGTTCATAAAGGGCTGGTACTTCTGCTTGAAAACCGAACCGTCGAGCACAAGCTTGAAATTTTCGCCGGGCTTGAACAGGCCTCGGTGAAATTCATCAACTATGTGCAGGGTTTCCCTGACCAGCATCCATGTAATTTCGAGCGCCACACCGTCGCCCATGCGCGCCGCCTCGAAAAATATCTCGACCACCTTCTGTATGTTTTCCGGGAACAGAGGGACATTCTTTATGTCTTCAACCTCTTTTAAACAGAAAGCCCCGGTGATAAGCCTGCTGATAACGGTCGGACAGGCCCTGCCGTCCTCACCACGGATTGCGGCACGGCATACGAACATGGCGATGTTTACTGCGCCCAATGTGTCGCCGGTATGGAATGAAAGCCCCCCGATGCGCTTCAGATCGCCTTTTGCATTCATTGCAAAATTGGTATTCGATGTGCCGTTGGTTACCAGCATGCCCACACCGTCGATCGTACCGCTCTTGAGAGCTATATATCCGTCATTTTCAAAATCGAACGGGATGTTCGGAGTGACTTTCTTGTATACCTTGCGCAGCAGCTTGAAATCATCTGCGGTATCTGCGCCCGCGGCCCCGTAATAGATATATTTAATCTGCTCAAGTTTAATTCCAGCAGCATTCAGAACCTTGCCGATCCCTTCGGTAATTGCAGCCCCGGCGCCGTCTGGACCAAGGTTTTCATGGCTAGCGCCCACATCATAGACCGTAGCAACGATATTGCCTTCAGTGTCGGCAAGGGCGTATTGAGTTTTCGTATTCCCGATGTCCACTCCGAGAAGATACTGTTTCATTTAATCTCCATCCTGAAGATTTATTGCCCGGCCTGTCTCTGATGATTTGTAGCCGGCATCAACTATGTTCATGATGGTTGTGCCTTCTGAGAGTCCGGGGAAAGGCGTTTTGCGGTTTCTTATGCAATCGATGAAATGTGTCATCTGGGTCGTGTAAATACTCTGATCGCAATGCTCCAGCCTCGGCGGAAGCTCGGGTTTGAATTCGCCGAAAAGGAAGCCGTTTCTGAACTTGAGCTCGGTGGGGAACAGGCTCGCATAACCCTCGCTGCCGTAAAGCCTTGTACCGGCTTCAGGCCCGTCCATATGAGGCTGCCACCAGCCGCTTTCGATGATTGATGTCACGCCGTTATCCCAGGTGATCATCAGTATGCCGGTATCATCCACGTCGTAGTCTCCAAGATAAGTCCCTATTTTTGCATAGACCTGAACAGGCTTCGGGTCACCGAGTATATAACGGACAGTGTCGATTGCATGAACGCCCATGTCGGCCAGCGCTCCTCCGCCAGCCAGTTTTTTCTGGCTGAACCAGCCGGCAGGGCCCCAGTTGACATGGATGCCGTAGCCTTTTGTCTTGAATATTTTGCCGATTTTGCCTGACTGGACTATATCCTTTATGTAGTTGACCTCAAGGTCGAAGCGCCACATATGGCCTACCATGACAAGCTTTTTTGTCTTCTTTGAAACCTTTACTACTTCTTCCGCTTCGATAGTGTTGATTGCCAGAGGCTTTTCTACAAACACATCCTTGCCGTTTTTCAGACATTCAAGCGTGAAGGGTGCATGGAACCTGTTCGGGGTGGCTATCACAACGGCGTCGATGACGCTGCTTTTTGCTATTTTCATGGCATCATCGGTGATATCCTTTATCCCGTAAGTACCGGCAAACGCCTTTGCATTATCAAGGGGCAGGGCGCAGACAGACGCAAGCTCGACACCGGCGATCGCTTTAAGCCCGCGTGCATGGTAATGTGAAATAAAACCCGCTCCGATAAAACCCACTTTTATTCTTTTCATATCCGGCCTGCCTTAAGGTAGCGTTATGGCTGCATATTCATCCGCTGCCATCTGCACTTTATTTATTGCCGCTGCAATATCATCCATATCGGTCCCGGGTCCCATCAGTATCTTGTGATGGAAGGTAACGGCCGTCTCATTGAAAAGCTTTTCACAGACAGGAAGGCTGAATCTTGACGGATCTATGGCTTTCCAGTGCCTCTCGCTGATTTTATAGCGCCTCTTGGTATGAGGCCTGTAGAGCGTGCAGTCGTTGAGCGGCTGATAGCAGTCATCCACAACGCAGCCGAGTTCGCCCATCAGCGCCCAGCGGAATTTTTCCAGAGACAGGCCGTTAAATGCATTCCTGTCATAGGTGAAGCCGAAATTGAAATAGGACTGCAGATCTATGCGGTCATCGCGCTTCTGGGGGACAATGCCGGGGATGTCTTTAAGCAGCGTGATGAGATATTTATAGTTTTCATCGCGCCTTCTCGTCTGAGCCGGGAGCCTTTTAAGCTGGCATAAGAGGACTGCGGCCTGGAAATCGCTCAGGCGGTAGTTACCCGATTGTATGAAGTCGCCCTCAAGCGTGTAGGTACCCGAACCCTTGTCGTCTATCGTGTGGGTCCCTTCGGGCCTTCTGCCGCAATTGCGCAGTGCATCGAGCTTTGCCCAGAGCATGTCGTCATCTGTAGTCAGCGCACCGCCTTCGCCGGCCGTCATGACCTTGCTGAGCTGCATGCTGAAGCTGCCTATGTCTCCTATTGTTCCGGCTTTTTTGCCGCGCCAGACAGAACCGTGCTGATGCGCGCAGTCTTCGATAACTCTCAAACCGTGCTTTTTTGCTATCGCCATGATGGCGTCCATGTCAGCCATGCACCCGTAAAGATGAACCGGCATGATGGCCTTTGTGCGCTTGTTGATTGCAGCCTCGGCAGCTTTGGGGTTTATGCACCAAGAATCGGGCTCCACATCGACCAGTATGGGGACTGCATTGACATCAAGGACAGCCGCGGCCGTTGCCTGCCAGGTCAGGCCGGGCACGATCACCTCGTCCCCGAAACCGATATCGCATGCTTCCAGCGCCAGCTGCAGGGTAATGGTGCCGTTGGCTATAGCCAGTGCATACTTGCTGCCGTTGAACCGGGCAAATTCCTCGATGAAAGCCCTTTCCTTGGGGCCCATGTAGGACCAGACGCCGCTCTCAAGTACTTCGATAAGGCCTTTTTTTTCATCTTCGTCCCATACCGGCCAGTCCGGCCATGGCTTCTTTTGAACATCCCGAACCGGAGCTCCTCCGTTGACTGCAAGTATACCCATGTTTCATGCCCCCTGATATGCTTATTATATATTGAATACTGGAATTCTCAGAATATTACCGATGAGGATTAAAAGTCAATATTTGCATGAAAGAAAAGAAATCGAAAATATTTGATGAATCAAAAGAAAAAAGGCGGCATCCAGCCGCCTTTTTTCAAGGCAGTCATTCTGCGATTCTATTTGTTGTTTGCTTTTCCGAATAAGATCAACGCCTCATCACAAATCGTTTTTGCCGCGTCAGGTCCTAAAGAATTTTCCTCACCGTATGGAGCGTGGGTGTAACCGTATGTATATGGTTCAATTTCATTCCATTCGGTCTTGGGAATGAGATATCCCAGATGGTCGTTCCCGAGATTCATCATCATGTTTACCTTGCCCTGCATCATCGGACGCAACGGCGTTTCAACCGGGCTTGATATGTCCGGCAGCAGGACCTTGTTGAACAAACCATCGCTTTTTTTCTTTTTACCGTTATAATCCCTGTTTTCAGGTACGCCTATCGGTCCGGTTGCAATTTCGGGATACAGCTCGCCAGGAATAGTAAGAAGCCAGAGGTCTCCTATCGTTATAAGGTCCATTTCAGTCCATGTCTTGCTTGACCCGTCATCGGCAGTGTGGCCTTCCCTTTTCATGATACCTACATTTCTGGCCAGCAGGAATTTCTGATTTTGAAACCCTATGTCGAATCTTTCAGTTACCACATTTATGGCCGGGTCCGCATTGAGTTCCATGTTCCCGTACTTGACTTCATCTATGATGATATCCGCGACTGCGTTTCCAAGCGCCCACGCCTTTTCAAAATTTTCAGGGCTGTCTATTGTCGCTTCCTCTTGGGATTTCGAACCGTAATACAGTGTCCCGTCATAAAGGACACCCGTGGTTATATCAATTTCCTCAAATTGATTTTTTTCCCTGTTGAAAAAAAGCTCCGGTTCATATTCAGGCACGGTTATAACACCGACGTTACCGGTCAGATAGACGGTGTTACCGCCAAGCCTCTCATGCAGGGCATCACGTAGATAGCCTACAAAATCGGCCGAGATCATCTGGTTTATTCTCCATATTGTCTCCACATGGTTGTCCCAGTTCACGATACTCCCGATAACGCTCTTGCCGTCCTTTGTCTTGAAGACCGCAAACCTGATGCCGTTGTCCATTATGTACGGAGGGCGCAAACGCGTTACCCCAAGTTCATTTGGCTGCTGGAGCTGATCTATGCCGGCGGTGTCCTGATCACTTAAAATATCGACCTTTGACGGGTCAGGCAAGTCGAGCCTGTCTTTGTCCATTACCTGGCCTATGTACATGTCTGCAGGCGCCAGATTTTTTGACGCCTCCCTTACAGACTGAATTGCCGCAGCCCTGAGGATATTCGAGAATATATCCACAGAACTTTCCATTATCCTGAAATGCAGAATGTCGTTGAGCCAGTCACCGATGAAGGACCACATCCCGGAGTTGTCAGGTACCTGATGGTTGTGCACGGAATGGACCATCAGATTGTCAATACCCAGAGACTGCACTGCATTCCGGATATATTCTGTGTCTTCATACCTTAAGCTGAATGCATCCAAAGAAATGATCGCCAGACGTTTTTCCCCGTTATCTATCACAATTGCATTCGCATAAATCGAATCGTGAATTCCTGAAACAGGACGGACAATAGAAAATCCGGCCATCCAATAGCCTTTTACATTGTCATTGACGGTCAGTATCGGAACCTGCCCGAAACCCGCCCTGAGACCGGTGTAAGTGTCCTCAGATGAAGGGTAGGGGTTGTCGTTCGTTTTTGGCTGGTATTGAGTTTGAGGCTGGTCATCGCTGCCGGAACTGCTGCAGCCGGTGCCCGCCAACATGGCAAATGAAAGTAAAATAAGAAGCAGAAAATAATATGGTCTGATCATATCGTTCCTCCCTGAAGCCTTTCACAATATTGCTAAATTTTTATAGTATCACTTGAATTTCAGCCCCTGCTGTTGCATCTTTTAAGACAATCCAGGTAATTTTACCGTCAACGTAATAACCGCACGGCAGGGCGGCAAGCTCCTCCATACTTGAAACTTTTGCAAACTCTATACCAGAACCGGACTGTACTATCTGCGGAACAGGTTCGCCATAAACCCTGAATAAAAGAGAACGTTTAGTTGGTGTTGATTTTAAAGTCAGTGAGTTTTTATTTTTTACATAAGAAATTAGCGAACCTTTTTCCATTTCCTCATAAAGGCCGAACTTTTTTTCACCTTTTTCCGGATATACGAGGATGGTCGTAAAATCTTTTGAAAGTGCGGTTCCATATCCAGTGGCATCATTTGTCACGTTCATGGGTATGAT
This sequence comes from Desulfomonilia bacterium, assembly GCA_963664325.2. Classification (GTDB taxonomy): domain Bacteria; phylum Desulfobacterota; class Desulfomonilia; order UBA1062; family UBA1062; genus DATCTV01. The sequence goes on from CAXXDQ010000008.1 coordinate 232,690, forward strand.
CGCCCCTTTTCGGATGAAGACGGGGAATTCCGAAAGAGGGAAGTTTATTTTTCTGATGCCTGCAGAGTATTCTTTTGATTCATCCCATAAATAAATCCAGGTTCCAAACGGGAAAACAACGGTTCTGTCGTTGCCGGTTTCATAGAAGGGAGCCACCAGGATATCATCCCCGAGAAGGTAGGTGTAAATACCGGCCTGGGGCCTCATCGTGGGTTTGTCCAGTTCGTATGAGTATGCGGCCTGGCTGTAGATGTAGGGGATGAGTTCATGATGGAGAAATACGTATTTTCTGTATATATCAAGGGTTTCATCATCAAACATCCAGGGCCTGTGTTCGCCGTTTCCGCCGTTTTCCATAATCGGGCACAGGGCTCCGAGTTGCGCCCAGCGGATGAAAACATCCTTGTAATTGTTTCCGTCATACCTGAACCCGCCGATGTCCGATCCATAACTGACGAAATTAAACTGGGCCGAACTGAACATGTTGTTGAGAGCATGCTTAAGGCCGCCCCAGTCATTGTCGTTGTCGCCGACCCATCCTGCGAAGTTGATGTCCCGGCTTGTATACACGAGAGGAAGTCCTATTTTCAGGACCTGGTCATCGACAGGCCGGGCCATGATCACCCTGTCTTTGCCAAGCCTGGCCCGCGTGTAATCGAAGAAATCACGATAGCACTGGTCACGGTATTCGGCCCATGTGATATATTTGCCTCCGAAACCTATGGCCGGCAGCAACAGCATCACAAATGGGTCAGTCCCGTCGACCTTCCAGCAGTCGATGCCCATATCCAGTATATTGTCCATCTGACCGTGCCACCAATTGAGGGCATCGGGATTTGTATAATCGAGAAGGGCGCCTTTGCCGCCCCACCAGGGAACGGTTTTTCCGCTGCTTAAAAAGTAGCCGTTATCCTTGCCTTCCTGAAAATTGGAGGCCGTGTCGTTCACAATGCTTGTAGCCCACATGATTACTCTTATGCCCATGCTGTGGAAGAGCTGAACGTAATCCCTGAGGTCGGGATAAAGGGCCGGATCGGGTATGAATGTATTTGAATCCGTAGCCCAGGGGCGGTCGATAATGGTCGCCCCGACAGGGATGCCGTGGTCAAGGAAGCCGTTGATATTATTCAGTGTTGATTCCTGTGTCCCGCTGTTTTCCCACACCCAGTGAGTATGCACCCAGACCGGCCAGGCCGGCGGTTCGAGGCTCGGGTCTTTTTTGTGATCGCAGTTAGAAAACCCTGAAAGTGAGAGGAATACAAAAAATGTTAAAACAGCCGTCACCAGTCTGGTTGTGTTTCTGCTTTTCATAATTGAGCCCCCTCATATTAAATGCATCTGAACCGGATTGCTTATTAAACAACAAACGCTTCTATTTAGTCCACATTATCAGTATTTATGCCTCTCTGTCAATGGTTGACTCAATTTCAAAGCAAGAGTTGATTATGCCTTCGGAAGAGGAATTATATGATAAGTGCATGTGGATTCCGCTACGGTTTTTCCTGCTTCGTCAACAGCATTCATATCCAGTATCCAGTCGCCTTTCCCCCTTTCGATAATGGGTGCGATCATTTCGTCCGCCTTTTCCTTTGTTAAATTGAGCTCGCAATGGATGTCCGTCGATGCAGGTTTGAGAAAACGGATGCCCATCGCCTTGTTTATGGGAATGAAACTTTCCACGCCGTAAGAGGCGAGAAACAGGGCCGCGCCTGCGACTTCCATGAGCATGAAGTATGTGCCGGCATACACGATTCCCACATGGTTCATGTGCAGGGGGGTTACAGGAACAGTCAAGCGGACATGGCCTTGTTCAAAGATATCGACTTTAAGGCCGCTGAGCTTGACCCAGGGAATAGTCTCTGTCAGGGCTGCCTTCAGTTCATCATTATTCATTTTTAATCTCCTTGATATTATTCCATCATGCGTTATTGACATATTATTGTTTCCAATTAATTTAACAATAGCTATAATTTGATAATTCTAACTATGAGGTGGGGAGTTATGAGACAACAAAGAAATATTATTTTTGCAGTTATGATCTTGTCCCTGGTTTTTCTTTCCGGATGTTCGAGTTCGGGTGGCGGAGACGATTCACCTGCATCTGCTGAAGCAATGACAACTGAAGGAACTTTCCTTGCGGGTGCCGCTATAAAGGTGCTTGTCCCTAAGGACAATCCCGATTGGTATCAGGAAGTCTGCCTCGGCGGGTTTGGAATACTGGGTGTGAGAAATTGGGGCAAACTTATTATTGCACGGGCAAAGGGTGTACACGATGCACCGTATGCCAGGGCCATGGTGGTGGAACAGGGCGGCAGCAAGATAGCCTTTCTGGTGATTGACGCGGCCATGATAAGCAATAACGTGATTCGTGATATAACCGATGGGGCAGCTGCAAGGACTGATATCCCTTCGAAGAACATCCTCGTTGCAGTAACCCATTCACATTCGTCTCTCGACCTGCTGGGTTATATGGGAGGCGTATCTCCGGAATACAGGAAGTTCCTGGTCGACGCTTCGATCCAGACGGTGGTGGACGCAAACGATGACAAGACCCCTTCCAGGCTGCTGGTTTCACAGACCCAGTACCAGCCATCGGTCATAAGGAAAGAAAACGGCGAGAATGCAAAGAAAAACGGTGCAGACCTGAAATGGGTCTACAACCGCAGGGGCTGGACTACGCTAAACGAAGAGGATGCGGACAAGGAAAGGTCAGAAGGTTTCAAGCCGAACTTTACGCATCCGGATGTGGATTTTACGATCAACGTTCTTGAGGCTGTCGACATTGAAACAGGCCAGCCGAAGGGCGTGATGATAAACTATGCCTGCCATCCTGTCATCGTGACCGACGATTCGAGCGATATTTCCAGGGATTTCTGTGGCTACCTTGTCGATTACGTTCAGAAACGGATCCATGCCCCGGCAATATTCATTCAGGGAACCCAGGGCGATGTAAACCCGGGGGACTGGGAAGATTTCGACGCCAATAAGGAAAACTGCTACGGTTTTGCAAGGCAGTTAGGCGAAGATGTTGCGAAACAGGCCCTTCAGGCCATGACTGAGGAGCAGGTTCCAATAGGAAACGGGATTCATTTTGAAAGGAGTTCTGTACCTGTTTCGATCGACAACCCTCTGTTCCTTCTCCTTCTTTACATTCAGCGTTCGTTGATAGACATGTCATTCACTGGCAAAAACCAGGCCGAGGCCCTTGTAACTTACATCAGGCTCGGAAAGGAACTGCAAATCGCGGCGTATCCCGGCGAAGCGGTTACACACATGGGTCTTGGCATAATGGAAGGGGACCATGTGGGAAAGGACGGCTCTCCCATAAAGCCGATTGAAGGGGCCAAACAGGTCATGAAGGCACCTTTTAAAATGGTAACCGCCCTGACCGGTGACGCTCTGCTTTATCTTGTGCCATCCGCCGAATGGGAAAATTCCCCGGACCCGATGCCCGGAGTATTTGGCACCCCTTACGAGGAGCAGATGAGCATGTCGTTAAACGGCGTATTCGCAGATGACCTCCGCAATACCGTCAACAGTATGATAAAGGCGGATACAGGAATACAGTAGAAAAAAATCAACCAGGTCTAGCCCTGTTGCTGATATATATAATTGTTGCGACAGGGCTGGACAATGACCACCATTTTATAACAGCTATGGTTTCAAAGCAGAAGAATCGTTAAAGCGATAATGTCAGCACCAGGTTATCACCCTTTACAATAACGTTCTTTAAAACCATCCTGGCCATATTTTGCCTGTAATCGTCAGGATTGAGCGTATACAGCGGGGTGTCGCCTAACATGCCGTTGACTATCATTGATATAAAACCCATAAGCTTGTCCTTGCCTGTGAACCCGCCTGCATTGTCCATGGTTATATCGGTAAGTTCAAAATTGCTCATGTAAAAGGATTTATTCTCCGGTTTGTAGACAGGTTTGCATTTAAAGCTAACATTTCCGCTGATCCCTGTTAAAAGCAGGTTTGCAGAATATTGCAGGGCCAGTCCGATGCTGTCGTCCTTGAAAAACACACGTGGTGAATAAAGCCTGATATTTACAAGAGCGGCATTCTTTTCAATCGGGAATTTCTTATCCGCCATTTTCTGGATATCCGCCTTCGATATGCTGATTTCCCTGTCAAGGCCTTTGCATCCGAGAAAGGCCAGCAGCACCAGCATTATAACCGGCATCATCTGTTTCATTTCAGTTCATCGTCATCAGCACTTTATCTTTGGGATTTGCCCTGGCGGCTGAAATCGCTCAATTCGGAAGCAAGCCTGTCAATCTTGCTGCCGTAGGCAGGGTCTTTGGCCCATTTCCCCGAAAGCTGGAATACATATACGGCACTCCCTTTTTTGACATTGTTAAACCTCGGATCGACAATTTTGTTCTTAGGGGGATCGGTTGTGGCGTATGCCTTGAGATGCTGTATGTGAGCCCTGACGCCGATGCGCATGTCCTCGAAGGATTCTCCCGTGGTCTTTGAATTGAAAACGCCGAGCCCGCAAAAATTATTCTGTTCCGGCAGGGCGGTTCCGCCGAATGAAAGGAAACCTGTCTCAATGCACATCTGTGCAAAAGCCACATCCTGATTGATGTTTTCCGCGCGGGCCTCTTCCAGGTAGATAAGCGCGATCTCATAGGCCAGATTCCTGTCGACACGGCTGTTTTTCATAATGAGGAATTGTGACATGTCATCAGCCTGCGCCGTGCCCGGGCCTTCTATCCTGTGCGTGGCGTGTGAACAGGCAGCGAGAATGGTAAAACAGACAACAAGCATGAAATTCAATGGATTGAAATTTTGATTTTTCATAAATTCAATATCGGACGGATATTTAAAAAAATCCAGTCTAAGATTTAAGTTATAAAAAAATTTTATCTGATATTTGCAGCGATGGAATCCAAGGTCCTCTGGTATGCCGCAATCATGTTTGGATCAATCTGAATTTAATGAATGCAGGTGTTCATCAAATTCTAATAAAGCTGCTGCGGGACTAAATGGCGGTTGTAATTAATTGTGATGTCTCAATATTTTATACAAACATCCCAAAAGTATAAAACCTTGCCGTTCACATCGCAGCATAAAAACAGGGCAACACCCAGTAATTGATGAACTTTTCACTTCCTGGCCCATACCTGGGTTTGCACCGCCTGGGCCACAACGGTAATGTCATCGGTTCCAATGCGCTCGAGTTCTCTGGCAAGCCCGTTCATTTCCTGCTGTGTTATGATCTTTGTTTTAACGAGAACAGGGGCGAGTTCATACAGAGTATATTCCCAGTAGCGCTTGGGCTCTCCGGTGCTGTATCTGGGCTGATATGAGTTTACATGGGGTTCTGAATACCCCGTGACCTTGAACATCTCCGGCAGGTGATAACCGGTCCTGTAATCGGCCCTGCGGTTTTTGCCCAGCGCCTGCAGCAGCGAAACCATTTTTTCATATTCTTTTGTGAACGGGTCGCTGTATATGCTCGCCATGTCTATATCCTCACAAACGAGTACGCCACCGGGCTTCACGAGCGCGCTCATTTCTCCAAGCGCCTTTTCGGGGTGCTGAAGATGAGACAAAACCGACCTGCAATACACCATATCAAAAAATTCATGCTTGAGGCCCGGCGAATAGACATCCGCTTCGACAAACCGGATATTATCCAGCCCCTGGTTGAGGGCCTCTTGACAGGCGACAAGAAGCTGTTCCTGTATCAGATCGGCCCCGATCGCCATACCCTGAGGTCCGATACGCCTGGCGATAAAGCGTGTTACAATGCCGGGTCCGCAGCCGAAATCGACAACTTTCATACCTGGTTCAAGGCCGATTTCTGTAAGCAGGCGTTCCGTGCCGGCCCCATATACTTCATGCAGAAGTTTCAGCCGCTTCTCGCCCGCACGTCCTGTTTCAAGGACATAGAATTCATCTTTGTTTTCTGTTTTATTATCTTCCATAACGTCTCCTCGCTACTGGCGGTTTCGCCTTACTTTCATCCCCCTTGCTACTGAAAACGGTAAAAAACAGGTTTAAACCCGCCAGTCCTTGCGGCTTGACGCATATCAGCCGGAATCCGGCTATGATCATGCAGCAGGATGCATAGATGAGGGATGCTCCAGTGACAGGCTCTGGGATGATGACAAACTTGGCGACGGGTTTGTGAACAAAGCCGAGAAGCACCGTCACAGATAAACTGGAAAATAGAACGAGCATAACAGGGAATATTAAAGCAACAGTATAAAGCGATATATGCGAAGTCCCATAAAGAAGGGCTATAAAGACAGGAAAAATCTGGTCGGCTTTTATGCTTGGACTAAATTCCCGGCCTCTATTTTCACTCATATAATTTGCAATGATCGGCATCTGTAAAAAAATAAATAAAACAGGATCGAAAAACGAGATTTCCGGAGGTTTGAAAACGGATTTGTAAAGTGCAGAGAAGGCGCCAAAATATATGCCCGAGTTTTCTTATTGAACCCCCAGTAGACTGTGTGTACACTGAGAATTACAGTTCAAGCTCATTGCATCGAATACAATTCACGGGAGGACACATATGAAAGCCATAATAATCGGGTCCGGGCTTTCAGGGTTAACGGCGGGCGCATACCTTGCGAAACTGGGCTGTGAAGTGACCGTTCTTGAGCAGAACTCAGATATAGGCGGCGTAACAGCGGGTATATCGCGGGACGGATTCTCATGGGATCTGGGTCAGCTCATAATGGAGGGCTTCGGACCAGGAGAGCAGGCCGGATATATACTCGAGGACCTGGGCATCATGGACGAGGTGATAACACGGCGCAGCGACCGCACCTATATATTCCCTGATATCACCATACGCAGGCCCGATGAATACGGCGGTCCATGGTGGCGCAAGGAGTTCTTCAAATCACGCTTCCCCGGAGAACAAAAAGGCATCGAAAGGTATTACCGGATGTATGTAAGGTTCATGGAATTAATAACACTGGCACGTAGGGCCGAACGAGCTGAGGGGGCGGCATCGGTTTTGCTTAAGATCCGCCTATACGCCAAGCTTCTGCCTTTTCTGCCGCAAATAAGATGGAGCGCCAGGAAGATGGTCGGTAAGCTCTTCAGGGACGAGACGCTGCAGGCCGTTTTCATATCGATACTTGCGGACTTCGTAGTGAAGCCGTCCCAGTTCCCCGGAATAGGGATTGCGGCGGTCAACCCCGAGCCTGCTTTTGACAGCCGCGTGCCTCTTACGGTTTCAAGCACAGGGCTTCAGCCCAGTTACCGCTGTATCGAGGGCGGTATACGACCTCTGGTTGATGCCCTTGCACGGAAGATAAGACGCCACGGCGGAAAAATTCAAACCGGCGTCGAGGTTCAGAAGATAATGCACAAAGACGGTATGGTGCAAGGAGTTGTCTCCTCAAATGATAACGTTTATGAGGCGGATATAGTTGTTGCCAGCGGCGGAGCCCGGGAGCTCTTCTATGACCTCCTGGGACGTGAGTATCTCCCGGAAAAATTCATACACCGCATCGAGACCATGAAGTTCATGGAATCAATCCTCATGGTCCACCTCGGAATCGACTTCGACCCCCGTCCCTGGCAGAAGGACGCCGTGTGCTACTACTACCTTACCAGGGATATCGAACATGCCGTGGACAACGTCCAATCGGGAAAGTATCACGAGGGAAAGGACGGATTTCTTATCTTCGTACCCACTTATTACACGCCGGACATGGCCCCGGCAGGACACCATGCCGTGACAGTGTACACCATTGCGCCCAACAACCTGTCCGGGGCGGCATGGGAGGACAGGAAGGAGGAGATGGCCGACAAGCTCCTGGAGCTTGCCGAGGGGATAATCCCGGGCCTTCGCGCACATGCGAGCGTTAAGATTATCCTTACACCTGATGACTGGAAAAGGATTACGCACCTGAAGCACCATGCCTTCGGAGGCTGCGCACCGGTGATGGGTACCAAGGGCGCCCCTCACCGAACTCCGGTCAGGGGATTGTACTTTGTCGGTGCACAGAGCGAGAGCGGCGCGGGCATAAACAACATCCTGGAAGGTACGTGGAGGGCGGTGAGGATGGTTAGGAAGGATTTCCGCCTGTAGGGTTGTCCTCCTGACCGTGTTGCGGCAGAGGCTTTTTATCGAAACCCATCAGACGGCGCGATTCGAACCCGTACATAAATCAGCAGTCGAATTGCCTTAAGGAACATCAGGCCTGTTGATTCGTACCTCTTTATGGTGCACCGAATCGTTCCTCACTTGACAGAAGCGTTTTAATGAGAGACCTTTTGTCTTGCGCAGTTCATTCAGCCAGTTTTCATGAATTTAACGGAGGTTGAAATGAGAAACGTCAGAGTTATTTTTCTTGTCTTCTTTATAGTCATAATGTCTCAGGTATGCCTTTTTGCCGGAACCTCTCCGGAAAACGGCAATGTGCCCGGCACGCCTCCGGTTGAAACAGGCACAACTGTTCAGGGAGATACTGCCGGCCAGTCCGATCCTGCGATCGCCGTGACCCAGTTGGGTAAAGTAAAGGGAAAACTCTGCGGCGATGTCGTATGCTGGCTGGGGATCAGATATGCTGAGCCGCCTGTCGCTAAGCTCCGCTTCAAGGCGCCGGTCCCGGTAAAGTCCTGGGAGGGTGTTTATGATGCGACTAAATTCGGGTTCGCCGCACCGCAGCCGCCACCTTCACCGATCGAGTTCACTGGAAAGGGCGAGAAGAAGTCCGAGGACTGCCTGTTCCTGAACATATGGGCGAAAAAAAGCGCTTCGAAACGACCTGTCATGGTGTGGTATCACGGAGGCGCGTACATGTCTGGCGAAGGTTCGCTCGGTCTCTATAACGGCGGACGGCTGGCCAAGGAGGGTGATGTTGTTGTCGTGACAGTGAACTACAGGCTGGGCGCGCTGGGATTCCTGTATTTTTCCGATATGGCGAAAGCAGCCGGTCTTGCCGGTGATTTTATCGATAATCCCGGAATGCGCGATCAGATTGAGGCGCTCAAATGGATTCATGACAACATCTCCTCGTTCGGCGGAGACCCGGGCAATGTGACGATTTTCGGGGAATCTGCGGGAGGTTCCACCATATTCTCACTCTTATGCGCCCCAGCGGCCAAAGGTCTTTTCCACCGGGCCATCGCCGAGAGCGGGGCGCCTTCCTGCATATACGGCCGTGAGACCGGAACATTTTATGCGGCCAAATTCCTTGAGTTCCTCGGGATGAAGCCGGAGGAAGTCGGCAAGCTCAGGGATATGCCTGTAGACCGGTTCGTCAGTGCTACTGAAAAGATCATGGACTGGAACGCGATAAACAGACCCGGGTCAATTTCATTCGGGCCGACTACCGGGACCGAGACCATGCCGCTCGAACTGTTGAGCGCAGCAGCCACAGGGGCCACCGCCGAAGTCCCCCTGATCATAGGGACCAACCACGACGAGGCGACGCTGTTTGAAGGGGATGATCCGCCCATCGTTCCCACCACGCCTTTGCTCATCAACAGGATGCTGGATCTTACAAACGCCGATAAGAAGGAACGCATCCTTGTAGCATATCCGGGATTTCCATCGAAGGGCAGCGTCATTGAAGCGGCTACGGACGCAATCTTTCTTCAGCCGTCCATCCAGTTCGCCGAAGCCTACAGCCGGCATGCGCCGACATGGTTCTACCGTTTCGATTATACCACCCCGCTGCCCCGCCTGCTGGGATTCGATGCAACTCACGGAAGCGAAATAGTTCACGTGTTCCACACCTACAATACAATGGCCGGTACTCTCCTGACTTTATGTGCATGTCCGGGAAAAAGGCGGAGCGTAGGAAAAGAGATGCAATCGGGATGGGTTAATTTTGCAACTTACGGCGATCCCAACGGCTCGGGCCAGGGCGATAAGCTGTGGCCTGCTTATGACACCATACACAGGACGACCCGCATATTCGGAACGAAAAATATATCAACCATTGACGATCCCGATAAAGAACGCCGCGAGGCATGGCAGGGGATAATTCTGTATAAATAATACACCAGTATGGCTGGATGCACCCAAGCTTCAGCCTTATTTGCACGCATGTATGGATCGGGAATGAAAAGGCGCCCGTCTGATTTCAGGAAAGATGCTTGAATTAACGACACGCAATGCTTGAAAGATCAGGCTGAGGGGAGGCGATATGAAAGATGTCAGGTCATCCGTAACGGTGATTGTCTATTTTATTGCCCTTGCGGGCTTTGTTCTGATCGCGTCCTATGTAATGTCTAATATATGGGAAAACCAGCCAAAGATATCGATTAATGAAAAGAATATGTCGATCGTCCCCGGCATGACGATCATGGATTTCGGGAAGGCAAACAATCTTGATGATAAAATCTTGAAGGAACTTTTCGATCTCAAAAACAAATCGGAGCTTGAAACGAGCCTGGATAAATTCGGAACAGAAGAGAGGATAAGAGAGCTTGTAAAAAGCCGCGCCGCACTTGCTGAAGAGCATGCTTCAAAAAACTGGGTGAAAATCAGGATAAAGTTCGCGTTCTGGTTAATCTTTCTCGTAGCCGTATTTCTGTATGCAGAAAAACACAGGATGAATGATCGTATGAGAAAAGTCCTGCTGCTTGCCTCATTGATTATATTCGGCGTTATCCTTGGGTCTGATCCGGCTCCAATGGGTACGATAAAAGATGCATTCTTTCTGTTAGCCAAAAAGCATGTGATATTTCCACCCCGTATGATAGCGCTGGCCCTTTTCCTTATAATCGTGCTTATTGCCAACAAATACATCTGTGCATGGGGCTGTCAGGCAGGGACATTGCAGGATCTTGTTTTCAGGATCAATCAGGATGCAAAAGGCAAAACCGTTCTAGGTAATCAGATCCGCATTCCCTTCGTTGTTTCAAACAGCGTCCGGGCTGTTTTTCTTGCAGCCTTCATTCTTGCAGCCTTTGTATGGGGAAAGGATATAATAAAACCGATAGATCCTTTCAGCGTATATAATCCTGTTTCCATAGGCATCGCCGGGGGAGTTTTCATAGCAGCGCTTCTTATATCGAGCCTGTTCGTTTACAGGCCCTGGTGCCATTTGTTCTGTCCGTTCGGGTTACTTGGATGGATTCTCGAAAAGGCGAGCATTTTCAAAATAAGCGTTAATTACGATACATGCATAGCCTGCGAAAAATGCGCCAGGTCATGCCCTTCGACCGTCATGAACGCCATATTGAAGAGGGAGCAAAAAACCATTCCAGACTGTTTCGCCTGCTATTCATGCAGAGACGCCTGCCCCACAAAATCTATAATCTTCGGCAAGCGCAAGCGCCGTCTTCCTCCCGAAGGACATTTTAAAAAATGAAAGCGGCTTCGAATAACGTGACGGCTGCTTGAACATATAAAATTATTGTTTTTAACCCGGTGGCATCCGGTTTTAAACCTTGAAAAAAACCGAACGGCCCGGCCAGGTTGATATTGTCTGGCTAGCATGGGAAACTGCTCACCGGATGACCCGTATATTCGGAACGAATTAAAGAACAACCATTGAAAATCCTGATGATATACGCAGTGAGGTGTGGGAAGGGGTGATGCTGTATAAATAAAATATTGAAGACCTGGCATGCTGAAACGATATCACATTCACACGATTTTCATCTCAGGCATGCCCAGGAAGGTTTTTGGCAACAAGCCTTGATTGAAGGCAAACAGCCAGATTGCTCACTATAAGGGCCTGACGTTTCAGGTTCCTAATATCTGATAACCTATGCCGCGATCAGCTCCTTAATTATAAATACACAACTGCTCGTCTAAACACACCGCCTTGGCCTCCGGGTATCTCGGATCATTAGAACGCATCGGCCAGAATGCGCAGTTCGAACAAGCAATTGCCGGATTGACAGCTGATCCATCACTCCAGTTTCCCATAAAGGTCTGTTCAGGGGTATTACCATACCAGTACCTGCGATCTGTGCCATAGAAGGTGTCATTAGCAATGGCTACGCACCATTTATATGACCCGTAATAATCAAGGGCATTGATCTTATCTCTGCTGCCGCCGCCGGCAACCCATCGATGAACCGCTTTCAGGTCATTCGAATCAGGTGTCCCATTATAATCGGAATAAAGGCCTATCCATTGTCTTCTTGATTCCGGGATTTGAGTTATTTGGCTCCAATATCTGGAAGATGTATTCCATGTGGTATTCAATTTGGCATCTTCCTCAGCCATAATCATGAGAATGTTAGTATCGCTGGGAATATTATTGGCGTCATTCATAGGCGTCACTTCTTCTCCGAATATATCTCCTCCATTGTTAGCCTCTATTGCCATGACAAACTGGGGCTGAGGTACATAGTCGGCTGGATAATTTGCCGCAGCAATATTGATGGCCGTAACTCCGCCGACGGACCAGCCTATAAGACCGAACTTGAGTGTCCCATCCGGATTGGTGGCAGGCTGGATGCATGTGCTGTCAGCTTTAATGTGATTTAAACCATCATTGATGTTTTTGGCTGCATTAGACTCAAAATTTGAAGGCAGAACCCCCAGAATTTCGTAATTGCAATAGATCACTATATATCCTTTCTTTACGATATGGACCACCAGAGCCTCGTTGGCTGACAGTCCGTTATCAGCTTCATATCCATGCAGATACGCTATTACCGGAAGGCTGGACGGCAGGGCGCCGCCGGCAGGCTGATATATATAGCTATTGCCGGCATTTGTACTGGGGTAAGGAATTCTGGTGTAGGAAGAATAGAGGTAATCGCTGCCGCCAGGGCCGCTTGAAGGCTGCTCTGGCGGTTTAATACAGGAAGCGCAAACAAAGGACAATGCCAAAAGAAAACAAACGATAGTGATGTTCCGTGATCTTTTCATACATAACCTCCTCATGGAATTGTATTGCATATTTTGCAGCATTCAGTTCAGCAACCATGCTGCATGATGATGTTATATCTCATAAATAAATAGATGCCAAGTGTATTTCAGCAACATGATACGGGATTTGATTTTTCCGGAACTTGCCCGGAATGCATGATTGGAAAAACACTCACTCTAAATTAAGATATTTCAAAACAGGTTAATAACTATTATCAAATATTTGCGTATGCCGACATAAATAGTATGCTGACAGCATACGGACAACATGACGCATCAAGGTCAGCCAATAAATTATCATCAATTCAGACATGGAGAACTCTATGAATAAACTGCTATGGACCGTAACACTTTCCTTGATATTATTTTTGCAGGCTTGCAGCAATAGCAGCAGTAACAACTCCGGCAGTATTGAAGCGGTTTTCAGTGATGTCCCTTTCCAGACGGAAAAGTATCTGAGAATCGGATACACGCTGAAGACCTGGGAGTATGAGAAAGAAGGACTGGAGCTCCAGAAAATTACGGTGTTCGACTGCTATTCCAAAGAACCTCTGTTTGTAATCGAGAAGGCTGACCTGCCCCTGATTTATAAGGACCCTCTGCCCGCAAACCCGTTTGTTACATTCGATAAGCTGACGGGCTATTACCTCTCGATCCAGCTGCCGATCCCGCTGGGGCAGACACCGCCCCGGGAAGTAATACACTCGTTTACCTTCAAAAATACGGAGAACGGGGAAGAGCTCTCAATCTGGGGCGGCTCATTCAAACCCCGGCTTGATGAAACGCCGCTGGTGATTGCTTCTCCCATTAAAGGGAACAGGCTCATATTCGAAAACCAGTCCAAGCTTGGCTATCATTTCAACAACATGGTATTTCTTGAAGGCGGAATTTTCACATCGGAGCGGTTTGCTTTCGACTCGATACAGATGAATGACGAATTCACCAATGATTGTGAAGGCGATCCTGCCGTAAACACGAGCTATTTCAACTACGACACGCCTCTTTTGGCGGTTGCCGGCGGAACGGTCGTTTTCGTGCAGGACGGGCTCCCTGAAAACCATGGCGATTTAAAGGATGTTGTCCTTCACTCCCTGCTTGATTATGGCGGGAACTTTGTGGTGCTGGATATAGGCGGAGGCCATTATGCATTTTACTGCCACTGCATTCCGGGCTCGATAAAGGTGAACGCGGGCGATACGGTATATGAAGGCGATGAGATTGCAAGACTCGGAAATTCCGGAAATTCAACAGGGCCGCATCTGCACTTCCAGATAACCGACGGGCCGGATGTATTCCTAAGCCACGGCGTTCCATTCGTGCTCAAGGAATATACAAAGATCGGGGATGTAACCGGCGGCGTGCCATCTTTCCAGACCCCGGAACGTATAGCCAATTCGATGATGGAGGAATTTACGGTTTTCAATGTGGAATAACGAAGAAGAGCACAAATGAGTCAGGAACAAGACCAGGGATGTTGATAACCAAGAACTCAAAATAACAAATTATATGGTTGCCAGCATCCCGGACAGGTATACAAATTTATTAACCCGTCAGCTTATCGGCTGATCAGCATGTTTCATTCCCCGCCGCCTGGAATCTTTAATGTGCGGTTGAAGAATCCCAGCACCCGTCTTTCCGCCTCACTGCGGCACTGGTTCCACTCTTCGACATGCTCTGTGCACGGTGCAATCCACATCTCCTTAGGCTCTTTTGCCGCAGCGAACAAACGCTGCCCGTGGGACAGTTCGACATATTTATCGCCTTTGCAATGCATGATGAACAACGGGCGTGGAGAAATTTTGCCGATATGATCGATCGCCGAGCATCGATAAAAGCTGGTCCCGGCCCTCAACCCCGCGATCCATACCACCAAGGGTATCAGAGGATAGCGGGGGATGTGGTAATCGCGGCGGGCCACATCGGCGATCTCATCCTCGATGCCGGCAAACGCACTGTTGAATACGCCTGCATTAATGCGCTTGTCTTCAGCCATAGCCAGGATGGAGCTCGCCGACCCCATTGAAAAGCCAAGCACTCCTATGGCCTTCTGTCCTTTCATATTTGCTGCAAAATCCACAGCACCGATAATGTCGTTCTTTTCAAGGCAGCCCATTGTCGCGAAGTGCTCTCCTGTCTCGCCTTCTCCGGGATTGCCGAGGTTGCGCCGAAGGTTGAATGCTATGACGTTGTACCCGGCCTTATGTAAAACGGGCGAATATTTCATTCCCTCATGCAGCGTGGCTCCGTGGCCATGTACCAGGATGATGACCTTGCGGGAATTGTCCGCAGGCATATACCATCCGTTCAAGGTAAGCCCGTCCGAGGTAGGAAATGTAATGTTCTCAAAGGCAAGCCCCCAGACTGAAGGGTCTCCATTTTTTACATAGATGGGGTCCCATGCGACTTCAGGAAAAAGTATTGCCGAAGAAAAATACCATGCAGCCCCAAAAGCTGATGCCATCACAATCACGACGGCTGCAAGAATTCCTGCCCATATCTTCTTTTGCTTTGTCATTTCATTCTCCTTTCATTGAAAAAATCACATCACGGTCCGGTATGGTTCCGGCGTTACATTCATCAGAAGCATAAAAATTATTTTAATCGAACTGTTGACAAATGTCCCTCTCGATTTTCGTTTTGTTTGAATAAACTCCGGCTATGTCACAGGCACGCATATTATGTCTGGGCCTGCAGTTCAGGTTTATGCGGCGACTCATCCGGTAAGTGCAAAGAGTCGAGAGATTAGACGGTTTTATTCCGATTTATATTCAAGATGATGTTTCTTCGTCTGCGGCTTGAGGAGCGAAGCAGGATGCTCGTGATCCCAATTTCGAGCCGCATTCCGACACAGAGGACAACGACAGCGCTTGAATAGGAATCGGAATATCTATGAGGCGGTTATTGACATCGTATATTCGCTGTCGTCAGATGGTGACGGCGTGATCGCCAGATAATATGTGCCGGTAATGCTTTCCCAGTCAAGAAATCCCTGTCCTACAGCGATGGGCGCCTTCAGAGTCGAATCAAAGAGGACTAGCGTATACTGCGGGTCAGTCCCCGATGTCGTTACGCTGATATCCTGTCCGGGGGTAGTGATCGCCAGTTTATACCAGTCTGTCTGATGAAAATTGACGCTGCCGATTATAACGTCTCCTATGTTTATGTCAGGGACGAGGTCAATGTCGTAGCCTGAATAGCCGCCCATGGTCACTCTTTCACCGCCCGTTACCGGCTCGACCCTCACGCAACTGTCGCCGCGGTTGTTTATGCCCGAGACATACGCGAGATCATCACCGGTAGAATCAGGCGTAAGAACGTTCTGCACCCCGTATTTGCCGCCCAGGAGAAAACCGTCCTTTGTCGAGAATGACAGTGAGGCCTCACCCCATCCTATGTCGTTGAAGCCGAAGTTATCGATGATGTAGGTCTTTCCGAGCCTTGCCGTCCATGCGGGGGTTATCGACGGCGTGACCTTCTGTCCCATTATGAAAAAGGCGTAGCCGCCGCAGGCGAGTTCCTCCATCTCGGAGCCGCTGCTGCCGACCTGTATGATTACGAAGAAGTTGTTTCCGCCCCAGGATATGTTCCTGAAAGCGTATTTTTGAGTGCAGCCGGAGCAGACATACATTGACCCGTCATAGCTGAGCGTAAGGTTTCTGGGCGAGGATGCATTGGCGTTAAGGCTCAGTGTGAGTGTGTCATCGCCGTTGTTAATGACCTTATGGTATTTGGCATTCCCCACGTATATGCCTGTGATCTGTGCGGCATCATGTATTGACTGGATGACGGGAAGTGCCGGCATGCTCTGATGAAGTCCGTATTTATCAATGAGCGCGTTCTTGAGGCATTCGCGGGCGATCGCGTATTTGATATTTCCGGCCGTATCCGAATTGCAGAGCACAACGACGCCCAGCTTTTTATCAGGCAGAAGCTCGATGACCGATTCAAAATTCGTCGTGCTGCCGTCCTTTATCCAGGCGCGCCCGGCATAGCTCATTGCATAGTCGTTGGTTATGTCGAAACCGGGGCCGGGGTTGAAGTATGAAAAGATATCGAGCTGGGATTTTTCCTCATGGCCCATGAGGGCTACGGTCGCGGGGGCGAGTATGCGTGTCCCGTTGGGATGAAGGCCGTCGCCCAGGAGCATCATGATGAACTGCGACATGTCGATAACCGTGCTGTATGCGCCGCCTGTCGCTGTCAGGTTAGCTTCCATCCCCGGCGCAGGCTGACCGTTCACATAACCCATTGCCGCGTTATCCGTTATCTTCCTGAAGGAGCTGTGATTCATGCCGAGCGGGGCGAGCAGGTTTTCCTGCATATAAGATGTGAATGTATCAGCGCCGCCTGTCCTGCGCACTATCTCGCCCGCGAGCACGAAGCCCGTGTTGCAGTATGATGCAATCTGGCCGGGCGCATAGTTGGGGTAGTCGTCCCTCAGGTATGAATAGAGCCAGTTGATATAAAGGCCGGTATCCCAGCCGTCCCACATCTCCTCAACAAAGCCTGCATTCCAGATGTCTCCGGGGATGCCGGAGTGGTGGTTGAGAAGGCGCCTTGCGGTTATGCCCTGCATCTGGTTGGGAAACCGAGAAGCCATATCGAATTCAGGCAGGTAGCCCGTTACGGGCGCATCAAGCTCCACCAGCCCCTGGTCGTAGAGATTGAGCAGGGACGCCGTGGTAAGCGTCTTTGAGACAGAGCCTATCATGAATACTGTATCGGCCGTAGCAGGCGTCTTCAGCTCCTTGTCGGCCCAGCCGAAGCCTTCGGACCAGATAATCCTGTCGTTGTCCACCAGCGCTATGCTCAGGCCGACGAGGTTATACTCCCTGATGGCGCTGTTTATGTATGCGGATGTGTTTTTAATTGTGGCCGTGTAATCCGCTCCCGTATTCGAGGATGAGGAAGAAGATGATGAACACCCGCCTGCAAAGAAAAGAACATATATGGATAAAAGCAGCATAAAAGATTTTTTATTTGATAAATTCTTCATGGCTTTCCTTTCGGGTATAAACTTTATACAGCCTGTTCATAATACATTTCGGCATTTTACCGGGAATGATTAAGATATTGCCTAAGGTAGCCAAATTATTTATAAAGTGCTGATGTATGGAAAACCTTGTTCATATCAGGAATGAAATAGGGTAAGGGTTGCTAATCAAATTTGAGGTAAATGAAATGGTTGAAAATGCTGCAGAAAACAAATCGCACAAGAATTCTTTAAAGTATGCTGTCTGCTTTCTCGTACTGGTCGCTCTGGCGTGCTTCATTTACTGGTTCTTTTTTATAAAGGGGACTGTTTTTTCAGACGATGCCAGAATAGACGGAATTCTGGTCGACCTGTCGCCTCAGATTCCAGGAGTTTTAAAAACGGTTTCTGTACAGGAGGGGGATAAGGTTCAAAAGGGGCAGATGCTGTTTTCCCTGGACAGGGACCTGCTTCAGGCCTCTGTTGACAGGGCCCGGGCGGATCTGGCCTCCTCAACGGACGCCGCCGATGTTTCAAGCGCTCAATACATAAAGGCAAAACACGGTCCTCTGGTCGAAGAGATCAGGATCGCCGAGACGGCCGTGAAGAATGCCTCAGTCCAGCTCAGCCTTGAGGAATCGAACTGGAAAAGGGTAAACTCCCTCTATGATGAAAAGCTGGTTTCGACAGCCGATCACGACAGGGTCAGGACTGCCCTTGAAACCGCAAGGCACAGATATGAGGATGCGACACAGAGGCTGGACTTTTTGAAAAAAGGGACCCGCAGTGAAGACATCACCGCTGCAAAATCGACAGAGGAAGCCAAAAGGGCCGAAATGGAATCGGCAAAGGCTCGTCTGGAACAGGCTGAAATCAACCTGGGATACTCCGACGTAAGCTCCCCGTTTTCAGGACTGGTCGTAAGAAAATGGAAGGACCCTGGTGACACCATCTCTGCCGGTACGCCGGTCCTTTCAATACTTGACCCGTCTTCTCTTTACATCAAGGCCAATATCGAAGAGAAGAACCTTTATAAAATCCGCATTGGAGACAAGGTCGACATAAAAATAGACGCCTTTCCCGGCGTGAGTCTGAAGGGGAAGGTGGAGAAGATACTGCTGGCTACAAACTCCAAGTTCTCCCTTGTGCCGTCCGAAGGTGTATCCGGGACGTTCATAAAGGTCGCTCAAAGGTTACCGCTCAAGATAGCGTTTGATTCGGTACCCGATCTGCCGCTCGGCCCCGGGCTCTCGGTCGAGGTCCGCATCCACTGCGGCAGTATTCCGGCATCGAATACCGAGCCTAAAAAGTAATGAATGGTTTAGTATCCGGGAAGTCCTACCGGTGGGTTGTCCTCGGTATAGTAATAATGGGGACATTCATGGCCATCCTGGATTCCAGCATTGTTAATGTCGCGCTTCCGCACATGATGAGCGCTTTCGGCGTCAATCGTGAACAGGTCCAGTGGGTATCCACATCTTACATGATTTCGCTTGCCGTCAGCATGACAACGGTAGGATGGACGGTCAGGCGGATCGGAAACAAGGTTTTCTACCTTGGCGCTCTTACCATATTCGTGTTCGGCTCAGCGGCCTGCGCTTTTGCGTGGAACTTTAATTCCATGATCGTCTCCCGGGTAATACAGGCGGTCGGCGGCGGGGCGATTCAGCCGGTTGGAATGGCGATAATAGCAGAACTCTTCGAACCTCACGAGCGGGGCAAAGCGCTGGGCATATGGGGAACCGGCGTAATGCTGGGGCCTGCAATCGGTCCGACCCTGGGCGGGTATCTTTGCGACTGGTTCAACTGGCGTACGATTTTCTCGATCAACCTGCCTTTCGGAATCATAACCGTAATGGCCGGGCTGATCATCTTTATAAATGACCATAAAAACAGAAAGGATGAAACACCTTTCGATTTCAAGGGATTCCTTTTTCTGGCAATCGGGCTTATCGGCGCCCTGATCGCACTGGCAAACGGCGAAGAAAAGGGATGGACCTCGGATTATATTCTGACCTGTTCTGCATTCGCCTTTGCCGGGATGACCCTTTTTATAGCAGCCGAGATGAACGCCTCCCATCCGATATTTGATCTGGGTCTTTTAAGGTACCGCAATTATTCCCTGGCGCTGCTCCTTGGTATAACGCGTGCAGTGGGACTGTTCGGAGGGGTATTCCTTTTGCCCATATTTCTTGAGAATATAGCCGGGTACACTACTATTCAAACAGGCCTTCTGATGATGCCCGGCGCCGTTGCCCTGGGCCTTGTAATGCCTTTCTTCGGGCATCTTTCCGACAGGTACGGACCGAGATGGCTTGTCACGATAGGCGTAATCGTAACGGGTGGCTCGCTCCTCTTCTACGGCAGGCTTGATCCCTCGATGACAAGATTCATGATAATTATGCCGCAGATCGTAAGGGCTCTGGGGCTCGGTCTCATGATGGCACCGCTCATGACTACGGCAATCAATTCGGTCCCCAAAAACCAGATAGCCACCGCATCGAGCTTTTTAAACATCGCCCAGTCCGTGGGAGGGGCCTTCGGTATAGCCATACTCAATACATTCGTGACCAGGCTCATTCACTTTCACGCGGTACGCATCGGAGAGGCCGCCGGCACAATGCCGGAGATATATGCAAGGCTTTCCCAGAAAGCAGCTTCAGCCATCAGTCAGCAAGCCTCAGGTGTTGCTTCAAGCGGCAGCGCGCTTTCGAATATCAGCGGCCTTATATCGCTGAAAGCCAATGTTCTGGGCTTTGAAAACGGTTTTGTAATCGCCGGAATCATAGTGCTTGCCAGCATACCGCTCTCACTTGTGCTCAAAAACCAGAAGCCGAAAAAGAACTGATCTCGTCTGTTAAAGCAGATCGGCTTCTATCAGCAAATACTAAGTCCTGCTTGTTTTTAAAGCGGATTTCTTGAGCGCCATATATCCCAGGGCGGCGGACAGTATGCACATAATCAGATAAAGCCCGAACGCGATGTTGTAATTCCCGGTCTTGTCAAATATGTAACCGGAAAGCGGCATGCCGAGGCCTGAGCCGAGCGTCTGGAAAATCGCCATAACACCGTAGATCGTCGAGAAATGCTTGAGTCCTGCGCATGAAGCCGTCATAAGAGGCGGCATCACGGTCTGGACGGCATTGCCGATGCCGTAGATAATGCCCCATATGATGGCGACCCAGACAAGTTTTGAACCGAACAGCAGCGCGATACCGACGCCGAGTATTCCGCAGAAAATTACAAGACCTGCAGACAGGCCGCTCTTGTCGCTGATTTTACCGAGGCTGAGCTTTCCTACAACCGTCATGCCGAGATACAGCGCCATTATGTTGGCCGCAAAAGTAGATGAATGGCCGACATCCGTAAGATAGGGTATCAGGTGCTGCTGGATGCCGACATTAAGGGTGTTGAGGAAAAAGATCATCAGCGCAAGAAGTATGAAAGAGAAGGTTTTTACGAACTGGCCAAGGGTAAGACCTTCGGCGGCTTCGGCTATATCCTGAGCCGTTTCAGGCGTACCGTCAGGGGTCTGGCCCATCTCTTCCGGAGTTTTCCGCATAATGAGCGTTGCTGTTGGGACTGAAATAAGGAATATCACCACTCCGAGAATTATGGCCGTGTTTCTCCATCCGTAATTTATAATCAGCCAGTTGCCGATCGGATTTGAGATCATGCCGCCAATGCCGGTTGCGGAAAAGACAATTCCCATTGCAATTCCTCGTTTTACCCTGAACCAGTTGTTTATCATGGTCGATACGGGAATTATATGGCTGCCGGCATGGCCTATGCCTATGAAAACCGCAAGGATGTAGAAGTTTGAAAGGGTATTGCACTTGGACAACAGCGAGAATGTTATTCCGAGCAGGGCCGTGCAGAAACCCATCACCACCCTGACATCGAAGCGCTCCATCAGCTTGCCTACGATTGGTGCGGCAAAGGTCATGGAAAGGGCGGCTATTGTAAAGTACAAAGAAAAATCGCCTCTCTTGAACCCGAGTTCTTCAACGACTGGCTTGAAAAAGATACCAAGTGCGTTGAAGGCAATGCCGATGCCTATGAAATTTAATATGAATCCGCCTGTTACTATCCACCAGCCGTAAAACTTTTTATCCTGAGAATCCTGCATGAAGCCTCCTTTGCCCAAAACAGTAGTTAGTGGTTGAATATAATTTATCTATATGTTTCCGTCGACAGGCCGATCCGGCTTTTCACCGGTTATTCAAACTGCTTCAGCATTTAAGAATGTAATAACAGAAACCGATTGTACAATAAAATATTTTTAAGGGAGAGATCATATATGAAAAAGTTATCGTTCGTTGTATCGGCTGTCTTCATGTTAATATTAATAATTGGATTTGCGCCGATTGCAAATGCATGCAGCGATATTTTTATCAACCACCCGAACGCCCATATAGAGGCAAGATCCATGGACTTCGGCATGAACATCGCTATGGGCGACACATTCGGATTTATAGGGCAGAAGAATACGACGGATGTTATCATAGATGCAGACAGGATTCCCGCAGGAAGTCTTACCAGCTGGACAAACAAATACGGATACTGGGGCAGGAATGCATTCAACACCCCCAAGATCGATGACGCCATGAACACTGAAGGGCTTTCTTTGTCGGGTCTCTATCTTGACCAGTATACGCAGTATGCGGCATACGACCCCAATGACAGGCGGCCTGTCATCGGAGTGTTCGATCTGCCCAACTTCATAATCAGCCAGGCGAAGAACGTGGACGAGGCTGTGGCCCTGACCAGAAGCAGGCAGATCGTCCAATCGGCTGTTGAGATCAAACCGGGGATATTCCTGAGAAGCACGCCGCTTCACCTTGTTTTGAGGGATAAATCAGGAAAATCCGCAGTAGTGGAATTTGTAGGCGGCAAGACACTTATCTATGAAAATGCCGGGAACGTGATGACCAACAGCCCGACATATCCTCAGCAGCTTGAAATGGTCAGGAAATATGAAGACCTGAATGTTGACAAGGACAATTCTCTCACAGGGATGCCGGGCGGATTCGATTCGCCGGAGCGTTTTGCCCGCGGGTATATACTGACCAGGAATCTGCCCGTACCGGCATCCACACAGGAAGCTCTCTATCAGGCGGACTTTGTGATATCCTCGTGCTCGGTTCCCTATTTCGGCAGGCCCGGTTCGGGGTACAGAAGCAATACGATCTGGAAGGTCTTGAAGGACCTGGACAACGGTGTCGTATATACCGACAATGCCGTATATTACCAGGGCGGAAGCAAGATAGCGCCGACCCATGTAGCCAACGGAGGATATTTTATCATCGATCTCAAAACCATTGATTTCACGAAGATACCTGTCGAATTTGCAGGATGGACCATTCAGCCCACGCCTAAGAAAAATATTGTAAAGATAATTAGGGCAAACGAGATCCCGGAGTTCGGCGAATAACAGTAATAAGAAAATGTCCGGTGGCAAGATATGATGAAAATGACGGATCTCGGTTTTGACAATTGGTTTGAAGCTCATGCTGGAGATATCCTCCGCGAAGGCCAATGCATTGCACGCGTGTCGGCGGTTGACAGAAATTCTTACATGATCAGGAATGAACTCGGGGATATCCCTGCCGAACTTGCAGGGAAGTTCTATTTTACTATCGAGTCGTCTGCCGAGATGCCATGTGTTGGCGACTGGGTTGCCGTGCAGTATTACAATGACGACACCTCGGCTATCATACATGCGGTTTTTCCGCGGAGGACCGTTTTACGCCGGAAGCGCGCCGGAACGGAAGTAGACCACCAGATGATCGCAGCCAACATCGACATTGCTTTCATTGTCCAGTCGTGCCACTTTGACTTCAATCTGCCCAGATTGAACCGCTATCTCGTGATGGCGGCTGACGGGCATGTCGAGCCGGTCATCATTCTTGCCAAAACGGATTTGATCTCCCAGGATGAGCTTGAGGAAAAGCTTGCGGCTGTCAGAAAGGCCGGCATTACGGCCAGTGTTATTACCCTCAGCAATATAACCGGCTCGGGTTTTGACGAATTCAACCTGGTGTTGATGCCCGGCAGAACATATTGTCTGCTGGGGTCGTCGGGTGTGGGAAAGACCACACTGATAAATCGTCTGACCGGGCGGGATGATCTTGCTACCAAAGCCGTCAGCGGAACAGGGGAGGGCACGCACTCAACAACGCGCCGGCAGCTCATTGTCCTTGATAAAGGCATCATGTTCATTGATACGCCGGGAATGAGGGAACTGGGCCTTCTGGGCGCAGGTGAAGGGGTGGACAAAGGTTTTGAAGATATTATTGAACTGTCAGCAGCCTGCCGTTATGCCGACTGCCGCCATACGGAAGAGGCCGGCTGCGCTGTTCTTGAAGCAATTTCAAAAAAAGAACTGAGCGAAGAGCGCTATTCAAGTTATATGAAACTCAAGAAAGAATCGGAATTTCATGAAATGTCGTATCTTGAGAAACGTAACAAGGACAAGGCATTCGGCCGCTTCATCAAGACGGCAAAGAAGACCATGAAAAGATGAATTGAAAACCAGGGATTAAGCTAGCGATAAATGATAAAAGAGTTCTTGAAGGGTTGCCTGCTATAAGAACGCGAAGCCTTCACCCCTGTAGGTCTTGACCTTGTCGACGACTTTACCTGACTTGATAAGATAAAGCTCATTGAACCTCTCGCAGAGTTCACCTGCCTTTGCATGCTGGAAGACAACTATATCACCGATTTCTATGTCAGGGCCGTTTTCAGGCAGGACTAAAGGGGTTTGCACCTCGCCGGCTGCCTCCATGGGAAGCAGCTTCAAACCGGGAGGGAAGACCGGCACCGGCAATTTATCAATACCTGCAGGGCCGGATGCGGAATAGCCGCCGCCGTGGCAGGTGATTATTCCGGGCGCAGGTTTTCTGACAACCTGCAGCGCGAAAAAGGCGGCGGGTCTGAACTCGACTTCCTTGAAATGATGGAAAAGCGCAGGGCAGTAAAAAGCGGAACCCGCAGTCACCTCGGTAAGATCCGGATCTGCTCCGGACGACACAAGGCTGCCGCTGCCGCCGCCGTTGACTGTGCGAAGTTTTATGCCTTCCCTCCTGAGCAGGTCTACAACCGAATCCCGCCTTTTTGTGAGTTCCCTGACGGACAGTTTTTTAATGATCCTGATGATCGAGTTTTTCAAACTCTGTCCCGGCATGTCGTCTTCAAGGCTTGCTATATGGGCCTCGTATCCCATGAGGCTGTCGACCTCGACACCGGTTAAGGTTTTTGAATACCTGGCCAGTTCAAGCACGTCTTCAGGGGTTCTGAGCGGACTTCTCCTTACTCCTAGATGGATTGAACTGCCTGCCGGCCGGTAAGACATATCAAGATCGATGCAGGCCTTAAGCCTTACTCCCGCCTTTGTCCCTGCCACGGACATCGCTTTCATCTGATCGAGGCAGTCGACCATAAGGCTTACTGTCTTTCCTGAACTGATCATCCCTGCAAGGATCATCATATCTGAAGGCTGAACGCTCGGGTAAGCGACAATGAAATCATCAAAGCCTTTTTCTGCAAGAAACGCAGCTTCTTCGACCGTAAAGGAAAGAATGCCTTTATATGCGTTTCCGCCGATATCGAAAATCCTTTTTAACAGATTTACACACCTGACGGACTTTGACCCTGTTCTTATGGTCTTGTTAGTATTCTTCTGAGTCGCAGCAACGTAGGCTATATTCGAATCAAACTTGTCCAGATCGACAAATGCGAGAGGGAGACGGTAAGCGTTAAAAACGCCTTTGTATAAATTGTATGAATCCATATGAGACAAGGTGGTCTTCATGATTAATAATCAGTCATCATTTGTAAAGGGATGACTTTCATTGTCAAACCCGTCCTGAAGTTCTTCCGGAGTTACTCTTATATTACAGGCCAGCCTGTTCCTGCTTGGGCCTGTTGACAGAAGAAATTTGCAAAGAAGTATTTCACCTGGATGTATGCATGGAAAGTCTCTCTTTCCCATTTTCCCAACCTCTTTAATGATAATATGTTATTCCGATTTCTATTTGAAAAAATACCATTAAAAAATCGTGTCAGTTGTTTAAGATTTAATGCCTTTAAATATATACAGAAATTAGTATCTTAAAAGATATATTGATGTCAAATTTAATGTAATAGCCGCAGATTCCGATATGATGTTATCATGGGAATAAAACATATAAGAAATAATGATATAAATATAAATCTCCCACATATTTCAGAACCGGGGAGTTCACGCCATCCAACGGGTGAAACATTATTTGAGGAAAAGAATACACTTCTTTCGATATGCTTCAAGAGAAGCATTTTTGATGAGATTGGAAACGGCATCTCCTTTGTATTGATCGCAAATACAGAAAAAGAACATGCCAATAATTCATACTGCGGCATTTCTCAGGAATATTTTTATCGGAAAATATTGGAAAAACACCGCATGGGAAACCGGCCCATCCACCGATGCACTGAAACAGCTATGAAGTACGGGAATGCCTTGGCGAACAAGGGAATGGCAGACCATTCAATGGAGGTTATGATTTGATGAATGATAAACAAACAAAAGGTCGCAGCAGAAAAAGCGGCCTGAGTATTACCGACATGATCGTAATGGTTCTGATTGTCGGAATACTTTTGTCATGGTGGACTTTTCAGCGCACCGACCGCGAAATGCGCCACGAACTCCTGCTGCAGGCGCGCCTGGTGGCAAAATCGCTTGACCTAAAACAGATCATGGCGCTTTCCGGCACAAGAGCCGATTTGGGCCTGCCGGAATATCAGCAGCTCAAGCAGCAGTTCATATCCATAAGCAAGGCCAATCCGAAGTGCAAGTGGTTTTACCTGTTGAGCCGCAAGCCTGACGGTACAATATTCTTCTATCTGGACAGCGAACCTCTGGATATCCAGGACCCGACCCTTCCCGGTGATGTCTATGACGAGGCTCCCGACGGGTACCATACCGTAATGACCGTCAAGGAAACAGTAATCGGCCCCCTGACAGACCGATGGGGGACATGGGTCACAACGCTGATTCCGCTGACCAACCCGAAAACCGGTGCCGTGTTTGCAGTGCTGGGAATGGACATTGACGCCAGCAACTGGACAAGGGACGTGATCATCAATGCGGCCCTGCCTGTGAGTCTGATGATCGGACTGCTTATTATGATAGTTTTAGGGGTGATACTGGCCCGCTCGCGGGCGCAACTCCATAAGAGCGAGTCCGTGCAGCGCCTACTGCTTGAAAATATTGATGCAGGCATCGTGATCATTGATGTCGGCACGCATATTATCGAACAGGTTAACAAGAAAGGCTTGGAACTCTTTGCCGGTACTGAAGACCAGCTCGTAGGGAAAGTCTGCCATTGCTTTCTTTGTACGGCCGAAAAAGGAAACTGTCCTGTTACCGACCTCGGCCAGAATATCGACAACTCCGACCGTATTCTGCTGAGGGCCGACGGAAGCCATCTGCCCATAATAAAATCAGTCAGACATATCAGGATTTACGGCAAGGAAAAACTCATTGAAACATTTACGGACATCACCGATCGCAAACGGGCAGAGGATGCCCTGCAAAAGAGTGAACAAAGATACCGTCTTCTCGTGGAAAACGCCAACGAATCCATTCTCGTGATACAGGACGGAAAGGCCCAGTTCGTGAACAAAAGGGCGGTGGAATCCCTTGGCTATTCAGAGCAGGAATTTATGTCTGCCAGTATTTTCGAACTCATTCACCCGGATGACCGGGAAGAGGTGGTGAATGGATATCTTGAAAAGATCGGGGGGGATACTACTACCACCCGGAAAATATACCGGGTCCTGCGCAAGAACGGCCAGGTCCGATGGGTGGAAATCAGCTCGCTCCTGATCGACTGGGAGGGACAACCGGCGACCCTGAACTTTATCAAGGATATCACCGAACGCAAGCTGGCCGAGGAAGAGCTTGTCCGTTCAGAAGAAAAATACCGGAATATACTGGACAGTATGCAGGATGCATATTTCGAAATGGACCTGGCCGGCAATTTCACCTTCTTTAATGAAGCCACCTGCCTCAGTCTCGGTTATACCAGGGAGGAATTGCTCGGGCATAACTTCCGCATGATTGCCGCCAGCGAAGACGAGATAAAAGCAGTCTATGCAACCTACAAAAAAGTATTCGAGACAGGACAGCCGAACAAGGGTTTTACCTTTAAGGTCATGCGCAAGGACGGCAGCGAAGGATATACCGAGGCCTCGGTTTCCCTTTTATTGAATGAGCACGGCAAGCCGATAGGATTCCGCAGCCTGGCCCGGGACATCACCGAGAACAAGCTGGCGGAGGAAAGGCTTGCTCGCTCGGAGGAAAGGTACCGGGGCATACTGGACAGCATGCAGGATTCATATTTTGAGGTGGACCTGACAGGAAGGTATACTTTCCTTAATGAATCTACCTGCCGCAACCTAGGCTATACCGCGGAAGAATTGATCGGGCAGGACATGCGTATTGTCATTGCGACAGAAGAGGAGAAAAAGGCCGGCTTTGAGGTCTACAAAAATGTGTTCGAAACCGGAGAGCCTAACAAGGGTTATGCCTTCAGGGTCTTCAGCAAGGACGGCAGGAGCGGATATGCAGAGACCTCGATTTCTCTTTTAAAGGATGAGCACGGCAATCCTATAGGGTTCCGCAATGTTGCCAGGGACGTCACCGAGAAGAAGAAGGCCGAGGAGGAACTGACCAAGCTGGCGGCGATTGTCCGGTACTCTTCTGAACTGATAAATCTTGCTACACTGGATGGCAGGATGATCTTCCTCAATCTAGCCGGCGCGGAAATTCTCGGGATTGATCAAGAAAACCTTGAGCAGACAAATATCATGCAGGTGATACCTGACAAGTTTAAGGAAAAGGTCCAGACCGAGATAATACCTGCGCTGCTGAAGGGAGATACCTGGGAAGGTAATCTTCAATACCTTAATATCAAGACCGGACATCTGACCGATGTCCATACGAGCGCATTCGCAATCAAGGATCAAACTACGGGAAAACCCTTGTATCTGGCCAATGTCTCGCTCGACATCACCGAGCGCAAGCAGGCTGAGGACAAGCTTAAAGACAGCGAAGAAAGGTTCAGGATAATCAGCAACAGCGCCCTGGACAGCATAATCATGATGGACTCCTCGGGCAATGCGACTTTCTTCAACCCTTCAGCCGAGAAGATGTTCGGATATTCGGCGGATGAAATAATAGGAAAACCCCTGCATGACTTTATCGCCCCTGAGAGATTCAGGAAGGTATTTGAAGAAAAGTTCCCGGAATTTCTCAGAACAGGCCATGGTGATGTTATCGGTAAGGTGGTCGAGCTCACCGGCTTGAAAAAAGACGGGACGGAGTTCCCGATAGAGATTTCTCTTACAGGGTTCAAAAAAGACGATCAATGGGTGGCAGTGGCTACTCTCAGGGATATTTCCAAGCGCAAGAAAGCAGAGGAGGCATTAAAGAAAAGCGAAGAGAGCTACCGCACACTCATAGAGAATATCAACGATGCTTTTTATGTGCTGGATGCCCAGGGTAATATAACCTATCTCAGCCCGGTCATCGAACGGTTATCCAAATACAAGATAGCCGATCTGATAGGTAAGTCCTTTGCCACGGTGATTTATCCGGATGATCTGCCCGGCCTGGTTGAAAGTTTTCAGCGGCTGCAGGCAGGCCAGGAGGAACCGGCGGAATTCCGCATTATGGACAAAGACGGCAGGATCATATATGTCCGCACCTCCAGCCGTCCTATATACACGGATGGCCAGATCACCGGATATACGGCAATCATGAGCGACATCACCGAACGCAAGCGGGTTGAGGATGAACTTTTACGCTCGGAGGAAAGATACCGCAATATATTGGACAGCATGCAGGACTCGTATTTCGAGGTGGATCTTGCAGGCAATTTTGTCTTCCTCAATGAAGCCACCTGCCATAACCTGGGTTATACCAGGGATGAGTTGATCGGGCACAGCTTCCGTATTATCACAGACAGCGAAGATGCCATAAATACCATCTTCGAGGCTTACAACAAAGTTTTCATAACAGGAGAGCCGAACAAGGGCTTTGCTTTTGAGGTCATGCTCAAGGATGGAACTAAAGCGTATACGGAGACATCGATCTCCCTGTTGAAGGATAAGAACGGCAATCCTGTCGGGTTCAGAAGCGTCGCCCGGGACGTCACGGAGAAAAAGAAGGTTGAAGATGCGCTAAGGGAGAGCGAGGAAGTATTCAGGAGGAGCATGGAATTTGCCCCGGACGGCATTTACATGAGCGACCTTGAAGGCAACTTCCTTTTTGGCAACCGCAGGTGCGAGGAGATAATAGGCAGTAAGCGTGAGGAACTGATAGGTAAAAACTTCCTTGAGCTGAATCTCCTGCCGGAAAACGAACTGGTCAAGGCCGCAGAATTGCTTCAGGCAAATATCGAGGGCAAATCCACGGGCCCGGATGAATTCAATCTGATAAGAAAGGACGGCCGCAGCATACCCGTGGAAATCAACACCAGCGTGATACAGCGCTATGGAAAAACGGTTGCGCTGGCCTTTGTCAGGGATATTACCGAGCGCAAGATGGCCGAAGAAGCCCTTAGATCGACTCATGAATATCTCGGCAACCTGCTGGAGTGCGCCAATGCCCCCATCATCGTCTGGGACGCCGAATTTAAGATCACCCAGTTCAATCAGGCTTTTGAGCGGCTTACAGGACGGAAGTCTGCGGATATTATGGGGCATGGGCTTGACTGGCTCTTTCCTGAAAACAAAAGACAGGAATTACTTGATTATATTTACTCCACAAGTGACGTGGCATGGGAGGCGGTGGAGATACCTATTCAGGCTGCTGACGGATCGGCCCACACCCTGCTGTGGAACTCGGCCATGCTGTATGCGGCCGACGAAAAAACTATTGTGGCAACTATTGCCCAGGGTCAGGACATAACGGACCGCAAGAGGGCTGAGGCAAAATTGCAGGAAACCAACCGCCACCTCGAAGAGGCCAAAGCGCAGGCGGAAATGGCCAATACGGCCAAGAGCGAGTTCCTTTCAAACATGAGCCACGAAATCAGAACCCCGATGAACGCAATAATCGGCTTAACATACCTGGCGCTTCAGACAGGGCTTACATTAAAGCAGCGCGATTATCTGACAAAAATCCATGATTCCGCAGGCAACCTGCTCAGGATCATCAACGATATACTTGATTTCTCCAAGATTGAGGCCGGACGGATTGAGCTCGAAAATATTGAATTTTCTTTTGATTCCATGCTCGCGGAAATTTCAAATATAGTAAGCAAGCCGGCAGACGACAAAGGAATTGAATTTATATTTGACATAGACTCCCATGTCCCGACCATGCTTTTTGGAGATTCATTGAGGCTCAAACAGGTACTAATAAATCTGACAAACAATGCAATAAAATTCACACAAAAGGGACAGGTCGTCCTGAGAACAGAGCTCTTGAAAAGGACGAGTGTCGATGGAAATGAGCTTGCCAGAATAAAATTCTCGGTCAGCGATACGGGCATAGGACTGAAGCCCGAACAGATAGAAAAGCTCTTTGAGTCGTTCTCGCAGGCAGACAGCACCATAACACGAAGGTATGGCGGGACAGGGCTCGGCCTCTCCATAAGCAGGCGTCTTGTCAACCTCATGGGCGGAGATATAGAGGTTGAAAGCACATTCGGCAAGGGCAGCACCTTCTCATTTTCCGCTGATTTCAAGGTCACGAAGGGCATCGGTGACGGAATGGCTTTCCCCGTCAATATCCAGGGACTCAGGGCGCTCGTTGTTGATGACCATGAAATAGTGACGGATATTATGGAAAATTATCTGACACGGTTCGGTTTCACCGTCATGACCGCATCAAGCGGGATGGAAGCTGTCGGTATACTTGAAAAAGAGACTGTCCCTTTCAGCGTTATGCTCCTTGACTGGAAGATGCCCGGGCTTGATGGTATTGAGACGTTGAAAAAAATCAAGGCGAACGGCAAAATCACTCAGATCCCTCCTGTTATAATGGTCTCGGGATATCCGCCTGATGATGCCAAATCAATGATGGACAAACTCGGGGTCAAGGCGTTTTTAAAGAAACCCATGTCGCGCTCTGACCTGTTCGATGTGATTATGGAAGTATTAGGGAAGAAGAGTGAAAAACCGGAGAAGGCACGCAGTTCGTCAATAGAGAAAGGAGTTTTTGAAAAGCTGAAAGGTAACAGGGTGTTACTGGTAGAGGACAATCTGGTCAACCAGCAGGTGGCTTCTGAAATACTCAAGAGCGCCGGAATGCTTGTGACGGTTGCAGGCAACGGGATAAAGGCTTTAAAAGCCCTTGATGAAAGCACGTTCGATATAGTCCTGATGGATGTTCAGATGCCTGAGATGGACGGGATAGAAGCGACACGCATAATAAGGTCAGATGAAAAATACAGCAAGCTCCCGATAATAGCGATGACTGCGCATGCAATGTCCGGTGACCGTGAGCGGTTTTTGGAAGCGGGCATGAACGACCACACCCCAAAACCGATTAATCCGGATTCATTCTTTTCCACATTGTCGAAGTGGCTTGATAAAAAAAGCATGCCTGAAAATGCCATTATTGAACCTTTCAGACCGAAAAGTATTGATGTTCTGCCAGATGAACTCAACGGGATAGATGTCAGTGATGCTCTCAGGCGTATAATGGGCAACAAGATCCTTTTGAGAAACATCATCCTTGACTTCTGTGTGGTGTTTTCAGATGCGGAAGGTAAAATAAAAACCCTGATTGAACAGGGTGATATGACAGGCGCCGAAACACTCGTGCACAGCATAAAGGGAGCTGCAGGAAACATTGGTGCATTGAAACTGCATCAAGTGGCGTCTGAGTATGATGATAAGTTAAGAAAGAAACAAACAGGCGCATTAGCCAAGCTGCATACAAAATTTGCACTGGAATTTGAAAAGGTGCTTTCAAACCAAACACTGCTTGCCAGACTGCCGGTTGTAAGCGGTGATACCCCTGTTTACGTGAGCGAAAAAGAAAGCATGGAGCTTGCAATGCTCATAGAAAACCTTGACAAGCAACTTGTAGACAACAGTTTTGACAGCGCAGATACGTTTGAAAAGATATTGAATATAGGGTGCGGGCCGCTGGAGAACGAACTGAAAAAGCTGGGTAATGCAATCAACAGGTTTGATTTTGAAGAGGCGATTACGCTGCTTGCGGAGATCAGAAAAAAAATCGGCATCTGTGCAGAGGGGGAAAAATAATGAAAAAAATACTTATCGTTGACGATCTCCCGACCAATATAAAGGTTCTCGGAGAACTTCTGCGAGGGCAATACGAACTGCTTGTGGCTACAAACGGTTTGAAGGCTGTTTCAATTGCTAAAGAAATGATGCCCGACCTGATACTTATGGATGTGATGATGCCAGAAATGGATGGTTTCAGTGCCGCAGAAATAATTAAAAAAGATGAGATCACCTCTGATATCCCCATAATATTCATTACAGCCAAGGGAGAGACCAGCGATATCGTAAAAGGCTTTGAAGCCGGGGGCCAGGATTACATAACAAAGCCGCCCAATCCCGAGGAGCTTTTCGCCAGGGTTAATACACACATTGAGCTGAAACAATCCAAACAGGCAATAAAAGATTATGCGGCCGAACTAAAGAAGGCGAACAGTGATCTCCAGGAGTTAAACGCAAAGCTGGAATTCATGGCCTGGCATGACCAGCTGACCGGACTTCCAAACAGGCGCCACATGAGGAACAGAATAAAGGATGAACAAGCAAGGTCGGTCCGCAACAATAAACCGTTCGCCCTTGTTATGGGCGATATCGACAATTTCAAGCACGTTAACGATACCCACGGGCATGAAGCCGGCGACGAAATTCTCAAGCATATTTCACAGATCATCATGTCATCATTGAGGAATCAGGACTCGATGAGCCGGTGGGGCGGAGAAGAATTTCTGATCCTGCTTCCCGAAACCGATATAAAAGGGGCCGTGACCGCCTCGGAAAAAATACGGTTAAGAATAGAGTCGGAGCCTCTTGATTATAACGGTGAAAACATTCATGTTACTATTACTTTCGGCGTAGCCGTATACGATGAAACAAGAGGGATTGAAGGTACAATAAAGCTCGCCGATGAGGCTCTTTACAGGGGAAAGAAAGGCACAAAGAACTGTGTAGTGGAGTAAGCTCCGGTAAAGGCATATACAAAACACGCCCTGTAAAAAAGGCTGGGACCGAATATTCTGCGGTCATATTTGAGTCAAGGAAGCGTCTATTCTTTCCAACCTATTAATAAAAAGCAAAACGATAATACAGTATGGTGTAATAATTATTATTAGTGTATCTCAAAAAAACCAAATAGCAGGAGGCAGGTCTGGAAGCTTTATTGTTTTCAACAGCGATTGTGGCATTGGCGGAAATGGGAGACAAGACACAGCTTCTGGCCTTTGTGCTGGCTGCAAAATTCAAACACAGGATCCCGATCATTTTGGGCATTTTCTGTGCTACGCTAGCCAACCATTTTCTGGCCGGATCTGTCGGGACGTTGCTGGCGAAGATGATATCTCCTGAAGCATTAAAATGGATTGTTGCCGTATCATTTTTTATTTTCGGACTCTGGACGCTTAAATCTGATGACCTTGACAAAGATAAAAAGCTGATGGGATCGAGTATCTTTGTAACAACCCTGATCGCCTTTTTCGTTCTTGAGATGGGCGATAAAACGCAGCTGGCGACCATCGCCCTGGCTGCGCGCTTTGATTCGCTTGTATATGTCGTGATGGGGACCACCCTGGGCATGATGATTGCGGATGTTCCTGCAGTCTGGCTTGGAGAAACGCTGGCTCACCGCATAAACATGAAGGCGATGCGTGTGATAGCAGCGCTCTTGTTTGTCCTCCTCGGCATACTCACCTTATTCGGAGACAGGCTGAAAGCTTGCATTGCATTATAGTTATATCGACAGAGGCGTCTTTGATGGCAGTAAGCCGTGCAAAGTCAATGTCAATGCAGCGATACGCTTTATCAGTTACTTCGGGAACCTGGACACCTTTCAAACGGCTTCAGCACGGACCGGCATGCAGAGCTTCTGAACAGGAACGTAAACAATATGTCGGAGATGTTCTTGAACGGGTAATATATCAAGGGGACAATTAAAGGAGGTGAAATCAGAAAACACTAAAATATATAATGAAACTTAAACGGAATTTAATCTTTTACCATGCAACATTTTCATATTTGGAATTGATTTTTTATAAAATAATATTATAATATATATACATATTTATAAACTGTTTATTACTAATTCTGGAGGTGCATATGAGGAGATATTCAGGCCTGGTATTATTTGTTGTTTTGGTTTCCATAGTCCTTACCGGATGTCCCAAGCTGGGTTATATCCCTTGTTCAATTCAGATTATAAGTCCTGTCAGGGGAAGCGTACTGTCCCCAGATGCGGGACCTGTAACCATAACCGGCAGAGTCGTAAAAGGGGACAGCGATCCCTGGATTCTAAAGGTCAACAACAAACAGATTGTTTTCGATCAGGCTACCGGCAATTTTACCTATTCTTTCCAGCCTAATACTGCATCGATCTTCAACACCATTGTATTTACGATCATGGACAAAAAACTGGTGTCCAACATTGAAAGGGTATCATTTCCGGTCGGTAAGTCGATGAAGGTCGGAGATCCCGGAGTGGTTAACGATGCATTAAGAGTTCACATGGACCAGGATCTGCTTGATCTTGCAACCGCGCAAATAAGTGATGTGCTAAATTCAGTAACCAGGCCACTTGTATATGGTCCTGTTGAAGACAACGAGTTACTCGCCATGCTCGGAATAACAGAGCCTCTTCTTGTGAACCCGATATCCATTAGCTTGAATCCGTTTGGCGTTCTTAATATTGACAAAGATGAGCCAAATCCCAGATGGAATGGGCAAATAAATATCGGCAACATAAGTATCGTTCCAGATATCGTCGCCGGAAACAAGATAATGGCTTCGGTTATCATATCTCCAACCGAAGGAGTGGACCCGGACAGAACAGCCGCTTTGTACATCCAGGGATACCATTGGAATCTCATACAGACTAATCATTTCGCTTTAAGTATCAAGCAATTAAAGGTGGAAAATGCCGAGATATCTCTGTACATGAATGAAGACGGCACGATCGGAGCAAAGCTGGATCTGACAAAAGGCAATATTGTTATCGGCCTGATAACTACTGACTATGGCTATCTGGAGATGCCAAACTACCTGCTCACTGCGCTTATTAATGTCGTCATCAAACAGTATCTAATGGAAAGCCTTTCCATAAGTTTTGACCTGATGAACGTTTCCGACCTGAACCTGAACCTGCTGGACATCAACATGGGTATATGGCCCATGTATTCCAGTATCCTGACGACAACTGATGATGATTTGAATCTGGACCTCGGGATATCTGCGGTTTACGCCGGGTTAACACCTGCAGTTCCGGGCCTGGATACTTTCTATGCCACTCCGGGGGATGTCCTGCCGGCCCTTGATAAAGTCGAGGATGAAAACATAATGATTGCAGTCAGCGATGACATGATGAATCAGACTATGGTTGCGTTGATACAGACAGGCATGTTGAACAATCTCAATTTGGATGATCTTATCTCTTCTCTGACTTCAGAGCCGGCACAGATGACTGTATCGTTGCTGACTCCTCCTGTCATGGATTTATCAGGCAAAAAGCCTGCGATATTTACCGACAAAATAACCAGTCTGGGCTGTGTCCTGGTAAGAGACCTGCTCGTCGAGGTGAGGTTGAAGGCCGGAATTATGCCTCTTGTACTCAGGCTTAATATCGATGCTGACGCATATCTTATGCTCAAAATCAAGGAAACAGGAAACATAGGCGTCACCATCGATCCTTTGAGAACAAACTTTAACATTAAAATCCTTTATCTTAACGGCTTGAACACTTCTTTGGTGCCTGGATTCGGAAGGCTTATTTTCAACGCTGTCCTTCCGCCACTGCTTGATTCCATGCTTGACATAGCTCCGCCGGCGATTGATCTTATCGGAAAGAACATCAGCATTCAGGTTGTCGGCACTGAAGCGAAAGACAACTTCCTGGTTGGAAGGGCAAAGATTGTAGTCAACTGATCAAGTAGAACGTTAACTTGAGAAAAAATAGAAACCGCCGGTGTCTCCCGCAGACTCCGGCGGTTTTCTGCAAGGATTGCTTGTACGTACCGGCAGTAACGGTAATTTTTGCCGGGCAGGATTTCTGAACTAATAGAAAAATCACCAGGGGTGCAAAATCCTTATTGCTTTAAAAAATTATTCGAATTGATCTTTAAATTTGTTAAAGGCGGTCTTAAGTTCTTCTAGTTCCTTTCTTAATGCTGCGATCTCCGTGGTGATTTCATCCGCAGCGAAGTGCATGTTGGATTCGGGAGGTGCCATGTCGCTAATTTGAAGTGCCGGTTCTCCACAAAGAAGATGGGTAATGCGTTGCTCTTTCTGTCCGGGTTGCCTGGGAAGTCTGGTGATCAATCCTTTCTCATAAAGGGTTTCCATGGCGGCATTCAGGTCGTCATGTGAATGGAAGGTGTGCATTTTTTCAGCATTGACTTTCAATTCACCGGGAGTCTGAGCTCCCCTGAGCATAATCGAGCTGATCAGGGCAGCTTCAGGATATTCCAGATTCATGGATTTCAGAAAATTTTCTTCATATTTAGGTGCACGCCCGAGAGTGCTCTCCCATGCAAGCCTTCTTAATATAAGGCCTTTAATTGCCGAAAGGACATTCTCCTCGGTATATTCCGTGACCGGATTACGGCTGGTTTTCTGGTTGCAGGCAAGTGTCAGCGAATTCAAGGTCAAAGGATAATAATTGGGCGTTGAAAGTTTTTTTTCAACAAGAGAACCAAGGATCCGGACTTCAATGTCGGTTAGAAGGTGATTCATTCGGGTGTCAGAATGACCTGCTCAAATCAGCACGGGATATCCCTGCCCAACTGCGAAAACCATTCTCGGGCAGCCTGCTCGGAAGTTATTGCCCGGCCTTCGTTTTTCTTTATGTCTGTCCTGTAATTTTCGATGAGACATATCTGTTCGAACATAACCCTCTTGGTATCACCAACAATATCATGAAATTTAATACCCACCTCATAAAATGAATCAGAATGATGACACCATATGACAGAGGCAAAAGTTTTAAATAACGGGCTTGTATAAGGGATATGGACGATAATGTGTGTGCCTGACTGGAAATGGTAATGTGATTTGAATGAGAGCCCGCCAAGGCTGACGTTTCTGAGCTGCCCTGTTTTATTGACAGGCATACCGTAACCGTAATACCTCAAGGGTATTTCTGTGTTGCGTCTTGCATGCTGCCTCATTGGTTCCTCTCCTGTAGCCTTTTTCAGTAAAAATAATATCGGCTGTGCAAAAAAAATAATTAAGGCATTATATTAAGATCATATAATGATATCCATAATGCCTGGTTCAATAGGCTATTTTTAATGGAGTTTTTGTTAATAACCTTCTCCAAAATAACTGAAAGTGATTCAACCGTCTGCATTTTAAAAACGGCTGCGCCATCAATATCTCAAAGATATTCGTTCACAGATTTTTCAACATGTACGATCACATTGCCAAGTCTGAAAATGCATGTCACACTAATGAATATTTTCAGCCATGTGCAAAATGTGTATTAATGATAATAATAACAGAATCATCAAATGTTAACAACCCTTGGGAGGTTGAATCATGGGTGTTGAAATTTCTATTGATTATCAGGGAAGTCTGCATTGCATAGCAAAACACTCTGTTTCAGGAGAAAGCATCATAACGGATGCACCTCTTGACAACGGCGGCAAGGGGGAAGCGTTTTCCCCGACCGATCTTGTAGGAGCAGCGCTCGGGACATGTATAATTACAGTCATGGACCTTGTTGCCCGGCGTTCAGGGATAGATCTTGCCGGTACGAAAGTACATGTAATTAAAGAGATGACGTCAATCCCGATAAGACGCATCGGCAAACTTACGGTTACTCTCGATTTCCCAAAGGGACTAAGTCTATCTGAAGCAGACAGGAAGAAACTTGAAAAAACAGCCCATGCGTGCCCTGTAAAGCAGAGTCTTCATCAGGATGTTGAGGTTGAGATTAATTTCAGTTATCCAGGATAAAAACTTGACTATCGAGTTCAGTCACATAATCAAAGGGCAGTTATGGATATAATCAGACTGTTTGAAAAAAGCGATCTTTTTACCGGTATGGAAGGGGAGCTTAAAAACCTTCTCAATGCCGGATCTGTAATAAACATATCACACGGTGAGCTGCTTTTTACAGAAGGTGAACCCGGAAAACATTTTTTTCTTCTGATCAACGGGGGGATAAGGCTATTCAAAACATCTCCTGCGGGACAGGAGGTCGATATCAGGCTGGTCAGATCAGGAGAAATATTTGCCGAGGTGATACTGTTTGAAAAAGATATGTATCCTGTCAGTGCAATGGCCGTTATGCCGAGCTCTGTTTTTGCCGTCAACAGGACTGCATTCAATGACCTGCTTACGGATGAGCCTTTCAGAAAAAAGTTTATTACCAATCTGATGCAAAAGCAGCGCTATCTTGCTGAGCGAATCGTATACCTGACATCATATGACGTTGAAGAAAGGTTCTTCCGTTTTCTCCTTGATCATTACGGTCGTTTTGAGGAAATCCGGATCGACATGTCCAAGAAGGACATTGCATCTGCAATCGGGACAATTCCCGAAACGTTTTCAAGGTTGATTGCGAGACTTAAAAATCACGGTGCAGTGGAATGGGAAGGAAACCGTCTGAAGGTAAGTCCGGAATGGTGGAAAATGTATGAAGGCGAATAATAATAAATTTTCCGCTTTATAATTACAACTTCTCCCAGGTCGTTCCTTCAAGGGAGTCTTTCAGTTGTATACCTTTATCCTTAAGCATGTTCCTGATTTCATCCGCGCGTTTGAAATTCTTGTTTTTACGGGCTGCATTCCTTTCCTTGATAAATGCCTCAATGTCAGATTCGGTGAAGCCTGCCTCAATCAGGCCGGAATGTTTCATCTTTTCAAGGAATGCGGAAGGTTCTTCTTCAAGTATTCCCAGTACATCATTGATCAAGCTGACTGCTCCGGACATGGATATCTTGTCCATCGGCGTCAGAGATGAAGATTCATTTATTGTTTTGTTGACTGCTGTTGTAAGTTCATGAATGCAGGCTATTGCTCGCGCTGTGTTGAAATCGTCACACATAGCCTCGTCAAAACCTGTAATGAAGGTCTGTACAGTCTCTGTCAGCTTGGGTTCTCCTGAAATCTCGGGCGAAAGGCGGACACGCTCAAGCATCTCATAAAATCGGATAAGGGCCTGTCTCGATATTTCGAGGCCTTCCTCCGAGTAATCAATAGGGGTCCGGTAATGACTGGAAACAAGCATAAGCCTCAACACTTCGGGATGGGTAGTTTTTGTGATCTCTCTGATAGTGAGAAAGTTTCCGAGCGATTTGCTCATTTTCTCACCATTGATTGTTACAAAGCCGTTGTGAATCCAGTACTTGACGAAGGTCTTCTCATAAACACCCTCGGACTGTGCAATCTCGTTTTCATGATGCGGGAACATCAGGTCCTTGCCGCCGCCGTGAATGTCGAGCTGGGGTCCCAGATAATGAGTGCTCATGGCGGAGCACTCTATGTGCCAGCCTGGCCTGCCCTGAGACCACGGGCTTTCCCAATAGGGTTCTCCGGGCTTGCTCTTTTTCCACAGGGCGAAATCAAGCGGGTCCTCCTTGCTTTCATCGATATCAACTCTTGCCCCAGCAATCATCTCTTCGAGCCTGCGGCCGCTCAGATAGCCGTAAGGCCGGAATTTTGACACCCTGTAATAAACACTGCCGCCTGATTCATAGGCAAGCCCTTTATCGATAAGGATTCTGACCATTTCAATAATCTGAGGGATGTGCTCGGTGGCCCTGGGTTCGATGTCGGGTTTTTTTACCCTGAGGATGTCCATGTCTTTTGAAAATTCATCGATATACCGTTCTGCAAGATTCTGTGATGATACGCCTTCTTTGTTGGCGCGCACGATTATCTTGTCGTCCACGTCTGTATAATTGCGTACATATGTCAGGTCATAGCCCTTGTGACGCAGAAAACGTGACAGCACATCAAATACGATCTGGCTTCTGGCATGTCCGATGTGGCACATATCATATACGGTCATCCCGCAGACATACATGCCTACCTTGTTGCCGTTAAGAGGTTTGAACTCTTTTTTCCTTTTATCAGGTGTCGAATATATCTCCAGGGCCATTTATACTAATCCTTTCTTTCTTCAATAAGTGCGACTGCCTGTGCCGCTATTGCTTTAGAACTGCCGATCTCACCAAGGCCCTCGTGCGTTCGGAACTTGATAGAAACCTGTGATTTGCTTATTCCTGCGGCATTTGAAATCTTTTCTATCATTGCATCACGGTATCCGGAAAGCCTCGGTTTTTCGCAGATGCAGCTGCAATCTATATTGGAGATCGTGTAGCCTTTTTTCGCATTTTCAGCAACCGCTTCAAGCATTCTCAGTGAATAAATATCCTTCGTTTCCGGTGAGGTGTCAGGGAACATAAGACCTATATCACCCATTGCAAGTGCGCCAAGTATTGCATCACATATGGCATGTATAATGACATCACCGTCAGAATGGCCCAGAAGGCCTTTTTCGAAAGGGATAGTCACTCCGCCAAGTATAAGCGGCCTGCCTTCAACGAGTCTGTGAATGTCAAACCCTGTTCCGATTCTGAAAGGCATAAATCGCCTCCGCCAAGATTATGTCTTCCGGGAGCGTTATCTTTATGTTGAAACGCTCTCCTTCTGTTATTTTAACTCTTCCGCCTGATTCCTCGATTAGGATGCTGTCGTCGGTCGGTATATATTCTCTTCCAATGGCCTTCTTATGCGCGCTAATTATCTTTTCCATTTTGAATGCCTGAGGTGTCTGAACAGCAAAGAGGTATTCACGAGGTATGGTTTTCCTGATAAAACCATTTTCGGCAATCTTGATTGTATCTATGACCGGCAAAACCGGGATACATCCGTCGGCATCCTTTGTCCCTTCAATAACCCTTTGGATAAGGGAGGCTGTTACGAAGGGTCTCACGCCATCATGGATAAGCGCGATATCACAAACACCTGCCGCATTGAGACCGTTCATGACAGAGTCAGACCTTGTCTTACCGCCAGATACCACTCTGATTTCATTTTTGAATTCCTTGAGCAAGGTTTGTGCTTTATCGATATCTTCATCCGGTACTACAACGATAATCCTGTTTATATGAGGGACGTCAAATGCCCTAACGGTTATTTTAAGGACGCTTTCTCCCGCAAGTTTTATAAACTGTTTTTTTCCTCCGAACCTTTTGCCGCTGCCGCCTGCTACGATTATCGCACTACAGGTTTCCATTCTTTGAAGAGGCAAATATCATACGTCCCGCAGGTGTTTGCAGGATCGAGGTTACGACTGCTTCGATTTCTGTATTCAGGAGATTCTCTCCCTGTTCAATTACGACCATCGTCCCGTCATCAAGATATGCAACGCCCTGTCCTTTTTCCTTGCCCTGCTTTGTCACTGTAACCGTGAGTGTCTCGCCCGGAAGAACGATAGGCTTAATGGCATTTGCCAGCAGATTTATATTAAGAACATTAACACCCCTTATCTGTGCAACTTTGTTCAGGTTAAAGTCGTTTGTCAGAATATCGGCATCAAGGTCTTTTGCAAGAGAGATCAGTTTTGAGTCAACCTCTTTAATCTTTGCATATTCACTTTCGTTTATCTCTATTTTTATATTCGGGATAGTCTGAAGCTTGTTGAGCACATCAAGACCGCGCCTTCCTCGGGCCCTCTTCAGACCGTCTGTCGAGTCAGCTATATGCTGCAGCTCATTCAGAACAAATTGCGGTACAATTATCTTGCCCTCTATAAAGCCTGTGGAGCAAATATCAGGTATCCTGCCGTCGATTATAACGCTTGTATCGAGAATCTTTGAGCGGGGTACTCCTGTATTTTTCTTTCTTGCAAAAACGGGAAGGTTCCCTAATTCTTTACCCCATCCAACGCCTATCGAATATCCCAGGTACCCGAAAATAACGTTTAAGATAAAGAAGATGTAAATCCCGCCCGAAACCTTATCGAGAAAATTATATCCGATGAGTGTTCCTATGATCAGCCCGAGAATTGTGCAGAGAAGTCCTCCAACATATGCCATTGGATGCAATGAAAATCCTTTTATTTCTGAAATAACAATCGACCCGAAGGATAAAAGTCCTATGGCAGGGAATATAATCATCCAGTACCATTCATTCATGTTTTGCTGGGCATAGGTGTAGGTGCCATAAAAAATAATTACTGCGATGGCTAATCTGATTACCCACTTCATGTCAGTTCATCCTGAAAAGTTTCATTCCTTGCCAAGGGCATCCGTAATCTTTTTCTCGACCGCTGTTTTATCCAGTTTTCTGGAGATGAAGATTTCGTTGACCAGCAATGTTTTGGCCGTATCATACATCTTGCGTTCGCCGAAAGAGAGATCTTTTCCTTTTTTCAATATATTGAGGTCCCTTAGTACCTCAGCAATTTCCGTCGCATTACCGCTTTTAATTTTTTCCATATATTCCCTGTAGCGGCGGTTCCATGTCTGGTTGTCAATTTGAACGTCCTTTTGCTTTAAAATGTTATATACCTTTTCAATCTCGGCCTTGCCTATCAAGGGTCTTATTCCGACATTATTAATGTTGCTTACAGGAACCATAACCGTCATCTGGGTATCAAGGACTTTCATTATCATGAATGAAAGCTTAGTGCCTGAAATATCTCTTTCTTCGATGGATTCGATCTCAGCTACACCATGAGCGGGATAAACGACCACATCATTAACTTTGAACATGTCTGATTTTCCTTTCAATCTGAAAATAATACCAAACGCTGGGAAATAAGTCAATATAACCCCTGGCGGGGCTCTTGACTTTAGCACCTTTGATATGAGAATCATGAATACATGAAATATCCGAATATCGATCCGGTTCTTGTTAATATTTGGGGGCCATTGCAGATAAGATGGTATGGACTGATGTATGTTATTGGTTTCGTCATAGCCTTTCTAATCGTAAACGCCGCTTCAAAGAGAAGAGAAAATGGTTTGTCAAGAACTGATATTGAGGATCTGTTTGCCTATTCGATTGCCGGACTTATTATAGGCGCACGTGTGGGGTATTGCATTATCTATGATTTTTCATATTACATGAGCAGGCCGCTTGAGTTCATTATGCCATGGAAGGGAGGTATGTCTTTTCATGGAGGATTTGTAGGTCTGCTTTTAGCAGGCTATATTTTTGCTAAAAGAAGAAATAAAAACTTCATGATGCTTGCGGATATGGGTGCACTCAGTGCTCCGCCAGGTCTTTTCTTCGGAAGAATTGGAAATTTCATAAACGGCGAACTGTATGGACGCATCACGGATGTTCCATGGGGAATGATATTTCCCGGGGGTGGTCCGCAGCCAAGGCATCCATCTCAACTGTATGAAGCATCCCTTGAAGGTATTGTACTTTTTATTATAGTATACGGACTTAGTTACAAAACAAAAGTTCATGGTGTAATACTGTCGGCATTCATTTTCTTTTATGGACTGTTCAGGTTCATATTGGAATTTTTCAGGCAGCCGGACA
The DNA here is from genome assembly GCA_963664325.2 of Desulfomonilia bacterium. Lineage (GTDB taxonomy): Bacteria > Desulfobacterota > Desulfomonilia > UBA1062 > UBA1062 > DATCTV01. Next base: position 277,215 of record CAXXDQ010000008.1, read on the forward strand.
TCCAGAAGGGATTCGTATTAGGTCCTTTCAGCATGGGACAGGTTCTTTGCTTTATGATGATGGGGATGGGAGTCTATATCTTTTTCTATGCAAGGACTCATAATGAACCTGAAAAAGCTGTATCCCTGAAGCAGACTGTCGGCAGACAGAATCAGTCAAAAAAGAAAAAAGTAAAACCAAGATAATTTATGGTTGCCGGCAGCAGTCTCATCTCAAACAAAAGGGCATTTCTAAACTACAACCGTTATAAACACAGAATAATGTATGAAAATGATTCCGTTAGGGCGGACATGGTATTGAAACTGATTCCGCTGCTTCTTCATTTGAACCATCCCAGGTTGCCGGGATATTCGGAAAGTGAAGATTGTCCATGTGGCATTAAAATCATGGAGAGGCCAGATGAAACAAAAATGGAAATCCTCTCAATGATACCTGATAAAATATCTTTGAAGTCCATTCAGGAAAGCATGCCTCGAGCGCGCGAAATTGAAGGGCTGTTTACAATAGGCAGTCTTGGAAGCGTAGGTGAAACACAAGATAGTGATTGTGACATATGGGTTGTGGTCAATGCAGGCGACATTGGCGCTTCCCGTATCAAACTGCTTGAGAAGAAACTTGGAATCATAAGCAAATGGGCTTCAGTGTTATACAATATGGAAGTGTATTTTTACCTGCTGGACATTAATGACATTAGAAACAACAATTTCGGAGCGATTTCTCATGAAGGGGCAGGATCATCTCTTAAAAGTCTTCTCAAAGAAGAGTTTTACAGGACTATGACCCTGATTGAGGGAAGGATTCCCGTCTGGTGGATAATACCAGTAACCGGAAATAAAGATGCATACAAAGAGTCTCTAAACAACTTATCTTCCATTGATGGAAACAATCCGGATGATTTTCTTGACCTTGGTGACCTTGAAGAAATTCCAAGGGACGAGTTACTGGGAGCTGCTTTATGGCAAATGCATAAAGCATTAAGCGACCCACTTAAAAGCGTTTTGAAAATGGCACAGGTAAAGATGCATCTTGAAACTAAAGGCAGTGCGGAATTATTCTGTAACAATCTTAAGAAGAAGGTTCATGAAGCAAGGTATGAGGAGGTTATTGATCCGTATATAGAAGCCTTTAAAAGCATCGAAAGGCATTATTCACAGGAAACGCATTCCTATACGGCAGATCTGATGAGAAAGTGCATGTACCTGAAATCATCACCCGGCATTAAACCTTATCATCTGCTGTCAATCGGAAAAGCCGATAAACAGGCCTTGATTTCAGACCTTGTAAGAGAATGGGGATGGTCTTTAAAAACAGTTGAACATCTTAATGACTTTCCGGACTGGAACACAAAGACATATAAACTTTTCGGCAATCAGATACATGAATTCCTGAACGTGTCAGCTATGGCACTTCTTAAAGATACCCCATCGGCAGATTCAAAAGCCAATGTTTCTCAAGATCTTGAAATAGAGGTTTTAAGGCGCAGAATAGAATCAGTTTATGTTAAAAAAGAAGATAAGATAGAAAGTGAAAAAAGGATACAAAAACATGAAAGGGCATATGATGACCTTTATTTCGGTTATACACGAGGGGTCTGGGAAGTGTTCAATAATCCTGATTTTACGGATCAAGCCGGTGTGATTTCATCCGCAAGGAGAATTTCATCAGTTATAGCCTGGCTCGTTTTAAACAGACGGTTCAGCAGCACCACTTCATGCCACATGCTTCCAAACCCCACCAGTACTTACCTGTCTGATGTCCAGACCTTGATGAGGGACATAATGAAAATAATACCAGATGCGGCCACGATTGGTCTTGACAGGGAATCACTTCTTAAAAGAATGTCGGTAAGTACTGTAATCCTGATCGGAAACCTCGAGCAGCCTTTGTCCCCGTAATAAAAGAAATAGATGTAATGGCATTGAACAACTGGAGCGAACTTTACTGTATGCAGATGGATAAAGAAGAATTAAAAGCATGGTTTAACAATGCAAGTTCAAAAGATACAAAGATTAATCTTTGGCTGCCGGGAGGCGGTGATTCAAAAAGCCTGGCAAGGGAGCTTATGGCAGTAATAGGCAAGGGGTGATGATTGGCTGAGAATAGGGTTAAAATCGGAATATGCCAGTTAAAGCAGGACCTTGATATTTCCTGTAATATTCGGAAATCAGCAGACATGGTTGAAGAAGCAGCCGGAAACGGGGCTGATATCGCTGTCCTGCCAGAGATGTTTTTGTGTCCTTATGAACCTTTTTATATAAAAAGAGCGGTAAAAAGCGCGGAGTATGCAATTGACATATTGAAAAAGACGGCTCTAAGAAATCGGATATATGTTGTCGCTGGAAGCGTACCCTGGACTATCGCCGGTGCAAAGCCGTATAACAGGGCGTATGTAATTGATCCCGCGGGAGAAGAAATATTCTTGCATGATAAAATACACCTGTTTGACTGTTATCCTCCGGGTGGAGCGGAAGTTGTTGAATCGGCGGCTGTGCAGCCTGGAAATACTCTCGGTGCATTTAAAACCCCATGGGGTATGTGTTCGGTCATTGTTTGTTATGATATCAGATTTACGGCCCTTTCACAGCTTCTGGCAAATATGGGGGTGAAGATATTGTTTGTTCCTGCAGCATTTTCAATGACAACAGGCCCGGCCCACTGGGATATGCTGGTGAGGATGCGTGCCATGGAACTGCAGGGATATGTTGCGGGAATACAGCCTGCGAGGAACAATAAGTTTAACTATATTCCTTATGGCCACTCGATTATTGCGGGACCCTTCGGGGAAGTCATAGCCGATTTGGGAGAAGATGAATCCTCAAGCGTAATCGGGATCGATCTTAACGAATGCGACAATTTAAAAAAACGCTTTCCCCTTCTTGAACACAGAAGGTCGGATATTTACAGGACGGTATGGCTGAATGAAGATTGAAATTAATGGGCTGAGAAAATCATTTAAAGGCCAGAAGATTCTCGACGGCATTGACCTTATAATACCTGAAGGGAAAACTACGGTAATCATCGGACCCAGCGGCACCGGCAAAAGTGTCATGATTAAACATATCCTCGGGCTTATAAAACCTGACGATGGAGAGATATTGATCAACGGCAAAGATGTTACAAAAATGAATGATATCGAACTGAATGAAATAAGAAAAGACTTTGGCGTATGTTTCCAGGATGCGGCATTATTTGATTCGATGTCTGTCGGTGAAAATGTCGGGTTCCCGTACATGGTTCATAAAAAAATGACAAAAAATGAAATTTTTATGAGGGTATCAGAACTTCTGAAAGAGGTCGGTCTGGCAGGAATTCATGAAAAACTTCCTTCCCAGCTATCAGGGGGCATGAGAAAAAGGGTCGGCCTTGCAAGGGCGATTGCTATGGATCCCAAAATATTGCTTTTTGATGAGCCGACCACCGGGCTTGATCCTGTAATGAGCAATGCAATCAACATACTTATTAAAGAGGTCCAGAAAAAGACCAGGGCAACGAGCCTTGTGATAAGTCATGATATACACGGGGCACTCATGATGGCCGACTATATGGCCATGCTCTATAAGGGCAGGATCGTATTCACAGGAGGGCCTGAGGATTTTGTCGACACAAACGATCCACTAATACGGCAATACATGGAGGGCGGAATCGAGGGCCCTATCAATCCGATTCAGTAATCTCAGGGCATCTCAAAAGAAGCATCCGGGCTTTTTACCGTAAGAACAGGACATGCCGATTTTTTTTATTACTTTTTCAGCCGTACTTCCGAATAGCACATGCCGGATGCCTGTGCGGCCATGAGACCCGATCACGATCAGATCAACGCCTTCATCCCTGGAAAACTGGATGATTTCATAGAACGGTACCCCATGGATGATATAAGTATCGCAGGTTGTATCTTTTGGAACCAGTGTACTTACGATTTCCTCAAGCTTGCTCGTGGCGTTCTGCTCGAATTCCGCATACAGTTGCGGCAAAATAGTAGGACTGAGATTGAACTCCGAAAAGTCTGTTATATCCTGCAATACATGAAGGATGTAAAGTCTAGCGCCAAAAGACTTGTTAAGCTCGATTGCATACTTCAAAGCATGCATGGACGAGGAACTGAAATCGGTAGGTATCAGTATTTTTTTTATCATGTATTCTAAACTAATTATAAATATACATGAGTCAATACCCGTGAATGAATTTTTTAAGAAATTGCATTGTCATCTTGTTATGGTTTATAGACCAGACATGAAACAGTCATTTCCTTTAATAGTTTTCTTGATCCTTATTATGGCAGGCTGTGCAACAGTAAAAATCGAGAATAAAAATGTTTTCCCATTCAGGGCCGGTTTTAAAATCAGGGGAACTGTCAGCAATTCGGGAATAGATCTGGATGGAGCGATGCTCGTTTCATCACCCGAATCGGGGGTTTTACAGTTATACGGACCAGGAGGGATAGCTGTTAATACGTTAGTGATGGATGATGGCACTGCAAGGCTTACAGACACATGGAACAGAGAGATCGGCAGCTATAAAGTGCCTGTTAAGAATATGGCGGGGTTGCTTGCAGGCCTGCCGCCTTCCGGCTTGCGGTGTACAAAGAAAAATGAAAAAGGTGAAACAGAGATGAAATATCTCTGGGGTAATATTGTCCTCGACGAATATCTTCTTCCCGTCAGGATAATTATGAAAGGCAACCAGCATACAAATGCTGTTTTTTCAAGGATGGCCCGTGGTATTGACTTGATGATAACACGGGGTTCTGATAATTTTATTGTAAATATTTACCCCATTGAAGGCGGGAGATGGAAAGATGCTGAAAGTGAAATGCAGGACGTGCGGTAACGAAACTTTCTGGAATGATTTTGACGGGAGCACATTCAAGTGCCCCAATTGCGGTGAAACCATGAATATCCATCAGTCGTTAAAGGATAACATAGACCGCAGGGTATTCGGTGAAGGAAAGAAAAAACACCGTTGCCCGAACTGCAAGAATTTTATTGAAAAAAGATATTTTGCCAAATGCCCGTCGTGCGGGAAATGGCTTATCGGCAAGTATTCGATGAGCGGGAAATGGTTCGTATTTACAATCATCGTGGTTTTATACCTGATTGTATCAATAATTTATCATAATTTTGGTATAAACGAGAATCCTCGTTCAACTAATTCAAAAAATGTTGTGAAAGAATGGCTGTATCGCTAGGAAAAATAAAGTCACTCCAGGAAAGATTTGGCGCACTTGGTATTGATGAAAAGGATATCATTGAAAAATTTGTCCGGTCGCAGGGCAAGGGCGGGCAGAAGGTAAACAAGACATCCACATGCGTGTATCTCAGGCATGGCCCAACAGGCATTGAGGTAAAATGCCAGGAGGACAGATCACAGGCCTTGAACCGTTTTTATGCAAGGCGCATACTGGCTGATAAGATTGAGGAATCGATTACAGGCAAAAAACCTGAAAAAGTTCAGAAGATACGAAAACAGAAATGCAGGCGGGCCAGAAGGGCAAAAGCCAAGGTCAGTAATAATAATGATATTTCATCCTGAATATAAGAAAACCTGTTTGCAATAACAGACATTTCATGATCTCAACTCTCAAATTCATAATTTTTCAATCGATGATCATCATTCCTTTTGGGTTTGGCGCATTTCTTAAGAAGAATTTCAAGGACCCCGGGGCGTCTACAAGGCGCCTGATCATGATAAATCTGGTTGTTATCGAACCTCTCATTGTATTCTGGAGTATCTGGGGGCTCAGAATAACGGCCGAGCTTATTTATCTTCCTTTGGCCGGGATATGCATGGTTTTGATCGGGCTCGTTGCAGGTAAATTTCTCGGACCGATTCTGAAACTTGATTATAAATCAGAAACAAGTTTTATCATAAGCTCTTCCATAGCAAACCATGGTTTTACAATGGGAGGTTTTATCTGTTATCTTTTTATGGGCGAAGCAGGCCTTGGGCTTTCATTTATATTCCTGTCATATTTTATTCCGTATCTCTTTATAGTAATATTTCCCTATGCAAGGCAGACTGAAAGCGGAAAATCATATAGTCTTGACACAATAAAGGACTTCATTAAAAGCCCCCGGAACATGCCTCTCTATGCCATGATTCTGGCCATATTTCTCAGGCTTTTCGGTGTTGAAAGACCCGGGATGTTTTTCCCTGTCGATATTTTGCTGATGCTTTCCATAGGTTTGTATTATTTTGCGCTTGGCATGAGCTTTTCAGTGAAAGATATGTTCTCATTCAAAAAGGAAAGTCTAGTTCTGTGCCTGATAAGATTTTTAATTGTGCCTGCAGCAACAGTACTTGTGCTTGTTCTTGTAAACCTTGATCCAGGAGTTGAGGCTGTCATACTCATCGAATCATTCATGCCTGCGGCGGTATACTCTGTTATGTCGTCCGTATTGTTCAGCCTTGATGAAAGAAGGGCTTCGACAATGTTTGTTTTTAATACAGTGGCTTTTCTGCTATTTGTTCTTCCTCTGATGTTTGTTTTTATAAAAAGATTGATGGGTTTTATCAGTTAATCTGTTTCAGGAGAATATATGATCGATGCGGTATTATTTGATGTAGGCGGCGTTCTGTTCGAAGAGGGCTACAGGAAAGGACTTCATGCGATTGCAGAAAGGAACGGTCTTGACCCGTTAAGGTTTGAAATTATTTCAGACAGGCTGATACTTGAAACAGGCTATATCACAGGAAAAGCAGACGAAAATGTATTCTGGGAAGCTATCAGGCATGAAACTGGAATTATGGAACCGGATGTTGAATTAAGAGAGGCACTTTTGGAAAGATTTGTTCCCAGAGCTTGGATGTTTGAGATTGTACATAAATTGAAAGACCATGCCAAGGTTGCGATATTAAGCGATCAGACGAACTGGCTTGATGAGCTGGAAGAAAGGTATGGTTTTTTTAGCCTGTTTGATACGGTACTTAACAGTTATTACACCGGGCGCAGTAAAATCGATCAGTTGACATTTGATTTTGCAGCATCGGTCCTTGGGGTGAGGCAGGAAAAGATTCTTTTTATTGATGATAAAATTGGTAATATCAAAAGGGCGGAGGCCAGCGGTTACAAAACCATTCTTTATAATGAAAGGCAGAAGTTCCTGGCTGATATGGGGCAATATTTTTCTGATATTTGTGATTTCGATTAGCATCAAGGAGCAGAAACGGTTTTTTATTCGGATTTTGGCATTGTGCAGCTTGACTAGTGCAAATCTCATGTAGTAAAAAACTGGGTTCTGAGGGGGATTGTAATGAGTATGACATATAAGCAGGCGGGAGTGGATGTAGAAAAGCAGAACACTTTCGTTGAAGAGATCAAACCGATTATCAAAACCACGTTCGGTCCTGAGGTTATGGGCGGAATCGGAGGCTTTTCAGGTCTTTTCAGATTTAACAAGGGTAATTTCAAGGATCCTATACTTGTATCCTCAACAGACGGTGTAGGTACCAAATTGAAGATAGCATTCATGGCCGACAGGCATGATACTGTGGGTATCGATCTGGTTGCTATGGTTGTGAATGATATTATTGTCGGCGGGGCGCAGCCCCTGTTCCTGCTGGACTATTTTGCTACCGGCAAGCTTAATCTCGAAAGGGATAAGCAGATTATATCAGGTATAGCCAACGGATGCATGGATGCCGGATGTGCGCTTATCGGCGGGGAAACGGCTGAGATGCCGGGTCTGTACAAGGAAGATGAATACGATCTTGCGGCATTCGGGGTGGGTGTTGTTGAGGCCGACAAGCATATCAACGGTTCACTTATAACTCGCAATGACATCCTCATCGGCATTGATTCATCGGGCCTTCACAGCAACGGATTTTCGCTTGCCAGAAAAGTGCTGCTCGAAAAATCGGGGCTGAAGATAGATTCTTATGTCCCGGAATTAGGCAAGGTGCTGGCCGATGAACTGCTGACGCCGACAAAAATTTATGTAAAAAATGTACTTAATCTTTTCAGGGATTTTGAGATCAAGGGGATCGTTCATGTCACAGGCGGAGGATTTATTGATAACATCCCCCGCATCCTTCCCGAGCGCTCTTCCGCCATAATCGAAAAGGCGCTTTGGGAGGTTCCTCCCGTATTCAAACTTATACAGGAACTTGGCGGGATTGAAGAACAGGAAATGTTCAGGACCTTTAACATGGGCATCGGCATGATACTTTTCGTGGGATTAAATGAAGCAGATGACGTATTGGTGAGGCTCAAGGGACTCAAACTGGACGCCCAGATCATAGGGGTGGTTGATCAGCGTAAGGATGGACCCTCAGTCTCCATCCTGGGGTGACAAGACTTGATGAAAATAGGAGTCCTGGTATCTGGAAGCGGAACAAATCTCCAGTCAATAATCGATACCTGCGAGTCCGACAAAATAGCCGAAGTAGCAGTTGTCATAAGCAACAGGGCAGATGCCTATGCGCTTAAAAGGGCTCAATCCAAAGGAATTCCGACCAGGATATTATCCCATAAAGATTACCCCGACAGGAAGGATTTTGATAAGGAGCTGATACGTATACTGAATGAATTCAAGGTCGAACTGGTTGCCCTGGCGGGTTTTATGAGGATACTGACCGGAGATTTCTTAAAGGCGTTTCATGGCAGGGTGATGAATATACATCCTGCATTATTGCCGGCTTTCCCGGGTCTTGAAGTGAGGCAGGCTGCAATTGATTATGGCGTCAGGTTCTCAGGATGTACGGTGCATTTTGTTGACGAGGGTGTTGATACGGGGCCGATTATCATTCAGGCGGTTGTCCCTGTTTTTCCCGATGACACGGAAGAAGACCTGAAGCACAGGATATTGAACCAGGAACACAAGATTTATCCCCAGGCTATCAAACTGTTTGCAGAGGGCCGGTTAAGGATTGAAGGAAGAAGAGTATTTATTGAGGGGTTCAGTAAGGACGAAACGAAGTGGATGATAAATCCGTCAATGTGAAGCTTGATGCCCCGATAATCGTAAGTGCCTGCCTACTTGGATTTAATTGCAGATATAACCTGAAGAAAAGTTCGGGCATAAAATTCAAGATGCCCATGAATGCTCTTCTGATACCTGTCTGTCCGGAGCAGCTTGGCGGCCTCCCCACGCCAAGGCCGAAATCGGTTTTTGTAGGCGGTGATGGGGAACGGGTAATCAAAGGTCTTGCCAGGGTTGTTGATGAGGAAGGCATGGATGTCACGGATTATTTCATAAAAGGTGCAGAAGCTGTAAAAAGAATATCTTGCATAACAAGATCACTTTCTGCTATACTCAAGGATAAGAGCCCTTCATGCGGCACGCACATTGTAATGATATCAGATGAAGTTAGAAATGGACTTGGTGTAACAGCAGCAATCTTAAATGGAATGGGTTTATGCATTGTAAACGAATATGGGAGGTCGATAGCAGAAAAGGAGTAACCCTTACGGAGCTCCTTGTCGTGATTGCCCTTGCAGCTATTCTGGCTGCATTTTCAATACCCTTCATGGGCACGTCAGTAGCAAAAAGTGACCTTTATAAACAGACGGATTTTGTTGCCGGGACAATTATGACTTCAAGGATAAAGGCGATGGAAAGGGGCCTTCCTTTCAGGCTCGATTTTGACGCATCAAACATGACTTTTACTTGTTTCGGCGACAAGAATTCAAACGGAAAGAAAGATGATGGGGAAGAAGTCATGGGACCATACAGGCTTGAGAACAGGATTGTATTCGGTTCAGGAATATCAAAAGGGCCGAATGATACTGAGGTTCCTGTTGACGGAATAAGTCTGGCTGATAACCGTCTAAGCTTTAATACACTCGGTTCATCAAATGCCGGAACAATATATCTGAAAAACACGGCGGGTACTGCTGCCATAAGGATAATGCCTGCATCTGGAACCGTCGTATGCTGGGTTTATGAAGGAAACTGGAGGAAGAAATGAAGAAAGGATTCAGTCTGATAGAGATTTTGGTGGTGATCGCACTGGTTTTTTTAATCAGCTGCGGGACAATAAGTTTCCTGATGGCTACAAATAAGACAGGCGTGGATTTGAATTTGAAAACATACGCATCGATTATGGCGCATACGAAGTTTATTTCTTTGAATAAAATTCCACTTGCAAGTCCTGACATCTCTGAAGGATGGCATGAAGATAAGGGTAATCCAATAATTCAGGGCAGTCAAAATTACTACAGGTTCTGGAGGGTTTCGCTGGACAAGGATGGCAGCAGGGCAATAAATGTTTACGTCACATGGAATAATAATGAAATGACCGGTCATATCTCTTCCGAGGATGGACTTAATGTATGCGGCGGGTCAAAGGTCGAATTCCTGGGTATAAGGGACGCCCTTATGCCATGATCAGGTTTCAGCATCCGGTGTGAGGAAGCCAGTACAGAAAGCCCTTATTTACCGGTTTTAATTACATTACCTCATTTTGCGTTTGGGCGACGGCTGCATCGATCTGGGCCTTCAGATCAGCCGGCAGCCCTGGAATATCAACATTAAGGAATCCCCTTACGATTGTTGAAGTAGCTTCAGACTCGGAAAGTCCCCTGGACATCAGGTAGAATATTTCTTCCTGGTTGATTTTACCTACAGCCGCTTCATGTGACATTTCGACGCCTTCGGCCTTGCCGTGAAGTTCCGGAACTGCAAATATGTCGCCGCCGTTCAAGATCAGGCCGTTGCACTCAAGGTGTGCCTTTACACCTGACACGTCTCCCATAAGATGGCCGCGGTTTATGATTGTACCTCCATTGCTTATTGAACGGGCAATAATTTCAGCGCGTGTTTCGGGCGCACTCAGCAGTATTTTCCCACCTACATCAAGTTCTGTTCCAGGATGGCCGACCAGCAGGCTGTAGAACCTCGCCACTGCTCCTCTTCCGATAAGTTTAGTCGTCGGATACATCTGGAGCGATTTTAACGGTTTCATGCAGATATAATTGTTTATGAAAAGCCCGTCTTCTTCAACAATGCCGACAGAACGGGGCCTGACATTCATGCCCTCTGCCCAGTGATGGATCATTGTAAAGCTCAGACTGGCGTTTCTTTTTACAAAGAATTCAGAAATACCAACATGCAGGCCTTTATTTACATGGGTACCTGAAACGCAGCCCGTTATTACGTGCAATTCGGAATCCTCTCCTGCGATGATCAGGTTATGCACATTCTGGCTTAATGCATCCTGATGGAGGTAAAGGCATGCCTGGACCGGGAAGGTGACCTTGGCACCAGGCAAGGTCCTTATAACGTAGCCGTTATGAAGGTCAGTATATGCCAGCGCGGTATACTTGTCCTGATCGGCTGATACCAGCTTCCAGTAATATTCCTTGATCCATTCCAGCTTGAGGGCTTCCTTGATGGGAATTACTTCAAGCCCGTCCATCATGGATTGTGCATAGACCGCTGATGTATCCTTCTGGACGTACGATCCCGAACGGTCGACCTCGCTGGCATCGACGCCGGCCTTTAACATTATTTCCTTGTCTTCTGAAGGCAACTCTTCAAGCTTTTCAATTGGAAGATGGCATTCGCCCTCGATGCAGTATTCATCAAGCACAATATCAGGACCGAAAGCGGCTTTTTTGTCTTTTGCCAGATCTATTTTATCTTCTATCTCATGCATTTTATACACTCCTGATAACCGGCCTTGCTTATTGTCTGGAATATTTCCTGCGGGTTTCCCCTGCATGCCATGACACCGTTGAACAGCACCTGGCCTCTGTCGGCAGGGACGTAATTCAGAATATACCCGGTATGTGTGATTATGAGTCCCATCCTGCTGCGGTGCCTGTGGGAATGCTTTTGTGAAAGTTCGGTGTGGGCCTGGAAACTGCGCTGCAAAAGAGAGCCTATTGTATTGCCGATCAGGGCGATGTTTTCCAGGTCGACCCCTGATTCCGGTTCGTCGAAGAGCATAAGATCCGGCTGCTGTGCCATCAACTGCAGCAGTTCCGAACGTTTTATTTCACCGCCGGAAAATCCCGCATTTATGTCCCTGTCCAGAAAGTCCGTGAAATTCACCTGTGCCGCGAGTCCGTCAACATCGGTCTCTCTGCCCTGTCCGCAGATCTCCACCATCTTTCTGGTTTTCAGGCCGTTAATTGTAGGAGGCCTCTGATATGACATGCCGATACCGAGCTTGGCCCGTTCATGAACAGGCATATTGGTAATATCAGATCCTTTGAAGAATATTCTGCCTGACGTGATTTTGTATTGGGGATAACCCATTATTGTCATTAAAAGCGATGTTTTGCCCGAGCCGTTTGGGCCGAAAAGGATATAGACCTCTCCGGAATGGATTTCCATATCCACGCCCTTGAGGATTTCCTTATCGCCCAGAGATACATGCAGGCCTTCAATCTTGAGCATTGTTATCTCCTTATTATAAGTTGATGTATTCTTCTATGTCATTATTTTTTAAAACCGAAAGGTTCCATTAAGCGCCTTTTATATTCGAAAAATGAAGTGTATCCTTAACATCCTCCATTCATACTGTCTCAGATAAAGCCGTCCTAATTATATGACGACAGTATGGCCTGTAATTATACTTGTCTATGTTGCTATCCAGGCCCCGAAATAGGATAGGATGATGCCTATGACAAGCCCTACTGTTCCGATCTGCACACGGCGGTCATTCTGCGAAAGCATGTCCAGTATTCCCATGAATTTGCTTCCGCTGGACGCAGGGCTCATCATCTGTAGAGTCATCTTTATTGTCGCAATTATTGAATTTGCCGCCTTGTCTCGGATAACGAGTATTATGATGCTGGCTATTATAAGAATATATGCATTCAACATTATAAAGGTTCCAAAGATGAAACCTGAAAGCCCTACCTTTGCCTGGACATGTCCCGCAGGGATTTCAAGCTGAATCGGTATGTCGAGGGCACCGTCGTGATCTTCATGCACGCCTTTGTCACACGCGATAAATGACAGGCTCAAACATATCAACAGGGTATAAAGCAGTGTCTTAAAACTCCTCACGAACTGCCTCCTAAAAGGTATTTCAAAAGATATATGCGTGAAATATCGATAATGTCAACCTGCATTAGGCATGATTACCCGATTGACTTACTACGGCATTTGTTGCATCCAAAAAGAATCATGATTGCAATAGTTGATTATAAAGCGGGAAACCTCAGGTCGGTTGAAAGGGCGCTCAGGCATATCGGGGCGGACTGTATTATTACAGCCCATCCCCATGCCATACTGAATGCTGAAAGGGTGATTTTCCCCGGTGTCGGTGCCGCCGGAAAGGCGATGGAAGCAATCATGAACACTGGCTTGGACAGGGTTTTATGTGAGGTTGTAGGACACGGCAATCCCTTCCTTGGAATATGTCTCGGCACACAGGTAATACTTGAAGAAAGCGAGGAGGACGGCGGAATAAAGTGCCTCGGCATAATACCAGGAAAAACCAGGCGGTTCCCTGAAATGGGCTTGAAAATACCGCACATGGGGTGGAACAACATATCCATTAAAAACGATCACCCTTTGCTTGATGGTGTAGAGAGGGACGCCCAGTTCTATTTTGTCCACTCATACTTTCCTGACCCGGCGGATAAATCCGATATAGTTGCCGAAACCGGCTACGGGATTGACTTCGCTTCAATAATGGCAAGGAGAAATGTATTTGCAACCCAATTCCACCCTGAAAAAAGCGGGGTTGCCGGGCTCAGGATTCTTAAAAATTTCAGCCGCTGGAACGGAAGGTGTTAAGCCTCTTCCTTCCAGCCGTTTTCACCTATCAGCTTGACGAATCTGCATCCGCCCAAGCTTTCGGTCTTTACCCCGTTTTTCTTTTTCGTTATGCGTTTTAAATCCTGAAGATACTGATCTCCGACAGGAATGACCAGCATGCCTTCAGGGGCAAGCTGCTCAATGAGCGCTTCAGGTGTTAAAGGTGCCCCTGCAGTAACGATTATCCTGTCAAAAGGGGCTTCTTTTGCATAACCCTTTGTACCGTCACCCACGACAATCTGGACATTGAATATGCCGAGTTCATCGAGTATTTTTCTCGCCTTTGATGCAAGAGGAGCAAGGCGTTCAATTGAATAAACAAAGTTGGCAAGCCTTGAAAGGATTGCAGTCTGATAACCTGAACCGGTGCCTATTTCCAGAACCCTGCTTTCAGGCTGGAGCTTCAAGGCCTCGGTCATAATGGCCACCATGTATGGCTGCGATATGGTCTGGCCAAGGCCGATGCTCAAGGGGTAGTCATCATAGGCCTTATACTTGAGGTAGTCTTCCACGAACCTGTGTCTTGGGATATCTGTAAAAGCCTTTAATATTTTTTCATCCTTAATGCCGCGTGCCATTATCTGGTCGCGCACCATGGTCTGTCTGGCAAGAAGAGGGTCCATCATTTATCAGTTCCTAGTATTGGAGTCATTTGTTTTATGGATTATACATAGGCAAACCAATGTTTACAAGGTTATGAAAATATTGCTTTTCGAATCCTGTTGATGAACAATGTCCGAAAGCGCTAAGTATATCACCTAAGGCAGTGCCTATCTCCGTGATACAGACTGTTTTTATATATAATATCGGAATTTCATTTTCCATTCTTACGTCCATACAACTCAAAATTGTAGTTCATATGCTTGACCCTTATAGGTGCATATAGTAGTTATCAGTTATGGACTTTGTCTGCATTTCAAAGCTCTCACGCTATCTTGATCCGATGAACGGATTTGCACCTGTGGATGCCTGTTCCGAAATCAGGTATGATCCGCTTACCGGCCATTCAACAAGGATTCTCAATTTTCCTGTCAGGCAGGTAGAAAAGCCGGACCTGACCGAATTAATCGAGAAATCAAAGGCCATATGCCCGTTTTGCCCTGAACTGGTCGAACTGGTTACACCGAAGTTTCATCCGGATCTGATAAGCACCGAGAGGTTTATCAGAGGAGGCGCTATCTGCTTTCCGAATGCATTTCCAAATGATGAGAATGCCGCTGTCACGGTAATGTCCAAATCGCATTATGTGCCGCTCTCAGGGTTTGATGATGCCATCCTGGCTGACTCAATAAACTGCTGCATCGATTACCTCGAAGAGATTTCATCAAGGCAGCCGTCAGCGGTTTATCAATCAATAAACTGGAACTATATGCCCCTGGCGGGCGGTTCGATCATCCACCCCCATCTGCAGATATCTGCATCATCAACACCGACAAATTATTACAGTTCGATCGAGCCTGCTCTATCTGCCTATCCGGAAGGAAACGGGAATCTGTTCTGGCATGCGCTTGTCGAGAAAGAAAAGAAACAGGCCCAGAGATTTATTACAGAGGGTGAAAATATATCATGGATTGTTGCTTTTGCCCCTCTGGGGATATTCGACATAATCGGAATTATAAGGAATTGCACCAGAGCTTCGGATTTGGCAGGGAATGTCCTCTCGGAAATGATTTCCGGAATTCTGAGGGTGCTCGCTTATATAGATTCGCTTAATATGTACAGCCTGAACATGTCGCTTTACTTCAGGCTGGATAGTAGCATATTCACACCGCATATAAGGATATGTCCCAGGGTGAGTATTCCGCCGTTCGGCACAAGTCAGATAAACTACATGCGCATGCTGCACAACGAGCCCATGACGACAGTAAGGCCAGAGTCCGTCTGTGAGGCCATAAAATCGATCTGGTAAACAGCAAGTAATAACAAAACCGGAGGTGTATGATGAGGAGACTGATATTTTTTGTTTTTGTATTTCTGGTCTTTTGCCCGGCAGAATCTTTTGCGGCAATGCCTGAATTTGTGTGGGCCGGCGGCGGACTTATGATATCCGATCAATCGAGTCCGGGATATATGGCCGACACCATGATTTCATTCGGATCATATAATTCCATTGTTTTCTTTGCCGACCCGATGCTTACTCTGAGGCATGAAAAGCTTGGCATAAGCCTGGGCGGGGGAGGGCGCTTTTCGATGTTTTCCGGTGAGATCATAGGCGGCCTTAATGGGTATTTTGATTATAACAACGATCATAACCATAGACGTTTTGGTGTCGGTGCAGAGGCGTTTCATAAATATGGTTCGGCTTATTTCAATGTTTATCTTCCTACATCCGGTTTAAATGACGGCCAGGAGGCTTTGCCCGGGTTTGACCTTAACGTTTGCATCCCGATACCGGACTATGCATTTATTACAATCTGGCCCGGGTTATATTATTACAGCGGCAAGCACGAAGACAATCTCACGGGAGGAAGCATAAAGGTCAAAGTCCAACCCATAAAGCCTCTTGAAGCCTACCTTGGTTTTAGAAGCGACGCCCCTGAATCCGGAAGAAAAACCGGAGAAGTGTTTGCTGGTATCGATATAACGATACCGATAAGCGGGTTTGATATTGACAAACTTGTAAAGTTTTACAATCCCAAATACCCGCTTGAGATCAATTCACAAATGGATTCGAGGGTGGTCCGGGAACGGTTCATTTCCTATGAAAACTATGATGGGGAATAGGGCTGTTAGCGCTTGACTAAATGAAAGTTTGTCTCTAATAAGGGGATGCATTCGGGAAGTGGCTCAGCCTGGTAGAGCACAGCGTTCGGGACGCTGGGGTCCGGGGTTCAAATCCCCGCTTCCCGACCATAATAAAACATCTGTTTATACTATTCTAAAGCTTATCAATCTTTCAACGCAGCTTCCCTGGGTTTTGAGAATGGAATAATATTTATTTCCTAAATTACCTGTTTTTAACAATCTCAGCACTGGCATATGACCTTTGATTATCCAGGCCTGCCTTATAAGCCGACAGCGCCGGTTAACCGTGAATAATTAAATGTAGATATTTAAGAATTATTGATACATATCAATATTATATGAATCTCCCCTGTTTTTCCGAAGGACTCCGCTGTTGACATAAGATGTTTATCGATATAAAGTCATATCAAGCTATAGCACAATCTATGGGCTATAGACCTCCTTTTAAAGCCCGCTGCCTACCAAATTACAGCGGGTTATTTTTTTGCCGCATTCATGTATCAATTTCTTGAAAAAATCATGAATGGATACAGCATATTTTTCCTGCAGGTTAAAAAACAATAATTGTCGTTGATACTGCTTACAAATTCATTATTATCCTGTAATAATTTCATAACAGGAGGAATTAATGATTATCAGGCAAGGCCCCGGATTCAAGAAAGGATACAACGAGATAACGGTGGCGGGCCGTATGCATCCCGAGATGCTTATGGACTTCGGGATACTCAAGTTGGAGAAGGGCGATAGTTTCAGTGATGATTCGAAATTTGAAAAATCATACCTGCTGATATCAGGTGAGATCAAAATTATATGGGAGAATAAAAGCAGTGTAGTCAAACGTAAAAACTGCTTTGATGAAAATCCGTGGTGCCTTCATGCAGGCAAAGAAACGACGGTTGAGATTGAAGGACTCAGTAAATCAGAAGTTGCTGTTGTGCGTACGGAAAATGAAACAAATTTTGAGCCCAAACTCTATAAACCTTCCGAATGCAATGTCGAGGAAAGAGGCAAGGGCACGATGAAAGAAGCCTCGACAAGGCTTGTAAAAACCATCTTCGACAATTCGAATGCCCCTTATTCAAACCTTGTGCTGGGCGAAGTGATAGGTTTTCCGGGCAAATGGTCCAGCTACCCACCTCATCATCACCCTCAGCCCGAAATATATTTTTACAAGTTCTTTCCTGAAAACGGGTTCGGTTTTTCAGAGCTTGGGGATGATGCTTTCAAACTCAGACAGAATGACACCATCCTGATAACCGAAGGTTTGACTCATTCACAGGTTACATCACCGGGTCATGCCCTATATTACCTTTGGGTGATAAGACATCTTGAGAACAACAGATATACAGCGCCCGTATTTATTGATGAGTATAAATGGCTGATGGACGCTAAATCCATTATCTGGCCCGACAGTAAAGCCTAGATGAAAGGAGTGCAGTGTGAAATCGGAGAGAATGACTGTTGCACAGGCCCTGGTGATGTTCCTCAATAATCAGTATGTCAGTTACGATGGAAGAGTAGACAAATTCGTCAAAGGCGTGTTCAACATATTCGGCCATGGCAATGTACTTGGTCTGGGGCAGGCGCTTGAACAGGATGCCGGAGGCCTGCTCATAATTCAGGGCAAAAACGAACAGGCAATGACGCATGCCGCTGTCGCTTTTGCCAAGCAGAAGAAGAGGAGGCAGATTTTCGCATGCACGTCTTCTGTCGGCCCGGGTGCGGCAAACATGCTGACCGCGGCGGCTACTGCAACGGCCAATCGTATACCCGTGCTCCTGCTGCCAGGAGATACATTTGCGTCCCGTCAGCCCGACCCCGTATTGCAGCAGGTGGAAAGTTTCAATGACGTTTCGATCAGCACGAATGATGCGTTCAAGGCCGTCTCAAGGTATTGGGACAGGGTTAACAGGCCTGAGCAGCTCATGGCTGCCATGATAAACGCCATGAGGGTTTTGACCGATCCCGAGAACACCGGTGCAGTAACAATTGCGCTGCCGCAGGATGTTCAGGCTGAGGTTTATGACTACCCGGATTATTTTTTTAAAAAGCGCATACATGAAATTGAAAGGAGAGTGCCTTCATCTGAGGCTGTAAAGTCCGCTGTTAAGCTGATTTCAGGCAAGAAAAAACCGTTTCTCATATTCGGGGGAGGGGCGAAATATTCAGATGCGGCGATTGCCTTTTTAAAGCTTGCCGAGGAATTCAATATCCCCTGGGGTGAAACGCAGGCTGGAAAAGGCATGCTCATGTCATCTCACCCGCTCAATCTTGGCGGGATTGGCGTAACTGGAACACTGGCCGCTAATGTAATTGCGAAAGAAGCCGACCTGATAATCGGGGTAGGCACCAGATATACTGATTTCACGACGGCCTCGAAGTCGCTTTTCGAAAACAGAGAGGTCGATTTTATCAATATCAATGTATGCAATTTCGATGCGTATAAGCTTGATGCCGTAAGGGTTGTTGCCGATGCAAGACTGGCCCTGGATATCCTGTATAAAGAGCTCAAGGCCATAAAATATGTTTCAAAATATAAGAATGAAATTATCCGGGCAAAAAAAGAATGGCAGGCGGAGCTGGCAAGGCTCAGGGGTATCAAGTTCGATAAAGGGCTCAGACCCGAGGTCTGCGGTCATATGGATGGAATAATCGGGGAATTCAATAAAAGCACGGGTTCCATGCTTACGCAGACACGGGCTATCGGTATAATAAATGAAATGCTGAGTGGGAATGATGTTATTATCGGCGCCTCCGGAAGCCTTCCCGGCGACCTCCAGAGGATGTGGGATGTGAAAGGTGAAAACACCTATCACATGGAATACGGATATTCCTGCATGGGGTATGAGGTTAACGGCGGGCTAGGCGTAAGGATCGCCGAAGAAGACAAAAAGGAAGTCTTCGTATTCGCAGGTGATGGATCATACCTGATGCTTCATTCCGAACTGCTGACATCCATCCAGGAAAACAGGAAAATCAACGTGCTGCTTTTCGATAATGCCGGTTTCGGATGCATCAACAACCTTCAGATGGGGCATGGCATGGACAGCTTTTATACTGAATTCAGAAAACGGGACTTTAAGTCTGGCAAGGCCTGCGGTGAACTGATAAAAGTCGACTATGCAAAAAATGCGGCGAGTTACGGCTGCAAAACATTTACAGCTCTGAACGAAAAGGACCTTGTCAGGGCGTTGGAGGATGCAAGAAAGTCGAAGGTATCAACTCTTATCGATATTAAAGTAATGCCCAAGACCATGACAAAAGGCTATGAAAGCTGGTGGAATGTGGGTCTTGCACAGACTGCAAGGAAGAAAAAAATTGTTGAAAAGGGCCGGGAGATCATTGAGACCCGAAAAAGGATAAGGAAATATTGATATGTAATAAGGAAATATGAGTAAGTAATAAGAAATAAATGCAATAAAAGATCAAAGCATTATGGAAAAATATTTTTTTCTGACTACTGTATCCTCAACACTGACTAATGATTTAGGGGTTAAGAATGAAAAAATATAAACTGGCTGCAATTCCCGGTGACGGCATAGGAATTGAGGTTATGAATGAAGGCGTCAAGGTCTTAAAGAGCCTTGAAAAGCGTTTCGGACTTAAATTCGAAATCGAAAGTTATGGATGGGGCTGTGAATATTATCTGAAACATGGCCGCATGATGGATGATGACGGACTTGAAAGGCTCAGGAAATATGATGCAATCCTGCTGGGCGCTGTTGGTTTTCCCGGAGTGCCTGACCATATATCGCTGCGTGACCTGCTTTTGAAAATCAGACAGGGATTCAACCAGTATATAAATTACAGGCCGGTCAAGCTGCTCGATGCCGGGTTCTGCCCTATAAAGAATAAAACACCCCTGGATATCGACATAATTTTCATCCGTGAAAACAGGGAGGGGGAATACTCGGGCGCAGGCGCTATTCTTAATCAGGGCAAGGAAGATGAGATGGCGCTGCAGACCGGTGTATTTACCAGGAAGAACACCGAAAAGGTGATGCGGTATGCCTTCGATGTGGCGAAGAAAAGGAAGAAGCAGGGCAAATTGACGAGCATTACTAAATCCAATGCGCTCAATTACAGCATGGTGTTCTGGGACAGGGTCTTTGCTGATGTCGCCAAAGATTATAAGGATGTTAAGACCAATTCATTTCATGTTGATGCCGCTGCCATGTTCATGGTCCAGAAGCCCGAGATGTTCGATGTAGTAGTGGCGTCGAACCTTTTCGGAGACATACTGACAGACCTTGGAGCAGCTCTTCAGGGCGGGCTGGGTTTCGCGGCAGGCGCCAACCTTAACCCCGAGGGAGAGTATCCTTCAATGTTCGAGCCTGTTCACGGCTCGGCCCCTGACATTGCAGGCAAGGGCATGGCGAATCCGATTGCAATGATATGGACAGTGGAACTGATGCTTGAGCACCTCGGCGAACGTGAGGCCGCCTCGTGCGTCCTTGATGCAATAAGGGAAGTGATAAAGGACAGGAGCAGGCTTACGGCGGATATGGGCGGAAGCGCCACCACTGCCGATGTCGGGGATTCTGTCTGCAGGATCATCAGGGAGGGATGAAATGATTAGCAGGAAAAACGTAAAACTCGGCATTGCTCCTATTGCCTGGACGAATGACGACATGCCCGATCTGGGTGCTGAAAATACATTCGAGCAGTGCATCTCTGAGATGGCGCTGGCCGGATTCACGGGAACAGAGATAGGGAACAAATACCCGAAAGATGCGGCTGTACTGAAAAAGCATCTCGAACTGCGCGGCCTTTCGGTCTGCAACGCCTGGTTCAGCACATATTTCACCTCAAGGCCTGAAGAGGAAACCATTAAGTCGTTTATCAGGCACAGGGATTTCCTTCATGAATTAGGAGCTCGCGTGATCGGTGCCTCGGAGCAGGGCAACAGCATTCAGGGTCAGATAGATCTGCCGGTATTGTTCAACAAGCCTCTGTTCACAGAAGAACAGTGGGACAGGGTCGCAACAGGGCTTGAAAAACTTGCTGCGCTGGCAGAAGAAAAAGGCATAAGGCTCTGCTATCATCATCACATGGGAACAGGTGTGGAAAATATGGCCGAGATAGACGGGCTCATGGCCAGAACGAAGAATGTCGGGCTGCTTTACGATACCGGCCATGCGGTTTTTGCCGGGATTGATCATATAAAGCTGCTGGAAAAATATATCTCAAGAACCTTTCATGTCCACCTGAAAGATATCAGAGAGAATGTGCTTGCCCGGGTCAGGTCTGAAAATATGAGCTTTCTCAATGCCGTGAGGGAAGGGGTGTTTACTGTTCCGGGAGACGGCATGATAGATTTTTCCGGGGTCTTTAAGATACTTGCAGATAGCAGATTTAAAGGCTGGTTTGTAGTTGAAGCGGAACAGGACCCTGCAAAGGCAAACCCGTTTGAATATGCGCTGAAGGCAAGGCGTTTCATCAGGGAGAATACCGGGATATAAACGAAAAGTTCAAAGGAGATAAGAGATGAGCAAGACTGCCGTCGGAGTAATCGGGGCCGGTAGAATCGGCAAGGTCCATACCCAGAATATACTAAACTTTATCCCTGATGCTAAGGTGAAATATGTCGCCGATGTTAACCAGGGGGCAAGGGAATGGGTGGATAAACTGGAAGGAACGGCTTTTACTACGGAAGTTGAAAAGGTTTTCAGCGATCCTGAAATAAAAGCCGTGCTCATCTGTTCCTCTACCGATACTCATGTGAAGTACATAATTGAGGCGGCCGTGGCGAAAAAACATATTTTCTGCGAAAAACCGGTTGACCATGACATAGGAAAGATACTCGAAGCCCAGAAGGCCGTAGAGGACAACGGTGTAAAATTCCAGATCGGTTTCAACAGAAGGTTTGACCATAACTTTTCAAAGGTTAAGCAGCTGATAAACGATGGACAGGTCGGTGATATATATTTTATCAACATCACATCAAGGGATCCCGACGCCCCGCCAATAAGCTATGTCAAGGCCTCCGGAGGCATGTTCATGGATATGACAATTCATGATTTCGATATGGCCAGATTTTTGGCGGGCACTGAAGTCAAGGAGGTTTATGCAAAGGGCGCCGTATTCGTTAACCCGGAAATCGGAGCTGCAGGAGATATTGACAGCGCTGCTATAATCCTGACCTTTGAAAACGATGCGATCGCCATAATCAACAACTGCAGAAAAGCAGTTTACGGTTACGACCAGAGGGTTGAAGTGTTCGGCTCAAAAGGCAAAGTGGAGATCGCCAATGATACGCCCTCAACTGCAGTCCTGAGCAGCAGCGAAGGGATTATCTCGGAAAAGCCTCTGCATTTCTTCATGGACAGGTACACACGGTCTTATGTCGATGAAATAAAGGATTTTCTTGACGCGATAATCAACGGCAAAGAAACACCTACTGACATGGTTGACGGACTGAAGTCTGTTGAGATAGCTTATGCGGCAAAAAGGTCACTGAAAACTGGGCTGCCAGTGAAGATATAGGAAAAGGAGAAAGAAATGGTAAAAGTCGGAGTAGCCGGATATGGAGTCATCGGTCAGAGATTGGCTGATGGTGTCGCCCTTCAGAAGGAAATGGAACTTGTCGGGGTGGTGGATGCCGCTCTCAGCCTATCTGTGATGGCGCTTAGGAAAAGGGCATGCCTTACAAGCTTTATGCAGTCAACAAGGATGCATATGAACTCTTCAAGGCAAACGGAATCCCTGTCGAGGGACTGATGGAAGACCTGCTTGGAAGAGTTGACATCATGCTTGATGCAGCACCCGGCGGTATAGGCGCCAGGAACAAAGAGCTTTACAAAAAGCATAATGTCAAAGCCGTATTCCAGGGCGGCGAAAAAGACGAGGTGGCTGATGTCTTTTTCCATGGTTATGCCAATTATGAAAAGGGTCTCAAACAGAATTACCTGAAGCTTACCTCCTGCAACACAACGGGTCTGATCCGTGCCGTTGACTGCCTTGATCGCATATGGGGCATCGAAAAGGTTGCGATCACAATTGTCAGAAGGGTCGCTGATCCAGGCGATTATCACAGGGGACTGACAAACGCCCTGCAGGTGGATAAAGCGCCCAGCCATCAGGCAGTCGATCTGATGACCATAATGCCGCATATAGAGGCTACGGGTATCCTTGTACATACGCCGGTGACGCACGGACACTTCATAACCGTCGTCGCCACACCGAAGAAAAAGCTCGATGTAGACAATGTCATTAAGGCTTTCAAGGATCATGACAGGATAAGGGTTGTGAGCCTCAAGGAGGGATTCCTCGGAAACGCCTCCATATTCAAATATGCACGCGACCTCGGGAGGTCCAGGGGCGACCTTTACGAAATTTGCATCTGGAAAGACACGGTCGTCATGTCAGGCGGTGACGTCATGTTCGGCATACATATCCCCCAGGAGTCCGTAACAATACCGGAAACGATAGACGCGGTAAGGGCTGCTCTTGGAATGCAGGCCGACAGGCTCGAAGCGGTAGGCATGACGAACAAGTACCTCGGCCTGCCGAGCTGGAAGTAGGAAAGGAAAGAAAACAGGGGTTGAGAGGCTGAATGGAACAGTGAGACTGGGATCAGAATAGATTCGGTTCCGGTTTTCTGCCATCTCCTTTCTGCTGTCTCATGACCCCTTATTTCTGAAGGGATTTTTTATGAGCCAGATGAAGATCTTATCCATGCGGGAGATGAATGTAAACGGCAAGGTTGTGCTGTTGCGGCTGGATATAAATTCGCCAATCGACCCGGTGACAAAAAGAATAGTCAACAGGAACAGGCTCAATGAAAGCCTTCCGACGCTGAATTTCCTGATTGAGAACAACGCGAAGATTGCGATTATCGCCCATCAGGGCGATACGCTTGATTATCAGAACCTGATACCCTTAAACGAGCATGCTTCTATCTTAAGCGAACTGCTCGGGAAAGAGGTCGAATATATTGATGATGTCTGCGGCCCTGCAGCTCAATATCTGGTAAAAAGGCTGAAAAAAAGCAAAATAGCCCTGCTGGGAAATCTGAGATATTTGAGCGAGGAAATCTCCACGTTCGAAAATGCCGTCAAACTGGAGCCGTCCGATATGATGGGCACTTTCCTTGTGCGCAGTCTATCACCTCTGGTTGATATTTATATAAACGACGCATTTGCAGCGGCGCACAGGAATGCACCGTCAATGGTCGCTTTTCAGGAGATTAAACCTTCCGCCGCAGGGGACCTGCTTTTCAGGGAGGTCGAAGCATTAACGAAAGTGATGAAGTCGCCAGTGAGGCCTTCCGTGTTTGTACTGGGCGGGGCGAAAATTTCAGACGCATTCGGCATGATGAAACAGGTCCTGGAAAATGGCACGGCCGATAAGATCCTTACCTGCGGCATAACCGGCGAGATATTTATAATGGCATCCGGAAAGTATATCGGTGCAAAAAAGGAAAAGTTTCTGAAAGACAGGAACCTGCTGGAATTCATCGAACCTGCAAAGGAATATTTGAAGGATTACCCAGGAAGGATTGAGATGCCGGCAGACCTGGCCTTCGACTCAGGAGGGCAGAGGAAAGAAATCGACCTACAGAACCTGCCAGTTGAGGAGTTGTTCATGGATATCGGGACAAAGACCATTTCGAGATATTCGGACATCATTGCCGGCGCCAATACCATTTTCACAAACGGCCCGGCAGGGGCTTACGAAAACGCTTTGTTTGAAAAGGGTACAAAAGATGTTTTACAGGCAATCGCCGGTTCAAAGGGTTATTCAGTCATAGGCGGCGGGCGATACAGTGGCGGCTGCCGAGAAACTGATCGACATTAAGAAAATCGGCTATGTCTGCACAGCAGGCGGCGCCATGGTCAGGTTCCTTACCGGCAAAAAACTCCCTCTGATCAAGGCCATGGAAAAGGCATACCTGAGAATGAAGGCGGAATAAATGTTTTATACCGGGGCCGGACGTTTAATGGTTTTCATCATTGCCGTTTCTCTGGCTGCCTGTGCCACATTACCGAAGGACATCCCGAAAGTCCCGTCCTATGCCGTTGAAAACAGAGGTGATACAAGGATAGCAAAGGCCGTAGAGAGAGAGGCTGTCAATCATCCCGGTGTGTCCGGTTTTTATATGCTGCCGTCGGATATGGATGCATTCATCGCGCGGGCAGTTCTCATCGAAGGGGCCGAGCATACTCTTGATCTTCAGTATTACATTGTCAGCGACGACCTGACGGTCAGCTTTCTTATGGAGAGGCTCATTTCGGCAGCAGACCGCGGCGTCAGGATAAGGCTTCTTTTTGATTATCTCGGGACGGGACTTAATGATTCTCAACTGTGGATGCTAAACAGCCACCCCAATATCGAGCTGCGGCTGTTCAATCCAACGGGAAGCCTCAGGCAGTTGAACCACAGGATGCACAACAAGGCTTTTATAGTCGATAATGTCGTTGGAATAGTCGGAGGCCGTAACATGGCCGATGAATATTTCGGGGCAAGGGAAGACGTTAACTTCGCGGACATGGACATTATGGCGGCAGGCCCTATTGTAAAAGACATATCGAAAAGTTTTGACATATACTGGAACTGCGAATGGGCGATTCCGTATGAATGCCTCTCATCAGACAAACCTGATGATGAAAATTTAAAGAAGTCCTTGGACTCCTTGAAAGAAACAAACAAAAATGCGAAGGATTCGAAATATGCGGTTCGCCTGAAGGAATCGGATTTTTTTAGGCAGGCTTGTGAAGGGTGATATTTCTTACAGCTGGGCCGATGGCTCCGTAGTCTATGACCTGCCTGAAAAGATTTCGGCAAAGAACAAGAAGGACCCCGATGCCGACCTTATGACGCAACTGATCCCCCTTGCCAGAAATACGAAGACTGAACTGATCCTCATATCCCCATATTTTGTCCCGGGAAAATCGGGTGTTGATATTATTGGAATGTTTAGGAAAAGCGGTATGCGGGTCAGGATTGCAACCAATTCCCTGGCGTCCACAGATGTGATTTCAGTGCATTCCGGTTACGCAAAGTACAGGAAAGAATTGCTTGAAGAGGGCGTTGAACTCTATGAGATGAGAGCCGATCCGGAAGAAAGGGGCAAGGAGGCCAGACGCAAGGCTTTAGGCTCATACCGCGGCAGCCTGCACGCTAAAATGTATATATTTGACAGGAAAGCGGTCTTTATAGGCTCCCGGAATCTTGATGCCAGGTCCAGGCAGATAAATACTGAAATCGGTATTTATGTTCAAAGCCCTGAAATCGCCTTTCAGGCGGCGAGGATGTTCGAATTAACGACTGTACCGCTATACTGCTTTAAGCTGGGCCTCTCCGATGATTCCCGCCTGGTCTGGACAACAGAAGTAAACTGCAAGGAAGTCAAGTATTACCATGAACCGATGACAAGCTTCTGGAGGCGTTCCTCTGCCTGGTTTGTATCTATATTCGTACCCGAATCACAATTGTGAAAAACGGTTTGATGAAGAATCACGGGCACTGAAATTTATATACTCTAAGAATGGCGTTTTTTTAAGGATTCGATATTGTAATTGCCTGAGTGATACGGAGGCTAGGACAAATCAGGCCAAGAAAAGTTGCCGGAATGCGGAGTTATATGGTCCAGTGTAAAGAACCGTAGAGGGCATCAATAACCATCATATTCTTCACTGCATCATCCATGCCCCAGCGGGGAGGTCTTTTGTTTGTTACCGCATCCATGAAGTCTTCCAGTTCAAGGACATAGCAGTTGGCTCCGGGGGTAGTGACAATTTCATCACCACTGTTCGTGCGGATGATAAAACTGGCTTCTTTCTCGCCCGGGAACCATGGACTTTCGATGATGATTGAACCTTCAGATCCGGCAATTTCAGTGTAATGACGCTCGAAATTGTTTATGCTTGTTTCAAAATGGGCAAGGATGCCGCCGGGAAATTCAAGCATGCCGGTCATGGTTTCATCGACTTTTCCGCAAACAGCAAAGGCTGAAGATTTTAACGGCTCGGCACCAGTGATAAGACGTGACACGTTGACACAGTAGCAGCCAACATCCATAAGCGCTCCGCCGCCGAGTCTGGGATTTGCAGTAATTGTTCCGGGTTCGTCAAGCATGAATGTGAACCGGCTGAAGATTGTAGAGAGTTCCCCGATTTTATTTTGGGAAACGGATTCAATGACTTTCTGATAAAGCGGGTGAAACCTGTACATGAAGGCTTCGGCGACAGGCACCCCTGTCTTATCGGATGCTTTGGCACATTCAGCGGCCTGGCCCGCATTCAGGGCAAAAGGCTTTTCACACAGGACAGGAATGCCTTTATCTATTGCCTTCAGGCACCACTCGGCATGCATGCTGTTCGGCAGGGGTATATAGACCGCATCAATTTTTCCACAGTCGAGTAGTTCAATATAAGATCCATATGCTTTTTCAATACCATACAAATGCTGCCATTCTCCGGCCCTTTTGGCATCGCGGCTGGCAATGGCGTGTACAACGCCGTTTTCTGTAAGCTTCATAGCGTCTATGATAGCCCTGCTTATATTGGCGGTTCCCAGTATTCCCCATTTGAAATTGTATGGCATACTCTATAGACTTATATCTGGTAATGACTGGCGGGAATGTGCTGAAATGGCATTCCCGAGACCTTTTTTAAGAGCTTCGACAATTTCAGGATAGATATTGCCGTTATGTTCATTCATATAAACCTTGGAAATCTCGGTAGGAAGGATGAGTATGTTTTTGTTCCAGCTGCTCAGCCTCCTGCAGAGTTCTCCTTTCCCGGAAAAAACCAGATTTTCCGCAACAGTTGTTGGAATGTCCGGGATGGTGATCTTACCCAGCCGGTCAAGCCAGTCGTCAATTGTTTTACCCCAGCGTTTCCTGTCCAGGAGTTCTGTCCCAAGGTTAAAAACCGGAGGATGCATTATCCCTTTTTCGACCTGACGGGAAATGTTGTACGAATGGATGTCATAGATTATACAGACCCCGAACTTTTTCAATAGGACTGTGATACAGCTTCCTATGAACCTGTAAAATGCATCATGTTTGAAAAGACTTTTCAGGTTCATCTCATCGGTGGGCTGCTTGCCGTAAACCTGAACACCCCAGAATCTGTCCGGGGTGAGAGGAAGTGCAAGTTCAGGCGGCCGGTTCAAATCGTATTCAGCCCTGGAATCAAGTACCCATATGGCGCTTTGGCTATCCTGAATCATCAGGTCAGTCATGGGATCTTCTTCAAAAAACGGGCATTTTCTGATATGTGAATAAAAGGCAGCAGTTCATTCCTGACATTATGTCCGGCATGGATCGCCATAGCGATATAGGGCACGGCCAGATCAATATTGAATGAATATCCGCCTGTGGGGCTTACACCGCTAAACCTGGTCAGGCTGCCAATCTGCTCGATAATGCCTGGATCACATGGGATATTCACTATCGCATCCATCCTTTGATTTATTCGATGCCATACCTTTCAAGGGCGGATGAAACAATAAGGTGGAGCATTTCCCGATATTCCTCCATATGCCCCTTTCCTGATGGGTGGTAGAGCGAGTAAATCTGGGGGCTCCAGCTTTTGAACGGCTTCAGGCCGGGTATGCCATTGATTTCTATGACTCTAAGTTTATCATCCGCCCCGACTCGCATATCAACCCTTACATGATCAAGGCAATTAAGGGCATCGGTCGCCTGTTTGCACAGTTCTTTTGATTCCTCAAACCTTGTCTCTGGTATGCTTATTTTGGTCAATCCCACACCGCGCAAGTCGCTACGGAGGATATGATATTTGCCGTAGTGTGATTCTTCAACAGTGACGAGTCCGGGCAGTATTTCCTGGAGCCTCCCGTTTCCGAACATCAGTACAGTATATTCCTGCCCTGGAAGGTATTCCTCAACAAGAGCGGCCTGTTCGAGCTTTTCGTGAACATACCTTATGCGGTTTTCAAGTTCCGGTTTGGAATGAACAACGCTTTCATCACTGATCCCGATTGATCGAGATTCGCAATTTGGTTTAACAAATGCAGGGAAAGGGATATCGGCGATGTCATCACCGATATCGATCAGATAATGTTTGGGTACCAGAGCCCCGTGCTCGTGCATGATGCGGTGGGTGTCATATTTCTGGATAAGCTGTTTCATTGTGAGAGAGCTGGGGCCGATATAAGGAATGCCCTTGTCGTCCATGATGTCCGCCACCCAGTCGATATCGCCTTTGATTCCAATGATGTCCTCACGTTGGGATATGTAATAGAGCGCGCTCCACACGATATCGTACGACTTGTTGCTGATGGCCTTCATGAAATCATCAAGGGTCTCGACATAGGCAATTTCAGCCGATCTGTCCCCAGTGTTAAGCGTCTCGCACAT
This sequence comes from Desulfomonilia bacterium, assembly GCA_963664325.2. Classification (GTDB taxonomy): domain Bacteria; phylum Desulfobacterota; class Desulfomonilia; order UBA1062; family UBA1062; genus DATCTV01. Next base: position 307,002 of record CAXXDQ010000008.1, read on the forward strand.
TACGTTGGTCACCTTCATGTCTCCCCATCCCTGAGCATCACCACCAGGGCCGGTAACTATAAGTATCTTCTTCATCAACAATCTCCTTGTTTTTTAAATATGAACAGATCCGGATCATATCTGTAATTTTTTAAGGCTGTTGCAGTCAGGGGTGATATTGGCTGAAGTATATTTGATATTGAGGTGATTTTTTCATCACTTAAAATGATTTTGGACACCACTTCCAAATCAATATGAATGTCCGGATATCTTTCCTTGATGTCATCAAGGAACAGGCAGTCGCTCATTGCCTTGTTCGGGTTGAGGATTGTCACAGGGCCGTCAAAGTATTTTTCAAGCTTTTCTCTGAAAATATCGTGGCTGTATCCGTAATGGGTGCAACAGAAGGCAGAAATAACCGGCAGTGTTTTATCACCGGCCTTTTCAGAAGCCTCGAGTATATAGCGGTCTATCATATCAGTCACGGTTCTGCTCGCCGGTGCTTTTTCAATCTCGCCTGCAAGCTTGTCGCATGGTTGGAGAATTATGCGATCTTCGCTTATGCCGTTTTCCATCAATCTGGTTTTGTGCGAGTACGCTTCAATGGTTGTTGGCGTCCCAAGGATAATAACCCGGCTGTCAGGATGGGAGATCAACTCTTTGTAGATCATCATGACCCCGAAATCAATGATATCGACAACCGGTATTGCTGTATTACGGCTGAATTCAGTATGTGAATAAATTGTCGAGAGTGTGTTGCATGCGATCATTATCATGTCAGGTTTAAACCGTTCCATACCCTTAAGAGCGCAGTTGAACACACGGATTTTTTCGGCCATGTCGGGAAGCAGGTTGTAGCCCCTGTTTTGTTCGGGCCAGGCGTTAAAGTAGGTCAGTTTCGAATTTTTGAAGCTGTGGTACAGATTCAGGTTTTTGACGATTTCAGCACATACAGAAAGTCCTCCAAGGCCTGAATCGGTGATCAATAAAGACAAGTTGTCCTTGTTTGCTAAAGAGTCCATTCTGATCATCGCTTTTCTGTTAGCCATTTAGCTGTCAGGTCATATGCCCAGGCTGGGGAGTCGTCTATCGTCCCATCCATGATCCTTGTCATTGCATCAATCCAATGCTGGTTGTGCTGCATTGTCGACACGCGGTTGCGGAACATGGCAGCCCCTTTATTAGGCTCATCCTCCAGTTTCTTCATAATCATATTGATCTCTTTTTGAAAACCGGTGACTCCGTAATAACGCAAAAATCCGTACCAGGCATCCATGACTGAATGTTCATCTGCAAGCGGCTGGGATATTATTTTCAGATCATTAAAAAATCGGTCACATTTATCTTCTTTAAGCAGGCTGATGCCCTCGGCGCCTATCTCATAAGGGATAATTCTTAAATTGGAAATACAGCCTTTCGCAAGCCCGGCTTTAACAAGATAACCCGTTTTGCGATAGAGGAGGTCGGTTTCCTGATAAAATACAAAATTACCCAGGCTGTAGCAGATCGGCGTATTGTTGTGTATTTGAATGCCTTGCGGAACGTGGGGATGGTGGCCTATGATCAGATCCGCGCCAGCCTCGGCGATGAGCTTGAATGCATTTGTCACATAGGGGGGAGGAAAGGCTATATACTCAACACCGCAGTGGCAGATAACGATAATAATGTCGGCAGCTTTTCGAAGTTCCTCAACCAGACATGCAACCCTTTCAACTTCCCATCCGAATACGCCAGGCCCGTGAACAGCCGCTGTCAGGTCTTCTCCTTCGCTGAAGTTGACTATTCCGATTTTAATTCCCTTGAGGTCAATAATCAGCGGGGATCGGGCTTCTTCGGCAGAATTTCCAGCGCCAAGGAAACGAATGGAATTTTCTTCCAAAAGTTTTTTAGTCTGATTGAACGCTTCAATACCATAATCAAATACGTGATTGTTTCCAAGGGTCACGACATCAAAAGGAACCGATGTGAGTCCCCTGATATGTTCAGGACGGCCTTTGAAAACTGCGCCGCTCTTCCATACCGGGGTATCTCCAAATAGCGTACATTCCAGATTGGTGATGCGGAGATCGCTGTTCCGTAAAGAAGGCAGTACATCTCCATAGATGACTTCGGGTGTCTGCTCTATTATCCGATCGAATTCACGAATTGGTGCCCAGTCGCCGGAAATTATGATTTCGACCTCGGTCCCGGATGATTTCTCATTTATCCAGTATCCGTTATCCCAATCAAAACCATCAGGTGTCTGGTGGTTGCTATTAATGTCCATAAGTGTATCTGCCTTTATACATAAACTCTCGGTACACGTGATGAAAAAGATGATACAATCTCATAATTAATTGTTCCTATCGAGCGGGCAATCTCATCAGCGGTGATCTCATTGTCACCCTGCTTTCCTATCAAGACGACCTCATCTTCAACATCAATGTTTTCAAGATTTCCAACATCTATCATGGTAAGATCCATACAGATCCTTCCCACGACAGGGGCTTTCTGCCCCCTTACCAGCACAAAGCTGTTGGAAGAGAACAGCCTTTTGTAGCCATCCGCGTAGCCTATAGGTATTGTGGCAATTTTAGTAGGTCTGGGACTTTCCCAAGTGCATCCATAGCTGACTTTAAAACCCGCAGGCACATCTTTGAGATGAATGACGGTGGATTTAATTGTCATGACGGGTTTGAGGTTAATCAAGTCTCTATTTGTTTCTTCCGAAGGCCAAAGTCCATACAGGGCAATTCCCGGTCTTACCATATCCAGATGAGTTTCAGGCATTTCTATTGTGGCTGCGCTATTGGCTGCATGGCGTAATTCAACTTCGAAAGAATTTTTCTTCAGTTGATCAAGGATATCCAAAAATATGTTGAACTGTGAGAGTGCATGGGTTTTATCACGGCTGTCTGCGCGTGCGAAATGTGTGTATATCCCTTCAATTTGGAGTCCCGGCATTCCGGCGATATTCAGAATGTCCTTTACCGTCGTGTTCAGGTCACCCTTTGAGAAGGGCATCAATCTCGGAACGTTTGACATGACGCCAAGCCTTCCCATCCCGGTGTCGATTTTGATATGCGCCTTTATGCGTTTATGCTGCCTGAAGGCCTCTCCTGAAAGTGCTTTGGCGGATTCAAATGAGTTAATTGAAGCCCTGATGTCATTTGCTGCCAGATAATCTATGTAACCTGGAGGGCTGTATCCAAAAAGCAGTATTGGCGCGGTTATGCCCGCCTGCCTGAGCTGTGCTGCCTCGGATATCCTTGCAACTGCAAGATAATCAGCGCCGTTGGCCAATGCTGTCCGGGAGACCTGTACCGCACCATGACCATAACCGTCAGCCTTTACAACCGCCATTATCCTGGAGTTTTTTGAGGTAACACGTCTCAGTTCATGCAGGTTATTGGTAAGGGCTTTGAGATTGATTTCGGCCCTTGTAAGAAGTGGTATTTCGTCGCCGATGTTCATTTCTGTTTATAGTTTTCCCTCACCATATTCCGTCGTGTATTCTTTGAACAAACGCATGACTTCGAGTGTGTTTTTCCCGACCATGCCGCCGCCTATCTTCAAATCATTTACCTTCACAACCGGGACTATTTCTTTGTTCGATGCGGTAATGAAAACCTCTTCCATGCTTTCAAGTTCCGATTTATCGATATCCCGGATTTCCACTTTGAAAGGCTCCTTGACAAGCTTTAAGACCACACTTCTTGTGATTCCCGGTAATATATCCTGATTCGATGTTATAAGTTTGCCGTTCTTGAAGAAGAAAAAGTTTGTTGTCGTACCTTCAAGAATGCGGTTTTGCCTGTCAACATAAATGGCTTCAACACCGCCCTCTTTTTTGGCCTGCTGCTGTGCGAAAACCGCAGAGAGGTAATTCGTGCTCTTGGCTCCGGGGATAAATCTTTCCATGTCGACGGTTATGACTTTAACGCCATCGGTGTACCATGAGGGAGGGAGCATATGCTTGTCAGTTACCATGACCATCAGTATTCCTTTGCCTTCAGGTGAGACTCCGTCGGAACTTACGCCGCCGGTATACACTATGCGGATATTGGATTCCTTATGGTGAGGGTTCTTCTTAATGGTTTCTTCTACGATTTCACAAATCTGAGCGTTTGTGTGTTTTAGTTCAAGACCGATATATTTGGCTGAGTTCTCAAGGCGCCCGACATGCTCTTTAAGATAGAATGGACGTCTGTTGTAGGTAATAAGGAAGTCGAATACCCCGAATCCCCTTAATACGACTATGTCTTTTGCGCATAAAACCGCCTTGTCGTCATCCACGAATTGTCCGTCAATGTAGTAAGTGTCCATATATTTCTCATCCTCTCAATTATTAGTCTGTATAACGGCATAATTTGAACTGCTTTTTGTGTCAATTAAATAATGACTAAAAAAGAATATTGAATGAGGTGTAAATGTATTAAAGCTAAATTTCAGGTTCAAATAGTATTGTATAAAGTAATTTAAATATAATCACTGGCTATGATCTGCTTGAAAAGAATTCCAAATATCTAATAGAAATTACAAGTATTAAAATAAGCAGACGATTGTTTCTGATAGTCGGAAACAGGAAAAAGCGGGAAAATCTTCCGCTTTTTCCTGTAAGGAAAAGATTTGATCCTAATATTCTTTTGTAAGTTTATCGAGCTCTGCCAGAGAGAACACCGGCCCGTCCTTGCAGACATATTTATGTCCGACATTGCAGCGGCCGCATTTGCCTATTCCGCACTTCATCCTCATTTCAAGAGATGTGAGGATGTTCTCTTTGGAAAAGTTCAGATCAAAGAAAACCGGCAGTGTAAACCTGATCATGATCGGAGGTCCGCAGATAACTGTGACAGCGTTTTCATTGCTTGGTGCAACATCCTTGCAGACCGTAGGGACAAATCCCTCCCGGCCTTTCCAGCCTGAATCAGCCTTGTCCACCGTAACATGCAGGTCAATATCAGCTCTTTTACCCCATGCTTCGAGCTCATCTTTATAAAGAAGAAGACCCGGATTTCTTGCTCCATATATGCAGGTTATATTTCCGAAGTCTTTGCGGTTTTTCTCGTCGAGCATATAAATGATGAGAGAACGCAGCGTCGTAAAGGCAAAACCTCCGCCGACGACAACGATATTTTTCCCCTTTAGAAATTCAAGAGGCCATGAATTGCCCAGAGGCCCCCTGATTCCCATTACAGCGCCTTCTTCCATTTCGTGCAGTGCGGAAGTAACAACTCCCGCCTTCTGTACCGTGAATTCGACATAGCCCTTTTGCGTCGGTGAACTTGCGATACCAATCGGGGACTCGCCCTTACCGTAAATGGAAAGTTCACCGAACTGGCCCGGAATATATGCAAACTTCTGCTCGTCTTCCGGATTGACAAATACAAATCTGAAAGATTTGATATCCTTTGTGTCAACTTCGGTAATTATTTTATCAACCCTCACCGGGAAGGGAACATAAGGATTATTCATTGCTCACCCCTGACTCTGTTTTGAAATATCTTCGACAATTTTGCGTATATCAAGATTGACAGGGCAGTACATTACACACCTGCCGCAGCCTACACATGCAATCGCATCGAAGTTGTCTACATAATAGCGGAATTTATGCATCACCCTCTGGCGCCATCTTTCTTTCTGTGAAGGCCTGGGATTATGGCCCGATGTTTCCTTTGTGAACAGCCAGAACATGCAGGAATCCCAGTTCCTGACCCTTTTCCCGTCTCCACCTTTCGTCTCGTCCTGTATATCGAAGCAGTGGCATGTAGGACACAAGTAGGTGCATGTGCCGCAGGCCAGGCATTTCTGATGGATTGTATTCCAGAACCCATGTTCGAAGTTGGCATCCAGCCAGGGTTTGATTTCTTTGGCCGGGATATTCGATTTGATTTGAGAGACAGCTGATGCTGCAATCTCCTCTTTCTTTTTTTCTGCTTTTTTATCGGCCTTTTTACCACCAAAATGTTCAGCAAGTTTCCCGCCTTTTTCGGTAAGGAATTCAACAAGACAGTTCTCGCCGAGATCGGTTATCATTACGTCAACACCTTCTGTAGATGTCGGGCTGCCGCCAACCGATGTGCAGAAACAGCTGGTGTAAGGAACCTTTGAACAGGCTATTGCAACTACTGTAGTGTTGTTCCTTTTCTCGATATAATAGGGATCCTTGTATTTTTCCTGATCAAAGAGAAAATCCAGAAGCCAGAAACTTCTTGCATCGCAGGGTCTCACGCCAAAGAGTACAGCAGGCACCGCATCAAGGGTTTCACCTGAAAATTCCACACCGGCCTTTGTCCTCGTGTATTTAAGCATGCATTCGCTTCTGGGGAACATGTAATTTTTTGGTGCATTCTTGGTATTGCCTGCTCCAAGTTTGACCTTATCGCTTTTCTTAAGAGGTGCGAAAAGAACATTGTCCTCATCTGCAACCGGTGCGATCACGGTCATGGTTTCGGCAAGCTTTTCAGCAATTGCAGCCAACTCGTCTTTTGCAATAAGTTTTTTTTCCATAGCCATCTCTCTTTCCTTAAATGAGTCCGAGTCCCTTTAGGAGCGGCGTTCCGTCAACATTATGCAGCTTTGCCCAGGTCTCAGGCCCTTCAACTCCCATTGCCAGTGCGAGCAGTTCGGTGAAATAAAACACGGGCAGCTTGAGGTTTGCGCTTGCCCTCATGTCAAGGTTTGCCATGCATATCGGGCATGCAACTACAACGCAGTTTGCACCCGCCTCCCGGGCCATGCTCATGAGTTTGTCAACCATATTGTTAACGACCTTTGTCATGCTGATAGTAAGGCTTCCGCCGCAGCAGTCTGTCTTGTATGACCACTGCTTGACCTCTGCCCCCACTGTTTCCATAATCTTGTCCAGCAGGACAGGGTTTTCATAATTGTCGAAATTGCAGATCTCTTTAGGCCTCAAAAGCAGGCAGCCGTAATAAGATACCGGCCTCAAGCCCTTAAGCGGTTTTGTAACCTTTTTTGCAAGCTCTTCCAGTCCTATTTCGTTTATTATGATGTCAATCGGATTGCGGATTGTAATGCTGCCCTCATACTTGCCGCCGATGATTTTTTCAATCTCTTCTTTAAGCTTGTCGTTTTCCTTCAGGTGATGCTGTGCGCTCCTGAGGCGGTTGAAGCATGCGGCGCACGGGACCATTACATCCATGCCCGTTTTTTCTGCAGCAACAAGATCACGTGCCGGCAGCGCAACAGAAAGCTTGTAGTTGGTGCTGTGCGCGGCGGTTGCTCCGCAGCATGACCAGTCCTTGATTTCATCAAGTTCAATGCCAAGGGCGGCGCTCACGGCCGTAACGGATTCCCCGTACTCCCTGGCCGTGCCATGCAGTGAACATCCTGGATAATATGAAAGTTTCAAGATGCGCCTCCTTTATTTTGTTTCCCTGAATATTTTCCTCACCGCAGTCATATCTTTTGTCCGCGGTGATATAGGGTGGATCTTACCTTTCATGAACATGCCCATACCCATTATAACGTCCGAGAAAAGATCGCCTGACCAGAGCTTGTACTCGGCCATCATCATGCCCTCATTTATACGGCCGTTTACCCAGATGTTGTGGAGGAAGGCCTTGTGCAGCTTGTAAATATTCTTTTCCTTGGGCGCATAACCCTGATCGAGCGCCATCTCTCTCAAAACATCCATCATATGGGCAATGTCAACCTCATTGGGGCAGCGGGTTATACAGGTCTCGCAAGAGGCGCACATCCAGATGGTTGAGGAATTTAAAACTTCATCCTTCTGTCCGTTCTGTATCATCTTGATAACCCTGTTCGGGTTATACTCCATGATATTTGCCATCGGGCAGCCAGCCGTGCATTTGCGGCAGTGGTAACAGCGCTGCAGAGGCACACCGTGTATCTTTTCGTTAACTTCGGCTAGAAAGCTGTTCATATTTTCATCCACCTTTTATGGGTGATATACAAAATCTTCTTTGTCGTTCTCACGGTATGTGCTGAGTGGCGGCACATCCTCCATTTTTGCTCCTGCCCTCGTTTCGAAGAGTTCCAGTACGTCCTTGTCAATCTTTTTGAGGTACGCCCTCAGATCGACTCCCATCGGGCAGGCGTTTATGCAGCTCCCGCAGTCTACGCATCGGCCCACCATATGGAAGATGCGAAGCATCTGGAAGAGCTGTGTGTCCGATGCATCCGACGAAAGGCCTGTAAACTGGGGCTGTGACTGTTCGACAAAACACATCTTGCAGTAGCAGCTTGGACAGGCCTGGCGGCAGGCATAGCAGCGTATGCATTTTGACATCTCTTTGACGAAATATGCGAACCTTTCGTCGGTGCTCAATTTTTCGATGGCTTCGATCTTCTCATATTCCTTATCCGGCTGCATTGCAGGTGCGGGGTCTCCGGCCATAACGTCCGAGATGAGAGGGTTGTTGAAGCGGCAGGTGATGCAGTTATCAGCCAGCACATCGCTTAATGCGATCTTCTTTTCTCCGGATGCCGTCTTTACTGCGACCTGGCCTGAAGCAACCGAGCCCTCGATGATTTCTTCGTTGTCAATAATGATGGCTAGCTTTTTCCTGTCAATATAGCCGGTGCATGGAACACCGATAATGACTATCTCATCCCTGTCATACTGTTTTTCCTGAAGATGAAGGATAATTGAGCGGCTGGTGCAGCCCTTTGCTATTATCCCGACTGCCTTCTTTTTTCTGTCTTCCGGATTTCTTATTTTTCGCTGAGCTTCCTTGTGAGCCGAGAGTATATCGGTTGCAAATTTAGCCAGATTCTGATAGCAGCCTTCATCCCATACAAGCTTGTCTGCATCTTCGGCTTTTGTAATAAAAACGGGTGATGAAATCAGCGGCAGGGTCCCCTTCTCGTAGCCAATGACGACATCAACCTTTCCGTCTGCGAGGAGCTTTCTGGCTTCTTCCCTTATTTTTGCATTTATTTTTTCATCCATATCGGGGCTCCCAATCAGTAGCTTTTTACGAGCTTGGAGGCAGGCCCAAGTTCCTTGACCTTGGCTGTTACGCCCTTTATAACCTGAGCGAATCGCTCTCCTTCTGAGGCAGATACCCAGGTGAACATTGTCCTGTCCGGTTCAATTCCTATATAGCCAAGAAATCTCTTCAGAATGGCAAATTTGCGGCGTGCATGGTAATTGCCAGTGATATAGTGGCATTCGCCCGGGTGACATCCGGATACAAGAACACCGTCAGCCCCTTCCTGCAATGCGCGCATGATGTAGAACGGGTTGATCCTTCCGGTGCAGGGCACCCTGATAATTCTGACATTGGGCGGATACTGAATCCTGCTGATGCCTGCGAGGTCTGCTCCCGCATAGGTACACCAGTTGCAGACGATGGCAACTATTTTCGGTTCCCAGCCTTGTTTAACTTCAGCCATAAAAGTTCTCCAATCTATCCTTGTCTTAATCCGGTAAAGAGAATGCCTGAATCTGTGTTATGACCTGTTCGTTTGAGAAACCGTTCAAGTCTATTGCATTCATTCGGCATGATGCCGTGCATACGCCGCATCCCTTGCAAAGAACCGTGTTCACTTCCGCGCAGCCTTCTGCGACATTTACCGCAACCGCTCCGAACGGGCAGTTGGCTTCACAGAGTCCGCAGGCAGCGCAGCGTTCCTTGTTGACGAATGCGGTTTTGCCTTCCGCTTCGATCAGGTCTTTTGTCAGGATCGTGCATGCCCTGCTTACTGCGGCATTAGCCTGAACGACCGTATCTTCACTCAGTTTCGGTGCGTGCGCCATGCCGCACATGAACACACCGTCCGTTGCAAAATCAACCGGCCTTAATTTGACGTGCGCCTCGAGGAAGAAGCCGTCCTGATTGGTCGGGACCTTGAGCATTTTTCCTATTTCCTCGTTCTCCGGGTTCGGAGCGGTTCCAACGCTCAATGCAAGGATGTCGGTCTTGAGGGTGACTGTCTGATTAAGTATCGGATCAAGCACCTTGATTGAAAGGCTGCCGCCGTTGTCGGTCACTTCAGGTTTGAGGTCTTCATCATAGCGTATGAACCTGACGTCAAGCTCCCTGGCCTTTTTGTAGAAGTCTTCCTTGAGTCCGAAGGTCCGGACATCACGATACAGTATGGTTACGTCTTTCGAAGGATCAAGCTCCTTGATCTTGAGGGCGTTCTTCATGGCCTCGCTGCAGCAGTAGCGGCTGCAGTACGGCCTTTCCTTCGTCCTTGAGCCTACACATTGAATCATTGTTATGCTCTTGGCGTTCTTTACCTTCGGGTCATTCTCAACAATCAGGTCTTCGAGCTTGCGCTGCGTAATTACCTTGTCGCTCTTCTTGTTAAGATACTCGTCGGTTTCGAGCTCGTAGCCGCCTGTTGCGACTATTACTACTCCATGCTCGAATTTGGTCTCTTCACCCTTTACATCAACAGTAGTCTTGTAGTTGCCGATGAACCCTTCTATCTTCCTGATCTCGGCTGAGGTGAATACCGTTATCTTATCGCTCGTCTTAACTTTTTCAATCAGACCTGCGAGGTGTTTCTTTGTATCAAGCCCTTCCAAAGTGTAATGCAGCTTCGCATAGTTTCCGCCGAGTTCGGCTTCCTTCTCGACAATGTATGAGGAGAAGCCCTGGTCCGCCAGCGAAAGGGCGGCAGTGATTCCTGCGAGGCCGCCTCCAATTATCAGTGCTGCATGGTTGACGTTCAACTGGCCAGGCTTGAGTGGTTTAAGATATTCGGCCTTTGCTATCGACATGCGGATAAGGTCTTTCGCCTTCTCTGTCGCGGCAGCGGGCTCGTGCATATGCACCCATGAATCCTGGTCGCGTATATTGGCCATTTCGAACAGATACCGGTTGAGGCCCGCCTTTTCGCAGTTTTCCTGGAACAGACCTTCATGGGTTCTCGGTGAGCATGACCCGACGACAACCCTTGTAAGATTCTGTTCCTTGATGATTTCTCCCATTCTGACCGCTGTATCCTGGGAGCACGTGAACAAGTTGTCGGTTGCAAAAACCACATTAGGCAGTGTCTTGGCATACTCAACGACGGCAGGGACATCTACAACGCCTCCGATATTGATACCGCAGTGGCATACAAATACGCCTGTGCGTGGACCGATTCCTTTGATATCCTTTTCAAGCGGAAGATCCTGTTCGGTGATAAGAGTTCCGCGTCTTTCCGCAAGCAGACCGGATGCACATGCAGCTGCGCCGCTTGCCTCCATGACCGTCTCGGGAATGTCCTTGGGGCCGCCGAATGCGCCGCATACGAATACGCCTTCTCTGCTTGTAAGCACAGGATTCTCCAGCTGAGTCATACAGAAGCCGTGCTCTTCCAGTTCAACTCCGAGCGCTTTGGCAAGCTTCTCGGCTTCCTTGGGCGGGGTAAGTCCTACGGAGAGAACGACCATATCGAATTCTTCCTCGACGATTGTCCCGTCTTCAAGGACATACTTCATTAAGAGGTTCTTTGACTGCTGAAGCTCCTTTATTGTCGACGGCATCGAACGGACATAGCGGATGCCGTATTCATCCTTTGCGCGGTTTACAAAACGGTCGAAATCCTTTCCGTGAGCACGGATATCCATGAAGAATATTGTAGGTTCGAGGTTCTTGGCGTGCTCTTTTCCAATGATGGCCTCTTTTGTCGCATACATGCAGCATACTGAAGAGCACCAGGAGTTGCCGCATGCGGTATCACGCGAACCAACGCACTGGATGAATGCGACCTTGTGAGGTTCCTTGCCGTCGGAAAGCCTCTGGACATGTCCGAAATACGGGCCCGACGCCGAAAGGATTCTTTCGAATTGAATGCTTGTAACGACGTTCGGATAAATGCCGTAGCCGTATTCAGGTTTTAAAGTGGCATCAAATGTTTCGAAACCGGGGGCGGCTATGACAGCTCCCACTTCCACAAACTCCTCGGCCTCTTTATCATCATGTACGATTGCTTTAGCGATACATGCGTTCACGCACTGATAACATTCACAGCAGATTCCGCAGCTCAGGCATCTTTCGGCCTCGTATTTCGCTGCCTCTTCGCTCATCCCCTTTATGACCTCTTCCCAGTTTGAAGCCCTGGTCTTAGGGTCGAGATGATCCATTTTTACTCGTTTTCTCTTTGCAACTTTTGAAGGATCTCCCGGATCTGCGAGGCTGTTTTTCCAGTCTGTCCTGCGTCCGGCCTTGATGTCTTCGCCCTTCAAAAAGCGGTCAATGGAAATTGCCGCTTCCTTGCCTGCATTGACCGCCTTTACTACGGTCTGCGGGCCTGTCACTACATCGCCGCCCGAAAATACCTTATCTATATTTGTCTGGAATGTTACTTCATCCGAATCGATATTGTTCCATTTGTTGATCGATACACCGGATTCTTTCGTTATAAAGCCAAGGTCTGCCGCCTGGCCAATGGCCGGGACGATGGCGTCGCACTCGACTATGAATTCCGAGCCCTTTATCGGGACAGGACGGCGGCGGCCGCTCTTATCCGGCTCACCGAGTTCCATCCTCTGGCATTCGATGCCTGTTACTTTGCCATTTTCACCGACTACACGAACAGGCGCCACCAGGAATTCCATGCGGATTCCCTCTTCAATCGCCTCTTCGATTTCTTCCGGTGCCGCCGGCATTTCTGCCCTTGTCCTTCTGTAAAGGATGAAAACATCTTTCGAGCCCATTCTCTTCGATACACGAACGGCGTCCATTGCAACGTTTCCGCCGCCGACTACTGCAACCTTGTCGCCGAGGAAGACTTTTTCGCCAAGATTGACACGCCTCAGATAATCGACTCCATGGATGACTCCCTGCATCTCTTCACCAGGGATATCGAGCTTGCTCGAAAGCATTGTCCCGCATCCGATGAAGACAGCATCATAGTTTCTGGTAAGGTCATCGAACTTCACGTCCTTGCCGACCGCCGTGTTGCACCTTATGTCGACTCCCAGATCTTTTATAATCTGGATTTCGGCATTTATTACATCTCTCGGCAGCCTGTATTCAGGAATGCCGAGTGTCATCCAGCCGCCTGCAATAGGGGCTGCTTCAAACACAACGACTTCATAGCCCTCGATAGCAAGGTAATATGCAGCTGTAAGCCCTGAAGGGCCTGCGCCGATAACGGCAATTTTTTTGCCGTTCTTCTCTTTCACTTCAGGCATGAATTTTGTTTCATCGAACAGGTCCATGTCCGCCACAAAGCGCTTTAGGTGCATAATATCGAGAGGTTCGTCAACATCACCTCTCTTGCAGGCCTCTTCGCATGGATGATTGCATACGCGACCGCAAACAGCCGGGAAGGGGTGCTCCTGCTTGATGAGCCTGAGCGCTTCCTTGTATTTCCCCTTGGCGATAAGTGCGATGTATCCCTGTACGCTTATATGCGTAGGGCATGTCGCCTTACAGGGGGATGTGCCCCGCTTGTCTATTGCAAAACCGCTTGGGATGGCCTGCGGAAAGTGGCGGTATATTGCCTTCCTGTCATTAAGATTTTCGTTGAAATCTGATGGAACTGATACAGGGCAGACATTCGCGCAGTCGCCGCAGCCCGTACACTTAGACAGATCGACATAACGTGGTGCCTTTGTGAGTTTAACCTTGAAGTTTCCCGGATTGCCTTCAACCGATTCAACCGTTCTTCTGGTGAGAATCTCAACATTCGGATGACGGCCAACTTCAACAAGTTTGGGGGAGAGAATGCATGCCGAACAGTCGTTTGTCGGGAAGGTTTTGTCAAGCTGTGCCATGACGCCGCCGATAGAGATCCCGTTGTCTACGAGATACACTTTCATGCCTGAATTAGCCAGGTCCAGGGATGCCTGAATACCCGCAATGCCCGATCCGACTACCATTACCGCGCCTATTTTTTCACTGTTCTTGGTCACCTGTATCACCCTCTTAGTCAGTAGTCTTTTGTATTAATTGAATGACGGTTCATTTCTATAGCAAAAAAATAGAACACGAAAAATTTGGCGGTGTCAAGGTATCTTTAGGGCGGCATACACCATTTTCTATGTATTACAAACATATGATAATATGGTTATTCCCTGTTATGCAAACGATTTCTGAGACATTTAAAATGACATAGTTAATAAAGATAAATATAATTGAAATCACCTAATTGTGCCACAGGTGGTGAACATGAATATCGAAGCAGTTTTGAGAGGTTTCAAAGACATATCTGTTGCTGTTATCGGGGATTTCTGCATTGATGCATATCTCGTACTTCATGGTGATGCAGGGGAAATATCAGTTGAGACCGGGCTCAGGACAAGATCTGTGAAAGAGATGCGTTTTGAGCTGGGTGGCGCTGCCAATGTCGCCAAAAATCTTTCCGTACTGGGGGTAGGGAATGTATTTTCTTTCGGTATAATCGGAGATGATGTCTATGGCAGGGAAATGTTCAGGCAGTTCGATTCTCTGGGAATTAACCGTTCTGGCCTGCTTGTGCAGAAGTCGGGCTGGTCGACCAATACCTATACAAAACCTTACAGTGAATTCTGTGAGGAGCCGAGGATTGACATAGGTAATTTCAATACCCCGGATAAAGGCATGTCGGAAGATGTCCTTTCATTGTTTGAGACAGCATTAAAGAATATGGATGCAGTGATCTTAAATCAGCAATTGCTTTCGGGAATCAGCACCAGATGGTTCAGAAAGCGAATTACCCGGATAATAAAAAAGTTTCCGAAGACTGTATTCATTGTGGACAGTAGGGCTTACAGTGACGAGTTCAATGGGGCGATGCGCAAAATCAACCTCAGTGAAGCTGCACATGTGCTCGGTTTTAATCTGAAAGAACCTGTAAATGATGATACGATTAAAAAAATATCGGATGATCTGCATGACAGATGGAAACAGGCCGTATTCATAACAATGGGGGAAAACGGTATCGCCGTTAAAAACGAAGAGAGTTTTGAACTGATTAAGGGGATAAGCACGGCTGGTGCAATAGATACCGTCGGTGCCGGTGATGCAATTATTGCCGGAATTGCAGCCTGTCTGGCATCGGGTATGGGACACCAAGACGCCGCCCGATTCGGTAATTTCTGCGCAGCCGTAACCATAACCCAGCGTTTTACAACCGGTTCACCCTTTCCCGATCAGGTGCGGAAGGTCGGAAGTGATCCTGACTATATCTGTAACCTGGTCCTGGCGGATGACCCGAGAAGGGCGAAAAGATTCGAGAATTCGGAAATTGAGATAATCTCGAAAAAAAAGAGCGGTTTCCCCGTGCATGCAGTATTCGATCATGACGGAACGATATCAACACTCAGAGAAGGCTGGGAAGCATACATGCGGGAAACCATGATAGAATCTGTTTCCGGCGGGCAACTGGAAGACCTTCCTGTCAGCTTGTATAATTCGATATGTCTTGAGGTAGATAAGCTGATTGATTCGACAACGGGCATGAGAACCATCGAGCAGATGCGGGGCCTTTTAAAACTGATAGATCAGTTCGGTATTGTCGGAGAAAAAGACAAACTGACGGAATCCGGTTATAAAAGTCTTTATCTTCAAAGACTCAAATCGCATATATCAGGCAGGCTTGACGGCGTATCGAAAGGAATATTCAGCCCTGAAGATTTTACCGTAAAAGGTGCTGTAAGTTTTCTTACGGAATTAAATAAAAGAGGGGTAATATTGTATCTGGCATCAGGAACGGACGAGGCTGATGTCAAAAAAGAGGCAAATCTGCTCGGATATGCAGACCTGTTCAGAGGCGGAATTTTCGGTGCTGAAGATTCGGATGAAGAAGATCCCAAGAAAAAAGTGTTGAAGGCTATCCTGAACAGTATCCAGAAAGACGGTTCATCAGGGATCGTTGTGTTCGGAGACGGGCCGGTGGAGATCAGGGAAGCAAGAAAGAGGGATTTAATGGCAGTCGGAGTTGCGAGCGACGAGATAAGGCGTTTCGGATTCAACTATAGGAAAAGATCGCGGTTAATTCGCGCAGGTGCGGATGTTATAGTTCCTGATTATTCAGATATCAGACTTGTTTTTTCAGCACTCGGTTTCGGATATAAATATGGAGTCAAAAAATCTTTTCAACAGGGCCGGTCTGAAATTTTATCCTCTGAAAATACGAACCAACAGGGTGGAAATCGAAACTGAAAAGATAGACTCTCGAAGCGAAGTTCCAATCGTTTCTGAAAAGGCCCGTGAAGCAATAGAACGTGCTGCCCGCGCGATCATGGAAGCCAGGAATTCGGAACGTCCGGTCATACTCGCTTTCGGGGCGCATGCGATAAAGAATGGTCTCGGGCCGCTCCTTGCAGAGTTTGCTGAAAAAGGCTGGTTTACGCATCTGGCAACGAACGGCGCCGGCGTGATCCATGACTGGGAATTTTCATATCTCGGAATGAGCAGCGAGAACGTCAGGGAGAATGCAGAAAAAGGTATGTTCGGCATGTGGGATGAGACCGGAAAATTCATAAACCTGGCCATTATCTCAGGCGCTTACAGAGGATCAGGCTACGGCGAAGCCGTAGGATCGATGATTGCAGAGAACGGTATCATTATTCCTGATGAAGATGAGCTTCTCAAAGCGATGAAATCTGACGATATTGAAATAGCAGCTTCGGCAGCGGATTTCATTGATACAATCAGAAGGTCGGGACTTGAATCCGGTCATATGGAGATTAATCACCCATACAGAAAACACAGCCTTCAATACAGGACATTTATTGCCGGGGTTCCTTTCACTGCTCATCCGATGTTCGGGCATGACATAATATATACGCATCCGATGAATAAGGGTTCTGCAATAGGAAGGACCGCTGAAAGGGACTTTCTCGGGTTTGCAGGCAGTGTCAGCCGGATTGAAAACGGCGTCTATCTCTCTGTCGGTTCTGCAGTTATGTCTCCGATGATATTCGAAAAATCGTTTTCAATGGCGCAGAACATCTCGATTCAAAATGGCAGTTGCATAAGGGATCACAAAATATTTGTTGTGGACCTGTCAGAGAGTTCCTGGGACTGGAGGGAAGGGGAACCTCCTGAAGATAACCCTGCATATTATATGCGTTACCTTAAATCTTTCAGCAGAATGGGCGGGGTAATGGAATATATAAGTGCAGACAACAGGGCATTTTTCCTGAACCTGTGGAAACTTCTCGAAGACAGTAAGTAAGGAGTGGTGAGTGAATGAAATGAATATAGTTCAAAAACTTCAATCATATAAGGAAGAATGGAACAGCCACATCAATAATGAACTTCTTCCTTTCTGGTTCGACAGGGCAATGGATAAGGAGCGGGGCGGGTTCATAACCCAGTTTGAAAGAAACGGAAAAGATGCGGGTACGGATGAAAAATCACTGATTGCGCAGGCGAGAATGACTTATGCCATGAGCGCGGCTGCAAGGGCAGGCTATCAAATCGAGCGGACCCTTGAGTTTGCGCATCATGGAGCAAAGTATCTTATAAGCAGGATGTGGGACAATTCAAACGGTGGATTTTTCTGGATGACAGACCGGAGCGGGAATGTAACGATTGACAAGAAGATTGTATACGGTCAGAGCTTTGGCATTTATGCACTTTCCGAATATTATCTTGCCACGAATGACAAACTTGCGCTCGAATTTGCAAAAAAAGCATTCGAGCTTCTTCTGTCAAATGCAGCTGACATAAGATATGGCGGATTTTTTGAAATGTTCAGCAATGACTGGGTGCTTGCCGGTCCTGGGTCAGCAGGCGGTGACAGAAAAACGCTTGATGTCCATATGCACCTGATGGAGTCGTTTACAACACTTTATAAGGCCACAAATCTTGATTCAGTAAGAAGAAGGCTTGAGGAGATTATATCGCTTCTTACAAAAGTGATTTATTCACCCAGAACAGGGGTTGGAAAACCGCAGTTTGCTGAAAACTGGAAGCCTGCACCCCAGATTAAATTCGATGTCATATGGGGGTGGGACAGGTTCCAGGGCGAGGGCTTCAAGGCGAATGCAGATGATAATTTTTCATACGGCCATGACATGGAGTTTCTCTGGCTTCTTCTTGAAGCCTTAAGATCACTGAATGCAGATGTCGGCAAGTATAAAAAATTATTAAAGGCGATTGCCGGTCATGTGCTGGCTTACGGTATTGATCATGAATACGGGGGAGTTTATGTCGAAGGCCCGCTTGACGGACCTGCCCATGATCTTCAGAAAGAGTTCTGGCAGCAGGCTGAATCTCTTATCGGATTACTTGATTGTCATATGCTTTTCAATGAAGAAGGCTTCCTTGAAGCATACGAGGCTGTCCACAGATTCGTGTTTGATAAAATGATTGCTCATGATATCGGAGAATGGCTGCCGCTTCTCGAAAGAGATGGAAAACCCATATGGACTCATATGGGTACTTCATGGAAGATAAATTACCATACTCTGCGTTGCGCTATTAACTGCATAAAAAGGATTGATGCGCTGATTAGGAAGAAAAAATCCTTATAATAGTAGTGATGACAGGTGCTCTCCCAGTGTTTTTCTGCATGCGCTGTAAGAGCCGCAAAACAGATTTTTATTTGTAAGCATTCCCCGTATTGAGATTATGTGGGCAAAATCATCGAGCATATTTTTTAAGTGAGGAAAGTAAAGTCCTTTTGAAAGAAGGTCATCATGGAACATATCATAATACATCAGTAGCAGATCCAAGCAGTCTTCCTTTAATATAAACAGACAGTTTCCTGATGTATTGACTGCAATGATATCTGAAACGAGCCCCCCTCCATTCATGCCGTAATTCTCACACCACCAGTGCCACTGCAGTCCATAAATTCTTAATATCTCAGGAATATCATTAAGGCTCATTCTCTTAACAGACTTAGATATCTGTATGGACTTAACGTATTTAAGCTTTTCAATGTCTGTCCTGGTTATCAGGTCTAATGGACTGTAAAGCTTGGGTCCATAGGCATTCATTACCCTTTCATAAAACATGATAAAGTGACCGATATTATCGGATTCACACAATGAGGCAATACGATAGTCCTGAGTAATGCCCAGTATTCTATAGAAACCCGAATCCCTGTTTAAGCAATACCTGAATCCCTGAGTATAGTCTTTTTTATATGCCATACCCAACGCTTAGCAATTATCATACCAAATATCCGATCATATAAAATCCAGAGAAAACAAATAATTATGATAATCACCAATAAAGAGGGATAGGATAAAGGAAATAAATCAGAACACTGTGATGCATTATGTTTCCATTGCTTTAAGCCTTGTTTTTATTATTATTTATTAATTAGATATATTTTTTTAATTGAAAAAGTTTTTTATCCTGTGTTGCCACGATATGATAAAATTTATCCTGTGGTACATAGATATAAGGTACATCTTCCATCCTGCGGTAAAGAAAATGAGATAGTATCATGCGATTTACGGCCCGGTGTCCGATAATCATTATGTTATTTGAGTTCCTGTTGAGGAAAAAGGCCTTCTTTATTCCAATTTCGATACGCTCTTTCATGGTAACATAGCCTTCACCTTCAGGATAAACATAGTTGAATTTATCAGCTTCTCTTGCTGAATAAATATCAGACCTCTTTATTCTTATGTCATGATAACTCATACCTTCACAAATTCCCCCATCAATTTCATTGAACTCTTTTAAGGGAATAATGGTACAGTTTTGTTGTCCATTGCATATGGGATTTGCAGTCTGAATAGTTCTTTTTTTGTTGCTTGTGAAAATATAAGATATTTTTTTGTTTTTGAAGAAGGCAGCCAGAGACTTTGCTTGGATTTCTCCTTTTGGCGTGAGGGAAGGATCCCCGCCAATACGATCTGTTACATTAAAGAAGGTTTCAGTATGTCTTATAAGGAAAAGATTTTTTACCATATCTGTTACAAGGAAATCTCTTATTCGTGAGTGAAGAGGTATTGTATCTATTACCTTTTCTCTGAGTATGCGATTGTGAAGAGAATCAATTATTATTATATTTCTCTCGAATTCAAGTGAAGAATAAATCATCCTGTAGTATTCAATTCTTTTCATCAGATTATAAAATGCTTCTTTTTGAGAAAGCTTTTCGAATTCATTTGTTTTTGTTTTTTCGATGATGCTTAAATTTATAATATCTTCATCATCATTAATGCATTCAATGAAAAGAACTGGATGGTCCATAAGAAATTTCTCAATCATTTCCCTTCGCTCACGACTAACATTGGTTGCATCGAGAATCGCAACCTGCCCTTTAGCTGAAAGAAAATCCTTAGCCTTTTCCATATTTACCTGAGCGAACATCTTTCGTAGTTCAACACCCTCCGTATTTTGGGGATGGTAGAATTCAGCTGAATGTGAATTTTCTAGATTTTTAAATTTTCTGCGCAGATTTCCATTGTTAAAAATTTTTGTTGGTATCTTATTGTTGTTGAACATTTCCAGAAGTCTTAGCGCAATAGTTGATTTTCCCCTTCCAGGGAGACCAACCATCACTATATATAATTTCTCATCTTTGGTTATCATGATAGTACATCATGCAAGCATTCCGCCATCACAGACAATCAATGAACCTGTCGAAAAACTTGATGCTTCAGATACGAGATACAAAACTGCCCCGGATATCTCAGAAGGTTGGGCATGTCTTCCCATTGGTATCTGATTCACAGCATAACCATATATAGATTCATTATCTATGATTGCTTTGGAAAATTTGGTTTCAGTCAGACCAGGAAGGACAGCATTTACCCTTATCCCTTTATTCGCAAATTCCTTTGCGAAGGCTTTTGTCATTGCTATAAGCCCGGCCTTTGTAATGGAATATATTCCTTGAAAAGGTGCTGGTTTTATTCCATTGACAGAAGATATATTAACAATGGAACCTCTTGTGCCAGTCTCAATCATTAATTTTATGGCCTTCTGGGTAATAAAAAATGGTCCTCTAAGATTTACATCAAAGGTTTTTTCCCATACACTGGAATCTGCCCCAAGCATGTCTCCAAAATATGGATTAGTAGCAGCATTGTTAATAAGAATATCAAGATGTCCATATATAGATTTTATATTTGTAAAAAGCATATCGATCTGGTTTAAATCACCCACATGGCATGCCATTATATCTGCTGTACCGCCTGATGAAGTTATTTTTTCTTTTACTGGAATAAGGGCCTCTATCTTTCTGCTCGCAAGTATACAATGAGCTCCAAATTGAGCCAAGGTCAATGCAATGTCTTCTCCAATTCCCCTGCTGGCACCAGTGATAAGTGCTATTTTATCTTTCAATGAAAAATTTATCATACTTCTTTCTCCCTTAAAGAATTGGTGAATAATAAATCAAATTTTATTCAAAACCTCCATTAATTTATAACATATTAAAATGATAAATAGTTGTATGTCTATTGTTAATCTTAAAACATATTTGTTTTTTTCTGAGCAAAATGTCTCTTACATAACAATATTTTACGTTGGGGGAGCGAAACAGACAAATATTATTAATCTTCTAAAGAGCATTTTTCTAATCTTATTTATTTAATTTCAATGAAATTGATAAAACAGTAGAAGATTTAGTTATATCTAACGTGAATAAATATTGGAACAGTAAGCGGTTGACAAGAAGTTCTTCTACTAGGAAATCTATATGTTTAATAGTTGGTTCTTTGAATGAATACAGAAAGGTCTACATATATATGAGATTTATATTGGGCAGACAGTGTAACACCAGTTAAGACAATTAGAATATGGGATTTTAAATTAACAGTTGGGAAAATTTCTATAAAAAAATAAAGTTGATCCGAACTTTAACAGCGAACCCGAACCTGGAAGAAAAAACAGACACAAGTTTTTATTATTGGTATATGTTTTAAACAGGATTATCGTTGACGTTATGATTGAGATACTGATACTGAGAACAAAAAATTAGCGGAGGAAAGCCTGTGGCAGAGCTCGGCAAAAGATACAAATGCTATAAATGCAACTGTAAATTCTACGACCTGAATAAGCCAAATCCAATTTGCCCTCGTTGCGATGAGGATCAGACTAATGAAGAAAATAAGAAAATCCTTAAACGCAAGAGAAAACGATCTCTTGGAAAAGGCCGCTCAGATGTAAGACCTGATATTGACGGAGTGGATATTTTCAGGGATGGCGATGAAGACGTGGAGGAATATACTCTTGATGTTGAAGATATGATTCTGGAAGAAAATACAGAACTTGTTGAAGAAGAAAAAGAAACAGGTGATGAGGAATAGTAACTTTATTTAAGATCCTCAAGTGAATATTGTTTTATAATTGCAAGATCGAGTGAATATCTTCCGATTATTTCGTTTTCAATATGTCCCATGAAAATGTGGAACATATCGACTACCATAATTTCATCAAGCCCCTTGCTTGGTAAAAGGACTTTACCACTTGTTTGAAGAAGTCCTGATGAATTTAATATAGATATTGTTGATGATGAAACATCAGGTGGGAATGGTAACATGTTTATCAACCTGGTTTCATCATAGTATATCCCTTTTGCCATGCCGGAAAAAATGTATTTGAATATATCTACAGCAGCACAGAATTTTTCAGTAGGTGTTATAGAAGATGTATCCCCAGTAAAATTGGGGTACTGTATTTGCCTTGTGATTTGTACACCGAAAAGAAGAATTAGCCAGTTAATATAAATCCATAATAGGAAAACAGGGATTGCTCCAAGTGATCCGTATATGTTGAACGAATAGGTGGCATGTTTTATATATATTTGATACAGATAATAAGAAAATATCCACAGAATACCGCTAATAAATGATCCAATAATAGCAGGTCTATTTTTAACCCTAGTATTCGGAACTATTTTATATATCATAAAAAAAACAAGAATTATAAATAAAAGCATGATTACTTTTATTGATTTTAAAATGATTACTAGTTCAGGAAAGGCCCTGTCAAGAAATGACAAAATACTGAAAATGACCACTATTGATATTGGTCCAAGAGTTGTTAATGTCCAACAAATTGCAAATTTAAGCCATAAAGGTCTTGTGTCTGTTTTTCCCCAAAGAGAATTTATTGCACCATCAACTTCAATGAATAATGGTATTGAAGCAAGTATGAAAATTACCATACCTATTGTGCCTAGAGTCCCCACTTTGATATTGTCAACATAGCTTTGAATATATTGCATTACTTGTATTTTGTGTGAAGGATCTAAAAAATCAGAAATTACAGGATAAATACTTTGTTGGATAATTGAGAAACCTCCAAAAAATTTGAAAAGAGATAAGGCAATTGCAAATAGGGGTACAAGGGCAAAGAGAGTTGTATATGTAAGAGTTGTTGTCCAAAGAAATCCATTGCCGTTTCCGAAGCCCTTCCAAACGGCATTTGTTGTCAAAATTAATCGGGTAACTTTCAATAATATACTCTTATATTTTTTTGAAATATTTAGTAAAATCTGCTGGTATAAAACCAGTTGTTGATATGGCTTTATTATAATAGGGCAACAAAATTGATTTAACGATCATATTGCTTTTGGGCGGCATTGTCACCTGGATTACTGTTATTATTATACTGCAAATAAGGATGCCTTTTGCAAATCCCAGAGAAACGCCAAGCATTTTATCAAAAGTAGTCAAGCCTGAAGATGATGTTATTTGCTTGGCTAGAATGAAAAAGAATTTAATTACTATAAAAAAAATTAAGAAAATAAGAATATAAGATACGATTCCATGAATATCAGGAAATGCGATTTTTTTTAAAAATTCCGAAAATACTAAATAATATCTTTTGGAGAGAAAAATACCTGCTACTATTGCGATAATTGATGATATGCTGTTTAATAATCCAAGCATTAATCCTCTTATAATACAGAATGCCATAATACCAATTATGACAAAATCGATGATATTCACTTTTTAGCCTTAATAAATTCAATTTTCTTAATGTCTTTTAAGGATATCTGATATGATCCGAATGATGTGTTTCCATACAATCTGGAAAAATCATTGGCTTTGATATTACATATCTGTCCACCATCTTCGAAATTTATACACGTATTCCCCTTCGAAATGTCAATAGATGAAATTTTTTCAAATGGAATTTGAATTCTTCCTTTTCCAAGAAATCCGCCGAATAATGTCTTTCCTTCTATGGTTACATTTACTAGCTCAACGTCATTGTTTGTTATGTCCAGGACTTTAGCCTTAAAAACTGACGAAACCTGACTTTGATTTGAACCCACTCCCAAACCTGACATGCCAATTAATGAAATCGACAATATCAAAATGAGAACTGTATAGATGAAAACTAAGTGCCTTTTCATGGCTCAAAAACCTCCTTAATGACTCCTTCTTTTATCATTGCTTTTATAATATTGTTTAATGGTTTTTGAAGTGAAATAGAATACAGAATACTGATGGTTGTTATACAACTATTTACTGTGCTTATAATAGCCATACCATCATATCCTTCAAATATGTATTTTATATATGAAATATTCTTCTTATCTACTACAGCAGTAATAGTATTCATCTGATCCACAAATTGGAATTAACACATGTGAATTTCTTCTTCAAGCATGCATAACTGTTTCAAAATCTAAATCAATAATATGATTGTATGTGTAGATTTCATATGATATGTAACACGCCAAAATTAAACATAATATTTAATAATTGAGACTCAAATAAAATATTTTTATTAGATACAAATATATTGACAGGGTATGATTTGAATGCTAGGACTTACCTGCTAAATGAGTGAATAGCCATTCATTATTTTATGTGGATATTAAGATCCATTTATGAACTCAAAATAATGATAAGCTACAACGAATAAAAATGTAGAAGATATTTTTGGAGGTATATCTTGATAGAAATTAATTGGAGCATGTTACTTCAAATGACAAATTTTCTACTCCTGATTTTTATCCTGAATATTGTCCTTTATAAACCTTTACTCAAAATATTAGATGAAAGAGACAAAAAAATATCCGAGACTCAACAGAAAGCGAAGGACTTTTCAGAAGAAACGGAAAAAATGATTTCTGAATATAATGAAAAACTTCAATTGGCTAAAATAGAAGCAATGACTCAAAAAAATAATGCCAAGAAAGAAGCAGCTGAAAGAGCAAATGTGATAATAGAAAAATCGAGAAAAGAAGCTGAACAGCATCTCCTTGAAGTGAAGAATCAAATAACACAAGAAATTGAAGCGGCAAGAAGGGAGTTGGAGCCTGAACTTGAGAAAATGGCAATTACAATAGCAGAACAAGTTTTAGGGAGGAAAGTGGCATGATCTACAAACAAATAAAAAAAATACTCCCGATAGCATGCGGATGTCTCTTGTTTGCTGCTTTATTATATGCATCAGAGGGGGAAGGGGGACATAAAGGCATCCAATGGATGGATTTAATAAAAAGAACTATTAACTTCGCTGCTCTTGTTTTTTTTCTATGGTACCTTATCGCCGACAAAATAAAAAAATATTTTAGTGAAAGAAGAATCGATATAGCGAATCTTCTTGAAGAAGTTGACAAGGAAAAAAATGATGCCGAACAGAAATTTATTTTGTATGAGCAGAAATTTAAGGAAGTAGAAAAAGACATTGAGGAAATAACAAAAGCATTAACCGGTGAAATTGAGAATGAAAAAAATAAAATTATTGAAGAAGGAAAAGTGAATTCTCTGAGAATAATTGAACAGGCTAAAGCAGCTGCTGAACAGGAAGTGATAAATTCAAGACAAAAATTGAGAAATTATGTAGTCGAACTTGCTGGCAGCATGGCAATGTCTATAGTTTCAAAAAGAATGACTAATGATGATCAGGAAAGACTTGTTGAAGAATATATTAATGAAGTAGCGAGGGAAAATTGAAGAGCGATGTCTTAGCAAGAAGATATGCCAAGGCCCTGTATGACCTTGGTATTGAGGAAAAATTGGGTCAGAAATTTCTTACTGACCTTCATGCAGTTGTCGAACTTATAAAAGAAAGTGAAGAATTAAAATCATTAATGGAAAGTCCGCTTTATGATATTAATCTTAAAAAGAAAATATTGGGGACTCTGCTCAACAATGCGGATATTTCAAATTATATAGAAAATTTTCTTAATATACTTCTTGAAAAAGACAGATTCCATCAGCTTTCAGACGTACTTGCATCTTATCATGATATAATTAACGAAGTTGCAGGAAAAGCTACCGCAAATGTAATTAGTTCGGTTGAATTGACCGAAGGTCAACTAAAAAGGATTTCTGAAGTTTTTTCAAGATTGTCAAATAAGGAAATTAATATTGAAACAACAATAGATCCCTCAATAATTGGAGGTCTGGTAGTCGATGTTGAGGGAATGGTTTACGACGGGAGCATAAAATCAAACTTAATAAAATTTAAAGAGAGTCTAAAAGGGGAGATGTAGGATGCAGATCAGGGCGGAAGAGATTAGTAGTATTATAAAGGATCAGATAAAGGGGTATAATAAGGAGATCGACGTCGCTGAAACAGGAACAATTCTCTCCATAGGTGATGGTATTGCACGTGTCTATGGACTTAGAAACGTTATGTCCAGTGAATTGATTGAGTTTCCCCACAATGTTATGGGAATGGCGCTTAACCTTGAAGAAGATAATGTCGGATGCGTTCTTTTCGGTGAATGTATTGGTATTAAAGAAGGTGATCAAGTAAAAAGAACAAAACGAATTGTTCAAATACCAGTTGGCGAAGGAATGCTGGGCAGAGTTGTAAATGCTATTGGCGAGCCGATTGATGGTAAAGGTCCAATATCAGCTTCTGAATACAAAATTGTCGATGTTAAAGCCCCCGGTATTGTTAAACGTCAGCCAGTTAAAGAGCCCCTTCAGACAGGCCTGAAATCTATTGACGCAATGACGCCGGTTGGTAGAGGTCAGCGCGAATTGATCATAGGCGACCGACAGACAGGTAAGACAGCAGTTGCGATAGATACAATTATTAATCAAAAAGGCAATGGTGTGATTTGTATTTATGTTGCTACAGGTCAAAAACAGTCAACAGTTGCTCAGGTTGTTGGAACTTTAGAACAGTATGGGGCTATGGATTATACAATTGTGGTCGCAGCCACTGCTTCAGATCCGGCTCCGCTTCAGTATATTTCCGCTTATTCTGGTGCTGCAATTGGAGAATTTTATAGGGATAAAGGTCAACATGCGTTATGTATATATGATGATCTTACGAAACAAGCCCAATCCTACAGGCAGCTTTCATTGCTGTTGAGAAGGCCGCCAGGACGTGAAGCATTTCCAGGAGATGTCTTTTACCTGCATTCAAGGCTACTCGAAAGAGCTGCAAAATTAAGTGATGATATGGGAGGCGGTTCACTTACTGCTCTTCCTATTGTTGAAACACAGGCAGGAGACGTTTCTGCATATATTCCAACTAATGTTATTTCAATTACAGACGGTCAGATATTCCTTGATACCGACTTGTTTTACTCAGGGTTTAGACCTGCAATTAATGTGGGTATTTCAGTTTCTCGAGTCGGTGGTAATGCACAGATTAAAGCTATGAAAAAAGTTGCAGGATCTCTAAGAATTGATCTGGCTCAGTATCGTGAGCTTGCGGCTTTTGCGCAATTCGGATCAGATCTTGATAAAGCAACTCAAGCACAGCTTAATCGAGGTGCACGCCTGATGGAAATGCTTAAACAACCTCAATATAAGCCATTACCTATCGAAAAACAGGTTGCAATAATATATGCCGGTACAAACGGCCATCTGGATGAATATCCAGTTGAAGCAATCAAGGCATTTGAAGAACAATATCTTGAATTTCTTGAGAATAAATATTCAGAAATATACAAAACAATAAGAGAATCTGGACAAATAGATTCAGAGACTGAAAAAACGCTAAAAAGTGCGATTGCTGAATTCAAAAAGGTGTTTACAGTAACGACTGAAGGATAAGGTTATGCCAAGCCTAAAAGACCTCAAAAATAGAATTAATTCTGTCAAAAAGACAGAACAGATAACAAAAGCAATGCGCATGGTTGCCGCAGCTAAACTGAGACGTGCACAGACGGACATTGTTACTGCTAGACCATATGCAATCAAAATGAATGAGGTCCTTGTATCGTTGGTTTCACGTTTAAGTCCAGATGCCCATCCTTTACTTAAAGTACGTGAACCCAAAAAAGGTGTTGTTGTTGTTATTGCATCTGATAGAGGGTTGTGCGGGGCGTTTAATCAAAATGTTTTTAGAAAAACTGAAACATTTTTAAAAGATAATGCAAACCGTCTCGATCAAACTTCACTTGTTCTCGTAGGTAAAAAAAGTATTGATTTTTACAAACGCAAAAATGTCAACATTCGAAAGTCGTATGTAATTGGAAAACCGAATTTCAGTTTAGCAGCAGAGATATGCGATGATTTGATCAACGGATATGTTAAATCAGAATATGATGAATTAACAATTATTTTCAATGAATTCAAGAGTGCGATGACGCAAATTCTGCATGTTGACAAAGTTCTACCAATAGAACCTATTGAATCTGATGAAAACTCCAGACTTGAATACATATTTGAACCATCTGAAGATTTGTTGCTCGAGACATTGTTACCTATGAGTCTAAAAGTATTTTTCTATAGAGCTCTTCTCGAATCTGCCGCATCTGAACACGGAGCCAGGATGACTGCAATGGAGAGCGCATCAGGCAATGCCAGTGAAGTCATTGGAAAACTGACAATTAAATATAACAGGCAAAGACAGGCTGCGATCACTACTGAACTGGTTGAAGTTGTTGGTGGAGCAGAGGCATTGAAAGGCTAGACTTAAAAGGAAATAGGGGGTGTTTTAAATGACTATTGGCAAAATAACACAGGTAATAGGCGCCGTTATTGACGTGGAGTTTGATACAGGAGAACTTCCGGATATATATAACGCCCTGTTTGTATCCAATCCGTTCCTTTCCAATGAAGAAGACAATCTGGTCTTGGAAGTTGCACAGCATCTTGGTGATAGAAAAGTTCGTACAATTGCCATGGACTCTTCTGATGGATTAGTAAGAGGCATGCCTGTTAAGGATACAGGGGCTCCGATCAGCGTACCTGTTGGAGATAAAGTTCTGGGCCGGATTATGAATGTAATTGGAAAACCAGTTGATGAAGCCGGTCCGATTGGAAATGACAAAACAGGTCCTATTCATAGGGAACCACCAAAATTTACGGAGCAGAGTACATCAATCGAATCCTTTGAAACAGGAATTAAGGTAATAGATCTCCTTACACCTTACATGAGAGGCGGAAAGATTGGTCTGTTCGGTGGAGCTGGTGTTGGCAAGACTGTTTTTATTATGGAACTCATCAACAATATTGCAAAAAAACATGGTGGATACTCGGTATTCTGCGGTGTTGGAGAGCGCACAAGAGAAGGAAACGATCTATGGCTTGAAATGAAAGAATCAGGAGTTATCAGTAAATGTGCTCTCGTTTATGGCCAGATGAATGAACCACCTGGAGCAAGGGCAAGGGTTGGCCTTTCAGGTCTTGCAGTTGCTGAATACTTTCGTGATGAACAGAACCAGGATGTTCTTTTGTTCATTGATAATATATTCAGATTCACGCAAGCGGGTATGGAAGTATCAGCTCTTCTTGGCCGTATGCCATCGGCGGTTGGTTATCAGCCGACACTGGGCACAGACATGGGAGAGTTGCAGGAGCGTATTACAACCACAACCAAGGGGTCAATTACATCAGTCCAGGCTATTTATGTTCCTGCTGATGACCTTACTGACCCTGCACCTGCAACAACGTTCAGCCATTTGGATGCAACTACAGTTCTTTCACGTCAAATTGTTGAACTTGGGATCTATCCTGCGGTCGACCCTCTGGACTCAACTTCAAGAATCCTTGATCCGAAACTGGTAGGTTTAGAACATTATACAATAGCAAGAAATGTTCAGCAGATACTTCAAAAATATAAGGAACTTCAAGATATTATTGCTATTCTTGGTATGGACGAACTGTCTGAAGACGATAAATTAATTGTTTCAAGGGCAAGAAAGATACAGCGTTTCCTATCACAATCATTTAGCGTTGCAGAGCAGTTTACCGGCATGCCTGGAAAATATGTCGAACTTAAAGATACTATAGATGGTTTTAAAAGGATTGTTGCCGGAGAAATGGATGATCTGCCCGAGCAGGCTTTCTATATGGTCGGAACGATTGAAGAAGCAATTGATAAAGCCAAGAAAATGGCAAGCGAATAATTAATCCAGGGAAAGGGAGCTTAAATGGCTGAATTATTTCATCTTGATGTTGTGACACCTGAAAGGTCGATTCTGAGCCGTAAGGTTGAAGAAGTAATCGCCCCTGGATCTCAGGGTGAGTTCGGTGTTCTGAAAGGTCATGCAGCCTTTCTGACAACATTAAAACACGGTATGATTACTGTGTATGATGAGGAAGGCGGAAAAAATTATATGGCTATATCAGGGGGATTTTCTGAAGTAACTCCTGATAAAGTCATTATCCTTGCAGAGCAGGCTGAGCTTGCTAAAGAAATTGATCTGGACCAATCTCGTAAAGATTTGGAAATTGCTGAAGAAAAACTCAGAAGCCTATCTAAGGATGATCCTGAACTCGGCAAATGGGAAAGCAGAAGGAACATGGCTGAAGTAAAAATAAAAGTAGCTGAGACTATTAAGACCAATTAGAAAATAACATATACAAAGAGGAAAGGGGACATTTGAAATTGTCCCCTTTTTATTATTCATAATCTTGTTTTCTTCATCTTTCTTTATTGATGTATTGACTGACTATAATGTAGGTTCTATATAGCTGAAATTCAAGCGCCCATAGCTCAGTTGGATAGAGCGTTGGACTACGAATCCAAAGGTCAGAGGTTCGAATCCTCTTGGGCGCGCCAGTTGTAAATAATATTAACAGAGATTTATGAAACTCATTTTAAACCTAATATTAAGGACGTGATATGAGGATATATTGTCCGGCATGTGGAATTGAGACTTCATATGCAGGCAATATAAACAGGCCATTTTGCTCAAAAGAATGCAAAAATAGAGATTTGTTGAACTGGACCGATGAGATTTATAAGATACCTTCAACTAATATTGAAGATCCTGCAGATGAGATAAATAATGATGGAGATACTTCGGAGATCATTCCATAATATATCAAGAAAAGATTTCGATGAAGATGCGCTGAAAGTCATGTACAGGCTCAACCGCTACGGGTTTAAAGCCTTTCTGGTAGGTGGTGCAGTAAGAGATATATTGCTTGGTAAAAAACCAAAAGATTACGATATTGCTACAGATGCAAAACCTGGACAGATAAGAAAATTATTTTCGAACTCATTTCTGATAGGGCGTCGTTTCAAGCTTGTCCATATAAGATTCAAAGGGGATAAAATAATAGAAGTTGCAACTTTCAGAAGAGAACCTCTGGATGGAAGTGAAGAAGATATTCACAATACATTTGGAACTCCTAAGGAAGATGCATTTAGAAGAGATATAACAATCAACGCGCTTTTTTATAACATAGCCGATTTCAGTATTATTGATTATGTCGGCGGTTTGGATGATATAAGAAGAGGCGTTATAAGAATAATCGGAGAACCCCGCAAAAAATTCAAAGAAGACCCTGTTAGGATTCTAAGAGTACTAAGACATTCCGCAAGATTGAGTTTTAGGATTCATCATGAAACGGCAGCTGAAATATTTAAAAGCAGGCATCTTCTTAAGGACTGTTCTGGTGCAAGAACGTATGAGGAAATATGCAAAGATATGAAGTCGGGACATCTGATGCCCTTTTTTTCTCAATTGGATCTTTTCGGAATATTGCCATACCTTTTGGGAGATATAGGGCTATTTTATTTAGAAAACCCGATGCTGATTTCAGAATTGCTCAATTATTTAAAATCTATAGATTGTATAAATGCATCAGGAAAGGAAATTCTGATTCAGGATATTTTTTCAATCTTATTCTGGCCATGGGCGAGACATCTAATTGAAGAAATCAGCCAAGGTCCTGATAAAGTGAAGATTCTTCATGATGAAATAATAAATGCAGGCCTTCAGATTCAAGTTCCTAAGGTCGTATCAGCCCATATCGTACAGGTCCTGATTATTCTCAATAGCATGGAACAGGCTGTAAAGTCAGGACGTTTCAGATATTCTGATAAGAAAAAAGTCCATTATAAGGATGCATCAAAAATTTTCGGGATTCTCAGAAGTGAGTATTTTAATTATGAAGATCCGTTTAGAAGATTTCTCGAGTTTAAAGTTCATGGAGCAAAAAAATGGAGAAAAAGGAGACAGATAAGTTTGAAATTAGAAAAAAATTGTCAAACGTAGGGTGTATGTTTTTTTAAGAACTAATGTATTGCAAAAACAACACAACTGTATAAGAAATATTTAAAGTTCATTATTCAACTAGCTGAAAATAAACAAAATAACCCATTCAAAATAATTGGCATGATGAATGCATCTTGTACATCGTTAGGAGAATTAATATGAATAGAAGAGGTAATCTTGACATGGTTATGAAAAACATGGAGCCC
Organism: Desulfomonilia bacterium; assembly: GCA_963664325.2. Taxonomy (GTDB): domain Bacteria; phylum Desulfobacterota; class Desulfomonilia; order UBA1062; family UBA1062; genus DATCTV01. The sequence continues at coordinate 339,377 of CAXXDQ010000008.1, forward strand.
GAGAGGGCAACTAAGATACTTGCGAAATCTCTTTATAAGGAACTCATGAAAAACGGATTTGCAGAAGGTGATATCATCAGTTTTTCGAGAGAAATTATCGAATGTATGGCAAATGATATGAAAAAAGAGACTGCTATTTCAAAATTGGGTGGACAAAAGGACCGTCTTTTAATCGGGTAATTTCTTTCTTATTTCTTCAAGGACTCTATTGATTACTTCATCTAGATCTATATGTGTCGTATCGACCACAGTTGCGTTGTAAGGTATCATCAATGGACTCACTTCTCTATTTAAGTCTCTATAATCCCGTTCTTTTACATCATCCAAGACCTGTTCAAAAGGGATGGTTATTCCTTTTGAATGCAATTCGACATGCCTTCTCTTAGCCCTTTCTTCTGCAGATGCATCAAGATAGATTTTCACATTGGCATCGGGGAAAATCACTGATCCTGTATCCCTGCCTTCTGCAACAATTGAAGATGTTTTGGAAAAAGACCTTTGGAAATCTAAAAGGAAATGCCTTACGAAAGGGTAAACGGCAATTTTTGATGATAAAGTACTTATCCTGTTAGTACGTATTTCATTACTGACATCAATACCATTTAAAAAAACTTTGGAACCTTCAAATTTTATATTAATACCGGATATAATTTTTGCACACTCTTCTTCATCTTCAATATTCCCTTTTGCAATATCAACTGCCAGCGCACATGTTCTATAAAGGGCACCTGTATCCAGAAATACATATCCAAGTCTTTTTGCAATGATTTTTGCTACTGTAGATTTTCCGGTTCCAGCAGGGCCATCAATCGTTATTATGTTGGTTTTCATATAAGATGCTTCATATCCTCAAAAAAATTAGGATAAGAAATGTCAACACAAGAACTGTTATCAAGGACTATATCGAGGTCGGCAGCCATTGAAAGTATATAAAATGCCATGGCTATCCTGTGATCGGAATATGTTTTTACCGAACCATCACTCAGTTTAAGCGGACCGTTAATTATAAATCCGTCCTCTAACTCTTCAATTTGGGCTCCAAGTGATGTAAACCCCTCTGTTAAAGCTTTTATCCTGTCCGCTTCCTTCACACGCAGTTCTTTAGCATTTCTTACAATTGTCTGTCCTTCAGCCAGAGAAGAAGCGACTGCAAGTATAGGGATTTCATCAATAAGTCCCGGTATTTCATCACCTTCAATTACGGTGCCTCTGAGCTTTGAGCCCTTTATTATGAAATCTCCGATTGTTTCTCCTGCTGAAGCTTTTATGTTTTCAAGAGCTATATCAGCTCCCATGCGTTTCAGTACATTTAAAAATGCAGTCCTTGTAGGATTCAAACATATTCCTGCTACCCTTAGCTCGGATCCTGGTATGGCTGCGGCAAGCACGGAAGGGAAAGCAGAAGATGAAGGATCACCCGGAACAGTAATTTCTCTTGCATAGAGTTCCTGCGGGCCATCAAGGCAAACATTCTTACCAGTTGCTTTCAGTTTGGCACCAAAATAAACAAGCATCCTTTCAGTATGGTCTCTGCTTAATGAAGGTTCAGTTACAGAAGTTGTACCTTCTGCCCTGAGCCCGGCAATAATTATTGCCGATTTAACCTGTGCAGATGCAATATCCATATCATAGCTGATACCTTTAAGATTCCTTCCCCTGACGGCAATCGGCAGAAAACGATCATTTCTTGCCATGAATTCTGCACCCATCATTGTGAGAGGTTTAATGACCCGTGCCATCGGTCTTCTTATCAGGGATGAGTCTCCTGTTATAATGCTCACGCCATTAATCCCTGACAATACACCGCTTAAAAGCCGTGCTGTTGTACCCGAATTGCCTGCATCAATTATTGAAAAGGGCTCTTTCAGGTTTCCGCCCTCGATAGTCCATGAATCGTTTCCTTTTTTCATTACTGCACCGAGAGAAATAAGCGCTTCCCTGGTACTTTTCACATCTTCAGATTCAAGGCTGGAGAAGACCGTTGTCTTCCCTTTTGCCAGCGCACCCAGAATGAATGCCCTGTGGGATATTGATTTGTCGGCAGGCGGCCTTATCTCTCCATTAATTCTCATTCCTATTGCTCCGAAGGGTAAATTTTCTGTCAGTTATTACTTAAAATATCTTCAAGTTCATGGATGAATCTTTTGTTTTCATCATCAAGACCCACACTGATCCTTATATATTCTGCCAGACCTGACATGAACCTGGTTATTAATCCACGTTTAAGAAGTTCCTCATAGACAGACCTTGCATCTGGTCCAAGCCTGACAAGCACAAAATTTGTGTGTGAACTGATATAGTCTAAACCCAGACGTTCAAAAGAAGAACACAGATAGTCCAGTCCTTTCCATGTCGTATCGAGAGTCAGTCTTAAAAAATCCTTATCCCTCAATGCCGCTGCTCCGGCTTTTATTGCCAGAAGATTCATGTTGAAAGGCGGTTTGACTTTGTACAAGGTGTCAATTATTTCTTTTCCGGCAATTGCAAAGCCCACTCTGATTCCGGCAAGACCGAGTGATTTTGACAGGGTATTAATAACTATGACATTAGGTCTTTCATTTATGATTTCAAGCCCTGAGAGGAAATCATCGGCACGTGCAAATGCTGCGTATGCCTCATCCAATACCAGGATTGTCTCTGGGGGCATTTTTGAACAAAGATTTGCAAGCTCATCTCTTCCCGTGTAAGTCCCGGTCGGATTATTGGGATTTGCAAGGAATGCGATTTTCACACCACCCATTATTTCCGATAACATTGCACCGGTATCTATCCTCATGCCATCCATCGGTGTTTCAACAACAGAAGCCCCGCATGCCAGCGAGGCTATCCTGTAATAGCTGAATGTGCATGCCGGGATAACAACCCTGTCTCCCGGATTCAAGTATGCCCTGCATATAAAATCGATAATTTCATCCGAACCGTTACCAGTAATAATGTTTTCAGCCGGAAACCCGAAGAATTCGGATGCGGCTGTTTTCAGTTCTGTTGCCATTGGGTCCGGATAAAGATTCGTGTTTTCTATGAACTTTTTCATTGCCTTGACAGCCATCGGGCTTGGACCGAGCGGGTTTTCGTTTGATGCAAGTTTAACTGGTTTTCCTATCCCGTACTTGCGGGCAATCTCATCTTTTGACAGACCTGGAGAGTAGGGCGGTATCAGGTTTATATGTTTTGCTTCTGATGGCATCTTCAATATGCACCGTGCTCTTCCGGATATGAGCCCAGGATTATTATTTCCTTCGTGTAAGGTTTGAGATGTTCCAGGGCTTTTGCAACCTTTTCTTCCAGGAGGCCGCCGATAAAATCTATGAAAAAGAGGTATTCCCATGGCCCTTTCCTTGAAGGTCTTGACTGGATCTTAGTCAGGTTGATCCCCTGTGATGAAAATACGCCCAGAGCATGGTATAAAGCGCCGGGTGTATTGTCCAGCGCCATTATTATTGATGTTTTGGCCCCGGCTCCGTGTCTTGACATCTTTTTGGATACAATCCAGAATCTTGTTATATTGTCATGGTAGTCGTTTATATTTTTTGCGATAATATCCAGGCCGTATATTCTTGCTGCGTTTGAAGAAGCTATCGCCGCCGAATTTTCCTCTGATAATGCAATTTGCGAAGCTTCAGAGGTGCTTGCAGAATCGATGGTCTTCGCATCGGGCAGGTTCTTCTTCAGCCAGAGCCTGCATTGGGCAAACGGCTGAGGATGAGAATAAATTTTCGAAATATTGCCGATTTCTGTTTTTGAAATTAGGCAATGCCTGACCGGAAGAAGTATTTCCTTAATGACAAAAAGCCTCGAAGAAACCATAAGGTCGAGTGTCTGATTGATCATCCCTTCGGTCGAATTTTCTACAGGGACAACGCCGAGATCGACCCTGTCGGCACCCACGTCTTCAATTATGGAGTCAATGGATGCCTCAGGGATCAGGTCTGCATCACACGGGAAGACCGAAATCGCCGCCTCATGGCTGTATGTGCCGACAGGTCCCAGATAGGCGACTTTAGTGACAGCCTGCAGCGATCTTGAGACGCTGAATATGGTGCTGAAAACCGCTTCTATCATGCATCGTTCAAGCGGAGGTTCAATAAGGGTTTCAAGACGGTCGATAATCTCCCTTTCCCTTTCCGGGGAATAAGTATTAATGCCACGTTCGAATTTCAGTCTGCCCATTTCCCTGGCCAGGCCCGCCCTTTTTGAGAGCAGTCCGGCGATATCATTATCGATTAAATCTATCGCACCCCTGATTTTGTCCATCTCTTTGATCATAAAAACCCGCTTAGTCAGATTTCGCAGTCTCAAACCCTATCAGAAGATATTCCTGTTTTCAATGACAGTTATAGCTTATCAACAAAAGCCTTCAAGGTGTAATACTTAATTGACAGGCTCTGATTCGTTGGATAGCGTTGATGTGGAGATGGATGAATTTTAAAATAAGCCAAATTAAAGGTAGAATGGTGAGAACATGACTGTTGTTTTCGTCGTCACTGTATTTTCAATTCTTGTTATTATTTATGGGAATATCCGCAAACCGCGCCCGTCCAAAAAGATCAAGACTTTCGGCCTGAAATTTCCCGAAGGGTTTCTCTGGGCGACCGGAGAAGATGCATACCAGCATGAAGGCGGCAATATGAACAACGACTGGGCGGCCTGGGAGGCGAGTGTGCCGTCTCCTATTGAAAACGGAGATACATGTGAAAGGGCAGCGGACTTCTGGAACAGGTATGAAGAGGATTTTGCGCGCGCCAAGTCCGATGGCCAGAATGCGCACCGTATCGGCATCGAATGGAGCAGGGTGGAGCCTTTCATGGGCGAATACGATGAAGACGCATTGGCCCGGTATGAGGAAATGCTCAAATCTATGAAAGATAAAGGTTTCACCGTGTTTCTGAACATCTGGCATTTTACTCTGCCGAACTGGGCAGTAGAGGCCGGAGGATGGGACAGTGAACTCGTCATGGTGCGCTGGGAGGAATTTGTCGAGGAGCTTGCAATCCGCTTTGCCTGGTACGTCGATTACTGGAGCACCATGATCGATTCCCAGATATATGCGCTTAACGGCTATGCCGTGGGTGAGATACCACCAAACAAAAAAGACCAGAAGCTTTCCATGAAAATTTATCACCACCTGATCCGTGCCCATGCAAGGGCGTATAAAAACAATCAAGGAAAACGCCACAATAAAGGACGGCGATAATGTAAAGGTTCCGAAGGTCGGCATGATCTATTTCTTTTTTGATTATCAGGCGAAAGGGTTTTTACTGGACAGGCTTGTCACGCATCAGCTCGATAAGATATTCAACTGGTCATTCCTTGACGCCATTCATACGGGCAAGATCGATGTCGGCGTTTTTCCGGGGCCGAAAATCCGCTATTTCAGCGAGGGACGCAAGAGATACTCTGGACTGGATCGGCATCAACTATTATACCCGCCAGATAGTATCGTTTCAATCCGTTCAAGCCCGGGATGCTGGAGATGAAAAATTACGATAAATACCCGGCCACAGACATGGGCTGGGAGATTTATCCGGAAGGCATATACAGGATTTGCAGGAAGGTCGCCGGACGCTATCCCGGCGTTCCCCTGATGATAGCGGAAAGCGGTTTGGCCGACGCAAAGGACGACCGGCGGCCGCAGTTCATCATCGACCACCTTGCTTGGATTCATAAGCTTATAAACGAACGTCTGCCGATATTCGGCTTTACCTACTGGAGCCTGACAGACAACTGGGAATGGCAGAAGGGCTTTGCACCCAAGTTCGGGCTTTACCGTGTTGACAGGCAGACCTTTCAACGCACACCGACCGCCTCGGCCGGCCTTTACCGCTTCATTGCACAGAACAACCGGCTGCCGGAAAAGGGTGAGTACAGGGCGTTATAACTTCGTATACCTTCATCAAGCTGTTAAGCTGATAAGCTGTTGAGCTAAACCTTTTCGTGCCTTTGATTCTGCTTATCAGCTCAATAGCTCATTAGCTTACCAGCTAATCGTTATGCATTTCTGCTTCGTCGCTTCGCGGTCTGCTTTGATCCGGGCTATTGACGGCCCACACCCTTCGGGCGCATCTTCGATGCGTCAATTTTCATGATGCAAAAATTGTTCTGACGCCCTGCCATTAAAAGCAGAAAATGTGCCGAACCCTCGATATATGAAAAAAGGAAAGAAAAAATTATTTCTTCGGCGCCTGCACGACGTTAAAATCGAACCGTTTCTTAAACATACTGTCTATAAATATCTCGATTGAATAGGTCCCGGGCAGGTCCCCTTCGTCAAAACTGCATAAGGGCATAGTAAACGGTCGAGCATTTTTCTCTCGTCCGAAGTTATTGTAGTATAATCGGAATCTGGTGAATCGGTCCCTGGAAATATTCTGGGAGTTTTTCCTTATTTGTGTTCACTTTTACTTCGCGGGCTTTGGGAATGCGGATAATCACTTTGCATTTGCATGTATTTTCATTCTTGGGCATAAAACGATGGCCCCCGAAATGATAATCGGGGTTGGTTGCCTTGGTTATCATAGGAATTTCCGTCGTTTTCTTTGTAAATTTCCAGAGCCCCTTTTGCATCTGCACGTGCGAGTCCTCCGCGGAAAGTAAATTCGCTGTCCGCTGCCATGGCGGCTGACGCCGCAAATAGACAAGCCAGAGTTGCAATTCCCCCCAGAAAATACCATCTGTTTTCAGCTTCATTTAATCGTCTCCTTTTGTTTTTTTTTGTCTGATAATGCCCTGACGATGGACTCGTACAGGCCTTGCAGGTTTCGATATTATAAATTTCATCCTATTCCTTCAGGTACGCTTTGCCATCCTTTTTCGCGAATCGGGTAGCCCGTAAAAAACAGCCAGTGCGATGAAGGCGAAACAGCCCGGCTGATAATGAGATCATCTTGAGCCCGCTTACAGTCGGGATGTGCGAGCCGCCCCATGTACATCATGACTGTTGCAGTTGCTATGGAGATGCCGATGGCGATTTTCTGGAAGATGGCCTGAAACGCCGACATAGATGCCCTCGCGGCGCTGGCCTGTAAGCTGTTCGTCATAATCTATCACATCCGAAAGGATTGCCGGCGGCAGTATCATGATGCCCGCAACCGGGATGCCTATAAGCGCCATGCATATCTGCGACTGGAGCATGAGACCGCCGGACGGGATCAGGCCGACAAGGAAGAGGGACGACATTGTGACCCCTGCGCTTCCCAGTGTAAGCAGAAAAGGCCGCATACTTGCCCCAACTTTTTTCGACAGGAAGTTGAATACAAAGAAAAAACAGGATATTTGTTACCAGGAACGGGCCCATTAAAAGCACGACATCGGCGTCGCTTTCTTCCCAGGACGTACTGCATCCAGAAAGGAAACTATAAGGATGACCATGTTCAATGAAAAACCACAGAAATGCAAGGGATGCGAGCATGTAAACAAACGCCTTGTTTTTTGAATGTTGTTTTTTGCCCATGTAAAAATTGTGCTGAAGCGCATCTTTTCACTTGCGACATGCGCGATTTCCGAAGGTTTTTCTTTTATCGTAAGCAGGGTGGGGGTGAACGATATGAGTGTAATTACCCCGGTGATTGCGCCTATGCCTATCCAGCCGAGTTTGTCCTTGATCGGTCCCATGACCCCGAAAAACGAGCGTGCCCAGCATGAGGAATTACGCCCCTGCATGGTTGTAATATTGACGCGTTCCTTGAGGTCCGAAGTTATCTCGGGAAGGAGCGACATATACGGGTTTGCCAGCAGCGACCAGAAGATGAAGAACAGCTGTACCAGGGTGGAAAACCCAGACGGCATTAAGCCAGTGCATCTGATTGGGCAACGGCGGCACCCACAGAAGGAAGCTTACGAGTGCAGTCGGTATTATCATGGCCATGATGAAGGGAATGCGCCCTGCCCCGTTTTGACTTGTGGTGATCGCTCAGATACCCGGCAATCGGCTCGGTTATGCCGTCCCACGACCCGCGCCTGTAAGAAAGATTGCGGCGAAAAGGCCGGCGCTCACCAGGGCCGTATCTTTGTTCGGAACGTAAAGCTTCAAAAGCCACTGGGAAATGACCAGGTTTCGCCAGAATTGAGCGCAAATCCACCGGTGGCATAGGATAACTTCTGCGTTAATGTCAACTGTCCCATTTAATCCCCTTGCTTATTCTCTTCTTCAATTATTTTAAATCCCTTCATGTATTTGGTGACAAAGGCTGTTTTCGAATCCACATTTTTCAATTTTACTGGCAGGGTCGCACTGGGGAATTTTAGCAGCAACAGCAGCCTTCACATTCTCGGGCAAACCCTGAAGATGAAACTGGGACAAGCCCTTCAGGAGTTTTTCCTTATCCATCCTGCAAGATTATATTCAGATGCGAGTTTTTTTCATGGAAGAAGCAAGGCTGTCATCGTTTATATCCCCTTTTATAAATCCTCTTATTGCAGAAAACAGGGGGGTTTCTGTTTCGATCGTTTGTATAGGGGTAGATCACGCCTTCCTTGATATACACCTTGTCTTTTTCTTTTTTTTATGTCGATTTCAGTTCCGGCTTCCGAGCTCTCGTCAGAAGCAAAACAGATGTAAAGGGAATAAGATCAACAGAGCGATAAACAAATATTTTTTTCATGATAATCATGAATCCATTTATTTTATTGTTTAGTCAAGACGGTAAAGTTATTGAAGTATTAGAGCTTGACTTTTTGGCGCATTGAATTTGTATAGGAAATCTCTGACGGCGGCATAGCCAAGTGGTAAGGCGACGGTCCTGCAAAATCGTTATTCACCGGTTCAAATCCGGTTGCCGCCTCCAGTTTTTAACCTGTCACACGCGTGATCGTCCTCAATTCTTAATAATCTTTATGAAAGCTCTGGCTTCGGTATGACAATTGAGTCTGGCAGGGACGGCCTCAGAGGTAATTCCTGATATCTTTTTCGGTGATTTTCCGGCCCGGTCCCACCCAGTGCCTCTGTCGAAAGGCCGCCTGTTATATTTCCCCACTTGAGACATTCGGCCAGCGGGTCTGCCAACGAGATAGGCCTTTAAAAATCCCGCGTTATAGTTATCGCCGGCGCCCTGTCGTATCGACAGGGTTCACTTTTATTCCCGGGACGTGGATTAATTTCCCCTTGTGGTACGACCATGAGCCCGTTCGGTCCCGTCCTTGACAACAACCATGGGACAAAACCTGCCGAGCTCCCTAGCGGCGGCCGGTATGTCCGTCTTTTCCGGTCATCTGGCAGACTTCCTTTGCGTTTGGCAATATAATGTCCAAACCCTCAATCGTTTTTCTTACAGCAGGCACTTCGATGGTTTCATGTTCAGGATGATTTCCGTCCATCACGATAAGCATCTTTTTTTTTCTTGACCAGAAATGAAACCGATTGAAAAAAAAAGCCCCTGTGTAAAAGCCGGGAATGAACAGGATCTTTGCAGTAACAAACGGAAGTTTTCTTCATCAGCGCCGGAAATTTTATAGGGCTCTTTGTCGTAATACGTTATGAAGGCCCCTGTCCTTTTTGTGAATGAGGCCGATATCGTTATGCGCTGATAAGATTTTTTGTGGTGGATGAAGAGGACGCCCGTCAATACCCTCATCCTTCAGTTTTTTCAGGATTGTACGGCTGAATTCATCTGTACCGAAATCTGCCGCCCAGCCGGTTTTTATGCCGAGGCGGTGCATGGCGATGACACTGTTGCAGGATTCACCCGGCTCGATCGAAAAATCCTTGCTGTGGACTTCGTTGCCCGGTTTCAGGCATCCCTGGCAGTCCGGTGAATATATAGTCTATGCAATAGTCACCGCCAGTCAGAACATCGTAGTCATAAGCCATGCTGAAAATCCTTTAAGACAGTTTCGGGAACAGTTTTTCCGTGTCCTTTGATATAGCCGTCAACAAGAGATTTTTGCCAGGGCATAGTCTCTTACCAGCGGATGAAACGGTCAACGCCCGCTACCGCCCTTCAGATAAGAACCTTCGGTTGCTGCCTCTACAGTATAGAGCTCATACGATTTCACAGACTGCATTAGGCCCCATGCAGCTGAGAGGGATTTCTCCTACGGTAATCTGCCTTATGCAGTCCGTGTCGACTAGCACTGGGATCTCGACAACGGCCGTTTCAGGAAAGCCGGTAATGGCCCCGGCATTCGGTACATTCAATGTCATGACCCGCGGACTGCCTCCCCTGAGGGATTCGATTGCACCCAGGGCAAACGTCGGCGTAGCCTTCTTCGGTGAGATTGTCAAGGCTCTCCCCGGTCAAGTTTGAATTCCTCGAACTGGCCGCCGGGTCTCGTTCGCCATATAAGTTTCAAGCCTCATGTCAAGGTATGCCTTGTAGCGTCTCACGAGATCTTCCTTGTCCCCTTTTTCCCAGAGTTTTTTCCAGGTCAGAGGAAAAGGATCGTGTTCTGTTCAACGAGCATTTCCGCCCCTCGTTTTTTCCGGCCTTGAGGATGTTTTTCTACGGCCTCCTTTGAATGGTAATAATAATATAGATATTCATTGGGAATCATGCCGAGCGCTTTCGATCACACCCGTCGAAAACGGAAGTCCCGGCAACCCTCCCTGCATCTTTGATCAGATTGATAAAATCGGGGACATGGTTTTTTGGCCCTTATGCCAGATGGCACGGGCCCAGCCCAGGTGGTTAAGGCCGAAATATTCCATCTGTACGTCCGGCACCTTTGCGCCCCAGAGCAATAGCGGCATAACCCCTAATCATTTCGGGTGCATCGCAGATGCCTATCGTTCTTTTTCCAGCCCCCCTTGTTGATTATGGCTTCTGTAAACGATCCCGGACGGATTGCTGAAATTGATAAGCCATGCATCGGGGCAGAGCTTTTTCATGAGCTTAACATAATCAAGGACAACAGGGATAGAGCGCATGGCCATTGCAAAAACCGCCTGGACCTGTTGTTTCCTGTCCGAGCACCCCGAGCGAGAGGGCCACTCTTTCGTCGACGATACGGGATTTCATGCCGCCGACTCTGAAAGTCATTATTACAAAGGTCCGCTCCGGCCAGGGCTTCTTTTGCGTTAGTTGTCCTTTCTATATTAAAGTCCAGGCTGCTGTTTTTTTTCCAGTTCCGCGGTAATAGCGCCAGTCCAGTTCAAGCTGCTTCTCGCTTGTATCCATTAATGAAAGTCCGGTCAGCCCGAGCTGCTTCTGTCTTTTAACCATGGACCTGACAATCAGCGGCGTTTCTGAGACCTGCCCCGCCGAGAATGGCAATCTTCATGGACTCCTCCTGGGAAGTATCCGGTATTCCCGGAATTTGGTATCCCACCCAATAGGAAAAAACCTGCAGTTATGTCAAGCCTGCCGAAAACAATAAGTATGAAACGGCATGCTTTTTCAAATCATGGTCTGAGCCGGCAAAAGGTTTGGATTGCATAAAACAGTAACTAATGATATCAATTGGTTACAGGTACATGAAAAAAATGATTTATGGCTGATTACTAAGTCCTTGAGGGGGGTTTAATGAGGACTTTTGGATGTTGATTCTTATCCCTGTGTATCTCTGTACCACTGTTTCTGCACATGCTGACGGCGGTATTTCTTGAAGGAGGCCAGGGCATATTCCCATTCGCTTGATTCCCAGGGTCATATTCCTCAGCTATCAGTTGGACACCCCATCAATATTCGGGATCGACACCTTTTGTAAAGGGGCTCTCGGGGCCTGGAAACGGTCACAAACAGCAACGATGCGATTATTCTAGCCATGGGATTATTGGTGAAGCTGCCAGAAAAAATACTATTTCTGTTTCGGAACCTGGCGGTGCTTACGTTACAGAGACTACCGACAATCTGGGCACGCATCTCCAATTCGCATTAAGGTTCGCACTGGGTATGAGGGTGGATAAGATCGACCTTTTCTGTTTCTTATAGGCATTTTTCCAATGGGGATGGTATTTTCGACTGGTCAGACACACCGAATTTCGGTGAGAATTTCATTACATTCCAGATAGGCTACCTTTTGTAACCCGGGTGATTGAAAAACCGTCCTGTCTTGTTGAAAAAAAATGTAAAGTCATAAAAAAACTAAGATAGCCGGAGAGGCTGTCGAAAAAGTCCCTGGTTTTTATGGCATAAGAAATTGCCGGGGCTTTCGGACAGCCTCTGAACCGACGGATCTGGGCCTGTTTTTCTGGTATTACCATTTGGAGCTTATTCCAAGCTGAAACCTTTACATATTCAGGAATGGAGTTTTCCGTTATACGAGGCCTTTTTGGTGGAACCGAATGCGGAGAGGTCGAGCTGGACCAGCTTGGGGCCGATTCCGAGTCCGCCTGTAATGACAAGCCCCTCTTTAGATTCCTGGATGTTCTGCATAAGTCCCGCACGTATGGAAAAACCAGCTTATAGGCTGGAAATTAAGTCCGCCCGCCGATATACTGGGAGTAATAATCAGGGATATAGGTCTCGTTCTTTGTAAGGTCCCGCATCGATCGCTACGGAAAGCATGTCATTCAGAAAACCCGTATGCTACTCCCATTCGGGCCATTGGTTTTCACCTTAAGATGGTCATATGATGCTGTCTTGAACTGCGGGGTGTTGAGATTTTTTCCGACAAATCCTATAGGACAGGTTATCAAGCTTCGGCGGTTTATACAAAAAGCCCGAGGTCGATTCCCCAGCTCACAGAGCTCTTTGTGTCTTTTCTCAGATCGGTTGATACATCACCTGATGAAGTGTCGATTTTTTATATCTTTATCAAGCGTATAGCCGGGCATCACCTTGAGGCTCCCGCCGATGTCCTATCTTTTCCCATCTTGGTGTTAAACTGGTAACCTCCCGATACCGGTATTTCGACATATGCAAGACCAGTCAGGTCAAGGTATGTGAGGCCGTTGTCAAGGGCATACTGGATTGAGTATGCATTGTAATCGTCTAAATTGGATGGTTGAGGGTTTAAAGGATCTGCCGGGTCGTATTTTCGTATATACGGTCCCCGCCCGGAAACATCAGTTTTTAATTATAATCTGATTATGCGTGGGATCTATAACGGCTGAAGCGGTTTGCGTCCGATACTGTATAA
>CAXXDQ010000009.1:0-76870 GCA_963664325.2 Desulfomonilia bacterium
TTCATAATTCCGGTGCAAAATTCTGCCTGCTTTCAAAGACAACCGCACCGAGATTATCGGGTATATCGTGCAAAACGGTAATCGGTCCGGAAACCGGCTTCGATAACCCAGGCGGCAGGTATTTAAATTTTTCCATTGCGGATACGATGCCGGAAACAAGACCGTACATTAAGATAAAACCGGATTCCCTGGCGGCAATTGTCTATACATCAGGCAGCACAGGCAAACCCAAAGGCGTTATGCTTACGCACGGTAACCTTGTTGCCAATACAAAATCCATAACAACCTATCTCGGCCTGACGCCATCCGACAGGGCGATGTCCATACTGCCGTTTTATTACGTATATGGCAAAACCGTCCTCAATACACATTTCAGCTCGGGCGGTTCGATTGTCATAAACAACAGGTTCGCTTTCCCCAACTCGGTAATCGACGAGATGGTAAAAAGAGAGGTGACGCTTTTTGCCGGCGTACCGTCCACTTTTGCCATTCTGCTCAACCGTTCGATATTTTCCAGAACAAATATCCCCAGCCTTCGCCTCGTCACCCAGGCCGGCGGCGCCATGGCGCCGGCTCTTACAAAAAGGCTTCTTGAAGTCCTGAAAGAGGCGAAACTCTATGTCATGTACGGCGCAACCGAAGCATCGGCCCGCATTTCGTACTTGCCTCCTGAAAGGCTTACAGAGAAACTCGGTTCAATCGGCATACCCATTCCGGATGTCGAACTGAGTGTCAGAGATGACCACGGAGCGCTCATGCAGCCCTTTGTCGAAGGCAACATCTGCGCCTGCGGTCCCAACATCATGAAGGGCTACTGGCATGATGCAGGTGAGACTGCAAAGGCGATCAGACCCTGGGGGCTTGTCACAGGGGACCTTGGCTATATGGACGACGAGGGTTTTTTCTTCCTGACCGGCAGGAAAAAACAGATGCTCAAGATCGGCGGTGAGAGGGTATCGCCAAAGGAAATCGAGGACACGATAATAGAATCCCCTCACATTCATGAGGCTGCCGTTATAGGAAAACCTGATGAACTGCTCGGCGAAGTTCCGATAGCCTTTATCGTACCGGTTGATGCAAAAACCTTCATTCTTGAGGAACTTGTTTCCCACGTTAGGAACAGGCTTGCAGTGCACAAGCAGCCGAGGGAATGGAATATTATCAAAGGTCTGCCGAAAAAACCCTCCGGCAAGATAGACAAGGAGGCTCTAAAAAAATGAATACATGTTCAAAATGTGTTTTAGGCGATACATTTCCGGGTATAACGTTTGATGAATCCGGCGTCTGCAATTACTGCAACAAAACCCCGATCCCGACACCTCATGAAAAGAAGGAGCACCTCATAAAGTTCGAACAGCTCCTTAATGAAAACAGGGGCAGAGCTGTCTTCGATGTGCTGCTGGCCTATTCAGGAGGCAAGGATTCGACCTACACGATGATGATGCTTGCCCAAAAATACAAAATGAACATCCTGGCCTTCACACTGGACAACGGGTTTGTCTCAGAGCAGGCCAAGAAGAACATCGTACACATGACAGACGGCCTTGGAGCCACCTCGGTATTCATAAGGCCGCCCTTCCCGCTTATGAAAAGCGCATTCGCAATGGCTGCGGCCAGAGATATATACAGCCCGAAGACACTGGACCGCGCCAGCTCCATCTGCACGACCTGCATCGGGCTTGTCAAGTCCATGATATTAAAGACCGCCTTGGCCTATGGAATACCCCTTGTCGCCTATGGCTGGTCACCGGGCCAGGCGCCGATTTCTTCCGCCATAATGCAGACAAATCCGAGGCTTCAGCGCATAACCCAGCGTACAGTCCGTGACCCGCTGCTCGCCGCTGCAGGACAGGGCCTAGGCAAGTATTTCCTGAGTGATGACGATTTGAATATTGACGCCGCACGCTGGCCTGTAAATATCCATCCTCTTGCATTCATGGATTATGACGAGGATAAAATCATTGAGGTCATAAAAGGCATGGGCTGGGTGAAGCCCCTTGATACTGATCCCAACTCTTCAAACTGCCTCCTCAATGCACTTGCGAATTATGTCCACAGAAGGCGCTTCAACTTCCACCCATACGCCTGGGAGATTGCGGGCATTGTCCGTTCCGGTCAGATGAACCGTGAAGACGGCATTGAAAAGGTCACGCAGGACGAAGATCTGAACATGGTGAAATATGCGGCTGATCTGCTTGAAGTTAAGGTATTGGGATAGTTGCGACAAACCATGATTACCCGATGGTTGAACCGGCGTTTCACTCGGCCTGCACTTGCCCCGGCTGTCTAAGAACTTTTTCAATTATCTCCCTCAGCTTTTCCATTCTATATGGCTTTTGGATGAAGCCTGACAGTCCTCTGTCTTCAAAGCGTCTGGTTGCCTCCTCCTCGCTGTAACCACTCAAGAGGATCACCCTGCAGTCCGGATTGATCTTTCTCAGTCCGTCAAATGTTGCTACACCATCAAGATCCGGCATGAGATAGTCAAGGAGTACAAGATCAATTTTCGCATTGTGCTCCTGATATAACCGGAAGGCCTCATCCCCCCCATTTGCAGCAAATACCTTAAATCCAAGTTGAGCCAGGAATTCAGAGCCTATATAGCGGATATCATCTTCATCATCGATAAGCAGGACCGTCCCGGACAAGGACGGTTTGTTGTTGACGGTTGAAGGCCCTGCGATACCATCTATCGAGTGGTCTGCCTCTGGAAACAGTACTCTGATTGTCGTACCCTTGCCGGGGTTGCTCTGAACAAAAATATTTCCGCTATGATTCCTTAAAATACCGTGGACCGCTGCCAGGCCAAGCCCCCTGCCTGTAAATTTGGTTGAAAAGAACGGCTCGAACATTTTATTCTTTATAACTTCATCCATGCCGCATCCTGTATCCTCCACCTCGAAAAATACATAATTGCCCGGCAAGGGTTTTTCATCAAAGACGCTTTCCTTAAGCATATCCTCATCATACTGCATAGAACCGCTTGAAATGGTGATCGTTCCGGAATTGTCCCCGATGGCCTCGGCGGCATTCAGGATCAGGTTCATAATTACCTGCTGAACCTGGGTTTTATCAGCTTTGATATAGGGCAGCTTTTCATCCAGTTTTGCAACCAGCCTGACATTTTTTGTGACAGATGATTCAATGAGCGCGATATTTTCTTTGACCATTAAACTCAACTCAATACTTTCGACTATATATTTTCCCTGTCCCGAGTATGCGAGCAACTGCCTAGTCAGATCTGCTGCGCGGGCGCATGTGTCGATGGCGAGTTTGATGTTGGGAAGGAGCCTGGAATCCGCAGGCAGGCTAAACGAGGTGAGTTCGAGGCTTCCCATGATTACCAGGAGCATGTTGTTGAAGTCATGAGCGACTCCACCAGCCAGAATGCCTATACTTTCCAGCTTCTGGGCCTTGAACAGCTGCCTTTGCAGCTCAAGCCTTTCTGCTTCAGCATGCTTCCGCCTGGTTATATCATGCCCCTGGGCAATTGTAGCAACAGGCGTCTTCCCATCCCGATGATAAATTGTCGCAGAATTCCACAACACAGTGCGTACAGACCCATCTGAATGGGCTATTGCGATTTCAACGGTTTCCCACCTTTCTCCTTCAAATGTCCTTTTGATCAGGTCCATCGTTTTTTCAACAAGCTCGGGAGGGAAGAGGATTTCTATGGGTTTTCCGATAACATCCTCCCTTTTTTTGCCGGTTAGATTTTCAAAGGCCTTATTGAACCTTGTTATTCTGAATTTAGGATTCCAAACGATGATTGGAGCGTTGGCGTAATTGAAGAGGTTTTCAAGATACTCATTAACCTGGCGAAGATTTTCCTCGGCCTTCTTTCTCTCGGCAATCTCTACACTAAGCGTTGCCACCAGCACTTCCTTGTCTTTTGAGTCTTCAGTTGCCTTTACGATCAGCCTGCGGTTGATCATTGTAATCAATGAAAATGTGAGCAGGAAGACCAGTATGATGGTAGCCATAATAAGCAGCGTGGGGATAGTGCCGGACTTGAAAAACACATTTCCGTGTTTTGTCAGGAGGAGATCCATTATCCTTAGGAAAGAGACAATAACTAATGCCAAAAAAACATAGGCGGTGTTGCGAGTTATCGCCCGTAATTCCTCGTCCACCCTGAAATAAAGGAGATAGAATGACTGTATGGAATAGATTATGTTCATTGCAAAAAGATTTATGGTCCTTCCGGTCATGTTCGGTTTTATAAATGTGAAATAAACATGAATAATAATGGACAGGCCGAGCAGAATGTAGTTATGAACCTGAAGGCTTTTTTTCCCTACAAAACGTCCCAGGCCTATGTATATTATTAGAATTCCTGACATAATCAGGGGTATGCCCAAAACGATTGAAAAAGGGTTTTCTGTCGCCGCTCCGACAAACACAAACAGAAGCCCTATCATCTGCAGGACATAATCAATCAGCCACAGGCCAATGCCGTCAAACCTATTCCTGTTCTGCAGCCAGAAAGGAAACAGGACAAAGGTAATAATTACATTGCTGATCAAATAGATGAATAAGACGGTTCTCATGTCGAGTGCAGACATCTTTCATAACTCCTGTTCATGAATTTTCTGTTGATAAAAACATTTCTTTTAAGTTTACCAACGAACCTCCCTTAAACATTTTTCCTTGAAACGGATATTTAGAAATCTATCGGCTATTAGGAAGGCATTCTTGAATATGTTTCAGAACCTTGGAATGGGCCGTGTTTTTTGAGAGGCAGTATTACTGGTATAAATATCCGCACGGAAACGGGAAGGAATTCTCTTCAATTTATCCGGCCAGACGCACGATCTGACGCCAGTTGAACATATCTGATGATATATAACCGGAGAAGTTTATGGAATCCAGGATAAAAACATAGTTTTCAGATCCTAGAAAATATGAAGTTAAATACAATAGAGAGAAAAGAAAAAGGGGCTTGTCAGCCCCTTTCACTCATTTTCCTTTCAGGATCGCCTCGATATAACTTTTGGAATAAATACCAGCCGGTCTAAAGAGTTCTCCGAGCAGGACATTCATTTTATCAATGCACTGCTGGCCTTTGTCTTTCAAAACTATCTCCATGATCTTATCGGTACCAGGAAGGTCATTGAACTCCACCTTAGGGTCACTTACATACATCGGCGGCATGCATTCCACCAAATCCCTGTCTGTTTCCTTAGCACGGCTGGCAGCCATTTTTGATACCTTGTCTCTCGGAACATTGTCATTGTAAACAGGCACCTGTGAAACGGACTTGACCGAGGTGATCATAGGATTTTCCGTATCATTCCTGTTATATACATCCCGGATTGCATATTTCTGATATTTTTCCAGGGCGCCGTGCCTGTTGGATACGATCTGAATGGCATCCTTTTTGGCCTGGCCCATCCCTGCCATTGCTTTCGTGTTTATCCACAGCATCCTGGCCGTGCTGACGCCGGGAAGCACTACAGAATGATATGGCATGCTGATATCTGTGAGATAATGCAGCCCCAATCCCATGAAGCGCCATCCCCAGTAGTCATGGCCGGTTTTGAACGCATACTCGGAGAGTACCTTGAACTGATGGATTCTGTATTCGGGATATGTCTCCTTTAAAAAACCAGCCAGCGCATAAACAATGCCTGCCTCGTTATAAAAACCCATGTGAAACGGCCCCTGGCTGCTGTACTCGAGATTCGGGTTGCCAAAAGGCTGCTTTCCGAAATTCAGCTTTTTACCCTGCTCTGTATTGCTGTCTTCAAACAATCCGATGTCTATCCCCAGGTCAGGCTCGTCAGTAGCTGTTCCCAGAACATCGAGTACACTGGCAGCTTCTCCTGGAAACAGGCTGAGATATGTCTTATCGTCAATATCAGACAGATCTTTCAAATATGTAAGACCTGAACCTGTTACGACAACCGCCTTAGAGAACATGTGCCAAGACATCTGCCTTATATATAGGGCATAATAATAGCGATCGCTTATTCTGACTGCATCACAAAAACGTTTTATCGCCTCTTTCGGGTCATTGGAAGCTTTGAATAAAAGGGCATCTGGCACCGGCCGGTAATTTTTAAGATTTTTTCTATTCCATTCCTCATCAGATTTCAAAACCTTTTCAAGGCCTTTGCCCTCGGAAACAAGGAAACTCCCGAGCGTTTCAGCCTTTACAGGTTTTGCTTTCATCACTTCAGGCATCGTCTGAAGCATTGGAATAAGGATCAGTTCATGGTCAGACCAGGCAAATGCCGGAACTGCGTAAACAGATGCCAGCAACAGGGCAGTGAAAAGCGCCGGGATAATATTATAAAATCTCTTCATCATCATATCCTCCTGTCCTTTTAATAAAACCTTAAAGAAGTATTTTTAACACTGATGCCTGTTCTTAGCTGTTCAATCTCTTATACATTGCCTTGTTCTGTTTGTATATGTTCACGAACTCCCCGAAAAGCTTATCGTACACCTTCCTGTTCGCCGGATTTGGTTTGTATGTGCTTCTGTACTCAATAAGATCGGGGATATCGGTAAACTTTATATGCCCAAGGCCGACTGAGGCGATGAAAGCCGCCCCCCGCGCATTTGCCTGCATCGGATCCCTGACCTGGCGGATTGTCCTGTCAAGCACATCGGCGAAAATCTGACACCACAGGTCGGACTTTGCACCGCCGCCGATAATATTCAGCGGATCAAGTTTTCTGCCGACAAATTTCTCGACATACATGTGGCTCCAGCGGGTATTGTAGGCCACACCCTCCATCACTGCCCTCAACATGTCATCCTGGGTAGTCGTCTTGGAGACATTGTATATTCCGGCCCTGAGGCAATTGTCATCTACGGGCGTGCGCTCACCGTTAAGCCAAGGTGTGAATATGAGATTATTGCTTCCCGGAGGAACGGTTTCGGCTATCTGGTTTAAGGCTTCATAACGGTCGACACCTTCCACAATTCCCTTGAGTCTGTTTTCATGAAAAATTATGTTATCAAACAGGAAATTGACTGCGCCCCCGGCTATATCCTGCTCATTTACGCTCTGGTATTTGCCCGGAATGGCTGTGGGAAACGAAGCGATCGAATGCAGCATGTCTGTCTTCTTGAACGGCACGATACACTGAACCCATGATGAAGTGCCTATGTAGATGTGGCCTTCAAAATCCCTGACCGCACCGGAACCCACAAGTGCGCATTGATGGTCCGGCGATCCCATTACAACGACTGTGTCCCGGTTCAGTCCAATCTCATCGGCAATTTCAGGCAATACTTTTCCAAGGATATCGGTTGAATACTTCATCGGAGGAAGTTTTTCCCTGTCTATTCCGGAACGCTTGATGAGCTCGTCGTCGTATCTGATGTTGTTTATATCCCTGATGTCGGTAACCCAGAAAAGGTGCATGGAATCATAAGATGCGGCAAACTCCCCAGTCAGCCTCAGATTGAGATAATCCTTGCTGGGCAGAAACATGTGGGTATTTTCATAAATTTCAGGAAATTCATTTTTTACCAGAAGCACATGCGCAATGTCATCCTTGCCTGAAAGGGTAGGTCCTCCCGCTGTTTTGGGGATCCATTTCATTATCTTGAAAAGCCCGTAGCCTTCAATGCTTGGAAAACCGCTCATAAGCTTTTCTATATGCGGCGCACCTCTTGAATCCATCCATGTTATCGAATTCATCAGGTGTCTGCCTTTTTTATCAACTGCAACGGTACTTGAAAACGTGCTTGAAACACAGGCGGCCACGACATCATCTTTTTTGACTCCGCCGTTTTCCATAAGCCTTTTTGAGGCCTTTACCAGAGCCGACCACCATTCCTCAGGGTCCTGTTCCGCACCGCCTTTGGGCAGAAAATAAATGGGGGTCTTTTCATACTCGAATGCCGTTACCTGACCATGAATGGAAATGAGGGATGCCTTGATCCCTGATGTGCCGTGATCGATTGAAAGGACATATTTCATAACACCTCCTCTTTTGAAAAGGAAAGGGGCATTAAATCCACGCCCCTTGAAATTCTATATATCCAGAGTGGTTATTTTCCCGGTCTCATCGACGCTCTGAACGATAATTCCTCCGAACGAATCGCCTCCCTCCTTCTTTTTGTCCAGGTCCATAACCCTCGGGAGAAGTTCTATGAAGTCTGAAGGCTTCATGCACGCCTCAGGGGGCAGAACCCCCTTGTCTGTGATCTTGCCTTCCTGCATCATGATAACACCCATTGCCGCAGGAATGCCCGTGCCTTCGCCAAGCGCCTGGCTCTGTGACGCAAGGTGGAAGCGGTACTCTTTGTACTTGCCGTCTTTCTTTCCCTTCACAACCACCGAAGCACACCCCTTCTGCGATCCGAAATTCGTCTTTTTTATGATCCTTTCACGCTCGCGGATAATATAGGCCACGGCAAAGTCATAGGGAGTAACCTTCACACCCTTTACATCAATCTCCTCTTTACTGGAAAGACCAAGCCCGCAGAGGTCGCGTGTAAGGTTATAATATTCGTTAGGAACCACCGAACCCTTGTTTGTTACCTGCCTGACTTTGAGATACCGCGGCATTGTGACCTGTTCGGGATGAGGGTAAGGATAGAGGGGCACTTCGCCAAGCACCGGGAACTCGAAGCTCTGTCTTAATGCAATTCCGCTCGGTTCGAAGTATTTTACATATTTGAGCTCGCCGTCAAGGAACATGGGACAATCAATTGTCATGCAGTGAAAGCGATGGCCTATAACCCCTTCGCCCTCGAAAGGCTCCCCGCCGTGGGCATGGAATATATCTATTGAGACTGTTTCATCCAGCATTTCATATGCAAATTTACCGAGCAGGTTCGTAGCCCCGGGTGAATTGCCCATGCCGATAAGGGCAAGAATCCCAGCGTCTTTAGCCTTTTTATCCCAATCAAGGATTTCCAGAGTTACATCAACATCATCACAGATATCGATGTAGTTTATCTTTTCTTCAATAACTACTGACAATATCTGCTTGACTGTTTTAAAAAACGGACCGACACAGTTAAGGACAACGTCTGATCCCTTAATGGCTGACTTTACGGTATGCGGGTCTTCCGCATCAAATCCGACAGCCTTTACCTTTGTCCCTATCGATGCGGCAAGTTCTTCTGCGCGTTTAAGGTTTATGTCCGCAATGACAACTTCGGAAAAAGTATCCTGTCTTGCAAGAGTCTTTACCGCTATAGTACCGACCGCACCGCAACCTCCTAATACTACCACCTTGGCCATGGTTTATCCCCTTTCAATATTATTCTTACCTTATTAAATTTAACTTAGTTAATGATACTTGTCAAAAAGATTTCGGCTTCTGTTTGAAATTAAGTTTTGCAAGGAATGCATCAATAAGGCTGTTGTACATGTCCTCAGGGTTGCCGGTGGTGTAATTAATTATCTTACTGTTATAAAGAGACACCATTCCATGAAGCATGCTCCATACTCCAACAAGGTCAATCCGGACGCTTTCGTCTGCCTCTCTTCTTTCTGTAAATGCGGCTATTTCCCTCATCACAAAGTCCACAATCTGCATTGATATCCTGTATTCAACTTCAGAGAGCTTTTCAAGAGCAGTGCCGATAAAATCATTATATTTGGGTGTCGGGTATGTGAACATGATGTTATAATAGCCCGTGTTCTTAAAACCAAAGGAAAGATAAGCCCTGGCAAGCTGTTTTGCTCTTTCTCCAGGCTCTTTATACTTGATAATCACGTCCTGCATAATATTGTTGAGCATATTAAATCCTCTGATTACCAGGTGAATATAGATTTCATCCTTGCTCTTGTAATAGTTGTATATATTAGGCGCCGTCATGTTAAGCTTGGATGCAAGCCTTCGCATGGTGAGGTTTCCGTATCCCTCACTCACTATTATATCCAGAGCCACATCCAGTATCCGCCCCTTGACATCCTCGATTTCCTTGAGTTCCCTGGGCTTCTTCATCATTATCCTTTTTATGGTGCAAGACTGTCAATAAGCTCTATATAATCCTGCCACGGGTTTGCGCCGAACTTCAGCAGCTGTTCGTAAAGTACCGGTGAATATTGGTGCTCAGCTCCCCATATGTTATGAAATATCGTCATTCCGGTTACATCGGGATAATTGTAATTCCTTGCATAAACAACCATATCGTCATATGCCGAAATCGCCAGACTGGCTTTTTCTTTGACGCTCACTGGCAGGTTCGCTTCTGAAATAACATTACTCATGTAGTTGCCGAAATCTATATAATAGAAATCATCGTAACTGGTTGAGTAATTCTCCATCATGGAATAGCTGTTATCGGCGGCATTATTGTAATAAACGGCGTTTGCGGAATTCAAGTTGATATCAGCAATTGCATCTGTTGCGTAAGCGTCAATTGCCGAATAGAGATCAGTCATCCGCGATAAATCAACCAGAGATATGGTAAAATCTACCCTTCCGGATGCTACCGGGCTTGATGCAAGATACTGATAAGCCTTGTTGCATATCGTTTCGCCCAATGTTTCAGTTGATATCTCAGGATCAGATGTCACAGCCTCAAGCCCCTGATATGAGAATGTTGCAGCCGGAAACAGCTCTTCTGAAAACAGCAGGTAATCGACACTGTCTTTCAGCTCGTATGCAAGCTCCACACCGCCCATGAGACATGCAAACGGATAAAACATGCTGATATTTTTTCCTGTCAGCGTCTTAAAATAATCACAAAGAACGCCAAGTTCATAATGAGTAAGCAAATCCTTGTCGGTTTCATCTATTCCTATATACAGGACTTTACCATCTTTTGAAGTATCATCAAAACCGCCGCCGTGGTTGAATATCGAATATATATATTTCTCGGATGGATATGTGCCGGCCGCCCAGCTCATAAATGCCTTGTTGTCATCCAGGGAACCGGAATTAATTTCTGATAAGGACACAACCTTGTCAGAACTGAAATCACCACCGGACAAATAATAGTACCCGTCAGAGAATTTTGTATCCTGATTGTACGCATCCATCATAACCATTATCTGTAATACATTATTTTTGTCCGAGGCCTTAATCTCTTCAAGGGTATTCAGGTATTGCGTAATGATGCCTGACTGCTTTTCAAATTCATAATCAATATTGTTATCAACTGCAAAATGGGCAAACAATGTCCACTTGTACGGGGTGTCGTCAATCTTTAATGTATAGCTTTTTTCAGCCTTGTACATTTTAAGATTAAAAACGGTGTCTTCAACCTTTATCGTAAAAGGATAATCACCCGTGCCCGACAGTACTGTTCCCTTAATAGTGCCGTCAGTACCGAGTGTAACACCAGAAGGCAAGGCCCCTGAGGCCAAGGAAAAAGTGAATTTTCCTGATCCGCCTTTTGCTGCAATCTTATAATGATATATCCCGCCGGCCTTGCCCGGCCTTACTGCATCATCCGTTATCTTTACAGGCAGACAACCGGCCAGCAAGGAACAGGCAAGAAAGAATACTACAGAGGCTCTTATAAAAACAGGTTTGGCCGTAAAAACATTTTTCATGCTACCTCCCACAGCACTATTATCTTTTCATATGCCATAAAATATATTTATAATTATCATAATAATACAAAATATTTTACTGGCAAGCTAAAGCCACAAGAATTAAGGAATATTTATGCCCAAGGAAAATACGCATATATTTTTTGCCTACAACATCCTCTCCTGCCTTGAAGACAATGAAATTGTAAAACTGGCATCCCCCTATATCAGAGACTACCTGCTCGGCAGTATAATTCCCGATACATTTTTTTATAGCAACTATCCCGAAGTTATCGATATCTCCGAGCATATCCATGGCAAAGATGGTATCCAGACCAATGAAATCATCTTCAAATGCATTGATAATTCAGATAACCCCAGGGACATTGCATTCGTATTGGGATTTATCACGCATTGCGCACTCGATATAATTATGCACCCCGTTATCTATTACCTGACAGGCAATTATTATGACAAAGACCCCGCCCGTATGTCCCGTTCAAGATACAATCATTCCCTTTTCGAAACCGGACTGGATATTAAAATTGGCAACAGCTTGAGAATTCACAAACAGATTAAACAGACCTCAATGAAAGACCTTATATTCAGGCAAATCGTTTCAGATTGTTTCAATGTTGACAGTTCGCTGCTGAATAAAACTCTGAAGAAACAGCTCATTTTAAATATGCTGTTTGATTCGGATGCCATACATAAAATTTTTAACATTATCATCAAGGCTGGCGCTTTTGGCGATCCTTATATACTCGGCCTCTTTTATCGCGAGGCAGCTGCCCCGTGGCAGCAGATATCTGACGGCTATGCCATAAGGGATATTATTTCGGGAGAGAAAAGGAATGTGACACTTAACGGCCTATTCAATGCAGCAAAGGAAAAGGCGCAGATAATGATGAATGCAGCCTTTGCATTTTATAAGGGTTCAATTTCAAGAAAGGACCTTCAAAAAGCTATTCCAGGGGAAAATCTCAACACGGGAAAGTCTGGGGTATATATTTCGGATATTGCCTATACGTTACATGACGGCATCGTCTGAGGTCTTTTCCTTTTTCAAGTCTTCCAGGTGAAATTTGAAACTGGCCTCAAAAACGCCCCTCTGTCTGATATGTTCTTTTGCATACTCCCTGATCGTAGGACTCCAGTCGTCAAGATATTCTCTATAGTCACGACAGATCGAATGAATGGAATTAAGTTCAAGCGTCTTAATCTCCCTCAGCACCAGAAGGTTTTTTGAGGGTATCACAATTGACATCCATCTTTCCTTCAAACTCTGAACTTTTTCATTGAGAATATTAATGTCATTAACAGCCTTCTTGATATCAGGTTTTATCGTCTTGTCTTTTGCTGTCTTCTTTTTAACAATGGAATCCATAAGGACATTCAAGCTGTTTAGATCTCCGTTAATCTCACTTTCGGGTTGTGAAAGGTTATCAAGCTCTTTAAAAAACTTTGCTTTATCCTCTTTGCCTTTATTATACTCCTGTTCGGTCAGATTGCTTTCATCAATACCAGTAATGTCTGAAAGAGGTATTTCCCGGTTTTCACATATATGGAATGTATTATCGGTTATCCAGTAGCACCCTGTTTTTATATTTTCTCTTGGTGTGCTAACAATATAATAACCATAAACCGGCAATGCATAAAGAGTTAAGAAAAAACCGGCAATGGCAAAACCTATTGCTATCTTAGGGTAATGCCAAGTTCCTTCTGAAGTGTCTGTATTATCAAATCCTGCCATTTGTTTATCTGTTTGTCGTCAAGTGTCTTTTCCCGCGACTGGTAAGTTACTCGTACTGTTATCCCCTTTTTCCCTGAAGGAAGTTTGTCTCCTGAATAGATGTCGATTGGTGTTATGTTTATCAGTTCATTGATATTAAGATCTTTTACAAGTTGTTCGATCCTTCCGTATTCAATATTTTCATCCGAAACAAGCGAGAGGTCCCGCCATGTGGCCGGAAATTTTGGAACAGTTTTCATACCAGCCCATTCTTCATAGGATAAGGCTGCATACTCGACTTCAAGAACATATATATCCTCGTTAACATCCAATGCCTGCAATATCTCATCAGATACTGCCCCCAGGCACCCTGCCAAATCTCCACCTGACAGAACATCTGCCTGCATTCCCGGTTTGAAAAAAGCATGGTTTGATTGCCTGAGAACGACACCGGGGATCAATGCCTCGGCAAAACCCTTGAGGTCATAGAAATCTACATTCGACTTCTGTTCAGAGAAATGCTGGTCCCTTCGGCTTCCTGATATGGCAATTCCGATCATCTCTTTTTCCTGGGGAAGCTTCTGGCCGGCCTTCGGGAAAAAGCATCTGCCTGTCTCGAACAAACTTATGTTCTTGTTCTGCAGATTTTTATTCCTTGCTGCAACACCAATAAGCCCCGGTATGAGTGATGAACGCATTAAACTCATATCCTCGGATAAAGGATTTTTCAACTGCAGCATGCCTTCTCCGAACCACTTCTTCCACATCGGCGCTATGAATGAATAGGTTATGATCTCGTTTAATCCCATGGATGCAAGCCTGATTTTTAAGGATCTGGCCTTGTCTTCACTATAAGCACCACCATCAGGCCTGTATAAAGGCAGTTCAGGCCTTACCCTGTCCATTCCGTATATCCTTATGAATTCCTCAACGAGGTCAATCTCGTACTCAAGGTCATGCCTTAAGGCAGGAACGGTTATTCCCCATTCGCCGTTAGAACCTTCAATTTTACAGCCAAGCCTTATAAATATCTCTTCAACTTCACTATTTGAAAAATCCGATATGCCAAGGACTTTCTCCAGATACATTCTTCTCAGCAGTATGATCCTGCCTGAAAGAGTCGAATAATTCTTATCGATTATGCCTTTTGCTACTTTTCCATCTCCAAGCTCCTGCATGAGCCAAGCTGCCCGGTCCGCCGCGACAGCTTGAATTTCCGGATCAATCCCTCTTTCAAACCTGTAGGATGCCTCAGTTGAAAGCCCTGATTTTCTGGAAGTACTCCTTATGCCCAGGGGATTGAAAAATGCGCTCTCCAGCGTTACATCAGTCGTATCATCTTTTACTTCTGAATTTTCACCGCCCATGACCCCTGCCAATGCGACAGGCTTTGACTTATCGCAGATAAGCAGATCCGCTTCTGTGAGTTTCCTCTCTACCGAATCCAGTGTGGTGAATCTTTCCCCGGGCTGCGCCCTCCTTACAACAATGCCTTTGCCTTCAAGAAACCGGTGGTCAAAAGCATGCAGGGGTTGGCCGTATTCAAGCATCACCAGGTTCGTAATATCTACTATATTGTTGATCGCACGCACACCGGACTGGAACAGCCTGCGCCTCATCCAGAAAGGACTTTTCCTGATCTTGATGTTTTTTATATGTCTTGCGCAGTATCTGGGACAACCATCTTTCGAGATTATTTCTACGCTCAGATAACTTTCAACCGGCTCTGCATCTTCATTGATTTTAAAGACAGGAAGCCGGAGTTCCTTTTTAAATATCGCTGAAAGTTCCCTGGCTATGCCCAGCACTGACAGACAGTCGCCCCTGTTCGGCGTCACATTTATTTCAAACAGCCAATCTTCCAGGTTGTTGCTTTCTAAAAGGCTTACTCCCGGTTTAAGGTCGTCATCAAGTTCCATTATACCTGTGTGGTCATCCGTAAGTCCGAGCTCTTTTTCCGAAAGTAATATCCCGAAAGATTCCTCGCCTCTTATTTTCGCCTTTTTAACCTTGAAGTCTCCGATTGTTGCCCCTTCAGGCGCATATGCACTTACAAGACCTGCCCTCACATTGGGGGCCCCGCATACGACTTTTATCGGATCATCCGATCCCGCATCAACCATACATATACTCAGTTTATCTGCATTGGGATGAGGCAGTACTTCAATTATCTTTGCGCTGATTATCTCCCCGGGAATGGTTGAATGTTCCAGGCCCTCCACTTCGATACCGCTCATTGTAAGCGACGATGCCACATCAGCAGCCGATGCTTCAATATCAATGAACTCTCTTATCCAGTTATAACTTATCTTCATTTTATCATTTCAGGGGAAACTGTGTTAAAAACCTCATGTCATTCTCATAAAATGCCCGTATGTCGTCAATTCCATAAACCAGCATCGCCACCCTTTCCACTCCGATTCCAAAAGCAAGTCCAGTCACCTTCTCGGGATCGATTCCGACATAGCTGTAAACATGGGGATTTACCATCCCGCAACCAAGAATCTCAATCCATCCGGAATTCTTGCATACCCTGCAGCCTTTTCCTCCGCATATTATACAGCCCATATCCACTTCAGCCGATGGTTCGGTGAACGGGAAAAAGCTCGGTCTGAATCTAAGCGGAAGTTCCTTGCCGAACATTTCATGAATGAATGAATACAGTACACCTTTAAGATGGGCCAGTGTGATGCCTTCTTCCACCCAGAGCCCTTCAACCTGATGAAACATCGGTGAATGAGAGACATCGGAGTCGCACCTGTATACCTTGCCCGGTGCAATAATTCTGACAGGCAACGGCTTTGTCTCCATTACCCTTATCTGAACAGAAGAAGTTTGCGTTCTCAAGAGAACATCGTCTGAAAAATAGAAAGTATCCTGCATATCGCGTGCAGGATGATGGGCAGGGATATTCAGTGCTTCGAAATTGTGGTAGTCGTCCTCAACCTCAGGCCCGTCCGCAATTGTAAATCCCAGTCCCAGAAATATATTTTCTATATCGGATTTTACCTTGTTGATTATATGAATGGTACCCTGTCTCGGCCTGCGGCCCGGAAGCGTTATATCGATACCCTGAACCTTAACAGATTCCGACCCCTTGATTTTTGAGGCAATAGCCTCTTCCATTAAGATTTTCAGCTTGTTTGAAAGTGCACCTATCCGCGGTTTTTCATCTGCCGAAAGGCCTGCCATCTGCCTTAGTATGGATGTAAGCTCTCCCTTTCTCCCCAGATATTTTATCCTTAAATCTTCAAGCTCTTGGGAAGTTCTGGCAAGCGCGAGTTCTTTGTCAAAGGCCTCTCGCAGTTCTTCGAGCTTTTGTTCCATTTATGCAGCTGCTACAGTATTTACTATATATGAAAAACCCTTTGGATCGGTTACTGCTATATCTGAAAGAACCTTGCGGTCAAGCTCAACACCCGCCGAGTCAAGGGCAGCTATAAATCTGGAATAATTTTTACCTTCCATCCTCACTGCAGCATTAATACGGGCAATCCAAAGTCTTCTGAACTCGCGTTTCTTCTGGCGCCTGTCCCTGTATGAATAAGACATTGCCTTGTACAGCGTTTCCTTCGTTGCGCGCATCAGCTTCCTTCTGCCTCCGACAAATCCTTTGGCAGCTTTGCGGAGGGCCCGCTTTTTCCTGTTGCCTACTATTCCGCGTTTTACTCGCATTTTATATACCCCTTACAAATATGGAAGAATCCTTTTCAGACCGGTCATATTGGCCGAATCAACAATGGCAGATTTTCCGAGATGACGTTTCTGTTTCCTGTTTTTTGACGAGAGTAGATGCCTGTGGAATGCCTTCCCTCTCTTCAGTTTACCGCCACCCGTTGCACTGAACCGCTTCGCTGCGCTTCTGTTCGTTTTGATCTTCATTTTAAAACTCCTTAAGAAAACTATTTCGGGACCACCATCATTACCATGATCCTGCCTTCCAGCATGGGTTCGTTTGCCGGCGAACCAAGGTCCGCCACCTCTTCTTTTACCCTTGCCAGAATAGCCAAACCTTTATCTTTATGTATTATTTCTCTGCCTCTGAAAAATATAACCACTTTTACTTTGTTCTTGGCTTCGAGAAATTTTCTTATATGCCTTAATTTGAACTGGTAATCGTGCTCATCCGTCTTCGGTCTGAATTTGATCTCTTTGAGAACAACCGAAGTCTGCTTCTTTTTCGCAATATGCTGCCTTTTTGTCTGTTCATATTTATACTTGCCGTAATCCATTATGCGGCAGACAGGCGGTACTGCTTTCGGCGAAACCTCAACGAGATCCAAATCATGATCATGAGCCCTGTCCAGTGCAATAGGCACTGTCATGATTCCCAGCTGTTCACCATCCGGTGCTATTACTCTTACACTGTCGGCCACTATCTTCTCGTTAATTCTTATTGTTTCTTTATCATTATCCTTACTTATACCAGCCTCCCTAAATAAAAAGATGCGATTATGTACCCTAGTGCTTACATGTTGTCAATACGTATCAGGCCAGCGGATTGGCATTTTTTACCATTTTTATGAATTCGTCGACCGTAGACGGATTCTGCTGGCCCGAACGGTCTCTAATCATGACAATATTTTCCGATTTTTCCTTATCGCCGATTACAAGCATGAAGGGAACCTGTGCCAGCCTGGCTTCTCTTATCTTGAAGCCGATCTTTTCATTACGGTCATCAAATTCCACCCTGATATCGGCATCCCTGAGCTTAGCTACAACTTCCCCGGCGTAGTCTGCCTGGGAATCGGTAATGTTCATTACAACCGCCTGGACAGGAGCGATCCATACAGGGAAGGCCCCGGCATAATGCTCGATCAGAACGCCTATGAACCTTTCCATCGAGCCGAATACGACCCTGTGAAGCATGACCGGCCTGTGCTTGCCGCCATCGGCCCCGATATAATGGATGTCGAATTTCTGAGGCAAGGCGAAGTCGCACTGAATAGTGGCACACTGCCATTTCCTGCCTATGGCGTCCTTTATCTTTATATCGATCTTGGGTCCATAGAATGCGCCGTCGCCTTCATTGATATCATAAGGCAGACCCTTTTTATCAAGAGATTCAATCAGTGCCTCTGTTGCAAGCTTCCAGTCTTCGTCGGAACCGATTGATTTATCGGGTCTCGTACTGACTTCCACCTCATATTCGAATCCGAATATGGCCATGACCTTGTCAACCAGATTTATAACCGAAGTTACTTCTTCAACTATCTGATCAGGCCTGCAGAAAATATGGGCGTCGTCCTGCGTGAACTGCCTGACCCTCAATAAACCATGCAGCACACCGGACTTCTCATGCCTTATAACGGAACCGAGTTCAAAGTACCTTAGAGGCAGGTCGCGGTAGCTCCTGACCTTCGATTTATATATCTGTATGTGGGACAGGCAGTTCATGGGCTTGATTCCATAAAGCTGACTGTCCACTTCCGAGAAATACATATTCTCCTTGTAGTTGTCCATATGGCCTGAAATTTCCCAGAGTTTTCCCCTCAGAAGGCTTGGACCATAGACGATATCATATCCGTTTTTCAGGTGAAGCCTCTTTTCAAACTCTTCCAGGATGCTCCTCAATATCCCGCCTTTGGGCATGAATACGACCATGCCCGGACCTATATCGTCGCTTATCATGAAGAGTTCAAGCTCCCTGCCCAGTCTCCTGTGGTCGCGCTTTTTAGCCTCTTCAATAAAATTAAGATAATCTTTGAGCGCATCCTTCGAAGCAAACGCCGTCCCGTATATGCGCTGGAGCATTTTGTTTTTCTCGTCGCCGCGCCAGTATGCGCCTGCTACGGAAAGGAGCTTGAACGCCTTGACATATCCGGTCGAAGGCACATGCGGACCGCGACACAGGTCGACAAAAGAGCCCTGCTCATATGTGGAGACTTCAGGATCGGTTATGTCATTCAGTATTTCAACTTTGTACGGCTCACCGTTCTCCTTAAAAAAGTCTATTGCATCTTTTTTTAAAAGAACCTTCCTGATAAATGGCTGATCGGCCTTGACAAGTTCTGCCATTTTGCTTTCGATCTTTGCAAGATCCTCAACCGAGAACGGCGTATCTCTGTCAAAGTCATAGTAAAATCCGTCTTCGGTAGACGGTCCTATAGTAGGCCTTGCGTCAGGAAACAGCGCCTTCACGGCCTCTGCCATAATATGAGCACAGGAATGTCTGATGATATTAAGACCCTCTTTCGAATCACCCTTTATTGTCTCAACCGTCTCTGTGCCTGTGAGCTCTGTCGAAAGGTCAACTGCTGTGCCGCCGATCTTTGCAGCAACAACGTCACGTCCCTTTACTAAATCCCTTATGGTCTTCCCATAAGGAACAGCCCTGCCGTCAAGCATCATGGTTTCAGACATACGGTCTCCATAAATGAATTATTGTTGGGTATATTTAAGCTGATATAATAAAATACACCTGCAAACCCGCATATATAATAAAAAATATTCATTGTAAACTCACGATTTGCCGTACAACTAGCAGGTTTATGTTAAAGTTTTTTCTTAAGGTTCAGCTTTCAATATCTGCATGAATATTGTAGTATGAACGCAAGCTTGGCTTTCCCGAAATCATTTTTGAATTAGATTTTTCAGATGGGGGTGGGGCATGAACACAACAATGTATCGCACCATGATCAGACCGGCTCTTATAATCTTTTTTCTGTTAATCCCTTTTTCAGCCAATTCCGCCGACGGATTGTACACCGCAAAGGCAAAAGATGGCGTTGTCCTCAAGCTTAAAAGATACAGACCCGATGAAAACGCCCCTTTCAGGACGGACGGGCAGCCGGTTATCCTCTTTAACGGCATATTTGCGAACATGAATGAATTCCTAACCCACACGCCGAAAGAGCGGGAGAATGATTACAGGGATATGGAACTCCCAAGCCCTCTTGCCAAATGGGCTCAGGGCGATAAGTATATTGAACGGGACCCCATGCTCTATTACAGCATGGCCCATTATTTCTGGCTGAAAGGTTATGACCCCTGGCTTACAAACTACAGGGGAACAGGCCGCGGTGATTTTAAAAGCGGGAAAGGCAGCAATTTGACCACGCTCGACATCTGGGGAGTCCTCGACAGTGATGCATGCATAGACAAAGTTATAGAGATAACCGGTAAAACCCCCGTCATAGGAGGTCACAGCACGGGCGGTTTCGCCTGTTATGCATATCTTCAGGGAACATCTTTTGATATTGGAGAATTAAAGAAAGGCTATGCCGGCGGCTACCTGCCGCACCTGAAATCGGATCCTCTTCTTGCTGCGGAGCGCAATGCAAAGATCAAAGGCTATATTGCAATCGACCCTGGACTCACTCCCTGGGTACCGGATGTCATTGACAACCCTGCAATATGGAAGCTCCTAAACAATCCACTTTACCTTGATGTCGATTCTCTCATGGATAATGCTGTCAATCCACTTTTAAAAAACAGCGGAGTAACGATAGCCACATTGGACCTCATTTTCGGAACCATAAACAAACTTGACAAGCTTTACGGCGGGAGCCTCAACCTGATCCCATATCTCGATTTCTGGTACATGGATAATACCCATCCCTATGTAGCGGATTTTTACGGGCGCTATGCCTTTGCAAGCACCTACATGAGAAGTCTTGGTCAATGGGGTGATCTGGGGCTGCACAGAGCGATAAGGGAACACTGGAAAAACGGGGAGGAGAATAAAGATGTCCTTGCCGGACCTGTACCCGACAGGGGTAATGACGGATATTATTATTACGACAGTAACATGTACCTTCTGAGCGTTCCGACCATAGCGGTTCTGTCGGAATCCAATGCCCTTGTCATTGCCGATGATGTCGTCGAACTCCTCATGAATGCAAAGACCCCAAATCTATATGACGAATGGCATCTAATCCCTGATTCGGCGCATGTCGACGTGCCCTGTGGGCTGAACGCACCTGATATTACATTTCCTTATATCGGGGAATGGCTTGATAAAATATGCGCCGAGCCTGAACCCGAAGGAGAGCAGACAGCAGAAACTGAATCCGCCGATGCCGATTCGGATTCGCCGGAAAGCAGCACCATATGTTTTATTACGGCAAGCCTATGACAGCTTAAGCGCCTCAATCCTTTTTTCAAGAGCAGGGTGGGTTGCGAAAAGTTCGATGAATGAGCCCTTGCCGGCTATCATAAGCGTATTAAGCGACGGCGCCCTTTTATCAATAGGCTGATAGACCGCCTGCAGCTTCTCAAGGGCGGCTATCATTTTATCCTTTCCCACAAGGTTTGCCGAACCCTTATCGGCGCGATATTCTCTGGTCCTTGAAAAGCCGGCCACTACTATCGAGCCGAGAATGCTGAATATGATGTCAAGAGCTATGGTAAGAACAAACCTCACCACATATGTCATCTCCTCCCTTACCCCCAGGCTTACGAAATAGCTGATTACCCGTGAGAGGAACATGGCGAACGAGTTCACGATTCCTGCAATGAGCGTCATTGTAATCATGTCGCCGTTTGCAATGTGGCTTATCTCATGGGCCAGCACCCCCTCGATCTCAGCGCTGTTCATATTATTCAGAAGGCCAGTCGAAACAGCCACCAGGCTTCTTTTCTTTGTAGGGCCTGTTGCAAATGCATTCATCTCAGGGGAATTGTAAATTCCCACCTCAGGCATGGGCAGATTGGCCTGCATGCATAGCCTGCTTATAAGCGCAATCATGGGATGCCCTGAATTCGGGTCGATAATTTTAACGCCATAGGCGTGCTTTGCAATGAACTTCGACATTGCAAGCGAAATGAATGCACCCGCCATACCCCATATCAGGCAGAAGACGGCAAGGGCCTGCCAGTTGAGTCCGTATCTGGTAAGGTAGGGATTTATTCCGAGGATGTTTATGATTATCGAGATGGTTACCATCACCAGGATATTCGTCAGGATGAAAAGCATTATTCTCTTGAACATGAGTCTCCTCCCGGTTTGTATATTTTGTGTTTATCGTTAAAATACAGGACACGAATAAGCCGGAGCAATTATTTTTACAATTTGTAAAATATCTGTTTGAAATATCTTGATCATGAATACAAGCAGAAGGCGGCCGGATTATCAATGTATAACCAGTCTTGATTAAAGAACTTATTGCCGGAAATAAAATGGTAGGCGTATATGGATTATCCCCATTGTCACTAAGAATATCAACCCGATAAAAAGCGTGTATCCGGAAGCAAACACTTTTACACAAGCCGTGGCAAGAGAATTGGCAGGCTCCTTTCTCCCCAGAATCATAACCGCTTTTAAAATGGAATCGACCAAATCAAATCCAGCTATCCAATGATAGCCTGAGATGCCAATGAATAAAGTGACTGCGATCAAGGTGCCTCCCATCAAAACAGACGTGGCCATCCTTTTGACAAAAACTGATGTAGGAGCAAGTTTTTCATGTTTATGTTCAAATATCATAGCCTCAAAACATGTTGCATAATGTATGATATTTAACCTTTGTCCCGCCAAATATTGCAGGATGTGAGTCAGGAAGCAAGCAGGGCTTCAGATGTCAGATATTTCTCAAAAATTACTAAGATTTATACTTCCAACTATAATTCTTCATCTATGGCCTGACCCCTTAAACATACAGAAGACAGCGAGCAGAGCTAAGATTATTATTTAATTTTACTGCCACCTGAGTTACAATCAAATCAATCAGCATTTCCAAAGTATGTCTTCAGGTATTTCGTAGCCATAAATCAGGATAACTCTGATTGTGAACGCCTCCAAAAGTTTATATCAATAGGCTTAAAATTTACATAGAGTATCTGATCCTGAAGTATGATCGTATCCAAAACAGCAAAATATATTTAACAGCAATTGGGATTCGGATAGAAACCGAAGTAGAGATGGAGAAATGAAAGCTGTAACAGAAAGCATTTATATAGGGTTGGTGGGTTGGGACACGACACAATCTCAAGGAATATTTTTCGCTTCAGGGAGTATATCTCGTGGTGGGTAGTGACCTTTTTCAAGGGATGATATTCTTTGTAAGCAAAAAGAACACATCAGACATCACCGTCTGCATGACGACAAAAACCAAAGAGAGGAGAGAAAACAATGAGACAGCAAAACAAATATTTGCGGGCCAGACTTAATGTAACATTTGTCATCTTGCTATTTAGCATGACTTTTTCGTTTGCCGGATGTGGAGGTGGCGGTGGAGGGGGTGGTGATAATGGCAGTATATCGCCTAACTCACCCACGACCTTTAGGTTATTTTCTAATGGGTATTTTACAGCAGGTACCCAGGAATATTACAACTTGACTGGAAATAGCACTGATGGATCGTCATATACTGGGACTCTTCTTATAGAACCCCAGAGTGCTACAACATTCAATGGTGCGGCAGCCATTCCAGTAGAAGATCAATTATCTTTAACAAATACAGATATTAACACTTCCATAACACTCACAGGTGTTGAATATTTTAGCACTGATGCAAGCAATCTTGAATTATTAGGCTATAATAGTAACGACGAAGGAACTACTTCTTCTGGAGCTTCTTTGAGTGTTATACCACAAAGTGCCAGTATTGGTGATTCCGGAAGTGTTGGAACATATACTTTTAGTAATGGTGATATATTAACAATTAGTTGGGAACTAACTCAAGCCAGTGGTAGCTACGCCAATTTAGTTATGTCATCAACGGTAACAACTAGCACGGGAAGTATGCTGTTAACTGAAGAGAATACCTTTGTCATAGATCAAGATGGCAATCGCCAATCTGTCACGATAGTACTTGATGTAGTATCATATGGAATTTCGGTAACTTTATCGGGAAATAAATCCTGACAATTCACTCCAGTGAATTAAAAAATGTTAGAAATTATCTTCTTCCAAGATTTGTTATAAACCTTTTAACAGAAGGTTTAAATAAAGCATCCCTGCTGCAAGCAGCGGGGTACTTTTCTTTGTCATCATAATTGTTGATTTTACACCGGAGGCAAAGTCCCCAGATGCAATCTGCTGTTTTTCAAGACGACCTTTCCATGGCTTATTTCAATTCGCCACTAGCCATACCTCTCAACTGATCCACTGCTCAAGAACCTCTGCATCCTGTCCGTAAGACATCTCTTCTTTCCCCTGCATCTGTCCAGCCGGATAGGAAGTATTGATGGCAAGGACAAAGCAATCGTTATTCAGAATAATCTGATTTGCCCTACTTACCTACCTGCTTGTTGGAGTTCTTGGAACCTATAGAGAACTGATATCAGGTTAAGATGTGGATTTTTTGAAGGGTCAAGTTAGAGACCTGTCTCAAGACAAGATGCATCCAGATATAATCACCACCAGATGAACGCTATCAGTATGGGAAGTTCTGATTATATATTCGCTGCCATTGTAACTGTAGATGGAATGTCGCTTATGTGTTTTCCATAATGAGCGAACTTAATGGTTTTGTCAGGTGCAACTATAAAAACAGCCGGAAGCTGTGTCTCATGTCCTTCAAATTTACCGTGCTTATAGCCTTGTAGAGTCGCTTTAACAGCCATAATCAGACCTGCAGGGTGAATGTATTTGAGGATACTGCCGTATTTCACATGATAAAGTTGAAAAAGATCACCCTTTGGATCGCATATGATGGTGAATGGCCAGTCTTCTTTTTTTGTAGAGGCAACCACAGTTGAAGGAGGGCTTTGCAGGATTACAAAAAGAACTGCACCTTTTTGTTCTATGAGGTTTATTTCGCGCTTCAGATTAGCCATATCGATTTGGCAGACTGGGCACCCGAGATAGCGCAAAAAGACTAGAACTGCCGGTTTACTTCCTGCATCTTTAAAAAAGCTTTTTCCTTCCTCCCAGGGCGTCACAAATTGAAAGTCAGGAGCCTTGTCGCCTACTCTAAGTTTTATATCCATTTTACCTTTTCCTCCTTTTCTGTTCTATCCATCTTCGCAATGGTTTAGCCTCATAAAATATTAAAAGTGTTTTCATCTCTGTCTTTAGTAAACATTTTTATAATTATGACTGATTGTCAGGATCAGATCAATCAAAGGAGAAGTATCACAACTCTGATTGTAATGCGAAGGCAAATACTACCCCATCCCATGATATGAGGCCCTTCATGAAAACCCGCTCAGGAGGAACATAAATGGGTGCATTGATAAAATATGCTATTATTTCGGTAGGGCATGCAAGAAAGCTCTGGGATATAAGATAGGTATGGCAAAGGCTTGCCGCACTTCCTTTGCTCAACAGATGGCAAACAAAGGAATGGAAATATCAATGCTATCCCGATGGCTTCGTCATAGCGATACAAGTGTCACAAAATGATATTATGAGTTTAAAACATCAAGTATGAAAAGTGCTGTTAATAAGGTAAGAAAATTAAAATAATTACAAATTCTAAAAGTCATTAGTTATTAAAATCAATCTATTATTTTATTAATCAATACCCTTTTTATTTGATCATCATTTATAATAATTACTTTATGGTTACTTGTAAAAGGAGGTTTATATACAAAGTATTTTCCATCCATGTGAGCTATTAATATCAAATCAATTAAATCTGTCTGATAGGATTCTTTCAATTCAATTGTTATTTTCTGTTTAGTTCTATTTTCTAAATATTTAGCTTTATCTAATCCTTCGTTTCGAAAATAAAAGCCTGAACATCCAATAATAAAAAGAAAAAAGAAAATAATATTGTTTTTTGTAATTTCCAAAGTGCCATCAGTTTCTTTTTCTATTTTTATTACAAATGCAAGAAACAATAAGATAACCGAAAACCAAAATATTATTTTCCAACATATCAAATTATATCGATAAAGTAACAATTTATTATAGAAAGTACTTATGCATATAAAAAATCCAATCAAAAGAATTATAACTCTATTAACAATAATTTTTTGATTAGTATTATCATCGGAAGATTTTATTCTTAACACTGCAAAAAGATAAATTAAAACAAATAAAAGAAAAACAAACCATGTACTGGCAATTATCTGATTTACTGAGAGGGTGAGAAAAGTTGAATCTATTCCAAAATAATTTAGATATGCATTCCAATAATCCCAACCAAGAATATAAATATAACCAGTTGTAGCTGTAAAGATAACAGCAAGATCAATTGTTCTTCTTGTTTCAGAGTTCATATATTAAACAAACCTTTTAATTATATTTCAATAGGTCATGTCAAAGTTCATGTATGAGTGAAATGTGAGTAAATGGATTATCAATTCCCATAAAGCCTCATAAACAGAGATTGCATTGGTAGGCGCGTAGGGATTTGAACCCTAGACCCCCACCGCGTCAAGGTGGTGCTCTCCCCCTGAGCTACGCGCCTGCGTGGCTGTTTGGTTATCCTTTAAAAAGTCCGTTTGTCAACCCTTTTATCTAAAGATTATTTTTTCCTTAATTCTTTTGATTAAGATTGACGTCAGGTAAATTTATCATTATTTCTTAGTGTTGCAAGCGCTCTTGCGAAACTAGGATCTAAAGAAAGGATACATCATGTTAAAAGTTGGATTTATCGGCTGGAGAGGAATGGTCGGTTCGGTCCTCATGGACAGGATGAAAGCGGAAAATGACTTCAAGGGGTATGAGGCTTTTTTTGCAACCACATCACAGGTGGGCCAGACGGGGCCTGATGTCGGGCTTCCTGTAAAACCGCTTGTGGACGCATACGATATAAAGGCCCTTGCCGCTGCAGATATCCTCGTGACATGTCAGGGCGGGGACTACACAAAGAAAGTTTATCCTGAGCTGAAGGCAGCCGGGTGGAACGGTTACTGGATAGATGCGGCTTCAGCACTTAGAATGAAAGATGATGCCGTCATCATACTTGACCCTGTCAACAGGGGTGTCATTGACAAGGCCCTTGCCGCCGGCATCAAAGAGTATATTGGCGGCAATTGCACCGTGAGTCTGATGCTTATGGCAATCGGCGGCCTTTTCGAAAAAGGGCTCATAGAATGGATGACCTCCATGACATACCAGGCGGCATCAGGTGCCGGTGCAAACAACATGCGCGAACTGGCCATGCAGATGGCCGTGCTCGGCAGCGCTTCCAAAGCGCTGCTTGACGACCCTGCATCCGCCGCCCTTGAAATAGACCGCAAGGTTCAGGAAACTATTGACAGCGGGGCCCTGCCGACCCAGTATTTCGGAGCGCCCCTGGCAGCGAGCCTGATTCCATGGATTGACTCTGCAGTGGAAAACGGCCAGACCAGGGAGGAGTGGAAAGGTTACACCGAAACCAATAAGATCCTCGGCCTGTCAAAGCCTGTACCTGTCGACGGTCTTTGCGTGCGCGTAAGCTCGATGCGCTGCCACAGCCAGGCTTTGACCATTAAGATGACCAGGAACCTGCCGCTGGATGAGATTATCAGCATTATTGCCGGCCACAATGAATGGGTCAGGGTAATCCCCAACAATAAGCCCGACACGCTCAAATACCTGACGCCAGCCGCTGTCAGCGGAAAGCTCGAGGTGCCTGTAGGCAGGATACACAAACTCAATATAGGCGAGGAATACCTGACGCTCTTTACCTGCGGTGACCAGCTCCTGTGGGGAGCTGCGGAGCCCATAAGGCGCATGCTGAACATAGCGCTTGATTATATCGGAAAGTGATTCGTGTTCCGGGATGGCACACAGCCATCCCGGAACCCATTTTAAGGACCGGCATGAAAATTCCACCAGGGCAGATTGCGTTTGACTTCGACGGCGTGGTAGCGGACACCTTCAGGCTTTTTGTCAGGCTGGCATGCTCCGAATACGGAATCGATATCAAATATGAATCGATCACTGATTACGAGTTCCTGAATGTAGTAAAGATGGACAGGGCCCTTGCCGAGAGGCTTATCGAAATCCTGACCGATATCCCTCATGAGATTGACCTGAGGCCCAATACCGGAGCCTCGGAGATACTGACCAGACTTTCAGCTTTTGCCCCTGTCATGGTCGTTACGGCCAGGCCTTATGGCCGCCCGGTCGAAAAGTGGTTTGAAAAACACCTGCCTCATCTGAAAAATTTAATCAGTGTTGAAGCAACAGGTGAGAACACAACCAAGCTTCCTTTCCTCCAGAAGAAAAATATTAAATACTTTGTTGACGACAGGCTCGACACATGCAGGCAGCTTGCGGATGAAGGAATCACGCCTATTGTCTATGA
The DNA here is from genome assembly GCA_963664325.2 of Desulfomonilia bacterium. Taxonomy (GTDB): domain Bacteria; phylum Desulfobacterota; class Desulfomonilia; order UBA1062; family UBA1062; genus DATCTV01. The sequence continues at coordinate 28,316 of CAXXDQ010000009.1, forward strand.
CCAGCCCTGGAATAAAGGTCCCCATGAATTCAAGGTTGTCAGGAATTGGCATGATATCGCCGATATAATAGAATGGTGAAAATAAAATGTCGGATCGTCCCCCATTAACGACCCGACTTTTTAAGAGCCCTGCTATGTCTGCCGGATTTTTTCTATAAATGTTTTATCGACATATTTCAGATATGCTTGAGCATATGAACAAAAGAAAAGCCTGCTGCATCAGAGGCAACAGACTTTTCTTTTCTTGACAGTGCACAGTGCAGAAAATGCCTGACCGGCAATGCCAGGGGCTTTCTGCCGCGTGGCCATGACAAAGCACAGCCTTTTTGTTATTTTGAGACAACAGCAATCAATTCAGGGGGTCAATCCCCGTTTTCCAGGCATCAACCTTCCATGAATCGGTACCCTGGGTAAATGTCACGGAATTATCAGTGTTGAATACAGCCAAGGTTTCCCCGGCTGCCGCTGTAAACAAAAGTCTGCCAGATACCCAGTCGTCCGACCATAAGCTGTCTTCAAACACATGAGTGATTATCGTTCCATTAGCAACAGGATCAGTAGTGTTCAAAACCGATGAAACCGTTACATACCCGTCCAGGCCCGGTACGCTTACCTGTCCGTTTGCACTCATCATAATATATGAAACTATTTTGCCGCTTCTATTATAGCTGTACTCTTTCTGGAGGTACGTAAACCCGCTTGCATATGAGAAAGTTTTATCATTAATCGTGAACGATCCTACAATCGTATAATCCCTGAAATCGGCGTAGTTCTTCGGGTCTGAAATCTGGTTATAAGGAACAAGCTCGAGATTTTCCGGTATTGATGTATCACCCATTGGATCAGCGGCACCATAAGTTATATTGTAGGCAAGTTCCCAATTATTATAAGTAGCTGTTATACCGCCATCTACAATCTTTAACCCACTACCTGCTGTAACTTTTACTGTCCTGATAATAAGTGGATCGAGTTCGGAATCAGTTAGTTTGAAATGGCCTGTAAAATAAACAGAAAGGTCGGAATCCTGGCCGGTTCCATAAATCTTGCTCGTCCCGTAGGTATAACCGTTATCATTAAATGCTATATTCAATGTTGCAGTAAATGCATAAAAGCCGTCTTTGATCGCTTTTCTGTTAATTGTAAGGGTGGATGTATAGCTGTCATCGTCCGAAGTGAATTTTGCAGTGGCAGGCAGCGCTGGGAAAAGCATAAATGTAATAAACTTGCTCAAATAATTACTGTCACCGGAAATAGTAGATAAAATCAGATCTCCCCAAATTGAATTGATGCTGTCAACCATCACATCATAAAAAAATGCATCATCAGTCGTATCATCTTTATCATTGTAGCCAATGCCTCCATATACGGCATAAAGAGACCTTTTCATCTGTTCGATGTTGAGATTCGGACTGGGCTTGATGAAAACAGCGGTTATCGTCTTGTCAGCATCCATTGTTACCTGCAGAGGGTTATCCGCTGACGTAAGACTGCCCGACCAATGGTCAAAACTCCAGCCGGAATCGGGGACTGCCGTCACCGTAACTTGCTGACCATCGTCATATACACTTAATTCAGGGTTTATTGTTACAGTGCCGTTTCCCGTCATTGACACCGACAGTTTAAACTGCTGAGTGAAAACAGCCGTTACCGACAAATTGCTGCTGATCTCTATTGAAACCGTTGTTTGAACACCGGTTACGCCGCCCTCCCAATGGTCAAATCTCCAGCCGTCGGAAGGTTCTGCAGTCAGAACTACAACTTCTCCCTTCCTGTAGCCGCCATCGGTACCGGCTTGCGTATAGCTGACCGTACCGTTACCGACTGTCGTCACCGACAGCGTGTATAATTCTTCTGGTACCGGAGTTGAACCGTCGCTTCCTCCTCCGCCACCTCCGCCTCCTCCGCAGGCACTGATGATGAATGCCAGCAGCAAACAGGAAGTAATAAATATCTTTTTCATTTTACAACCTCTCAATTATCGATTTGAAATATAAAAATTTCGGAATGGTTCCATTTGACTAATTAAGCATAACCTATGCCATGCATAACTATTTGATATAATTAACATACCATGCAATCGAGGCATCGAAAAAGGAAATGAATTTCACAAGTTGAGAGAATAGTTTACCCAGAAACCAGATAGCATCAGGGAAAAACCTGATTTGCGGGCAAATTTGGTGTCCGCCCGCAAAAAATATTTTTATGAGTAGTTTATTTTAACAGCTATCAGAAGGAATATTATGCTTGTTATTGCCAGGATGACCTGGAGCGGCAGCATGAACCTGAACCAGTCTTTGTATTTGATTCCGGCAAGACCTATAACCACCATAAGCAGGGGATTGGTCGGCCAGAAGGCATGTGAGAAACCGTCGCCAAGCTGAAATGCAAGCACGGTTATCTGTCTAGTAAGCCCGAGTATGTCGCCGAGCTGGGACATGATGGGAATGGTCAGCATTGCCTGACCCGAACCGGATGATACCAGGAAATTCATGAACAGCTGGAACAGATACATGATTATCGCAGCCAGTTCCCTGCTCAGACCCTGCGTTTTCAATGATACGAAATGCATCATCGTGGCCATTATGTTCCCTTCGACTATAAGCCAGCCGACCGATGACGCCATCAGGATGAGTATGATCGCCGGCGAAAAATCTATCAGACCGTCCTTGAAGAGCTTGAAGACCTTTTTAAATTCATATCCCGATGCCATGCCTACGCTGAAACCCATGATCAGAAAAATAAGGGCGATCAGGGGGAAAGAGAGGTCCTGCAATGCCTTTACCGTACTGCATACCGCAACGGTTGCAATTATACCAAGGAAGCATATCCCCATCCAGATAAGCGCCGGTTTGATTTTGCCCTGGTGAAGAACAACGTCATCGTAGTGTGTGAGCGCCTTTATCTCCATGTCCGAGCCGTAAACATAACTTTTCTCAGGATTTTTCTCGATCCGGCGGATATACCAAAGGATATAAAGCGCAACTATGAGAATGGTCACTATAAGAATCGGAACCCTGAGATAGAGTCCGGAAAAAAGAGGTACATCGGCCAGCTTCTGGGCCGTACCCAGTGTGAAAGGGTTGAATGTAGCCGCTGAAAAACCAATGGTTACTGAAACGAACGGAATAGCCACACCGACAATCGAGTCCCATTTCATCTGATAGGCCAGTGGGATGAATATCAGGATCAACGGCGTTACCTCTTCTAGTATGCCCATCGTGGAGCCCAGAAGGGCGAACACAATGACGTTGATGAATATGAACATACGTTTTCTGTCGGCGAACTTCATGACAAGGTCCGAAATGAGTCTGGGCAGGATGCCGCTCTTATTCATTATCGAGAAGCTTCCGCCGATTATGAAAATAAAAAGAATGAGCACTATAATTCTCGGGCCGTTCTTGCTGCCAAGCACAAGCAAAGGGGCAAGGGCTATTTTCCAGACAGGAAGGGGAGTTTGACCTATCGTGTGATACACCTCTTGCATCCCGCTGTTTATCGAGGTTTTTACATATTCGCCCGCAGGTATGACATAAGAGCATATGCCCGATACTGCTATCAGAATTGCAAGCAGTACAATTGTCGCCAGAAACATCTTAACTTCAAGCAAGGCCTTCTTCTTGTCTTCCTGTTCCATGGTACCATCCTTTCGCTATTCGATTGCAGGTGATTCTTTCATCCAGATAAATAAAGCTGTTATTTACAGTTTGCCCTGTTTTTCAAAAAATTAAAGCACAAAATCAAGGACCAGTTCCAGCCCTAAATTAACGCTGAAATGAAGGCTCTCAATGGAAATGCGTTCATCATGCCCGTGTGCAAGCGATATATCATCCACCGGAAGGACGGGCGTAAAACCGTATACCACCATGCCCTTCGGGCGGAAAAATACGCCGTCCGTTACTCCTGGTATCAGAAACGGCACGACCGTGGTATCAGGTTTATGCTTGTGCATGTTCTTTCTGATCAAAAGTGCCAGTTCATGGTCAATGGGCGATTCGGTCCCTTCTTTTTTATCAAGTGTCTCAATTTCAAATCCATGGCCGATTTCTTTAACGGCTCCAGCATGAAACTCATCGGCATCATATGACGGTAGCACCCTGAAATCGAATTCCGCCACGGCCTCGGATGGTATGACATTCGTCTTCTGTCCCGCATGGAATACAGTGGGACATACGGTATTGTGAAGCATGGCCTTGAATCCGGCCGCTGTTCCTGCATCTTTGATTGCAAACCTTATGAGGGTATCGGACAGGACGGGATTCATCAGCTGTTTTATTAAAGTGCCGACTACCGCATTCTGAGATGAGGCCATCGCCTCAATCATCGCCTTTACGCTCGGGGTTGTCTTCAATGGATATTTTTTTTGAGTCAGCCTGTCGGCAAGGCAAACCAGCCGTTTGACCGGATTATCCTCCCTCGGCATGGAAGCATGGCCCGGGATGCCTCGTGCTGTAACTTTCAGCCAGATATTTCCCTTCTCGGCACTCTGATATGTATAGAAAGTCCTGCCCATGAAATTAATTCCGAACCCGCCGCCCTCGTTCAAGGCAGCCTCCGCATCTATGAGGTCATAGTGATTCTTCACCAGCCATTCACAGCCTTTGCTGCCGCCTGTTTCCTCGTCCGCCGCTGAAAGAAAGATCACATCGCGCCTGGTGGAGACCGACCCTCTGGCAAGTGCAATCATTATAGTCATCCACAGGGCGACTGAATTTTTACAGTCAATGGCACCCCGGCCCCAGACAAAACCGTCAATTTCATCGGCACTGAAAGCGTCTCTTGCCCATTTGTCCGCTTCCACTCCCACCACATCAAGATGTGACATCAGCATAAGCGGCCGCTTCGTTCCATCACCTTTGTGCCTTGCTATGATGCTTGCACGCCCGGGCTCCGATTCCAGTATTTTGTAATCGATGCCTTCCTTTTCAAACACCTCCGCAACATAGCGGGCTGCAGCAATCTCATTTCCCGGAGGATTCGTTGTATTGATACGGATAAGATTTTTCAGATGCCTGACGATTTCATCTTTAAGATTAAAATTATTGATCAGTCCAACTGCTTCCGACATAAATACGCCTCTTCAGAATTGATTTAAATTCAAGTACACTATATTCATAATTTAGGCAAACTCACTCAAGATATATAGGCCCTTCGCCGAGGAGAATTTTAGATCGTGCAGTCGCATGAGAAGTATTTTAATTACCAATTTAGAAACTGTGAAGGTGAAAAATGACCAAAACAGATGTAATAATAATCGGAGGCGGTGCAACCGGATGCGGCATTGCTAGAGACCTGGCGCTTAGAGGAATCCCGCATTACCTGATTGAAAAAGACGATTTCGCTGCAGGAGCCACAGGGGCATGCCACGGGCTTCTGCACAGCGGAGGCCGGTACGCTGTAAACGACCCTGAAGCTGCTAAGGAATGTATCGAAGAAAACATGATCCTGCGCAGAATAGGTGAAAAATGCGTGGAGGTCACTGGAGGTCTGTTTGTAAGACTTCCCGGAGATTCGAAACGCTTCAGGGACAGGTTTCTGAAAAGCTGCGAAGAGGTGGGTATCCCGACTGAGGTGCTGTCTGCCTCAAGGGCGCTTGACCTGGTTCCCAATCTTAACCCGGTACTGGAAGAAGCAGTAAAAGTGCCTGACTGTTCAATTGACCCGTTCAGACTGTGCATGCTCAATGCCACAACATCAAGACTGAAAGGAGGCACAATACTAACGCACCACAAGGTAGTTGATGTCATAAAAGAGCGCGGCCAGTGTGTTGGCGTCAAGGCCGTCGACCAGTTCACCGACCAGGTAAGGGAAATAAGGGCAAGGGTTATTGTAAATGCAGCCGGCGCTTGGGGCGACAAGGTCGCTCAGCTTGGAGGCAGCGATGCCCCCATGACACTGTCCAAGGGCAGTCTCGTAATAACAAACCACAGGCTTACTAACATGGTTGTAAACAGACTGAGGTTGCCGTCCGACGGAGACATTATCGTACCCAACGAGGCCGTATGTCTTGCCGGCACCACTTCAATCACGGTGACTGATCCCGATGCCATCGAGGTCGATGCAAAAGAGGTCGACAAGGTCATAAACGAGGCGCAGGCAATGATCCCCGTATTCAGGACAACCCGCCTGATAAGGGCTTATACCGGAGTCAGGCCGCTGCTTAAGGGTGACGGTATTGATGGAAGGTCGATTTCAAGAGGGTTTAAGATCATCGACCATAAGAACGGGATGTTCAGCATACTGGGCGGAAAACTGACGACATACCGCCTGATGGCGGAAAAGCTTACCGATGCGCTCATGGAACACTTCGGATTGAGTGCAGCCTGCGAAACCGCTGAGAGGCCCCTCGACGGACAGGAAGAACTCAGCGGCTATCCGCTATCGAAAAGGCTGCACAGCCTCAACAGCATTGTCTGTGAATGCGAGCTTGTAAACAGGGAGGATGTGGAAAGGATTGTCAACAGGGTCGGGACGAAATACATCCGCGACATTCAACACAGGACGCGCCTTGGCATGGGTCCGTGCCAGGGCGGATTCTGTACCTACAGGGCGCTCGGCATCATGCATGACATGGGCAGGGTAAGCGCCGACGAATCTATGAGAGTGCTCAGGGAATTCCTGCAGCGGAGGTTCAGAGGCATAAGACCGGCGCTGTGGGGTGACCAGCTCAGGGAGGAACAGCTTGTTGAAAGCATTTACCTTGGAATCCTCGGAATGGGGAGAGACCAATGAGCGATATCTATTTTGATGTTGTAATAACAGGCGGGGGTATTTCCGGATTGATGGCGGGCATTGAACTTGCCGGGTCCGGAGCGAGTGTTGCGGTTATTTCCAGGGGAGACCCGGCGATATGCCTTTCGACAGGCTGCATTGACCTGCTTGCACTTGGCAATGATCCGCTGTCCGGTATAAAGAACCTTCCTCCCGAACATCCATACAACCTGGTACCTCGTGCGCTAATTGAGGAATCCTTTGAAAAATTCGGCGATATCATGTTCGATGCAGGCCTTCCCTATATAGGGGACGTGCATAAAAACAGGAAAATTCTGACAGCGATCGGCAATTCAAAAATCACGTGCCTGGTCCCGAGAACCATGGAAACAGTCCCGCAGAAAGAAAACTCCTATATTCATGTAATCGGCTTCAAGGGTCTCAAGGATTTCTATCCGAGCTATATCACCTCAAGAAGGCCGAATACCGGCTTTTCCATTTATGATGCAGGCGTTGAAAGTACAATGTCCATATCAGCCAGGTTCGATGATATTGCTTTTGTAGAGGAATTCATAAAATGGCTCGAATCAATTGAAATACCTGACGGGAGAATCGCCTTACCTGCCGTTCTGGGACTTGCAGAACCGTTAAAGGTCATTGAACTTATAACGGCCTCCACGGAAAGGCTCGTGTTTGAAATACCGACCATTCCCCCTTCAATTCCGGGGATACGACTTTTCAAAACCCTTAAAAAGGCCTTCCAGTCGAGGGGGGGAGAAATTTTCTGGGGTTTGCCTGTCGCAAGCGTGGAAAAGCAGGGGAAATTAATCGAGGCGGTTACCATTGAAACACCGGCAAGACCGACAAGGCTTAATGCAAAGGCGTTCATCCTGGCATCGGGTTCATTCGTTAGCGGCGGCCTTTATGCAGACATGAAGGACAATGTCCAGGAAACTGTTTTCGATCTGCCCGTTTTCGTTCCGGGCACAAGAGACGCGTGGTTCAGCAATGATTTTTTCATGCCCGGCCATGCCATAGAAAAAGCGGGTATAATGGCCGACGGTTCATTCAGGCCGGTCGATGTCCCGTATGAAAATCTTTTCGTTTGCGGGAGCATACTGGCGCACTCGGAGATCATGAAGAACGGGTGCGGGCACGGTCTTGGACTGACCACAGGTCTGGCCGCAGCAAAATCCTGCGCGAGGTACCTCTCATGAACTTTGAACATTGTATAAGATGCACCATATGCGTTGAGAATTGCCCGGTTTTCAGGGTCAATCCGGAATTTCCTGGACCGAAGCAGTCGGGTCCCGATTCACAGAGGTTCAGGATGACGGGTGAAAAATCCGTGGACAGCTGGGTAAGCCTGTGCAGCCAGTGCAAAAAGTGCGAAGTAGCCTGTCCCTACGGGGTCAACCCGGCCGAGATAATTCTAAATGCACAGATAAAATACACCGGTGAACATATGCGTTCCCCTGTTGCAATAATGTTTGCAAACAATTTTTACCTTGGGACGCTGGGGTCACTGGCCGCACCGATCGCAAACAGGATCGCGGCAACAGGGATTGCAAAGAAATTTTTCAATCTTGCCGGAATCTCCACTTATATGCCTTTTCCGTCATTTGACCTTATGTCCATGAACAAGGGCAGAAGGAAGACCGGAAAAGGTCCCAAGAAAGTGGTCTTCTTCTACGGGTGCTTCCTTAATTTCAACCGTCCGGATATAGGAAGGAAGATCAGGGACCTGCTTGTTTCATTGAACCTGGAAGTAGTGATGCCGTCACAGGTCTGCTGCGGTCTCCCCGCCCTCGGAAACGGCCAGATAGAACTCGCCCGGAAATTCGCCGCGAAGAACGCCGCGGTATTCGGCGAATATATAAACAAGGGATACGACCTTATCTACTCATGCACTTCCTGCGGCCTTACGCTGACGCATGATTATCCGGGCATACTCGGTATCGCATCGGGAAAGAAGATTGCTGAAAACAGCTATAATGTAAACGAATATATCCTGAGGCTGATGGACGAGAATTACATCACCCCTGAGTTTAAAGAGGTGAACAAAAAAGTCGCCTATCATATACCCTGCCACCTGAGGGCCTCCGGCATCGGCTATCCGGCAGCAAGGATTTTTGCAAAAATTCCGGGACTTGATTTTACAGTCCTTGATGATTTTTGCTGCGGTCTTTCAGGAAGCTACGGGTTTAAAAAGAAAAACCAGGAAACCGCCCTAAAGGTCGGCGCACAGGCAGCTGCTGCCATAAAGAAAACAGATCCAGGAGCAGTGGTAGCAGACTGCGGCGCATGCAGGATGCAGCTGTCTTACCTCTCAGGACTGCCGGCCATGGACCCGAGTGAAATAATCACCGAATCGCTTGTAATAAGATGTCAGGGAGGATTATAATATTCATATTAACAGTAACAATGAAGACCTATGGGGAGGACAGTATGAAGAAACTGGCTGTTTTATTTTTCATGATCATTTCATTAACCATTATGCCTCTTAAATCTGATGCGGCAAGCTCCCTGCAGGTAGTCGCCGAAGATTCACTCTGGGGATGCCTGATAGGCGGTCTTGTCGGTACGGCAACGCTAATGTTTCACATGGATGATGCCGGAGATCACCTGGAAAACATCGTTTATGGCGCAGGCATCGGATTGTTTGCAGGAGTCGGTTTCGGCGTATATGAGCTGCGCCCCCTTTTCCAGGCCTACAAAGACCCTGCGTACAAGGATACCGTATACAGTTTCAAACTCTATGTGCCGCTTAAATAGAATGTGCCTTGCTGTTTTCAAGCAAGGGAAGCAGCCGGATTTAATTGAACACAGGGAAATGAACGCGAATTGTTTAACAGAGAAAGCGTGACTCCTTGGAAAAAGGGTTGCGGCCCTGGAACAGACGAAGAGAGTTAAGAGCAAAATAAAAAATTCGCCGGGAAAAAAATAAACTGAAATTTGAATAAATGCCAACTCCAGCTTCCAACTGATACCGTTTCGTTTGGCGGCTGAAGATTAATATCAGGCTGTTGCCATAGGGAGGAACGCATAGTGAATCTGGAGATCATTGTCCAAGAACCAGAAGCCGCAAAACGATCCACCCCGCTTTTGTTCATACACGGCATGTGGCATGGGGCATGGTGCTGGGCGGAGCATTTTATGCCTTACTTCGCGCAGCATGGTTATGCCACCTATGCACTGAGCCTTCGGGGCCATGGCGCCAGCGAGGGAAAGAAAAATCTCAGGTCTGTTAAGCTTTCCGATTACGTGGCCGACGTCGAGCAGGTCGTAACCGGTATGGATAGAGCGCCGGTGCTGATTGGCCACTCCATGGGCGGAATGGTCATTCAGAAGTATCTCGAGTCACACCAGTTGCCTGCCGCGGTACTGATGGCCTCCGCCCCGCCCAAGGGCCTGCTCGCCTCAACCCTGCGCATTGCCAGGAGGCACCCTCTGATCTTTCTGAAAGTCAACCTGACCCAAAGCCTTTATCCTGCAGTGGGCACACCCGAAATGTGCAAAGAAGTGCTGTTTTCGCCGGACATGCCCGGAGCTCAGGTAGAGGCCTATTTTAAACGGCTGCAGGACGAGTCTTACAGGGCTTATATGGACATGATGCTTTTAAACCTGCCCAGGCTGAAACTAATTGATTCCCCTGTGCTGGTGCTAGGAGCAGCGAATGATAAGGCAATATCGCCATATGAAGTCGAGGCGACTGCAAAAGCGTATGGCACGCAGGCCGAGATCTTTCCTGACATGGCCCATAACATGATGCTGGAATCCGGCTGGCAGGCCGTGGCAGACAGCATTCTGACATGGTTTGAAGAAAAAGGTTTGTAAGAAGTATAAGGTGGGGCTTGAATTCGAAATGGAATAGATTTACTGGGCGCCGCGCGCTTTCAGTGCAACCTTTATGGTCTGGAACAATATTGCAATGTCCAGCCAAAGCGAGCGGTATTTCAGGTAATAAAGGTCGTATTTCATCTTTTCCTTGGCATCTTCAACGGAATCGCCGTAGGGGTAATTGATTTGCGCCCAGCCGGTTATACCCGGCTTTGCATAAAGCCTCATCTCATAAAAAGGTATGACCTGCTGGAGCTGATCAATAAAATAGCGCCTTTCCGGCCTGGGACCTACAAAACTCATATCCCCTGCCAGGACATTGAAAAACTGGGGCAGTTCGTCGAATCTCGTCTTTCTTATGATCCTGCCTACCTTTGTTACCCTGGGGTCCTTTTCCTGAGCCCATTGGGGACCTTCAGGCTCAGCGTCGATGCACATGGAACGGAATTTTAACACATTGAATTCCCTGCCGTTTAGCCCTGTCCTCTCCTGCCTGTAAAAAACGGGCCCCGGAGAATCAAGTTTTACAGCAATAGCGGTTATTATCATTATCGGTGAAGCAATTACGGAACCTATCAGGGCAAAGGAAAAGTCGAACAGTCTTTTGAATATATCCTCGGATTTCATGCTTACAAAACCCTTCGCAAATATCAGGGAAGCGGGTCTGATGTCCTCGATCATCAGCTTTCCCAGCAGTTCTTCGTAGAATTTGGGGGCATCCTCTATCTCACATGATGTCAGCTTTATTCTTAACAGGTCATGCAGCGGCAGGTCAGCGCCTCTGTCATCAAAGGCAACAACCAGTTTGTCGGGATCGGTTCCCCTTATGATATTCCATAGCTCATCGACTTCACCCAGCCAGGGTATGTCTATATTTATGTTTTCCTTGCCTATATACCCTTCAAACCTGATCGCCCTTCCCGCCGATCTTATCTCATCGACCAGGAACTTCGCATTCCGGCCGTCGCCAAGAAGGACAATCCTGGTATCTGTTATTCTGGAAGACCTGATCGCCAGGAAAACAACCCTGACTATTAAGCTGAAACCCATGGACAGGAACAGGGACATCAAGAATATGGAACGGCCAAGACCGATCTGGGGGATTATGTAATATACAAGAGACAATATTATAAGGGACATTCCGCCGCCGATTAATACCGTTGAAACCAGTTCGGAGTGTCTTTTCCACCATTTCCAGTCATAAAAATCCTGGAAATAGTAACAAAAAACCGTAATCACCATGAAAGTGACGGCCTTTAAAGTAATCAAGGGGTCAGGAAGATAAAAGAAAGGAAGTTTTATCTCAATCCACTTGGAAAAAAAGACCGATCCGAAGGCAACCGCCATATCCAGCAACAACAATATATATGTATAGATTGCCCTTTTTTTCATTTGCGGCACCATTTATTCATTTTTCTTTCCACTCCTGAACCTCACGAAACGCCTGGCTATTACATCAGGCCATGACTTTTCATATATATAATCGGAATCAGATTAAAATATCATAAGAAAAAATATGATAAATCCATGTCTAATTCATTGCGAACAGCTACTAAAAGGCATCAGGGTGAAGCAGTCATAAGTGTAAAAGGCTTATAAATGCAAACACCCGGGGTGAAGCGAAAGAACGCTATTCCCTTCTTTTAACAGTATTTCTCCGGTTCATTTCCAGATTTTTTTATCCGGGGTTTCCGCGTTCTTCAGTCTGGTCTTTTCACTTCCGGGCGCTTTATTCAGCTTGCCCCCGGGTTGCGACGGACAGCCGCTTATCATTCATCATTTCCGCCTATCAATCCGGCACGGATCAGAAAGTACAGAAGCTGAAGTACCGCCGTAACGGCTGCCGCAACATATGTCATCGCCGCTGCATTAAGCACCTTCCTTGCCCCGGACACTTCCTGTTCGGCCAGTATGCCTGCCTCCGGCAGCGCCTGAAGCGCCCTTGATGATGCATTGAATTCAACAGGCAGAGTTACGACCTGGAAGAGTACAACTGCCGTAAAAAATACTATACCCAGCATCAGCAGCCCTTTTGCATGGAAGATAAACCCGATCATGAGCAGGAACCATGATAGATTTGAACCTATACTCGCCATCGGCACAATGGCGCTCCTCAGCTTCATCGGGGCATATCCCTGGGCATGCTGTATGGCATGGCCCGCCTCATGAGCCGCCACCCCCACGCTGGCAAGCGAATCACCGCTGTAGACGTTTTCCGACAGCCTTAAGACCTTTTTGGTCGGGTCATAGTGATCACTCAAAAAACCCCTTGTAAGCTCAATGGCCACATCATAAATCCCTGCAGCCCTCAGGATTTTCTGAGCGGCCTGAGCCCCTGTAACACCGCTGGCTGTAGAAATCTTTGAATATTTTGCATATGTCGCTTTGACGTTGAAAGCGGCATAAAGGCTTAGCAGGAAAGCCGGCATTACCATTATAAGATATAGCGGATCAAAAAACATCTTGACCTCCTGATTATTGTCACATTTCAAATAGTATCTGTGAGTCTTGAAATCAAGTGTCCATTTCTTTACTATTGCCAGCGCGTCTTTATGCCGATATTTCCTATCATACTTGCTTCAATAATTTTCTCAGGAGGGTTTATGAGAAAACTGGTGGTTTCCGGTTCACTTATTATTATCCTTTTGTCCCAGTTCGCCTGCGGCAAAAGCCCTGAAGAAAGAAGGGCCGATTACCTTGTGAGTGCGGATAAATATGCAGCGCAAAACAAATACGCCGAGGCCGCCATTCAGTATCAGAATGCGTTAAAGATAGCGCCGGACGACGCCACAACACTCATAAAACTCGGTGAACTCCAGCTTATCCAGCAGAAGCCGGGAGAGGCCTTTGGTTCGTTCAGCAATGCATCGAAGATCGACCCCAAAAACACTAAGGCGCATTCAAATCTCGCGACTATTTATCTGCTGGCCAAGAAATACGATGACGCATCCAGGGAAGCAAATATTATACTCGGCATAGACCCGGCAAACACGCGCGCAAAAGAAATCCTCGCGCAGTGCCTTTTTCTCTCAGGGAAGAAGGACGAGGCCCTTAATATGCTTCAGGATATGATTGCAAAGGAACAGGCGGGCGAAGGCATGTTTATTGATGCCATTCAGATTCTCTATGACACGGGCAACCTGGATGAGGCGCTGAAACTTGTCGATTCGGGATTCAGGAAATTCCCTTCTTCAATAGGAATAAGGATGGTTTCAAGCCAGATATACCTGGCAAAAAACCAGCCCGATATGGCAAAAAAAATGGCTGAGGATGCTTACAGCCTGTCGAATGGCGATATCAATTCCGGACTTTTCCTTGCCGGTTTTGCTGCTAAAAACAACTTGCCTGACAGATTCGCCGGTGTGATAGCCGAGATGAAATTGAAATATCCGAATGACTACAGGATTTACCTCCTAGAAGCGGAGGAAGCCAGGAAAAAGAAAGATACCGATAAGGCGATCATATCTGCAAAAAAAGCACTCGAGCTGAATTACTCGGAACAGACTGTCGCACTCCTGACTGAACTTTATTCGCTGAAAGGTGACAATGATCTGGCAATCGACACGGTCAGCAAAGCCGTCACAATGTTCCCCTCATCCGTCTCCCTGAAAATCATTCTTACACGGCAGCTTTTAATCAAGGGAGATGTCGACAAAGCTCTTCAGACCCTTGACCCATTGATGAAGTCCATGCCGGAAAACCCTGATATTGCAATGCTTGCGGCAAGGATCTACATGCAGAAAGGGGAGAGGGAAAAGGCGCGTTCGTTTATAGAGAATGCCCTGAACAACAAGAAGGATGACCCGAGACTGCATGCGATGCTTGCGTCCATATATTTTAAAAGCGCGGAATACAGGAGCGCACTTGCAGAGGTCGAGATAACTCATAAAACTGGCTCTTCCTCGGTGGAGCTGCTGAATATAGGCGTTATATCGGCATTGAACCTGGGACAGACCGATAAGGCGCTCATGTATATTCAATTGTTAAAAAAGGCCGCACCTCAGGAATGGGCTACCGCATATTCAGAAATAACATATTTTCTCTATATGAAAGACAGCAGATCAGCTTTCAAATTAGCGGAAAGAGCGGTCAGGACATGGCCCGACAAAATGGAAGCGCTGACAGTATATGCACAGACCGGCTCTGATACAATAGGACCGGCCGCCACCATCCAGAGAATCAGTTCCATATGCGCTAAAACCAGATCTGCGAACTGCATGCTTGTTCTCTCTGCGCTTTTTGAAAAAGCCGGAATGAAAAACGATGCGCTGGCAAAAATCAAGGGGGCCATCGAGCAATATCCCGACAGGCAGGATCTCTACTACGCCCTTGCAGACTTCTATGCCCGGAACGGCATGATCGACCTTGCAATTGCGGAATTCAAGAATTTGCTCAACAAGAAACCGGATGACCTCAAGTCGGCCATCATGCTTGCCCTGCTCCTTAATGACAAAGGGGATATTGAGAACGCCGAAAAAACCTATTCGTACATCCTGGAAAGAGACCCTTCAAACAGGATCGCAGCCAACAATCTGGCCTGGATACTTGCCGGACGCGGAAAGAAAGCCGACCTCGACAAGGCCATGGACCTTGCCACAAAAGCAAGGAGGTCGGACCCGGAAAATCCTTCAATTGCCGACACCCTTGGTTACATTTACCTTCAGAAAGGCATGACAACCAATGCAAAAAACCAGTTCCTCATGGCACTGGACAAGAATCCCGATGAACCTTCTTTCAACTATCACATGGCGCAGGCCCTTGTTAAAGAAGGCAAGAAAAAGGAAGCGGCGGTATATCTCAGAACAGCCTTGAAAACTCCGTCATTCAGTGAAAAGCCAGATGCGCAGAAACTGCTGAAAAATATTGGCGGTTAAGATCAGATACACAGGATCGCGGCGGCGGCAACTGCAGCCGCCAGGGTCCTTAATATTGTTCCTCCCATGTTTACAGGAGCAAATCCGCATTTACTAAACAGCGCAATTTCCTGTTCAGTAAATCCCCCTTCAGGCCCGATCATAAAACACATCTCTTCCTCCCTGATGTCCAGTATGCCGGTCTCCCCTTTAATTGACGCAAAATATCTCCTGGTGAACCTTGACTCGGACAATTTAGCAAATTCAGGCAGGGCAGCTATTGGTTCCAGTCTCGGAAAAGTCCTTCTCTGAGACTGCTTCATGGATTCCATGATAATGTCTTCCCACCTTTTCATTCTTGCCAGGCTGACGGCCCTTATATTCGACCTTTCGGCAATAACCGGACTGATGCTTTCCACACCCAGTTCCGAAGCAAACCTGATCGCGTCGTCCATTTCCCTTAAGTCAATAAGCGATATTCCGATGTGCACCCTGGCTTTTCCCCTGTTGCAGAGCGTCTGCCTTTCTATTATCTCAAGGCTGATTTCATTTCTAGTAATGGCGGTAATTTTCGCCTTAAATCCTTCCGTCCCTTCACGTATAAGAATTTCATCTCCCGAACGCTTTCTCAAAGGGCCGGTAATATGCTTTACATCCCGGCCTGAAATCAGTGCTGTCCCACCTGTCACGTCCGCAAAGAACCGGGGCATTTCAGGAAAACCTCATATGGACATTTCCTTCAGATAGGCAGCCGCCTTTTCCGGCGGAGTAGAATTTATATACAGGTCCGAACCCCATTCGAACCCGGTCAGAGGCACCAGCCTGGGCAGGATTTCAATGTGCCAGTGGTAATAGGAAGCGCAGTCCATCGAAAACGGGGACGTATGAATCCCGTAGTTGTAGGGCGGCATCCCGAGCGCGCTGTCAATCCTCTTCATGACATCGGTGAATATCATGGCCATTTCCTTTATCTCCCCCGGCTCCACGTCCTCGAATCTGGATACGTGCCTTTTCGGCAGTATCCAGGTCTCAAACGGGACCCTGGGAGCAAAAGGTTCAAAGGCGACAAAATCCCTGGTCTCCGAAACAAGCCTTATCCCCTGTTGAAGCTCCTGCCTTAAAATATCGCAGAAAATGCAGCGCTCCTTGTATTCGTAATGCTTTTCCGCTCCCTCTATCTCTTCAAGAACTCCCCTGGGAATAATTGGGAGGCCCATAAGCAGGGAATACTGGTGCTCAAGAGTCGCCCCTGCATTCGATCCTGAATTTTTATAAATGAGCGCATATCTCAGGCGGCTGTCGCGCTTCAGATCGACAAGCCTGTCGCGATATGCCCAGAAGAGATTCTCCATCTCCGCCAGGCCCATGCCCGACTGCCTTATACCGTGCCTTGGCGTTTCTATTATGACTTCATTTGCCCCGATCCCTGATATCTTGTCATAAAGGCCCTCTCCCATGCGTTTAAGGTCTTCTTCCACGACAAGCACCGGGCTTCTGTTCGGGACCACCCTTAGATTCCAGCCGGGGCTGTTCGGAAGCGATCCGCCGGGCCTGTTGGCAAGAATCTCGGGCGGACACATATGTTCATTTCCCGGGCAGAACGGACATGTAAGGTCGTCTTTTACCGCCTGATCCGCGACGATATTCGGGGTTCTCGTAGCGGAATCGGTTATGATCACCCATCTGTCTATTACCGGGTCTTTTCTCAGTTCCGACATATCTCACCCGCGTGAAGCACAAGCTCAGGCATACCGGCGCTTATGCGTCTGATGAAATACATGCACCAGCCCTGAAAAGTCTTTTCAAAACCGGACTCGCTCTGGGAAGCGCATTCAATCGGCAGCAGCACGATTTCCCAGACGGAATCCGATTCAATACACACCGACAGATTATTTTCCGGGTCATTAAACACAATGCTTCTCCCGGTAAAAATCCCCCTGTCGCTTATTTCTCCGGCATCCTTTATTAAAGGCTTTTCAGGCATCATGATGTTCATTTCAACGGCTATGAACATATCACCGGCCGCTTCCCCGGCGAAGTCCTGCTTAAGCCTTATTGAGCCGTTCGGATCAAAGACGAGCGTCTTTGATATATTTAACCCTTCCTCGATCGCCGAGAATTTAACCTTTAGAGCCTCATTTTCTTCTGACATGCGCTCAAGCCTGTAGGCCTTCAAAGCAGCCATCGGAGCGTTAGGCTTCATGCCCTTTAAAAGGCTTCCCGCATCAGGCCTGCCATTTATAATATGCGTAATGAAGCAGTTCCTTGAATAGGTGTCATACACAAGGAGGCTCTTGAGCTCATCCGATGTGACAAATGCGATGTCATGTATTGAAAGCGGTTTTTCACCGCCGCCGTGATGATCATGCGATTCCGATGAACCCAGTATCTTGTCGTGGTAGATTTCGTTGTGCCTCATCATTACATTCGTAATGCAGCGCTCTGTTGGCTTGTGCTCTATTCCGAAGACAGAAGCGCTTTCATCGGGTGATATGATGCAGTTGATAACCCTGCCTGAAACGAGAATCTCATCATTGCCGTCAAGGTCATAGTCACAGCACTCGACTATATAGGGCCTGTCTTTAAGCCTTATCCTGTCAACAATTTTCTCCGCCCTGAGGAGGTTTTCATAAATGGCATTTCTCAGTATATCAAGATATACGCCGCCGAACAGGCCATGCCAGTAGCCGCAGTTGCACTGTGCCATAAAAAGATGCCTTAATGCCGTTTCATCAGCGCCATATTCTCTGACAAGCCGGCTGATCCTGAGCATCTTTTTGTGCATCCTGTTGCTCTCGGGATATTTGGCAAAAAAATTGTCCCACATGCCGCCCCTTAAAAAACCCCTTTTCGAATTCCAGTTCCACGAATTTTTTTCTTCTTTAACAATCCTGCCGTAAAGCCTGCCCTGTTCCGGGAACAGGCTCCATTCCATCATTTCCTGGTAAGATGCAGAGGGAAGGTAAATAAGTCCTCTGGGGGAATGGCTTTCGAGAACATCGTTTAATGTCACGACCTCAATGTCATTGCTTCTGCTCATCGCCTCCATGAACCTCTCAAGCCACCTGTCCTCATAAACCCACTTGAGGGTACCGGGCCACATCCCGAATTTCTCCCCGTCATCTCCGTAGGTAACCGCTTCAACCCCTCTGTCCCTGAGGCCCAGCAGATAACCGATTATTTCATCGGGTTCCTTGAACGGAATCAGGTATCTCAGACGCATGTCTATCGGAAAAACCTTTAGGCTTGAGCCGTCCCTCTCCGTTATAAAATACCCGTGGACGTCTTCGGGTTTGAGCCCTGCTGCGAGGAAGTGCGTATCGTCCAGAAGCGTGTATTTTATCCCCGACCCTGATATTTTCTGTGGAAGAGACGGGTCCCATACCCTTTCCGTGCACCATATCCCGCCCGGTTTCACGCCGAATTTTTTTTGAAAAAAATCACAGCCCATCCCGATCTGCTTTTTCGCATCGTCCCCGGGAATGGCCGAAAGGATGGGTTCGTAGAACCCGCCTCCCATAAGCTCAACCTGCCCTTTTGAAACAAGCCCGCACATCAAATCGTAAAATTCCGGCTTGTTGTTTTCAAACCATTCGAGGAGCGGTCCCGTGAAATGAAGCGTGGCATGTATGTCCGGATATTCGCTCAGATATTTGAGAAAAGGCAGATAGCAGTCCCTGGCCCCCTGCTCGAACACCCTGGGATAATTTCCCACCGGCTGGTGGGAATGAATGCAAAAAGCCAGCTTTATCTTATCAGACATACCACATCTTCCTTTCAAAATCCCGTCCCGGCACTTCCAGTGCAAGCAGGCCCGATGCAGGATGTCTTTCAATCTCCATTCCCGCTTCCTCCATAAGGACGAAATAAAACCTTACTTTCTGCTGGGGTTTAAGACCGAGCGCGCTGAAGCTTATCCCGAGCTCGATGCTGTCCCCGACCGCCAGTCTGCCGATATCTTCCCGCGCGGTCTGGGGACCCCCCTCCGCCTGGAGATACATCCTTTTTTCCGCCAGATTCAGTATGACGTTTTTCGCCTTCGGGATCATGAAGCATATCTTTATTACCGGCTTTTCGGGCAACGATACGGCCTCCAGCTTGAAATAAAGGTTTTCCTCGTCGAACCCGTAAAGGATCTTTTGTATATATCCTGAATGCCTGTACATGCTTGACGACTCGGGCCTGGCAAGGTAGACGCCCGCCTTGCGCCATTCATAGAAATGCGTGACGTATCCGTCAATGACCGGCCTGATAAACCCGGAAGGCTCTTTCTGAGGGGCGATGTCATAAGGCGTGATTATGCTTTTGAAGAGATATTCGGGCGGGACGTCCTTATGCAGCTCATAGCAGTTCCTGAGGTGAAGCCTGAAGAGCCTGTCGAAATCACCTTTATTGAGAATGGGAAATTCGTCCCCGAACCACCAGAACCAGTCGCTGCCTTCCGCAATATATATCTCTTCCCAGGAAAGTTCATGGGCGTCCTTTCCTTTCGTTTCGACATACCTGCGTGTCTTGGCCAGGTATTCCCAGGCCTTGCGGTCTTCATCATGGCCGATCCAGATCGAAAAATTGTGGTTTATCCACGATCCGGTAAAGAGGTTCTCCAGTTTCTCTTTCACGGGGTTTTCAGCAAGGTAGGATGAAAACGTATCCGTTCTGATGTTCTGGGATTCGCTCAAGCCCTGATACAGCTTTCTCAAAAAGCCTTCGCCGCCGTCCGGATAGTATTCCCAAGGGTTTTCACCATCCAGGATGATGGATATGAAAGGGTTGTAGGTATAGGTCCTGGCGCCTTTTCTTATATCTTCCAGGTGAGAAATAAAGTCGGACGCCGCAGTGTTCGACGGGTTTTTCGAATATACGAAACCTATCATATCCGAAAGCGCCCTGTCCCTGAAAAACATGCTTATCGGCGATCCGCCGTCAGAGACCCTGTACGGCCTGAACAGCTTCACGCCCGTCCTTGATTCCCTCAGGCTCATGAAAAGGATATCCTCATCGGTTGCAGCCCATTTTATCCCGTGGCGGGAAAGGACCTCCATCATTTCCGGACAGACAGAGCCTTCGGGGGGCCATAAGCCGGCAGGGCTGTCGCCGAAGACCGTTTTGTAAAGCGCAATCGATTTCCCCAGCTGCGCTTCAAGGTCTTCGGGATGTGAGAACCCCTCCTCCGGGAGCCTTGTTTCCATGCACCTGTGCGCATATCCGACATTCATTAGAAGGGGACTTATCGGGTGGTAGAACGGCGACGTCGTTATTTCGATTTGGCCCCTTTCTTTCGCCTTTTTGTAAAGCGGCATTATCTTCGACAGTATCTTCATGTGGAAATCGAGCACGTATCTCTTGTCATATTCGCCGAACTGCCGGCCCTTCTTGATGAGCTCGGCAATACCCGGGTCTTTCCTTCCCGTGAACCCGATCCATGTAAGGTTGAAGAGCACCTGCAGGTCCATTATATCCTGGTCGCTGAAATCCCTGGCGAATTCATCCGTTTTTTTCCCGGTCTTCTTTTTTAGAAGCTCCTCATACCTTCTGAAAGGGGTAATCATTGTCGCCTGGTTGCATGAGAAGAACCTCTGAAGTATCTGCTTTTTCTCGTCAGGGGAAAGCTCGGCAGGCTCTTTTCCCGAAAGCACGAAGTCGATATCGGTCTGGTTGTTCCCGGTATAGTCAAGGAGCTGCGAGATAAGCGACGGGACCAGGTTGAAGGTGCATTTCACATCGGGGAAATCATCAAGCACGGCTATCATGTCGTAATAGCCCCTGACCGCATGCAGCCTCACCCAGGGCATGAGGAAAGACCCGGCAAGCGGATCCCTGTAATATGGCTGATGCATATGCCACAGGAATCCGACGGTAATCTCGTTCATTTCTTTCTCCCAGACAGCGTTAAGCAATTTTATGATAATCCAAGGTCTTTTGACTGGTAGCGGCGAAGGGATTTGAACCCCTGACCCGGCGCGTATGAGACGCCTGCTCTACCAACTGAGCTACGCCGCCACGAAGACCCCTTCTACTTAAGTCGTCTTTTTTTGTCAACAACTTTAGCCCCTTTTGCAGCCGGCTCAATTGCTTGATTATATGCGCTTCTTTGGTGTAAAGATAACCCATGGCGACCGATTTTGAACCGCTCATCGAGCAGTACCGCATGTACCTTCTGAACCAGAAGGGGCTGTCGCGCGAGACCTTCAGGGCCTATATCAACGACCTCAAGGACATGGCGGAATTCTTCACCGAAAGGGGGAGCCTCGACCGCATGGCGGTGCGCTCGTACATGATGCGCCTGCATTCAAAATTCAGGATAAACTCCATCAACCGCAAACTGAGCGCAATAAAGGGCTTCTTCGATTTCGCCGCAAAGCACTCGGACAGCTTCAGGCAGAATCCCTTTTCCCACGTGCGCTCGCTCAAACGCAAGGATGAACTGCCTTCTTTTTTAAGCCCCGAAGAGGCGGCCGATCTTATCGACGCCCAGGACGATCTCAGGGACCATGCCATACTCGAGCTTCTGTACTCGACCGGCGTACGCGTCGGCGAGGTGGAGACAATGAACTGTTCGGACATCGACCGCCACTCCGGTTTTGTCAGGGTCACGGGAAAAGGCTCGAAGCAGAGGACCGTGCCCGTTGGCAGAAAGGCGCTTGACGCGATCGACGCCTACCTGAAGACGCGCGGCATCGCCGATGCGATATATTCAAACGAGCCGCTTTTTCTGAACAGGCGGGGAACCCGGCTCGGGTCAAGAAGCATCCGCAGAGTCGTCTACAACCGGTCCCTGGAGGCGTCAGTCCCAAGGCATATAAGCCCGCACTCGATCAGGCACAGCTTCGCATCACACATGCTCGATGCCGGGGCCGACCTCAGGTCTATTCAGGAGATGCTCGGCCATGCATCACTCTCGACAACGCAGCGCTACACCCACCTCGAGCTTGACAAGTTGATGGCTGTGTACGACAAGTCGCATCCAAGGGCCAAGGGTTAGCAGAGCTTAACTAAACAGCCCTTAGCGGTAATAAACGGACGGCTTCTTGAAAACGGAGACTGCTGCTACTAATCATCATTAGAAAGAGGAGGTTTTATGGAAACTATGCACGCAACAACAATTTTATGCGTAAGGAAGGAAGGCAAGGTTGTCATAGCGGGCGACGGTCAGGTGACAATGGGCAACTCCGTCGTAAAGGCCTCTGCAAAAAAGGTGAGGAAACTCTATGAAGGCCAGGTGCTGGCAGGGTTTGCGGGCTCCACGTCGGATGCTTTCACGCTCTTTGAGCGCTTCGAGGGAAAGCTCAAGGAATACCGGGGAAACCTGGCAAGGGCCGCGGTCGAGCTGGGCAAGGACTGGCGCACCGACCGTATATTGAGGCGGCTCGAAGCGCTCATGATAGTGGCCGATAAGGAAAAGACCCTCATGCTCTCGGGCTCCGGCGATGTCATCGACCCTGATGACGAGGTATGCGGCATCGGCTCGGGCGGGGCGTACGCCTATGCGGCGGCCCTGTCGCTCCTGCGCAATACATCCCTTGATGCGGCCGAGATAGCGAAGAAGTCTCTGGATATAGCATCTGATATATGCATATATACCAACAAAAATATCTCTCTCGAGGAACTCTAAATGAAGGAACTGACACCAAGACAGATCGTAAACGAGCTGGACAAGTACATAATCGGCCAGGACAAGGCGAAAAAGGCCGTTGCCATAGCGCTCAGGAACAGGCTCCGCCGGCTCAAGGTGACCGGCGATATGAAGGACGACATCTATCCTAAAAACATAATACTGATAGGCCCAACGGGTGTGGGAAAAACCGAGATAGCAAGGAGGCTTTCCAAGCTCTCTAATGCGCCTTTCATAAAGGTCGAGGCCTCGAAATATACCGAAGTGGGCTACGTCGGGCGCGATGTCGAATCCATGATAAGGGACCTCGTCCGCATGGGTGTGGCTATGGTGCAGAAGGAGGAGAGCGAAAACGTCAAGCAGAAGGCAATCGAGAATGCAAAGGAAAGGCTCCTCGACGCCCTTCTGCCGCTCAACAGGGACGCGCAGGAGACGCATGCCGAGACCCGGGACAAGTTCAAGGCCATGCTAGAAGCGGGCCAGATGGACGACAGAATGGTCGAGATAGAGATGAGCGAAGGCCAGATGCCTCATGTCGAGATATTCTCGGGCCAGGGCATGGAAGAGATGGGGTTCGACTTCCAGGGCATGCTGTCCAACATCATGCCCAAACGCTCGAAAAGAAGAAAGATGAAGGTCAGGGACGCCCTGGAATTCATGATCAACGAAGAAATAGGCCGTCTCATCGACATGGACAAGGTCTCCCAGATCGCCAGGGAGCGTGTTGAAAATTCGGGCATCGTCTTTATCGACGAGCTCGACAAGGTCGCAGGGCGCGAATCAGGCAAAACAGGCCCTGATGTGTCGCGCGAAGGCGTGCAGCGCGACCTGCTTCCCATAGTGGAGGGCACCACGGTCAACACGCGCTTCGGCCCGGTAAAGACCGACCACATATTGTTCGTAGGTTCGGGCGCTTTCCATGTGAGCAAGCCGTCCGACCTCATCCCCGAGCTTCAGGGCCGTTTTCCCATCAGGGAGGAGCTACAGCCGCTAACGGTAAAGGATTTTGTCAGGATACTCACCGAACCCAAGAACGCGCTCACCAAGCAGTACAAGGTCCTGCTCGCCACCGACGGGGTCGACCTGACGTTCACTGAAGATTCGGTTGAAGAGATCGCCCTCATAGCCGAATACATAAACGAGCATACCGAAAACATCGGAGCCAGAAGGCTGCACACCGTCATTGAAAAGCTGCTCGAAGAGATATCATTCAGAGCCCCTGACGAGGGCGGCAGGATAACAATCACCGCAGCATATGTTAAGGAAAAGCTCGAGGCCATTATGCAGAAGGAAGACCTGAGCAGGTATATCCTGTAGGCGGCTTGAAGATGGACAAAGGAAAATTCGCGAACGAGCTCAAACCCGGGGACAAGTTCTGGGGCATATTCCTTATCGGGGAAAAAAAGATCGGCACGGCCAAGAACGGCGCTTCTTTTGTAAGACTCACGCTGGCGGACAGGACAGGGGAGTTGAACAGCTTCATATGGGACAGGCCCCTTGAAAAGACAGCCGGCATTGAAACAGGTGATGCCGCCGGTGTGGCGGGCGTGGCCGAGGTGATGGACAGGGGCCGGCTCAGGGTGAAGATCGAGAAGATAAAAAAGCTTGAGGATTCCGAGGTGGACCTGACCCAGCTCGTACCTGCAAGCATAAGGGATTCCGCTGACATGATGGCGGAGCTGGAAGCTGTTATTTCAACTATCGATGACGTCCATATAAAAATACTTTTGCAAAGAGTCCTTGCCCGTGCGGGTTTTAAGGAAGCCTTCATAAAAACCCCGGCGGCCAAGGGCGTGCACCACAATTTTATAGGCGGGCTGCTTGAGCATACTCTCAGCGTTATGAACGCCTGCAATGCGTTATTTCCGGCCTTCTCCCGTTACGGGCTCAACAGGGACATAATTCTTGCGGGCGCGCTTCTCCACGACATCGGAAAGATCGTTGAATACACGTCGGGCAAGATCATCGACGTGACACCGGAAGGCAGGCTGATAGGGCATATCTATATCTCTGCAAAATTCACCGATGAAGAGATCGAAGGTATGGAGGACTTTCCCAAAGAACTAAGGCTTCAGCTTATCCACCTGATACTGAGCCACCACGGCCAGCTCGAATTCGGCTCGCCAAAGGTGCCGATGACCAAAGAGGCACTTTTCCTTCATATGGTAGACGACCTCGACGCAAAGCTCGCGGGCCTCAACTCGATTATCGAGTCCACGCCGGACAGCGACGCGTTCAGCAGCTTTTCAAACATTTACGGCAGGTATATCTACACCCGGTCCTACACCCCGCCTGTAGAAGATGAATAACCCCTATCAGGCATCGGTCTCTTCAAGGACCTTCTGTATCGCAGATTCATCCTGGCAAAAGAGAATGGAACAAATTTTACAGGACTGCCGCAAGTTTTGTCACAAGCATGTTATAAGTTTTGTCGAAAGTCTTCTTGCAGTAAATGACAGAAACTGAAATTGTGCAGGAGTCTTTTCCGGGGCCTGTTCCACCATTTTGCCAAGGATTAATTTGCCTAACACTTTCATCAATTTCCACATATTGTTAGGCATATACAATCAAGCCAGTTTCATACTATCCATGTCGGACAGCGACGCGTTCAGCAGCTTCTCCAGCTTTACAGGCAGAGAACAGCATGCAGGATAAAACCCGAAGCAGGTTTTATTATCGTCGCTCCTTCACGGAATCAGGGCCGTTACCGCAACCGGCGATCCGGAGCCATTTTTGAGTTTAAGCACCCCTATTATCACAGTCGTTCCCGCAGGCGGCAGCTGGTCGAGGTTTGCAAGGCATTCGATAACAAGTCCGTCTTTTTCAAACACAAGCCTGTTCACCGAAAAAGTCGTGTCAGTGCCGGGGTCGACCCCGTGGGTGTCAATCCCCAGGCCAGCCGCATTCCGCTTGTTCATAAGATATCCTGCCGCATCTGTACCGAAGCCGGGGAAATGGAGCACGCCCGCTGCATCTGCGCCTAAGAATTTTGCAGAGTCGCCCCACCTGTCCTGCCAGCCGGTGAATAGGATAACGAGCGACCCCGCTTTTATTTCACCGTTAACCTTTTCCCAGTCTTCGATGTCTTTGACGGTGAGCCGGTAATCCGGGTTCATGCTGCAGCTTTTTCTTGCATCGATTACGATGGCCTCAGGTATAAGTTCATGCATGTCATACGCATCGACGGGTTTGCCCTTTTCAAAGAAGCTGCCTGCCGCGTTCATATGAGTGGCGCTGTGTTCGCCCATCGAGAAGCTTCTAAGGTAATAGCCGTCTTTTATAATTGAGGCCTCGTCATGAAAAGTGACCGGCGGGTCTCCCGGCCACAGAGGGATGCCGGAGCCTATCGTGTGACTCAAGTTAGCCACCCTGGAATATCTTATTTCCTTTGCCTTTCTCTGCTCAGGCGCTACGGCGCATGATGCCAGCAGCAGACAGACCGTAACAACAGTGATTATTCTTTCATTCATCATGCCTTTGAATATTCTCAAAAGCCGGGGATTACATCAACCGCTTTCTCATTAACAGGTATTTTATCTTTCATTATTAAACTAATACTTCATGAAATATAATCAGGAAGTTTTTATACCGGTATCAGATAAACAATTAAATAATTTACTGGCAAGCGCTTGCATATCTGATAGTTCGCATTCCCAGATCACAATAACCTTCCAGCCGAGTAATTCCAATTCAGATTTGTTTCTGCTGTCTCTTTCCATGTTGCTCTTAAATTTTTTTTCCCAGAAACTCACTCTAGATTTAGGAAAGTATGCATACTGACAAGCTTCATGTCGATGCCAGAAACAACCATGTACAAAAACAATTGTTTTGTATTTTGGAAGAATTATATCCGGTTTACCCGGAAGGCTTTTTCGGTGAAGCCTGAATCTGTAACCCATATGATGCAGCATTGATCGGACAGTTAGTTCTGGTTTTGTATTAGCTGCGCAAATCCTGCTCATGTTCCAGCTTCGGCGTTCAGGAGTCAGTCTATCCATTTCCCTAGCTCAGGAACACTCTGTTGTTGTAGTCTGATATGATCGATAAACCCTTGGAGTGTCAGCAATGAGTTTCTCCATTCCTTCGGAAATGATGTTAGAAAAGTTGAGGGTACAACAAGTTCGACATTACTATCTTTCATCTCTTTTAGTTGATGGCCCGAAACCCCCTGTTGAAGGGTAAAAAGATGTTTGGTCCTAATCCGGTTAGCCTCATTCAGAACTTGTCGCCAACGGTCTTTACAACATGTTTTTGATGCCAGCATATGCAGTTTAACAGCAGGAAAGTCATCGTCATGATAGGCTCTCCCAGAAGGAAACAGAAAGTCGGGTTTTTTTCGATTTTCAGTAGTAACTTGTGTTTCAAATGCAATCTGCTCATCTCGAAAGATAGATTCCAGATTTAATTCCAGAGATGTTCCGGTTCTTGATTTTCGACGGTTAGAAACAGAATGTGCATATTTGATAAATTTTTCAACAGAATCAAATCCATTTCGGATATTGGGTAGAACTTCCTGCTGCTCGATTTTCTCGAAAATTTGAAATTCAAGATCCCGGCGTTTTAATAATAGTTCATCTATGGAACGTTCCCAATTGGCATGGGGCAGAAGATTGACAACATACATAAAAATATCGTGTCCGGAAGGAAAGGCATTCAGCCATTCAGCAGGTATGATGAAATCTGGTAAACTTGGTTGATCAACCATTTCAGGATAACGCATGATAATACGTCCCGGTTCTACTTCCTCCCCGAGCCAACTCTCTATCGTGTTTTCTTCTTCAATAGAAGAAGCAACCCATGTAACTGCCACAGAATTTATTTGTGTTCTAAAGACACCGAAAATACATATACTTCCAGTATTTTCAACATCCTGTATAGGGTTTGTTCTGCCACCCCATCTTGTTACCCTGAATTCATCATATTTTTTCTTAAGATTCTTTTCAGGAAAGAATTTGGAGTTATAATAGATTACTCTCAGGTTTTTTTTAATAATTATGTCAGCATTCGGTATGTAGCACTCATCAAGAAAAATGTCTGGATTGTACTTTTCTTTTGTGCATATTTCTGGGAAGGTTCTTTCAACATAAGCCTTTGGAAGATATAGACCTGATTGATGTCCTCCTGTTAGACCAGTGTCATTTCCTGATAGACGCTTTACAAACCATATGAAATTACGTCTATCTATTTCTTCAAGAAATCTAGTTATGGAAAGAGATCTGAATATTGTCTGAATGTCCAACTACATCCTCCTTAAAACATCAGCAATTAATCGAGCTGAAGAATTAACAGAAGGGACGACAACACTATTGCCAATTTGTTTATAAGCTTGCGTATTTGACACAGGAAATAAAAATTTATTTGGATCATATCCTTGTAATTGCATTGCTTCTTCTATTGTTAGTCGTCTTGGTCTATCGTTTTCCTGTGCAATAAGAATTTCAGCACCATCCTTATGGTAACGTGCAGAAATTGTTCTTGTAACTTCTCCTCTTTTGATTGGAAGATGATGAATTCCATAACCAAATCCGTTCCCATGTGAAGCATGATGTGCTTTATGTCTTATAAGTGTATCCCATGTACCAGGACCTAATGTATATCCGTGAACCTTTTCTTTTATAATTGTATTCAATTCCGGATAAATATAATCATCAGAGGGAAAATCAGGTATAATTATATTCTTTTTTTCAATCTTTATTTGCATAGGATCAAAACCAATTATAAAAAGTCTTTCTCTGTGTTGAGGAACCCATTTAACACCATCAATTATATCCCAGTTTATTACATATTCGAGTTGGTCTTCTAAACAATGCCTTATCACTTCAAACGTTTTACCATTGTCATGCGATAGAAGATTTTTAACATTTTCCAGCATGAAAGCTCTTGGCCGTTTAATCCTTAAAATTTCTTTTATTTCAAAAAATAAAGTTCCCTGTGTTTCATCTTCAAATCCATGCTTTCTTCCTAATGAGTTTTTCTTTGAAACTCCCGCTAATGAAAATGGCTGACATGGAAAACCTGCACAAAGTATATCATGATCTGGTATTTCTGATTTTTGAATATTTCTTATATCACCATATGGAAACTCTCCGAAATTAGCTTCATATGTCTGCTGAGCATATTTATCCCATTCACTGGAAAAGATGCACTTTCCACCGGCTTGTTGAAATGCCAGACGAAATCCTCCTATGCCTGCAAACAAATCAATAAAGGTAAACTCCCAAGTTGATGGTGGTGGATAAGGTATGTCTTCAAAGAAAACATCAAACCTTTTCTGATAGAAATCCTGAGGTTCAAAAATGCAATTTCGATTATCATATTCTGTATGTTCAACTAATTTTCGTTGCAAGTATGAAATACATTCATTGCGCATGGAATTTGTAAACAAAGGTATCTTAAAGTAAGGATTCTGCAACCAATGACTTACTGAAGCATTGATTTCATCTTTTTCTATTTGATTAATCCATGGTTTATTGATGAGCAGAGAAACAAGACTAGAATGTAAGTTTTTACTGTTTAATATTTTCTGTTTATCCAAGCTCATCCTGATTAAGTTATATAAGCATGATTATAGTTTGTCCAGTTATTATAAAGATGATTTTTTAACTCAATTTCATTTTTTAAAACTCTTTTTAAACAAACGTCAGTTTAAAAATTGACTTGGGAATATAACTTTAAAAGAAGCTCAGCAGGTACAATTTTTATATAAACGAACCTTCCCTTTAACTTGTTTTCTGAACAACAATAATAGCTTTTTAACATGTCATCAGGCACATGTTAAAGAAACTCTGTTTTGTTAACATGAAATAATTTAAACCGATGTATCCGGCATGAGCCCTTCCTTTGAGAAGCTCAGGAAGTCGCCGCCCGCAATGATGATGTGGTCTTGGACCTTTATGTCAATATGGTTAAGCGCGTCCGCAAGCTGGCGGGTGAGTTCGATATCGCTTTGCGATGGCTTGAGCGTTCCCGACGGATGGTTGTGCGCAAGTATCACCGAGCACGCCTTGTGGCGGATGGCTTCCTCCACAACCTTGCGAGGCAGTATCTGCGCCTCCTTTACCGTGCCGGAGCTTACGAGCGCCGCATAGTTCACCTTGAGCTGGGCATCGAGGCAGAGCACATAAAACACCTCTTCCGTACGGCCGGCCATGAGCGGGAACACATACCTGGCGGCCTTTTCCGGATCGCTCAGATGAGGGCTTTCCTTTGAAATCCTGTCTTTCATGTATCTTCGCATCGCATGCGGCAGCATCGAGAGGAAAGCGGCCGCGCCAAGCCCCATGCCTTCGACCGCAGCAAGGTCTTTCGGGTCGGCCTCAAGCACGGCGGAGAGGCTGCCGAACCTCTTTAAAAGCCTGTGGGCGACAGGGTTTGTGTCGCTTCTGGGAATGGCGTAAAAAAGCAGCAGCTCAAGAACCTGATGGTCTTCAAAGGCATCGAGCCCCTCTTCAAAAAAGCGCTTTCTCAAGCGCTCCCTGTGGCCCGAATGAAGGTTTTCTTTGGTCATGCGCCTCTCCTTTTCACCGGAATTCCAATTTCAAAAACGTCTTTCCCGGCCGTCATTCAACCATAATTTTTCGGCTCAAGATATCGCATTTGCAGGTCAGGCAGCAGTGATGCCTGGGATCGCTCAATATGGCGGATGTGAATGCGGCGAGGTTAGTCCCCCTGCATCTTGCCGAAGGAGCGAGCAGCCCGGGATGGCCTTCCCTGTGCAGCCTTTCACCTATCTGGTGTGTCAGGCTGTAATCATTGCCGGTGAGTCCGGGAAACTTCTTTTCTTTTCCCGTCAGATCGATAAGCACGGCAGTGCCATGCATTGAAAGGATGCCTCTTTCAGGGAGATGACCGGAAGATCATCTCCCCGTATGCGCTTATGGCTTTAGGCTGATTTGCCAGCCGGCGATGGACCATGTCCCCAGATCACCTGAAAAGTCGCATGTGCCGTTATTAATAAAGGTGGCCAGAACTTCACTTGCGTTAAGGTTCATATGACCCGATGTCCAGATCCCTGCGGTACTGCGGCTGATTGTCCCGCTGCCGACCGGATCGATTATATCCTCCGGTGAGGAAACGGTTATCACTCCTGTCATGCCTGGGATTGTAAGTTTACCGTTGACAGAGAGCAGCGTCTGGGACCCCGGTTGCCACTGACGGTAGCGAACGCCGGTCTCAGGGAATGTATAAGCATTACCGTTGAGGGTGAAACCGCCGCTCAAGGTGTAATCCCTGTAATCGAGAGTTGATACCGGGTAGGTTATGAGGATGGGAAGAATATAGGCATTCATGGGAATGGTGGACGCGCCCGAGGTGTAGTCCGGATCATTTTCTCCATAGTAGGCCACATACGATATCTTCCACTGGTTATAGTCTACCTCTCCAATAGGATCGGGATACACGGCTTTCAGGGTATTCAGGGCAGTAATCGTCACCGAGTGCACGTACAATTCATCCAACCCGGCCGAGGTGGCTTTTATGTAGCCGGTTACATCTGCCGTGAGGGCAGCCACGCCAGTACCACTGCCATAGTACAGGCAGTTGTTCCATGGATACCCAGTGGTGGCATCGAATTTTACAGTCAAATTCCCGCTGAAGGAAAGGTACCCGTTCTTTGTAGCCCCGGGATCAACATAAACACTGCTTACAACCCCGGGAATGGTGGTGTCGTTAAATGTTCTCGAGCCGCCGAGCAGGACTGCTAAAAGCTTGGTTATCAAATTGGGATCATCGAAGATCGTGTTCAAAACAAAATCTCCGGCGACAGTGTTCAAGTCATTCAACATTACATCATAGAGGGGTGCGTCATCGTAAGTACTGTCTGCACGGTTATACCCTATACCTGCATATGCTGTGTAAAGGGCATCCTGCGCTTGATCACGTGTCGTAAACCCCGGGTTGGAACGTGTTACCACAATGGTATAAGTCTTGGTAGTCGTCCCATCCTCGGCTTTGACCACGATAGTGATGGAGTTGTCCCCCAAGCTCAGGGGTATTGGTGTTGAAGCCGTACCGGAGACAACCGCCGAGCTGTTCACTGTAATGGTTGCATTTACCCCGGCCGATGTGGGTGTAACCGTGAGCGAGGAAACGGCATCCGGCACCTGGGTCGTGTAGCTGAGAGTGCCGGACTGAAAAGCAGGAGTGAGCGTGCCCTGTGAAATAATCAGGCTGGAGAGGTCGGCGATATGGTTGAGGCCTTCAGCCTGCACATGGACTACCCAGGAGTGTTTACCCTTTCCGAAGATGCTGGTCTCCGTAACAGAAACGGTATGATCCCCGATGTCTGCAGTGCCTGGTATATAGGTGAAGTATCGTGTTTTGAACGCCGGAACAACTACATCATCAAGCGTCCAGACAAAGTTTGTCGGTACTGGAAATGTCTTGATCTCAAAGGTGCATGGTTCCGCCACCTTCAGGGTGACCGGCGACGGCGGCGAGGCGGACAGGATACACCCGTTCAGCATGACAACGGCCATGAACAAAAAGAGTACCCCCAATAATCTCTTCATCACTGATCTATATTTCCATTTATTCATCATTATTCCTCCCTCTTTTAGGCATTGTTTTATTAAAACCTGATAAAGAAAGCAGAACATTCTATCGTGGCTGATTTTTGAACAATATTCTGTATATCAACTAATGTGCAATGTCCAGGCCAGAATCATAACCAAGAGATATTCATAAGTTAGTCCTTTTGATTGTGAAAAATCACCATACATATGAGTAACTTTATTCATAAAAAAAGTAATTTTTTTCCATGATGTCAGATGCAAAAAAGATACTGGGTATTTCCCTAAGGGTGTTTAATAAGAATCACCGATTTGTCAAAATATGAATACTCTGATCATGCCGGATGAGATTAATATTATGCCTGAAACGTTCGTCTTTGACCAAACAGCGAAATTTGTTAACTTTATATTGAAAAATATTAAACATCTAGCAGAATTCCGGGGCATAAAGAGGTAATAACCCTTTTCAGTCTGCAATATGAAAGTAAATTAAAGTAAAATACTTCTGGCAAAAAGGCTGTTTTGGATATATATTTGCATTGATGATCTAAGCACATCCCAGGGTAACAAGCCACGGGGCATTGAAATTTTATCGTATGGGTACCAATTTGTATTTCAGGACTCTGGAAATTGCTCTTTGGGATAAGTTAAAATATGGGAGGTAAATATATGAAAAAAACCGTCATGATTATCGCACTAACCTGTTTGTTAGCCATTACCGGGTGTGCCCAGCATGACACCACGGCCGTCGTTGTCACTACGGATAATACGGGGACAAGCAATGAGACAGCCACTTTGGTGAACACCGATGACCTGACCATCGCTCCGGTGAACATCTCCCTTGGCAACATGGATGAGCCCAATATGGTCGTAGTGTCGCCAGACAGCACAAAGGCGTATGTGGCCAGTACCCACTATCCGGGTGTGGCCTACGGCAGCAATAAGGTCCAGGTCATCGACATCAAGACCAAGGCCATTACCAAGACCATCACCGTAGATGATGATATTTACGACATCAAACTCAACCCCAGCGGTTCGCGGCTTTATATAGGCAGCTGGAATGTATTTCACGCCATCATCGACATCTACGACACAACCATCATGGAGAGCGTGGGCAGCTTCGACACCGATGAGAGCGTCCTCTGGCCGCCATATGCTGATCCCTTCCGCTGGGCCTGGAAGCTTGCCGTGCACCCCACTCTGGATGTAGTCTACGTATTGGCTGCCAATGGCATTGATGCCCGTGTGAGGGCTTATTCCACCACCGACGGCACACTCATAGGCGGAATGGAATATCCAATTGCCAATTCCGGCATAGCAAACCTCCTTGACTACAAACTTGCGATCTCTCCCGAGGGAGACTTACTGCTGTCGCTCAGCTCCAAGATTTTCCCCTTTGCCATCAATGAAGACGGAAGCCTTCGAGTCCTCTATGACACAAATGCCGATGGGATAAGCGAGGGCATCGACTGGCAGGAAACCGACAGTGCTACACTGTGGGGCAAGACAGACATTCTCTTCACAAAGACCAAGGGTGTCATCTACATTAACTCGGCCGGGGTCCATGCCGGTATCCTAAACCTTGCCGGCGGATCGGTATGCATGAGCAAAGCCAAGATCCTTGCTGAAAATGCCAACCCATACATTTACACCCTGACTGATTTCGTTGATGATCTGCTGCCCTGGATAGTGAAGCAGCTGGGCTATCCTAACGTAGCTGATCTCATCGACCCGCTTCAACTGTACGGTATTTCCGCTTCCGTCATGGTTGACAATACCTGCTTCATGTTCATTGCCCCGATCATCTCTATTGAGACTGCAGACCTGACCATCCCCAACATCTTTGTTGTCTTCAACTCTGTCTTCACTGGGTTCACCCCGTTCTGGGTAGGCGGCATGGTCACAACCACCTATACCAACAACATGGCCGTCAACCCGGCCAAAACCACCCTGTGCCTGACCAACAAATGGGCTAAAAGCATGGATGTATGGTCAAAGAACCCGATTGTCGGATGGGCCGGCATGAAGAAAAAAGGCACAATCAATTTTGGGGATGAAACTTATCCACAGACTTTGGGAATGGCGAGCCTTCCCAAACCTTCACCTCTACCTTAATAATATGAGCCTGGGTCCCGGGCGGAAATCCGCCCGGGACTGAAGGCATCATTCAAGGGTTTGATTCAGAAGAATCCCCCTTTAAAGGGTTAAGCTGTTGACCCGACATTCTGAAAGGTAACCGCCAACAACTTATATATAAACATACACAATCTTATATTTCGGTTGCCGTACTTCAAAGATCAATTCCGTCAACACGTTGTAGTAACTTGAAAACCAGATTTCAATCAAACAGCAAATTACTTCCATGGAAAATGAATTAAATTACTCATATCATGTCATGTACGCCTCTCCTTCGATGTAACTAATTGATATTTTTAGTTATTATTTATGGCATTCCCATTGCTTATGAAATTGTTATGGGACTTTTTCACGATATACAAATGGATAACCGGAAAACCCAGGGCATCCTGGAACGAATGCAGGCCGGATGCTTAAGACTATTCATTGCACTACGAGAGAGGAAAACCGATGATAAAAATCAGTGCTTCTACGATTACACGGCAAGTTGTTATTCTCTCCATACTAATACTCTTCGCAGGTTGCGGCGGAGGCAGCGGAGGCGGCAATAGCGAAAGTACTCCGCCGGTTGTAAACAACAACGATCCGGGCAGCACAGTAACCTTTACCTTCACCCTTGATCCGGGCCAGATAAACAACATTCCCTCTGAAGCCGACCATGTCAAGGTGGTCCTTGACGGGAATGCTTCCACAGCCGAAGTAACTTCCAGGATCATAATATATGCTGATTCGCCGTCAGCGGCCTGCGCCGATGAAGACACCCTTATGCTCAGCTTTAATGTTTCCCCAGGCGAGCATACCTACACCGTCTCGGCCCTGAAAGGCATCTCCGAACTGGAAACCATTGGACCAATTCAGTTCACAAAGGTAAAGGACATCCCTCTCACCGCACCCATCGCCTTTGATTATCCTTCGTTTGATACGAATCAGACTGATATCGGGTTGGATACCTCGAACGTCTTTTCATATTTCGGGACAGCAGGCAATAACCGCATTGTCCAGTACGGCGGACCGGCTGACGACGCCCTCTCTGTGGACAGCGGTGCAGGAAATGACTGGGTCGAGCAGTATGGGGGCGATGCGGTTGACACCATGGTTGCAGACACGGGAACAGGGAATGATTACATCTACCAGGAAGGCGGAGCCGGGAACGACGATATCAGTGCAACGCCGGGTGAAGGAAATGACACTGTCATGATTAATGCGGGAGCGGGTGACGATACAATAACCTATTATGCGGGCATCGGCGCCGATACGGCTCTCATCGACGGCGGGGCAGGCACAGACACGCTGATTGTAAATCATAACGGTCAGCCGGTCCTGATTCAGGATAGTGACGGAAATGTGATTTATCAGGCAGGAAGTGACGGGACAATAATCACTGTGGTGAATGCGGAGCAAATTATTGTAATCGATAATGAAGGTAATGTTGTCTGGTCCGCACCGTAATGCCCGATGAGTATTGAAAAGAAGCCTGGAACCTGAAGGAAATCCCTGCTTAACAAAAGCCATTAAATAAAAACATGAGGCAGGATTAATAACTGTAAAAAAGGGACAGGACCCCCGGAATCCGGGAAGTCCGTCCCTTGATTTTTAAAGGCCGACAGCAGTATTGACGAAACACAGGCCTGACGACCCGCCGCCATCATCACCCTGTGCCTGCTGCGTACTTTCAGCCGACAGCTTGCCGACTTCCTTTATGCTGCCAGGGACCAGCGGCAATACCGATGAATTGCCGGCCTCGTCATAAGCGATAACCGCATAGTACAAATAGTCATTGGGTATGTCGACATAGACAACCGCGCCACCGGTCGCCGGCTTTATCTGCGTAACCAGTGTCGCTTCCTTTATAGTGGCCGCATCTATTTCAACATTGCTTCCGAATATCTTGATTTCCTTTGCCCTGCCGTTAAACCCGTCATCACCAGGACATTTGAAGACCAGCCCCTCATCTGTCCAGGTATATTCTGTAACGGATGCCGGGGCTACAGCATCCACATTCAAGTTGGATGTGTTGCAGTTATCATGGCCATAGGTGGGCCAATTGGCCCTGGCGGTGTATTTCCCGTTTGTATCCCAGACAAAGACCCAGCCTTCTCTTGTAGCTATACCAATCTCATTACTTCCATCACCGTCTATGTCGGCAACAGCAGGTGTGGTCATCATAGAGCCGCCCGTCATCTTCGGAAAACCGGCCTTGTTCATACCGTCGGAGCCGAAGGCATGCAGCAGGCACAACTCAGAACCGACTACAATATCGGGTATTCCGTCGCCATCGACATCAGCAATACTGGGTTCAGAATACATTACATAATCATCAATCGCCCGCGGGAATGCATCCAGGAACTTGCCTGTCCGGGGGTCCCAGACCTGGACCGCATAGTTGTAAGGAAAATTCTGCCCGGAAAGGCCCAGGTTTGCAGCGCCGAAAAGCGTGAGCCCGCCCTTTATTATCTCAATTGTCCCATCGCCCGCGATGTCTCCCAGTGCCGCGCTTTCGAACAGGTTGAGCACCAGGGAGCGGTCATTCATGCCGACAGCATTGCTTCCCAATGGGCCCTCGACCATTTGTTTTACGATTTTGCCATTGCCGTCTATAATGGAAGTTTTGCCTGAAGTGAAGCTTGCGACAATTTCATCCTTGCCGTCACCGTTGTAATCGAAGGCGCAGGGTTTTGATGAAGGGCCCAGAAGCGGAAGCATGTCGGGCATGAAAGCATCAACACCTGCAGGGGACTTCCACACGAATGCGCTCTGGCTGGCGGCTATTGTCCTGCCCCCGTCTCCGTTTGTTGCGCCGCTGCTTTTTATTGCGTAGACCATGCATTTCCTGCCTATGAAACTGCTCAAAAAATTAAATATGGAAGGCATGACATCTATACCGCCCGAAGTAACGCCCTTTTCCGAAAAATAATAATTCTCCTGCGGCTCAGGTGCCGCCCCGAACAGATCGATCCCCAATTTCCCTGGTATTGGGATGGCTTCGTTGGTGGCGACGATTATCTCCATTTTACCGTCGCCGTTTATGTCGGCAAGACAGGGGGGGTGTATGATCTTGTTTCCTGACATCTCGGTCGAACGCACATAAACGGGGAACCCGTTGGCGGCACTCCCGTCGCTCTTCCAGACGTACAGGCGCTGGTCGTTTCCGGCCAGGATGATTTCCTTCTTCCCGTCGCCATCGAGATCATAAAGCACCGGAGAAGCCATGGTGCCAGGACCGATCGCGTTTTCAACCCCGCTCAAAGACCCGTCCGGGTTGGTAGAATGATCGCTGTTCTTAACCTTGCCGTAAAAAACGTCGAGCTTGAAATTTTCGCTGAAGTCAATCGGGAAGCCGGGCTGAACATTGCCGTCCGCCTTGAAGCAATAAGCCTTGCCGTCTGCAGCACTTACGATTTCTTTGATTCCGTCTCCATCTATGTCCGCAACGGACGGGGTGATGAATGTTGACCTGAAGGGCATACCGGAAGAGGTTTTCATATTATGGTTTGCCGTCAGTTCGAATGTACCGGCGGCAAATTCTATGGTTTTCCCTTTAATCGCATAGGGGCTGCCGTCATGTCTGTATATGAGTATGCGGCCGTCTGAAGTTGCTACTACGACCTCCATTTTGCCGTCGCCGTCGAGATCGTCAAAGCGGAGTGACGCCTCGCCTCCGACGCCGATATACCTGGGCCAGTCTCCATGCAGGCTCTTGTCCTTGCAGACATAGAATGTCCGCCTGTCTTCAGGGTATTTATAAGGTTCCCTGAAGGACGTGTCATTAAGCTTTGTGCCGGTAAGCCGGACCCTGACCGTGAATATGAACCTGTTGGGCTGGATTTCAGCATCGCCTGGATATTTGTCTTCCGGCGTGTCCGGCATATATGAAAAATCCGTTC
This sequence comes from Desulfomonilia bacterium, assembly GCA_963664325.2. Lineage (GTDB taxonomy): Bacteria > Desulfobacterota > Desulfomonilia > UBA1062 > UBA1062 > DATCTV01. The sequence continues at coordinate 66,858 of CAXXDQ010000009.1, forward strand.
CGTATGGGAATTTACCTGTTATTTCACTCAGGTCGACATCCGCCAAAACAATATCTCTGCCTGTTGTCGATCCCCTGCTGATTTCTTCGAATTTCGCCGGCTCGATGCCGGCGCCCGCCTCGACAACCCAACCGGGGTTTCCGCCGGCGGACAGGATGTCGCCCTTTATTACCAGTCTGTCATCTCTCCTCAGGTCAAAATAATGGGACCATTCGGGTGAGGTTATCCTTGCTACAGAGGGTATGACTCCTTTTTGAACCGCCTTCAGGGCGGCATACAGGTTCACCCTGCCATAGCCGAAGTGCTGGTCCCAACCCTTTGAAGCGGGATCAGGGTCCCCGTAGCCAATGGTGTCTTCAGGCTGGATATCATCGCTTGTAAGGGTTAAAAGCTGCTTTACCTGGTCAGGGTGAAGCTTTATTCCCAAACTCTTTGCATAAGATATGAGCAATCCGCCGGCTCCGGTAGAAAGCGCCGTTGATTGTGAGCCTGTCGCAACTTCCCATGAAATATGATTTTTTGCGCCGAACTGGCACGTGCCCGCGTTTCTGAAATATGTTTTGGGGATAATAGCGTCTTCCAGACCGAATGTGTCAGGCACCATGCCTGAGCAGTAAATAGGCTCTTCGAGATAGGTCGGAAAATTATGGTCCGCGCTGTTGAGGTCGGAACTCGCTATGAAGATCGCAAGACCGTTGTCGTATGCCTCCTTGAACGCCTCTTTGCACACGCCGGAATTGTTCAAGCCGCCCAATGCGCCTTCTATAATATTGGCGCCGTTGCGTGCGGCATACAGGGCGGCGAGACCGTAATAATTCGTATCCTGGACAAACGAATCCCAGCTCTTAAGCGGCATGACGGTGCAGTTGGGGCACACACCGACCTCTTCGTCCTTTCTGAATTCGCCCACCGCAGATATGGTCTGGCCCGTACCGTGATATGTGGCGGCCGAGTAGCTTGAAACGTCACCGGGGTCGTTGTTGTCTTCAAAAAAATTCCATCCGCATATGTCATCGACAAAGCCGTTGTTGTCTTCGGGATTGTCAATCCCATCGGAGAATTTTTTGATCAGCTTCTGAAGGTTCAGGACATCCTTGTATTCTCCTGTACGGTTGTGCGCGTCATCTGCAAGCTCGATAATGTAGTCGGGGTATTCTCTTTTCAGTTCTTCGGGAGTCAGCCCGTTTGAATATTTGTCTTCAATATAGGATTCCGCGACATATTGATAGTCGCCGCTGTTAAGCGCTCCGTCCCCGTTGACGTCCCCCCATAGCGGCGAAGAATAATCTACATCTGTTTTTAAAGGAGGAAAGTTTCTTACCTCGCCCTTGTTAATATAAAACCTGTTCACAAGGCTTTTATCCACTCTTTCCCATCTTATGCCGGTGTCGATTATGGCAATGACAACCGACGGGTCGCCGGTTTCCATATCCCAGGCCCTGTCAACCCATGATCCAGGCGGAACGAAAAGGCCTTTGAGTTTATTCCCGTCAGGGTCTATCGAATCGCTCCTGTACACCGGCCCTGTGGTCGAAACGCTGTACAGCCAGTAATTTTTTTTGTAATCCACATCTTTGGGACCTGTTGCGGAGCCGGCGCTCAACCAGTACGCATAAGAGAATCCTGATAAAAGCATAACCAGGGACAATAAAAGGACGAATGTAATTTTCTTCATTATTAGATCCTCCCCCACAAAAATACAATCTGTTAAATAATAATATACTTTATTATTAAAGCAAGTTCCAGACCGGTAAAATTATAGGCTTTATACAATTGAGTCTTATTTGATTGGCTCTGTATAAATAACCGATTGATTTAAATGGTAGCGGGGAGAGGATTTGAACCTCTGACCTTTGGGTTATGAGCCCAACGAGCTACCAGACTGCTCCACCCCGCGTCGAGGTATTCTTCTAATATCAATGGCCGGTATTTGTCAAGAAAGGATTCCCAACATGCAGCATATAATTTATGGTTGGCGGGCAATGAAGGATTGAATTTGAAAATAGACAAAATAGGGGTATTTGAGTTCAATGGAAGAGAGAAAAATCAAGCGGCTCATGTGCTATGCATCAGGGGCCATGCGCGGGGTCTATTATGCAGGCGTTATGAGGGCCCTTGATGAGGCCGGTATCATTTTCGATGAACTGGCCGGCATAAGCGTGGGTTCAACCGGAGCGGCCTGGCATGCCGCAGGTCAAGGGAATACAGGCCTCGATACATGGATTGCCATCGAAGTTAAAAAGCTTACCCTCCACCCGTTATTCAACAGCGGCACGGCCAAGAACCTCGATTGGATGATTGCTAATGACACACTGCCCAGACTCGACATGGAGGCACTGAAGAAATCCGGAAAGACAGTCCATATAGGGGTCTCCGAAATAAGGCCGTTCATCGAATGGGGTAAAGGGATGTTCAGGAGAAGGTATCTGAGCTTCAAAGGGGATTTCGATACAGGGAAACTTTTGACTGCGATCAGGGCGAGCTGCCACATGCCGTTCATAAACGGCATATTCTCTTCCACTGTAATCGACGGGAAAAGATGTCTTGACGGCGGGCTGACCGGACGCATTCCCCTTGATGCAACCGATCTGAAAGGCTTCGATGAAATCTGGCTGGCGGCGGCCTCTCCGAATGCGATCAGAGAGCTTGGCAGCATCCCGGACGGGATAAGAAACAAACTCCATGTAATCACACCCGGCCTGCCTCTGCCGGTCGGCCGTATCGAGATCGACAAGGAAAAATTCCGGGACACGGCCGCCATGGGTTATCATGATACCGTAAAGGTCATAATTTCCGGTGCAAAGGAGTATAAAGTATGAAGGACAACCCTGCGGAAGTCCTCGTTATCGGCAGAACCAACGTCGACAACCTCTCGGTGCTTGAGCGCTATCCGAAAGAGGACTCGAAAATAAGGATTCTCGAACACATTACGGATACCGGCGGCCAGGGCGCAAACACCAGCTGCTGCATAGCCAGGCTTGGCGGCAGCGTCATGTTCATAAGCCGAGTAGGCAATGACAAGGAAGGCAGGTTCTGTATCGAGCGCCTGAAGGAGAGCGGCATAGACACAAGTTCGATAAGGATAATAAAAGGCGGGCACACAACCGTTTCATATGTATTTATTTCTAAATCCACCGGTAAACGCACCCTCATGTACCAGTCAGAAACACTACCAGACTTTACGCTTGATAAAAAGACAAGGACCTGTATTTCAAGTGCCAGCGTTCTGCTCATTGACCCTTCGTCCACCAATCTTGCCGCAGAGTTGAAAACGCTTAAAGACAGGCCCCCTATCGTTTACGACTGCGAGAGATGGCGCGAAGGCATATATGACATGATGGCGCTTGCCGATTACTTGGTACCGTCTTCCTTGTTCCTGACTGACAAAAAGATAGGTTTTAAGACATCGGACCCGGTGGAAGGGATTAAAATGCTTGCCAGCAACTTTCCAAATCATCTTATCATGACCGACGGAAAAAACGGCGCATATTTCATAAAGGACGGTTCGATATTCAACATCAGGCCACCAAGGGTAAAAATCATCGATACGACAGGTGCAGGAGACAACTTCCACGGCGCGCTTGCCCTGGCGCTCAGCAGAAATTTTTCCCTTGAAGATTCAGTCAAGCTCGGCATCGCCGTTGCAACGCTTTCGTGCTCGGGATACGGCGGCAGGGCTGCCGTTCCAGAATGGGACGAGGCCATAAACATTTCAAAAAGTCTTAAAGCTCTCAGGGTTTGCTCCATTTGAAGGACAGGGCAAATATTTTTTGACAGCACCCGGTATTTAATGCATATTTTCAAAGCTGGCTTGATTTGTCCGAGAGCCATAATTCTTAAATGTCTGCAGGAGGTTGCTTATGAAAAAGTCTGTTTTGGCAATCATCGTCACGGCATTGTTTGTCCTTCCCGCATCCGGTGCCGAACCAATCAAGATCGGGGTCGCAGGCCCGCACAGCGGAGATCTTGCGTCTTACGGCATACCCAGCGCCAATGCCGTACAGATAGTTGTGGACGATATCAATGCAAAGGGCGGCATCAACGGCAGCAAAATAGAAATCATCAAACTGGATGACGCCTGCAAACCGGAACAGGCAACCAATATCGCACAGAAACTGGTTTCTGAAAAAGTGGCGGCTGTCATCGGCCATATCTGCTCGGGTGCCACGCGGACGGCGCTGGGAACCTATCGCGATGCAAAAATCATAAGCATCTCCCCTTCGGCCACTAAAACGGACCTGACGACATCAGGCGCATACCCCAACTTCTACCGCACCATAGGCTCTGATCTGCTGCAGGCCGAACTGATGGCCGACTTCGCCGTTAACAAGCTGAAGCTCAAGACCTTTGCCGTCATTCATGACAAGGGCGATTATGGCAAGGACGTAGCGGAATTCGCAAAATCCTATCTTGAGAAGCACGGCGGCAAGGTGGCCCTGTTTGAAGGCATCACGCCAGGGGCAGTCGATTATTCGGCAATCATTCAGAGAATAAGAAAGGAAAAAGTCGATGCCGTCATCTACGGCGGCTATCACCCCGAAGGCTCCAAGATAGTAAGCGGCATGCGTAAGAAAGGCATGAAAACCGTTTTCATCTCGGATGACGGATTAAAAGATGACACCTTCATCAAAGTGGCGGGCAAATATGCGGAAGGGGTATATGCAACAGGCCCCACAGATACGACCAAGCTGAAACTGGCCCAGGAGGCAATTGCAAAGCACAAAAAACGCTTTGGCTCCGACCCCGGGGCATTTTATCTCAATGCATATTCTGCGATCCTGGCCCTGACCAATGCGATAAGCAAGGCCGGCTCCACAAACTATGATGCAGTCGCCAAAGCGCTTAAAACTCAATGGGTGGAGACCCCTCTCGGCAGTATCAGCTTCGACGAAAAGGGGGACGCAAAGGGAATAGGGTTCTCGGTCTTTGTTGCCAAAAACGGCAAATACGAACAGGTAAAATAGATCTGCCGGGGGTGGTCAAACCGCCCCCTTTTACCATATGGAATACTTCCTGGAACTCTTTTTCAGCGGTCTTACCAGAGGCAGCATTTATGCCCTGCTCGCACTCGGCTATACAATGGTTTATGGGATCATAGCGTTGATCAACTTTGCGCACGGTGAAATCTATATGATAGGCGCCTTCACGGCCCTGATTGCAGCCAGTGTACTTGCACTTCTCGGCATAAGCGGCCTGTCCCTGCTCGTGCTTGCGGGTGCCATAGCCGTTGTCTACGCTTCATCCTACGGTTACACGCTGGAAAAAATAGCCTACAAGCCGCTCAGGGACGCACCCAGGCTGTCCCCTCTGATAAGCGCCATAGGCATGTCCATCTTCCTGCAGAATTATGTGCTGCTGGCGCAGACCTCAGACTTCGTAAGCTTTCCTCAGCTGATACCGGATTTTTCTTTCATGGAAGATTTCCGCTCATTCATGCAGCCATCCGATCTTGTCATCATATCAACAACGGCCGTGATGATGGTGCTGCTCACCCTTTTCATCAAATTTACAAAAATCGGCAAGGCCATGCGTGCCACATCACAGGACAAGACAATGGCAATGCTTCTGGGCGTCAATGTTGACCGGGTGATTTCGGTCACCTTCATAACCGGTTCGGCGCTCGCCGCCGTGGGTGGAGTGCTGATATCTTCACATGTCGGACAGATAAATTTCTATATTGGGTTCATTGCAGGGCTCAAGGCATTCACGGCCGCGGTCCTGGGCGGCATAGGAAGCATACCCGGGGCGGTTCTCGGAGCAATGATACTGGGATGCACGGAAAGTTTTGCGGCGGGCTACATATCGAGCGATTATGAGGACGTGTTCGCATTCGCTCTTTTGGTGCTGATACTCATATTCAGGCCAACCGGGCTGCTCGGCAAGAAAAGATCGGAGAAGGTGTAGGCATGAAGAAAGCCCTTTCCGAAATATTAAAATCCGCAGTGATCGCGATCTGGTTCATGTTCCTGACCTTCCCTATTATGGCGGTCAAGGTGAACACCGTCGAGAAGATCATCACGTGGCGCTTCATGAACGTGGCTTACGTGGGTTCCGCGGCATTCATACTCTCATTCCTGTGGCGATACCTCATGAACAAAAGGCTCAATAGAAATGTCGACGAGGAAAGCTGGCAGCACCGTGTGGCTTCACGGCTCAGGCGGCAGAGGAACCTTACGCCCATCATTGCCGCCTCTCTGCTGGCGATAGCGGTCATGTTCCCGTTCGTCTTCTCAGGATACCAGGTATCGGTCATGACAACGGCGCTCATGTACGTCGTGCTGGGCCTCGGGCTCAATATCGAGGTGGGCCTGGCGGGACTCCTCGACCTGGGTTATGTGGCCTTCTATGCCGTGGGCGCATACACCTATGCGCTTTTATATCAGCATTTCGGAATAAGCTTCTGGCTGGCACTGCCTCTCGGCGCTATGCTGGCGGCCTTGTTCGGGGTTCTGCTCGGACTTCCGGTGTTAAGGCTGAGGGGTGATTACCTGGCTATAGTTACGCTGGGGTTCGCCGAAATCATAAGACTGGTGCTCAACAACTGGAGCAGCTTTTCATCAGGCCCGAGCGGGATAGCTGATATCGCGCAGCCCTCGATTTCAGGTAAGACGCTCACGTTGCATCAATCAACTGATTTCCTCTATTACATCATGCTTGCGCTTGTCATTATCACGATATTCGTAGTGGGCAGGTTGAGGAATTCACGCATCGGAAGGGCCTGGATCGCCATGCGTGAAGATGAAACCGCATGCCGGTCCATGGGCATAAACATAACAAAAGCCAAACTGACTGCATTCGCCATCGGAGCAACATGGGCAGGCATGATGGGTTGCATATTTGCAGCCAAGACCACGTTTGTGAATCCGGCCAGTTTCACTTTCTGGGAGTCGATTATAATCCTTTCCATCGTGGTTCTTGGCGGTATGGGTTCGATCGTGGGCGTAATTCTAGGGGCTTTCATCCTGATTCTCCTGCCTGAATACCTGCAGTCCATGTCCCAGATCAGAATGATAGTTTTCGGGGCAAGCATGGTGCTGATGATGGTTTTCAGGCCTCAGGGCATTATCAGCAGCATCAGGCAGAATTACCGATGGAAGGAGACCGCCTGAGATGGGCCATGTCCTCGATGTCAAAAGCCTGTACATGCAGTTCGGCGGCCTCAGTGCGCTGGCGGATATAAATCTCAGCATTGAGACGGGCGAGATAGTGGCGCTGATCGGCCCCAACGGGGCCGGCAAGACGACATTCTTCAACTGCGCCACGGGCATTTACGAACCCACCAAAGGCACCATAACGGCAACCTCCGGAGAAGGGTCAGGCATGGTCCTCAACGGCATGAAACCCGATGAGATCACTGCAAAAGGTCTTGCCAGGACATTTCAGAACATAAGGCTCTTCAAAAAGATGACCGTGCTTGAAAACGTCATGGTGGCAAGGCACTGCCGCACTAAATCGGGCATCCTGGGTGCAATCATCAGGAGTAAAAGCGTGCGCCGGGAGCACAGGGAGACTATAGACTACGCTTATGAAATGCTTGAAAGGTTCTCCCTTGAAAAACACGTAAATGCCCTGGCCGGCGAGCTTCCGTACGGTGATCAGAGAAGGCTTGAAATAGCAAGGGCGCTTGCAACCGAGCCTTTCCTGCTGCTCCTTGACGAGCCGGCCGCAGGTATGAACCCCAAGGAAACGGAAGAGCTCGATGCGCTTATAAAGTCAATCCGGGATGAAGAAGGCATATCCATACTTTTGATCGAACATGACATGAAACTGGTCATGAGCATTTCAGACAGGATTTATGTGATCGATTACGGGGAAATGATAGCAAAGGGACTACCCGGGGAAATCGCAGCCAACGAAAAAGTTATAAAGGCCTATCTCGGAGAGGTGTTCGATGCTTGAGGTAAAAGGCCTGACTACCTATTACGGAGGCATAAAGGCCCTTAAGGGGATAGACCTGAAAATAAACGAGGGTGAAATAATAACCCTGATCGGAGCCAACGGTGCCGGCAAGTCAACTACGCTGATGAGCGTCTGCGGTGTGGTGCCTCCGCGTAACGGCGACATCATCTTCATGGGGCGCTCAATCGCCAGGCTGTCAGCCGATAAAATCTTCAGGCTCGGAATTGCCCAGATACCTGAAGGCAGGAGAATTTTCCCTGACCTTACCGTAATGGAAAACCTTGATATGGGCGCCTATTTAAGGCGAGACAAAACCGGTATCAGAAAGGATCTCGATTATGTATTTTCACTTTTTCCAAGGTTAGCCGAACGGCGAAGCCAGCCCGGCGGTACGTTATCGGGCGGCGAACAGCAGATGCTCGCCATCTCCAGAGGTCTTATGAGCAGGCCTAAACTTCTGCTTCTGGATGAGCCTTCGCTTGGCCTGGCTCCGGTGCTTGTCCATCTTATTTTCGATACCATAAAAAAAGTAAACGCCGAAAACGGCACGACAATATTCCTGGTGGAACAGAATGCGAACATGGCCCTGTCCATAGCGGACAGGGGTTATGTGATGGAAACCGGACAGATAACCCTGGAAGGATCGTCTCTTGAGCTTCTCAAGAATGACAGAATAAAGGCTGCATATCTTGGTTTGTAGCTTAAAGTCTATTCGAGCCTTAAATTATCCAGATAAACCGTATGAGGCTCAGTCAGGCCTGAAGCAAAAATGCATATCTTCTTGATTGCAGACATGTCCATCAGTCTGTCTACAGGTGATTTTTCAATATCCTCAAGACTGATCCTTATATGGTTCCATCCCGGAACAAGTCCTATCTTCTGATTGAATCTGTCATTATAGTTCTGATTGTGTTTCCTGTCGTTTATCCTGACCGTAATTTTAAGGCCTTTTTCCCCGGGCAGATATATGTCCATTGCAACAATTTTATATCCCGCCCAGTTCTCAATCAGCTCTTCATTGCACAGCGTCGAATATTTGCCGGGCAGGAATGTGACCATACCTGAATAAAGCCCTTTTGCCGCATGCTCTTTTGAGCGTTTCATTCCAGCATTATCCACGGCCCATGAAGAGGTTTCTGAAATGCTTTCAAACGAGCTCATGACCGGAAACCGCAGGCGGTAATTGATTTCGTTTGTCAGAGCTGTATAGAACGGTATGCCTGCAGCGAGAAGAAGAGCAACCGATATTATGCGCATAATCCACTCGGTATGACGCTTTTCGTACTCGGAAAAAAATGCAAGGAATGCGAGCGCGCCGATGCCATCATTCAACAGATCGTCAAGCTCAAAATATCTTCCTTCCATGCCGAGCTGGAACAGCTCAACCATGAAACCAATCGCCATTGTAATCAGCCAGGCCGCCAAACGCCTGCTCCGGCTTGTTTTGAAGCTGCCGATGATTTGGTATATCAATAGGGCGACCAGCCCGAAAACCAGGACATGGCCGTAGTTCAAAAGCTCTACAGCCGTCCGCGAATCCGTGTCGGGATTGAACAGCAATACGAACGCGACCAGTAAAAAGACAATTGTCCCTGAAATCGTTTTCCTGTCCATGCAATGATTAATCACACTTATTAAAATACAATAATAACTTTTCTTAATGCAATTGATAAAGTTGCTTCCCATCTATGCCGATGAGCTGAAAAGTAAACCGCGAATGGAAAATGTATTCTTAGCCGGAAAACAATATAACGAATGCATTTCACCTTCAGTGGCGGAGCTTTAAACCTCGCATCGATTTATCCCCCTATGAAAGAGATTCGCCTTATATCAGACAACCAAAGCAGGACATGGGATGAGTTCATCCTCTCGTCAGGCTCTTCAGGGCCATATCTGATGTATCCCTGGGGACAGGCAGCAGGAAAGGCATACAGACACAGGACGTTTTACATCATGTCTTTCGGCCTGACGGAAAGCAATCGGCGCCCTCCCCTTATACTTGTAAAGGCCCCGTTTATAAAAGGCTCGCTTGTATCCCTTCCGTTTTGCGACTACGGCGGGATTATATCCAGGATGAAGATGCGCTTTCAGGACTTATCGATTTTGCCTCAGAC